>JBKAGS010000030.1:0-100650 GCA_046290505.1 Phycisphaeraceae bacterium | reverse complement strand
TAAAGAACATCCAACACAAAAGCTACACGAGTCGGGCCAATCGCGCAACACCTAACAAGCGCCGAATGCGCTACGGGTGGGTTGAGGGCGCTCTAGAGCGAATCGCGTGATGACGCTTCGGCACCGCATGTCAATGCGGTGCTCGAGACGCTCGTTACCAAGGCCGGCGCCGGATTCACATCCGGTGCTACGGAGAAACGGATTGCATGGTGTTATAACGATCTGCCGATGCCTGCGATTACGACGCGAGCAGGCGGGAGAGCGCCAGCGCCCGGCCGACGAGCCCGCCGGTCGGGCCCAGGGCGCGGACGACGCGCCGGTAGCAGCGGCGCTGGCCGATGTTCTGGCGCCAGTGCGGGAAGCACGCCTTTGCGTTGGCCAGGTGCTGGCGGGCGGTTGCGCGGGCCTGGGCGGGGTTGGGGGCAAGCCGGGCGTCGGACAGGGCGCGGGCGAGGTGGTAGGCGTGTTGGTAGAAGTCGGGCATCTGCTCGACGATGACCTGGTCCAGGGCCTGCTTCGCACCCCGGGCGTCGCCGCGCAGCGCCAGCAGGTGGGCCAGGTCGATCAGGTGGTTGGGTCGCGAGTGGTCCGGCGGCATGTCGAGCGCGGCGGCGACGACCTCGTACGCGCGGTCGAGTTGGCCGAGCGTGAGGTAGGCGTTGGCGAGGTTGCATAGCATCCAGGGCTCGAGGTCGTCGCGCTGTTGCCAGCCGGCGAACAGCTCGATGACCGGGAAGGACAGGTCCATGCTGGCGAGCGCGTAGATCGCGGCGTTCCAAGCGTCGGGCGCGTCGCGCAGGCGCTGGCGGTTTTGCTTGTAGAACGACGCGAGCAGCTTGCGGTGGTGCGTCTGGCTGCCGCGCTGGGCGATCGCTTCGAGCAGGTAGGTCGCGGCCTTGTCCCAGCCCTCGGGCCAATCGCGCAGCATCTTGCATCGCTTGGCCGCGGTGGGCCAGGTCCCGCGGTCCACCAGCGGGCGCACGAGCAGCATGCCGACCAGCGGGTTCGCGCCCGGCTGCCGGCTCATCTCAAGGATCGCCGGCTCGGCGACGCCGAGCTTGTGCGCGAAGTCGTAGGCGTATTGGTAAGCCCATGCCTCGTCGGACGGCAGCGCGCACAGCTCGCGGAGGGCGCGCTCGGCCGCTTGCTTGTCACCGCGCTTGCTGGCGAGCGCGACGCGCATCGCGAGCCGGGCGTCGGCCTCCATGAACTCGCCGCAGCGGTCGAGGACTTGCTGGGCTTGGTCGAGCTCGTTGTCTTCGAGGTGGAGGTTGAACAGCCGGTCGGCGCCGTAGTCGTAGCCGGGGTTGAGGGCGACGGCTCTGCTGAAGTCGGCTTTGGCCTGTGCGCGGAGCTCGTTTCGGCGGGCGCTGCTGATCCCGTTCGCCGACGACTGGTTCATGCGCGCGAAGGCGCGGTAGCCCAGCGCGACGTGGTCGTTGGGGTCGGCCTGGATGAGCAGGCCCGCGGCGCGCACCTGGCCGTCGAAGTCGCCCGCGTCGTGGCACCATTCGATCAGTTCCTTGAGCGCCCACAGGTAGGTGGGCTCCTCGTCGATGATGCGCCACATGGCTTGCATGGCGTGGTCGGTGTTGCCGCGGCGGTGCTCGATCCAGCAGGCGCGGCCGCGGAGGTTGAAAGGCGGCCGGCCGGCGAACGCGGGCGGGTCGCACGCCTCGAGCGCGTCGTCGTAGCGGTGCGCGCTGACCAGGACGCGGGCCTTGAGGTCGTAGGCCTCGGGCAAACGCGGGTCCAGGGACAGGGCGCGGTCGATCGCGGCGAGGCGCTCGTCCAGGTCGCGCGGCTGGTTGAGGACCTCGGCGAGGGTGATCCAGATGTTGGGGTCGGCGGGGCGCTCTTGCGTGAGGGCGCGGGCGAGTTCGGCGGGGGCCTGCTTGTCGCCGACGCGCGCGGACCAGTCGATGATCCGGCCCCAGCAGCGGTAGTCGTCGGGGGCCAGGCGGATGGCCTGGTCGATGTGCGACAGCGCGGGCTCGGGCCGGCCGGTGTGCCAGTACAGGTCCGCGAGCTGGGCGTGGAAGCGGACGCTGCGGGGTTCGCGGTCCAGCGCGCGGCGCAGCACCTGCTCGGCGTCGTCGGGCCGGGCGGTGTGTTCGTAGGCGGCGGCGAGGTCGATGACGGCGGCGGGGTAGTCCGGCGCGATGCGCAGCGCTTCTTCGAGGAAGCGGACCTGCTCGTCGGGCTCGAGGCGGACGCGGTGCACCTCGGCCCGTCGGAACCAGACGTTGGGCACCAGCGGGAAACGCTCGGTGGCTTGTTTGGCCGCGTCGGCGGCGTGGTCGGGCTGGTCCGACAGCAGCAGCTGGTCGATCAGCGCCGCCCACACCTGCCAGAGGTCCGGGCGTTCGTCGCAGGCGGTGCGCAGGTCCGCGAGCAGCTCGTCTTGGGTCAGCGCCCGGCCGGCGACGCGCTGGTAGGTGAGCACGCCCTCGCCGAACGTGACCTGCCTGGTGAGCTCGTCGAGGACAGCGCGCATCGCGTCGCGTCGGCCGGCGCGGTCGTCGTACTGCTCGATGAGCCGTTCGATGGCGTACGAGCCGTCGGGGTCCAGGCGGATCGACTCGCGGTACGCGCGGATCGCGCCCGCGGTGTCGCCGGTCAATTCCGCGTGCCGGCCCAGCAGGTTGTACATGCCCGGCGAGTCGGGGTTGAGCGCCTTGGCGCGATCGATCGCGTGCTTCGCTTCTTCGAGCCCATCGGGCATCTCGACGACCAGGAACGCCAGCTCGCGCCACGCCCAGGCGTTGTTGGGCAGGCGCTCGACGAGCTGACGCAACAGCGGCAGCGCGGCGTCGCGGTCGTGGTCGCTGAGCTCGACGTACAGGTCGCGCTGCAGGTCCCAGTGGTGCGGGAAGCGCTCGACCATCGCGCGCATATGCGCGACGGCTTTTTCGTGGCCCTCGATCCGCCGGGTCAGCCCGCACCACCGCGCGTGCGCGTACAGGTCCAGCGGCGAGCGTTCGATGACCGCCCACCAGTGGTCGCGCGCTTCGGCCAGCCGGCCGGCGTCTTCGGCCAGCGTCGCCGCGGTGCGTTGCCAGTCGAGGTGCCGGCTGCGCGTGCGGGCTTGCTCGAGTAACCCCGCGGCGCGTTCCTGCTGGCCGAACGCGCTGCGTTCGCGCGCGGCGAAAAGCATCAGCGCGCCGTCGTCGGGCCGGCGTTCGATCGCCCGGTCGAGCACCTCGAAACCCAGGTCCGCCCGGGCCATCAGCCGGTGCGCTTCGTAGAGCGTCCGGGCCGGGCCCGCGTCCTTGTCGCCCATCCGATCGAAGCGGTCGGCGAGCAAGTTCAGCACGCCGTCCTCTTCGCGGAAGTGTCGCATCGCGCGGAACAGCGTGAGCGCGTGGTGCTCGCGCGTGTCTTCGATGCACGCGGCGTAGCGGTACAGCCGGGCCGCTTCGCGCCGCTCGTCCCGCGCCCACAGCATGTTCGCCAGCGAGTTGTAGGCGTCGGCGTTACGCGGGTTCGAGCGGATCAGCCGGCGTAGGTGCCACTCGGCCCGGCCCGCTTCGCGCGCGTCCTCGGCCAGCTCTTCCGCCAGCCGGTGGATCAAGAGCGCCGACGCGTCTTCCCGGTCGCACGCCTCGCGCAACAGCGCCAGCCGTTCGTGCCGAAGCCCGCGCTCGGACATGCAGTCCAACCGGCGAGGCACGATCGCCGGGCACTTGGGGTAACGCTCGATCAGCGCCTCGACCAGGCGCGAGCGCGCGTCCGCGTCGTTGTCGTAGTCGGCCAGGGACAGCTCGGCGTTGAGTGTGAGCGTCGCGGTCGGGGCTTGGTCGCGCATGGCTTCGATCGTCCGTACCGCGGTGTCTCGGTCGTGCGTGATCAGCGCGGCGCGGGCGGCATGGGTCTGTTCCCACAGCGCGCGGTCGGTCAGATCAAGCCCGTCGATCAGGTCGGCGCGGTCCGGCGGGACGAGCAGCATGCCGCGCGGGCCGTACGGTCCGTAACGCTCCTCCAGCGACTCGGCGAGCACCTCGCCGGTCGTCGGGTAGAACGGGTCGCGCAGCAGCAGTGTGTTGCGCGTCTGGTCGTAGCCGACGACCGCCTGCAGGTGGCCGTTGCCCGGCTCGACGGTGGAGAAGGTAAACGGCACGCCGCGGTCGATCAGCGCCTTGGTCGAGGCGAAATCCACGGTGAACTCGGCGACGAGGTAGCCGGCCTCCTCGGCCCACTGTCGCTCGGCGTGGTAGGGCGTGCCGTCGAAGCAGATCGCGTCGGCGATCTCCATGTGCTCGGCCGGTCGATCCCAGAACCGTGCGATCATCGCCAGCGTCGCCGGGGCGCAGGTGCGGTAGTGCTGGCGGATGAAAGGCAGGTCCAGCAGTTCTCGCTTCGCGTCGGCGGGGCGGTCGCGCAGGGACGCCTCGACGCGCTTGTGGAAGTGGCCCTTGTGGTGGTCGGGGATCGTTTCGAGCAGGCGCAGCGCCTCGTCCGGCTCGCCGAAGGCGCTGGCCAGGTCGCTGCGGATGCGCGCCAGCCACGCGTCGCCGGTGCGCTTGTCCAGCAGCGGCATCTTCTTCGCGCCCAGCTCGTACTGCTCGCGGGCCTGGGCGTTGCGTTGTTCCTGGTGGTACAGCGAGCCGAGTTGGCAGTGCAGCGCGCCCGCTTCGAGCCGGGACGAGGCGCCTTCGAGTAGGTCGATCGCCTCGTCGGTCCGCCCGGAGAGGTTGAGCAGGTGCGTCGCCGACTGCAACGCCGGGCGGTAGCCCGGGTTCGACTCCAGGCAGTCGAGGATCACGTCCAACCCCTCTTCGTATCGGTCGGTGTACTCGCACACGCCCGCCCGCTCGACCGCCAGCCACCGCCGGCCCGGCGCGATCGACAGCGCCTCGGCCAGGTCCCGGTCCGCCCGCTCGCGGTCGCGCAGCAGCGCGTGGCATCGCGCCTGCAGCGCGACCCACTCGGCGTGTCGGCCCGGGTCGTCGAACCGCACCTCGCCGAGGCGGTCGATCCAACGCAGGGTGAAGTACGGGCCCCAGCGCGACAGCTGCGCCTGGGCGCGAAAGTACACCGCGTCTGAGTCGCTCGGGTGCTCGCGGTACGCGAGCATGTGCAGCGCCTGGGCCAACCGCCCCGAGCCGAGGTTGCCCGCCAGCCGGCCCGCGAGAACCCGTCCCGCCGCGCCGCGCCACGACGCCAGCGGGCCGATCGCCTGCGAGGCCTCGTAGGCCTGGAGGTACCGGCCAGCGTCGTAGTGTTGCTGCACGGTCTGCAGGTCTGCGGGAAGAAGCGTGGTCATGGCCGGGCCCGGAGTAAAGGGGATCAAGCGGAGGTATACCGCAACCCCGGGGTACCGGTCAATCGTCGGGCGAACAACGCACACGTTTTGGAGGCCCGCCGGTTACGCGCTCGCCGCCTTAGCCTGCCTGTCGGAGAGGTAGGCTTCAATGATCGGCGGCTCGGCGGGCTTGTGGAACAGGTAGCCCTGGCCCTTGTGACACGCCAACGCCTGGAGCTCGGCGATCTGCTCGTGGGTCTCGACGCCCTCGGCGACGACGGAGAAGCCCAGGTTGCCCGCCAGCGCGGTGATGGCGTGGATGACCGCGGCGTAGTCCCGGTTGCCGGTGAGGTTGGCGATGAACGCGCGGTCGATCTTGATCGCGTCGAGCGGGAAGTCGTGCAGCCGGCTGAGCGACGAGTAGCCGGTCCCAAAGTCGTCCATCGCGAGCTTGATGCCCAGGTCCTGAAAGCGGTGCAGCAGCGCGATCGAATGGTTGTAGTCCAGCATGATCGTGCTCTCGGTGATCTCCAGGCACAACGCGTCGGCCGGTAGATCGAACTCGGCGAGCGTCTGGCCGATGAAGTCGGTCAGGCCGGGGTCGGCGAACTGCACGCGCGAGAGGTTGACGTTCATCACGGCGTTGTTCACCTCGGCGAAGCGCCCGCGCCAAGCGGCGAGGTGTTGCAGCGCCTGCCTGAGCACCCAACGACCGATCGCCCGGATCAGTTGAGATTCCTCGGCGATCGGGATGAACTGGTCGGGGCGGACCAGGCCCCGCGTCGGGTGACGCCAGCGGATCAGCGCTTCGAAGCCCGTGACCGCCGCGCTGTCCAGGTCGATGATCGGCTGGTAGACGATGAACAATTCGTCACGCGCGATCGCGGCGCGCAGGTCGTTTTCCAGCTCGATCGCGTCGCGCACCGCGTCGTGCATCGACTTGTCGAACCACGACGTGCGGCCCCGGCCCGCGTTCTTCGCCGCGTACATCGCGGTGTCGGCGTCGCGGAGCATCTCGTCCGCGCAGCCGTAGCCGTGTTCGCTCGTTGTCACGCCGATGCTCACCGAGGAGTGCACGGACCGGCCGGCGATGACGTACGTGTTCGCGAGCGCGTCGTGCAGGCGATCGGCCAACTGGCCGACAAGGCAGCGGTCCGACCAGCCCTCGACGATGACAACGAACTCGTCGCCCCCCAGCCGGCCAACGAACAGGGACGCCTCCTCGAACCGGGCGTCGCCGTCAAACGCGGTCTCGAGCCGCCCGGCGATCTGCCTGAGCAGGCTGTCGCCCGCCTCGTGTCCCATCGAGTCGTTGACGAGCTTGAAGCGGTCGAAGTCCAGGAACAGCAGCGCGACCGTCGGCGCTGCGTCGCCACCCTGCGACAGGCGGTCATCGAGGTGCTGCTTGATCGCGGCCCGGCTGTACAAACCGGTGAGCGGGTCGTGCTCGTGCAGTCGGCGGTAGCGGTCGGCCGCGAACGCGCCGCGGAAGCCCGAGAGGTTGAACGCGAAACGCCAGGACCAGAACGCGAGGAACACCAGGCACACCGCGACCAAACGGTAGGCCGGCCAGAAAAACATGAGCACCGAGGTCGCGTACCCGCACACCGCGCACCACAGGAAGATCTGCGCCAGGTCCATCAGCCTCGGGTTGCGGTCGCGCGGATCCTCGGCGAAGTAAGACTTGCACCAGAACAAATAAATACGGACGTACGCGGCGATCACGCCCAGGCTCAGCCCGATCAGCAGGAGGATCCAGGGCCAGTCGGGCCGCCCCGCCTCGTTCATGAGGCAGTGGGTCCGCGGCATGTACAGGCCGTGGTTCGTAAAAAAGTCGCCGTGCGAGCGGGCGTGGGTATCCCCGGCGTGGTGGTGCGCGTGTGACGCGGGGTCGGCGCGTGATGCCGGCTCGCCGACGGCACCCGACCAGCCGGCGACCGTGACGGCCAGCGCGATCACACCGACCAGCGAGAGGATCGCGACGACCCACAAGCCATCGGTCCGTTTGGGCAGGCGTTGGGTTGAATCGAGCGGCATGTCCAGGGCCTGGCGTGAGCGCGGGTCGAGATACACGGCCCCCTGAAGGCCCATTCGGTTGTTCGTGAGACGCAATCCAACCCCACGCCGGCGTGTGCACGACCGCGCCGATCCCAGCACCAACAGACGACACAGAACCGCGTCATTACCGGGCCCGGCCATTGCCGTGCTAACCCCCGCTCAGCCCGGCTTCACCCCGCGGAACAACACCGCCCACGCCGCGGCCGCGTCGGCCGACGGGGCGTGATCGTCTCCGCCGCCGCCCGTAGGGCCGTCTGCGCCGTCCCGCCGCTCGGCGAGGGCCTCGGCGTCGAGCCCCGCGCGGACCATCATCGCCCGCCACTGCTCAATCGAGAACAGCCCGCAAGCGTGACGGTCTTCGACAACCTCGACGGCCCGTGTCTCCGCGTCGCGGATCAGGTACAGCAGGATCATCTCGAAGGTCGTGTCGGACGGGTCGGGGTCGTGGACGAAGGTGAAGTACGTGACGCCGGGTGCCTTTTCGTCGCGCTGCGCGGCTTGGTCCATGGTGTCGGTGCCGTCGTCGGCGACGTCGCCATCGACGAAGGTCTCGCGCGTGTAGGTCGGCGCGGCGAGCACGACCCCGCCGGGCCGGAGGTGCGCCGCGGCGGTCTTGAACGTGGCGACGGCGTCGTCCTCGGTGAGCATGTAGTCGATCGCGTCGCAGATGAGTACGGCGTCGAAGGTCTTTTCTAAGCGCATGTCGCGCATATCGCCAAGGACCGTCGGCACCTCGGGGTTGAGCGTGCGGCACAGCTCGAGCATCTGCGGCGACAGGTCCGCGGCGGTGACGTCGAAGTGTTCTTTGAGGTGGACCGCCGAATGCCCGCCGCCCGCGCCCAGTTCGAGGACGGACCAGCGTTGACCGGCGGGCGGTTCGCCGAGCGCATCGAGGATCAACTCGCAGAGCGCTTCGGACTCCGCGGCGTAATGCTCCGGCGGGCTGAGGTGCGGCCAGAGGCGGGCGAGGTCGGTGTACAGGCGGGGGGCGTCGGGCATGGGCTTATCGATCGGGCAGGTGTTCCAGCACCGCCGCGTTCGGCTGCTGCTTGATGACATCGATCCATGCGCCGTTGGGTTTGGTGAGGTCGTACAACTCGACGTGGGTCGGCGCGCCGCGCTGCGACTTGTAGACCACCCGGTGTGTCGAGCTGCGCAGGCTCGTCGCCCCGCGCCAGTAGCTGGGCACGATCTCGCGCACGCCGTTTTTCTCGCCCGTCAGGACCGGCACCAGGCTGACGCCGTCCAGTTCGTGCTCGGTCCGAGTGAAACTCGGCTTGCACAGATCCAGGAGCGTGGGGTACAGGTCGATGGTGGAGGCGAGCGCGTCGGTCTTGACGCCGGCTTTGCCGACGCCCGGGGCGCGGATGATCAGCGGGGCGTGTACCGCGGTTTCGAGCGTGGTGTGCTTGGCCCACATCGCGGCCTCGCCGAGGAACCAGCCGTGGTCGCCCCAGAGCACGACGACGGTGTTGTCGGCCAGGCCTTCTTCCTCCAGCGCGTCGAGCACCTTGCCGATCTGCCGATCGACATAGCGGACGCAGGCGAGGTAGCCGCGCTTGGCTTGCATCGCGTCCTCGAGCGCGAGCGGCTTGGTCTTTTCCCAGCCCATCTTGTAGCCGTAGAACTCGCCGTTGCCGCCGTTGTAGTAAGCGGTCTCGATCCCCTCGCGGAAGGCGGGCGTCGGGACGTCCCACTTGTCCACGGCGTCCCAGTCGCGCTTTGGCGCGACGAACGGCAGGTGCGGCTTGAAGAAGCCGAGCCCTAAGAAGAACGGCTCGTCACGTTCTTTTAGCGCTTTGAGTTTGTCGATCGCGGCCTCGGCCATGAGCCCGTCGGGCAGGTCGGTGTCTTGCTCGACGGTGAACTGCATCAGGTCGCGGTGCCCGCCGCCGTCTTCGCGGTGCTTGCCGTCGGCGTAGGCGAAGAAGACCCCCCAGCCGCGTTGCCACGGGCCGTAGGGCGTCGCGAAGTCGTCCCAGGCGTTGGGCAGTTCGGGGCGTTTGTCGCCCGAGCCGTTGTACGCGGTGACCTTGCCGTCGGCGGTGTGCGAGACCTTGCCGATCAGGACCGTGCGATAGCCCGAGCGTCTGAACAACTCGGGCAGCGACTGAGCGCCGGGCAGCGTTTCCTGCTTGAGCGCCGCGCCGCCGGTGTAAAACGCGCCGTTGTGCGTGCCCTTGCTCTTCATCGAGTCACGCCCGGTCAACAGCGCGTACCGCGACGCCCCGCAGGTGGGCATCATGACGAAGTGCTGCTTAAACAGGACGCCGGTGCCGGCGAGCTTGTCGATGTTCGGCGTGCGGACGTAATCGACGCCGTAGCAACCCAACTCGGGCCGAAGGTCGTCCACCGCGATGAACAGCACGTTGTAGCGGTTGTTCGATTCGGCGGGCTGGGCTTGCATCGTGGGGGTATGGCAGGCACCCAGCAAGCTCGCCATGGACAGCATGACCCAAGCGTAGATCCGCATTATCCTGCTCCTCGTCTGACAAGCCATGCTCGAATGAGCCAGGGCATCACAATGATGAACAGGCCTGCCAGGGTAGTCATCACGCCCAGCGGTATCATGATCGGGCGATGTAGATGGCGATAGTCTGTAAAGATAAACAGCTGTAACCAGCGAAGCCCCAATGCGAGAGGCGGCAGGCCAAGCAAGGAAAATCCGAGCGGGACTAGCCAACTCGCGGTTCGGGTCATGACTACAGCCTAATCGATCCTGTTGGGCCCATGAAAAAACCCCACGGATGCGCGGGGCTTAGCACCACAAAGAACGCAATCAGTTCACCCGGTAATGCCGGTGACCTTCACCCGCACAAAGCCTTGGCGGTGGCCCTTGTGGCGGACGTAGCCCTTGCGGCGACGCTTCTTCCAGATCTCGATCTTGTCGTCACGGCCCTCTTCGAGGATGTCGGCCTGGACGGTCGCGCCATCCACGTACGGCGAACCGATCTTCGCGTCGCCTTCGCCGTCAGTTCCGGGGCCGATAAGCATCACGCGGTCGAACGTGACCGTCGCGGCGTCGTCCGCCAATTCGCGGCAGTCGATCTTGATGATGTCGCCTTCCGAGACCTTGATCTGGGTCCCGCTGTCTTCGATCACGGCGTACATGGCGTGCTCCGGTAGGGGGCTGGGCCGGTGATTGCCCGGCGTTGCTGTCGTTGGGTCGAGCCGCACATTGTAGCGAGGCCAAGCATCCCCTGCAATCCCGACGCGGGCCGATCGCGATCCATCGTATAATTCATCGCAGACCCGCACCCGAGGCCCCGCCGTGACCCGCACACCCACCGAACCCGCCGCCGGAAGCCGGCCCAGCACCGCCCACGAGGGCGCGCCCAACACCACGCCCCTGGCCGACATGGGCCAGGTCTGGCTCGACGGCCGACTCGTACCCATCGAGCAGGCCGCGATCTCGGTCATGGACCACGGCGTCTTGTACGGCGACGGCGTCTTCGAGGGCATCCGGTCCTACAACGGCAAGGTCCTCAAGCTCCAGACCCACCTCAAGCGATTCTTCGAGTCGGCCAAGGCGATCCGCCTGACGCTGCCGTACACGATGGCCGAGATCGAAAGCGCGGTCCGCGAAACGCTCGCCGTCAACGGCCGGGCCGACGGCTACATCCGCCTGTGCGCGACACGCGGCGTCGGGTCGATGGGGCTCAACCCCTTCCTCTCGCCCAGGCCCAGCGTCTTCGTCATCACCTGCGACATCAAGCTCTACCCCCAAGAGCTCTACGACAACGGCATGCGCGTGATCACCAGCTCGGTGACGCGCAACCACCCCGCGGCACTGTCCCCGCGCATCAAGAGCAACAACTACCTCAACAACATCCTCGCGAAGATCGAGGCGATCGACGCCGGCTGCCTCGAAGCGGTCATGCTAAACTCGCTCGGCTTCGTCGCCGAGTGCACCGGCGACAACCTCTTCATCGCCCGCCGCGGCCGGCTTGTGACCCCGCCCCTGCACGCGGGCATCCTCGAAGGCATCACGCGCAACCTCGTGATCGACCTCGCGGGGAGATCAGGCATCGGCGTTGATCAGGCCGACCTGACCAAGCACGACTTGTACACGGCCGACGAGATGTTCCTCACCGGCACCGCCGCGGAGGTCATCGCCGTGACCGAGATCGATCAGCGCAAGATCGGTTTCGGCGAAGGCGAAGGCAAGCCCGGGCCGCTGACGCTGAAGCTGAACAAGGCGTTTCGCGACATGCTGGCGGATGGGGCGCCGGAGGATTGACAGGTAGGACAGGCATTCCTGCCTGTCATAAGACCGAGGGTCTTATTGTGATTGATTCGGCTATGCCGATCGACAGGCAAGAATGCCTGTCCTACCGATGTCTTTTGCGTATAGCGACTCTGCCATGCCCGCCACCGACTCACTCGCGTATCTCACCCCCGACCTGCCGGGCATCGAGGTTTTTCTATTTTATGCCACGTTTTTTGCCGATTGATATCAAAATGATATAATTCCACAGGAACACGCCTGGGAGCTTCGCTATGCCCGATCTACTTATCCGCAATCTCGACCCCGAGGTGCTCGAACGGCTCAAGCGCCGCGCAAAGGCGTCGGGCCGGTCGCTGCAGGCCGAGACCAAGGGCATCCTTGAGCGGGCCGCCGGCCGGTCGCTGGACGAGGCCCTTGCGTCCGCCGCGGGGTGGCGTAAGAAGCTGGGCAAGCGTTCAACCGATAGCGCTAAGGCCCTGCGCGAGGACCGGGACCGATGAGCGCGGTGGTGCTGGACGCGAGCGTCCTGATCAAGCTGTACATCAACGAGGACGGGTCCCGCCGCGCCGTCAACGCGGTGAAGAAGGCCGAGCAATTGCTGGCCCCGGACCTGATCTGGTCCGAAGCGGGCAACATCCTCTGGAAGTACGTTAGGCGAGAAGAACTGCATTGCGATGCCGCCGAGTCGATGCTTCAAGACATGCTGCAATTGCCGATGCTCATCACTGCGTCGGCCGACTTGGTCGGCCTTGCGCTCGAGCTTGCGGTCCAAGCCAATCGCAGCGTCTACGACTGCCTGTATCTCGCGTTAGCGGTGAAGGCAAACGCGGTGATGCTCACCGCCGACCAACGGCTGGCCAACGCGCTGGCGGGCACCGCGCTCGGTAAGCTGGTGCGTGGTCTGTGAACGATTTGTAAACGCCAACCCGATGGGCCTTAGGCCCTTGGCACCAAGCCATGCCCGCTACCGACTCACTCGCATACCTCACCCCCGACCTGCCGGGCGTTGGCGGGACGCTCAAGCAGCGCCCGGAGGATTTCCTCGTCGAGGAGCAGCCGCTGTACGAGCCATGTGGCGAGGGCGAGCACGTGTACCTGTTCATCGAGAAGAACGGGCTGACGACGATGGACGCGGTGCACCGCATCGCGCGCGCGATGCACATGCATCGGCGGAACATCGGCTACGCCGGCCTAAAGGACAAGCACGCGGTGACGCGGCAGCACCTCTCGCTCTGGCTGCCGGGCGTGAAGGACTACATCGTCGCGCAGGGCATCGATCGGATCAACACGCACCAGCCGCGCATCAAGGTGCTCTGGACCGCCCGGCACACGAACAAGATCAAGCGCGGGCACCACGGCGGCAATCGCTTCGTCATCCGCGCCCGAAACGTCGAACCGACGCACGTCGTCCGCGCCAAGGCCGTGCTCGACGTGCTCGAAAAGCGCGGCGTGCCGAACTACGTCGGCGACCAGCGCTTCGGCTACCGACAGAACTCGCACGTCACGGGCAGGGCGCTGCTGCTCGGCGAGTACCAGACCGTGCTCGACGAGATGCTCGGCACTGAATCGCCGACCGAGTCGCAGTACATCGCCCAGGGCCGCGAGCGCTACCGGGCGGGCGACTACGCCGGCGCGCTCGCGGTCTGGCCCAAGGCCTTGCGTTACGACCGGCAGCTCCTCGACGCGCTCCGGCAGGGCAAGGACGCGGAGCGGGCCGTGCTGATGATGGACGCCAGCCAGCGCGCGTTCCTCGTCTCGGCGTGGCAGTCGGCGGTGTTCAATGATGTGCTGCACGAGCGCGTGTCGGCCGGGACGTTCGATAAGCTGTTGCCCGGCGACCTGGCGTGGAAGCACGACTCGCGCGCGACGTTCGGCGTGGACGAGTCGACGTACGAGCAGGACAACGCGCCCGGCGGCCGGGTCGAGCAGGGGCTGGTGTCGCCGTCGGGCCCGCTGTGGGGCGTCGAGATGCCGCGTGCGTCGGGCGAGCCGGGCCGGATCGAGGCCGAGGCGCTGGCGAAAACCGGTGTGACCGAAGCGCAACTCGCCGGCCCGCCCAACGACCCGAAATCGGCGGCCGAGGGTCGGCGTCGCCCGCTGCGCGTGATCCTCAAGGACCCGGACGTCGAGGGCGGCGCCGACGAGCACGGCCCGTACATCAAGACGAGCTTCGAGTTGCCCCGCGGCGCGTACGCGACGATGGTGCTGCGCGAGGTGATGAAGAACGCCGAGGGCGAAGGCGAAGACTAAACCGTCTTCGGCGGCTCGGGCTCCTTCTCCATTTCAGGTAGAAGGCGGGGGATGAGGGTGGGGCGTTCAACAAACCAAGCCCTGTTCCCTGTTTTACTGTTAGTACAAAGCTGGACCCTCACCCCAACCCTCTCCCTGAGAGGGAGAGGGGGCAAGAAAAACTAGGCCGTCTTCGGCTGCGTCTTGCCGTCGGCCAGCCAGAGGTACGCGAACGCGCCGCGCCGGTTGGGTGGGACGATGAGGCGGATGACCCCGCGCGCGACCGGCCGGCCCAGCCAGACCGCGAGCAGGCTCGTCGCGAGCGCGGTCGTCTGGATCGTGATCGCGCAGCGCAGGTGCCATTGCATCAAGCCGACCGTGACGATCCGCCAGTCGTAGAGTTCGGGCCAGATGAGGGCGTGGAAGATGAAGACCCCGACCAACGGCCAGGCGCAGGCGAACAGCACGTAGCCCCAGCGTGGCCAGTGCGGGATCGCGACGGCGGTGATTGTGGTCATGACGCCGCCGATCGCCGCGGCCAGCGCGATGCAGAGCCCGAGGACCCACTTGTCATCGCTGCGCATCGGGCGCAGGGCCATGGCGTTGCTCTTGTAAAAGCTCATCGGCCCGGCGTGCCCGGCGGCGTTGTGTTGACTAACTTGCTGGCGGTAGTTTTTGATCGCGTCGTTTTCGACGAGGTCGTTCGGGTTGACGTTTTCGATCTCGACCCATTGCTGGCGGGTGTCGCCCGACACGACGGCCAACGCCGTGACGCCGAACACCGACCAGCCGACGAGGTTCAGCCAAAGCACCAGCCACACGAGCCAGGCGAACACGACCAGCCCGCGGAACCAGCCGCGCGTCGCCGTCGTCAGCGTGTTGGCCGGCTCGAACGCCCCGCACTCGGGGCATTGGCACAGCAGCAGCCTCGTCGCGGGGTCTCGGCGGATCGCCTGCTGGCGCAGGTTGTAGCCGCACGCGGCGCAGTAACGGTCCAGCTCGACCGTGCCCACCTGCCGTGCTTGCTCGAAAGGCTGCGTAACGGGTTGTTCCTCGCCGGGGGCGTTCATGATCGGCAAGCCTATGTCGGGCCGGCGCGGGCGACAAACGCGCGTGCCCGCCGCGTTGCCAGTTCGGGCGATCCCACTACAATGCTCCGCTCGAACGACCCTCTATCCCCTGCGAAAACCGCCATGAAAGCCAACGACCTCAAGCCCGGCAAGGCCATCAACCAGGACGGCCAGATCTGGATCGTCACCAAGACCGAACACGTCAAGCCCGGCAAGGGCGGCGCGTTCGTCCAGGCCAAGATCAAGTCCATGAAGACCGGCAGCGTCCAGGAAAAACGCTTCCGCTCCAACGACGAGGTCGACGGCGTCAACCTCGACCGCCGCGAACTCGAGTACCTCTACTCCGACGGCTCCGGAGCGATCTTCATGGACTGCGAGACCTTCGAACAGACCACCCTGCCCGAGGACGTGCTCGGCGATTCGCTGAAGTACTGCAAGCCCAACGAACGCATCGTCGGCCTGCACCACGAGAGCCAGTGCCTGTCAATCGAACTGCCTAGTCAGGTCGAGCTCGAAGTCACCGACGCGCCGCCGGGCATCAAGAACGCCACCGCGACCAGCGTCATGAAAGAAGCGACCACCGAGACCGGGCTCATCGTCAAGGTGCCCGAGTTCATCAACATCGGCGACCGGATCAAGGTCAACACGGATACGGGCGAGTACATGTCGCGGGCGTGAGCGGGTCGATCGTCAGCACTTTGAAATAGCCGGCGGTCTACGGGCGCCGGACACGAGCACATGCGGGTTGTCACCACACGCAACCGCTTTCGCGTCCGGCGCCCGTAGGTCTCCGGCTATTGTTTATGCTGTTAAAGCATGTGCGGACGCTACCAACTCAAGACCGAGGCGGGCCGGCTGGCCGAGCTGTTTCATGCGCTGCACGTCGAGGGCGCGGGCCTGATCGTCCCGCGCTACAACATCGCTCCCGGGACGCCGGTACTCGTTGTCCGGGAAACGCCGACGGGCAGGCGCATCGAGCACGTGCGCTGGGGCCTGGTGCCCGGCTGGGCGGAGGACCCGAAGATCGGCTACCGCATGATCAACGCTCGGTCGGAAACCGCGGCGCAAAAGCCCGGCTTCCGTGGGGCGATGAAGTACCGCCGATGCATCGTGCCTTGCTCGGGGTTTTACGAGTGGAAGAAGATCGATAGCAAGACCAAGCGGCCGCACCACATCACCGTGCCCGGCGTCGAGGCGTTCGGCCTGGCGGGGCTGTGGGAGCGGTGGCAGGACCCGGCGGGTAATGAGCTTGAGACGTGCGCGATCCTGACGTGCGCGCCCAACGAAATGATGGCGGATTTGCACGACCGGATGCCGGTGATCCTGCCGCCGAGCGATTACGACGCGTGGTTGGATGCGGACCAGCAGGACGCGCAACAGGCGGCGGCGCTGCTCCGGCCGTTCCCCGCCGACGAGATGGTCGCCTGGCCGGTGAGCACGTACGTGAACAAGGCGGGCAACGAGGGCGAGCGCTGCACAGAGCCGGTCGGCCAGCAAGGGTTGTTTGGGTGAGTGTTTGTGATGTTACCCACGGCACCCGGCGGTTGATGTGCCGAGCGTGTAACACGGGTTCACCGACCCCACTCTGTATACTGAACACCACCTTCTCAAACGGCGAAGCGATACAAGGAGCGACGCGATGCATGGTTTTCGACCTGTTTTTCTGCTTGTGATGGTTTGCGCGCTGGTCTGCCTGTCCACGCCGATCCGGGCGCAGGATGGGCCTGACACCGGCGGCCTGGATACCGAGCCCGGGCTTCGGCTGCAGATCTACTGGATCGGTGACAACTTCAACAAGAAAAACGCCAGGCTCGTGGTGCAGCCCGGCGCGTCGGCGAACGTGGACTTCACCGTGCCCGGCGTCGCGGTGAAGCAGGACGCGGTCTTCGAAGACAACCAGGCGATCATCGACCGTTCCGGCGAGGAGATCACCGGCCGGTACATCGCCGAGTGGTCCGGCTGGATCAACATCCATCACACGGGCAAGTACACGTTCGACCTCAACACCAAGGCGGCGGTGACGTTCACGATCGGCGGGCAGACGGTCACCAGCAAGAAGCCGGTCACGCTTGAGAAGGGCTGGCAGCCGTTGAGCTTGGTGCAGGTCGTTAAAACGGACGCAGACAAACCGATCAGGCTGACGCGTCTGCTTGAAGACGGTGCGGGCAAGGCGGTCGCGATCCAGACCAAGGAGCTGCTTGCGCCCAAGTTCTATTTCCGCCCGACGCAGATCGGGACGAAGGAATTGCTGGCCGAGGGCGCTCGCCCGGGCCTGGGCAAGAAGCTCGTCTCGGTCCACCCCGGCTACCGTCTGACGAACATCCGTCCCAACGAGATGGAGATGCCCGTGGGCGGGCTGGGCATGCTGTCCGACGGCCGGCTGGTCGTCGCGCGTTTTGAAGCACGCAGTCTCAAAGCGCCTTCGCCGACCGAAGAACCCAACGGCGAGCTGTGGCTGATCCGCAACCCCGACTCGGACGACCCGGAGACAATCAAGGGCGAAAAGATCGCGGACCACCTGTATGAGCCCTCGGGCGTGCACGTGATTGACGATGTGATTTACGTCAGCCAGCGCAGCGAGCTGAGCAAGTTCACGTTCAACGAGTCGACGAAGCAGTGGGACAAGGCGGTTGTTGCCAGCGGTTGGGAGACGAACGACTTCCACCAGATCAGTGCCGGCCTGCCCTGGGTGCCGGGCCCGACGGCCGACCACCCCGGTTTCTTTTATATGTCGCGCGGCGCGGGTCTTGGTAAGAACCAGAACCCGCCGAACCACGGCTCGGTGTGGAAGATCGATCTGAGCAAGCCCGCGGGCGAGAACGTCGAGGTGTTGACCGGCGGGCACCGCACGCCCAACGGCCTGGGCCTGAACAAGGCCGGCGAGTGCTTCGTCATCGACAACCAGGGCGGCTGGACCCCGGCCAACGAGATCAACCACGTGCAGAAGGGTAAGTTCTACGGCTACCACCAGCGGCACAACCCGCCCAAGGCCTACGGCTCGCCGTTCCAGCCCGAGGTCCGGGACGGGAAGACCGGCGTGACCGACGCGGCGATCCTGCTGCCTCAGGACGAGATCGGCAACTCGCCGACCGAATTGCTGCTGTTCCCCGATGGGCACGGGTTCGATGGCCAGCTCGCGCTGGGCGACATGCGCTACGGCGGGCTCAACCGCGTCTACCTCGAAGAAGTCAAGGGCGTCTGGCAGGGGTGCGTGATGCGGTTTACTCAGGGCCTGGAGGGCGGGCCCAACCGCATCTTCTTCGGCCCCGACGGGGCGCTGTACGTCGGCGGGATCGGCGGGCACCACGCGGGAACCTGGGCTTGGCACGACCCGCAGCGCGGCAATCGCAGGACGTTCCAAGGCCTCGAACGCCTCACGCCGACCGGCGAGAGCGCCTTCGAGATCCACCACATGACCGCGACCCGCGACGGCTTTGTCCTCGCGTTCACCCAGCCGGTCGCGAAGGACGTGCTCGAAGACCCGGCGACCTACACCGTCGAGCAGTGGACCTACGTCGCGACGGGCAAGTACGGCGGGCCGAAGATCGACCCGCATGAACTGAAAGTCACCAACGCCGTCGCCTCGGCCGACCGCAAGTCCGTCACGCTCACGATCCCGGACCGCAAGGAAGGCTACGTGATCAAGCTGACGACCGACCCGGTGTCGGACCAGGGCAAGGCGATCTGGTCGGGCGACGTGTGGTACACGTTGAACAAGATCCCGGATTGACGTGTTGAAACAAGTCAAAAAATCGGCCACCCTGCTTAAGCGGGGTGGCCTTTTTCATTGTGATATTTGAAAATCAATCAACCCGCGTCGGGCACCGCGAAGACCTGCAGCGGGCCCTTGGAGACCACGACCCCGCCGGGCTGTTCGACGGTAATGGCGAAGACGGCGGGCTTGCGGG
The DNA here is from genome assembly GCA_046290505.1 of Phycisphaeraceae bacterium. Taxonomy (GTDB): domain Bacteria; phylum Planctomycetota; class Phycisphaerae; order Phycisphaerales; family Phycisphaeraceae; genus JAHQVV01. The sequence goes on along the minus strand of JBKAGS010000030.1, from coordinate 81,912 downwards.
CAACAATTTTCGGATCGATGGGGACGATGACTTCGCCCGCGTCGTTAACGTCGAAGACCCCGCCGTCGATGCGGTCGGTCGTTTCACCTTCGCGTGTCGCATCGACGATCCAGAGCTGGTACTGCTCCTTGGTCGGGTCGTTGACCGGCAGGCCGGTGAGCTTCATGTAGCCGGTCTGTTGGTCGGTGTTCCAGATGATTTCGCCGGCCGCGTTGGCGAAACGCTGCGTGTCGCCGTCGGGGTGCGGGGCCCACGCGCCGCGGAGCGTGTTCTGTCGATTGGCGAGTTCGGCGTAACGCTCGGCGAGAGTCGGACCTGCCTGGGCGTTGCCGGTCGCGTCTTTCTCGACGACCTTTTCGATCACTTGCGTATCGGGCGTCTGGACGAGCAGCACGCAGACGGCGATGAGCGCGGCGGCGGCGGCGTACCAGCCGAAGGCCCGCCCATCCGTCCAGCGGATGCCGCGACCGCTGATATCAACTTCATTCGATGCCGGCGTCCCGGCGAGTTTCAGCCCGGGGTTCTCTCGCAACGCCGCGGTATGCCGCTGCGCCGCCACACGCAATTTGTCCTGGAGCGCCGGCGGCAACGCCTCGTTCGTAAGCGGCTTGCAAAGCGCGAGCTCGACCGCGGTCGCGGCGAGTTCGTACGCCTCGGCTTCAAAGCGCAGCGACGGGTTGCGTTCCAGCGCCTCGCGCAGCTCGGCCTGGTCCTGCGGCGACAGGCCCTGCGTCGCGGCGTCCACCATCAGCTCGTCGAGCCGGTCCGGGTTGTTGTGTGTCGTGCTGCTCATGCCTGCACCCCGCTCACGCGTGGGGTACCTGTCTTGTCAATACCAAGCGCCTTGCGGACCTTCATCAGTCCTCGGCGGATGTGCGTTTTCACCGTGCCCAGCGGCAGTTGCATCGCCTCGGCGATCTCCGCGTGCGTCAGCCCGTCCAGCAGCGATCGCCGGATGACCTCGGGCTGGGGCGGGTCCAGTTCGTCGATCGTGTCGAGAACGAGCCTCGCTTGTTCTTCGTCCGCCAGGCGGTCGTTGGATTCATCTTCGGGGTCGGGCGACGCGTCGAGCGGTTGGGCGTCGATCCGCCGACCTTGCTTACGCAGCCGGTCGATCATCCGGCGTCGGGCGATCATCGCGACGAAGGTCGTCTCGCTCGCCGTGTCGGGGTCGTACCGGTCGGCCGACTGCCAGACGGCGACGAAGCTGTCCTGCACCGCGTCTTCGGCCTCGGCGGATCGGCCGAAGTATCGGCGAGCCAGCGACCACACCAGCCCACCATACGCGTCGATCACCGCGCTGACCGCGGCGTTGTCCCCCGCGGCGACCTGTTTCAGCAAGCTGTTAGGTTGTACCTGCGTCATTTCGCGTCGTTTCTCACGCCGTAGCCCAAGCTCCGGCGTCCGCGTCATCATACTGGTTCGGTCGTTGATCGCGGTCATCTTACACGCTGCGTTGAGGCCGGTCGATACGCTATGCCCGTCATCGTCTGGGGCAAAAGCCCGGCGACGTGGTTACACGCGGCCGGGCATTAGGGTCAGGCTGGCGTGTGGATCAGTCCTTGGGGAGGATGACCTTGTCGATCACGTGGATCACGCCGTTGGTCGTGTCGATGTCGGCCTTGATGACTTTGGCACCGTCAACCATGACACCGGCCTTGGTCGACGTGATGGTGACTTTCGAGCCCTGCACGGTCTTGGCTTGGCCCGCGGAGATCGCGTCGGTGGCGTACACCCGGCCCGGGACGACGTGGTAGGTCAGGATCGCGGTGAGCTTATCCTTGTTCTCCGGCTTCAGCAGCGTCTGCACGGTGCCCTCGGGCAGAGCGGCGAATGCTTCGTCGGTCGGCGCGAAGACGGTGAACGGCCCGTCGCCCTGCAGCGTCTCGATCAGCTCGGCGGCCTTAAGCGCCGCGGCGAGTGTTTCGAACGAACCCGCCTGCACAGCGGTATCGATGATATCCTTCGTATTGGGCAGGATCACTTTGTCGATGACGTGGATCGTGCCGTTGGTCGTAGCGATGTCAGTCTTGACGACATTCGCGCCGTCCACTTGGACACCGTCCTTGGTGCTCAGATCGATCTTTTGGCCGTTGAGCGTGACGAGCTTGTCCGCCTTGAGCACGTCCTCGGCCTTAAGGTCGCCGGGCACGACGTGGTAGGTCAAGATGGCGGTCAAGAGCGCCTTGTTTTCGGGCTTGAGCAGCGTCTGGACCGTTCCCTCGGGCAGCGCGGCGAATGCTTCGTCGGTCGGTGCGAAGACGGTGAACGGCCCGTCACCTTTGAGTGCGTCAACCAGGCCGGCGGCCTGAAGTGCGGCGGCGAGGGTGTTGAACTTGCCCGCGGCGACAGCGGTGTCCACGATGTCCATCTGTGCCGCGACGGTTTGGGTTTTGGACTTTTTCGTGCCGTCCTTGCAGTTGCACTTGTCGCAAGCCATGGCCGGCGAAGCGGCGGCGAACAGGGCGGCGGCAGAGAGGGCGGTCATGGTTTTGGTCAAACGATTCATCGAAAGCTCCTTGAAGGGGGTGGTGGTTTTGCTAACGATGAATGTTTCGAACGATTTTGGAGGGTGGATTCACCGGATTAAAAAAGAATGACTCCGAGCAGGGCAAGGCCTTGTGCGTGGTATCGGGTGCCGTCGGGAAGCATGCGCCGGCCAGGACGAAACACCGATAGCCAGTGCGCGTGGCCGGCGCAGGCTTGACCACGGCACCGATGCGGGCACTGCAGGCATCGGGAGCGCGTAAAAAAACAGCGGGCCATCAGACCCGCTGTTCTTGTGTTGGATGGTTCAGCGTGTGAGTCGCTGATTACCAGCGGTCGCCGCCGCCGCCCCGGCCGCCGCCGTAGCCGCCACGACCGCCCCCGCCGCCGCCGCCGCTGCGCGGCTCGCGCGGGCGGGCTTCGTTGATGTTGAGGGTCCGGCCTTCGAACTCTTGGCCGTTGAGGGCCTCGACGGCCTGCTTGCCGCCCTCGTCGTCCATCGTGACGAACGCGAAGCCGCGGGGCCGGCCGGTTTCACGGTCGGTGATGATCGCGACTTCCTGGACTTCGCCGTAGTTGGAGAAAAGCCCTTCGAGCGATTCCTGGGTGGTGCGGAAGTTCAAGTTACCAACGTAGAGTTTCATCGTGAAGCTCCTGACAGTCTCGAGGCTGATCGTTGCGGTCGGACCATCCGACGTTGCTTCACGAGCGTCTCTAACTGTAGCCATAAAACGTGGGGCGTTGTTCGCCCCGGGGTCGTGAGCGGGATTGTACCCGATTGGACAGAAAATAGGAAAGCCATTTTGTTGAGAATCCGTGAGCCCCGCCGGGGATCGGCGAACGGAGCCTTTGTCCCGACGCGACGGCCTGTTAGGGTATAGGCCTAGAGGGCCTTTCTACACCACCCATCCAACGAGAGGGATCGACCATGAGCTTGATCAATCGCGTCGCGTTGTGCCTCGCCGCGTTGGCGTTTGCCGTGCAGGCCGCCCCCGCCTGGGCGCAATACGGCCCGCGGCCCGGCGGGGACAACCCCGCCGGCGAGGGCCAGGAAAACCCCATCCCCCGGCCCGCGGGTGCCGCGATCACCGTGCCCGAATACATCAAGCCCGGCTACCAGATGCTGTACATGTCCGCCAGCTCCAGCGAGAGCGACGACGCCAACAAGCCCGGATCGGCCGGCATGGGCTACACCGAATACACCATCGTCGCCGTGCTCAAGGACAAGGTCCTGGTCAACACGGCGTTCTACCTGGCACCCAACGGCGTGCCGCTGACCGCCCAGGGCGCCCTCGACCCGACGACCGACCCACGCGTCCAGCTCAGCGGCGCGTCGAGCATGGCGATCGGCGAGTTCGCGCTTAAGTCCGGCGGCGCGATGTGGATGACCGCGGACGAGCTCAAGCAGCTGCAATCCGGCAACGGCGTCGAGATCAACCGCGGGCCCTGGCCTTACAACGGCCGGCAGGTCAACGCCGTCACCGTGACCGTCAAGGGCAACGACCACATCAGCTCGAGCACCTACAACGCCGACACCGGCGAAAAACTCACCGACCGCAACGCCTCGGGCCCGATGCGGCGGGGCGACACCGGCGTCAACCCCTTCAACCGCAAGCACCAGTCGCAGTCGCAGCTCATCAGCACCCGCCAGGTTGATAGCCCGCTTATTGGCGCGGCTTGGCCGGCGTGGGCCAAGACCGTCAAGACGATGAGCTACGCCGGCACCTATTCCATGGCCGTGCCCGGCGTGCAGACCCCGCCCGTGCAGATGTCCCTCGCGCTCAAGTTCACCGACCGCGGCGACGGCTACGTGATCGGCAAATCCACCAGCCAAGTCCAGGGCAGCCCGCCCTCCGAGTCGCCGATCATGCAAGGACCGGGCACGGCCCTCGGCTACTGGGTCCACCCCGACGTCTTGTCCAAGCTCGATCAGGGCCAGATCGACCAGAACAAGACGCTGCGCACTACGCTGACCTACCAGGTGCAGGACGGCAACCTCGGCCGGCTGGGCGTGTTCGTCCTGACCAACGACGCGCAGACGTTTTACGCCGTCAGCGCCTACAACCTCCGCAACGGGGCGCTGACGTATATGAGCCACCACCTCGCCGACACCGGCACGACGATCGAGTACACGCTGACGGGGATGGAATGAACGTGGACCATGTCTTATCACCAAGCAAAAACGCCCGGCGTGCGCCGGGCGTTTTGTTTGGTTTGGATGTCGGATCGGCTTAGCCGACGGCCAGCTTTTTGAACGCCTTGATCGTCACGCCCTTGGGCAGGATCTGCTGGACCTGTTGTTTGTCGTCTTTTACGAACGGCTGGCGGAGAAGGACGATCGAGTCCATGTACTTGCGCATCTTGCCGACGACCATCTTCTCGGCGATGTCTTCGGGCTTGCCGGATTCGATGGCCTCGGCCTTGGCGGCGGCTTTCTCTTTCTCGATCGCGTCGGCGGGGATGTCGTCTTCGTTCACGCCGAGCGCCTCGGGGACGATCGCGGAGACGTGCATGCACAGGTCCTTGATCAGTTCGTCGGAGGGCGTTTGGGCTTCGGTGTCGAGCTGGATGAGCACGCCGATCTTGCCGGTGAAGTGGTTGTACCCGCCGACGCAGCCGGGCTTGCCGGCCTCGTAGACGACGCCCGCGCCGAACTGCACGTTCTCGCCGGTGGTCAGGCGGACTTCCTGCATCGCCGCTTCCATCGCGTCGTTGACCGCGACGTCGCCGGCGGGCAGTTCGAGGGCGAGGTCGGCGACCTTCTGGGCCATGGCGACGAAGGCGTCGTTCTTGGCGGTGAAGTCGGTCTCGGTGTTGATCTGGACGATCGCGCCCTTGCTGCCGTCGGCGCTGGTGGCGAGCGCGACGCGGCCCTCGGCCGACTCGCGGTCGGTCCGGCCGGCCATCTTGGCACCGAACTTGGCGCGGGCGATCTCTGCGGCCTTGTCCATGTCGCCGCCGGCTTCTTCCAGGGCTTTCTTGCAGTCGGTCATGCCCAGGCCGGTCGCGTCGCGGAGGGCTTTTACGTCTTTGGCGCTGATGGCCATGGCTTGAACTCCAGGTCTGTTGGGGATGAGGATTGAACGAGCCGCGACCGTCAGGGAGCGGGCAGCGTCTAATCCGTCGTGGCTTTGGCCCGCTCCCTGACGGTCGCGGCTCGTTCAATCATTGTGGCTGACTAGCTATTGTCACGGACGCCCGCGGGGGGAGGCGTCTCGTTATCGAAGCTAGTCGGGGCGATACCAGCGGCAGCGACCTCTGGCGTTGTTGCGTCGTCGGCCGTGAACTGGGCGCGCTTGGACCGTCGGCGGGGCTTCTGCTCGCCGCCCGCGGTGTCGTCCTTGCCCTCGCCCTTTTCTTTTCGGTGGGTCTTGCCCTCGTTGACCGCGGCGGCGAGCGAGGCGATGACCACCTCGATCGCGCGCATCGCGTCGTCGTTGCCGGGGATCGGGATGTCCGCGAACTCGGGGTCGCTGTCGGTGTCGATCAGGCAGACGGTGGGGATGCCCAGCTTGCGGGCCTCGCGCACGGCATTGTGCTCGTGGTTGACGTCGATGATGACCATCGCGCCCGGCAGCTTGTTCATGTCACGGATGCCGCCGAGGTTCCGGGTGATCTTTTCCTTCTCCCGGCGGAGTTGGGACTCCATCTTCTTGGAGTAGTTGTCGATGTCGCCGGACTCTTCGATACGCTCGAGTTCTTCGAGCCGCTTGAGTCGCTGGCGGATGGTGGCGTAGTTGGTGAGCGTCCCGCCGAGCCAGCGCTCGGTGACGTAGGGCATGCCGGCGTCGGTCGCGTGCTTCTCGATGATGCCGCGGGCTTGTCGCTTGGTGCCGACGAAGAGGACGTCTTTGCCCTCGGCGACGGTCTTGGTGAGGAACTTGCGGGCCAGCAGCAGGCCCTTGATCGTTTCCTTCACGTCGATGATGTGGATCTTGTTGCGCTTGCCGAAGATGTAGGGGGCCATCTTCGGGCACCAGTGCGTCGAGCGGTGGCCGAAGTGGATGCCGGCGTCGACGAGTTCTTTAGCCAGTGAGGACATTGACGATTGCTCCTGGGTGGCGCGGCTTACGGTGTGTTCGAGCCGCGCATCAATCGGAAGAAAAACCCATGGCCCCGATAGGGCCCGCGGCGGGCTTCCGGTCGCCCGCATGGGCCTCGGCCGGTCATCGCCGGCGAGGGTGAGATTAAGAACGGCCGGTCGTGAAACGTCTCACAACCGCCCGGGGATGTACGTCCTGTACAACGAAACGCCCGCGAGGGGCACGCCACCGGCAGGTCGGCCGACCGGGTCGGCCGCGAAGGGGCATTGTATCACGGGCAAGCGGGTCCGCAACCGCGGGCCAGGCAGCGGCAGTGGTTTACGAACCGGTGGGATGAGCGTCCGGCCCGTCACAGAGCCTTTTGTGATTTGATGACGGGCGGGTCCCCGTCCCACTTAAGGCAACGTGAACCACGACCCAGACAGCGGTGGGGCTCTGTCTGCTCAGGCCTTGCCCGCCGGCTCGAGCGGGGCGGGGTCGGCGGTCTGGGCCAGCGTATCGTTCGGGGCGTCGTCGTCTTTTCCCGGGCGGTTGTCCGGGCCCTCGGCGGGCTTGGGGTGCTCGGCCTCGGAGCGTTGAAGCCGGCAACTCACGCGGTAGCCCACGATCAGGATGACCAGCACGGTCAGGCCGAAGAACGTCATCGACATGCCCCAGCGAAGCGACAGGGCGACGAGCGCGAACCCGGTGCCGGCGAAGATCAGGCCCAGCGTGTACATGCAGAAGACGCTCTGTTTCACCGACAGGCCGCAGCGGCGGAACATGTGGTGCATGTGCATCGCGTCGGGGGCAAAGATCGGCTTGCCCTGGAGTTTGCGGCGGACGATCGCCAGGGCCGTGTCGGTCATCGGCAACGCGAAGCAGATCACCGCGCCGGAGAAGGCGAGCGGCGCGAGGCCCGCGTCGTTGTCCAGCCGGCCCATGAACAGGATCGTCGTGACGCAGAGGTAGCCCAGCAGCAGCGAGCCGGTGTCGCCCATGAAGATGCTGGCGGGGTTGAAGTTGTAGGGCAAAAAGCCGGCGACGGCGCCGATGGTCGCGACGCTGAGCAGGATCGGCACGCCCAGGTGGCTGACGACGCTGGCGTTGTCGGCGTAGCGGGCGATGACCAGCGCGCAGATCGCCAGCATCCCCGCCATCGCGATCGTGGTCACGCCCGAGGCGAGCCCGTCCAGCCCGTCGATCAGGTTCAGCGCGTTGCAGCAGCCGACCACGAGCACCGCGATCATCGCCGTGCCCACGACCTGCATCATCGGGTCGGGCAGGGTGATGTTGAGTAGGTCCAGGCTGCGCGCGACCAGGTCCTCGACGGCGCGGGCCTGGGCGATGGCGGCGGCGGCGAAGAGCTGCCCGCCGATCTTGACCCGCGCCCGCATCCCGTACACGTCGTCGAACAGGCCGGTGAGCACGATCGCCGCGGCGCCGATGGCGATGAGGATCACCGACATGACGTCGTTGGTCTGCTGGTCGGCGCCGATCATCGCGTGCAGCGACAGGCCGCCGTGGCCCGGCCCGGCCAGGAGCATGCCGACAAACAGGCCCACGGCGGCGAACCAGCCCAGGAAGATCGCCAGCCCGCCGAGGTACGCCACCGGCTTGGCGTGGGCCTTGCGCCGAGCGTCGGGCAGGTCCACGATGCCGTTGGCGATCGCGAGCCTGCGCATGACCGGCGTGAGCAGCAGCGACGCCCCGAACGCCACGGCCAGCACCGGCCAGAACTGCATCAGCGCGGGCCAGGCGACCGACCAATCGGCGGGCGGCGGCGGTGCGGCGGCGAGGTGTTGATGCTGGATCATCGGGCGGGCTTGGGGGTCAGATCAGGGGCATCGCGCGCGAGCACGACTCGGTTTCGCGTGCTTGGATCGGGGCTGTCGCGTCTGTGCGCGGGAGTGCAACGCGTCAGCGATCGGTTTGCTTGCGATCGTGTCCGCGTTCGGCGGTGCGGGGCACGACCTACTTGTGGGTGTCCTCGTCGTCCATGTCGAACCCGCCGAGGATGTCGTCGTCGTCATCGTCGGCGATGGGGGCGTCCTCGATCGGGGGCTCGATCCGCACGGTGTCGCCGTTGCGGTCCGCGGCACCCGCGGCGACCGGCTGGGGGGCCGGGGCGGCGGCGGGTTGCGGGGCGCGTTGGGCGTTTCGGCGGTCCGGGCCGGCGTAGGCGTGGAACTCGCGGAAGTTGCGCTTGAGGTACCCGCCCGCCGACGCCTGCACGCCGTTGAGCACGATGCCGAGGATGTCGGCCCGCTGGCCGTCCAGCTCGCGGTACAGCCGCTGGAGCATGCCGCGCGTGTCGGTCCGCGCCCGGCTGACCAAGAGCATGGCATCGACGTGCCGCGACAGCAGCTGCGCGTCGGACGCGAGCAACGCCGGCGGCGTGTCGATGATCAACAGGTCGTATTCCGACTCGAGCCGGCCCATCAGTTCGCGGAAGCGCGGGTTTTCAAACAGCTCCACCGCGGCCTTGGCGCTGTCGCCCGCCGGCAGGATCGACAGGCCCTGCGTCGAGCTTTCGTGCGCCAGCTCAACCGCCGCGTCGATGTCGTGGTCGCCGCACAGCAGGTCCGCCAGGCCCGGCTGGTTGGGCACGCCCATCATCTGCGCGACGCCCGGCTTGCGGAAGTTCGCGTCGATGACCAGGACCCGCCGGCCCGACAAGGCGCAGCTCGCCGCGAGGTTCTGCGCCACCGCCGTCACCCCCGCGCCCGGCTTGGCCGACACGACCATCAGCGTCTTGTAGCCCCGGCGGTCCATCTTCGAGAGCACCGCGGTCCGCACCTGCCGGAACGACTCGGCCAGCAACCCGGCCGGCTGCTGCTCGACCACGCGCTCGACCTGTCGGCCGCTGCGACGGTCCTGGTCGGCGCTGGGGATCAAACCGACCAGCGACGCGTCGGACACCATCTTCACGTCCGCCGCGCTGCGGACACGCTGGTCCATCAGCTCGCGCAGGAAGATCAGCCCCGTGATCAACGCCGTGAACACCGCCGTCACGATCGGGATCGTCACGTACCAATCCGGCGGGAAGGTCTGCTCGGCCTGCTGGGGCGCGTACGCCTGTTCGACGACCACGCGCTTCTCCATGCCTTCTTCCAGCAGCAATTCCTGGATCGCCGTCTGAGCCATCTTGCGCTCTTCTTCCGCGGTCTCCAGCTCACGCTGCAGCGTCTGGTACTCGTCGATCTTCCGGACGTTGTCCTGGCGGGTCGCGGTCCACCCGTCCAGCGACTGGGTGACCTTGGACAACTCGATCTTAATGTTCTCCATGCCCAACGCCGCCTGCTCGAGCTTGGCGTTGAACAGGATGCGGGCCTGGTTATCGAACTCGTCCCGGCGTTCGCGTTCGGTCGCGAGGATCCGCTCGTCGAGGTCGCGGATGACCTCGTGGTTCTCGCCGTACTTGCGCAGCTGGGTCTGCCGGGCCACGCGCAGGTCGCGCAGCTGGCTGTCGACGGTCATGATCTCCTGCTGCATCTCGATCTGGGCGCGCTCCTCGTCCGAGGGGTCGAAGTCGCCTTCCTGCTGGCGCTTGAGCAACTGCTGGTAGCTCGCGTCCAGCGAATTGAGCAGCTTCTCCAGCTCGCTCTTGTCGTAGACCAGCCGCTGGACTTCCTGCGCCGCCCGGCTGGTGCGTTCTTCGAGGGTTTCGATCGGCGTGTTTTCGAGGAAACGCTTGATCGACGCGCGGATGCTGGTGATCTCCTCGTTCGCCGCGTTCAGCCGGCTCTGGGCCGCCTGCATGTCGCGGGACGAATCGCTCTGCTCCTGGTTGCGCTTCAGGCGGATGTACTCGTCGCGCAGCGCGGTGAGGATGATCTGCGCGTCGTCTTCGTTCTTCGTCGTCGCCCGGACCTCAAACAGCTGCGTCTCGCGGATGTGGTTGGCCTTGATGACGTTGTCGCTCATGTCCTGCAGCGCGAGCTCGAAGTCGTTGTCGAACTGCGCGAACCAAGGCGTCTGTTGAACGGACGGCGCGTTGAGCGTGTCGCGCAGGATCGGCAGGCCGATGATCGTCTGCACCTCGGTGATGATGATCGGCTCGAGCTCGGCCATGCGGATGGCGCGCGTCGGGTCGATGCTCTCGGTGTTGACCCGGAACTGGGCCTCGGAGGTGTACTCGGGCACGAAGCGGTTGAGCCCGAACCACACGCCCCCGCCGAGGATCACGCCCACGAACATCGCGAGCACGATCCAAAGCCAGTTGGCGCGCAGCACGCGCAACGGGTCGATGGGCTTGAACTTGCTCGGGGCGCCCCCGGGCATCATGCCGGTCGGCGGGCCCAGCGGCGGGATATTGGACATCGGGTTATTGGTACTCATCGCTTCGTTCCTCGTCTCGGCGCAACGCCGGTCCTCGTCATGGTCGTATCATCGGCCGGATCGGGCCGCTTCATCGGGCCCGCCGGCGGGGTTTTGTCTCGGTCACAGGGCGTCGCGGTACGCCTTCTCGGTCTCTTCGATCATCTTCTTGTCGCCGTCGGCCTTGGCGCGTCGGCGGGCGCGGTCCAGCACGTCCAGCGCCACGTCCTTCTTGCCCGCGCGGTTGTACGCGATGCCCAGGTGCAAGAGGTTCGCCGACAGCTCGTACTTCTTCACCGAACGGTTGAGCACCTCGATGGCTTCTTCGAACTGGCCGGCCTGGCACAGCGCCCAGCCGAGCGTGTCTTCGATCAGCGCGACGTTCTCGTCCTGCTCGTTCGCCGGCAGCTGCTCGAGCGCCTCGCGGGCGTACCGGATCGCCTCCTGCTCGAAGCCGGTCATCTTGTCGGCCAGCAGGTACGCGGTGTTGTTCAACAAGTGCACCCGCAGCCGCATCGGGATCGCGCCGGGGTTCTGCTTGACCAGCTGGTAGGCGTTCTCGTAGGTGCGCTTGGCCGCGTCGAGCTGGTCCGATTCCTGCCGGGCGATCGCGAGTTGCATGAGCAGGTTGAACTGCTGCAGGGTGTTGGAGACCGGCTCGACCTCGAACTTCGCCAGGCGGTTCGCCGCCTTCGCGTGCTCGTCCTGGCGGATCAGGAACGACGCGAGCGACGCGTCGATCGCCACCGGCAGGTCCTCGCCCATCACGTCGGTCACGATGGCCAAAGCACGGTCCGGCTCGCCCTTGTACGCCAGCGTGATTTGCTGGACGACCACGAGCTGGGCCTGCAAGGTCTCGGCGGCCTTGAGCACGTTGGTCAGCATGGACGCGCCGCCGTCGGCGTTGCCCGACATCACCAGGGCCCGCCCGCGCAGGGCACGCAGGTACAGGTTGTTGGCGACCATCGTGCCGTGGTCGGGGTTTTCGAGGACCGAACGCGCGTCGGCCCCGCGCTCGACGCTGAGCAGGGCGGTGGCGTAGGCCGCGAGGTCCTGCGCCTCGTCGGTCTTGTCGAACGCGTTGCGGAAGTGCTCGACCGCCTGCTCGTTCAAGCCCGCGAGGGTCGCCGCTTCGCCCGCCCGGCGGTACAGCAGCGGCAGTTCGGGCCTGGCCTTGATGAGCAGCGCCGCGATGCCCAGCGCCTCGGCGGCCTTGGCCTGGCTGGCCTCGACGCTGGTCTGGGCCAGTTCCTGGGCCTCGGCGAGCTTGATCGTGTACAGCCGCTCGTTCGCCGGCACGTGGCTGGGCGCGAACTCGAGGATCTGCTCGAGCTGGCCGATCGCCTGCTTCTTGTTGTTCATCGCCAGGTGCACGTCCGCCATCAGCAGCTGCGTCTCGACGCGGTCGGGGTGGTCCTTGAGCAACAGCTCGGCGAGCTTCTTGATCTCGGCGAAGTCCCGGCTGTCCTGCGGCCGGCGGTTCTGGATCGTCAAGAGCAGCCGGGCCAGCTGAAGGCGCAGCTCCAGGTCGTTGGGGAACGCCTTGACCCCGGCGCGGGCCCGCTGGACCGCGAGGGCCAGCTGCCCCTCGTTGCCCAGCGCGACGCTGATCAGCGCCCGGTACCGCTCGGGCGTGTCGCCCAGGGTCATCGCGAGCTTCTCGGCCTGGTCGTACTGCCTGGCGTTGAGGAAGACCTGGATGGTTTGCAGCTTGAGCGTCTCGTTCTCCGGGCGTTCGTCCGAGAGGCGCTTGTAGATCGCCGCGGCGCGTTCGAGCTCGCCACGCTGCTGCAGCGTCGCCGCCCACGCGAGCGTCGCGCTCGCGCTCTGCTTGTCTTCCAGCTGCATCGCCTTGGCGAACGCCTGGTCGGCACTGTCCTGGTCGTCGGCCCACTGGTGGGTCTGGGCCAGCAGCAGGTAGTCGCGCCAGTCGGCCTGGTCGCCGCGCTTGTCCAGGTACTGCTGGACCTCCTGGATCGCCCGGTCGCTCTTCTCGCCTTCCGCCAGCACGCGCGCCAGCACGACCATGTTCGGCTGGGTCTTGCCCTCGCGGGCGATGACGGCGTCGATCTCTTCTTTCGCGCGGTCGTAGTCGTCGTCGCCGGAATACAGCAGCGCCAGGGCCCGGCGGTTGCCGGTGTTGTCCGGCACGCGGTCGCGGATCTTTTCGCGCAGCGTGATGGCTCGGCCGGGCACGCCCAGCTTCTGGGACAGCTCGGTGAACTGGTCCAGGGCCGTGGCGTGGTTGGGGTTGATGGCGAGGATCTGCTCGTAGCGTTCGAGCGCGCGGGTCTCGTTGTCCGTCGCCCGTTCGGCCTGGGCCATCAGCTCCATCGCCGCGGTGTTCTGGCTCTGCAGGCTCAGCGCCTCGCGCAGCGCGTCCTGGGCGGCGAAGTAGTTGTTCTGCATCAGGTAGACGCGGGCGAGCTGCACCCAGCCGTTGACGTAGAACTCGTACTGGTCCAGGGCCTGGCGGTAATCGACGGTCGCCTGCAGCAGCACCTTGTCCCGCGCCGGGCCGCGCTGCATCGTCGAGCCCTTCATCGCGGTGACCTGGGCCCGCATGAACGAGCCGTCGGCGACGGCGATGTCCGGGCGGTCGGCCAGGTCCAACTCGAGCGTGTCGCGGATCGCGAGCTGGGCGTCTTCCCAACGCCCGTCCTCGAGGGCCGTGACGAACCGCGCTTCGAGCACGGTCGGCAGCTTCGGCGCGAGGCGCATCGCTTCTTCCAGCCGGGCGCGGGCTTGGTCGGTGTTGCCCCACCGCCGATAGATCATCCACTCGCGGATCTCGTGGTCCCCGGGCCGGTGGTTCTGGGCCTTGTTCAAGGCCAGCTCATCGTCGAGCGTCAGCCGGCCGTTGTTGGCGAACTTGCGAAAGATCTCGGCGATGTTTGACGCCAGGCCCTGCGCTTCGAGCCGGTCGATCTCCTGGAGCTTTTCCTGCCGCGTGGGCAGCATGCTCAGCAGGAAGTTGACGACCGCGATGTTCATCGGCTCGCCCTCGGGGCGGTCGGCCAGCCGCTGACGCACGCGCTTGATCGCCTCTTCGGTCTGGCCCGCCATCTGCAGGTACTTATCGATGTCGTTCTTGATCTCCGGGTTCGTCTCGTTGAGTTCCGGGTTCTCGGCCAGCAGCCCTTCGAGCAGCTCGATCGCCTGCTCGGGCGCGTTTTTCTTGGCGAACAGGCCGGCCTTGAGGCGCAGGGCGAACAGGTTGTCGGGGAACTGGCCGAGGTAGTTGCTCAGGTGGTACTCGGCGCGGCTCAGGCTCTGGTCGCCGGACTGGTTGAGGTAGACCTGGATCAGCGCGAGGCGCTGGGGCGAGGCGGGCTGGATCTGGACGATCTGCTCGTAGGTGTCGATGACCGCGTTGTCGTTGTTCAGTTTGGCGTGGGTGCGGGCGAGGAACTCGAGCATCTGCAGCTTCTGCGTGTCCACGCGGCTGTAGAGCTCGTTGGCCTTGTCGAAGCGGGCGACGGCTTCTTTGTACCGCCGGTACGCGAAGTCGATCCGCCCGCGCAGGAACTGCACCCGGGCGTCGCGCCAATCCTTGCTGGGCGCGGGCGCGTCGTTGAGCTCTTTCAGCAGGTTCGCCGCTTCGACCAGCCGCTGCTTGTACTGCTTGTTGTCGCCGTCCTGGTTCGCCTGCTCGGCGAGGTAGATCTTGACCTCGGCCTGGGTCGAGAGCATCTCGAGGCGGGCCTGCACGGCGAGGACGAACGCGCGCCCGTTGGGCCGGTCGTTCGCTTCGAGCACCTCCAGGCCCTTGGCGATGGCCTTCTCCGCGTCGTCCAGCCCGCCGCGCTGGCGGTACAGCGTGCCGAGCATCGCGTGCGAGGCGGGATCGTCCGGGCGGTCCTCGACGATCGCCTTGGCCAAATCTTCGCTGTAGGCCATGCCGTCGAAGGGGTGGTCGGCGATGCCGCTGCCCCGGCCCTGGATGGCCCAGACGGCGCTGTTGAGCTCGTTCATGAAGAGCTTGTCGCGCATCTTCTTGTCTTTGAGCATCTCGTGCAGCTTGCGCGCGGTTTCGATCTGCCCGCCGAGCACCTGCATCTGGATCGCCTTGTCCTGGGCGCGGATGGCGAGCATCAACTCGAGGGCCTCGACCAGCGGGGCCGGGTCGTCGCCGGCCCGCTCGACCGCGCGGTTCAGTTCCTCGAACGCGCGGATGTTGGTGGCGTTGACCTCTTCGGTGAACGCGTTGCCGCTGACGCGGTACAGCCGGCGGGCGTTGGACACGTGGTACCGGCCGGCGGCGTTGCGCAGCCAGGGGTCGTCGGGCGCCTCGTTGATCGCCTGGTTGAGGTTCTTGAGGATCTCCTCGCGCTGTTGGTCGGTCGTCTTGTCGCTGCCGGCGTTGCCCGCCTCGACCAGCGCGAGGTAGTGCCGGGCCAGCTTGTCGTCGGGGTGGTTGACCAGCCAGTCGCGGGACTTGGCGTAGATTTCGCTGTAGGCGTTTCGGCCGTCCACCACGACGCCCGCGCGGTGGCGCTCGTGCAGCAGTTCGTAGTACGACGCGCGCTCGTCTTCGGTCGCGTTGGGGTTGTCGTGGATCTTGACCAGCACCTGCAGCACCGTGTTCAGGTGGTTGTAAGCCAGCGTCAGGTCGTCCACGATCTTCATCCGCTCGACCTCGATGAAGCGGCGGAGATACTCGGTGTTGGCGTTGTCTTCCTTGTTCGCGGCGCCGAGGTTGCGCTTGGCGCGCTCCAGGAGCGCGTTGTATTCGTCCACGTCCCCGGCTTTCAGGGCGATCTCGGCGTCGTCCACCGCTTCCTCGGCGATGCGCGCGTAGTCTTCGGCGTCGCGCAGGAAGCCGAACACGCTCGAGCCCTTGGTCAGCAGGAAGGCGGCCGAGCCGCCGACCAGCAGCACCAGCACGGTGCTGAGGATGATCACGAATTTGGTGTTTACACGCGTACGCATGCCGGGCGTCTCTCTGTTGCGGCCACGGGGGATACCCGGGGCGCGGGTCTGTCTATCAGGTCCGGATCGAGTGTTTCAGGTTCGTCTTACTTCGCGTCGGTCGCTTGGGGTTCGGGGTACGTCCCGGCCTGGACTTCGGTCCAGTCCGGCAGCGCGGCCATGATGTCGGGCATCAGGTCGCTGAGCAGTTCCTCGGCGTGCTCGGCGACGACGTTCGGGTCGCTGATGCCCGGGAACATCACTTCCACCTTGCAGTAGTAGCTGTAGCGGTCCTTGAGGTTGAAGCTGAAGCGGACCTGGTGGCTCGACGCGATCGCGTCGCCGTTGGCCAGGAAGAAGTACAACGCCGTGGTCACGTTGCCGTCCTCGTCGGCACCGCTGAACACGACCGTCTCGATCTCTTTGCCCGGCAGGCGGACGGTTTCGTCCTGGCCCTCGCTGTGCGCGAGGACCATCCCCGGGTGGTCCGGGTCCGGCTCGTAGTCGGAGCGGTCGAGCGTGAGTGTGTGGACCTGTCGGTACACGACCTGCTGGCCGGCGACGACCCAGCACTTGTCCGGCACGTGCGGGACCGTGTCCAGCATGCCCGTGTAGTACGCCACGTGCACCTTGGCCAGCTGCCCCGGCACCGTCACGCCCGGCCAGCCGGCGAGCATGCCCGAGTCGTTGAGCTTGGGCGTCACGTCGGCCTTGTTGACCTTGTCCGTGTTGATGTAGTAGCGGTTGAAGTAGTCGTCTGTGCCCAGTTCGTCGGCGATGTCCTTGGGCAACGCCGGGTCCTGGTGCAGCAGCTCCCAGTTGCCCGTCTTCTCGGGGAAGGCCAGCGCGATGCTGTGGCGCAGGGGCAGGGGCTTTTTGGTCAGCGCGATGCCCATCGAGTTGATCGCCGAGGTCTGGCCCGCCGCTGCGGCGAGCAAGACGCCCGCCACCACGCCTTGCGACAGCGCGAGCCGCTGGCCCTGCGCGCCCTTGCGGATCGACAGCCAGGCCCAGCCCAGCGCCGCGAGGAACAGCACGCTGGTCAGCCCCAGCGCCGCGGTATTCAGCCCCGCGCCCAGCCAGTTGATGACTTCGTGGCCCGTCAGCCGGTTGATCAGCAGGATGTAGCTGAGCCCGAGGGTG
Organism: Phycisphaeraceae bacterium; assembly: GCA_046290505.1. Lineage (GTDB taxonomy): Bacteria > Planctomycetota > Phycisphaerae > Phycisphaerales > Phycisphaeraceae > JAHQVV01. The sequence goes on along the minus strand of JBKAGS010000030.1, from coordinate 65,029 downwards.
ACCACGACCGCGGCGCCCAGGCCGGCACCTTTGGTGACGGCGGGGCGGTTGAAGTGGACCTGGTTGGGGTCTTCGTCGAACGGCAGGGGGGCCGGGGGCTTGGGCGGGGCGCCCTCGACGATGATGATCTTGTCCAGCATCCAGCCGACGAGCATGAGCAGGCCCGCGGCGGGGATGAGCATGAGCATGCCGACGAACAGGTGGAAGTCGCCGGTCGCCAGGCTCGGGTCGATCAGGTGCAGCCAGCCGAGCACGGCGACGCGCAGGGCGTTGACGAAGATCGCGATCGGCGCGGCGAGCGCGATCATGATCAGCCGTTGCCACCAGGTGCGGGGGAACAGGAACGCGAGCGCGACGCCCAGGGCCAGGAACGCCATGAGCATGCGCATCCCGGCGCAGGCCTCGGCGACGTTCATCGCCTCGACGACGTTCTCGCCGTTGTGCATGTAGTCCAGGTCGATCGTGCTGCCGCGCAGCGACGCGTGCATCCCGGTGAGCCCGCTGGTCAGTTCCAGCAGCGCCACTGCGCCGTGGGCGGCCATGAACTGCATCTTGGAGGCGACGACCGACCAGATCGCGTCGGAGACCTTGACGGCGAAGACCATGAAGGCGATGGGGAACCACAGGATGCGCATCATCGCCGGGCCCAGGAGAAGCAGCACCAGGCCGAACAGCGTCATGATCATGCTGTAGCCCATGGCCATGCCGTTCTGGATCGGGAAGATGCCCAGGACGTAGCCGACGATACCGGCGACGATGAAGGGCAGGCCCCAGACGCAGACGCGGCGCGGGGTGGCCATGAGTCGTTGTCGGTGCAGGTGGATGTAGTAGGCGGAGATGAGCGGGATGATGAGCACGTGCGACCAGTCCGCGTCGTCGAGCCCGATGCGGACCATCTTGTAGAAGAAGTGCCAGTGGAAGGCGACGAACAGCACGCCGATGAGCGCGGTCCACAGCTTGCCGGTCTTGCTGATGAGGACCGGTGGGCCTTGGGCCGGGGCCAGGTTGGTGGTGACCGAGGTGCTGGTGGTCATCGCGTGGTTACGCCCTCCTAGACGTGACACCGCCGGGGCGACACCCCCGCCGCGCCGTGCGTGGGGGAGCGAAACCGGCAACCGTCGCTGGTCTTCCGTGACGCGCTGTGCTTCGAGCGAGGCCTGATCGCTCTGACTTGGCCCGCTTTGCCCGGACCCTCCGTCGCCGGGGTGAAAGCACGGCCGGGCGGTTGGGCCGGGCCGTGCGTGAGGTTGGTTCGAACCGGGCGATCCCTTTTTCCCGCCGTTGGGTGCATTCTAGGGGGTTGTACGGCGGGCGAGCGCGATGGGATCGCGGAATCGGCATTAAATATCGTCGTTAAAGATCTCGTTTTGGAAGTTGCGATCGACGACGAAGCCGAACCCGTAGGTCATCCGCAGGCCGTTGCGGAAGATCGCCAGCGGGACCGCCGCGCCGCTCGTGCCGATGTTGATGATGTCGTTGGTCTTCAGGTAGATGTCCGGTTCCGTGCCGTTCGCGATCGCGCGCAGGTCCAGGCGGACGATCGCCTGCTCCGAGTCGTTGAGCTGGCGGACCAGGTCGATCTTGTTCGGCATCGCCAGGCCCGACAGCCCGCCGGCGGAGATCACCAGGCGGTACAGCGTCAGCTCCTGCTCGCCGGGGATCGTGTATGCGCCCGGCCGGGCGATCGCCCCGCCGATGTACACGAAGCCCGCGTTGGGGTCCGGCACCGAGATCACGTCGCCCGGGCGGATCACCAGGTTGTATCGCATGTCGCCGTCCTTGAGCTGCTGGTAGGGGATCTCGATGATCCGCTGGGTCACCAGCTTGCCCAGCTCGGCGAGCCGCTCGTCTTCCTCGGCATCGGCGGCCGCGCTGTCCGGCGTGCCGGGCTTGCCTTTCACACGCACCCACTTGCCATCGACGTAGACCCACTGGCCCTGGTCGGCCGGGGTGTCCAGGCTCTGCTCCACGCCGGTCGGCGGGGCGGGGCGGTCGTTGTCCGGGCCCGCGTTGTCCAGGCCCTCGTCCAGCCCTTCGAGCAGGTTGCCCGGGTCATCGGGCGCGGGGGGCTTGCCGGTGTCGGTCTCGTCTTGCGCGTAGTCGCCGGTCACCGACGCGTCGAGCGCGGCCTGGCGGATCACATAGATTCGGCGGGTTCGCCCGGGGATGCTGCGTGCGATGGTGAGTGCCTCGACCAGGCGGAAGTCGGGCTTGGGAATGATGTACGTGCCCGACTGCGTGCCGCCGACCGACGATTGGGCGAGCACGCTGTACGTGTTCTGCCGGGAGTCGAGCATCTGGACCGACACGACCGCGTTGCGCAGCTGGTTGTTCTGGTCCAGCTTGGTGGCGATGTCTTTCTCCAGCTGGCTGGGGCTTCGGCCCGCGGCGCGGATCGGCCCGACGACCGCCAGCCGGACGTCGCCGGTCTCGGTGACCCGGCGTTGCTGCTGGTCGTCCACGCCGGGGATGCGCAGCTCGTAGATCGTCACCAGCACGGTGTCGCCCGGGCCGATGACGTACTCGCGGTTCTCGGGGATCAGGTCGCCGGGACGCACGCGGTCGGTCGCCAGCGACGTGCCCGATTCGTCTTCGATGATGCTGATCTTGTCCACGATCGGGTAAACGATCGCGGTCGGCTCGTTTCGACCAATCGTGGACTGGTCCAGCCACGAGTCGGTCTCGCAGCCGCCTGCCAGCAGCGTCAACGCGAACAACGCCGCTACCCATCCTCCACGTTTTGCCTGTTGCAGTCGCCTCACGGTGTTGCTCCCAACGCTGGCCAGCTGTTCTGGACCGGCCCACGGCCGATCCGGTGTTTCGAGTTGCCTATGTTAAACCCCTTCAGCCCGTTACGCACGCACAAATATCGCTTTCGGGGTCAACACCTCATCATCCATACCTCAATCGCGACGCCGGGCCAAACCCTTCGGCCCAATCCGACGCGATTCTCGCCCGGACCCGCCGGGCAACGCTCCCAATCGACATCGACCGCATGACCGGCCCAACTTAGCCCCAAACCCCGCCGCGGCGCGATAAACACGCGCGGACCCACGCATCGCCCCCCGATTCACCTATCATGGCCGATCCTAACCGCAACCCACGGGATCCCCACCGATGGCCGAACACATCGCGATTATCGGAGACGGCTCGATGGCCTGCGTCATGGCCATGCTCCTGGAAGCCAAGGGACTGGCCGTCACCGTCTGGGGACACGACCCCGACACCGTCGCCGAGATCATCCAGACCCGCGAAAACACCGCCTACCTGCCCGGCTACCGCCTGCCCGACGCCATCCGGTTCACCAACAAGCCCGACCAGGCGCTCAACAACGCAGACCTGGTCCTCAACGCCACCCCCACCCAGTTCATCCGCCCGGTCTGGCAGGCCCTCGCCCCCCACGTCCCGCAAACCGTCGGCGTCGCCTCGGTCTCCAAGGGCATCGAAACCGACTCCTTATTAAGACCCACCCAGATCATCGCCGACGTCCTCGGCCGGGCTCAGCAGGACGACCCGGACAAGCCCGCCCGCCCCTACGCCTCGATCTCAGGCCCGACCGTTGCCCACGAACTGGCCAAGTGCCTGCCCGCCACCGTCTGCGCCGCGTCCGACGACGAGGCCTTCGCCAACGCCATCCAGGACGCCTTCACCACCCACTGGTTCCGCGTTTACACGACGACCGACCTCCTGGGCGTCGAGCTGGCCGGCGCGATGAAAAACTGCATCGCGCTCGCCGCGGGCATCCTCGACGGCCTGCAGGCGGGCAACAACGCCAAGAGCGCGCTGCTCTCCAGAGGCCTCGCCGAGATCACAAGGCTCGGCACCGCCATGGGCGCGAACACCCAGACCTTCTTCGGCCTCACCGGCGTCGGCGACCTCGCCACGACTTGTTTCTCACCCACCGGCCGAAACCGGACCTGCGGCGAGATGCTCGGCCGAGGCAAGAAACTCGAGCAGGTCCTCGAAGAAATCCCCGGGATTGTCGAGGGGGTCCCGACCGCCAAGGCGGTCATGCGCCTCGCCACCAAGTACCGCGTCGAGATGCCCATCTGCGAACAGATCTACAAGGTCCTGTTCGAGAACCTCGACCCCCTCGAAGCGATCAGCCAATTGATGTCGAGAGAGCCGAAGGCGGAGAAGGTGGGCTAATCGATATCCAGTTCCAACCCACCTTGCGCGATAGTGCGTCATGGCTCACGGGTCGCCATCAATCTTTAAGAGCAGGGGCGATCCACGCGCAACAAAAAACCGCACGCCTTCAAAGCGTGCGGAGCGACAACCACCCCTGCCCGCACCGACGCAAGGGGATCTGGGATAACTCTGTCATCAAAGCACCAATAACCGATCCCGCGCGCGCAATCCGCGTGGTCTTCGCTTTACCCAACACACGATTGTGAAATTCCGGCTTACCCATACCGATACCGCATCCGTTCCTGCACGCCGTGTGTTTAAAGACGTATTTGCCTTAACGCTTGCTGATGGCCGTTTCTCGACACCCGCCCACCTCACATCTCAGGTCATCACAGACAATCTTTCTTAATTCCTTCGGCACGTTGAACATCGCTGGCGGGCGCGTCGTCGTTCGCAACGCGCTCGAGATGCAAAACGATTTATGGGCCGTGAACTCGGCCGTGAACCTGACGCTTACCCCGCAATCCGACTCGCTCATCGAGGTCGGTTCCGACGCCTCGTTCGCCGGTGCGCTAAACGTCGATGTCAGTACCGACACAGTATTGTACGCCGGCGACACTTTTACCCTCATCGACATCGCCGGTACACGCACCGGCACATTCGAGAACCACGGCGAATCCAGCCTGCTCGGCACGTTCGACGGCGTCAACCTCTACCTCACCTACGCCGGCGGGGACGGCAACGACGTTGTCGCGTACGCGGCGATCCCCGGCGACATCGACGCCGACGGCGACATCGACGACACCGACCTCGGCTCGGCATACGCCAACTACACCGGGCCCGAGGGCGGCGGCATGACGTTCGTTCAAGGCGACACCGACGGCGACGGCGACGTGGACGACACCGACCTGGGCACCGCGTTTGTCAATTACACCGGGCCGTTCTCGCCGGGTGTCGGTCCGAGCGCGGGTATCGCGGTCCCCGAGCCCGCGTCCGCGGCGCTGCTCGCGCTGGGGGCGTGGTTGTTCGGGCCTCGTCGGCGAGGCGGGTTGGCCGGCCAAGTTCGTGCTTCGCTATAGACTTGGCTGGCGGTTCGTCGTACCATCGCATTTGGGGGATGAGGTTCGCTTCATCATCCGCTCTGACTCATTTGTTCGTTTCTGAACAACCGGCCGATATGCGTCGGCCGATCGGGCTCGATTTAGCGGTTTCATCTCAACTGAGGAGTGGTGTCATGGTCAAGCAAGTCAAGCGTGGCGCGGTCGCGTGGGCGTTCGGTTCGGTCCTGTCTTTGGTGGGCGCAGCAGCGCTCGGCGTGGCGTCGCCGGCGCACGCGACCGATTTTGCCACCGGCAACACCGGCAGCAACCAATCGCACAACAACCACCAGCCGGGCCTGGGCATCAACTACCTCGTCGCGATGCAGGGCACGTTCCCCTCGCGCAGCGCGGACGCCGGGGACATCACGCCTGCGACCAGCCAGCCGTACATCGGCGAAATCTCGATGTTCGCCGGCAACTTCGCCCCGCGCGGCTATGCGTTTGCCAACGGCCAAATCCTGCCGATCAACGGTAACGAGGCGCTGTTCTCGCTCTACGGCACGACCTATGGCGGCGACGGGCGGACGACCTTCGCGCTGCCGGACCTCCGCGGGCGATCGGCGATGCACTACGGCAACGGCCCGGGCCTGAGCAATTACAACCTCGGCTCCAAGAGCGGGGTCGACCGCGTGCAGCTGACGACCAACCAGATGCCCAACCATGACCACACCGTCGCGGGGTTCGGCTCGACCACGAGCGTCGGCGGCGGGCAAAGCCACATCAACCTCAAGCCCTACCAGGCGATCAACTTTAATATCACGATGCAGGGCCTGTTCCCCTCGCGCAACGCCGACACCGGCGACATCACGCCGAACAGCGCCGAGCGGCTGCTCGGTTTCGTTCAGATGTTCGGCGGCAACTTCGCGCCGCGCACCACCGCGCAGACCGATGGCCAGCTGCTCCCGATCGCGCAGAACCAGTCGCTGTTCTCGATTCTCGGCACGACCTACGGCGGTGACGGGCGCACGACCTTCGCGCTGCCGGACCTCCGCGGCCGGCTGGTCGCGCACGAGGGGCAAGGCCCGGGTACCGGCGCATCTCGCGCGCTGGGGGAGCGAGACGGCGTCGAGTTCGTCACGCTGAGCGAGAACCAAATGCCGAGCCACGAGCACGCGCCCGGCGACCTGATCGCCAACGCCGGCGGCGGGCAGGCCCACGAGAACACCCAGCCGACTAACACGCTCAACTACGTCATTTCGCTCTTCGGGACTTTTCCCTCGCGCAGCGCCGACGAGGGCGACATCGTCCAGAACGATTCGGAGCCGTTCATCGGCGAGATCGCGATGTTCGCCGGCAACTTCGCCCCGCGCGGCTGGGCGTTCGCTGACGGCCAATTGCTGCCGATCTCGCAGAACACCGCGCTGTTCTCGATCCTTGGCACGACCTACGGCGGGGACGGGCGGACGACCTTCGGTTTGCCGGACCTGCGCGGGCGTGTGCCGGTCCATGTCGGCGGCAACTCCGGCCAGGGCCCGGGCCTGATGCCGTGGTCGCTCGGGCAAAAGTTCGGTGAGGCGGACCACACGTTGACCCTCGGCGAGTTGCCCGCACACAGCCACCAGTACGCCACGCTACCCGGCGACACCGACGGCGACGGCGACGTGGACGACACCGACCTGGGCACCGCGTTTGGCAACTACACCGGCCCGCTGCCGCCTGGCACGGGCACCGCGACCGCGACCGACGGCGACACCGACGGCGACGGGGATGTCGACGACGCGGACCTCGCCACGCTCTTTTCCAACTACGACGGCCCGCCGCCGACACCCCCCGTCGCCAGCGTGCCCGAGCCCGGCAGTGCGCTGTGCCTGCTCGGCGTCGTAGGCCTGCTCGCGCGGCGACGCACGTTAACGCGGTCGTCTGCTTAACGAATGCCATGCATTCCTGCCACGGGTGCCACTGACAAGCAGAGTCTGCGGAGCTTGTCAGTGCGAGCCCACAAGCGCTGACAAGGCTCGAAGCAGCCCTGTCAGTGGCACGCGCGTGAGATTAGACCATGCAACTTGCTGTAATAACGCGTTTTGATCGATCTTCATGAGGTGCGACGCGCCACATCCATCGATCCGTGCAACCCAACCACCCGGGCGGGCGCGACAGCGTCCGGCCCGGGTTTGTCTGCTGCTCGCCGCGCCTGTGGCGGTTTGTTTCGGCCTGTCAAATGAGGCACAAGCCACCGAGCTGGCCGACATCGCGTTGCGCCTAGTCACGGCCGACAACGCGCCGCTCGGCGGTGGGCATCTCGCGCCCGGCGGGGCGCTGATCGACCTGCCGGGCATGCCCGCGCCGCTCGACGCCGACGGCGTGGTCAGCCTGCTCAATCCGAGCCAGAGCGTCTTTAGCAGCGGGGCGCTCATCGGCGATCGCTACGTCCTCACGGCAGCGCATTCGGTCGATGCAACGTCCAGCGATTCGATCCACGCCGTCGGTTTCCACACCGCGTCGGGCTTGACGCATTTGCCCGTCGAACGCATCTTCATCCACCCCGACTACGACCGCACGATCGCGTCGGGCTACGACATCGCGGTGCTCGAGCTCTCGGCCGACGCGCCGCTCGACGCGCCGCGTTACCCGCTCTACACCGCGAGCAACGAACTGGGCCAGTTGTCGGTCAAGGCGGGCTTTGGCCGAACGGGCCACGGCAGCACGGGCGCGACGTCGGGCGACGGCCTGCGCCGCGTCGGGCTCAACACGTGGGACGCCGAGCCCGCGCTCTTCAACAGCCAGTTCGGTCACGCGATGGCGGACCACGCCTACCTGATGTACGACTTCGACAGCGGGCTCTCGCAGAACGACGCGTGGGGCCAGCACGGCGGGCCGAGCGACACCGGCTTCGGCGAGCACGAGGTCAACGGCGTCAGCGGCGATTCCGGCGGGCCGACCTTCCTCCACGACGGCGCACGGTGGCGCGTCGCCGGCGTCACCGCGTGGGGCGTCGGCCTCGACGCCGACCCGCCCGACGTCACGCCCGGCATCACCGACGGCAGCTTCGGCGAGATCAGCGCCGACACCCGCGTCAGCAGCTACGCCCCCTTCGTCCAGTCCGTCCTCGACGGCAGCTTCGTCGTCAACCTGCCCAACTACGTCAGCCAAGGCAACCACCGACCCGACAACACGTGGGACCGGCCCAATGAACAGGGCACCGCCCTCGCCGGCCAAGGCCAGGTCAACTACCACGCCTACGCGTTCACCGTCGACCAGACCGGCGAATACCACATCTCATCGCAACAGAACTTCGACGGCGTCATCCACCTGTACGCCGGCCCGCTCGACGTAAACAACCCGCTCGCGAACCTCGTCGCCGGCAACGACAACGGCCCCGGCGGCACGCAGACCTCGTCCCTGCCCGCGCTCACGCTGACGCAAGGCCAGACCTACACACTGGTCACCTCCGGCTTGGACACGAACGAAGTCGGCACGTTCCTGCATCAGGTCGAGGGACCGGGGCTTGCGATCGCGTCGCCTTCCGTCGGTGGATTCGTCGGCCGGTTCGCGCCCGAGCGATGGCCGTTCAGCACCGACCACGCCGACGCCACGCTCATCGCCGACACCGCACCCGGGTCGCTCACGCTTGTTGGCGGCAACGACCTGACCGGCGGGGAAACGCAACTGGTCACCGAGCCGGTGCCAACCACGACGACCCTGCGCTTCGATTGGACCTACTTCAGCGAAGACCAGCCCGGCTTCGATTTGCTCGGCGTCCTGCACAACGACGCATTCACGCTCTTAACCACCGGCGTCGATTTGTTCGGCACCTACGAGGTCACGCTCGCGCCCGGCGACACGCTGGGCCTGCGCCTGTTCACCCCCGACGGCGCCAACGGCCGGGCCGTCGTGACGATCGACCGCTTCGTGGTCGTCGGCGACACGGACGGCGACGGCGACATCGACGACGCCGACCTCGCCAACGCCTTCGCCAACTACACCGGGCCCGAGGGCGGCGGCATGACATTCGTTCAAGGCGACACCGACGGCGACGGCGACGTGGACGACACCGACCTGGGCACCGCGTTCTCCGCTTACACCGGCCCGCTGGGCCCGGCGTCCGTGCCCGAGCCGACCAGCCTTGCGCTCATCTCGCTCGGCACCGCGGCGCTCACCCGGCGTCGGCCAACGGCCTGATCCAAACCGCCCGTTTTGACAGATCGACGAAGGCGTGGGCCCGTTCCACGCCTTCATTATTGAATCGACCGCTTAGATATTCGTACAACCGATCGATTTCGCATCGGAATCACGCCGACGGCTGCTATGCTGGTGGGCCGCCTGCGGTCTTGGCTTGACCTAAGTCCGAGCCCACCCGTTTCAGTCACCTGCCAGGAAGAGAAACCCCATGCCCAACCGAAACGTCCTTACCCGTCGCCTGCTGTCTCAAGTCGGTCGCCCGCTTTTCTCAGTCGGCGTCGCCGGCTCGGCGTTGTTGTCCGCCGGCCAGTCGTCGGCTCAGCAGGCGTACTTCTCCATCGAGGGCGAGATCACCAACGCCCTGGGCCAGCACCAGGTCTTCTTCGACCTGCCGACCGGCGCGACGACCAGCGACACGCTGTTCTTCCGGACGTACAACAACGCCGGGCTCAATAACGCGGCCGGCGACCCGACGCAGGACAGCGACGTCGATCCGGTCTTGGACCTGTTTAGCTTTAGCGCGGGCCTCTCGGCGAGCAACGACGACGGGGCGACCGGGGCGTTCTCCGCGCTGGATTCGCTGCTCTCCTGGCCGGGCGTCGCCGACAGCGGTGGCACGCTGCCGGCGACGGGGCTGCCCGCCGCGGACGACTACCGCGTGACCTTCCGCGACTTCAACGACGACTCCACCGGCTGGTGGGGGCTCGACGCCGTCGGCCCGGCCAGCAAGCTGATCCTCACGCAGATGATCCCCGACGCGGCGAACCCCGGCGGGGTCTCGGTCATCCGCTCGCTCAAGTTCGGCACCACCTCGCTGGACCCCACCCCCGCGACCTTCGACTACATCGGCCTCACGGACCTGGTCATCACCAACGACCTGGTCCTCAACAGCCGGGCCCTGCTCCAGCACGACCAGGGCGAGATCACCGTCGGCGGTACGCTCGATATCAACATCAACAGCACCTACAACCTCGCCGGCGGCACGCTCGACCTCGACGGCGACCTCGACATCGACTTCGGCACGATGAACATCAGCAGCCCCGCCACGCTCGACCGCGCCGCGGGCACCAGCATCAACCTCAACAACGGCGGCACGCTCGTCCACAACCCCGGCACGGTCTTCAGCGGGACCGACCTGAACATCACCGGCGGCGCCGACGCGTCCTTCTTCGGGTTCTTCGGCCTTGGCACCTCCGATGACGGGACGATCAGCGTCGACGGCACCGGCTCGTCGTTCACCATCGACAGCGCGTTCAATACGTTCTGGGGCCAGAACGGCAACGCCGCGACCCTCAACGTCACCAACGACGCCACCGCCTCGATCGACTTCGCAGGCGGCATCGACTTTGCGCGCAGCACCAACGCCAACTCCACCGGCGTCATCACCGTCAACGCCGGCGGCGACCTGACCTTCGCCAACACCAAGCTCACCCTCGCCGAGGACAACTCGACCGCCACCGCAACCGTCACCGTCACCGGCACCGGCTCGACGATCACACACACCGGCGACAAAGAACTCATCGTCGGCGGCACGGGCACCGGCAGCGCGACGATCAATGTCACAGACAACGCCGTTTATTCGACAAGCACCGGCCTGACCACCATCGCCGCGACCGGCAGCGTCGATGTCACCACCGGCGGGGCGTTCAACGTCAACGGCGACTTGGTCATCAACGGCGGCACGGTGGATATCGATGCGACCTCGACGTTCACCGCCGACGGCGACATCACGATCAACGGCGGGACGCTGCAGGACCTGGGTGTGGCTCTGACCCTGCTTTCCGCCAGTAACAAGAACCTGCTGGTGACCAATGGCGGGCAGGTCGTCACGAACGGCGCGGACACGCGTATCAACCGTGGGCAGACCGCCACCTTCCAGAGCGGTGGCGACTGGACGCATACCGGCTTGATCGTGATCGGTTCTAGCAGTGGCAATGGCACGCTGACCTTTGATGGCAGCGGCTCGCAGCTCAGCGTCTCGAGCGCTCTTGAGATTGGCGTCGGCTCAAGCACCGCCGTCGTCAATATTCAGAATAACGCGAGCGCGACCACGGGCAGCCTGTTCGTCGCCCGCTCGAACACAACACCGACCACCGATGGCGCAGTCAACATCCTCTCCGGCGGCACGATGACGACCGGGTTGATCGGGGTCGGCAACCTCGACGGCAACCGGGGGCAGGGCTCGGTTATTGTCGACGGCTCCGGCTCGACCCTCACCCAGACCGGCGCAAACGTACTTATCCTCGGCAACGCGGACACGCCCGGCAACAACGGCGTCCACACGATCAACGTCACCAACAGCGCCGTGTTCAACACCGGCACCGGCACCACCACGATCCGCAAGACCGGCACGCTCAACGTCTCCAGCTTCGGCTCGTTCAAGGCCAACGGCGACGTCAACCTCGTCGGCGGCACGATCAACATCAACACCGGCGGCGGGTTCGACCTCGCCGCGGGCAAGACCGTCACCGCCTCGGCAGGCGGCCAGTTCAACTTCAACACCGGCGCGAGCGGCTACACCGTCTTCAACGGCACGACCCTTAACATCAACGACGACGCCGACCTGCTGATCGAGGCCGGCCTGTTCGTCGGCTTCGGGACAAACGGCACGCTGAACATCGACGGCGCGGGCAGCACGCTCACGATCAACAACAACCTCAACTCTCAGTTCGTCGGGCGCATCGGGCCCAACGGCAGCACCGGCGTCCTGACCCTGCGCAACGGCGCGCTCGGCACGCTCGCCGACGAAGACCTGTGGATCGCCAACTTCGGCACCGGGTCGGGCACCGTCAACGTCGAGTCGGGCGCGGACCTGAACCTGGGCATCATCGAGATGTCGACCAACGACGAAGGCACGTCCGTCATCAACGTCACCGGCACCGGCTCGACGCTGACCCAGGCCGGCGCGTCGGCGCTGACCGTCGGCTCGGCCGGCACCAGCTCCGCGACGATCAATGTCACCGACTCGGGCGTGTTCAACGCCGGCACCGGCACAACCACGATCAACGCGAACGGCAGTGTCGATGTTACCACCGGCGGGACGTTCAACGTCAACGGCGACCTGGTCATCAACGGCGGCACGGTGGATATCGATGCGACCTCGACGTTCACCGCCGACGGCGACATCACGATCGACGGCGGGACACTGCAGGACCTGGGTGTGGCTCCGTTACTGCTCACCGCCGGCAACAAGAACCTGCTGGTCACCAACGGCGGGCAGGTCATCACGGTCGGCGGGGACACAAACCTCAGATCTGGTCAGACCGCCAACTTCCAGACCGGTGGCGACTGGACGCACACCGGCAGCATCTTGGTTGGTAACGGCACCGATGGCACGCTGGCCTTCGACGGTAGCGGCTCGGACCTCAACGTTTCGAATGACCTCGAGGTCGCGATCGGCTCGAGCACCGGTGTGGTCAATATTCAGAACAACGCGAGCGCGACCACGGGCAGCCTCTTCGTCGCCCGCTCCAGCACAAACGCGACCACCGACGGCGAAGTCAACATCCTCTCCGGCGGCACGATGACGAGCGGGTTCATCGGGGTCGGCAACGTCGATGGCAACCGGGGGCAGGGCTCGGTTATTGTCGACGGCTCCGGTTCGACCCTGAGCCAGACTGGCGGTTCATCACTCATCCTCGGCAACGCGGACACCCCGGGCAACGGCGGGGTCCACACGATCAACGTCACCAACAACGCCGTCTTCAACACCGGCACCGGCACGACCACGATCAACAAGACAGGCACGCTCAACATCAACGTCGACGGCTCGGGCATCGATGGCGCGCAGTTCAACGCCAATGGCAACGTGAACATCATCGGCGGAGCGCTCAACGCCTTTGTTGATGCACGGGACTTCAGCCTCGCCAGCGGCAGGAAGCTCACCGCCTCGCAGGGCGCCCGGGTTTACTTCGGCGACGACTTCGAGATCAACCCCGGCCGGACCCTCGAGTTCAACAGCGGGGCCGACCTGACCGTCGAGGACTACCTCGATATCGAGGCGGGGACGCTGATCGTCGACGGCGTCGGCACGACCGTGACGACCAACACGACCGACGACGTCAACACCGACTGGGCCGACACGGGCGCGGGCGCGGTCGTCACGATCCGCAACGGCGGGACCTACACGATCCAACAGCCCGCCGAGCTCGACCTGGCCGACAGCTTCGGCGCGACGCTCGCGACGGTCCGTGTCGAGTCGGGCGGGCAAATGAACCTCCACGAGCTGAACCTCGCGCCCCAACGCGGCGGCTCGGCGAGCCTGACCGTCACCGGCACGGGCTCGGCTATCACGCAGGCCGGGGCGGCCTTGCTCAACATCGGCTCCGACGAAGCCGGCGCGACCGGCACCGGGCTGCTGGTGGTTGAAGAAAGCGGCGTGTTTACGACCGGCAGCGGCGCGGTCACCGTCAACCCCACCGGCACGATCAAACTCGACAACGGCACGTTCGCCGCCAACGGCGCGCTCACCTTCAACGGCGGCACGCTGCACACCGTGATCACCACCGGTCTCGAGCCCGCGCTCCAGGCGGATGCGGGCGCCACCATCAACCCCGACGCCACGCTCAAAATCGAGCTGGACCCGGGCCTGGTCGTCGCGGAGAACGACTCGTTCTCGATCATCGAAAGCGCCAACCCGATCGCCTCGGTCTTCAATAACGTCGAGGGCTTCATCATCGGCGACGGGCTCTACCTCGACCAATCCATCCTCAACCTCGGCGGCACATCGACCCTGATCGTCACCGCCACCATGGCACTGCCCGGCGACACCGACTACGACGGCGACATCGACGACAGCGACCTGGGCACCGCGTTCGCCAACTACACCGGCCCGGTCGGCGCCGCGGGCAACAAGGCGTGGGAAGACGGCGACACCGACGGCGACGGCGACGTGGACGACTCGGACCTGGGTACCGCGTTCGCGGGCTACACCGGCCCGCTTTCGCCGGTCAACGTCCCCGAGCCGACCTCCCTGGCGCTGCTCGCGGCCCTGGGTGGCTGGGCAGGCCTGGGCCGGCGTCGGCGGGCGTGCTGATACGCGATTAACCGCAAAAACAAGCGATTTCAAGGTTTCGCGCTAGGTGCGCATCGACGCAACGGATATGCTGGACCAAGGCGTCGCGATCAACGCTGCGCCGCTGTCCATGTCACGTTTGCGGGAGAGGCGGGATGAAACGGATCGCACCATTACGCTCGGGGACCGCTGCGCTGTTGGCGGTCGCGCTCACCTCCACGCCGGCCTACGCCGTCGACTTCTTCTGGTCCGCCACCGCGCAGACCTTTGGCTGGTTCGACCGCGAAACGCCCAACGGCCCGCCGGGGTTCAGCCCGTGGACGCTCGGCGGCGGGGGGATCTCCGGCGAAGCGCCCGACGACGCGATGGACCGCGCCTTCCTCTCCACCTCCGCACGCACCACCACCCTCGGCACCTCCGTGACCGTCCAACAGGTCACCGTCAACGGCGGCAACGCGTTCCTGCAAATGAATGGCGGGGTGCTGACGACCGTCGATGGTTTTGTCATCAACGCCGGCAACAGCGGGCTGTCGTTCACCGGCGGCACGGTCAACAACTCGACCGGCGGGATCAGCTCCGTGGGCGTCATCCGCGGGCTCTCGGGCGTCGGTAATCTCACCGGCGACGTCAACACCGCCGGGCAGGTGATCGTCGGCAACGCCGCGACGCTGAACTTCGGCGGGACCAACGCGGCCTTCAGCCAGACCGCGGGCAGCCTCGACGTTGTCGCGGGCGGCACCGCCAACTTCAACGCCGCCGGCTACACGCTCGATATCACCGGCGGGGACGTGAACGTCGACGGCACACTCAGCCTCAGCAACGGCGCATCGTTCACGCTCAACGGCGGCAACGTCAACGCGCCCGGCACCTTCCGCGTCAACAGCGGCGGGACCTTCAACCACGTCAGCGGCGCGATCACCGGCGAGGTCGTGCTCGTAAACAACGGCAGCGCGCTCAACCTCATGACCGACCTCGACGCGCCCGCCGCCTCCGTCGGCGCGCCCGTGTTCCGCATCAACGGCAACGGCTCGGTCACCGGCGACATCCATCAGGCCGTCGACCTGATCGTCGAGAACACCAGCGGCAGCGTCATCGTCGGCGCGACGATGCTCGAAAACCGCGGCGACATCGTGTTGGCTAGCGGCAACGCCGGCGGCTTCAGCGAGCTGCGCTTCCAGAGCGGCGGGGGGCTGGACAACAACGGCGGGACCGTCCGCGCGATGTTCAGCCCCGGCGCGACGACCGACCGCCGACTCACCAGCTTGTCGAGCGCGGGCCTGCTCACCAACCGCAACGCCGGGCAGGTCGTCGTCGACCCGGGCATCGAACTGCTGTTGACGATGGACGTGGACAACACCGCCGATGTCACGATCGGCACGGGCGCGGCGGTGACCGTCGGCTCCGGTGTCGATTTCAACATGGCGGCCGGCACGCTGACCAACAACGGCACGCTGCGTTTCAACGGAACCAGCGGCACGGCGCTGTTCCGCTACATCGGCGGGGCGATCGTCGGCAACGCCATCCAGTTCAACTTCGGCACGCTCGAACTGGTCGGCGGCACGGGTGCGGGGACCTTCCACTTCCTCGGCAGCACGATCAACCAGATCAGCGGCAACGTTGGCGCAGGCCAGACAATCATCGTTGATGCCGATACGGCGGCGACCACGCTCTCACGCGGCACCGCGTTTAGCGGCGACAACTCCTTCGCCAACGCCGGCACGATCAGACTGACCGGTGCCGACAACAACGACGCCGCGACGTTCTTCCTCGCGGGCAACCAATCCACCTTGACGAACAACGGCCTGATCCACGCCCAGGGCGTCGTTGGCAGTTCCAATAGCCGCGTGTTCACCGGCAGCAGCGGCGCGCAGGTCGTCAACACCGGCGACATCACCATCGACCCCGACACGACCCTCGCGATCGGTATGCCCGTGACCAACACCGGCAACGTCACGATCGGAGCAAACGCGACGCTGGACATGGACACGCCCAACGCCGCGTCCAGCTTCACCCACAACGCCGGGACGGTCGTGAACAACGGCGCGTTCGTGCTCGGCAGCGGGGACGGCTTCACGTTCAACGGCGGGACGATCAGCGGCAACGCGATCCAGATGACAGACGGCGTGCTCACCCTCGCGCCCGCCACCGGGCCCGCCAGCTTCGTGATGCAGCGCGGCCAACTCGTCGGCAACATCAACGCCGGCCAAACCGTCGAGCTGCAGAACAACCTCACGTCCAACGCGATCACCGACACGCCCGGCGACATGACCAACGCGGGCACGCTCATCCACGGCGGCAACGGCGGGGGCGGGGGCGCGAACATCTTCCGCCTCGGCGGGCTGTTCCAGAACCTCACGCTGACCAACACCGGCACTTACATCGCCCGCAACGACAACGCCTCGCAACTCGGCGGGTTCCGCACGATCAACGGCACGCTCGAGAACGACGGCAGCGCGACGGTCGAGCCGCACGCCACCTACCGCGCGCTCGACACGATCAACCGCGGCAACTTCACCATCGCCAACGACGCCGCCGTCAGTCTTACCGGCGGCGACATGTTTATTCAGCAAGCCGGCACGCTGACCAACCACGGCGCGTTCAACCTGGGCAACGCCATCTTCCACTACACCGGCGGCGACGTCGCCGGCAACACGCTCAACGTCAACGGACAGATCTACTTCGGTCCCGGGCTCACAGGCGGGGGTGACTTCGAGATGACCAGCAACGGCGGGTTCTCCGGCGAGCTGCCCGCCGCCGCGACCATCCGGTTTGTGGGTCCGAACACGAACAGCTGGGTCGTCGGCGTGACCACGCTACCCGCCGACACCACCACCCGCGGCACCATCATCCTCGACAACGCCAACGGCGGGTTCGTGAACCTGCGCGCGCTCGGCACCCACACCATCGAAACCACCGGCACGCTCGAGGGCGACGGGCGCATCAGCTTCCAGACCGGGCCGGCGCTGTTCTTAAACAAGGGCACCGTCACACCCGGCGGCATCGCGGGAGACGAGACCGGGCTCATCCGCGTCTCTGGCGCGTTCACGCAGGAGGCGACCGGCACGCTTGTGATCCAACTCGGCGGGACCGCAGACGCCGACTACGACCGTCTGACCGCGACCAGCGCGGTCACCCTCGCGGGCGCGCTCGACCTCTCGCTTGTGCCCGGCTATACGCCAACGCTTGGCGAAAGCTACACGATCCTCACCGGCATCGGCGTGACCGGCGTGTTCGGTTCGCCGATGGTACAGAACCTCGCGCCCGGGCTGGCCGGTGAAGTCAGCTACACCGCCAACAGCGTGGTGGTCAGCATCATCGCCGCGGTCCTGCCCGGTGACACCGACGGCGACGGCGATATCGACGACACCGACCTGGGGACCGCCTTTTCAAACTACACCGGCCCGCTGGCCGTGAATACCGGCGGCAAGACCCCGGCGCAGGGCGATGTGGACGGCGACGGCGACGTGGACGACAGCGACCTGGGCACGATCTTCTCCGGCTACACCGGGCCGCTTTCGCCCACCAACGTGCCCGAGCCGGCGTCGCTCGCGCTGCTTAGCGTCGCCGGCCTGGTGCTGTCCCGCCGACGACGCTGATCGGTAATGGCCTGCTGTTTGCGCAGTCTGTCGAGAAGGTTGACAACAAGCATCGTCAAGGACCGCAACATGAAACACCTCCTGACCCTCGCCCTCGCCGCGCTGCTGGCCTTCGCCGCCGACCACGCCCGCGCCGACGACGCCGGCGTCCACCTGTTCATCCTGTCCGGGCAGTCGAACATGGCCGGCCTGAACCCCGACCTGTCGTTTACGCCGACGGTCGAAGAAGCGCTGGGCGAGGACAACGTGCTGGTCGTCAAGGATGCGCACGGCGGCCAGCCCATCCGCCGGTGGTACAAGCAATGGAAGCCGGCCAAGGGCGACGACCCCAAGGCGACCGGCGACCTGTACGACCGGCTGATGAAGAAGGTCGGCGCATCGATCGAAGGGAAAAAGATCGCAAGTGTCACGTTCGTCTGGATGCAGGGCGAGCGCGACGCGCGCGAGTCGCACGGCGAGGTGTACGCGGACGCGATGCGGGGCCTGATCGATCAGCTCGCTACCGACCTCAAACGCGGCGACGTCAACTTCGTCATCGGCCGGCTGAGCGACTTCGACATGGCGAACAAAAGGTACCCGCACTGGACGATGGTCCGCGAGGCGCAGGTGAAGGTCGCCGAGGCGAGCGAGCGCGGCGCGTGGGTCGATACCGACGACCTGAACGACGGCAAGAACAAGCAGGGCAAAGACATCAAGGACGACCTGCACTACTCGGTCGATGGCTACAAGACACTCGGCAAACGCTTCGCGGACGCGGCGATCGCGCTGATCCGGGCCAAGTAGTCAAACGCGTTGCAGTCACCCGCACTACTCCGCGCGTTCGCGCAGTTCGATGCGGTGGAAGGTGGCGTCGCCGGCGCAGCTGAGCATGAGGACTTGGCCGTGGTGCGCGGGGGGCAGGCGTTCTTCGTTGGGCCTGACGTCCGCCGCCGGGCCTTCCCAGAGCAGCGACTGTCGGCCGTTGACGAGCATCGCGATGGCGAGTTGATTGTCTTGGCCGACCTTGGCCTGGAAGACCAGCTCGACGCGTCGGCCGGGTCGGTTGAGGTGGGCCTTGGTGAAGTCCACCTCGTCCAGCCCGTCGATCGAGTTCATCGTGTTGTCGAGGACCGAGTAGTAGACGGTCGCGGCGGTGTTGGCGATGGGCAGGTTGACGACCAGGCCGGGCGAGGGCTTGTTCATCGTCAGGGCGACGCGCAGTTCGTAATCGCCCTTGGGCGCGACGGGCAGGACGAACGCGCCCTGGTCGAAGTGGATCTCGCTTCGGCGCAGGGTCAGGTCGGTTTCGCCGATCGCGTGCAGGCGCGGGTCGAAGGCGGTGTCGATGAGGTCGATCCAGCGGCCGCGCATGGCGGCGCGGCGTGCCTCGGCGACGCGTTTGGCGCGGTTCTCGACGACCAGGCGCATCGAGCGGACACGTTGGGCGAGCGCGTCGTCGCGCGGGTAGACGTCGAGGAAGCGGTCGTACCAGCGTTGGGCCCGCCTCAATAGCGGCTCGGCCCGGGCGTCGTCCTGTGCATCGGCGAGCGCGAGGTACCAGTCGCCGACGCGCAGGGCCGCGGGGGCCGACGCGCCTTCGGCGCCCTGGGCGCACATCGCGACCACCTCCGCCAGGTCCGCGTCGCCGGTGAGCGGGGCGTAGCGGTTCGCCGTCGCCGGGTCGTGTCGGTGGACGATCAGGAGCTCGACGACTTCCTTGGCCGCGGGCTTGTTTTGCGGGTTTTTGTCCAGCGACGCGGCGAGCATCGCGACCCGGTTGGCCACGGCGCTGGCCTCGGACAGCCGGGCGAGGCGTTGTTCGATGTGCTCGCGCTGGTCCGAGTCCACCGCGCGGGCGACGGTGTTGGCCTGCCGACACAGCGTGACGGCGCGGTCCAGGTCGTCGGCGTCGGCGGCGCGGTCGGCGGCGGCCAGCAGCAGGTCGAGGTAGGGCTCGGCGATGGCGGGTCGCTGGTCGCGGCTGGCGTCGCGGTAGGCACGGGACGCGGCCTCGAGCAGCGTCCCGGGGTCCGCCGCCTCGTGCCCGGGCCAGAGTGACTCGAGCCGGTCGGCCGCGCGGACCGCCAACTCGATGTCGCCGCCGATCGACGCCAGCGGGATCGCCTCGATATAGATCAGCCGCTGCACGCCCGGTGAATCGGGGATCTGCGACGCCAGTTCGACCATCTCCTGCGCCAGCGCCAGGTCGTCCTCGGTCGCCCGCGAGCCTTGGGCCAGCGCGAGCTTCTCTTGATAAAGATCGTCGAACTGCTCGCGGTCCTCGTCATCGATCAGCTGCACCGCCTGGGCGAGCGCGGGCGTGCCCACGAGTGCGCAGGCGGTGACGAGCAGGGCGGTGGTCTTGCGTCGCATCGGCGTGTTCCCGTTCGAGCCTTTACCAGTGTATCGCGCGGCCGGGCCGTCGTTGAGACCGTTGGGGGTTGGTAGCGGTTTACGTCCAGGTGGGATCGGCGTGCGGCCCGGCATCGAATCGCGGAAGGCTCGACGCCTGGGCGTACGCCCATCGCACCTGATCGAGATGGACGACCTCACGGTTCGAGCGTGAGCTTCGCCGTGTACACGCTCGCCGGGTCGCCACGCATCGCGAAGACATCGGCGGTCACGTCTGCCGAGCGCTCGACCACGCGGTTCACAACGACCTGGCCGTTGAGTATGACGCGCACCGGCTGGTCGAGGTCGAGCATCTGGTCGTTGAGGTATACGTGCAGCCTGTCGTAGCCCCGGGCGTCGATGCGGAGCGTGTTGGTGTCGCGTTCGATGCGTGCGTCGGCGTGGTCGGGCGTGCCGTCCAGGGCGTAGGCCTCATCGACCCCGAGCCAGTACATGTGATGCCGGGGCGGGTTGGACGATGCGCGGACGTCGCCGTCCTGGTGCCAGACGACGCGGTCGGGGTACGGGTTGCGGGTGTAGCGGCTCATCCAGCGCATGGTGGACTTGTCGTTGACGACCCTGCCCTGGCGCCAGTGCTCGACGTCGCGGAAGTCGTAGCCCTCGGGGTCGTCGCGGCGCATGGCCAGAAGCTTGTCCACGCTCGCGCGGTTGAAGCCGGGCCGGTCGAGCGTTTCGTGGTCGTGCTCACCCCACTGCAGGTCGATGGGCAGGTTGCGGAGGTTTTCGAGCGGCGCGCCTTCGCCGATCGCCTTCGTCGCCGAGCAGGCGGCGAATCGGTCGGCGAGGATCGGCGCGAGTTGGTACACGCCGTTGCCGCCCGAGCAGTAGCCGTTGAGGTAGACGCGGTTGGGGTCGATGTCGTCGCGGAGCATGATGGCCTTGACGAGTGTGTCGATGAGTCTGAGGACGCGCTCGTGGTGCCACTGGTCCCAGGTATCCATCGGCGAGTGCGGGCAGACGTAAAGCCCGCGCACACCGGGGTAGCGCGTGAACTGTTTCTCCCACTGCTCGTGGTTCTCGATTTCGGTGAACGCGCCCCCGCCGTGCAGGGAGATGTAGACCGGGTACCCGGCGTCGGGCCTGGGCCGGTCCTCGTCCCAGATGAGTTCGACGTGCAGGGGCATGGTGTCGCCATCGACGCTGATCGCGTGATTGTCGAGCATGGCACGCAGCGCCTGGGCGTGGTCCGAGGCACGGTACTGCTGCCACAGGGCGTTGGTATCGATACGCGTCGCGGGGCGGTCTGCCTTCAGCCGCGTCGAGGACAGCGTGAGATCGGGCGCGGTGCCTGACGCGCAGCCGGGCAGTGCGGCGGCGAAGACGAGGGCGATCAGCAGACTCAACGGGCGTGGTCGTTTCATGGTGGGCTGGCCGCAAGGACGCATGAAACGCGTCTGTATTTCGGATTTTCCTTGCATTGGCGGCCTCTCGCGGTCATGATATCGTACGCGTGAAGTGGGCCCACGGCCCAGCGGGCGGCCGTCAAAAGCCGGCCCACCAGCGAGGAATCCCTTCCCCGATCCAAGGCGAGCGAGCATGAACCAGCAAGCGGACTGGACAGCGAGACTGTCGCGTTTTTTATTCACGGCCGTCCTGGTCGGTTCGTCGGCCCCGGTGTGGGCCTGCTCGCTGTGTGACGCGTTGATGAAACAGGGGCCCGAACCCGCGACGACCCAGCAGGCCCTGCCCGGCCTCAACGCCGTCAACAACGCCTTCGAGACCGAGTACGACACCGCCGCCAACGGCCTGCCGATCCTCAACTCCCTGCCCGGGGCCCGCAGCGTCGCCTACATGGACTTCGACGGCGGCAACGCCCTGGGCGGGACGTTCCGCGGGCCCTACGGCGGGGACCTGAACTTCAACGCGACCGAGCAGAACGACATCTACGAAGCCTGGCTCGACGTCGCCACCATGTTCGCGATGTTCGACATCAACGTCACCACCGTCGCGCCCAACAAGTTCGTCAACCCCACCTCGCACGTCATCATCTCCGACGACGTCTCCGGCGGGGCGGCCAACGTCAACCGCCACGGCGACACCGGCACCAGCGCCCGCGGCCAGAACCAGGCCAGCCACGCCCGATCCCGATCCACCGCCATCACCCACGAGTTCGGCCACATCCTCGGCCTCCTGCACCAGTCCCAATACGACCAGAGCGGGACGAAGACCGCCGAGTACCGCGGCGTGGACCAGTTCAACCGCGCCCCGCTGATGGGCGTGGACTTCGCCGGCGGGCGCTACGCCGCGTGGGCGGACGGCCCGTCTTCATCCGGGGCCAACAACATCCAGGACGACGTCGCCGTCATCGCCGCCGCCATCATCCGCGAGAACAACCAGTTCACCGGCAACAGCTACACCGGCGACGGCTTCCGCCCCGACGAACACGCCAACGCCATCGGCACCGAGGCCACCGCGCTGCTGCTCGAGCAGACCGGCGGGTCGGCCGGCAACCTCCAGGTCCGCGCCGACACCTCCGGCATCATCGAACGCTACACCGACACCGACGTCTTCGCCCTGGAGTGGGGCGGCGGGTCGCTGTCCTTCGCCGCCGAGGCCGTCCGCAGCGTCGCCTCCGGCCAGACTTACGCCTCGTCGGTCGGCATGAACCTCAGCGTCTACGACGAGGCCGGCGCAGTCGTCGCCCAGGACTCCGCCGTCGATCCCGCCGACGTCACCGTCGGCGTCAACCTCAACCTCGCCGCCGGGCGCTACTACTTCGGCGTCGAGGGCGCGGGCGGCATCGGCGACCTGGGCGCGTACGAAATCACCCTCACCGGCAACACGCCCATCATCCCCAACCCCGAAGCCGCCCACCAACTGATCTACCGCGCGGGCACCGGCGAACTGCTCATCGACACCGGCACCGGCAAACTCATCAACTACGTCCTACAGGGCGCCGGCTTCGTCGAACAGCGACACACGCGGATCTTCGGCGGGCCCTTCGGCGCCTCGCTCGACAACGAACTGGCCGAGACCGACGGCTCGACCGTCGGGCTCACCGGCGTCCTGTCGCTCGGCGAAGTCATCGACCCCGCGCTGGACCAGGCCACCTTCGAGGCGCTCTTCACCCGCGCGACCTACGTCCCGGGACTCGGTATCCCCACCCGTGACTTCGACCTCGCTTACGACGCGACCTTCGGCCTGATCTACGACAGCGCGACCGGCGAACTCATCATCGAGACCGTCGGCGGCACGCTGATCAACTACGTCATCGAGGGCTCGGGCTTCATCGAAGAAGAACACATCCGCATCCTCAACGGGCTCGGCTCGTCGCTCGATGGCACGCTGTCCGAGTCCAGCCTCACGCCGGTCTCCGGCCGGATCAGCCTGGGCGCGGTGCTGCCCAGGCAGATGCTCCCCGCCGAGATCGCCGCGCTGTTTACCAAGCTCAACTACGTCTCGGCGCTGGGCGAACCGATCGAGACCTTCCACCTCGGCTACCTGTACACACCCGGCGACACCGACCTGGACGGCGACATCGACGACGCCGACCTCGCCAACGTCTTCGCGGCGTACACCGGCCCGACGAACAGCGGGCCGCTCACGCCGTTCGATGGCGATACCGACGGCGACGGCGACATCGACGACGCGGACCTGGCCAACATCTTCGCCAGTTACACCGGGCCGACCGCGGGGGCCCCGCCCGCCGCGCCCGCCCCCGAGCCCGCGTCGGCGGCGTTGTTGGCGATCGCCATGGCGCTGGTGTCGCGCCGCCGCCGAAGCGCGTGACGGTTGTCACGACCAGGCCGCCCGGTGCTCAACTGCCCCTCGGATCACGCCGATGTCCTTTAGGCCCGACGCCCGGGCCGAAGGACGCGCACGTGATCTTCCGCCACGACGAGGACCTCGCCCCGCCCAGGCAGGGGCTGGACACGACCCGGCTGTGGGTCTCGGACCAGCAATGGCTGGCGATCCTCGAGCGCGTCCAGCGCGGCACGCCCGTTGAGGTCAGCCGGGGCGACAAAGATTGCCGACGTTTGCACGGCCGAGCGTCGTTCGAGTGCCGGTGTCTGCTGCGGTTGTCCGGTTTGGCCGGGACCTTCATCGTCCGCACCCGCGACATCTCGTCGGGCGGGCTGCGCTTCGTGCACGGCCAGCCGCTAAACCCGTCCACCCGCTGCACGATCGCCCTGCAAAGCGACTTCGGCCCGGGCCGGATCCTGTCCGCCGTCGTCGCCTGGTGTAACGAGATCGAGTTCTTCGACCCCGACCTCGAGGCCTACGAAGTCGGCGTGAAGTTCGATACGCCGATCGACACCCGTGCGTTCACGGGCGCGGCGTAAAGCCAATTCAAACAGAAAAATTGCCGTGTATCGGGTGACGCGAAGCGTCCCGCGCGATCACGCATGATCCGGGTGTACGACCAATACTTTACCGATCTGCTTGCCCGACTCCGCGTACGCGTGGGCGTCGGCGACGGAATCGAATGAAAACCGAAGAGCGTCGATCAAGGGCCGGAGTTTGTGTTCATCGACTAGCTTTGCAACATGTTTTAGGATGCCTGTGTGTCTAATATCGGGTATGCCTTGCAGGTACGGGATCAGCATAAAGACAAGATGCAAAGAAACCCCCTTGGCGTGGAGTGCTCCGCCATCGATCTCGGTTCTTCCTTGGATACAAACGACCTGGCCATTATGCTTTACCGATTGGATCGAAGCGGCAAGGTTCGGTCCGCCGACCGTATCAAAGACCAAATCGAAACCTCTCGACTTGGTAATGCGTGCCACGTAGTGGTCGATGTCCTCTTCGTGGTAGTTGATAACGTCGTCGGCACCGAGTCGCGCGGCGATTTCTGCTTTATCCTTCGTGCTGACCGTCGTCGCAACATACGCCCCGAGACCCTTGATGGCTTGAACCGCGATATGTCCTACGCCGCCAGTCCCTGCATGTACCAAGACCTGCATGGGCTTGTCGATACCAGCCTCCGATACAGCGCGCATGGATTCGGAAATCCCCGTCTTCTTGATGCCCTCGAATGCGGTGATCGAGGCTAAAGGGAGCGCTGCGGCGTCTTCAATCGCGATCGTTTGTGGTGCGTGCCAGATTCGATATTGATCCGCGATTGTGAAGTCAGCTAAGACACCCTGAGTCGGTCCATAACCACCAACACAGCCGTATACCTTATCTCCAATCTTGTAGCGCTCGACTTCTTCGCCAACCGCATCGATGACGCCTGATACATCGCCGTGCAGGATCGCAACTTTCGGCGGGCACAGCGCCTCGGCGGCCCCGCTGCGGATCTTGCAGTCCACCGGGTTCACGCTCGTCGCCGCGACCCTGATGCGCACCTGCCCCGGGCCCGGCTCGGGCCTGGGCAACTCGATTTGTTTGAAGACCTCCGGCCCGCCGTGCTCTTCGATCACCCATGCCCGCATCGCGTTTCTCCGTGTGTGTGACGACCCCGGTACGCATCGTAACGGTTGTAACGGTCGGCGCGGCGGTGGCGGACGCGCGACGTCTGCGGGTCCCGCGCTTTCGGTCAGCGAGCGCGTGCCCCACCGCGGTGATCGTGGGTTATGGCCGGCCCGGCGCGGGTCGATAAGCCATGGGCCGGTCGTTTTGATCGCGCCGCCATCCACCCCGAAACGAGAACGCCGATGGACCTCGAAAAGATCCTTCAGACGGCCATGGAAGCCGACTCCTCGGACATCCACATCATCTCCGGCCACCCGCCGATGATGCGTGTGCACACGCACATGACGCCGATGGACTTCCCGACCATCACGCCCGACGGCGCGATGCGCATGCTCAAGCAGATGGCCAGCGACGACCAGCTCAAGCTCTTCGAGAAGATCAAGGACGCCGACTTCTCGTACGAGGTGCCGGGCTTGGGCCGGTACCGCGTCAACGCGCACCTCCAGCGTGCATCCGTCGGCATCGCGTTGCGTGCGATCAAGACCGACATCCCGCCGCTGGGCGCGCTCAACCTGCCCGAAGTCATCAGCCGGCTGACCTACCTGCCGCGCGGGCTGGTGCTCGTCACCGGCGACACCGGCTCGGGTAAATCGACCACGCTCGCCGCGATGATCGACGCGATGAACCAGCGCTACCGCAAGCACATCATCACGATGGAAGACCCGGTCGAATACACGCTCACCTCCGACAAGTGCGTCATCGAGCAGCGCGAACTGGGTCAGGACACGCCGTCGTTCGCTTCCGGCCTGCGGCACGTCCTGCGTCAGGACCCCGACATCATCCTCGTCGGTGAAATGCGTGACCTCGAGACCACCGCCGCCGCCATCACCGCCGCGGAAACCGGGCACCTGGTCTTGAGCACGCTGCACACCGTCAACGCCTCGCACACCGTCGAGCGCATCATCGACATGTACCCGGCCGACCAGCAGAACCAGATCCGTTCGATGCTGGCCAACACGCTGCAGGCCGTGATCTCCCAGACGCTGTTCAAGCGGATCGATCAGAAGGGCATGGTGCCAGCGGTCGAGGTGATGCTGTGTACGCCCGCGGTGCGCAACCTGATCCGCGAGAACCGCGCGTTCGAGATCCCCAACGTCATCGAGACCAACCGCCAACTCGGCATGAACTCGCTGGACAACGCGATCGCGGAGCTCTACTTCAACGGGATGATCAGCAAGGAAGACGCGATCGCCCAGGCGGCCTACCCCGAGAAGCTGGAGCGGGCCCTCGCCGCGTAAGGCGCTGCCGGCTTCGCAAGCGAGAGCAGACGTTTCCCGAAACCCCGAGGCGCTAGCATGCCCACGTATCGATACCAGACACGCAACACGAGCGGGCAGGTAACGGTCGGCACGATCGCGGCGGATAACGCCCTCGGCGCCGCGCAGCTGCTGCGTAACCAGGGCAGCACCGTCCTCTCGCTGACGCCGATGAGCGGCGGTCGATCCGCGAAGTCACTCAAGGAAACGCTCAAGGCCCTCAACTACACGTCCGGGCCGTCGCAAAAAGACGTCCTCAATTTCACGACCCAGCTCGCCGTGATGGTCCGCGCCGGCATCTCGCTGCGGCAGGCCCTCGACGGCATCGCCGAGCAGAGCGAGAACCCCAAGTTCCAGAAAATCCTTTACGGCATCAAGCAGGACGTCGAGTCCGGCAAGCCGTTCTCCGAAGCGCTCGCCAAGCACCCGAAGCTGTTCGGCCCGTTGTACATCAACATGGTCCGCGCTTCAGAAATGTCCGGCTCTTTCAGCCAGATGCTCGACCGCATCGCCGTCTACCTCGCCCAGCAGATCGAGACGCGCGCGATGGTCGTCGGCGCGATGATCTACCCGGGCGTGATCGCGTCGATGGCGATCGGTGTGACGATCTTCCTGCTCACCTTCGTGCTGCCAAAGTTCGCCGACGTTTTCGCCGGGAAAGAAGCCGCGATGCCTTGGCCAACCATCTTCCTCATGAACCTTTCCGCGTTCATGGTCGTGTGGTGGTGGGCGGTACTCGGCGGGCTCCTGGCGATCGTGGTATTCCTTGTTTTCTTAGGAAAAACCGAGCCGGGCGGGTGGTGGTTCGACCAGCTCAAGCTCAAGGTACCGATCTTCAAGCGTATGTTCCGTGCCCTCTACATCAGCCGCTCACTGCACACCATGGGCGAGCTGGTCAACGCCGGCGTCCCGATGCTCGACACCCTCGCGATCACCGGGGAGATCTCCGGCAACCGCATGTACAAACGGATGTGGCGCAGCGTCTACAGCTCGGTCAAGCAGGGTAAGAAGATCATCAACCCCCTGGCGAAGACGACGCTCTTGCCTAAGGCCGTCGTTCAGATGGTCGGCGCGGGTGAAGAGTCGGGTAAGCTCGGCGAAGTGCTTGACGAAGTATCGACCTATTACGCCAAGCAGCTGCGCGAAGCGATCAAGACCGTGACGAGCATGATCGAACCGATCATGATCGTCATCATGGGCTCGATCGTCGGTTTCATCGCGATGGCGATCATCCTGCCGATCTTCAAGCTGTCCACGCTGGTGAAGTAAGGCGTCCTGTGGCGGGGCGTCATGGGTGGGATGACGTGTAAGGATCGCAACAATGATGACGACCAGAACTTAGAAGATTATGAGTACAACATTGTAAAACGGTACTAACGAATCGTAGCTTTGATTAAGTGATGATGGACCTACGCCCTAAACCCAGAGCCCTGCCGTACAAGCGCCGGCTCCGCCGCGCCGCCGGGTTTACGCTTATCGAGGCGTCGCTGACCACGGTCATCATCGGTACCGGCGTGTTGGCGATCCTCGCGGCCCAGCAGGCGTACCACATGAAGAACAACTGGGCGACGCGCAGCAGCACCGCGATGCTACTCGCCAACGAGCTGCGTGAGCGCACGCTTTCTCTGCCCCTTCACGACCCGATCACCGGCACCGCGACGCTCGGCCCGGAATCCGATGAGACCTCCGCGCTCGCCTACGACGACCTCGATGATTTCGCCGGCAACGTCAGCGCCGGCGTCGGGGCCGGCACAACCTTCAGCCCGCCGATCAACGCGTTGGGCCTGCCGCTCAGCGACCTGGACCGGTGGAAGCAGCGGATCAAAGTCGAACGCGTACCCGAAGATTACATCGATACCACCTATCCACTGCCTTTGGATACCGGCGACTCGGCGATGTTCCGTGTGACCGTCACTGTTTTATACAACGACCCCTCCACAGGTAATGACGAGACCGCGACCGAATTGACCTGGATCGTGACGGACACGCCTTAGTCCTATGGATGGGAGAGGTTAAGCCAGGCTTTGAGTGTGAGGTGTTGGAGAGAATCATGCGACCCAAACGATCGCGCATCCCTCATCGTGTGCTAGGCATCAGGCGGCTGCGTCGAGAACGCGGTGCCGCGGCGGTGTTGTCGATGATGTTTTTGGTCATCTTTGGATCACTCGCCGCCGCGATGGCGATCGTCGCGCAGGGCAATCTCCATACCGCCGACACGCACCTGAAGGTGAATCGTTCGCTCGCCGCGTCCGAGACCGGTATGCGGCTGATGATCTACCGCCTCGCAGAAGCATCGGCGCAGGTGCAGACGCGTTCGGGGGCGGTGTGGGACCCGGCGTCGGGCAGCTACATCACGACGCTTCAGGCGTCGGATATGGTCGGCGACCCCAGCGGGATGCCGGTCGATGTGCTGCTGGGCAAGGCCGACGCGATCTGGGCGGAGGTCGCCGCGACGCTTGCGACTGATCTCTCGGGCGAGTTCCACAATCAATCAGAGCCATACATCGACGCCGACGGCGTTTTGCACGTCGGCCCGATGTCCGTCGGCCCCGGTGCGCCGTCCTTCACCGCGACCTTCACGCCGCACCCCATCGCCGGCGAAGACTACGACAGCGATTATTACAACCGCCCGCCTTACGACGCGATGGGCGTGAGCGCGGCCAACCCGCTCGACGCGCGCTTCGTCCGTGTGACCGTCGAGGCGTACGACGGCGAGTCGGGCAGCCGGGTGCATCGCTCGGTGTCAATGGACTTCCAGATGGTCAAGCGTATCGAGTACGCCGTGCTCTCCCGCAGCCGCGTCATGATCGGCAAGAACGTGATGATCGAAGGCCGCATCGGTTCGGGCTTCCTCGAGACCGACCTGCTGAATGGCCACCCCATTCAGATCGCGAGCGATTTCCGCGGTCTCGACCCGGCGCTCGATGCGCAGCTCGACGCACTGCTAGGATCGATCATCGAAGACGACCAAGACGGTGACAACCGCTTGTCGATCCACAACTCGACCGAGGTTTCCGACTACGCCAACCCCGCCTCATACGACACCGACAACGACGGCTACATCACCGAGTTCGATTTCTTTCTCAGCCATTTTGATACTGCTTCGAGTCCGGGCCAAATCACGCTCAGTGAATTGCAGGCCGAGATGAGCCCGCTTGATGCGCAGCAATTGATGCAACTGATCGATACGTTCGGTTCGCCTTCGCGTGCGGGGTACAACGACGGCGTCATCGACCAGTACGACCGTTATGCCAAGATCCGTGGCGAGGTTCATATCGCCGCGGGCGTGTCCGGCTGGGAGTCGGGTGCCGCGACAACCGGGTCGTACCAGGACTACGTGCAGGGACCGATCGTCCCCGGCCACAACCAGGTACCGATGACGTTTGAGTCCGACGAAACTTCGCAGTACGAACTCGATCCCGAGCAGTTCGATGTGTCCTCGTTCAAGGCCCTGGCGACCGACGATTTCTTCGCTCAGGCCACGGCGAACGCCGCGAACCACGACCCGGGCGACCCCGACTCGCCGCAGCCGCTGGGCAGCGTTGTGACCGAGGCCGTGCCGTTCCAGGCGACGTACCCCTACGACTACTACGACCGGCCGGTTTACGAGAACATGACGTTCCGAAACGTCAAGATCCCCAAGGGGACCAACGCGCTTTTCGTCAATTGTCGGTTCATCGGTGTGACGTTTATCGAGACAGAACTCGACAACGACGACCCGGACTTCAACTACGCCGGGATGCAGGACGCCACCGGCGCGCAAAAGCACCCGGATCGGTATGTCACGATCGACGGCAACGATGTATACGACACGAAGACGGTCGCGAACAATATCCGCTTCCACAATTGCAAGTTCGAAGGCGGCGTCGTCACCGACGTGCCGCAGGAATATACCCACGCCCGTAACAAGGTGACGTTCACAGGCAACTCCGGCTTCGAGATCGATGCTTCCGCTGAATTGTCAGACGCGGAGAAGCATCTTTATAAGCGTTCTTCCCTGCTGGCGCCTCAGTACTCGATCGAGATGGGCACGTTTGTTTCGCCTTACGATTCGAGCGAGGTGATCAAGCTGTCGGGCACGATCGTCGCGGGGTTGATCGATATGCGTGGTCAGGTCGAGATCGATGGGCAATTGCTCACCACGTTCGAGCCGCAATCGAATACCGGGCCGGTCATCGGCGACACGTCGCCACAGTTTAATACGACGCTGGGGTACTTCTCGGCGGCAGAGGGCGACCTCGAAACGGAACTGCCCGAGAACGGCCTGGGCGTGATCAAAGTGCGTTACAACAAGGACCTGCCGTTGCCGGACGGCATCCTCGGGCCGGTCGAGACGATCCCGCTCTGGGGCACGTACTTCGAGGGCGGCAAGCCGCAGTAAGCAGATGGATGGGAGATGGGTGGTTGGGGTCTTCATGGTTCCGCCAGGTGGCGGAGGGGAAAGCGTCGGCGGCCGGGCGGGGGAGATTTGAAGCCCCCCGCGCGCCCGCCGAGCACGCCAGAACGGGTCGAATACAACGCCAAACGAGTATGCAGACGATGCCCGCACACCGCGACAACACAACACGCAGGCGCCGGCGCAGCGCAGGCTTATCGCTGGTAGAAATGCTGATCTCGCTGGCGATCACGGCGATGCTGCTGACCGCGACGATGGTCGCGATCGACGCCAGTTTCCAAGCCTACGCCTCCGCCGCCGAGTCCGCGAGCACCCAGACTTCGACACGCCTGGTCGTGCACCGGCTGCTCTCGCTCATGCGTACTTCCACCGCGCACGGCCCGCTTTTGCCCGACGACGACGCGACGCTGTCGGGCAACACGCTGACGTCGAGCTACATCGAATTGATCGACCCCGAGGGCAACCAGATCCGATTGGACTACGAGCCGGCCGACGAGATGCTCTACATCACGGTCACGCCCTTCGGCGGCACGGTCGCGACGCGCGAGCCGTTGATCGGCGGGGTTTCGGCGTGTGAGTTCAAGATGATCCGCCGACTCGACGACGACGGGGTGTGGGTTCTCGAGCGTGGAAGCATCGATTTCACGGTGCAAGCGGACCATGACAGCACTTTGGCAATCGAAGGCGAGGGCACCGAGCCGATTCGCGTGATTGCCTCGACGATGCCGAGGAAGCTCGAAGACGAGTGATCCCGATAGGCATCATGCGCGGGGGTTTTCAAAGCGATAGAGAATGACGCCGTCCACCTGGGCGGCGTTATCATTGATATCGCTGGGGTGTGAAGTCGTGCGCTTTGTACCTTTTGGGTCTCGCCGAGACACGGTTATTAGCCCGTGTTGACTTGCCGGGCTTGTCGGTGAATCCGAATCTTAAGGTAGTAGGCCGATAACGGGCGTTGCCCGGCGGCAACCGACATGCCCCGTGAGGTGATGGAGAAGTGTGATGAAGAACAAGACCCTGATCGCAGCGTTGGCCGGCGGGTTGCTCGCCGGGATGCCTCTGACCGCCGGCGCGGACGAGATCGTCCTGACAGGCGTGGTACGCGATTTCCTGGTCTCGCACCCGGACATGCAGAAGGACCAGAAGGACTTCGGCGTGCGCACCGGGCTGATCGAGAACACCCTGAGTTCGGACGGCAAGCCCGTCCTGAAAGAGGGGCACAACGGCCACCGCGGGATGATCAGCTCCGAATCATCGTTCAATCAGTGGTACCGCGATGTGCCCGGGGTTAATATCACGGTCCCATACTCGATCACGCTCGACAACGGGCAGGAAGAGCCCGGTGGACTCTATAGTTTCGCGGTCGAAAAACCGCACTATTTCTTCCCGATCGACGGGCAGGGCTGGGGCGATACCGCGGTCGATAAGTACGGCCACCACCGCAACTTCTACTTCACCTACGAGATCCATACCGAGTTTACGTACATCCCGCAGGACGAGCGTGACTACGAGATGGTCTTCTCCTTCACCGGCGACGATGACGTGTGGGTCTTCATCAACGGTAAACTCGTCGTTGACCTCGGCGGGGTGCACGGCCAAGCCCATGGTTCGGTCAACCTCGACGATGTCGCCTCGGAGATCGGCCTGATTGAAGGCGAGACCTACACGCTCGACTTCTTCTTTGCCGAGCGCCACACGACCGAGTCGAACTTCCGGATGGAAACAACGCTGACGCTAGTCGAGATCCCGCCGACCTCGGTCAGTCCGCTGTACGACTGATAGTTTGATCGATCGGTACTGAACAGCCACGCCCCGGGCGTTCCGCGGCGTGGTTGTTTTGTTGGATGGGCATTCGATCCGGGCGTTCGCTGGTGCTTAGGGCCGGCTTCGGTGGGTTGACCATATTACTGCTCGGATCAGATGCGTTTGATGATGAGCGTATCGTTCTGCCCGCCGAATCCGAAGCTATTGGATAGGCAGGTATCGACCTTTGCGTCACGCGCCAGGTTGGGGACGTAGTCGAGGTCGAGCGCGGGGTCGGGGGTCTGGTAGTTGATGGTGGGGGGGATTTTCCCGTCGCGGATCGCGAGGGCACAGACGATCGCTTCGGTGACGCCTGCCGCGGCGATGAGGTGGCCGAGCATAGACTTGACCGAGCTGACCGGTGGGGCTTGTTTGATATCTCCATCCGGGCAAAAGACGGATTTGATGGCTTTGGTCTCGATCGAGTCGTTTTCCTTGGTACCCGTGCCGTGGGCAGAGATGTAATCGATCGCGTCGGGGGTGATGCCTGCCATATCGAGGGCTTGACGCATCGCCTGGGCGCCGCCCCGGCCCTCGGGGTGGATGTCGGTGATGCGGTAGGCGTCGGCGGTCGAGCCGTAGCCGGCGATCTCGGCGAGGGGAGTCGCGCCGCGTGCCTCTGCGTGTTCGAGGGTTTCGAGGATCAAGATGCCTGCGCCTTCGCCCATGACAAAGCCTTCTCGGTCGGCGGAGAAGGGGCGCGAGGCGGTTTGGGGGGTGTCGTTGCGGTTCGAGAGGGCGGTCAACCGGTTGAAGCCCGTGACGCCGAGCGGGTGGATCATCGTGTGCGCCCCGCCGGTGATCATGACGTCGGCGTCGCCGCAGCGAAGGATCTGTGAGGCTTCGCCGATCGCTTGCGTCGAGGCGGCGCACGCGGTCAGGCAGTTGTAGCTGGGCCCTTCGGCGGCGAACTCCAGCGCGAGGTGGGTCAGCGGCATGTTGGGTTCCTGCTCGATCTCGACCATCGGCTTGAGGCAGGTCGCGGCTTTTTCCGCCCAGGCCCTGCCGTCGATCGCGCGCTTGTCGTCGTCCCAGCCGGCGAGGTTCGCGGCGACGTAATTCTCGAAGTCAAGCGAGCCTTCGCCCGAGCCGAGGTAGATGCCCAGTCGTGACGAATCGAGTTTCGAGAAGCCGTCGAGCCCGGCCATCTTCCACGCCTGCGTCGCGGCGCCCAGCGCGAAGCTGGTGTTCAGGCCGACGCCTTCGTGAAGTTCTTTCTTGCTGACGTAGTCGTTGTGGTCGTAGTCCTTGACTTCGGCGCAGAAGGTGGTGGGGAAGGTGGAGGCGTCGAAGCGCGTGGTGCGGTCGACGCCGGACTTGCCCGCGAGCAGGGCGGCCCAGACGGTTTCGAGGTCGTGTCCCAGGGGCGTGATCCATCCCATGCCGGTGATGACGATCTTCGAGGCTTGAGGCTTGTGGCTTGAGTCTTGTGTCATGATCTTTCTTTCATTTTAGTGACCGAATCAAGCCAGCCAGTACCCGTGATGCTTCGTCGTATAGACAAAGGCAGGCTTGCGCTTCATCGTTGGTCACAAACTTTAGTCGGACAGCCAAGTCCAGAAAATAGCCTGTTTCGCGTAGCGAACCAAAGCTGATGTTGCAGAAATGGCGATACTCTTTTTCGGTTTCACGGGCGCAACCCTCGACCAGATTTGCCGCGACAGAGACGGCAGCACGCCGGATTTGAGAAGTCATGCCGAACTTTTCGTCTCCGGGGAATGACCTCGTGAGTTGATAGACCTCGATGACCAACTGATCGGCGAGTTTGAATGCTGAGAGCTTTCTGTGGTCTCTGCTCAATGGACTGCCTCAAATCTCGAGCCTCAGGACTCAAGCCTGCCTAGTATCGCCGCGGTGTTCTGCCCGCCGAAGCCGGTGGTGAAGACCAGTAGTGTTTCGAGCTTCGCCGGCTCGGTCGCCGTCATGCCGTCGATCGACTGGTCGCGGTTGACGATCGTCGGCAGCTTCTGCTCGCGCAGGGCCTTGGCGGCGAGGACGAGGTCGAGGGCGCCGGCGCCGGCCGAGCAGCTGCCCAGCGCGGCCTTGGTCGAGACGACGGGGACCTGGGTGACGCGTTCGCCGAGCACGGACTTGATCGCGTTCGCCTCGGCGGCGTCCCATTCGGGGTGGCCGCAGCCGAAGGGTAGGACGGCGTCGATGGCGTCGGGCTCGAGCTGCGCGTCGCGGAGCGCGGCCTTGATCGCGAGCATCGGGCCCCGGCCGTCGTCGCTGGGCTGGCGCGACCGCTTGGCGGGGTTGAGCGACTGGCTGGCGCCGAAGCCGAGGACCTTGGCGTAGGGTGCGTGGTGGCCGCGGTTGGCGTAGGTCTCGCCGGCCTCGAGGATGAGGATGCCGCCGCCTTCGCCGACGACGGTGCCGTCGGCGTGTTGATCGAACGGTCGCACGGCGTTGGGCGGGTCGTCGTTGCGTTTGCTCAGCCGGCCGTAGAACACCTGCCGCATGAAGCTCATGGGGTTGAGGTTCGACTCGGCCCCGCCGCAGAAACACGCGTCGGCCTGGCCGCGTTGGATGACGCGCAGCGACTCGCCGAAGCTTAAGCCCCCCGACGCCTCGGCGCAGGTGATCGTGTTGCTCGGGCCCTGCAGGTCGTGCACGATCGTGACGTGGCAGGCGAGCATGTTCGGCAGGTACTTGAGAAGCCACAGGGGCGTGAGGTTTTTCATGCCCTCCTGCCCCCAGTGGTGGATGTCGAACGAGCCGTCGTCGCGCTTGGACTTGACCAGCGCGGCGGTGAGCTCTTCTTCGTCCGCGGCGATCAGGCCCGCGCCGATGTGGCAGCCGACGCGGGCGGGGTCGTAACAAGGTTGGGCGTCCGGGTTGGCGGCGGTGGCGAGGCCGGCGTCCTTGGCGGCGAGGTCCGCGGCGGCGACGGCGAGCTCGATGTCGCGGGCCATGACCTTCGTCGCCTTGCGGTAGGTCTTGGGCACGAAGTCGCGGACCTTGAAGCCGTCGGGCAACTCCGCGGCAAGGGTCGAGGCGAAGGCCGAGGCGTCGAACGCCCGCACGGGCGCGATCGCGCTCTGTCCCGCGAGGAGTTTGGGCCAGACTTCGTCGATGCCCAGGCCCAGGCCGCAGACCGGGCCGACACCGGTGATGTAGACGTCGCGTTTCATCGCCGGATTTTAGCGGGGATCGGTTTGAGGTGGGAAGGCCGTCCCGGCTGTCGGGGCGATGACACGACGGGCGAGACGCCCATCCCACCGGATGCACGACCGTCAGAACCGGTACTCGATCATGCGCGTGCTGCGGACCGGTTCGCCTTCGCGCTCCGCGGGGAGGAACGTCGAGCCGCGCAATGCCTTGAGGGCCGCGGCGAGCAATCGCGGTTGGTCTTCACCCTCGAGCACGGTGTGCCGAACGAGCGTGCCATCGACGTCGATCTCGACGAGGATACGGATCGTGCCGGTGTCGCCGAACTTTTCTGACTTGTATGATTTCTTCGGAACAACTTTTTTCTTGAATTCGACGCGCTGATCGACGCTGTCCTCGTCATACGCCTTTGCTTTGGGGTCCGGCATATCGTGTTCGGTCGCGCTTGCGTTTTTCGGTGTCTGCGTCGGCTTGGCCGATTCCGCCGCGGCGGTCGTCGGCGGGTCGGGCTCGGCGGATTGCGGCGATTGTTCGGGCTCGCCCGGTGGATTATTCGGGCTCGCGGTTTGGATCGGCTCGGCCGCCGGATCCGCCGTTTCCGTGGCGATCTTCGTCGCGGTTTGTGTCTCGGCTCCTACATCACGCGGCGGGGCGGGCCTGCTCAGCGGGTTGTCTCGTTCGATCGGCCGGGGCATCGGCGGGACGGTTGGCGACGCGTTCGAGGTCGGCATCGGGTCGAGCTTCACGAGCTTGTCACGCAACGCCTCGGCGGCTTGTGCATCACGATCGCTTGCCGCCCGCGCTTCAGGCGTCGGCGAAGGCGCGGCGGGCGTAGGCACCGGCGTCTCCGGGTCCGGCTTGGGCGCTCGTTCGGGCTCGTCGCGCTGCGCGAGGCGCTCGTCCGGCGACTCGGCGGGCGGTTCGGTTTTGTCTGAATCGGTCGGCGACTGGGCCCGCGCGTCGGGCTTGGGCGCAGGCGTCCGCTCGTGCGACGAAGCCGCTTGTTGATCGGCCGTGAGGTCGGGCGCGTCCTGCGCGTCTTTCGCAACCGGCTCGACCCGCGGCTTGTCGACGCTTGCTCCGCTCGTGTCGCTCGGCGCGGTGTCGCTGGGCGGGGCGACGCGGGCGCTGGGTTTGGACTGGCCCGGCTGGGCGAAGTCCGACATGCGGACCTGCATCATCGCGATCGCCACCGGCCGACGCTCGCCCGCGGGCATGTCGCCGGCCTGCGCCGAGCGCGGCGCAGCAGCCCGACCCGGCGTGAACACCAAGCCAACCACCATCGACGCGTGCGTCGCGAACGACAGCGCATAGCAGAATGCCGTCAACCGCCAAGAAAAACGCAGCGGGCGTCGGCGATGGGGCGGGATGGTCGTCAGGTCGTTCAGGGTCTTCCTGTCGTATTCAAGTCCCTTCATCATAGAACGCGTCGCACGCGCCTGGTCTTACCACCGATCTTCCCGATCGCGTTCCAAGGCGGAGCTAACGCATGGTCTTGTGGGAGGGCGAGGCTCCCGAGCCGCGTGTTGACTGTCGCTTGCGGCTCGGCGGGATCGCCCTGCACAAGTCAGAACCGCCAATCGAGGCTGACGACGGCGCCGAAGCCCGCGCCGTTGACGCCCGAGCCGTGGACACGGTAGTCCTCGTTGGTGATGTTTTCGAGCGTGACGGTCAGCTCGAGGTTTTCGGAGAACTTCCATCCGCCGCCGAGGTTGAGCGTGACGTAGCCGGGCGTGCCGCCGGGCGGGACGCGTTGGGTGTCGCCCGCGTCGCGGGTGGTGACGAAGTCCGCGTCGGACGCGGCGGTCACGATGCCGTAGAGCCAAAGCGGGCTGTCGGGCACGTCGTACTTCGCGCCGACGTTGACAGTGATCGGCGGGTTGCGCTCGATGTACTGGGCGACGACCGGGCCGCCCGCGACGGGGATCGTATCGACCTCGCCGAGCTGCCAGAACGCGTTGGCGAACAGCGTCGTCTCGCGTGTCGGCTTGTAGGTGCCGTCGAGCTCGATGCCGTTGACGTAGCCGTCGCCGACGTTGCCGCGGGTGAACTCGTTGGGGTTGCCGGTGCCGAAGCGGACGATCTGGTCTTCGATGAACGTGTAGTAGTAGGACGCCTGCCAGGCGTAGGTCTCGCCCTGGCCCTTGAAGCCGACTTCGAAGGCGGTGTAATACTCCGGCTCGAGCCCGGGGCTGGCGACCTCGATGTCGGTCGCGTTGCTGGCGATGTTGCCGGTCAGGTCGGTGAGGTTGGGCGCGCGGAAGCCCTGCGAGACCCCGCCGAAGACCACCAGTTGTTCGGGCTCGATGGCGTAGTTCAGCCGGGCGCTGCCGACGAACGCGTTCCACGAATCGGAGACCGAGATGATGTCGGCGGGGTTGGTCGGGTCGCTGCCGGGGATCGCGGGGTTGTTCACCCGGTCCGAATCTACCGCGGCGTAGTTCCACCGCCCACCGAGCACGAGGTTCAAGCGGTCCGTGAGTTCGAGATCGCCCTGCACGTAAACGCCCAGCAGGTCGTAGGTCGAATCGTCGCCGAACTGGCCCTGGACCAAGGTCGTGGGCGTGGACCCGGTGTCGTTGCCGAAGGTGTCGACTTGGTCGTGGTAATAGTCGAGGCCGTAGGTCAGCGTCAGCCGGTCGCTGACTTCGCTTTGGGCCTGCGCGAAGATGCCGAAGGTCTGAACGCGCACGGTGTCGAACTCCACGTCGCCGTTGCCGCGGATCCGATCCTGGGCCTGGTGGGTGTTCTGCCAGGAGATACCGATCTTAAAGGCATCGATCGGCCCGGCCTCGATGTCCTCGCTGTGCAGTTGCAGGTACGTCAGCTCGCGTTCCTGATCGAGGTCGCGCTGCAGGTCGGTGCCGACCGTGGTGCCCTCGAAGGAGATGCCCTGCACGGTGCTGTGGGTGCGCGGCGCGTTGTTCTGACGGAAGCGTTGGTGGGCGAAGACGAGCCGGCCGTTGTCGCCGAGGAAGTACTCGGTCTTGACGTCCGCGGCGTACTGGCCGTAGCCCGTGCCGTTTTGCCGGCCGATGTCCCGGCCGCCCTGCAGGTCGCCGAAGTCACTGGCCGACCCGCCGATCAAGACGCCAAACGGTTGGCCGTCGAGGTTGAAGGTCGGGCTCAGCTCGCCGCGCCCGCCGATCGAGCGCTCGTTGCTCGCGTAGCGCACCGTTGCTCCGCCGGCGAGGTTGTTCGTGTCGCTGTAGCCGTAGGGGCTGGTGGTGATGGCGTTGACCGTGCCGCCGACGGCGTCCGAGCCGTAGAGGACCGAAGTCGGGCCCTTGATCACTTCGAGCCGTTCGATGGAGAACGGGTCGATGGTGTTCCAATACTGGTTCGGGCCCGAGCGGAAGATGGAATTGTTCAGCCGCACGCCGTCGATCAGGAACACGTTGCGGTAGCCGGTAAACCCGCGGATGAAGGGCGATCCCTGGCCGTGGCCGGTGCGTTGGACGAGCACGCCGGGCGTGTACTTGAGCGCCTCGGGCACGGAGCGGATGCCGTACTCGCGCATCTCGTCCTGGCCGATCACATCGGTGACGTAGGGCGCGTCGAAGGCCTGCTGCTGGAAGCCGCTGGGCGTGACGATCAGCGGGTTGCCGAAGTAGCCCTCGAGCGTGTCGAGGTTGACGTCGGTGTCGGCGGTGCCCGCCTCGCTGTCGGTATCGGCTTCCTGCGCGAGCGTCGGCGCGGCGGGGCAGAGCAGGGCAGGGGCGAGCAGAGCGGCAAGGCGCGAAGTCTTGAACAAAACGGGTCCCTCAGTTGGCGTGATCGAGGCCGGCGACGGGCTCACACGGCAATCTGAGTATGGTCTGCTTTCTCTGTCGGGCGGTGCAGGGATTGCACGCCGCCGGGCGCACTACACTGTCGCCATGTCGCTGGGCACGAGGTTGACGCTGAAAACCGCGGTGCTGGTGCTGGCCGTCGTGGTCGTCGCCGGCGTCGCGCTGTGGGGCCTGGGCGGTTTGAATCGCGACCTCGACGCGGCGCTTCGCGAGTACGACCGGCTGGCCAAGGCCTACGCACTACTGAGCGACATCGAGCAGGCCCGCAACACCGCGCGCAACCGCTCGGACCAGCCCCTGCTGATCGAGCGGGCGCTGCTCCGGCCGGTGCTCTATCTGAAAGCCGCACCCGAGCCGAGCGCGCTCTCTGACAAGCTGCGCGCCGCGCTCGTCAGCGACCTGAGCCGCGCGCTCGCCGCGCTCGACGAACAGGACGACACCGTCGACGCGACCCTGCGCGTGCTCGGGCCGATCAACACCGCGATCAACCGCCTCGCCGCCGAGATCGACGACACGTCGGCCCGCATCCGGGCGATCGAGGCCAACGCGACCGAGCACCGCCGACGCGTCGTGCTGGGGGTCGGTGTCACCGCGGCGATCGCGGCGCTGCTCGCGATCGTCGTCGGCGTCTGGCAGTACGCCGCGGTGATGCGCCCGCTCCGACGGCTGCAACGCGGGGTCGAACGACTGGCCTCGGGCGATTTCGCCGACCGCCTGCGCTCGGCCGGCGACCGCGAGTTCGTCCAACTCGCCGACGACTTCAACCAGATGGCCGACGACCTCGCCGCGCTCTACCAGCAGCTCGAAGACAAGGTCCGACTGCGCTCGGCCCAGCTCGCGCAAAGCGAACGCCTCGCCTCGGTCGGCTTCCTGGCGGCGGGCGTCGCCCACGAGATCAACAACCCGCTCGCCATCATCGCCGGCGAGGCCGAGCTCGCGCTGCAGGCCCTGCCCGCACGATCCGATGCCGACGACGCACCGCGGCGAGCGCTCGGCACCATCCGCGACGAGGCGTTCCGCTGCAAAGCGATTACGCAGAAGCTGCTGTCGCTCGCACGGCCCGGCAGCGGCACGCGCGAGCCGGTCGACCTCAACGAAGTGGCGGCCGGCGTCAGGGACTTGGTCCGCGCGCTTCCCCAGCACGACGGCCGGCGCGTTGACCTGAAGACCACCCCGGACGCGTGGGCGCTGACCGACGCGTCGCAGGTCAAGCAGGTGCTGTTGAACCTGGTCATCAACGCCTTGGAAGCGGTTCGGCCCGGCGATGGTCGGGTGCATCTCATAGTCGAGCGTTCGCCCGAACACGCCTGCATCATGGTGCACGACAACGGCAAGGGGATATCCGACGAGGCCTTGGCGCGCATCTTCGAGCCGTTTTACACCGAGAAAAAGTCGCCGACGACGCCCGGCTTGGGGCTGGGCTTGTCCATCAGCCACGCGATCGTGGAAGACCTCGGCGGGCAGCTGACCGCGGCGTCCGACGGGCAGGGCCGAGGCAGCCGGTTCACGATCGAACTGCCGACCAGCAGGTAGGACAGGCATTCCTGCCTGTCACGCAGTGGTTTAGGCCCGCTACGATGTCAACGTAACGCGATACAAGGATGCCATACAACATTTGATCGGACACCGCCGATCGACAGGCAGGAATGCCTGTCCTACCAAGGACTTGTTTAAGCGATGCGAACCCAGACCCGACCCACCGTGTTAGTCGTCGATGACGAGCAGCGCCTGCGTGACGTGCTGGTCCGTGGGATCGTGCAGATGGGGTACGAAGCCGCCGGCTCGCCCACCGGCGAAGACGCGCTGCGGCAGATGCGAGACAACCCGCGCGGCGTCGTCATCGTCGATCTGAACTTGCCGGGTATCGACGGGCTGACGCTCTTTGAAAAACTCCGCCTAGGCTGGCCGGCCGTGCAGGTCATCGTGCTCACCGGCTTCGGCGACCTGGACACCGCCAAGCAGGCGATCCGCCTCGACGTTGTGGACTTCCTCACCAAGCCGACGCACCTGGGCGAGCTCGAACAGGCGCTCTCGCGCGCCTGGCAACGCATCGACGACGCGGCGGGGCTGGACATCGTCCAGCTCCCCGAGCCGACCAAAGACGAGATCCGATTCGACCACCTGGACGACGACGAGGCGCACGGCCTGGCCGACGCGCCCGAGCACGCCGGCGTCGTGCCCCGGCCCGGCGAGTCGCTGGACGCGCTCGAACGCCGACACATCCTCGACACGCTCGCCCAGCACGACGGCAACCGCCGCACCACCGCCGACGCCCTGGGCATCAGCCTCCGCACGTTGTACTACCGGCTGAGCCAGTACCAGAAAGAAGGACACCTGTGATGCGATGCATCATCTATCTATTCGTCTGCATTAGTTATCTCTTTTTTTGTTCATACCGAACGAGCGCCGAAACCACTCGCCCACCCAACATCATTGTTTTC
This sequence comes from Phycisphaeraceae bacterium, assembly GCA_046290505.1. Classification (GTDB taxonomy): domain Bacteria; phylum Planctomycetota; class Phycisphaerae; order Phycisphaerales; family Phycisphaeraceae; genus JAHQVV01. The sequence goes on along the minus strand of JBKAGS010000030.1, from coordinate 22,465 downwards.
TTGATCGATGACATGGGCTACGCCGACCTCGGCTGCTTCGGCGGGATCGACGCGCCCACGCCGAACATCGACAAACTCGCGAGCCAGGGCCTGCGTCTGACGCGGTTCTATGTCAACTCGCCGATCTGCTCGCCTTCGCGCGTCGCGCTCACGACCGGGCGCTACCCGACGCGGTACGGGATCACCGGCCACTTCGCTTCGAGGAAACAAAACGCCGAGCGCGGCATGCCCGACTACCTGGACCCCGAGGCCCCGACGCTCGCGAAAACGCTTAAAAGCCAGGGATACACGACCGCCCACTTCGGCAAGTGGCACATGGGCGGCGGCCGGGACGTCGGCGACGCGCCCCACCCCGGCGCCTACGGCTTCGACCGCTCGCTGGTCTGCTTCGAGGGCCTGGGCCCGCGCGTGCTTATCAACAACGACGGCCTGTCGAAACAGAGCGCAAAGCTCAGTGCAGGCGACCACCGCTTCGTTGAGAAGCACGAACTCACCGGCATCTACGTCGATCACGCGCTTCAGTTCATCGAGCAGAACAAGGACAAGCCGTTCTACCTGCGCGTTTTCCCCAACGACGTGCACGACCCGTTCAGGCCGACGCGGGCGATGCTCGATCGCCACGCGGACAAGGCCGACAACCCCTACCGCCGGGCCTACGCCGCGGTCATCGAGGAGATGGACAAGCAGTTCGGCCGGGTGTTCGACAAGCTCGACGCGTTGGGCCTGACCGACGACACGATCGTCGTTTTAACAAGCGATAACGGCCCGACGGCGTGGGCGTCTTATTACAGGCAGGGGATCGAGCCGCCCGGCTCGACCGGCGGGCTGCGCGGGCGTAAGTGGTCGCTGTACGAAGGCGGCATCCGCGAGCCATTCATCATCCGCTGGCCGGGCAAGGTGCCGGGCGGGGCGGTCGATACCCAGAGCGTGGTTGTCGCGATGGACTTGTTCCCGACCCTCGTGGCGATGGCGGGTGTACGGCAAACCGAAGCGTACGACCTCGACGGATTGGACCGAAGCGCCGCCATGCTCGGTCATCCGATCCCCGAGCGTGGTGCGCCAATCTTCTGGGCCTACGGGTTCAGCGACCGCTTCATCCAGCCCGGCGACGCTCGCGACCGCAGCCCGTCGCTCGCCATGCGTGACGGCGGGTGGAAACTGCTGATGCATCCCGACGGCACGGGTGTCGAGTTGTACCACGTCTCGGCGAACCCGAACGAGGTGATCGATCTCGCCGAGCGCGAGCCGGCGCGTGTGCAGGGGATGAAGGCGCAGCTGTCCGCGTGGTGGCAAGCCGTGCAACGCGAGTCTCAGACGCGGTGGGGACAGCGATGAGCGAAGCGGACAGTCACGAACTACAAGCGGACGCGCCGCGGTCGCTGGCGCTGCTGGGCCTGGTCGCGCTGGGCGCGGCCGCCGCGTTGGCGATCGCCGGTTACTTGTCGGTGCAGTCGCTGACCGGTGGGGCGGTCGCGGGGTGCGGGGGCGAGGCGGGCTGCGGCGCGGTGCTCGCCAGCCCGTGGTCCAGGGCCGGGCCCGTGCCGGTGAGCGTGCTGGGCGCGCTGGTTTACCTCGGGGTGCTCGTCGGGGTGGGGCTTCGCTGGCGCGCACAGGCCCAGGGCCGATCGAGCAAGCTCGGCGACGCGCTGCTTATCGCTGCCGCGCCCGCGCTGCTCGTCGCCGCCGGCTGGTTCACGTACATCCAGTTCGCCGTCGTCGGCGACATCTGCGCCTACTGCATGGCTGAGCACGGCCTGGGCGTCGCGCTGGCCTTGCTCATCCGTGCCGACGTGGTCGCAAAGCCCGCGGTCAGGCCCGGCCCGTTCATCGCGCTGGGCGTCACCGCCGTCGCCGGGCTCATCGCCGTCCAACAGTTCGCGCCGTCGCTCGACGTCCAAACCACCGAAAACTTCTTCGTCGATCGCGACGGCGACACCACCACGCCCGACGGCGATCGCCACGTCAGCATGTTCGGCGGGGACCTGCAGTTCGTCCTCCAGGACACCCCGCACCTCGGCGACCCGCAGGCCGAGCAGGTGGTCGGGCTCGTCTTCGACTACGGCTGCCTGCACTGCCGGGCGTTGCACAAGCTGCTTGAGGAAGGCATCAAACAAGACCCGAGGCGCTTCGTGGTCGTCCCGTTGCCGATCACGCTCCAGCCCAAGCACAACCCCTACGCCCAATCGGACAACGCCGCGTTCGACGACAGCCATGAGCGCGCGACGCTCGCGCTCGCCGTCGCCGCGATCGACCGTGGCAAGTGGGAGCGTTTCGATCGGTGGCTGTGGTCGCCGGCGTCGCCCACCGGCTTCCCGCGCTCGGCCGAGGACGCGCGGGCCAAGGCGGTCGAACTCGTCGGCGAAGACGCCCTGCAAGCGCAACTCACCGGCGACGCGATCGAACAACACCGCGCGACGGTCAACCGCAACATCGGGCTGCTCAGACACCTCGACCCGCCACGCACCGTCCCGATCGTCACCACGCCCGGCGCCCCGCGCCACTTGACCGAGCGGTTCTACGACCTCGCGGTGCTCGATGCGCTGCTCGACGAAGCGGCCGAACGGCTTCAGCAGGTCGAGCAAGCGGATCGGGCAAACACCGATCCGGCGTAATGCCCGCCGGGCGATCGGCTTCTCTTGCGAGTAACAGGCCGGTACGATATCGGTTTCTCTTTCAACCTTGACAGGCCACGCCATGAAAACGACCCACCTCCGCGCCGCCCTGACGATGCTCGCCTGCCTGCTGCTGCTCGGGCCGGCTCGGGCGCAGGACAACAACCGGCCGCCCGACGGGTTCGTGCCGCTGTTCAACGGCGAAGACCTGACCGGCTGGGAAGGCGGCACGACGATCGCGCGCGACAAGATCACCGATCAAAAACAAGCCGAGTGGGACAAGCAGATCGCCAAGCACTGGTCGGTGGACGGGATCGAGATCGTCAGCGACGGCCACGGCCCGCACCTCGCGACCGAGCGGGACTACGGCGACTTCGAGTTCTACGTCGATTGGAAGCTGAGTAAGAACGGCGACTCGGGCATCTACCTCCGCGGCTGCCCGCAGGTCCAGCTCTGGGACCCGACCAACGAGAAGGCCCACAAGCACGGGTCGGACAAGGGCTCGGGCGGGCTGTGGAACAATCAACGCGCGGGCAGGGACCCCAGCCAGCTCGCCGACAACCCCATCGGCCAGTGGAACCGGATGTACGTCCGCATGGTCGGGCCTTACGTGACGGTTGTGCTCAACGGCAAGACGGTCGTCGACAACGTGCCGCTCGAAAACTACTACGATCGCAAGAAACCCGTGCCGATGACCGGGCCGATCCACCTGCAGACCCACGGCAGCGAGACACGCTTCCGCAACCTCTTTGTCCGCGAGATCCCCAGCGAAGAAGCGAACGACCTGTTAGCGAAGATCGCCGGCCACGAGGACGAATACCGATCGATTTTCAACGGCGAGAACCTGGAAGGCTGGACGGGCGCAACCGACCAGTACGAGGTGGTCGATGGCGCGATCCGCTGCAAGAAAGGCGCGGGCGGGAACCTGATCACCGAGAAGACGTACAGCGACTTCGCGGTGCGGCTGGAGTTCAAGCTCCCCCCGGGCGGGAACAACGGCCTGGCGATCCGCACACCGAACGCGAAGGTCGACCCCGCGCACAAGGCCCTCGAACTGCAGGTCCTCGACGACACGCACCCCAAGTACGCCAAGCTGAAGGACTACCAGTACCACGGCAGCGCCTACACCGTCGCGCCCGCGCTGCGCGGCTACCTCCGGCCGGTCGGCGAGTGGAACTATCAAGAGGTCAGTGTCGTCGGCGACCACGTCAGCGTCGATCTCAACGGCTACCGCATCCTCGACGTCCACCTCAAGCAGGCCAAGCCCGACCACGCCTCGGCCAAACAGACCGAGGGGCACTTCGGCTTCTGCGGGCACAACGACCCGGTCCTGTTCCGCGCCCTGCGCGTGAAGGTGATCAAGGGCGAGTAGCAGCCGGCGTCGGCGTTTCGTTGGCTTGGTTTGTTGAAAAAACCCGCCCCTCATCGGCGGGCGATGCTGCGGGGCGGGTCGGTGGTACGGATTGTCGGTCCGGTTGGAGCCTAGGCGCGTCGCCGACGGATCAGGGCCAGGCCACCGAGTCCGACGAGCGCGAGGCTGGTCGGTTCGGGGACCGGCGCGTTGAGCGGGCCGGTGTAGCCGGAGAACGCGGTGCCCAGGTCGCTGTCATCGACGTCGCCGTCGCCGTCGGTGTCGCCGTCGGCCGCGGTCTTGGTGCCGGTGCCGGGCGCGAGAGGGCCGGTGTAGTTTGAGAAGGCGGTGCCGAGGTCCGAGTCGTCGATGTCGCCGTCGCCGTCGGTGTCGCCGGGGACGGAGGTGGGGGCTTCTTCGCCGACGACTTGGAAGTAGTTCAGGAATGCGCCGTTGAGGTAGTTGCTGCTCAGGGCGATGTAGTTTTCGTCCGTACCGCTCCACGTGGTTGAGCCGGTGTAGACCGACACGGCCGGGTCGCCCGTGATGCCTTCGAACAGGACCTCATAATTGAGCGTCGTGCCCGCGTTCATATCGTCGAAGGTGAACTTGACGGTGAGGGTATCGGGGTAACCAAAGCCAGCGATCGTGGTGGCGTTGATGGTCGTTTGGTTGGCACCGTTGTGGCGGATGTTCAGGCCGCGATCGGTACCGATGTTGTCGTAGCCGATGTAGAAATCGCCGACGCTCCTGGCCGGGTCGGCACCCGCGATCGCGTCGAGTTCGGCTTTGGATTGGCCGACGCTCATGCCCAGGAATCGGCCGTTGCCGCCCGAGCTGCCGTTAAGGATGCGCATCTCGATTTCAAAAGAAGTCAGGCCGTTGAAGTTGGCGTCGGGGTAGACGACCACGCCCTTGTCGCCGGCCGAGGCGTTGGATTCGAGTTTCAAGCGGTTGCTGCCGTCGGTCTCTGCTTCGCCATCGATATTGATCTCGACCCAGTCGAGTGTGCCGAGGCTGCCCGACTTGCCTGCGTTGCTGGCGTTCAGGTCGGTGTCTGCGGGTCGGCTGAACGTGTCGCGGAAGAGCGTCGTCTGGGCCTGGGCGTGGCCGGCGACCATGGCCGTGCTGAGGAGCCCGATCGCGGGGAGAAGGGTGTTGCGGGTGTGTTTCAAGGCGTTCCTCCTGGGGTGTAAAGGGGTGTGACGGTCTGTTTGGCAGCCTTACCATGGGTCAGGCCAACGATTCGTGATGGATGACGGCGGCTTGCCGAGTGCGGGCGGGCTCCCGAACAGGCGGAAACCGTCATGCGGGGCCAGCTCGCCCTTGTTTCGCGGCTTAAGCGACGACATCGAACGACAAGAAAGCCTTGATTCATGCCCGATCGAGCCTGTTTCTGCTGACGCGGTCAGGCCAATTATCTTAGCGTGGAAGATCAAGACCGCGGTACAGTTTCGTTACACATTGCGTGATTTGGCCATTTTTTCTGCGCTATCTTTTCATGTCGGGGTGATGCACCGGGTCTGTTCTGACAGGGGGATCAGGCCTGTTCAGGCCGATTCTGGAGCGCGAAGGCTCGCCCTTGCATCCTCTAGCGTCCGTGCTTGAGCCAGACGGACGCCGGCCCGGTGTCTATGGTGTTCTTTCACCCGCGACTCGATCAGGAGCCTTCATGAAATACCGCACCCTTGGCAGCACGGGCCTGAGCGTCTCGGTCGTCGGCGTCGGGACCTGGCAGTTCGGCGGGGAGTGGGGCCGGGACTACACCCAGCCCGAGGCCGACGCGATCTTCGACGCCGCGCGCGAATGCGGCATCAACCTCATCGACACCGCCGAGTGCTACGGCGACCACGCGTCCGAAGCCTTCATCGGCCGGGCGATCCGGCGCGACCGCGACCGCTGGGTCGTCGCGACCAAGTTCGGCCACCGGTTCAACGCGCCCTTCGATCGCAGCGAGCCGCGCTCGGCCGAGGACGTGCAGAAGCAACTCGAAGACTCGCTCGCCGCGCTGCAAACCGACCGTATCGATCTCTATCAATACCACTCGTGGGGCGACGACGCGTTCTTCGATGACGCCGTGCTCGCGCTCTTGCACAAGTGCAAGGACCAGGGCAAGGTCCGGCACCTGGGCAACAGCGTCCGCAAGAAGGACTACCTCCAACAGGTCGAGGCGTCCAAGGAGCGGGGCATTGAGGCGATCCAGTTGATCTACAACCGCCTGACGCGTGGGCCGGAGGATGAAGTGCTGCCGACGTGCATCGAGCAGGACCTCGGCGTGCTGGCGCGCGTGCCGTTGGCCAGCGGGTACCTGACCGGCAAGTACAAGCCGGGCCATCGGTTCGACGAGAACGAAGTGCGCGGGCGTTTCCACAAGCGGGACGAGCGCGAGCGTCTGCTCGAAGAGGCGGCAAAGGTCCAACGCGACGAGGTGCCCGAGGGCGTCGATATGGCGCAGTGGGCGCTGGGGTGGGTGCTGCGGCACCCGGCGGTGAGTTGCGTGATCCCCGGCTGCAAGGACGCGGGCCAGGTGCGCTCGAACGCGGCCGCGGCGGGGTTGGACGCCGTGAAGAAGGACCACCCGCGGGCGGTTGAGGCTTCTTGAGTTTCTTACCGCGCGACGCGGGCGCTGCCGCCTTGCACGAGCTTTTCGACCTCGCCGAGCGAGGCCATCGACGTGTCGCCGGGTGTGGTCATCGCCAGCGCGCCGTGGGCCGCGCCGTACTCGACGGCCCGTTGCGCGTCGCCGGTGGTGAGCAGGCCGTAGATGAAGCCGGACGCGAAGCTGTCGCCCCCGCCGACGCGGTCGAGGACCTCGAGGTTGTTCCGTTCGGTGGCCTGGTAAAGCGTCCCGTCGTGCCAGCACAGCGCGCCCCAGTCGTTGACCGTCGCGGACTTGACGGTGCGCAGCGTCGTCGCGGTCGCGCGGAAGTTCGGGTACTCGGCGACCGCGCGCTCGATCATGCGCTGATAGCCCGCGATGGGCAACTGGGCGTGGTGCTCGTCGACGCCTTCGACTGTCAGGCCGAGGCAGGCGGTGAAGTCTTCCTCGTTGCCGATCATGACGTCCACGCGCTTGGCGAGACGCCGGTTGACTTCCTGGGCGCGTGCCTTGCCGCCGATCGATTGCCACAGCGACGGTCGGTAGTTGAGGTCGTAGGAGGTGATCACGCGGTGCTCGTTGGCCTTGGTGAGCGCTTCTTCGACGACGTCGGGCGTGGTGTCGGAGAGCGCGGCGAAGATCCCGCCGGTGTGCAGCCAGCGGACGCCCTGGCTGAAGATCGCGTCCCAGTCGATGTCGCCGGGCTTGAGCTGCGAGGCGGCAGAGTGGCCGCGGTCCGAGCAGCCCACTGCCCCGCGGACGCCGAAGCCGCGCTCGGTGAAGTTCAACCCGTTGCGCACCGTGCGCCCGATGCCGTCGTACGGTGCCCACCGCACGAACGATAGATCGACGCCGCCTTGCAGGATCAGGTCTTCGAGCAGCCGGCCGACCTCGTTGTCGGCGAAGGCGCTGACCAACGCGGTGCGCATCCCGAAGCACCGCCGAAGCCCACGCGCGACGTTGTACTCCCCGCCGCCTTCCCACGCGCGGAAGTGTCGCGCGGTGCGTATCCGGCCCTCGCCTGGGTCCAGGCGCAGCATCACCTCGCCCAGCGCAACAAGGTCGAACCGGCAATCGTCCGCGGGTTTAGGGTCGAGCTTCGCCATGGGTTCTGCCTTTTTCAAGTTCCGCGACTTGCTGCACCGCGTGGTGGGTGATGCGCTGCACCTTGCTGAAGTCGCCGTCTTCGTACAGCGACGGGCTGACCATCCAGCTCCCGCCGCAGGCGAGGACCGGGCCGAGCAGGAGGTAGTCCTTGAGGTTCTCCGGCCCGACGCCGCCGGTGGGCACGAAGCGCATCGCGCGGTACGGCGCGGCGATTGCCGATAGCGTCTTGACCCCGCCCAACGCCTCGGCCGGGAAAAACTTCACGACGCTGAGCCCAAACCCCATCGAGCGCTCGATCTCCGTCGGCGTCGCCACGCCCGGGCACACCGGCATGCCGATCGCCAAGCAGCGTTCGACCACGATCGGGTTCAGCCCCGGCGAGACGACGAACGTCGCCCCCGCGTCGCACGCCTCGTCGACCTGGTCGGCCGACAACACCGTGCCCGCGCCGACGAGCATGCCGCTCCGCCTGGCCATCTCGCGGATCGACGCCGCGGCGGCGTCGGTGCGGAACGTGACCTCCGCGACGGGCAGCCCGCCCGCGACCAAGGCGTCGGCCAACGGCCCGGCCTGTTCGGCGTCGTGCAGCGCGATCACCGGGATCAGCCGGTGCTTTGCGAGCGTGTCGAAGACGGATTGTTGCGGTTGTGCTGTCATCGCTAAATCCTCTGGATCGTCAGCCCGCCATCGACCATGACGACGTTGCCCGTCGCGTAACTCAAACCACCGCACACGAGCGCGGCGACGGCCTTGCCCACGTCGTCCGCCGTGCCCCAGCGCGGCTCGACGGCCAGGCCTTCCTCGAACAGCTTGTCGTACTTCGCGGTGACCTGTGGCGACGCGGTCATGTCCGTCTTGATCACGCCCGGGCGGACCTCGTACACGCCGATGCCATACTCGCCCAGCCTCGCCGCCCACAGCCGCGTCGCCATCGCCACGCCCGCCTTGCTGATGCAGTAGTCGCCGCGGTTGACCGACACGACCGTCGCGCTGATCGACGAGACGTTGATGATCGAAGCCCGCACCGACGCGTCGGCCCGCTTCTGCTCGATCATCCACTTCGCCGCCCGCTGCGACAGGAAGTAAGGCCCGCGCAGGTTGATCTTCATCAGCCGATCAAAGCTCTCCGGCGTTGCATCAAGCAGGTCCGCGCGAACGTTCGGCGCGACGCCCGCGTTGTTCACCAGGACGTCCAGCCGGCCGAAGCGCTCGCGGATTTGATCGAGCATCGGTTGTTGGTCATCGAGCTCGCCGATGTCGGCTTGGCAATACAGCACACCCGCGCCCCGGGTTACGAGTTCGGCGACGGCGTCCTGCACGTCGCCTGCCCCGCGCCGGCCGTTGATCGCGACGTCCATGCCCGCCTCGGCGAGACGCCTGGCGATGCCCAGGCCGATGCCCCGGCTGCCGCCGGTGACCAGCGCGACTCTTTTATCAGAAGGCTTCATTTTCTCTGTCCCGTCGCTAGACCTAGCCCCGCGTGTGAATGCGGGGCCGTCGACAGCCAGCAGCTGCACACACTGGCCCCGCATTCACGCGCGGGGCTGTCCCATTGATTCACTACGAATCAAGGAAAAACTTGAGATAGGGCGCACCGCCGGCCATGCGGTGGATCAGCACGGCCAGCTCGAGCAGGTGGTAGTCGCCCCACATGCTCGACTCATCGCACGGCACCTTCCGCCCCCGCGGGACGTGGTCCCAGCCGTTAGGCCGGTGGTACACCGAGTGCAACAGCAGGCCCTGGTGCCGCGGCTTGGTCGACAAGTAAGGCTCTTCGAACAGCGTCTTCGCGACGGTCAGCCCGGCCTGCAGGTACTTCTTGCCCTTCGTCTCGCCCAGCGCGTTGCCCAGACGGATCAGGCCCTGCGCCGCGATCGCCGAGGCGCTCGCGTCCACCGGTTCGTGGTCGTTGTACGGGTCAGCGGGCTTGCTATGCCAGTCCTGAAGTTGCCCCATGCCGGGGGCGCCGTCGTCCCAGTACGTGACGCCATCGAGCGTGCTGGCGTCCTTGATGTAGTGGTCGCAGGTCTCTTTCGCGCAGCGTTCGTAGACGCGGACGACGTCCTGGCGTGCCAGGCCGGTCGCGGCTTTGAACGCGCCGTTGGGGATCGTCTTGAAGAACTCGAGCTCTTCCGCGTACCCGAGCATCGCCCACGCGAGCCCGCGCGTCCACGTGCTGAACGGGCTGTAGCCCTGCTGCGTGGATCGGCAGCGGAAGTTGCCGTCGTTGCGGTTGAAGACGCCTTCGTGCGCGGTGCGGCCCTTGACGTCGTAGGCGTGTTCCGAGTCGCCGTGGAAGACGAGGTACTGGCTGGTGGTCAGGCCGTGCAGCACGCTGCGTTTGAGGAGGTTGGCGGCGCGGTCGTTCTCGTGCATGAGCACGTGTCCGAGCTGCCACGCGACGCCGAGGACCCGCGTGGTGCGCATCGTGTCGATGAACAGCGAGTGCGGGCCGTTGAACGAGTAGATGTAGCCGAGCGATTCGCTGTTGGCCGCGTGCTTGTTGAGCGTGTGGACCGGCACGCCGGACCAGCGCGATGCCTGCACCGCGCCCGATGCGGCGATGGCGTTCTCGTAGGCCTTGCGTTCCCATTCGTCTTCGGGCAAACGCTTCTCGTTCATCAGTCGGAGCAGGTTGCCGTAGGTCGAGAGGTTGTTGAACCCGTGGTCGTGCACGCCGATGTGCGTGACGTGCGGGAGCATGCGGTCGGCGGTGCGTCGTCGGCCGAGCTCGACGAGCCCGGCGTCGCCCGTCGCGTCGCCTGCAAGGATCATGCCGCCGTACTGGAAGCCCTGGGTCCACTCGGTCCAGCCCTGGCTGGTGTAGTGCCCCTCGACGGTGAAGACGGGCGTGCCCTTGCTGGTGTCCCACGACCGATCGATCGCGCCGGCCTTCTTGCCCGCCAGTTCGCAGACCCGGCCGGCGGCGCGGGCGAGCTGGCCGACCTCGATATCCTTGAGAACTTTCATCGAAACTCCAATCCGTGAAGCGATCCAGGCAAGTTTGTCCATCGCGATTGTAATCGGCAGACAACCGCGCTGTAGATCGCTATCCTCCACCGCTGGGCGAACAAGCGAACGCAAGGCACAGACATGCAAACCCGACGCATCGGCATCATCATGAACGGCGTGACCGGGCGGATGGGCACCAACCAGCACCTCATCCGTTCCATCACCGCCATCATCAAGCAGGGCGGGATCAACGCCGGCCCCGACCTCACGCTCATGCCCGAGCCGATCCTCACCGGCCGGAACGACAACAAGCTCGCCGCGCTCGCGAACACGCACGGCATTGCAGCGACCGGCAAGCCGTACGCCTACACGACCGACGTCGAGGGCGCGCTCGCGGGCAAGCACGGGCAATACGAAGTCTTCTTCGACGCCTCGGGCACGCTCCAACGCGCGCGCTTCCTGGAGATGGCCTGCCGCAGCGAGATGGTCAAGGCCGTGTACTGCGAAAAGCCCACCGCGACGAGAACCAAAGAAGCCGTCCGCCTCGCCGAGATGGTGCAGAAGGCGGGCAAGAAGAACGGCGTCGTGCAGGACAAGCTCTGGCTCGCCAGCTTCCGCAAACTCGCCATGCTCAAAGAGCTCGGGTTCTTCGGCGACATCCTCAGCGTCAAGGGCGACTTCGGCTACTGGGTCTTCACCGGCATGGACCGAGACCAGCCCGCGCAGCGACCGAGCTGGAACTACCGCGAAGAAGACGGCGGGGGCATCATGATCGACATGTTCTGCCACTGGGACTACGTCATCCGCAACCTGTTCGGCCCGATCAAGTCGCTGGTCGCCTACGGAAGCACCGACATCCCCGAACGCCGGGCGGAAGACGGCGTGGCCTACCAGGCGACCGCCGACGACTCGGCCTACGCGATGTTCCTCCTGGAAGACGGCACGGTCTGCCAATTCAATTCGTCGTGGTGCACGCGCGTGCGGCGCGACGACTTGTTGACCGTCCACGTCGACGGGACGAAGGGATCGGCCGTCGCGGGCTTGCGTGACGTGTACACCCAGGCCGCGGCGAACACGCCCAAGCCGGTGTGGAACCCGGACATCCCCCAGCCGATCGATTTCTACGCGGGCTGGGAGAAGGTGCCGGACAACATCGAATACGACAACGCGTTCAAGATCCAGTGGGAGCTGTTTTTAAGGCACGTCGCGCTGGACGAACCGTTCGAGTGGGACCTGATCGCCGGGGCACGCGGCGTGCAGTTGGCCGAGCTGGGCATGCGGTCATGGAAAGACCGCAAGTGGGTGGATGTTGAAGCGCTATGATCTGGTTTGATCTGGGCTTTCATTGCGCCCAGGGCCGGCTGCACTGGTGCTATGCAACCGCTCAATAGAAGCCGGCCCTGAGCGACAGCGAAGGTCCGGATGAAGTCGTTGTTAAACTCGTTCACATGTCCTTCGAGAACTATTGCTGGTGGCACCTGATCCTGACGTGCCGTGGCCAGTGGTTGCCCGGGGACCCGCGTGGCTTTCGGGCCAAAGGGCATCGCATTCACAGCAGCGGGGACTGCAAACAGAGACCGCCGGAGGGCGAGCATCAAGGGCTTCATGCCTACCACCGGCAGCAGAAGTGCGATACGATCGAGGTGCCCGACTCATATCGAGCGGTGGTTGGGCAAGCGATATTGAATAAAGCGATTGCGATGAATGCGCCGTGCTTGGTGATCGCGGTCGGCAGGGCACACACGCACTTGGTCGCCGCGATGTTGAACGATTGGCAGCACGTCAAGCGCGAGACCGGGCGATTGAAGCAAGCGGGATCGCACGCGATACGCGAGGTCCTGCCCGGCCGGGTCTGGGCGGACGGCGGTAAGCCGATACGGATTCAGGATCAGAAGCATCAAAGCAGTGTGTTTCGATACATCTGCGATCATGAAAAAGACGGCGCGTGGGTTTGGCGTGATGGCGTGGTTGAATCGGGCGGCGATCCGGGCCTTCGCCCCGCTCAGGGCCGGCTTCTTTCCGAGTTCTTGGAGTATCGAGGATGAGTGATCTGTCGAAGTGCGCGATCCACACGATGACCCACAAGCCCTGGTCGCTCGCCGAGTGTTGTGTGCGCTACGCGGAGGCGGGCGTTGGCGGCATCAGCGTCTGGCGGAACACGGTCGCGCCGGAAGAGGGCGGGGTCGGTCTCGATGAGGCGGTGAAGATCGTGAAGAGCTCGGGGCTGGCGGTCCCGGCGTACGTGCGTGGCGGGTTTTTCCCCGCATTCGAAGGCAAAAAACGCCAGGACGCGATCGACCACACCAGGACGATGCTCGACGAGGCGTCGGCGTTGGGCGCGGGCCAGCTCGTGCTGGTCGTCGGCGCCGTGCCGGGGATGCCGCTGGCCGAAGCGCGCAAGCAGGTCGCCGACGGCATCGCCGATTGCCTCGATCACGCGCAACAGGTCGGCGTCAAGCTGAGCATCGAGCCGTTGCACCCGATGTACGCCGGCGACAAGAGCTGCATCAACCGTCTGGCCGAGGCGCGGGCGGTGTGCGAACAACTCGGCAGCCCCTGGGTGGGCATCGCGCTGGACGTGTACCACGTGTGGTGGGACCCGGACCTGGAGCGCGAGATCGAATTGGCCGGCGAACAGGGCACGCTCTTGGGCTTGCACGTCTGCGACTGGCGGATCGACACGCGCCACCTTTTGACCGACCGCGGGCTGATGGGCGACGGTTGCATCGACGTCCGCCGGATCCGTTCGCTCGTCGAGGCCGCGGGCTTTGACGGGTTGCACGAGGTCGAGGTGTTTTCCGAGCACTACTGGGCGATGGACCAGGCCGAGTATCTCGCGCTGATCGCCCTGCGGTACGCCGAGTATGTTTAACGTGTTGATCAGTCAATCAGCGCTCGCACTGACAAGCCCCGTGGACTCCGCTTGTCAGTGCCACCCTTGGCAAGTGATCTTGGAAGCTGATCTAGCGTGCTTCGGGGAGGTAGTCGTGCCCGCCCCATGTGAAGTGTCGGCGGTGGCGCAGGTCGTCGGCGCCGCGCAGCAGGATCAGGCCGATCGTCGCCGAACCGACCGGGAACAGCAGCGGGGCGAGGGGCGAGGCGCCGGCGGCGTGGTAGAAGCGTGCGAGGACGAGGTACTGCAGCGCGACGGCGAGCGTGACCAGCCCGCCGAGCACCCCGCCGAGGATGTAGCTGCCTTGCGTCGCGACGGCGATCGCGCAGACGACCGAAGCGAGTTGGATGATCGGCAGCGCGACGCCGAGCGTCATCAGCCGTCGGCCGTGGGTGCGGAGTTTTTTGACCGACTGGTTGGCGGCGCCGATGAAGATGCGTTTCCAGCCGTTCTTGAACTCGTCGAAGGTCTCGTACATGACGCATCGGAACAGGCCCGAGCCCTGGGCGATGCCGACGCGTCCGCCCGAGGCGTTGACGGCCCGGGCGAGGTTGATGTCCTCCATGAACTGGTCCTTGACCGCGGCCATGCCGCCCAATTGGTCGTATCGATCACGTCGCAACAGCGTGAACGCCCCCAGCGAAAAAGGGCGCGAGTTGCCGTTGGGCCGGTTGACTTTGTGCGGCGGGAACATCTGCATCAATTGCAGCGACGCGACGGGCTGCGCGACGTGCTCGAAGGCCCTGCGGCAGCGCAAGTCCGGCAGGACGCTGAGCATCTCGAAGCCGTGCGCGTCGGCGGTCGCGACGGCGGCGCGGACCATGCTCGGCTCGATCTGCGTGTCCGCATCCATGAACAAGAGCCACTCGCCGTCGGCGTGCTCGCTGCCGACCTGCATCGGCAGGCACTTGCCGCGCCAGCCCGGGCGGTGGCTGTCGTTGGGCGTGACGGTGACGCGTTCGTCGGCGTCGGCGTGACGCCGGGCGATCTGCGGGCTCGCGTCCTCGCAGCGGTCCAGCGCGACGATGATCTGCAGGTCCGGGTAGTCCTGGTTTCGGATCGAGTGGACGCACGCGTCGAGCAGGTCCTCTTCGTTGTGGGCCGGCACGATCGCCGACACGCGCGGCCAGCCCGCCTCGCGCGCGTGCCCGAGCGCATCGCGGACGTGCGGCAACCGGCCCTGCGAATGCAGCAGCCGGACCATCGCGACCGACCACAGCACGACGCACGTTCCCATCAACAAGATCAGGGTCCAGGCGATGACTTCCAGCAGCATCGGGTCGCCCGGCGTCAACCGGGTCGGGTCTCCCAGCGGTCTTCGCGTCGGCCCCCTCACATGCCGGCCGTCGCTTGGGTCTCAGGGTCGTTCGTTCACGGGTTCAGCCGGCGGTCGGTGCCATCGACAACAGCGACACGCCGGTCATCGCCTCGGGCTTGTCCAGCCCCATCAAGTCCAGCGCGGTGGGGAACAGGTCGGCCAGCCGGGCGTCGTCGCGCAACGGCGTGTCGGCGCTCAGGTCCGGATCGACCACGAGGCAGGGTACGTCGTACGTCGTGTGCGCGGTGTGCGGGGCGCCCGTCGCCGGGTCGAACATCTGCTCGGCGTTGCCGTGGTCGGCGGTGATGATGAGCTTGCCCCCGCGCGCGAGCACCGCGTCCACGATCGCGCCGACGCACGCGTCCACCGTTTCCACCGCCTTGACCGCCGCGTCGAGCTTGCCGGTGTGCCCGACCATGTCGCCGTTGGCGAAGTTGACGAGGATAAAGTCCGGGCAATCCACGCCGTCTTCGTTCACACGCTTGAGCACGAGGTCGCGCACGCCCAACGCCGACATCTCCGGCTGCAGGTCGTAGGTCGCGACCTTCGGCGACTGGGCCATCTCGCGCGTTTCGCCCTCGAACGGGTGTTCGCGGTAGTCGTTGGCGAAGAACGTGACGTGCGGGAACTTCTCGGTCTCGGCGCAGCGGAACTGTGTCTTGCCGTGTTGTTCAAGCCACTGCCCGCCGATGTCCCGCATCTTCGGCGGCTTGGGGAACGCGACGCTTAGGCCGGGGAAGTCGGCGAACGTCTCGTCGTAGGCGGTCATCGTGACGTAACGCAGGTTGAGCTTCTCGCCGCGGTCGAACCCCTTCTCGCCGGAGTCGGGCGAGGGCGGGACGTTGCCTTGGAAGTCGGGTTGCATGAACGCGCGGGTCATCTCGCGCGGGCGGTCGCCGCGGTAGTTGTAGAACAGGACGGTGTCGCCGTCGGCGATCGCCGTGTCGTTGCCGATCCGCCGGGGCGTGATGAACTCGTCGCCCTGCTGGGAGTCGTTGGTGGGGTTGTCGTAATAGTCCTGGACCGCGTCGGCGGCGGAATCGAACGCCGTCGCGTTGCCCCTGCCGGTGAGCAGGTCGTACGCCTGCTTCACCCGTTCCCACCGGTTGTCGCGGTCCATCGCGTAGTAGCGGCCGCAGATGGACGCGATCCGCCCGCAGCCGATCTCTTCGAGCTGCGCCTCGATCTGTTCGATGTAGCCCTTGCCGGTGAACGGCCCGGTGTCGCGCCCGTCGGTGAAAAGGTGCAGCAGCACCTTGTCCTTCGGCACGCCGCGCTGCTTGCAGAGCTTGACCAGGCCGTACAGGTGCGACAGCAGGCCGTGCACGCCCGCGTCGGACGCGATGCCGAGCAGGTGGACGCTGTGGCCGTGGCGGTTGGCGTTCTCGATCGCGTCGCACAGGGCGTGGTTGTCGTTGAGTCTGCCCTCGCGCACGGCCTTGGTGATGCGGACCGACTCCTGGTCCACGACCCGGCCGGCGCCGATGTTCTGGTGGCCGACCTCGGAGTTGCCCATCGTGCCTTCGGGCAGGCCGACGTCTTCGCCGGAGGTGTGCAGCAGCGTGCGGGGGTAGCGCTGCATGAGTTGGTCGGTGACGGGGGTCTTGGCGAGTTTGATCGCGTTGAACGCGTCGTGCTCGGGGTGAGGGTTCTCGCCCCAGCCGTCACGGACGATCAGGACAACGGGTTTGGGCGCGGCCATGGCGGTGCTCCATCGGAGTCGGAAACGGTCATTGTAGATGATTTCAAACAACGGGTGCCGAGCGCCCGCCCGATCGATCGGCTAGGCTGATGCCATGGCCATCGAACGCTGCCACCACTGCGGATACGACCTGACCGGCCTGCCGGAGCGGGCGGCGTGCCCGGAGTGCGGCAAGCCGTTCGACACCGGCTCGCTGTACCGGCAAACCCACCGGCACGACGACCTGCTCTCGCGGCACGGCAAGCCGATCGCCCTGGCGGTCGTCGCGGGGTTGATCCTGCTTCTGGGCGGGTCGGTTTCGCTGGCGGCGCACAACCGCCTGGCCGCGATCTCGATCACGCTGGTCGTCGCGGCGCTGCCCGCGTTCGGCGCGTTCGTGTACTGGTGGACCGACCGGGCCGAGCGGCGCGACAGCGATTGAGGCTTATCGACGCCTCCACGCCTGCTACTGACAAGCGGAGCCCGCGGAACTTGTCAGTGCGTTGCTGTGATGCACTGACAAGGCTCAAAGCAGCCTTGTCAGTGGCACCCACTGGAGCATGTTGTTGCACGCTGCTCTAGTTTCGCCTGCGCCGCCCGAGCAGCGTGAGCGCCGAAACAAGCGCCACGGAGCCCGGCTCGGGCACGTTGATCGCGGGGATCGGCTCGCTCGCGTCCCAGTTCGCCAGCACGATCTGCAGGTCGTCTTCGCCGACCCACCCGTCGTTGGTCGCGTCGCCCGCGGACCAGTCGCCCAGGCGTTGGGCGGTGCCCCAGTGGGCGAGGACGATGTCCAGGTCGTGGATGCCGACGCCGCCGTCGCCGTCGAGGTCGCCTTCGATCGCGGGGACGAGGTAGTAGAACGCGGTGGACCCGAACTGGACGTTGGCTTGGTTGGCGAAGTTCTCGATCTTGACGTCGATGCCGGTCTCGAAGGCGACCGGGTCGGTGATGAGCCAGCGGTATTGATCGGTTCGGGTGTTGGGGTCGCCGAGGGTGTCGAAGTCGATGCGCAGCAGGCCGGAGAACGCGCCGGCGCCGCTCTCGGGGAAGGGGATGTCGCCGTCGGTGGAGCGCGGGACGACGTGGTTGTAGTAGTACCCGCCGGAGTACGCGTCTTCGAGCCCGGTGCCGTAGAGCGTGGTCGTGCCGTCGACGGTGATGATGTCGTCGCCTTCGAGGATGTTGCGTCGGTCGTCGGCCAGTTCGAGCCACAGCAGGTTGCCGACGTAGTGGCCCTTGCCCTGGGTGTCGAGGATCTGGTGGTGGCGTTGCCCGGCGGCGGTCGTTTCTTCGTGGTAAACGGCGTGGAGATAGCCGGCCTGCGCGGGGGGCGAGGCGGCGCTGTCGACCTCGACGCTCGCCGCGTCGATCGCAATCGCCTGTCCGGAGGGGTTGTACAACTCGACGACCGCGCCGTCGCGGTAGGGCATCGGCCAGTAGGAGTAGAACGCGCCCAAGTCGGTGACGCCCAGCGGCATGGACTGGTAGTCCGCCCGGCCCGCGCCGACGCCGAAGAAGTGCGACACCGGTACGTCGATGGCGTTCGTCGCGCTGCCGTCGTAACGCACGCGCAGCCGCAGCGTGTCGAGCTCGGCGTCGGTCGCGCTGGGCATGAACAGGTTCAGCGACCGCATCACGCCGTCGCCCGCCGGGCTCGCGAGCGTCAGCGCGCTGCCCGCGTTGATCGTCGCGCCGGGCGTAAGCGCGAAGACCGAGGTCGGGCTCGATCCCGCGGGGTTGTCGCCGAGAGAACCGAGGACCTGCACCGCCTGGTTGCGCGCCGCGAGCTGCGTCGCGTTCAGCGTGCCGGTCGTCGGCGTGACACGCGCGCCCTGCGGCAGGGTGTGCACGTTCCACTGGTAGTAGTGCCGGTTGCCGGTGTTCAGCGCCCCGCCGTCGAACTTGTTGTTCGTCTCGATGAGCAGCGAGTCCTGGAACGCGATCGGCTCGTAGCTGGTCTGCCCGCCGATGAACGTCGGCGTCAGCGCGGTATCGACGTAACCGACGTCGCCTGCCAGATAGTCGTCCGTGTTCGTGTCGTAAACGACCACGCCGTCGACCGTGACGCGCAGGTCGTATATCGCGTCGGCGGTGCGGTGGGGCATCCAGAACCGGCGGGTCACGCCCGGGCCGTTGACCTGCACGCTGACCGTGTCGGTGACCACATCGACGTAGCCGGTCGGCGAGACGTAGTAGTTGTAGTCCGCGTTGCCGCCGGCCCGGTCGTAGCTGCTGAACAGCGACGAGCCGAGCGTGTTCTTAGACCAGGCGATCGCTTGCCAGTCGGCGATCGGCTCGTAGCCGGTGAGCTGGGCGGACGCGGGCACGCCGAGCGCCGATACGCCCAGGCCGGTCAGGATCAACGATAGACGACGGTGCTGATGAACTGCCAAGCAAACCCCCTCGGGCTGGTGAATTCCCTGTGGTACAGCTTACACCACCGCGGGCGGCATCCAAGCCTCGGCCGACGATTTCTGCCCGGGCGATCGATCGGACGGCGTTACTTCTTCTTGAGATTCAGGCTCTTGGGCCCGCTGAACATCGCCATCCCCCCCAGCACGATCCCGATCCCGATCGTCCCGCCGGCGAACATCAGCAGCGACAGCACCGGGACGCCCCAGGCCTCCCAGCCCGCGTCCTCGATGTTCATGATCATGGCCCCGGCGATAAACAGCGCCGCAATGATCAGGCCGTACGTGATCCGGTTGGCGATCTTCTCGAACCCGCGGATCAGCTCGACCTCGTCGATCGCGTCGATCTTGATCCCCCGGTCCTCTCTGGCGAGCGTGTCGACGATCGTGTTCAGGCGGAACGGCAGGTTCTGTACCAGGCGCTTGACCTCGAACACTTCGCCGAAGAACGCCGTCGGGCTGATCGCCTGCCAGAAGTCTTTCCAGAGGATCGGCGTGGTGTGTTCGCGGATGGCGGTGGCGGGGCTGAAGCCGGGGCAGAGTACCTGCCCGAGTTGGTCGAGGTTCAAGAGCGTCTTGCCGACGGTCGACAGCAGCGGGGGGACCTTGACGTGGTGGTGGCCGCAGACGCGTGCGATGCGGATGACCACGTCGCCGATGTTCATCTCGTCGATCGAGTTGTTGTAGTGCGCCAGGACCAGGTCGGCGATCTCGCGGGCGAACGCGTCGCGGTCGTAGCCGTCTCTCGGCTCGCCGATGTGGATCGCGCACTCCGCGACGTCCTCGCCCCGCCCGTCGATCACCGCGAGCACCAGCTGCGTCAACTTGGCACGCATCTGCGGCGGGACGCGCCCGACCATGCCCAGGTCCAGCAGCAACAGCTCACCGGCCTCGCTCACCAGCACGTTGCCGGGGTGCGGGTCGGCGTGGAAGAAGCCCTCGACCAGGATGTGGTCGAGGTACTTCTTGAACAGCCGCGTCGCGAGCGCCTCGCCGTCGATCTGCGCGACCTGCCGAGGGCTCAGGTCGGTCAGCCGCTCGCCGGGCAGGTAGCCCATGACCAGGACCTGTTTGGAGCACAGATCGCTGTACGGCTTGGGCACGACCAGGCGCTCGACGCCGGCCATGAGCTGACGCATCCGCGCGAGGTTGGCCGCCTCACGGGTGTAGTCGAGCTCGGACCGGACCTGCTTGTGCGTGTGCTCGCAGATGTCCGACAGCCCGTAGCGGTGTTGGGTCAGCTTGTCGAGCGCGTCGGCGAGGTGGCCGAGCGCGTCGAAATCATCCGCGACCCGCTGCTGCACGCCCGGGCGTTGGACCTTGATCGCCACCGCCGTGCCGTCCATCAGCTCGGCCCGGTACACCTGCCCCAGCGACGCCGAGCCGAGCGGCACCGTGTCGATCTCGCGGAATACCGACCGGATCGGCTCGCCGATGCCCGCTTCGATGACCGGTGCCATCTCATCGAACGGCGCCGGCTCGACGTGGTCCTGCAGCCGGCTGAGGGCCTGCATGTACTCGGCCGGCAGGATGTTCAGCTGCGCCGAAAGCAGCTGCCCGATCTTGATGAACGTCGGGCCGAGCTTCTCCAGGTCATCGGCCAGCGTCTCGGGGCCGGGCACCGCGTCGTCGTCCCCGCCACGAAAGCCCGGCAGCTTCGTCAGGCCGATCGTTTTAAGCGCCCGGCGGTTGCCGTACTTCCAAACCAGGCCGAGCAACTCGGCGTAGACGGATACATTCTTGGGGGCCAAAGCGATCGACATGGCTCCAGCTTATCAAGTCAGCCAGGCACCAAGCGGATTGCACGAGGCGACCGGCTCAGTACCGCGGCACCGACGTGTCCACCGAAAGCGACCACAAATCGATCCCCCCGGCCATCGACCACACGTCCTCGAACCCGCGCTCACGCAGGTATTGCGCCACCTTCAGCGACCGCGCCCCGGCGTGGCAGAACACCACCAGCCTGCGATCCAGGTAATCGTCCAGCTCTTCCGCCCGGTCCGCCAGCTCCTGCATCGGGATGAACACCGCGCCGTCGAGCTCGGCGAGGTCCTTTTCCTTCGGCAGCCGGCAATCCAGCAGCGTCACGTCTTCGCCCGCGTCGAGCATCGCCTTGACTTGCGAAGGGCTCAGCTCCCAGCCTTCTTGAAGCGGCCAGCCCTCGGGCATGCCGTGATCGTCGAGCTTGATCTCTGGCACGCTTAAGCCCCCGCCTCGGCGGTCGGTTCGATGACTTCGATGCGGGTGTGGGCCTCGACGTTGCAGACGTAGACCTCGCCGTCGTCCTTGCGGATCTCCAGGCGGTCCAGCCACAGCCGATCGTCCTTGGCGTGGGCGAACCACGAGCCGGTCTTTCGCTGGTCGTAGGCGACGACGACGCCCTCGACGGTGGTGCAGGGCGCTTGGCCGGTGCGGGCGACCTGCTTGGTGATGCGGACGCGCGTGCCGGGCGTGAGATCGTCGGGGGTCATCGGTTGGGGGTGGGATTGTGTCATGGGTTGAGCGCGGGGTGCGGATCGGTCGCCTTGAGTTTAACGCGGGGCGCAAGCGGGGGCACGGTCGGCGTGTGGGTTTGGCCAACCGCGTCGGGCTGTGGTATGCTTATTCGCTCGCCGCCGGCCGTGCCTTGCGCGTGGTCAGCCCGTTTTGGAGAGGTGTCCGAGCGGCTGAAGGAGCCGGTTTCGAAAACCGGTGTGCAGTAATTCTGTACCGTGGGTTCGAATCCCACCCTCTCCGCTTTGCTTCGCCGCGTCAGCCCGCCTTCATGGCAATCGCAGCCCAGGAGAACAGGTATTCTGGCCTGTCGGTCGGCGAAGCCGAATCGTAAGTAAGACGAATAGGCCTTCGGCCTATTGACAGTCAGGCATGCTTGTCCTGCTTCCCTTGAAACGGAACGGCGGCAGTCAATTCAGATCGATGTCCGGCGCGCTGCCCGTCGCGTTGTCGCCCAGCTCGTTCTCGCCCAGCAGCGTGAACAGCTTGTTGCGCAGCACCATCGCGGCGAACTCGCAGTCGTCGCAGTGCATCGCCACGACCGGGTGCTGCCTCGGCCGGACCAGCAGCGGGTAGGCGTAGCTGATGCTGACCTCGGCGGTGACCAGCTGCTGGCAGACGTCGGCGACCGAGTGGGCCGGGTCGATCTCGATGCACAGGATCGTCTGCTCGGAAAAAGGGTAGTCGTGGCGCTCGAGCAATCGGCGGGCGAGGTCGGACCGCGAGGTCACGACACGCACCACCGCGTGCCCGGTCGAGTCGAGCACGGAGAAGCCCGCGAGCGTCAGCGCCTGGTCTTCGAACACCTTCAGAAGATGCATCAGCCGTCCGACGCGGTTGTCGAGGAACACGTTGAACTGCGTGTTGATCGGCGGCTCGTACCGGCCCCCCATCTGCGTTTCGGTCGGCATCTGTGACATGGCTACCCAGTGAATCGGTCAGAGAGGGTGCGAGGCCCGAGGGAACAACGCTTTTCATCATAGGGCGGATCGCGTGAAAACGGGAGGGCGAGGCTCCTGCCGAGCCCAGCGTCCCACACGATTCG
>JBKAGS010000029.1:0-110472 GCA_046290505.1 Phycisphaeraceae bacterium | reverse complement strand
ATCGCATGAGACGGTTCGTCTTGGCCGGCGCAAGCTTGACCACGGCACCGACGTGTTGTCTCCGATGCGGTACGATCTATTCGCTTCTGGTACCCGCCATGAAACTTTTCGACGGCCATCTCGACCTGGCGCTCAACGCGCTGGACCACGAACGCGATCAAACCCTGTCGGTCTCGGTGCTGCGCGAGCGCGAAGCGGCGGGGGTCGCGGACGGGCGCGGGATCGCAACGGTCAGCGTCGACGAGCTGAAGCGGGGCGGCTGCGGCGTCGTACTCAGCACGGTCATCGCGCGGGCCAAGCCGTGGGTCGATCCCTGCCGGGACAACATCCACGACTTCGACTGGCCGGACCCTTCGATGGCGTACGCGGTCGCGATGGGCCAGCTCGCGTACTACCGGCTGCTTGAGACGCGCGGGTTGTTGCGGATCATCGCGTCCGCGGCGCAGCTCCAGCAACACGTCGCCCAGTGGGACGCCGAACCCGACCACACGTCCGGGGCGACGCCCGTCGGCCTGATCCTCACGATGGAGGGCGCCGACCCGATCGTGCACCCCGACCAACTCGAACACTGGCACGCCGCGGGCGTGCGGACGCTGATGCTCGCGCACTTTGGATTGTCGCATTACGCCCACGGCACGCCCGCGACCGAGCACGGCCGGAAGTACGCGCAAGACGGCGACGGCCCGCTGACCGACTTCGGCCGATTGCTCTTGCCTAAGATGGAAGCCTTGGGCATGCCGCTGGACCTGACGCACACGTCGGACCAGACGTTTGCCGAGGCCGCGGGCCTGTTTGGCGGGCGGGTCTACTCGAGCCACACCGCCTGCCGGTCGCTCGCCGACATGCCGCGCAACCACACCGACGCGCAGCTCAGGCAGATCATCGAGCGCGACGGCGTGATCGGCCTGCCGCTCTTCAACGTCTTCCTCCACGCCGGTTACGAGCGCGAAGGCGGAAAGCAGCAGGTCGGGTTCGACGTCGTCGCAGACCACATCGAGCATATCTGCCAACTCTCGGGCGACGCGAAGCACGTCGCGATCGGCAGCGACGCCGACGGCGGGTTCGGCAGCGAGCACGTGCCCGCGGAGATGGACACGCACCGAGATATCGCGACGCTCGGCGAGGTGTTGTCGCGACGCGGTTACAGCGATCGCGACGTCGCGGGCGTGTTAAGCGGCAACTGGGTGAGGTTCTTTGGTGAGACTTTGCCGTAGGTTGTGATTGCGTGTTTCGCGGGCGACGCGCAGCGTCCCGCGCGGAGCATTTGCGATACTCCACACGGGACGCTTCACTTCGCCCGCGAAACACGGTGTTAAACGTGCGCCAGCTTGTTCAACCCGTTGTACGCCGCGATCTTGTAGGCCTCGGCGAGGGTGGGGAAGTTGAACACGTTGTTGATGAAGAACTCGGCCTTGCCGCCGAGCGCCATGCAGGTTTGGCCGATGTGGATCAGTTCGGTGGCACCGGTGCCGATCGCGTGGACGCCGAGGATCTCGTGCGAGTCCTGGTGGATGAGGAGTTTGAGCATGCCGCTGTCGTCGCCGAGGATCTGCCCGCGGGCGATCTCGCGGTAGTGGGCGATGCCCGCTTCGTAGGGGATGCCCTCGTCGGTGAGCTGTTTCTCGGTCTTGCCGACCATCGAGATCTCGGGCACGGCGTAGATGCCGTAGGGGAAGAGGTCCTGGTTCCAGTTCTCGACCTCGACACCGAAGGCGTGGCAGATCGCGCGTCGGCCCTGCTCGAACGAGGTCGATGCGAGCGCGGGGAAGCCGATGACGTCGCCGGCGGCGTAGACGTGCTCGATGACGCGCGGGTTCTCCGGGTCTTCCATGTTCATGCACTGGTAGTGCTCGTTGACCTTGAGGCGTTCGCGGTCGTCGTAGGTGATGCCGACGTTCTCGAGCATGAGCTTGCCGCAGACGCCTTGCCGGCCGACGGAGTAGAGCAGCGTCTCGGCCTTGATGTGCTTGCCCGATTCGAGTTCTGCTTCGACCAGCGACCCATTGACCGACCGCTCGCCGCCGCCGTCGGCGGGGGAGAGCGAATTGATCTTGGTGACTTTTTCACCGAGGCGCAGGGTGATGCCCTCCTGCCGCATGAGGTACTGGAAGGCTCCCTGGATCTCTTCATCGATGAAGCCGAGGACCTGGTTGCGGCCTTCGATGAGCGTGACGCGCACGCCGAGCGTCGCCATGATGCACGCGTACTCGACGCCGATGACCCCGCCGCCGACGACGATCATGGTCCTGGGCAGTTT
This sequence comes from Phycisphaeraceae bacterium, assembly GCA_046290505.1. Taxonomy (GTDB): domain Bacteria; phylum Planctomycetota; class Phycisphaerae; order Phycisphaerales; family Phycisphaeraceae; genus JAHQVV01. Next base: position 108,215 of record JBKAGS010000029.1, on the reverse strand, counting down.
CTTGAGTTGCAGGAGCGTGTCGGAGCAGAGCACGTCGGTGTTGTTGAACGGGATGTGCCTGGGCTTGGCGGGGCGGGTGCCGACGGCGACGAGGAACTTGTCGGCGGTGAACATCTCGTTGTCGTCCTCGCGCTGCACCTGGATGAGGTTGGGGCCCTCGAAGTGGGCCTCGCCCCAGACCAGGTCGACGTTGTTGCGGTCGAACTGGTCGCGGATGACCTCCCACTCGTGGCGCACGACGCGGTCGGAGACGGCGACGAGGTCGGCGATGGTGATGTCCTTCTTGACGCGGTAGCTCCGGCCGTACCAGCCCCGTCGCGACGCGCCGGTGAGGTGCAGGGCGGCTTCGCGCAGGGCCTTGGACGGGATCGTGCCGGTGTTGACCTGTGCGCCGCCAACGACTTTTGATTTTTCGATGATGGCGACGGTCTTGCCGAGCTTGGCGGCCTGGATGGCGGCCTTCTGGCCCGCGGGCCCGGTGCCGATGACGATGCAGTCGTAGTGTTTCATGTGCGTTTGCCGGTCTGATTGATACGGCGCGGCGGTGCGCCGCCCTGATGTGGTATCGGTTCAGGCCGTAGGCAATTTAACGGTTGTAGGGCGTTGGTGCGCTCGGAACGACAGAGCGCTCTTGCGATGCGGGCGTTATCGGGCGAGAAAGCACAGAAACCAGTACCCCCCATCGCAAGATGGGGGCGGTGTGGGAAGTGGTTGTTCAGGCTTAGGGGAGTGTGACACGCAGCCAGTGTCCTCCACCTTGCGATGCAAGGCGATAAGAACTGCTGACTGCCGGAAGCAAAACAGATAGGCCGGGAACAAGTTGAAGCGATGCGCCACCCTCAAAAACAATGACCGCCAGACCTTCTAGACCAATCCAAATCTCCGCCGACTGCTGTTGAACACGAACCTGTTCGCGTGATGCTGCTGAACAGACCACGCCATGGAGATGGAAGTGATCACACGCCGCCTTGAGTTCAGAATGAAAAGGGTCGGGTATCGTATTTCTGGAGTCGGCGACAAACGACTCCCGACCCTTTTCTTCAGGACCAAAATCAATGCACGCCAGCGCCTGCTCGATATGCAACTCGCGATCCGTCCGCCCCCAGTCGTAGACGCGGAAGGTCGTGTCGCTGGGCGTTTGTACCTCCGCGACGAGCACGCCCGCGCCCAGCGCGTGCAGCGTCCCGCTCGGTAAGTAGTGGCAGTCGCCTGCCCTCACCTCGATCGCGTTGAGCAGCGGGACGACCGCCTCGTCGGTATTGACCCTGAGCGCTTCGCGCAACCGATCTTCTGTGACGCCGGGCTTGAGCCCTTTATAGATCACCGCGCCCGGCGCGGCGTCGATGACGTACCAGGCCTCGCTCTTGAGGTGAGCGCCCCGGTGGGCGGCGGCGTACTCAGGCGAAGGATGGACTTGAACCGACAGGTTCGCGCGCGCGTCGAGGAACTTGATGAGCAGCGGGAACCCGCCGTCGGATGAAGGCGCGACGCCCGGTCCCAGCAGTGCCTCGCCGTGGGTCTGCATGAGTTCGCGGATCGTCTTGCCTGCAAGCGGGCCGTTGGCGACGACCGAGTGCTCGGCGTTGCCGCCGCCGCCGGACACGCTGGTCGTCGCGAGGTCGGCCAGCTCCCACGACTCGCCGATGCGTGTCGTCTTGTCGCCGGGCAACGCGCGTCCGAGCTTCTCCAGGGACCGCCCGCCCCAGACTTTTTCCTTGTAGATCGGCTCGAAGGTCAGCGGGTAGAGTTCGTCTGCTGCGTCCATAAGGCCTTCCGTGGCTGATTCGGTGTACCAAGCACGCGTTGCATGCTTCCTATCTTCACAAACCCTTACAAAACACTTGTCTTTCGGCGAGACCCGGTCATAATAAGGGATGCGGGTGGGGGTTTGTTTTTTGTAGGAGGCCCGCCATGAAAACGTATCTTTGCAGATCGCTCGCAGCCCTGTCGCTTGGCGTGCTGTCGTTCGCGACGGTTCCCGCAGTGGCTGGCGATCGCTCGGGCGAAGCGCTGGGCGATGAGGGCTACATCGTCATCCGTCGAACGATCCCGAACCCGCGTGCCGTCGATCGTGCGCCATTGACTTCGGAACGGCTGAGCACGACGTCGACCCGCTACATCGACGCTCGACGCGGGCACCGCCCGTACGACACGGTCCACAGCGACCGTTGCGGCTTCGGTCACGCCCGCCGTGTCCTGGTCGGCTACGACGACCACTTCGGCATCACCCGCCCGGAAGACCGGCCGTACTCCTACAGCCAACGCACCCCGCGCACCGGCGTGACCACGATCACCAACCCGATGCACCGCGACAGCGAACAGGCCAGCGATCGGCATGAAGACCGCCGGCCCATGGTCGTCGCCATCCGCGACGAGCGTGCGCAGGCCGACCGCCCGCCGGCCGTTCGACCCGCCAACAACGCGCCGGACATGCGCGTCCGCATCCACCACAACGAGCCCGAACTGCCCACGCGCAGCGGCGCCGTGCTCATCACCGCCGACGGCACCGTGATCCAGGTTGGTGACTGACCCCGCAGTTCGTGCCGTTTCGACATCCACGCTTTCTCCTCCCGCGCCGTCCTGAGCAAATCTAGGGCGGCGTGTTCTTTCTCGGCCTTGACCTATAATCCGGCGATGATCCAACGCAGACCCACGCGACAAATCTCGGTCGGCGACGAACGCGTCGGCGTCGTCAAGATCGGCGGCGGGAAGGACGGCACCACGCCCGCGCCCGTGTCGGTCCAGTCGATGACCGCGGGCTACACGCACGAGGTCGACACCTGTGTCGCCGAGATCAACAAGCTCGCCGCCGCCGGGGCCGACATCGTCCGCGTCGCCGTGCCCGGCAAGAACGACACCCAGGCGCTCAAAGAGATCCTCCCGCAGGTGCGTGTGCCGATCGTGGCAGACGTACACTTCCACTTCGGCCGGGCGCTCGAAGCCGTCGAAGCGGGCGTCCACAAGATCCGCCTGAACCCCGGCAACATCAACGACCGCAAGCAGGTCGAAGAAGTCATCGCCGCGTGCAAAGAGGCGAACGGCGGGGCGGGCATCCCCATCCGCGTCGGCGTCAACGAGGGCTCGATCGTCGAACGCAAGGACAAGCAAAAACGGCTCAAGGAACTCGGCGGGGTCTTCTCCGACAACAAGCACGGCCACTTCCTCGCGATCATGATCACCAAGCTCGAGGAATACCTCGACATCTTCTATGACAACGATTTCTACGACATCGCCATCAGCGCCAAGTCGCCCGACCCGTCGCTGGTCATCGCGGCCTACACCGAGATCAGCAAACGCTTCGACCACCCGCTGCACCTGGGCGTCACCCACGCCGGGCCACGCGAGACGGCGATGATCCGCTCGTGCGTCCCGCTCGGCCACCTGCTGGCCAGCGGCGTCGGCGACACGGTGCGGATCAGCTACGCGTCCGACCCGGTGTACGAAGTCGAGGACGCGCTGGAGATGCTCTACGTGCTCGGCCTGCGCGAGCGCAAGGGCGTGGACCTGATCGCGTGCCCCACATGCGGGCGGATCCAGGTCGACCTGTTCACGCTGGTGCAGGAAGTGCGCGACAAGCTGGCGGACGAGATCGAACTGCCGATCAAGGTCGCGGTGATGGGCTGCATCGTGAACGGCCCGGGCGAGGCCGAAGGCGCCGACGTCGCGATCTTCGCCGGCAACCAACGCGGGATCATCTACGTGCAGGGCGAAAAAGTCGCGAACGTCCCCGAGGCCGAGATCCTCGACCGGCTGATGCACGAGTGCAAGAAGTTCGAAGCCAAGGTCAAGGCCGGCGAAACCAAACTCGGCGAGAAAGTTGTCCAGATCGCCCCGCCCGACCCGATCGGCGAACTGGGCAGCGGCTTTACCAAGATCGCGGCGGGTCAGGTCGAGCCCTCGCCGGGCAGCACGACGACCGACCTGACCATCGGTGAAACCCATTGACCAAGTTTTAACACGAATTTAAGGAATACGATGAGCAAACCCATCACCCGACGTTCGATGCTCGCGACGACCGCCGCGGCTTCCACCGCCGCGCTGTCGGCGGCTATGCTGCCCGCCACCGCCCGCGCCGACGCCCACGCGAAGACCAAACCCATCACACTCAATAAGGGCGCGACGGTGCTGCTGCAAGGCGACTCGATCACCGACGCGGGTCGCAACAAGGGCATCGCCGACCCGAACAACAAGGACGCGCTGGGCAAGGGCTACGCGAGCCTGATCGCCTACCACCTGCTCTCACGCTACCCCGACAAGCAGCTGAAGCTCTACAACCGCGGGATCTCGGGCCACAAGGTGCCGGACCTTGACGCTCGTTGGGACCGCGACTGCATCGACTTGAAGCCCGATGTGCTGTCGATCATGATCGGCGTCAACGACTACTGGCACACCGTCGCGTTCGGCAGCAAGTACAAGGGCACGGTCGAGTCGTACAAGACCGGGTTCAATGCGCTGCTCAAGCGGACCCGGGACGCGCTGCCGGACGTGCAGTTGGTGATCTGCGAGCCGTTCGTCGTGCGCGACGTGGAGCGGACGACGCGGGCGGACTGGTTCCCCGAGTTCGCCGAGCGCCAGGCGGTGGCGCAAGAGGCGGCGAAGCGGGCGGGCGCGGTGTGGGTGCCGTTCCAGTCGATGTTTGATGCCGCCGTCGCCGCGGGCACGGAGAACAAGCACTGGTCGGGCGACGCGATCCACGTCAACGCGAACGGCGCGGCGCTGATGGCGATGCGCTGGCTGGGCGAGACGGGCCTGGCGTAAGGCGGACGGGTGGGCGTTGACCTTTTTCCAGCTGCCGTTATAATGCGATGCTCGACAATTTGACTGCCTTGATCAAGAGTGACCGAGGGATGGGCCCGTTGACGTCACCGCAACCGCGTTTGCAGCGCAAACGAGAGGTGCGAATTCCCGCCCCGCCACGGAACCGGTGGGGGCAGATCAAGAGTGGATGGCGCTTGCTTGTTCGCTTGACCCGCCCCTCTTGCCTCTGCACGAGGGGTTTTTGTTTGAGACGGGCGTGGGTTGTCTGCTTGTCCGGGGCCCGTAGGCCGCCGGCTATTGCAACGCTGCTCTCGACAAATAGCCGGCGGCCTACGGACGCCGGACGCGAAGACATCGACTTAAGACCGACAAGAGCCCGACCATGAGCTACGTCAAATCCCTTAAAGCCAAGGAATGCGGCCAGGAATACCCGATCGAGCCGCGCACGATCTGCGACATGGACTTCTCGCCCGTGGAGGTCCAGTACGACTACGCCGCGATGAAGGGCAAGGTCACGCGTGAGTCGATCACCGCCGGCCCGTTGTCGCTGTGGCGGTACAAGGACCTCTTGCCCATCGAGGGCGAGCCGAAGACCGGCTTCCACTCCGGCTGGACCCCGCTGGTCAAGGCGGACCGATTGGCGAAGAAGCTCGGCGTCGATGAACTGTACATCAAAGACGATTCGTGCAACTACCCGAGCTATTCGTACAAGGACCGCGTCGTCGCCGTCGCCGTGACCAAGGCGATCGAGTTCGGCTTCGACACGGTCGGCTGCGCGAGCACCGGCAACCTCGCGCACTCGGTCGCCGCGCACGCCGCGATCGCCGGGCTCGACTCGTTCGTGATGGTGCCGCACGACCTGGAAGAAGGCAAGATCGTCGCGACGCGCAGCTTCGGGCCCAGGCTCGTCAAGATCAAGGGCAACTACGACGACGTCAATCGGCTGTGTGCGCAGATCGCGGACAAGTACGGCTGGGCCATCGTGAACGTGAACCTCCGGCCGTTCTACACCGAGGGCGCGAAGACGCACGGCTTCGAGATCGCCGAACAGATGGGCTGGCAGCTCCCGAAGCACACGGTCGTGCCCGTTGCTGGCGGGACGATCCTGCCGAAGATCTGGAAGGCGTACCAGGAGTTCATCGAGCTCGGTATCGTTGAGGACAACGAGCCCGCGATGTACGGCGCGCAGGCCGAGGGCTGCAACCCGATCGCCAAGGCGGTGCGGGCCGGCGACGAGCTGTTCCACCCGCAAAAGCCCGACACGATCGCCAAGTCGATCGCCATCGGCAACCCGGCCGACGGGTACTACGTGATCAAGCACATCAACGAGTCCGGCGGGTACGCGGCGTCGGCAAGCGACCCGCAGATCATCCGCGCGATCCGCCTGCTCGCCGAGACCGAGGGCATCTTCACCGAGCCGGCGGGCGGGACGACGCTGGCCTGCGCGATGAAGCTGATCGACGAGGGCAAGATCCCGCGCGACGAGCCGATCTGCGTCTGCATCACCGGCAACGGGCTGAAGACGATCGAGGCGATGGACGGCCAGTTCGACCACGTCGAGCCGATCCCCGCGAAGATCGGCGACTTCGACGCGATGCTCCAGGCGATGAACGAGGCGGACGAGCCGGCGCCAGTGATTGCTCACGGTTGAACCGCGCCGATGGCCGGTAGGACAGGCATTTCTGCCTGTCAGCGGGCCACAGGCCCGATCGCCTCGGTTGACAACACCTTGCGGCTCCGCCGAACCGACAGGCAGGCATGCCTGTCCTACCTGAATCCGAATACAATGCTTATCAGGCGGCCACCCGCCCGGAGACTCACGATGCCCGACACGATCACCGTCACCATCCCCGCCGCGCTCCGACCGCAGGTCGAGGGCAAGGACGCCGTCACCGCCGAGGGTGAGACCATCGGCGGCGTGCTCGACGCGCTCAAGGCCCAATACCCCGCGTTCGGCGACAAGCTGTTCCCGGGCGGCGGCGAGCAGATGAACCGCTCGATCAACGTCTACGTCAACGAGGAAGACATCCGCTTCCTCGACAACCTCGACACCAAAGTCACCGCGCGCGACCAGGTGGACATCATCCTCGCGATCGCCGGCGGCTAAGCCGCCCGCGGCTTGTCGCCGTTGCAGTACGAAAGAATCACTCCGCCTTTCTCGCCGGCCTCGACGCCGGCCGATCCCGTCGGTCCCTTCCCCCCGCCACCAGGAGAACACCATGCCTACGATCAAACGCAAATGCTGGCTGACCTTCGAAGGCGGCACCCAACAACAGCCACGCCTGTGGGAGATGAGCCACAAGTTCCCGGAGGTCGTGTTCGACATCCGTCAGGCCAGCGTGAACAAGGACATCGGTATCATGGCCGTGCTGTTCGAGGGCGAAGAAGACGACATCCAGGCGGCGCTGGACCACCTGATCAACAGCGGCGTGAAGGTCGATCCCGTGGAGGGCGGCTCGCTGGTGGCGGGATAAGCAATGTGCGATGTTCGATGTGCGATGTCCGAAGTGGCTAGGCGCATCCATCGCAAAAGGATTCTGGAATGACTGCGTTGGACACATCGAACATCGAACATCGGACATCGGACATCAGCAGGTACCACCGGCAGATGCTGCTGCCGGGCTTCGGCGAGGCGGGCCAGGAGAAACTGCTTAACGCCACGGCGCTCGTGGTCGGCTGCGGCGCGCTGGGCACGGTGATCGCCAACATGCTCGCCCGCGCGGGCGTCGGGCATCTCATCATCGTCGACCGCGACTTCATCGAGATGACCAACCTGCAGCGCCAGGTCCTCTTCGACGAGAACGACGTCAAGAACGCGATCCCCAAAGCCGAGGCAGCGAAGGCCAAGCTCGCCACCATCAACTCGCAGGTGAAAGTCTCCGCCGTGGTAGACGACGTCAACCACACGAACATCGAGTGGCTCGCCGGGGTGAAGCCCGACGGCAGCGATGCGGCCGATTCACCGGCCGGAAAAAAGGTCGACATCATCGTCGACGGCGTCGACAACTTCGAGACCCGCTACCTCGCCAACGACTGCGCGGTCAAGCACGGCATCCCGTACGTGTACGGCGGGGCGGTCGGCACCGTCGGCGCGAGCTACCCGATCCTGCCACACACCGGATCCGGTGATAGCGCGTGGGAGAACGCGGGCAAAGCCACGCCTTGCCTGCGCTGCATCTTCGAGCAGGCCCCGCCGCCCGGGCTCAACCCGACGTGCGATACCGCGGGCGTGATCGGCCCGGCCGTGTCGATCGTCGCGAACTACGAGGTGCTCGAAACGCTCAAGATCCTCACCGGCAACCTCGACGCGGTAAACCCGACGATGCTCACGCTCGACCTGTGGGCCAACACCGTCCGTCAATTCAAGGTCGCCAAGGCCTACGACGTCGGCGACTGCCAGTGCTGCAAGCACCGCGACTTCGCGTTTTTAGATGGTAAGTTCGCCGCGGGGACGACGACGCTCTGCGGAAGAAACGCCGTGCAGATCAGCCAGAAACTCGGCGACGGGCAGAAACTCGACTTCGACGAGATCGCGGCCCGCCTCGAGAAGCACGGCACGGTCAAGGCCAACAAGTTCATGCTCCGCGCCGACATCACCGACAACGGCGAGCCGTATGAGTTGACCCTATTCACCGACGGCCGGGCGATCATCAAGGGCACGCAGAAAGCCAGCGTCGCCAAGAGCGTGTACGGCAAGTACGTCGGCGCGTAAGCTATTACTCGATCAAGGAACACCCCATGGCGCTCGAACAGGAAACCAAGGTCTATCAGTTCCTCCTCGCCTACGGCGAGATGGTGCTCGCGGATATCTCCGCCGACGATGCGTACAAGCTGATCTGCGACGGCGGGGTGAGCCCGGCGTGGATCATCGGCCACCTGGCGTTCGTCGCCAACCGAGTGCTCGCGATGGCCGGGGGGCAACCCAAGATCGACACCGACGCGTGGAAGCCGATGTTCGGCGGCGGCAGCACGCCAAAGGGCGAGGCGGACAAGGACGCGTACCCGTCGTGGGACGAGCTATTAAAAGTGTGGCGCGAAGGCCACGCCGACGTCGCGGCGATTGCGCCTTCGATTAGCGAAGGCGTGCTTTCCGCACAGAACCCCAACGAGCGGATGCGTCCCGGCCTGCCGACCGTGCACGACTTCCTGAGCTTCGTCATCACCGGCCACGAGGCGATGCACCTGGGCCAGTTGTCGACCTGGCGCCGCGTGCAGGGCCGGCCGCCGCTGTTCTGAGTCCCGCTTCGGATCAGTAGGGCGGGGGTACTTGCCTGCGCGTCGGTCGCAGATTCACTCGAATGATTTGGCGGCTTCGCCGCGACGACAGGCGGCAATGCCTGTCCTACCGTGATACAGACATGATCTACCTCGACAACGCAGCAACCAGTTTCCCCAAGGCCCCCGGCGTCGGCGAGGCGGCGGCGACGTTCATCGCCCATGACGCGGCCAACCCCGGCCGGGCCGGGCACCGAATGGCCGTCGCCGCCGAGGAGATGCTCGACCGCGTGCGGCTCAAGCTCGCCCGCCTCGTCAACGCGCCGACGCACGAGCGGATGGTCTTCACGCTCAACGGCACCGACGCGCTGAACATCGCCATCAAGGGCGTCATCAACGAGTGCGTGATCAACAATGGCGAAAAGCCGCACGTCATCACGAGCGTGCTCGAGCACAACTCGGTCAGCCGGCCGTTGCAGGCGATGTTTCAAGCCGGCAAGATCGATCTGACGCGCGTGGACTGCGACGATACCGGCGTCATCGACCCGGCGAGCATCCAGGCAGCGCTGACGCCGCAAACGAAACTGATCGTCGCGACCCACGCGAGCAACGTCATTGGCACGATCCAAGATGCCGCAGCAATCGGGGCCATCGCTCGGGAACACGACATCCTCTTTTGCCTCGACGCGGCGCAGACCATCGGCGTCGTACCCATCGACGTGCAGGCGATGAACGTGGACCTGCTCGCGTTCCCCGGCCACAAGTCGCTGCTCGGGCCGACGGGCACCGGCGGGCTGTACGTCGGCACGCGCGTGCCCGAGCCGTCGGAGAAGGTCGATTGCGCGACCGGCCGGCTGGTGCCGTTCCGCGAGGGCGGCACCGGCGGCGACTCGTCCACGCCGACCCAGCCCGCGCTGTACCCGTACTACCTCGAGGGCGGCACGCCGAACACCGTCGGCATCGCCGGGCTCGAAGCGGGCATCGACTTTGTTAATACCAAGCCGCTCGCCGACACCCTCGCGCACGAACAGCAACTCGTCCAACGCGTCATCGACTTCGTGTCCGGCGACGACCGCTACACGCTCTACGGCGGCACGGACGCCAAGTCGCGTGTCGGCACGGTGACGTTCAACGTCCTCGGCTGTGACGCGCCCGATGTCGGCAGCATCCTCGACGACAGCTTCGACATCGCCGTCCGCCCGGGCCTGCACTGCTCGCCCTACGCCCACCGGCGGTTCGATACCTTCCCCGCCGGCTCGGTCCGCGTCAGCCCCGGCGCGTTCACGACCGACGACGAGGTGTCGGCGCTCATCGAAGCGCTCGATCAGATCGCGATGTGAGCGGCGACGAATACCCGCGCATTCACCACTCGCGGCTGATGCCGACCGTCGCGTACACCTGGATGTTGTCGCTGGTGCCGTCGGCGTTGTCGGTCAGGGCGACGTCGCTGTTCAGCAGCAGCACGTAGACGCCCACGCCCAGCTCCCACGCGCCGAACCACTCGTCGTAGCCGAGCAACTCGCTCACCGCGATCGACCCGGCTAGGCCGATGCGGAAGAAGCCGAAGAACTCTTCGTCGCCGCCCGCCGCGACGGGCCGGTTGTAGTAGTCGTCGATCGACAGCCCGACCGCGAAGGGCACGCTCCACGACCAGTCTTCGATCACGGTGCCTTCGGTCGGGATCGTGAACGCGCCGCCGAGTTCGAGGTAGGTGTTCTCGTCGGGGCCGGCATTGTTCTGTAGTTCGATCGCGACAGCGACATAGGGGTTGAAGGCGAAGTCTCCGAGCAGCTCGGCGTCGTCGTAGCGGATCGAGAGGTTCAGCTCGGTGACGTCGAGGCTGAAAGTGGAGCTTGGGAAGGTGTAGTAGGTCAGGCCGACGCCCAGCTCGAAATCGCCGAGCGTCGCGTCGAGGCTGGCGTAGATGTCCTGTTCGTACCAGCTGCTGGGGTTCGAGACGCCCGCGGGCGGCCCGGCGGTGTCGGTGTGGATCGAGCCCCAGGTGCCGACGGTCGCGGTGACGTCGTCCACGACTTCGAGGGTGAACTGGGCGCCCGGCTGCAGGACCAGGCCCTGGTCGGCGTCGAGCTGTTCGTAGCCGCGGAAGAAGTATTGGCTGGTGTAGTCGAGCGTGACCCTGGCCGAGACGCCGGGCAGCCAGACGCCGTCTTCGCCTTGCTGGGCGGCGGTGGGGGCGGCGAGGGCGCCGAGGACGGCGGCGGTCGAGAGCAGGCGGGTTGTGCGGGCGTGTTGCAACTCGGTTCTCCGATCAAGGTGTTGTGCGAGCGTGTTCTCTGACCCGCTCGCTAAGAATCCCTATCGGATAGGGCGGTCGTGATTGAAAAATTATCGACGGGCGAGCGCATGAAAAAACCCGCACACCGAAGCGTGCGGGCTTTTTGATTTTGGAGACGCACCCGGTGCCGGCGAGTGGGGGCGGCCGGCCCGGTTGCGGGGCTCGCGGGCGTTTACCACTCGCGGCTGATGCCGACGGTGCCGACGATCTGGAAGTTGTCGCCGGTGTCGTCGGCGTTGTCGACCTGGCCGGGGATGTCGCTGTTGAGGAACAGGACGGTGAGGCCGACGGTGAGGTCCCAAGCGCCGACGTATTCTTCGGTGCCGATCAGCTCGCTCATCGGGATCGAGCCGGCGACGCCGATGCTGAGGAAGCCGAAGAACTCTTCAGCGCCAGAGGCGCCCCCGCCGCCCGTGCCATCGACGTAGTAGTCGTCGATGGACAGGCCGATGGCGAAGGGCACGGACCAGGACCACGCCTCAATGGCGGTGCCTTCGGTCGGGATGGTGAACGCGCCGCTGAGCTCGAGGTAGGTGGCCTCGGTGCCGCCGTTGAGCGTGTTGGTGTTGTTCAGCTCGGTCGCGACGGTGACGGTCGGGGCGAACGCGTAGTCGCCGAGCAGTTCCGAGTCGTCGTAGGTGACGGTGACGGCGAGTTCGACGACGCTCGAGGTCGCGTTCGCGGGGTAGGTGTAGGTGTTCACGTAGAGGCCGGCGCTGAAGTCGCCCATGGTGGCGTCGAGGCCGGCGTACACGTCGGCTTCGTACCAGCTGGACGGGTTGGACGTGCCGGTGGGCGAGTCGGTGTGGATCGAGTGCCAGGTGCCGACGGTCGCGGTGACGTCATCCACCACGTCGATGGTGAACGAGGCGCCGGGCTGCAGCACCAGGCCCTGGTCCGAGTCCTGCTGCTCGTAGCCACGGAAGAAGTACTGGGTCACGTAGTCCAGCGTGACTTCGGCCGAGACGCCGGGCAGCCAGATGCCGTCTTCGCCTTCCTGGGCGACGGCGGGGGTGGCGAGTGCGCCGAGAACGGCGGCGGTCGAAAACAGTCGGGTCAGTTTCGTGCTCTTCACGACAAGGTCTCCTTGGAAAGGGATGGTCCTTCGGTTGCGGGTTCCGGCCCGTCGAGACGTTCTCAAGCAAGTCGGATACCACTATGTCTACGTACATTATTGTATCGGATCATCGATCGCAATGTGTCCGAAATTAAGCGCGTATCTTGATCGATGCGAGAGAATACGTCAAGCCGGACTTACAATTACAGATTATCGATGCCTAATCTTTCGGCACCCCGCGGATCGCGCCCATAACCTAAGCACGACGGCCCGCTTACCGTCCGATAACCGCGACGAGATCAGGCGGGCGCTCGGCCGCGGTATAGCTCCTGCACCCGCTGCGCCTGGTCACGCCGGACCGTCTCCAGCGTCAGCCGGGCGATGCGGTACCGGCCCTCTTCCTCGGCGACCAGCCGGCAGTGCTCCTGGATCGCGGCGTATAAGAACTTGAACGCGTCGCGCGGCTGGTGCATCTGGTCAAGCGCGTCGATCAGCATGTCCCGGCTGACGTCCTGGTCAAACAGCGAGCCGAGCGTCGGCACCTCGCCCGCGCCGTTGTGGCACGCCGACAGCCGCTTGTTGCACAGGTCGTACAGCGTCGCTCCCGACCAGGTCAGCCGGTCGATCAGGTTTTGCTTATCCAGCCGCGCTTCCTGGAAGAACGCCGCGGACTCGCGGCCCAACTCGTACCTCAGTTCTAACGGCAGCAGCAGCTTGAGCCCGACGCGTTCCTGCTTGAGGAACTTGTTGTCGAACATCGGCCAGGCGATGGCTTTCATCTTGTCCGCGTCGCCGTGCACGAGCGTGGGCTCGTCGAGTCGGTCGATGAAAACGATCATGCCGACGAAGCCGAGGTCGCCGATCGCGGAGACGAAACGCCGGGTGAGTTGGTAGCGCGTGTCGCCGAGCGGTTCACTGCCGCGCGGCGGTGCGGGGATCGGTTGACCGGCGAGGTAGCTGCTTCGCAGGGTCTCGAGCATCTGCCGGAGCTCGGGTGCGCCGCGCTTGAGCGCGGGCATCTCACGCACCGCTTGACGCGCGATCGACCACAAGCGGAAGAAGCGGTAGCCGTAGTACCCCCACAGCCCAAGCGCACCGGCGATCGCAACGATCAGCGCGGGCGTCAGCCAGCCGGGCTGGTCTTGCATCACACGCTGCATCACGTACAGCGCGAGTGCGGTGGCGGACACCACGATCGCCTTGGTCAACACCCACCACAGCGGGACCCGCGGCCCAAGCCGAAGCTTGCGCCGCAGCTTCATAAACCGCGGCAGGGCGGTGCCGCTCGCCGGCTCGTCGTACAGCGCCGCGAGCACGGCCAAGTCCACGCGTGTCTGCAGCGGCAGCTGACGCATCGCTTTGCCCGACGTGTCGATCTCGGGCACCGGCTCGGGCGAGTGGTCCTTCTCGCCGAGCATCGCCGAGACGAGCTTGGTCACCGCGCGGGCGAGGATCGCGTCCTGGTGGTCGGCGAGGCGGAACTGGTCGAGCATCGCGTCGGCCTTCTGCCTGCGCGCGGCCAGCAGCTTGTCGAGCACCGGGTTCAAATCGTCGTAAGCGACGACGAGCACGGGTTTGTTCGCCGGGTCCTGGTTGTGCTCGTTGAACTTGCGGCCGAGCATCAGCCGGATCGCCGTCTTGCCGCTGCCCTTTTCGCCGAAGACAACGGACGTCGCGGGCTGTTCGATCCGGCCCATAATCTTGGGGAAGTCGGGGTGGTCGGTCGCCCCGCCCGGCAGTCGGTCGAAGATCGGGTCCAGCCGGGCTTCCTCGGCGGCGAAGGGGTTCTCGACGATCCCGTGGTGTTGGAAGAAGGTGTCTGCGTTCATGGGCGCGTCCCGATAGGTTCATCGACCGATCGGCGATGTCGGTATAAGATAGCCATTCTAACCCGGCGACAACCGGGGGTCGGAACAGCAATAGTGGGTATGGGCGGGTTGATGGCGGATGGGTCAGCAGACGATGGCCGATCGTGCTTACCGGCGAACGCCAAGAACGACCTGTGCCGGCGACGGCAGACTTTCAATTCCGACTTTGAACGGGTCCATCCGCCATCCGAAATCCGCTAGCCATCAGTAAGCCAAGCATGCACGCCATCCCCGACGCCAATACCTTCGCCGTCATAGTCGAGAATGCCGTCGGCCCGACGCTCGTGCCCGTCTACCGCCGGCTGTTCGCCGACGCGCTCACGCCCGTGCTCGCCTACCGCCGACTCGTTCGCCCCGACGACCGGATGGCGTCGAGTTTCCTGCTGGAATCGGTCGAAGGCGGCGACCGCGCGGCGCGTTACAGCTACGTCGGCGCGCAGCCCTCGCTCGAGATCATCGCCCGCGGACAGGACATCGAGCTGCGCGACCACCACGACCAGGCCAACACCAGGACCTACACGAGCGACGACCCGCTGGGCGAGATGCACAAGCTCACCGCCGACCGAACGCTCGCGCGGGTGCAAGGCCTGCCGGACTTCACCGGCGGGTGGGTCGGCCACGCTGGCTACGACACGGTGCGCTACCTCGAAGGCGAGCAGCTGCCCGACCCGCCCGAAGACGACCGCGGCCTGCCCGACCTGCACATGCAGCTGTACCACGACGTCGTCGCGTTCGACCACGTGCAGAAGTGCGTGCTGGTCATCACGCACGCCCAGATCAAGCCGGGCGACGACGCGCTTGCGGCGTACGAGCAGGCGAATGCCCGGCTCGACGCGCTGGTCGATCGCCTGACCACGCCGCCTCCCGATACCGAGCCGGGCGGGGCGCTCGCGCCCGGGCACATCGACCTCGCCTCGCCGCCAAGCCAATTGACGCAGTCCAGCATGGGCGAGGGCGGTTATCAAGAGGCGGTGAAGAAGGCCAAGGGGTACATCGCCGCGGGCGACATCTTCCAGGTCGTGCCCAGCCAGCGGTTCCGCGTCGAGACCAAGGCCGACCCGTTCGATATTTACCGGGCGCTGCGCGTGATCAACCCGTCGCCCTACATGTTCTATGTGCAGATCGACGGCGGGGTGCTGGTCGCGTCGAGCCCGGAGATCCTCTGCCGGGTCAAGGACGCCACGATCGTCAACCGCCCGCTCGCCGGGACGCGCAAGCGCGGCGCGACGCCGGAGCAGGACGCGGCGCTTGAACGGGAATTGCGGACCGACCCGAAGGACGTCGCCGAGCACGTGATGCTGGTGGACCTGGGCCGCAACGACGTTGGCCGAGTGGCGAAGCCGGGCTCGATCGAGCTGCCGGAAGTATTGATCGTCGAGCGGTACAGCCACGTGATGCACCTGAGCTCGACGGTGACGGGCGTCCTGCGCGAGGGGCTGACGTGTTGGGACGCGCTGCGGTACACGCTGCCGGTCGGCACGGTGAGCGGGGCGCCGAAGGTGCGGGCGATGCAGATTATTGATGAGCTCGAGCCGGTGAAGCGCGGGCCTTACGCCGGGGCGGTGGGGTATGCGGACTTCGCGGGGAACATGGACATGGCGATCGCGCTGCGGACAATGGTCGTGATGCCTGGCGAGTCGCCGGGCACTTGGCGGGTGGACATCCAGGCGGGCGCGGGCATCGTCGCGGACTCGGACCCGCAACTCGAGCACGAAGAGACGGTGAACAAGGCCGCGGCGCTGGCCAAGGCGGTGGACCTGGCCGAGTCGGCGTTCGTGCGTTGAGCTGCATCATCAGCCCCCGCCGCGCGGTGGGGGCTGATTACTGCATTCAAGCCGCCGCTATTCACTTAACGCCTGACAACCCATTTGGCCGATATCCATCGCATGGCCACCGACCTCAACACCATCCTCAAGCTCAAGGTCCCGCTGATCGTCACCGTCGGGGCCCGGCGGGTGTCGGTCGAGACCGTGCTCGGCCTCGGGCCCGGCTCGATCATCGAACTGGACAAAGACGCCGACGAACCGCTTGAGGTGCTGATCAACAACAAGCAGGTCGGCACGGGTGAAGCGGTCAAGGTCTACGAGAACTTCGGCGTGCGCGTCACCGAGATCAAGCCGACCCAGCAGATCGTCGAAGCGATGGCGGGGTCAACCTAAACCGCCCGGACCTTCACGGTCGTGCCCTCGACGTTGACGACTTTCACCTGTGCGCCCTTCTCGATCACGCCGGCCTGCGCCATGCAGTCGAGGCGCACCCCATTGAGCCGGCACGCGCCGACCGGTCGCAGGTCCGTCAGCGCCTCGCCCTGCATACCCACCGCGATCGCGCCTTCGCTCGGCGGGCCCTCCGTATTCGCGCGCTGTTGGTTGTCTTCGAGCGTCAGCGCCCGACCGATTGGCGTGTTCGGCCAGACCCACAGCATCCCCGCGAGGACGAACGGCAACGCCAGCAGCGACAGCGCCATCGACCACATGCCCCACATCGTGTCGAAGCGGAAGAACATGACGATCCCCGCGACCGCGACGATCCCCGCGAGCACGCCGAGCACGCCGCCCGAGGGCACGAACGCCTCGAGCACCAGCAGCGCGAGCGCCACGCCGAACGCGATGATCGCGAAGACCATCCACTGCGTGTCGTCGCCGCCGCCTTGAGACGCCGCGTTGGACTGCGCGAGGGTCGTCGCCAGGATGAGGTCGAGGTTCATGCTCGTATTATCGCTTGTCGGGCGAACCATCGCCATCGCAGCGCTGCAAAAAACAAGCCCGCGTTCGGCGAACGCGGTATTGCACAATCGGGGCGAGGGCTCCTGCCCAGCCGCGTGTTCTCGATGACTCGCGGCTCGGCTGGAGCCTCGCCCTCCCATCAAATGTCCTTGATACGTTTGGATCGGCAGCCGCTGATGCACCTTACTGATCAAACTGCGCATCAAACACCAAATCGCTGCGCGGGAAGTCCACGCTGCGGGTGAACTCGCACGCTTCGGCCGCGCCGTGCTCGCGGTCCATCCGGCCGTCTTCCCACTCGACGCTCAACGGCCCGGCGTAGCCGACGTCGTTGAGCGCGACGATGATCTCTTCGAAGTTGATATCGCCGTGGCCCAGCGATCGGAAGTCCCAGTATCGGCGGGGGTCGGTGAAGGTCGTGTGCCCGCCGAAGACCCCGACGCTGCCGTCGCCGTGGCCCCACCACGCGTCCTTCATGTGGGCGTGGTAGATGCGGTCCTTGAACTGGTAGATGAACTTGACGTAGTCCACGCCCTGGTAGCCCAGGTGCGACGGGTCGTAGTTGAAGCCGAAGCGCTTGTGGCCCTTGAGCGCATCGATCGCGCGCTGGGCGGTGACGATGTCGAAGGCGATCTCCGTCGGGTGCACCTCGAGCGCGAAGTTCACGTCTTCCTTATCAAACGCGTTGAGGATCGGCGTGAAGCGCTTGGCGAAGTCCTTGAAGCCCTTGTCCCAGTAGTTCTGGTCGGTGGGCGGGAAGGCGTAGATCGAGTGCCAGACGCTGGAGCCGGTGAACCCGTTGACCACGGCGGGGAAGTCGTCGCCCGCGGCGCCCTTCTTCTTGCCCCGGCCGGGCTTGTTGTTCAGAAAGCGTCGGCAGGCCTTGCCCGCGGTGATCATCTTCTTCGCCGCGCGCTTGCGCACGCCTTCCGGCTCGCCGTCGCCCCAGACGTCCTCGGGCAGGATCGACTTGTGACGCTCATCGATGAGGTCGCAGACGGCTTGTCCGACCAGGTGCATCGAGATCGCGTAGGACGTCAGGCCGTGGTCGCCGAGGATTTGCCAGCGGTCTTTGCAGTACTTGTCGGATTTGGCGGCCTGGTCGACGTCGAAGTGGTCGCCCCAGCAGGCGAGTTCGAGCCCGTCGTAACCAAAGGACGCGGCCTTCTGGCACATGGTTTCGAAGGGCAGGTCGGCCCACTGGCCGGTGAAGAGCGTGACGGGGCGTGGCATGGTTGGCCTCCTTTGACGGGTTCGTTTCAGAGTTCAGGTCGATAGTCTGCCACGAAAGCACGCGGCGATCAATCCGCACCCAACGAGTAGGACAGGCATTGCTGCCTGTCGCTCGGCGCAGCCGAATCTGATCGTGGCGTCTTCACCATTCGAAGACGGGCAGCCATGCCTGTCCTGCCGATCCCGTCAATCCGAGGCGACCGACGTCTCGACCACGTCGCGCTTCGCGTCCATCGCGAGGTTCGCGAGCTGGTCGGCACGCTTGTTCTTTTCTCGCCTCACGTGCTCGATGGTCCACTGGGGGAAGCCGTGCAACAGGTCGCGCGCCTCGGCGAACAGGGGCTTGAGGTTCGCCGCCTTGACGCGGTACTCGCCCTTGATCTGCTTGACCATGAGTTCCGAGTCGCTGCGGATATGGATCGCGTCGAAGTTGAGCGTCTGGGCCTGCTTGAGCGCGTGCAGCAGGCCCTGATACTCGGCCTCGTTGTTGGTCAGGTTGCCCAGCCAGTAGCCGGCTTCGTGCAGCGCCTCGCTGCCGTCGGGCGTGGTGATGCAGACGCCCGCGGCGGCGGGGCCGGGGTTGCCGCGTGCGCCGCCGTCGATGTGGATCAGGGCTTGCATGTTGATTCCAAAAGGAGGGCAGGCATTCTTGCCTGTCGATGCGGCGACGCCGTACTAAGAATTGATTCGATCTGCGATCGATTGACAGGCAGGAATGCCTGTCCTCTTACCCCATCCATGCGTTACGACTTACTCGCCGCGAGCGACTCGCGCAGCTCGCTGCCGACGTAGAGGATGCGTTGGCAGGTGCCGCAGGTGGCGATCTGCTCGGGCTTGGTGATGAGCGCGTTGACCGACTCGACCGGGAGCAAGGTGTAGCACCCGCCGCAGGTGTACTCCATGCGTCGGCGGTCCTGCTCGCTGATCTCGGCCATGACCTCGCCGTCGTACGTGTCCGACAGCCGGTCGAACATCTTTCGGATGTCGTCGCTGAGCGGCTCGCCGGCGGCGTCGCGTTCCTTGGTCAGTTCTTCGAGCTTGCCGCCGACCTCGGCCTGGGCTTCTTGGACTTCCTTCGCCGCGCCGTCTACGAGCTTCTGCTGGCTTTCGACCTTCTCGGTCAGGCCCTTCATCTCCGCGTCCAGCGCCTCGGCCTTGGCCATCGAATCGAGCTGCGCGTCGTCGATCTTGCCCTTGTCCGCCTTGAGGGTGTTGACCTCGACGAGCAGCGCGGAATACTCCTTGTTGCTCGTGGCGCTGTTCATCTTGTCGCGTTGGGCGTTGATGCGCTGCTCGATCGAGTTGGCCTCGTTTTCGAGCGTGGCGGCGTGCGCCTGCGCGGTCTTGAGCTGGGTCGAGAGTTCTTCGGCGGCCTGCTTGAGCTGGGCGAGCTTGCGCTGCTGCAAGGTCTTTCGACGTAGGGCCGCGTCCAGCCGGGCACGCATCGCTCGGACGCGTTGGTCCAGTTCAAAGAAGGTCAGCAGTTGTTCTTGGAGAGACAAGTCGGTGGCGCTCCTGTTCATTGGCCGGACTATAGCATAACCGCGTGCACCCACGGGCCGGGCCGCCGCTCCTTTTGTGAATCGGCGTGCGGGATCGGCCGATAGGCGTGGGGTGGACCCCTTGCGGGGGCGGTGGCCGGGTGTTATGATGCCCGGCTCAACATCGGGGCTGTAGCTCAGTTGGGAGAGCGCTTGCATGGCATGCAAGAGGTCAGGAGTTCGAGCCTCCTCAGCTCCATCGGGACAGAACCCGCGCCGCCGCGCGGGTTTTGTTGTAGGGATCGCGATCGGGGGAATCGCGCGGGCGCGGCTTGCCCGGCTTGGATGGTGAGCAGGTCATGGCCATCAACTACAACCGCGGCATGTCCCAACGCGGCGAGTTCGTCACCCCCCGACTCGCCACCGACCTGCTGCGCCGCCACGTCAACCCGCTGGTCCGCGTGACCGACGTCCGCAAGCTCTACGGCGGGTCGATCAACCGCGTGCTCGAGTTCGTCCTCGATCGCGAGCCGGGCTCGGTGGTTGCAAAGATTCACGATCGCGACGCCGGCGACAGCTTCACCGCCGAGCTCGAATCCCTGCGGTACTTCCGCGAGAAGACGCACTTCCCCGTGCCCGAGCCCTTGGCGTGCATCGACGAGGACGACGGGTTCGACGGGTCGATGCTGATCATGCAGAAGATCCGGGGCACGACGCTGGAGTCCGCCGAGCTGAGCAGCCGGGGCAAGCATGTGTTCCAGGGCGAGCTCGCCGCCGCCGTCGCCGAATTACACCGCCATACCGCCGAACGCTTCGGCCCGGCGACGTCCGAGCAGCCCCATGACTGCTGGCTGGACATCTTCGGCCCGACCGTGCAGCGCATCGTCGAAGAGACGCGCGGCGCGTTGCCGTCTTCGGCCCGCGAGGTGGTCGACCACGTGTCCCAGCACCTGCACCACTGGCTGGACCACAAGCCCCGGCCGACGCTGATCCACGGCGACCTTTGGGCCAACAACATCCTGCTCGACGACGCCCACCCCGACCAGCCGCGCATCCTCGCGTTCATCGACGGGCTCGCCAGCTACGCCGACCCGGAATACGAACTGGCCTACCTGCAGCTGTTCGGCACCGCGGGCAAGGCGTTCTACGACGTCTACGGCCGGGTCCACCGCATCGACCCCGGCTACCGCCGACGCTGCCGGGTGTACTGGCTCATCACGATGCTCCAAAACACCAAGCGCTTCGGCGAACAGTACGTGCCGTGGTGCGAGAAGCTGGCCAAAGAACTGCGGCAGTTCGCGCGGTGACGGGCGGCGTTTTCGGTGAGATCGCTCGGGCTCATCCGGCTTCATGCAGCCTTGCGTGTGGCTGCCGCCCGAGCCCGCGGCACCTGCGCGACAGGCAAGCAAGCAGCACGAGCAAGGCCGACGACACCGGCTCGGGCACGGTTGCAGGGGTGAGCGGCCCGGTGTAATGCGAGAACGCCGTGCCGAGGTCCGTGTCGTCGATATCGCCGTCGCCATCGGTATCGCCTTGCGCCAGCGTCTTGCCTCCCGCCGCGCCGACCGGGCCGGTGTAGTGCGAGAACAGGGTGCCCAGGTCCGTGTCGTCGATGTCGCGGTCGCCGTCCGTGTCGCCCGGCAGCGGGCTGCGTGACACCGCGCGGACGTCATCCACCAGCGGCAAGACGTTCGATAACAGGTTGTCGATCAGGAAAAACCCGTACACCCCGTTGTCGCGATGCAGCCAGGGCACCGCGCCGAATAGACCGGGGCTGGACAGCTCGGCCGCCGCGCCTTGCGGACCTCGACCGTCGATCCAACTGCCCAGCGCGTAGCCGTCGTAGTTGGTCACCGATGGAGGGGCGCTGTTGAGCGTCGCGCCGGCCGTCTGTTCGGACAGCAACTCATCCACCGCCTGCTGCGACAGCACGCGCTCGCCGTTCGCGTTGACGCCGCCGGCCAACAGCATTTCGAGGAACCGGCTGTAGTCGTTGACGCTGGACCGCGCACCGCCGGCGATCCGCGGGTTCTGCGTCACGCCCAGCCCGAAGTAGTCGGTCGCGGTCATGCCCAGCGGCCCGGCGATGCGCGCTTCGAACAGCGCCGACCACGACTGACCGGTCACGACCTCCGCCACACGTCCCGCGACGTGCATCGAGACCCCGCCGTACGTGAACTGGCTGCCCGGCAGCGCCTCAAGCGGCTCGTTCACGGCGATCAGCGCGACAGACTCGGCCAGCGTCAGTGATAAATCCCCTTCGTAGGAGGAACCGCCGGGCAACCCCGAGGTGTGGCTGAACATCTGGCGTACGGTCATCTGCCCTTTGGTCGGCTGGCCGGCGAACTCGGTCGGCAGGTACTGCGACACCGGCGCATCCAGGTCGATCAGCCCGTCGTCGACCACTGACAGGATCGCCGCCGCCGACAACCACTTGGTCGCCGACGCGATCCGCACCGAGGTGTCGGGCCCGTAGTTGCCCCAGTAAGTGTCCACCGCCACCGAACCCCGCTCGACGACCCGCAGGCCCGCGCCGGTCACAAACACCCGGTCGTCGACGAAGCCACCGATCGGCACGAGCACGTCGGCGTAACGATTCGCAGACGCCAATGCCTGGCCACAGAGCAGCAGCGCAGCCGCCGCCACCGTCATGTGCGGTATCCAGATCATCCGTGCACAACGCACCGATCATGGGTCTATTGCTGAATGAGAAGCGTTCTATGTGGCTTTTCACACGGCTCGTTCGCCCCCCGGGCGTGGCCCCGCGGCGACGACACAACTCTATATGCGTTCGGCAACGTGACGTAGCCGCCGCGTCACCACGCGGGGGCGAATCACTCGAGAGCCTGACACGAGCAATTTGTCGGTACAGACGCAAAGCGAATTCAGGAACAGCATGACGACCCGAAGCGGCTCGAACTCCAAGAGCCCGGCACAGAGCCCGCATCATGCCCTCAACGCCGTGTAGAGGCCCGCGTTGTCCAGACCAGCGACCCCGCGGTGACGACTTGCTCCCCTGCGACCGCAGCAAGCTCATCGCGCACCAGCTAAAGCGTTTGCTCGTTTGACAGGTAGACCGAGCAGCGCCGATCAATACTCCCGCCGCTGACGCGCAGGAGCGATGCTCATCAGCTTGCGGTACTTGGCGATCGTGCGGCGGGCGATGTCGATGCCTTGTTCTTTCATCGCGGCGACCAGTTCGTCGTCGGTCATCGGGTTTTTCTTGTCTTCATTGTCGATGACCTCTTTGAGCTTGGCCTGCACGGCGCCCCAGGCCATGGACTCGCCGTCGGACGACTCGGTCCCGCCGGAGAAAAACATGCGCAGCGGGAGGATGCCGCGCGGGGTCTGGAGGTACTTCTCGCTGACGGCCCGGCTGACGGTCGCGACGTGGATGCCCAGCTGGTCGGCGACGGTGGTCATCGGCAGGGGCTTGAGGGCTTGCGGGCCTTGGTCGAAAAAGTCGCGCTGGGCCTGGACGACCACGCCGATGACGCGCAGCAGGGTGTTGTTGCGCTGCTGGATCGCGTCGATGAGCCAGCGGGCGCTGGAGAGGTTCTTGTTGACGAAGTCGCGGGTTTTCTTGTCCGCGTCCTTGTCCTTGGCCAGGTCCTGGTAGTCGCGGGAGATGGTGAGCGCGGGCAGCCGGCCGTGCGTCAGGCGGGCGATGTAGGCGTCCTGTTCTTCGTCGAACTCGATGACCGCGTCGGGCGTGATCGTGCGGACTTCGTCGGCGGCGAGCAGCCGGCCGGGGTGGGGGTGGAACTGGCGCAGGCTGTGGACCGCCTGCTTGAGCTCGTCGATCGTCCTGCCCGTCGCCTTGGCGATCTTGGGGTATCGGTTGGCCTCGATGTCCTTGAGGTGCTTGTCGATCAGCTCGCGTTGCAGCGACAGGTCGAGGTCGAAGTCGTCGGCCTCCTTCGCGTCGATTTGCAAGAGCAAACACTCGCGGAAGTCGCGCGCGGCCAGGCCCGGCGGGTCGAGGGTTTGCTGCAGTTCGTCGATCGCGCGGTCGATCAACGCCGGCGTCGTGTCCGCGGGGGCCTCGGGCAACAGGTCCTGCGTCGGCGTGCGCAAGTAGCCGTCGGCGTCGATGAAGCCGATGAGGTACTCGCCCAGCTCCGCGAGGTCGGCGGGCACCTCGGCCAGGTGCCACTGGTCCATCAATTGGTCGTACAGCGACGCGTCGCGGGCCGCGGTGTTCGCCATCGCGTCCATCTTCCCGTCGCGCTCGCCGGCCGAAGCGCTGACCTGTCGGCGGGCGAAGTCGGAAGCGCCGGACTCGGACGTGTTGCTCTCCCACGCCTCGCCGTACTGCTCGGAGAGGTTGGACAGCCGCTCGAAGTCGTCCGCGGCCTCGTTGTGGTCCTTGTCGTTGCGATCGACGACCAGCTCGCGCTCGCCCTCGCGGTCGTCCCGGCGTTCCTGCTCGCGTTCGGCCTGGAGGGTGTCGACGTCGTCACCGGCTTGGGCGATCTCGAGCGTGGGGTTGCTCGCCAGTTCCTGCTCGATGCGTTCTTCCAGCGCCGGCGTGGGCATCTGGAGGATCTCCATCGACTGGATCATGCGCGGGTCCAGCTTCATCCGCTGGTCCATGCGCATCTGTTGTCCGGTGTCCAGTCTCATGGCGGGGTGCCTTCACGTCAAAGCAAGAGGAGCCACGCCGCGAACAAACGTGGCGCGGGATTTGCTAGGGCGAGGATATGGTATCACTAGAAGCTGGACAGGCCAGCGCTCTCCCCCGACGAATCGCGTAACTCCCCACAGGGATCAACCCGTGGTCGATCGTGTCCGGGCCTGGATCGCGTCGCTCAGCACCGCCTTGGACACGGTCTGCAAACTCGAACCGACCGGCATCCCGCGGGCCAGGCGCGTGACTTTGACGCGGAGTTTCTGCAGCGCCTCGGCGAGGTAGAGCGCCGTGCCGTCGCCCTCGAGCGTGGGGTTGGTGCCGAGGATCACCTCTTCGATCCGCGTCGCGTCGCTGTTGTTCGCCGCGTGCTTGACGCGGTCGAGCAGGCCGTCGATGTTCAACTCGCCCGCGCCGATCGCTTCCATCGGCGACAGCCGGCCCATCAACACGTGGTACCGGCCCTTGTACGCGCCCGCCTGCTCGATCGCCACGACGTCGCTGGGCTGCTCGACCACCAGCACCGTCGAGCCGTCACGCTTGTCATCCGCGCAGATCGGGCACGGGTCCGTCTCGGTCACGTGCCCGCACAACCGGCAGACCTTGAGGTTCGTGCGGAACCGCGCGAGCGCCTCGCCCAGCGCGACCGCGTCGTCGGCCGGGCGACGCAGCAGGTGGAACGCGATGCGCTCGGCCGAACGCCGACCGATGCCCGGCAGCTTTTCCAGTTCGTCTAACAGGCGGTCGTAGGCGGAGGTGGATTGCAATCTTAAGTCTCTAATTTCTGATCTCGAATCTCTAATCTGCGAGCTGTGTAAAACTATAGGTGCTACATTGGTAATCGCGTTCTAGATTATCGATCCGAGATTCGAGATAAGCAATTCCATATGAACCCCGACGACCACGTCTGCCTTTGCTTCCATGTCAGCCAGCGGAAGATCGTGAACTACTGCAAGCGCGAGAAGCCGCCTGTCGCGAGCCTGATCAGCGACTGCCTGAGTGCGGGCACGGGCTGCGGGTGGTGCGTGCCGTTCCTCAAGTCGCTGCACAAGCAGGCGATCGAGGGCGTCGAGGACCCGGACCTGCCCATCAGCCCGGAGCAGTACGCCAATCGACGCGCGACGTTCCGCGCGACGGGCAAGCGCGAGGGCGTGGCTGAGGACCAATAGCCGGCGGCCTACGGACGCCGGACGCGTAGACAGCAGACTCGTTTTGACTGGCTGTTGCGATGGCAACCGCATTGATTTGCAATAGTTCTTTGGACTGCGGTGGTTGTGCTCGTGTCCGGCGTCCGTAGGCCGCCGGCTGGGTTCGGCTACGCAAGCACGAAGCTGATCAGCACGCAGGCGACCATGCCGTTGTGCAGGGCGTGGGCGGCCATCGAGCCGATGATCGAGTCCCGCCATTCGCGGATCAAGGCCAGGACGAATCCGACGGACGCCAGGCCAGGGATAAACCAGACCCACTGCGGGTGGATCGCCGCGAAGACGACGCCGGTGACGCTCGCCGCGATCGGCCAGGCCATCCACCGCCGACAATGGCTGAAGAACAGGCCGCGGAACAGCGTCTCCTCGACCAGCGGCGCCCAGCCGACCAGCAGCAGCACGATCAGCGTCAGGCCCAGCGGCCCGGCACCGCTGAGCGGGTCGAGCACGGGGTTTTCCAACTCAACGGGAAACACAAGCGCGAGCACGATCGAGACCACGAAACCCAGCACGATCAGCGGGATGCCCGCGAGGTAGCCCAGCACCCCGCACCCCACTTCCTTGAAAAACCCTTCGCCCCGGTGCAGACCGACGAGTTGGCAAAAGCGACGCCAACCGACGCGGTAGCAAAACGGGATCAAGGGGCAGAGCGTGATGAGCGCCAGGCCCAGCAGCGCCGGGTCGGCCCTGCCCTGGTGGACGAAGTAGACGGTCATCATGCCCGTGATGGCGAACACGCCGAGGAAAATCGCGATCGACTCGGCGAGCATCGGCGTCTCGCGCGCATCGGGGAAAGCGCGGAAGCGAAGGCGGAACTTGCGCTGGGCGGCGAGCACGATCGCGAGGACGCACATGCCGATCCCGGCGAGCAACACGAGCCCCGCGAACAGCACGATCAGGACGCCGATGACGAGGACCGTCGTGCCCGATGACCGCGGCGAGCGGTAGTCGTCGCTTTGCTCGGGCTGGTTGTAGGTCGTGGCGATTTCGCCGAACCATTGGTGGCGGTCGAGCAGGCGCTGCCGCGCTTCGCCGCTGATGGCGTTGCCCGTGTAGATCGTTTCGAGCGCATCCAGGTCCTTCTGTTCCTGCTCGCTGAGTTCGTACTCGCTGGCGTTCTCGCGCATGTGGTCGATCACCCACAGCGCGTCGTCGGGGCTGGGGTACACCTCCGCGTAGATGATGACGTAGCGCACGTGGTCGGCGGGGGTCTGCACCGTCGCCCAGACGTTGTCCATCAGGCCTTGGGGATCGCTGGACTGCGGGTTCGTCGAGCCGGCCAGCCCGGCCGTACCGATCGCCAGCTTGCTCTGCACGGTGAGTTGGATATTCGGTTGGAGCAGCAACCGCTCATCGTAAACCGGCAGGTCCATCGCCTCGCGCTGGACCAGGACGGTTAACAGCGTGAACAGCCCGATCGCCGACCACGCGAGCATCACACGCAGCCGGCGGGACTCGCTCAGCGGCCCCAGGGGCGGGCGTCGGGGCGGTGGCGGTGGCGGCGCAAACGCGGGCGGCACACCATCTCCGGCCGGCGGGGGGGGCGGCGTGTACGTCGGCGTAGGCTGCCAAGGGTCGGGCGATGGCGGGTACTGCTGCACGGGTCAATGATAAGCGCTGTCGGTGACTTTGCTATGATTTCTTCGATGACGCCTTCGACCCTGATCATCCGCACCGCCGGCACCAACTGCGACGCCGAACTGGCCTACGCCTTCGAGCAAGCGGGCGCATCGACGCGGACGATCCACCTCGCCCGGCTGATCGACGAGCCGTCCCTGATCGAGTCGTTCGACCTGATCGGCTTCCCCGGCGGGTTCAGCTACGGCGACGACATCGCCGCCGGCCGGATCTTCGCCAACCGTCTGCGCCACCGCCTGCTCGAACCGCTGCAGCAGGCGGCGGAGCGCGGCGTCCCGATGATCGGCATCTGCAACGGGTTCCAAGTCATGGTCAAGCTCGGCCTGCTGCCTTTCCCCGCCGAGGCGAAGCAGGTCTGCACGCTCGCGGACAACACGAGCGGGCGGTTTACGTGCAAGTGGGTGCCGATGGTCGAGGACGCGCAATCCGTCTGCGTCTGGACCAGCGGCCTGGGCGATTTCGAACTGCCCATCGCCCACGGCGAAGGCCGATTCACCGGCCCTCCCGAACTCATCGACCAACTCAAATCAAACGGCCAAGTCGCGCTGCGATACGCTCAATGCACCAACCCCAACGGTTCTCAAGACGACATCGCGGGCGTCTGCGACCCCTCGGGCGTCATCTTCGGCCTGATGCCGCACCCCGAACGCTGCACCACGCCCACCCAGCACCCGCAATGGACCCGCAAGGGCGAGGGCTTTTTAAGCCAGACGATGCCGGGCCTGCAGGTGTTTAAGAACGCGGTGCAGCACGTGCGCGAGAAGGCCGCGGCGGGGGTTTAATCGCTACGCATCAGGGTACTTCTTCAGTAGTCGTTCAATATCTTTAAGGTCCTTGTCACGCCCACTCGCGCGTTTATTACGGACGAAATCACTCGCACCCAGCACATAAACCGGCAAGTCGTATAGCTCGCCCTCGATCTTGTTTTGCCATGCTCGTTCGAAGACCAGGCCAGATACTTGGGTCAGGATATCGATGCGACCCGGCGGTAGCCCGATATGAAGACCGGTGCCCGGCTTCGCAAAATCGTCAGCCGATACATCCGAAAGCGGTGCACCAAACTCGATGAGCGCGGCGTATACTCTGGTAGCGTTTTCCGGGGTCGCTCTTACCCAAAAATCGATATCGCCTGTCGCCCGCGGAACATCGTGCACGGCCATGGCGTGGGCGCCGATGAGCAGGAACTCAGCCTTGTGTTTTCGTAACAGGTAGAGCATGTCGCGGAAGTTCAGGTCGTTGCCTTCCCATTGCGGCATCTTTGAGCCTCCACACGGTATTGCTGATCTGACGGACCATATCGAGGCGCTCGGCAACTGTTAGCGTGTCGAGATAGTCTAAATCCAACGTACCGGGATCTGGCCCTTGGAACTTGCGCACAACCCAGTTGGAGCGATCTTTACCCATACCCGCATTATATTCGGCAAACCAGCCAGCGTTTGATACACTATTTGGCTCGCCCCAGCCGGCGTTCGGCCGGGGCATCGCTCCAGGCGGCCTAACCGTAGGCCGCGACCCGTGGTTTCCCGGCGTGTGCCGGGGCGGGTAAACCGGTCACGAAAGGACAACCCTCTCTTATGGTCAATAAGACCCTCATTGCAGCATTATCTGTAGAGGACATCGAAGCAGAATCGATGCTCGAAGCCGCGTTCGGCACCGCCGTCGCGGGCGGCGACATGGAAGAGCTGCTTCAAGACAACATCGCCGACTTTTCCAGCGGCTCGATCCTCACCGGCAAGATCATCGGCAAGGCCGGCGACGACTTCCTTGTCGACGTCGGGCTCAAGTCCGAAGGCATCCTCGACAAGCACGAGTTCGACGACCCCGCCGACGTGGAGATCGGCGACGCGGTCGACGTGCTGCTCGAGTCGGTCGAAGGCGAAGGCGGCATGGTCGCCATCTCCAAACGCAAGGCCGACCGCATCAAGGGCTGGGAAAAGCTCATCGCCGAGAAGGGCGAGGGCGATTCGATCGACGGCAAGGTCATGCGCAAGATCAAGGGCGGCCTGCTGGTCGATATCGGCGTCCCGGTGTTCCTGCCCGCGTCGCAGGTGGACATCCGCCGGCCTCCGGACATCGGCATCTACATCGGCAAGACGATCGAGGCGCAGATCCTCAAGATCGACACCGAACGCCGCAACATCGTCATCTCCCGCCGCAAGCTCATCGAGGACCGTCGCGCGGTCATGCGCAAGCAGCTGCTCGAGAAGATCAAGGTCGGCGATATCGTCACCGGCACGGTCAAGAACATCGCCGACTTCGGCGCGTTCGTGGACCTCGGCGGGATCGACGGCCTGCTGCACATCACCGACATGAGCTGGGGCCGGGTGAACCACCCGTCCGACGTCGTGAAGATCGACGACAAGATCGAAGTCAAGATCCTCAATATCGACTACGACAAGGAAAAGATCGCCCTGGGCCTGAAGCAGAAGGACGCCTCGCCCTGGGAAGACATCGAGGCGAAGTACCCGCCCAACACCCGCGTCACGGGCACGGTCACGAACATCATGTCCTACGGTGCGTTCGTCAAGCTCGAGGACGGCGTCGAGGGCCTGGTCCACATCTCCGAGATGTCCTGGACCAAGCGCATCAACCACCCCTCCGAGGTCGTCTCCATCGGCGAAGAAGTGGACGTGGTCGTTCTCGACATCGATCAGAACAAGCAGGAGATCAGCCTCGGCATGAAGCAGACCGAGGTCAACCCCTGGGAGTTGGTCGCCGAGAAGTACCCGCCCGGGACGATCGTCGAGGGCAAGACCCGCAACCTGGCCAGCTACGGCGCGTTCGTCGAGATCGAGCCGGGCATCGACGGCCTCTTGCACGTCAGCGACCTGTCCTGGACCAAGAAGATCAGCCACCCCAACGAGATGCTCAAGAAGGGCGACGCCGTCAAGTGCGTCGTGCTCGAAGTCGACCAGCAGAAGCAGCGCGTCGCGCTGGGGCTGAAGCAGCTCGAAGAAGACCCGTGGGACAACGCGATCCCCTCGGCCTACCAGCCGGGCATGATCGTCCACGGCAAGGTCACCAAGATCACCAACTTCGGCGTGTTCGTCGAGCTGGAAGACGATCTCGAAGGCCTGCTGCACATCTCCGAACTGGCCGACCACAAGGTCGAGAACCCGCAGGACGTTGTCCAGCAGGGCCAGGACGTCGAGGTCAAGATCCTCCGCGTCGATCTGGACGACCGTAAGATCGGCCTGTCGCTCAAGCGGGCGCAGTGGACCTCCGACCAGGAGGCCGCGGCCGAACGCAAGGAAGGCAAGTCCGCCCCGCAAGGCGGCGGGATGGGCGGCCTGGGCGATGGCATGGACCACCTGGGCACCGACAAGATCACCTTCGGCGGCGGCGACTGACCCGATATCCGCCCGATCACGATCGATAGCCAACAACCCCCGCCTGATGGTGGGGGTTGTTTTTATACTGCAGCCATGAAATACCTTGCCGCGCTGTTGCTGTGCTTTCTCTCCGCCTGCGCCAGCCAAGCCGAGCAGCCGCCGAACGTATTGATCATTCTGGTGGACGACCTCAAGCCCGTGCTCGGCTGCTACGGCGACACGCTCGCAAAGACCCAAGGCATCGACCGACTCGCCGAGAAGGGCGTCCGCTTCGACCTCGCGTACTGCAACCAGGCCGTTTGCGCGCCTTCCCGTGCGAACCTCATGCTCGGCAGCCTGTCGACCTCGACCGGCCTGTACGGCCTGGGCTTCGACCTCCGCCGAAACTACCCCGACGCCGTCACGCTGCCGCAGTACTTCAAGCAGCACGGCGGGCACAGGACCGTCTCGATCGGCAAGGTGTTCCACGTCGGCCACGGCAACAAGGGCGACGATCGGTCTTTCGACCACGTCCACAAAGACAAGGTCGTCGAATACCTGTTGCCCGAGAGCCGGGAGGCCGACATCAGCACGGAGGAGGTGTTCTTCGAGCTTGAGCACCTGACGCGGGAACAGAGAAGGGCTTTTTTGAAAGGCAAAACAGTCGGCCGGGGCGCGGCGATCGAGATCGCGGAAGTCGCCGACAACGCCTACGCCGACGGCCGGACCGCCGACCGCGCGATCGCGTATCTCAAGCAGTTCAAGCACACCGGCGAACCGTTTGTCATCTGCGCCGGCTTTGCGCGCCCGCACCTGCCGTTCTGCGCTCCGAAGACGTATTTCGACATGCACGCGGTCGAAGACTTCGAACGCCCCGGCGTCCGCGAAGCGCCAGCGGGCAGCCCGCCTTATGCGCTTCGGCAAAAGTTCGGTGAGGTCAAGAACTACTTCCCCTTCAACGAGCGATACGACGAGGATCAGTTTCAACAAGAAGTGATCCGCGCTTACTACGCCAGCACCAGCTACGTGTCGGCCCAGATCGGGCGCGTGCTCGACACGCTCGAGGCAACGGGCCTGGATAAGAACACGTACGTCGTTTTGTGGGGCGACCACGGCTGGCACCTGGGTACGCATAACCGCTTCAGCAAGCACGACAACTTCGAGCAGCCCACGCGGATCCCGCTGATCATCGCCGGCCCGGGCATCGAGCCGGGGCGATCGACCAGGCAACTCGCCTCGACGATCGACGTGTTCCCCACGCTCGCCGACCTCGCCGGGCTGCCCAAGCCAACAGGCCCGCAGCCGATCGACGGGCTGAGCCTCAAGCCCGTGCTGCTGGACCCGAGTGTGCGCGTACGCGATCACGTCACGCACTGCTACCCGCGGCAGGGCGGCAGGTTGCTGGGCTGGGCGGTGCGTACCGATCGCTACCGCATGGTGCAGTGGGGCGACCCGGCCAGGCCCGATGCGTGTGTGTACGAGTTGTATGATTACAAGGCCGAGCCGATCGAGAAAACCAACCTCGCGGACCGTCACCCCGAGATCGTCGCAGAGCTTCGCCGTAAACTCGAGGCCTACCCCCAGCCGACGATCAAGCACGATTAACCGCCATCAACACCTGAGACTAGGGAACCCGCATGCGTCACCCACTTGCCATCGTTTGCAGCCTGATCGCCAGCGTCGCGGTGCAGGCCGGCTGTTATGCCGCACCTACCGAACGGCCGCCTCACGTGCCCGAGGCTTACAAGCCGGTGTACACGCAATCGTTCGACACGCCCGAGTCGATCAAGGACTTTGTTTTCACCGACCCGGGCGCCTGGCGACACGCCAAGGATCAAGACTCAAACGGGTACCTCGAACTGCACAGGGCCTCCGCGTACAAGCCCAAGCACCGCTCGCCGCTGAATATCGCGCTGATCAGGCTCGGCGACGTCGGCAGCTTCGTGCTCGATGTGGACATGAAACAGGTCGGCCGAGAGTACGGCCACCGAGACCTGTGCGTCTTCTTCGGGTTCAACGCGCCGGAGCGTTACTACTACACGCACCTTGCAACGAAGGGGGATCAGAACGCGCACCAGGTCTTCATCGTCAACGACGCGCCGCGTACGCCGATCACTAACGACCGCACGAAGGGTGTCGATTGGGGTAAAGACGTCTGGCGGCACGTGCGGGTCGTGCGCGATGCGAAGAAGGGCGAGATCCGGGTTTACTTCGACGACATGGACAAGCCCGTGCAGACCGCGAAGGACACGGCGTTCAGGACCGGCTACGTCGGCTTCGGCTCATTCGACGACGTCGGCCGGATCGACAACATCCGCCTGTGGGCCGAGTCGATGGGGGACGAGCCCTGCAAGCATTTTGAGGGCAAAGAATAATCAGCCGCCGGGCGTGCCCACCGCGTCAAGTACGCGTTCCAGTTCGTCGTCGGTCAACTCGGCGTTCAACGATATGCGCACGCGCGCGCTGCCGGGCGCGACGGTCGGCGGGCGGATGGCGGGGGCGAAGATGCTTTTCGATTCGAGGCGACTGGCGAGCGTCAGAGCCGACGAGGGCTCGCCGACGATGAGTGGGATGATCGGCGACGGCGGTTGTTGTGCTGCCTGCAAGAGGATTGGCCAGCCGCGTTGGAGCAAGCTATCACGTGCGTGCATCGACAACGCTTGCAAGCGTTTGCGTCGCTGCGGCTCGTCGCGCACGACATCGATCGCCGCGTCGATCGCCGCGGCCTGGGCGGGCGGGACGGCGGTGCTGTAGATAAACGAGCGGGCCTGGTTGATCAAGAGGTCGATGACAGGTTGGCTTGAGGTGATCAGCCCGCCAAGCGAGCCGAGGGCCTTGCTCGCGGTGGACACGACGACCCCGCCCGCGCCGCAGTGGTAGACGCGCTCGGCGACGCCCTGCGCCTCGGCGAGTCCGCCGCCGGTGGCGCCCAAGACGCCCGTGCCGTGTGCCTCATCGACGAGAAGGATCGCGTTCGTGCGGTCGGCGAGGTCGCAGAGCGCGGGCAGGTCCGCGCAGTCGCCGTCCATCGAGAAGACGCTGTCGGTCACGAGCAACCGCCGTCCGTCGCACGACTTCGAAAGCAGCCGCTCTGCACGCTGCAGGTCTAGGTGCGTGAATGTGCGGACCTCGGCCCCGCTCGCCCGCGCCGCGTCGATCAGGCTCGCGTGTACCAGCTTGTCCAGCACGATCAAGTCGCCCGGACCGGCCAGCGTCGTCAGCACCGCGAGGTTGGCCACGTATCCCGTGGGCAACAACAGGCACGCCTCGGCGTGCTTGAACGCTGCGAATCGTTGTTCGACCCGGTCGTGCAGCGGCGAGGTGCCAGACACCAACCGCGACGCGCCAGCGCCGACGCCGAAGCGCTGGGTCGCGTCGGCCGCCGCCGCGATCAGTTTCGGGTGCCGGCTGAGGCCGAGGTAATCGTTGCTCGCGAGGTTGAGCAATTGCTTGCCGTTGATATCGACGTGATTGTCCCCTGGCGTCATCGTTCGCAGCGATCGCCGCCGGTCTAGCTCGGCGAGTTGCCGGAGCTCGGCGTCGCAAGCCGCGTCGAGCGGGTTGGCCCGGTCGGTATCCACCGGCTCAGCTGTTCGCGTTGGTCGCGTTGGTGTGGTCCGGTTCGAGGTTGGCCGGGTCCGCCTCGTCGGGGGCTTCGGCGAGGGTCTGTTTCATCAGCCGGCCGACCTTGAACTTGACGGTGCGCTTGGGCGGGACGTGGACGGGCTGGAGCGTCTTGGGGTTCTGGGCCATGCGGGCGCGGCGCTGCTTGATCTCGAAGACGCCGAAGTCCCGGAACTCCAGGCGGTTGCCCTTGCCCAGTTCGACGACGATCGAGTCGAGGAAGCTCTGAACGACTTTCTTGACCACAACCCGCTTTTCGCCGGTGGCGTCGGCGATCTGATCGATGAGTTCTTTTTTCGTGACGGTCGACATCGGCGAGGACCTTGAACGCGGGGTGAATTGGGCCGCTGATCGGGTGACGCGGGGGGTTGGAGACGTGACCCGGGCAAGCCAAACGACGGACGGGGTGCAGGCCCATCAATCAAATGGAGTATGACAATCGGCGGAAACCCAGTCAAGCGGCAAGTCACGGATATAGAAGAAATTAGCGACGTTTAGCCCGTTGTGGGAAGGCCTGGGCCCCGGCTCGGACGCCCGCCAAGGCGCATCGGCACGATTTCTCTGATATTACGACCAAAACACGGGCAACTGATGCTCTCACAAGCGCTTAACAAGATGAACGGGCTGTTGCGGCCGTGCATCGACCGGCATACGATCCTGCCATGCCCGTTGACCCCCAATCCCTCGCCATTGTGCACTACCCCGACCCGGTCCTGCGCGAAAAGGCACGGCCGATCGAGCGGGTGGACGACCAGGTCAGGGCCGTCGCCCAACGCATGATCGAACTGATGCACTCGGCACCGGGTGTCGGTCTCGCGGCCCCGCAGGTCGGGCTCGGCTGGCGGATGTTCGTCGCCAACCCCACCGGCGAAGCGGGCGACGACCGGGTGTACATCAACCCCGTACTGACCGCGCTCGCGGGAGGCGACGCGGCCCGCGACGAGGGCTGCCTGTCCCTGCCCGGCGTGACGGTCGAAGTGACCCGCCCGGCGCAGGCGACGATCCGCGCGACCGACCTCGAAGGCCAGACCTTCGAAGACTCGGCGGACGACCTGCTGGCACGCATCTGGCAGCACGAGTACGACCACCTCGACGGCGTCCTGATCATCGACAAGATGTCGGCGATGGACCGCATGGCGAACAAGCGCACGCTGCGTGAGTTGGAAGAGGCGGGGTGAGTGTGCGAGTGGTTCGTTTTTTAGCCACAGATTTCACAGATGTCGCAGATTCAAAGCAAGGTAAGGCAGCGAATCGCTTGACCGCAGAGGCGCTGAGGGCGCAGAGGCCGCAGAGTTTGTTGGATATCGCTGCGGCTTATTGGGAGCCTCGCCCTCCCCATCAGGTCTCGCCGACCCGCAAATTCAAGCGAAGCGCTGCCTTGAATCTGTGCCAGCTGTGAAATCTGTGGACAGGGCTTGCCCCGTTGGCGATCGTGGCGTCTATGTCTGCCAGCCATTACCATCCACCGGATGCGAATCCTCTTTTTCGGCTCCGGCGCATTCGGCCTGCCCACGCTGCAATCGCTGTGCGATGCGCATGAGGTGGTGCAAGTGATCTCGCAGCCGGACAAGCCCGCGGGTCGCAAGCGGGTGTTGACGCCGACGCCGATCGCGCAGTGGGCGCTGGGCCGGGGCTACGCGGTGCCGCGGGTGGACAATGTCAACAGTCCGCAGTTCGTCGAGCAGGTCAAGGGCTACGACGCCGACGCGTCGGTCGTCATCGCGTTCGGTCAGAAGCTCGGGCCGGAATTGATTGACGCGATGGGCAGGTTGGCGGTGAACCTGCACGCGTCGCTGCTGCCGAAGTACCGCGGCGCGGCGCCGATCAACTGGGCGATGATCGACAACGAACCGGTGACCGGCGTGAGCGTCATCGCGCTGGCCCAGCGGATGGACGCGGGCGAGGTCTACGCCACCGCCTCGACGCCGATCGACCCGAACGAGACGGCGGGCGAGTTGCACGACCGGCTCGCCCGGCTCGGTCC
Source organism: Phycisphaeraceae bacterium (assembly GCA_046290505.1). Classification (GTDB taxonomy): domain Bacteria; phylum Planctomycetota; class Phycisphaerae; order Phycisphaerales; family Phycisphaeraceae; genus JAHQVV01. The sequence goes on along the minus strand of JBKAGS010000029.1, from coordinate 72,189 downwards.
CGACGCGGTCGGCCGGGTGCTGGACGACCTCGGATCGGGCACGCTTTCGCCGACCGCGCAGGACGAATCGCTGGCGACCAAGGCGCGCAAGTTCACCAAGGCCGACGGGACGACGTGGTTTACCCAGCCGGCGTCATCGGTCCGCGCGCGGGTGCACGGGCTGACGCCCTGGCCCGGCTGCCGGGTGCGTTGGCGCTCGGCCGACGGGACGGACAGGGGCGCGTTGATCCTCAAACGCGTGCGTGACGAGCAGGAGTCGGGCGTGGGCCCCGGCGTCATTGACGCGCAGGGCCGCGTGGGCTGCGAAACCGGGCGGCTGCGGCTGATCACGGTGCAGGCCCCGGGCGGACGCGAGATGGACGCGGAGGCGTTTGCGCGCGGCCGGGGCATGGTCGCCGGCGACACGCTCAGCCCGTTGGACTGACGCGTCGGCGGTGCGTGTGCTGCTCGGCGGCTGGTTGCCAAAAATCGACTGTCCGCCGGATTGCCTTCCTCACCGTTGGTGCTAGACTTGGTTGGTTCGCCACTTGGACGCCCGATCAGGCCTGCCAAACACCGCCGCGGCTGGAGAGACCTTTGATGCGCTCGACGCGCGATCCATTGACGACTTTTTCCGTGGCCGCGGTCGTTGCCCCTTGCCTGTTCGCGTTGGGCCTGTTCCTGTATTACCGCGACCGCAACGTCGGCGACGCCTACAAGGTCGAAGAAGGCGGGGTGATCGGGCTCGCGGCCAACCTGTCCTTGATCGGTCTCACCGCGATCGTCCGGCTGATCATCGTGTTCGGTCCCCAGCTCATGATCCTCGTATCGATCGCGTTGCCGGTCATCGGTGCGCTCTACGCCATCGAGCGGGTGGACACCCGCCGCACGCCGATCAGCACGCGCAAGCGCAGCCTGCTCTGGTCGCTTGCCTGCGTCGAGTCGTTGGGCATGCTCGGGCTGTTCATCTTCGCGATCGAGGCGATGAAGACGGCGTGAGTCGGCGACCCACGCATCGCAGCACCCCGCACCATCGCGTTACGCCTCGGCCATCTCACCGATCGAGCGCAAGCGGTTGTAGCGCCGCTCGACCAGGTTCTCGACCTTAAACCGCTTGAGGTCGCGCAGGGCACCCACCAAATACTGCTCGAGCTTGTCCGCCATCATGCCCGGCCGGCGGTAGGCGCTGCCCAAGGGTTCCTCGATGATGTCGTTGATCGTGCCCAGCTTGAGGTTGTCCTTCGCGGTGAGCTTCAAGGCCTCGGCGGCCTCGGCGTTGTTCTGCGGCGTCGCCTGCTTCCACAAAATCGCCGCGCAACCTTCAGGGCTGATCACGCTGTACCAAGCGTACTGGAGCATCGCCACCCGGTCCGCCACCGCGATCCCCAGCGCTCCGCCCGAGCCGCCCTCGCCCAGCACGACGCTGACGATCGGCGTCTTGAGCCGGCTCATCTCCTGCAGGTTCACCGCGATCGCCTCGGCCTGCCCGCGCTCCTCCGCCTGGATGCCCGGGTACGCGCCCGGCGTGTCAACAAACGTCACGACCGGCAGGCCGTACTTCTCCGCCAGCTTCATGCAGCGCAGGGCCTTGCGGTAGCCCTCGGGGTGGGGCATGCCGAAGTTCGCGGCGATCTTGTCCTTCGTGTCCTTGCCCTTGTGGTGGCCGACGACCAGCGCCTTGTGCGGGCCGATGCGCCCGAAGCCGCAGATGAGCGCCTTGTCGTCGCCGCAGTTGCGGTCGCCGTGCAATTCGGTGAAGTCCTTGACGAACGCGTGGATGTAATCGATCGTCTGCGGGCGATTGGGGTGGCGTGCGACCTGGACCACGTTGGCGGCCGACAGGTTCTTGTAGATTTTCTTGAGCATCGCCGTGTGCGACTGACGCAGTTTCCGGATCTCCGAACCCAGGTCCACGTTCGGGTCCAGGCCGACGGCGGATTGCGAGGGGTCGTTCTGCCGTTCGAGTTCGTTGATCTGGCGTTCGAGCGCGGTGAGCGGTCGCTCGAACTCCAGCTCGAAGGTGCCGGTGTATTCGTTGAGTTGGGTCATGGTCGTACGCCTCGTGCGGCTGGGCCTGGGTCATCCCCGACATCGTAAAACCTGATAGTTTAGCTTGAACGGCCATGGCTGACGAACCTTTCCATACCGACCGCCTGGTGATCATCGGCCCGGGGATGCTGGGCACGAGCATCGCGCTGGGGCTCAAACGCCGCGGCTTTGCCGGGCGGATCACCGCGTTGGGTCGCAGCCGGGCGACGCTCGATCAGGCCGGGCAGACCGGCGCATACGACGCGCTGACCGACGACCCGGCCGAGGCGCTGGCCGACGCGACGCTCGCCGTCGTCGCCGTGCCGCTGAGCGGGTTCCGCGCCGTGTTCGCCCAGGTCGCCGAGCACGGCCCGCCCGGGCTTATCGTCACCGACGCGGGCTCGACCAAGGCGAGCGTCATCGCCGACGCCCGCGCGTGCCTGGCCGACCTGTCGCGTGTCATCGGCGCCCACCCGATGGCAGGCAGCGAGCAGGCCGGCCCGCTCGCCGCCGACGCCGACCTGTTTGTCGATAAGCCCTGCGTCCTGACGCTCGCCGAGGATGACGACGCCGACGCGGTCGCACAGGTCCGCGCGTTGTGGCGGACGCTGGGCATGTCGATCCTGACCATGACGCCCGAGGAGCACGACCGGCAGGTCGCCGTCGTGAGCCACCTGCCGCACCTCGCCGCCGTGCTGCTGGTGCAGACCGCCGATCAGCTCGGCGGGTTGGACCTCGCATCGACCGGGTACCGCGACACGACCCGGCTGGCGTCGAGCAACCCGCCGATGCGCGCGGACATCCTGCTGGCCAACCGCGACGCCGTCGCCGAGGCGCTGGACCGGTTCATCGCCCGCTGCGCCGACCTGCGCGATCAGCTCAACCACGCGGACCGCGACACGCTGCTGGGCCTGCTCCAAGACGCCGCCGAAGCCCGCGACGCATGGCTGAGCGCCCGCCCGGGGCTCGACGCGGGGGGCTGAGCGCACCGAGGTCGGCTCGATCGCCGTTGAACCGCCGAAAACACCGCACCTCGGCCACCCCGGCCGCGTAGCATTTCACGCAGGGCTTCATTTGCCATCTGAACGTGAACCGCGGCCCCAATCCCGCCTGTTTGCCCGGTTCAACGTCGATCCGCCCTCACGCCGAGATATAATCGGTAGCGATCTCCCGACCTGGCCGAGACCCACCCCATGCCTACCCGAACGATCTGCCTCTTATTCGCCTTCGCCGCCGTCCCCGCCACGGATTGCCTGGCCGACCAGCCAGAGCCGGCCCCGGCCCCGCCGCAGCAGGTCGAGCGTCCCGTCGCCGCCATTGATCCGCTGACGCGACAAGAGCCCGACGAGGCCGACAGCGAGACCGAGACCGAGGACGACAACGCCGAGGGCGAAGGCGACAAGCTGACCGAAGAAGAGCTGCGCAAGCAGATGGCCGAGCTCGAAAAGAAGCTCAAGGAGACCCGCGACCAGTTCCAGCAGCGTGCCCAGCAAGAGCGCCAGAAGGAAGAAGAAAAGAAGCGGAAGCTGGTCGAGCAGATCGAGCTACCCGAGAACCCGACGCGCGAGCAGTGCGAGGCGTTCGTCGCGGAGCTGCGCGAAGCGGCGTCGGGCCGGCGGAGCTTCTCCAGCGGCGACCCGATCGTAGATAAACTCAAGTCGCTTCCCGAAGATCATTACGACCTGCTGATGATCGAGATGAGTAACCGCACGTCGCTGCGGTACTTTGCTAACTACGCGATGCGCGGGATCGACCCCGAGAAGCTGCGTCGGCGCTTCATCGAGACGCTCAAGGACAACCCGAACAACATCGGCATCATCGTGATGAACGGCTGGACGCTGGACGTCAAGGACGAGATCATCGCGCAGGTCCAGAACGCCGACGCGAACCTCTCACCCGCGTGGTTCCAGGCCGCCGTCGAGATCGCCGAGCCCAAGCTTTATCCCAAGCTGCACGAGATCACAGTCGGCTCGCGTTACGCCAGCCAGTTCCTCACGATCCTCCAGGCCCTGCCGGACTACGACCTCGAGCACACGGTCAACGTCTGCTGGCAACGCGCGGTGGATGACAAGATCCCGGTCAGCGAATCGAGCTTCGCGCTGTTGGCGACGGAGGTGGGTAACGTCGAGGCGCTGGGCAGCCTGATCGATCAGCTGCGTAGCTCCAGCAGCTACTACACCTCGTCATCGACCTACAACATCCGACGCACCAACGTGTTCCGTTTCATCGACTACCGCGGATCGAACGAAGAGGTCCGCGCGTGGTACGAAGCAAACAAGGACAAGCTCGTCTTCGACCACCTGCGCAAGCGTTTCTACCTCGAAGACGGACCCTGACCCCGCGCCGGCGAGCAGACCCCGGCCAACAATTTCCGAGGACCTCTCATGCCAGACTTAATGCCCGCCGCCCGTTGGCTCTGCCCGCTCGCCGTGCTGTGCCTGCTCGTCCTGCCCACCGACGGACAGCCGGCCAAACCCGCGCCGGTGGGCGACGCCGGCGAGGCCGCGCCCGAGGCCGAGGGCAACGCGGCGGAACAAGCGCAGGCACCGCCGATCGAGAAGCAGGTCGCCGACCTCAACGCCGAGATCCAGAAGATGCAGGCCGAGCTCCAGAAGGCCGAGCGCGAGCTGCGCGACAAACAACGCAAGGAACGTGACAGCCAACCGATCCCCGGCCTCGAAGAAGTGCGGGCCGCCACGCTGCCCGCCAACCCGACGCGCGAGCAGTGCGCCGCGTTCATTGCGACGCTGCGCGAGGCCTGTGCGAACCGCAACCGACGATCCAGCAGCGACCTCTGCGTCAAAAAGCTGCGCGAGGTCCCCAAGGCCCACATCGACCTGCTCATCGACGAGTACTCGGCCCAGACCTCGATCTCGTGGTACGTCTCGCAGGCCTTGAGCGAGCAGGACAACCAGGCGATCCGAGAACGCATCACCCAGACGCTCAACCAGTACCCCAACAACATCAACCTTGTGATCGCCCACGGCTGGTGCGAGGACGCGAAGCCGGCGATCATCAAGGCGCTCGAGAGCGGCGAGCTGCCGGGCCGAAACTGGCAGGAGCACGGCTGGTGGTTCCAGGCCCTGGTCGAACTGCAGGACCCCGAGCTGTACCCCAAGCTGCACCAGTTCACCGTCAACGCGGATCAGTGGGAAACCTACATCGAGATGCTCGCGATCCTGCCGGACTACGACCTGGCGCGGACGATCAACGCCTGCATCGCCAGGCAGAGCAAGGACGATCACCGCCATCACCACCATATGATCCACCACGGCTGGCACAGCAGCCGGGGCGGGGGCATGTCCCCGGAGACCGCGAAGATCGCCGCGGAGTTGGGCAACATCGACGGCCTGGCCGTGCTGATCAGCGCGATCCCCGAGTCGGGCGACTACGCGCTGCGCAGCAACTGGAACGCCGCCGAGCCGCGCCTGAAGGCGCTGCGCTTCATCCGCTTCCGCGGGTCGAACGACGAGATCAAGCGGTGGTTCGAGAAGAACCGCGAGAAGCTGGTCTTCGACCACCTGACCGAGCGGTTTATCCTGCCCGAGTCCGGCGACGCCGAGGCGGACGCGGCCCGTTCTGAACGGGTTGAACCGCATGAGCCCCAACACCTGACCCCAGACGCGGGCGCGTTAGCGGCTCCGGACGACACCGACGGCGCGATCCAGCGGATCGCCGAGTGACGCCCGTCGGGTTATGATCCGCCGATGCAGTATCGGCTCGGATTCATCGGATGCGGCAACATGGCCCAGGCGATCGCGGGCGGGGCGATCGAGCGCGGCGTGATCGACGCGTCACAGGTCATCGCCTCGGATCCGTCGGACACCCACCGCCGGGTCTTCGCCGACCGGGGCTGTGTCACGACGCCGGACAACAAGGCCGTCGCCGCGCAGGCCGCGCAGGTCGTGCTCGCCGTCAAGCCGCAGGTGTTCCCGCAGGTCGCCCCCGACCTGTTGATTGGTGACGATTCGCAAGTCCTCATCTCGATCATGGCCGGTCTTTCCTCGGACAGGATCAATGCGTTGATCGGCAAAGAATGCCGGGTCGTCCGCGTCATGCCCAATACCCCCGCGCTCGTCGGCGCGGGGATGGCCGGCGTCGCGATCTGCGGCACCGCGCAAGCGGGCGACGGCGACCTGGCCAAACAACTGTTCTCGGCCGTCGGCGAGGTCATCGAACTCACCGAGCCCGAGATCGACGCGATCAACGCCGTCTCCGGCTCCGGGCCGGGCTACCTGTTCTACTTCGCCGAGGCGATGGAGCAGGCCGCTATCGAACTGGGCCTGGGCGAGCACGCCCGGCGCATCGTCGCCCAGACGTTCTTCGGCTCGGGCAAGCTTATGGTCGAGACCGGCGACGACCCCGCCGAGCTCCGCCGCAAGGTCAGCTCGCCCGGCGGGACCACCCAGGCCGCGTGCGAGTCGATGGACGACGCGAACGTCAAGCAGGCGATCGCCGCCGCGATGCGCGTCGCGTTCGAACGTGCGAAGGAGTTGGGCGCCTGACATACCCCGGCGTTCGCGGCCGCCTATCGTTCTGCCGACCGACCCCGAAGGAGCAACGCGATGACCAAGACGCCCCTGACCCAAGACATCGGCCTGCTGGTCCTTCGCGCGACGCTCGGCCTGTACTTGCTGATCGCCGGCATCGGTAAAGTCCGGGGCGAGTTCAGCAACGGCGTGGGCAGCTTTTACAAAGGCAAGGGCTTCCAGGGCTTGCAGCCCGACTGGCTGCCCGACGCGTTCGCCGCGCCGTACGGCTACGCGCTGCCCTGGCTTGAAGTCATCGTCGGCGCACTGCTCATCGTTGGTTTGCTCGGCCGCTTCGCCGCCATCGGCGGGTTCCTGATGCTCGCCAGCTTCACCATCGTCAAGGTCGAGAGCACCGGGAGCATCACCGGGCTCAAACCCGACGAGGTCGGCTCGTTCAACGCCAACTACATCCAATCGGCGGCGTACCTGCTGCTCGTGCTCGCCGGCTGCGGGCGTATCGCGGTCGATACGCTGGTCTTCAAGAAGCGAAAGGGCGGGGCCTGAGCATGGCGTTCCCATCTCTCCAAGCCTACGTCGAAGCGCTCGAAAAGGCCGGCGAACTGCACCGCGTCACCGAGCCGGTGTCGTGCATGCTCGAGGTCGCGGCGATCGCAGACCGCGTCAGCAAGTCCGCCGCGCCGCGCCTGTCCGCCCACGCGCCCCAGACCGACCCGGTGCACCACGGCCTGGGCGGCAAGGCGCTGCTCTTTGAAAACATCACACTGCCCGACAGCTCGACCAGCGACGTGCCTCTGCTCATCAACGCGTTCGGGAGCTACAAGCGCGTCGAGATGGCGCTGGGCTGCGAAGCGAACGGGCTCGACGGGCTGGCGCACAAGGTCGGCGAACTGGTCAAGCCCGAGCCGCCGACGGGGCTGATGGAGAAGATCAAGAAGGGGCTGGAGCTGGCGAAGATCGCGCAGCTTCCGCCGAAGGTGGTGAAGGGCGGCGCGTGCCAGGAGGTCGTGCAGACCGGCGAGGCGATCGACCTGACGAAGCTGCCGATCATCAAGTGCTGGCCGGACGATGGCGACCCCCGGAAGTGTGGTTATCCGATATCGCCCGACGAATCTGGCACGGCCGGCGGACTCGGCCGGTACATCACGCTCGCGGGCATGTACACGATCCACCCCGACGACGCGGGCAAGCCCGACGGCGAGCCGCGCCCGTCGCGCAACGTCGGCATGTACCGCGCCCAGCTCATCGACAAACACCACACCGCGATGCACTGGCACGTCCACCACGACGGCGCCCGGCACTGGCGCGCGTGGAAGAAACACAACGAAGAAAATGGCGACCACAGCCAGGGCATGCCCTGTGCGATCGTGCTCGGCGGGGAGAGCGTCCTGCCCTACGCCGCGACCGCGCCGCTGCCGCCCGGCATCAGCGAGCTTCTCTTCGCGGGTTTCCTCAACGGCGGATCGATCAAGCTTGTCAAGTGCAAGACGCTGGACCTGCACGTGCCCGCCAACGCGGAGATCGTGATCGAAGGATTCGTGTCGACGAAGGCCCGCGGAATCGGGTACGACCCGCGCGTCAAAGACGCGGCGCTTCTTGATCCGGACCACGAAGTCTTCGAGGGCCCGTTCGGCGACCACACCGGGTTCTACTCGCTGCCGGACCGCTACCCGATCTTCACCGCGACCGCGGTGACGATGCGCGAAAAGCCGCTCTATCCGACGACGATCGTCGGCCCGCCGCCGCAGGAAGACTACTACCTGGGCAAGGCGACCGAGCGGATCTTTTTGCCGCTCTTAAAGACGCTCGTGCCGGACATCATCGACTACGACCTGCCGATGTTCGGCGCGTTCCACAACTGCGCGTTCATCCAGATCAAGAAGGAGTACCCGCTACAAGCCCGGCGGGTCATGCACGCGATCTGGGGCGCGGGGCAGATGGCCTGGACGAAATTCATCGTCGTCGTCGACGAAGACGTCGATGTCCACAACCACGAGGAAGTGCTGTTCCACCTGTGCGCCAACGTCGATCCGGGCCGGGACATGGAAGTCGTGCACGGCCCGCTGGACATCCTTGACCACGCCGCCCCGCGCTTAGGCAGCGGCCAGAAGCTCGGCGTCGACGCGACACGCAAGTGGCCGGGCGAAGAAGTCAACGGCCAGCCGGTGCGCGATTGGCCGGACTACCTCGGCACGCATCAAGGCATGCCGGCATCGGTGGATGCGATCGTTGAGCAAATCACTTCAGTTTCTCGATAAAGAAATCCACCGAACTCGTCCCCGGGTCGTTCTTCATCCCGCGGTAGCGGACGGTCGCGCGGTTGCCCTTGGCACGCATCGCCTTGGCGATCAGTTGCGACTGGATCGGGTGGTGGGCGACGATCGTCCAGGTCGAATCGTCCTGCAGTTCGAGGTCGGGGTACTGGCTCATCAACAGCAGTTCGGGGTCGCCGGGGCTGATGAGCGCGAGCGGCGAGACGTCTTCGACCAGCGCGATGACGTCGGGGTCTTCCAGCGGTTCGAGGTAGCGGACATCGAGGTACTTGTTTATCAGCCTTTCGTGGCCGTTCATCGGGACCTTGTGCTCGGCCCAGCTGCGCGGGTCGAACGACGCGATCGGGTGGCGCGCGACGGCGGCGCTCAGACGCGTCGACTGCTTGAGCAGTTCCGGCGTCTGCCACGCGGGCGTTTCGGGCAGCGCGTCCTCGCCGGCTTCGTCCGCTTCGTCGTTTGGGCGCGGCGGGAGCGCGGCCTGCGGGTCGGGGTTGAGCTGCGCGTCCTCGATCTGTTCGTCGGTCGGGTTGGCGGTCGCGAGGTCGTCGTGCAGGGCGAGGTAGAGCGCGAGGTTGCCGCCGGCCTCTTCGCCGTGACCCGCGAAGCGATCGGGGTCGAGGTTGTACGTCGCCGCGGTCAGGCGCAGGAACTGCACGGCTCGGGCAGCGTCGTTAAACGGCGCGGGGAACGGCGCCTCGCGCGTATGGCGGTACTCGACCGAGGCGACGGAGATGCCGGCGCGCAGCAGGGCGTCGACGTTGAGCGTGCCGGTGTCGGACTTGCTGCCGGTGATGAACTGCCCGCCGTGGAAGAAAACGACCAGCGGGGTGAGCGTGTCTTTGTCTTCGACCTCGGCGAGGTAGAGGTCCAGGCGGTGCTTGTCGTCCGGGCCGTAGGCGAGGTCCCGGTGCGTCGGCTCGGGTCGGTCGCGCCAGTTGCGTCGGCGGTCGCGCGCGTTCTCGGCGCGCTCGCGGAGCTTCGCGAGAAACGCCTTGCCTTCTTCAGCGTCGAGGATGCCGTCTCGGTTGGTGTCCGAATCGGGGAAGCGGTCGAGGATGTTCTCGAGCATCGTGTTGGTCTGGCTCGTGTCGTCCTCGTCGAAACCGCGGTCCGACCGCCCGTCGTTCTGGGCGAGCGCGGCGGGGGCGGCGGCCAACAGCAACGCCATCCATATCCCCCGGCAGAACACACTGGCTGTCGTTAGATGTCTTCGAATCATCGCTCGGCTCCGTTGACACAACGCCACTGCAACATCATATCGGCACAACGGGGCTTTCCCTACGGTGTATCGAGGCGGGTAGTCCGGATGTCCTATGATAGACCCGTCCCGCACCCGCCGGTGCCCAGCCAGGAGGCCCGTATGCCCGCCCACCCGATCATGACGCCACCGTTGTCTTGCCTGTTTGCCTGGGTGCTGTTGTTCGGGCTGTCGGCGGCCGCGCGTGCCGAGGACCTCAAGCCCGGTGAGCCGGAGCGGATCGTTTTCAAGCAGACGACCGACGCGAAAGGCGAACCGGTCGAACTGAAGCTGCACGTGTTCAAGCCCGAAGGCTGGAAGGCGGACGACCAACGTCCCGTTGCGGTCTTCTTCTTCGGCGGGGGCTGGGTCAGCGGCAACCCCCGGCAGTTCTACCCGCACTGCCGGGACCTCGCGGCGTTGGGTATGGTCGCGATCGCGGCCGAGTACCGCATCCGCAACGCGCACGGCACGACGCCTCTGGCGTGCGTCGAAGACGGCAAGTCGGCGGTGCGCCACCTCCGCCGCCACGCACGAAAACTCGGTATCGATCCAAACCGCATCGTGTCCGCGGGCGGGTCGGCGGGCGGACACGTCGCGGCTTGTACGGGGATCGTCAAGGGTTTCGACAGTGAGGACGAGGACCTCGAAGTCAGTTCGGTGCCGAACCTGATGATCCTGTTCAACCCCGTGATCAGCACGTCGCGGAACAACGGCTACGGGTCCAACCGCGTGCCGGGCGACGACCCCACCGTCATCTCCCCGTTGCACAAGGCGCACAAGGGCCAGCCGCCCTGCATCATCTTCCACGGCGACGCCGACACGGTGGTCAAGATCGACGCGGTGCGTGCATTCGATCGGCGTTGCGACGAGTTGGGCGCGGTGTGCAAGGTGATCGAGTACGAAGGCGCGGGGCACGGCTTTTTCAACCACCGTGACTTCAAGAAACCCAAGAAAGACAGTCCCGATTACTACACGCTGACGATGAAAGAAGCGGTCGCGTTTCTGGCCGATCACGGGTACGTGAAAGCCGACGATGAGTAAGTTCCTTCTGCAATTCGTGTTCACGTTTGTCGTGCTGGGAACGCTCGGCTGCACGGTCACCGAGCCGACGGGCCTGGACACGAAGCGCGTGCGTTCGGCGGTCTCAGAAGACCCATCCGTGTCGATCGAATCGCTGAGCAAACAACTGGGCGTGTCCGAACTCGCGGTCGTGCGGGCGATGCCGCAACAGTACGCCCGGGCGTGGCGCGGCACGCCCGCCGAGGCATGGTCGGCGGTGCGCGATTGGCCGTTCGCGATGGTCAAGACCCCGCACGCCGCGTACTTCTGCGACCCCAAAATGGTCTACGTCGACGCCGACCCGAACACGCCCGCGTTTAAGGGCAATCTGTTCGTGGATATCGCGTGGACGCAGATCGAAGCGGTCTGGCTGATCCGACAGCCGGGGAAGAACGGCGCGGTCAATGCGGTCTGGTGGTTCGACGATTCGGGCGACGCCGTGCTCCGCGCCCAGGTGCCTTGGGCGGGTGAGGAGGTGGGCGTATCCCTCACGTGCTTTGAGCGGATGTGGGACGCCGCGGCGGTGCCGTGACGTGCCGTCATGCCACGCCCGGTCTGCGCCGGTCGGGCGTGCGCGAGACCGGCGGTTGATCCGCCGCTTTGGCACGGCCGACTGTCGAGAGAGATCGGCCGAAGCCGCGGGTGGCGTGTCCGTCGGTTTACGCCGGCGCCGCCTTGTTCCCGCCGAGCCCGCCCGAGGACATTTCCTGCAGGACGAATCCGATTGCCGCGGGGACGAAGACGAGCATGGGGATGACCAGTGCGCTCTTGCTCAATTCGCTGGCAACGGTGTCCTGGGTGATGTCGAATGATAGCAAGAGGGCGATCGCGCCCAAGACCGCGATGGTCGAGCCGCTGACCGACGTGAACAGGTGGATCGTGATTTTGGATAGCGCGAACGCCGCGATGCCGCAGGCGATCAGGCCAACTAAGGCGCCGATCCAATAGGCGTCGGCGGGCATGACGTTCGCGGCCTTGACCAGGAGTTGGCCCGACGCGGCTTCTTCGCCTTGCTGGGCGACACGCTCGGCGGCGGTCGAGTCGAGCACACGACCCAGCCCCGCCCAAAGGTTCGAACCGATAAACGCGCCCGACAACCCGCCGAGCACGGCGACGGCGTACTTCATCAGCGGGAACGCCATCACCGCCAATAGTGTGCCGACACAGCCCGCCACCACGAACGGCGGGCCGTGGATCTCCAGCCCCATCCAGTACCCAAGCAGCGAGCCGAGCGCGACCAGCAGGCCGATGGTCAAGACCTTGTGGAACTTGTACCCGTTGAGCAGGCAGACCATGCCGATCACGACGAAGATGATCGCCCAGATCGTGCCGAGCTGCGCGAGTTCGGGGATCAGCGCGTCGGGCTTGGCGAGCGTGTCGCCGCGCGAGAAGATCTCGACGGTGGTTTGAAAGAGGTGGTGCGCCTCGGCCCAGAGGTCGATCGTCCGTGAGCCGGCGTCGAGCGTGGTGGCGGCGTCCGTCGAGCCGGCGTTCGCGGCGTCGGTGGCGGGGGCGGCGGTCTGCGCGAGCGTGGTCAGCATGGCGGGACTCCTGCAAGGGCGGTCGGCGCGTGCGCAGCGGCACGCGGTACGGCGACTACTCCTGCTTATCGTCCCGACGCAGGTACAGCGTCCATTGCACGCCCAACCCCACAAGCGTTATCAGACCGATCGTCAGCAGCGTCGCCCGCGCCGTGTCCGGCATCCACTGACCCGCGTTCTCGACGTGCGAAGCCAGCAGTTCTCGGCCGGGGATGACGATCAGGACCGAGCCGACCAACGCCGACTGCATCGACGCGGCGTGGGTTGGGAAGATGAAGCCGAGCGCAAAGCCGATGCCCGCGCCGATCAGCATCGCCAGGCCGATCGTCCGCACGCCCGCGGACTCCTGCGACGCCCACCACGCCTCGATGTCGTCGATGTTGCGGAAGACCGCTTCGCGCGCCGCCTGGTACGCCTCCTCGCCTTGTTCCCTGAGGACCCGGTCGGCCTGTTGGATCGATTCGGCGTCGCCCTGGTCAATCAGCGATTGGACCTGCAGCTTCGTCTGGTCGTTGAGTTGGTTCTGGAACTGGCTGTACCGCTGCTCGACCTGGCGCGACGCCTGTTCCGTGTCCTGCGAGAGTTGCCCCGGCGGCACGCCTTGCCAGACCAGCACCGCCGCGGGCGCCGCGACCGCGAGCGCGACCGCCATCGCCAGCGCGACCCACGCCCGGAATACCAGCCAGGCCCCCAGCGCCCCGAGCAGGCCCAGGCCGACCATGAACGCGACCGCGACGCCCGCCGACTCGACAAACGCGATCGACAGCCCGCCGAGGATCATGCCCAGCATCGCCCCGCCGAGGACACACGCCGCCTTGATCAGCTTGCCGCCCGCCAGCCAGAGCAACACGCCCAAGCCGAACACGACCCACCGCGCCGTCTCGGTCAGCACCGGCAGCGAATCGTCGGCCCGCTGGAACCATTGCTCGAGGGTTTGGGTCGCGTCCACGTCGCTCCTTGTAACAACCAAGCCGAGGACGCGCCGCGCCCCCGGCCCATTATCGCCGATGTCCCGCCCGCGTCGTTACAATGCCCGCCGTGACCGGCCCAAGTGAACAACCCGACGCCAAGCCCGCGCCCGCGGACGACGAACAGGCGCTCGCGCCGCTCCGCCAGCGGATCGACGAGCTGGACCAGCAGATCATCAAGCTGCTCAACGAGCGGGCGAAGGTCGTCGTCGAGGTCGGCCGGATCAAGCGCGCAGGCAACACGCCGATCTACGTGCCCGACCGCGAGCGCCGGGTCCTCGAGCAGGTCCGCGGCTACAACCGGGGCCCGCTGCCCAATAAGTGCATCGACGCGATCTACCGCGAGCTGATGTCCGGCAGCTTCGCGCTCGAACGCCCGCTTCGCATCGGCTACCTCGGCCCGCCCGGCTCGTTCTCGCACCTCGCGGCGACGTGTAAGTTCGGCCAATCGGTTGAGTACGACAACCTCGCCGACATCCCGCTGATCTTCAACGCCGTGGACCGCCAGGACTGCGACTACGGCCTGGTGCCGATCGAGAACTCGACCGAGGGCAGCGTCGCCGCGTCGCTCGACGCGCTGGCCGACACGCACGCGAAGGTCTGCGCGGAAGTGTTGATCGCGATCCACCACAACCTGCTGGCCAACTGCGACCCGCCCGACATCAAGCGGATCTACTCGCACCCTCAGGCGCTCGCGCAGTGCCGCGGCTGGCTGAGCACGCAGTTCCCCAACGTCGAGCGCGTCGCGACCGCCTCGACCTCGCGCGCCGCGGAGATGGCGGCCAAAGAGCCCGGCACCGCGGCGATCGCCTCGTCCCTGGCCGCGAAGCTGCACAACCTGCGCATCCAGTTCGAGAACATCGAGGACAACGCCAGCAATACCACGCGTTTTTTCATCATCGGCCAGCAGTCCACCAAGCCGACCGGCGACGACAAGACCGCCCTCATGTTCACCACCGAGCACAAGTCCGGCGCGCTCACCGAGGTCCTCAACGTCTTCCGCGACTTCGGCCTCAACCTCACGCACATCGACAAACGCCCCAGCCAACGCGTGAACTGGGAGTATGACTTCTTCGTCGACCTGCTCGCCCACCGCGACGACGACAACTTCCAAGAGGCGATCGCCGAGGCGAAGAAGCACTGCCTGCAACTGATCATCCTCGGCTCGTTCCCGCGGTCCAGCGAGGTGATCTAACAGAACACCGGCAGGAGCCTCGCCCTCCCTTGTCAACCTGCTTTCGGAGCGCCCACCATGCCCGACGCGTCCTTCTTTGACTTCGCCTTCGGCGGCGTAGCGCCGCTCGGGATCCACACCGGCCAGGCCCCGCCACGCCGGTCGATGGCCGACCGACCCGACGCCGACCTGCGTTACCTCGAAGACCGCGTCGATCGGCTGTCGCTGATCTGCATGGCCATGTGGTCGCTCATGCGCGATAAAACCGACCTCTCTGAACAAGACCTCATGGAACGCGTCAAGCTCATCGACCTCATGGACGGCGAAGAAGACGGCAAGGCCACCCGAACCGTCATGAAGTGCACCGCCTGCGACCGGCCGATGAACCCAAGGCACAAAAAGTGCCTGTACTGCGGCAACCAGAAGCTGATCCAGTCTGCATTCGACGCGATTTAAGACGGCTCGCTCGTCACCGCCTCGAGCCGGCCCTTCAGATTATCTAGCACGTTCATGTAATTGATGTACGCGTCGTAGGGCGATTCGTAAGGGTTGAAGTACGCGTGCACCGCGGCGTCGGCGTAGTACTTCGTACACATGTAATAGAAGTGGTCGGACGTCGAGAGCGCGTGCCAATCATGGATAAGCTGCGCGTCGTGCGTCGCCTTGATCGCTTTCTCGATCGCGTACAGCTCGTGCAGCGCCGCGGACTGCATCGCGTTGCCTTGCCAGGCGCTGATGTCGCGTTCCGAGTCGGCCCAGCTGGTGACCTGCGGCGCGTCGTAGGTGTCCGCCGGGTCGAAGCGCTCGATCGCCTGGCTGGGCGTGAGGAACTTGCAGCCCGCGGACATCGCCGCGTCGGGCAGGTTCTGCAGGAAGCCGAAGATGCCGGTCTGTTCCCACTGGTGCTCGCCGAAGGTCTCGAAGTCGATGAACAAATTCACGACCTCGCCCGACGCGTCGGCCAGCCACTGCGCGTACGTGCCCGGCTTCAGCGGGTAGTGCGGCCAGCTGGTATCCGAAAAGCGGAACGCCAGGTCGTCGCTCAGCCGGTGGTTCTTGAGCAGGATCGGCAGCGACGCCTTGCCCGGGGAGCGGTACACGTGGTTGGGGCTGCGACCGTCGAGCAGCGCATCGACGCCCTCGGCTAACACGCCTCGGAACCGCCCGAGTCGAGCGAGCGTGTCGGCCAAGGCGTTGTTGTAGATCAGCTCCGTGTTGCGGAAGACCGACGGCGTCTGGCCGAATAAATCATCGATCAACTCGTCGTGGCGCGCGATCTGGTGCGCGAAGTCGTCCGGGCTGTAGAGCGAAGCGAGCGAGTGGTCGTAGGTCTCGGAAAGGAACTCGACGCAGCCGGTCTGCGCGAGCTTGCGGAACTGCGCGATGACCTCGGGCGACCAGCGTTGGAGCTGTTCGATGACCTGCCCGGTGAGGGAGAAGGCGACGACAA
This sequence comes from Phycisphaeraceae bacterium, assembly GCA_046290505.1. Lineage (GTDB taxonomy): Bacteria > Planctomycetota > Phycisphaerae > Phycisphaerales > Phycisphaeraceae > JAHQVV01. The sequence goes on along the minus strand of JBKAGS010000029.1, from coordinate 55,987 downwards.
AGCGGTCGCCGTGGCGCTCGATCTGGCGGAGAAGCAGCGACGTCGCGGGCATGTAGCACTTCTGCGCGACCCGTCGGAGGATCCGGCTGTTCGCTTCGTCGTCGAAGTACGTCGGCTCGGTCTCGAAGACGCTGTACCGGCGGAGCCGGCGCGGCTGGTGGACCTGGAAATAGAAACAAACGTCCGGCATAACGCGATCGCTCCTCGTCTCGCGACGGCATTGTGCCCGGATTGGCCCGGCATGACAAACGCTCAGCCCGTGGAAGCCATCGCGACCGGCTCTTTCTCGTCCGCCGGCCCGCAGGCCCCGGCTCCCTCGATCGATCTGGCGACCTCGTCCTTGTGCTCGGCTTGGCCGAAGATGATCCGCGCCCCACGCCGGAACGTCGCGTAGGCGTAGACCCATTGCACCATCACCACGACCTTGTTGCGGAAGCCGATCAGCAGCAGCAGGTGCACCGCCAGCCACGCGAGCCAGGCCAGCACGCCGCTGAAATGCAGCGGCCCGATGTCCGCGATCGCTCGCTTCCGGCCGATCGCCGCCATGGTCCCCTTGTCCGTGTACGTGAAGGCGGGGCGGTCGTCGGGAGCGACTTTGCCGTTCGCGATCTCTTTACGCAATTGCTTGGCGAGATGCTTGCCCATCTGCATCGCGGCAGGCGCGAGGCCGGGTGCTTTCGTGCCGTCGGGCAGGGTGACGTCGGCGACGTCGCCGATGACGAACGCCTCGGGGTGGCCGGGGATCGACAGGTCCGGCCCGACGACGACGCGCCCGCCCGCGCCCAGCTCGACGCCGAGCGTCTTGGTGAGGTCCGGCGCCTGGATGCCGCCGCCCCAGAGCACGTTGCGCGTCGCGATGCGTTCGCCGTTGTTCAGCTCCACGCCCTCCGCGTCGATGTGCTGGACGCGCGTGCCGAGCATGACCTCGACACCGAGGTCTCTGAGTTGTTTGAGCGCACTGTCGGAGAGAGTTTCGGGGAAGCTGGACAGCAGCCGGTCGCCGCCGTCGATGAGCACGACGCGCGCCTCGGTCGGGTTGATGCGCCGGAAATCGCGCTTGAACACGACGCGCGACAATTCCGCCATCGCCCCGGCCAGCTCCACGCCCGTCGGCCCGCCGCCGACGACCGCGATGGTCGTGAGCTTGCGGCGTTCCTCCGCGTCGTCGATCGCCTCGGCCAGTTCGAAGGAGGTCAGCACGGTCCGCCGAACCCGCATCGCGTCGTCCAGCGTCTTGATGCCCGGCGCGTGCTCGGCCCAGTCGTCGTGTCCGAAGTAGCTCGTCCGCCCGCCGACCGCGAGGACGAGGTAGTCGTACTTGATCGGCCCGCCCAGTTCGAGGCACGCCGTCTTTTTTGCGAGATCGATCGACTCGACCGTGTCCATCACCGTCTCGATGTCCGGCCGTTTTCGGAAGATCGAACGGATCGGCTCGGACACATCCGGTGCCGACAGGCCCGCCATCGCGACTTGGTAGAGCAGCGGCTGGAAGAGGTGGTGGTTCTGCTTATCGACGATGGTGATCGTCGCGTCGCCGCGGAAGCTGCGGGCGAAGGCTAGGCCACCAAAGCCGCAGCCGACGACGAGGATGCGCGGCTTGCCGGGTGAGCGGTGGTCGGTATCGGTATTCGGGGTCATCGCGTCAGTGTAGGCGGCGGCGGTGGCCGGTTCTACGCCGAGCAACCGCCTGTCGCATCGGCCTCGGTTATACTCCTGCGTTCTGAACCGCCCAATCCAACCCCGCGCAAGACCGCGACGCAGAGCCCAGGCATGCCCCCGACCAGCACGCAGATCCGACAGCAGTTCATCGACTTTTTCGTCGATCGGTGCGCCCACGCCGCGGTCCCGTCCTCGCCCGTCGTCCCCCACGACGACCCGACGCTGCTCTTTACCAACGCGGGCATGAACCAGTTCAAGCCCTACTTCCTCGGCACCGAACAGCCTCCCCCGGAATTAGGCACACGCGTGGTCGATACACAAAAATGTATCCGAGCCGGCGGCAAGCACAACGACCTCGACGACGTCGGCAAGGACACCTACCACCACACCTTCTTCGAAATGCTCGGCAACTGGTCCTTCGGCGATTACTTCAAACGCGAAGCCATCGACTGGGCCTGGCAACTGCTCACCGACGTTTGGAAGATCGATCCCGAGCGCCTCCACGCGACCTACTTCAAAGGCGACGAAAGCGAAGGCCTCGAACCCGACCTCGAAGCCAAAGAGCTCTGGCTCCAATACCTGCCCGAATCGCGCGTCCACCCCGGCAACAAGAAGGACAACTTCTGGGAGATGGGCGACACCGGCCCGTGCGGCCCGTGCTCGGAACTGCACTACGACCGCAGCCCGGACAAGAGCGGGGGCAACCTCGTCAACGCCGATGCGCAGGACACCGTCGTCGAGATCTGGAACCTCGTGTTTATCCAGTACAACCGCCTGCAGTCGGGCAAGCTCGAGCCGCTCCCGGCCAAGCACGTCGATACGGGCATGGGCTTTGAGCGCATCGTCCGCGTCCTGCAGGGCAAGGACAGCAACTACGACACGGACGTGTTCCAGCCGATCTTCAAGGCGATCCAGCAGGTCACCGGCGCACGCGAGTACAAGCCGGGCGCGGACAAGCAAGCACTCGAAGACCCGATCAACATCGCCTACCGCGTCATCGCCGACCACATCCGCACGCTGACGTTCGCGCTCAGCGACGGGGCGCACTGCGGCAACGAAGGCCGCAACTACGTGCTGCGCTCGATCCTCCGCCGGGCCGTGCGCTACGGCAAGCAAACGCTCGGCGTCGAAGAGCCGTTCTTCTACAAACTCGTCGCCACCGTCGTCGAACACTTCGGCGGCGTGTTCCCGGAGATCGTCAAGAAACAAAAAGACGTCGAGAAGGAACTGCTGGACGAAGAAGAAAGCTTCCGGCGGACGCTGGACCGCGGGATTGCGTTATTCGATGAAGCCGCTCGCGGCTTAGCAAACCAAGTCTTCCCCGGCACCGAAGCCTTCAAGCTCCACGACACCTACGGCTTCCCCATCGGCCTGACGCAGCTCATGGCCGAGGAGCGCGGGCTGAAAGTCGATCTCGAAGGCTTCGAGCGCGAGATGGAAGCCGCGCGCGAGCGATCGCGTGCCGACAGCGGCGGGGCGGACGCGAAACAATCGCTGCTCGAACTCGTCCAGAAAGGCCTCGACGCCGGCTGGTTCGCCGAGACGCAGTTCGTCGGCCACGACACGACCGACATGCCCGAGCAGGACAATGCGCTGACGCTGTTCAAGATGCGCGACGGCGTGTACGAGCCCGCGGTCGAGGCGTCGCCGGGCGATCAGGTCGCGCTCGTTTTCGAGATGACCCCGTTCTACGCCGAAGCCGGGGGGCAGGTCGGCGACACCGGCGAAATCATGGTCCGACACGTCACCTCGCCCACCGGCGGGGAGATCGTCAAGGCCTGCGTCCGCGATTGCCAAAAGATCGGCGGCGTCCACCTGCACCTGGGCACGATCGAAGAAGGCACGCTCGAACTGCACGCCGCCGACCCGACCGTCTCCGCCTCGCTGCACGTCGACAAGGACCGACGGGCGAAGATCACCGCGAACCACACGATCACGCACGTGATGAACCGCGCGCTGCGCGACCACGTCACGCAAGACGCGATGCAAAAGGGCTCGCTGGTCGATGACGAGAAAACGCGATTTGACTTCAGCCACAACAGCGCGCTGACGCCGCAAGAGATCGAGGCGGTCGAGAAACAGGTCAACGACGACATCGCCGCGGACCTGGAAGTCTTCGCCGACCTCGCGCCGCAGCAGGAAGCGCTGCAGATCAACGGCCTGCGCGCGGTGTTCGGCGAGAAGTACCCGCCGATGGTCCGCGTCGTCTCCGTCGGCGCGCCGGTCCACGACCTGCTCGCCGAGCCGTCGAGTGACAACTGGAAGAACCTGTCGATCGAGTTCTGCGGCGGGACGCACCTCGCGAAGACCGGCGACGCCGAGGGCTTTGTCGTCGTCGGCCAGGACGCGGTGAGCAAGGGCGTCCGCCGCGTCACCGCGATCACCGGCAAGGCCGCGCACGAAGCGACCGCCAAGGCCGAAGCCCTGCTGCACCGCGCCGAATCGCTCAAGGACGCGCCCGCGAAGCAGCTTGGCGACGAAATCGAGGCGATCACCAAGGCGATGGCCGAGCAGTCCACGCCCTTGGTCCTGCGCGGCAAGATCCAGGCTGCACTCGCGGCGTTGACCGACAAGCTCAAGCAGCACCAGAAAGAACAGGAAAGCCAGCAGGGCGAGGCGGTCGTCGACACAGCCCGAGCGATCGCCGAGGCGTCCGCGGAAGACGCTTCCATCGTCGTTGCCAATGTTCCGGGGGCGGACGCGAAGTCGTTGCGTGTGGCGATGGACGTGATCCGCGCCAAGCGGCCCAGCGCGGCGATGATGCTCGCCGCCGACGCGGGCGAGGGCAAGGTCGCGTTGTTGGCCTCGGTGCCCGACGTACTGATCAAGCGGGGCCTCAAGGCCGGCGACTGGGTCAAGCACACCGCCCCGATCGTCGGCGGGGGCGGCGGCGGCCGGCCGGACATGGCCCAGGCGGGCGGCAAGGACCCGGCTAAAATCGAAGAAGCACTCGAGAGCGCGAAACAGTTCGCGGAAGAAAAGTTGAACTAACACCGCATCTCAATGCGGTGCCCGCGTATGAGCTACCGCCGCTAAAAGGCCCGCATTCACATGCGGGGCTAGTTCAGACTAGACGAGAACAACCATGCCCACCATCAACAGCCACTACCTCAACCTCAAGGCCGGCTACCTCTTCCCCGAGATCGGCCGACGCGTCAATGCGTTCATCGAGAAGAACCCCGACGCGCCGATCATCAAACTCGGCATCGGCGACGTGACCGAGCCCCTGCCCGAGGCCTGCCGGGTCGCGATGCAAAAAGCCGTGCAGGACCAGGGCAAGCGCGAGACATTCCACGGCTACGGCCCCGAGCAGGGCTACGCGTGGCTGCGCGAGCCGATCGCCGAGCACGATTACAGGGCCCGCGCCTGCGCCGTCGCCGCCGACGAGATTTTTATCTCCGACGGCAGCAAGTGCGACACGGGCAACATCCTCGACATCTTCGGCGTGGGCACGAACACGATCGCCGTGACCGATCCGGTTTATCCGGTGTACGTCGATACGAACGTCATGGCCGGCAACGCCGGGCCCGCGGATGAAGCGGGCGAGTACGGCGGGCTGGTCTACCTGCGCGCGACCGCGGAGAACGACTTCACCCCCGCGATCCCCGACCAGAAGGTGGACCTGATCTACCTCTGCTACCCGAACAACCCGACCGGCGCGGTCGCGAGCAAGGCCTATCTCAAGCAGTGGGTCGATTACGCCAACGCGAATGGGAGCGTGATCCTCTTCGACGCGGCTTACGAGGCGTTCATCACCGAAGACGACATCCCGCACTCGATCTATGAGATCGAGGGCGCCCGCAATTGCGCGATCGAGTTCCGCAGCTTCTCGAAGAACGCGGGCTTCACCGGCACGCGCTGCGGCTTCGCGGTCGTGCCCAAGGAACTGACCGGCAAGGACGCGTCGGGCAACGACGTGCCGCTGCACAAGCTCTGGAACCGCCGACAGTCCACTAAGTTCAACGGCGCGTCGTACATCATTCAGCGCGGCGCCGCGGCGGTCTACACCGAGGCCGGGCAGGAACAGGTCAAGGGGCTGGTAAACTTCTACATGGATAACGCCAAGCTGATCCGTGAGGGCCTGGGTGAGCGCGGCCTGCAGTGCTTCGGCGGGGTCAACGCGCCGTACGTCTGGATCAAGACGCCCGACGGGCTGAGCAGCTGGGACTTTTTCGACAAGCTGCTGAGCGAGGCGCACGTCGTCGGCACGCCGGGCAGCGGGTTTGGCCGATCGGGCGAAGGCTACTTCCGCCTCAGCGCGTTCAACAGCCGGGCGAACGTCAACGAAGCGATTGAACGCATCACGGCGAAGGTCGCGGTGTAAGGCATTGGGATCACTTCGTGCTTACGAGTCGCGCCGCTTCGTGCGCGGCGCATTTTCTTCCCGAAGCGACGCGGCGGTGCCGCGCCCAACCATGACCGACTTATCGATCGACCAACAGATCGGGACCTTCCTCGCCGTATGCCGGACCGCGTCGCTCGCGACCGTCGATGCGCAGGGTTCGCCGTGCAACGCGAACGTGCAGTACGCGAGCGATGACGCGTGGCGGATCGTGTGGGTCAGTTCGGAATCGTCGGCGCATTCCGTCAACCTGAGCGAAGACCCGCAAGCGGCGCTCACGGTCTACGCGCACATGGACAGCCCGGAGTTGATCCACGGGTTGCAGTTGCGTGGCAAAGTCCGTCTGCTCGACGGCGATGACGCCGAGGCGGCCTTGTCGCTGTATACCGCGAAGTACCCGTTTACCGCCGAGCGGCCTTACCGCGACGCGGTCTTGAAGCAGCGGTTCTACCGGTTCACGGCGGCGTGGCTGCGGTGGATCGACAACCGCCGGGGGTTTGGCTTCAAGCGCGAGTTGAATCTCTAAGTGCGTCGCTTGTATTGGGCGCGGGCCGTGCCTACGATCTGCTAATGAAAAACTCCCTCCCGATTGGGCCGGTGCTTGTCCTGCTATGCGTAGCGTGGTGCAGCGACGCGCTCGCCGACTGGCCTCAATGGCGCGGGCCCACGCGCGACGGCGTGGTAGGCGAGGTCGAGTGGCCCAAGACGCTGAGCGACGAGGTCCTCAAGCCCGTGTGGCGTGTCGGGCTCGCCGAGGGATATCCCGGCCCCGTCATTAGCGACGGTCGGGTCTTCACCGTCGAGACCCTGGACGCGAAGGACGAGGTGGTACGGGCGTTCGACCTCAAGACCGGCGAACAGCTTTGGAAACAGCGTTGGCCCGGCGCGATGAAGGTACCGTTCTTCGCCAAGCGCAACGGCAGCTGGATCAAGGCGACGCCCGCGTGCGACGGCGAACGGCTCTACGTCATGGGCATGCTCGATGTGCTGGTCTGCCTCGATGCTAAGACGGGCGAGAAGCTGTGGTCGGTCGACTTCAAAGAGCGCTACGGCACGAATGGCCCGATGTTCGGCCAACCCTGCTCGCCGCTGATAGACGGCGACGCCGTGTATGTTCAGGCCGGGTTGTCCGTCTGCAAACTCGACAAGATGACCGGCAAGACGATCTGGCGCTCGATGCACGACGCGCGAGACTTCATCGGCGGCAACTTCTCCTCGCCCGTCATCGACACGGTCGCCGGCAAGCGCCAACTCCTCGTCCAGACCCGAGGCGAACTCGCGGGCATCGACCTCGGCACCGGCGGCGTGCTCTGGCGGCAGGGCATCAAGGCCTTCCGCGGGATGAACATCCTCCCGCCCACCGTCGTCGGCGACGACCACGTCTTCACCAGCAGCTACGGCGGCGGGTCGTTCCTATTCAAGGTCACCGCGGGCGATGACGGCTCCTTCGCCGTCAACCGCGTCTGGAGCGACGAAAAACTCGAGGGCTACATGTCCTCGCCGCTGGTCATCGACGGCCACCTCTACCTGCACGGCCGGGACAAGAAGTTCCGCTGCATCGACGTGATGACCGGCGGCGTGAAGTGGACCAGCGAGAAAGAGTACGGCGAGTACTGGTCGAGCGTCCGCAACGGCGACAAGGTCCTCGCGCTCGACCACGACGGCACGCTGCGCCTGATCGAGGCGACGCCCACCGAGTTTCGCATCGCCGCCGAGCACAAGATCGCGAAGGCCGAGACGTGGGCCCACGTCGCGCTCGATGACGACTTGCTGTTCATCCGCGAACTCAACGCGCTGGCGGTGTACCGCTGGGCGCCGCCGGGCGGGCTGGATTAAAGGCCGAGCGAGCAGTTTAAAATTGCCGGCGGTCTACGGACGCCGGACACGAGAACAAACGTGCTGTCAAAACAGTCAACCGCTTTCGCGTCCGGGGCCCGTAGGTCCCCGGCTATCTTCTTACAAGTCATACTTGCTTAAGTACCGAGCAGTTCGATCACGCGGTCGCGGATCGTTTCGGGCTCGCTCATGCGTCCGCCGCCTCGGGTTCGGCAGGCCTGCCAGCCTTCGTCCGGGCCGACCTCGTGCAGGTTGGGCAGGTGCTCGCGGAGGATCGCCAGGTTGTGCTGGCAGATCGGGTTGGCCCACATGTCGGCGTTCATCGCGGGCGCGACGAGCAGCGGCGTCGACGCGGGCAGGGCGGACGCGGTGAGCGAGACGACGTCGGGCGTCAGGCCGTGCGCGAGCTTGCCGAGCATGTCCGCCGAGCACGGCGCGATGCACATCGCGTCGCACCAGCGCGCGAGGCCGACGTGCTGAGAGTCCGGCCGGTCGTCGTGCTGCCAGACGCTGGTGAGTACCGGGTGGCCGGACAGCGATTGCAGCGTGAGAGGGGTGATGAACTTCGTCGCCGCTTCGGTCATGATGACGCGGACCTCGGCGCCGCGCTGGACCAGCCGGCTGACGAGCGTGGCGGTCTTGTAGCACGCGATCCCGCCGGAGAGCGCGACGAGGATTTTTTTACCGGTGGGCGAGGCGGATTCGGACATGCTATAATGGCCCCACCAGGTGGGGGTTGGCATCATTCACACGCGGACCCCCACCGCGCGGTGGGGGCTATTGGAGAACAGGTCCGCTGATCGTTATCGTTATTCCTGCTCGGCGTCTTCAGGCAGTTCGAGCGTGATCTTGCCCTCGACGATCTCCTGCACGGCCACCTCGAAGTTGCTCCGGCCGTTGCGCTCGACCAGCGGGCGGGCGTCTTCCATGAGCTGGCGGACGCGGTGCTGGACCAGGGCGGTGAACTTGAACCGCCCGCCGAGTTCGTTGATGACGCGGTCGTCTTTGAGCGCTTCGATCATGATGGAAAGCTCCGGGCTGGGCTTGGGTGGGTTTGGCGGGGGTGCCAATCGAGCCGCGTATCTTAGCCGGGCGGAACGGGTATGGCAACTGGTCGGGCGTGGTGCGCGGCGGAGCCGCTTCGCTTCGTTAGACTGCCGTGGTTGTCCGACTTGTGGGAGTTTTTTGCGTTGGCCAAGCCCGGCCCCGCCATGATGTGGACCCAGTACCTCGCGGCCCGCGCGGCGTCGACGGCGTTGACGTGCTTCGACGTCGATCCCAACCTGCACACCGCGACGCTGATCGGCTCGGCCTTGCACCGCCTGGACAAGCGCCACGCCGAGCGATCCCGCGCCAACATCCGCCGCAGCTTCCCCGCCTGGCCCGAGGCGCGGGTGGACGCGACCGCCAAGGCGTCGATGCAGCACCTCATGCGATTCGTCATCGAGACCCTGCACACCCCGCGGCTGATCCACGAACGCAACTGGGCCCAGCGGTTGGAGACCGGCCGGCTGGGCGAGGCGATCGGCGTGCTCAACTCCGGCCGGCCGGTCATCCTCGTTACCGGGCACCTGGGCAACTTCGAGTTGCTCGGCTACGCGCTCGCGACGCTCGGCTACCGCGTCGATGCGCTCGCGCGCCCGCTCGACAACCCGCTGGTCTACGACTGGCTGCTGGGCATGCGCGAGCGCAAGGGCATGCGCGTGATCACCAAGTGGGACGCGACCGACCAGATGGTGGACGTCTTGGAAACCGGGGGGGCGCTCGCCTTCATCGCCGACCAGAACGCGGGTGCTAAGGGCCTGTTCGTCCCGTTCATGGGCAAGCTCGCCAGCGCGTACAAATCGATCGCGCTGCTGGCCCAGCGGTTCGAGGCCGCGGTCGTCTGCGGCTACGCGATGCGCCGCGGCATGCGCTTCATGTACGAGGTCGGCACGACCGACGTGATCTACCCCGAAGACTGGGCGGACCAGTACGACCCGCTGTACTACATCACCGCGCGCTACACCCGCGCGCTCGAACTCGCCGTGCGGATGCAGCCGGACCAGTACTGGTGGATGCATCGGCGGTGGAAGAGCCGGCCCAAGCACGAGTTGTCGGGCAAGGACATGCCGCGGGCGCTGCGCCGCAAGCTCGAATCGCTACCATGGATGACCGGCGAGTTGATGGATCAGCTGGCCGAACCGATCGCGCCGATCAAGTAATCCATTTGCGTGCTTGACCCGTCGAGCCGGGAGGGAGAGAATACCGAGCCCGAAGCGCCGCCGACCGGTGGCAATCGATTCCTTTTTTACAGCAAGCGAAAGCAACCACCATGACCGACCCGGCAGACGACCTGCGGCTCAAGGATGCCAAGGTATTGATCGTGGACGACGACCCGGAGATCCGCTCGGCCCTGGACCACGCGCTCCAGGCCGAGGGCGCGCTGACCCAGACCTGCGGGGACGGGAACACGGCGGTGCGTATCATCGAGACCGACCCGCCGGACCTCGTGCTGCTGGACATGATGCTGCCCAAGCGGTCGGGGTTCCTGGTGCTCGAGAAGATCAAGCAGTTCGAGAACTGCCCGCGCGTGGTGATGGTCACCGCGAACGAGGGCAAGCGGCACCAGGTCTATGCCGAGGCCTTAGGCGTGGACGGCTACCTGCTCAAGCCGGTGCGGCTCGAGCGGCTGATCGCGCTGGCCGAAGACCTGGTCGGGCCTACCGCGGACGCGGGCTGAGCGGGCCGCCTGGCCCGGGCATGAAGCCGGGGATGGGGCTGTACGGCCCCGGACCGGCCAAGCGTCTTTATTCGCGTCCGGCGGGTTTCGCCCACGCCGGTGTTCCCCTATAATGCCCGTTCCCCAATGCCTGCGCCGAAGCCTGTTAGCGACAAGGGTTTGCGAGCGTCGGCGGGGCGGGCCCGACCCGGAGTGACGCTTATGAGCACGCGACGCCGTGGATTGCCGATCCGACCTGCCTGGCCCGTGATGGCCGTGCTGACCGTCGCCTTTTTCTGCGCGATCGCCGGTGCCCACCCCGGCCACCCGACCGACACCGGCCAGGCCTTCCAATCCCGTGACCGCGACCGCGGCCCGTCGCTGCTGACCGACGAGGACATCGCCCTGATCGAGGTCTATGAAGTCGATCTGAAAACCGACCCGCCTCCGCGCATCGACATCCCGAAAAATGTGCTAGAGGATTTCCTAAAAGAGTTCCAGGAAGACGACCGTGTACCCCGCGGCAAGGAAGCGCAGGACGAGTTTCTGCGTGCCGACGGCGTAGAACAGCTGTCGCTTCTGTTCACGGTCCGCGCCCGCGATTACTACGGCAAGGTCCGTATCAAGTCCCCGATCAAGTCGCTACGTGACTGGTCCAACCTGCATCGGCGTTACCTCATGGGGTACTTCCAGCCGGCCTTCGGCGAGGGCGCGGTCAAGGGCCTGTACCTCTTCGGCCCCGAGTTCGGCAAGGGGCGGGACCGCCAGCGGCTGGAGATGACCAACTTCTACATCCTCACGCAGGTGCAGATCGATGGCAAGGCGCTGATCGACCGCAAAGCGCCCGAAGAATCGCTGCTGCTGCAGTGGGGCCTGCCACGCGAAGAGGCCAAGTTCCCCGCGCCCGACGCCCAGGGCTGGCGGCCTTACTTCAAAGACACCGAGGATCGACGCTTCGTTGAAATGGTCGAATGGATCGAGTCGCTCATCAGCGTCAACCAGGGCTCGGACTACGCCATCGAGTACCGCATCCCCGGCCAGCGCCGTGAATCCGGACCCGAAGATAACTAAGCCAACCGGCATTGACCCACCCGTGAACCGACCCGATCGCAAGGGTCCGAGGGACAACCACGTGCGTAAACCCCTGATCGCTACCGCCACCGCCTGCATGCTCACGCTCGGCCTCGCCGGCTGCGGGAACCAATCCAACTCCGCCCAGGTCGGCGAAGAGCTCGACGCGCTGCTCGATCGGATGAGCCGGCTCGACGCGCCGCGCATGGCCCACCCGGACAACGACCTGGTCTACACCAACGGCACGAAGATCAACGGCGTCGAGGTGCCCGGCTCCAACGCGCCGGAAGCGGCCTATATCGACCAGGCCGCGTCCCTCGTCCCCGCGGCCCAGAAGATCGCTCAGAACGGCAATGACCAGCAGAAAAAGGTCGCCAACTCGATCATCGCCTCGATCCGAGCCGACGAAGGCGCGTACCTGATCACCCTCGCCCAGCAGAGCTACGACGAGGCGTCGCTAGAAATCAGCGAGCTACGCAAGCGGATCACCACGCTGCAGGACATCGTCGAACTGAATCAGGCGATCGGCGGCGACCGGGCCGAGTCGATCGCCATCCTGCGCACCGGCAAGATCGACGCGACGACCGATGTCGCCGGGCTTGACGAGATGAAAGAGCGTGCCCAAGCGGCGCAGCAGGCCGCCGAGCAGTCCCGACGGGACCTCGCCCAGGCGCTCGCGAAGATCGAGGCGTTGCGTGACGAGATCGCCGAGTACGAATCGCTCGAACTCAAGCTCAGCAACGAGGCGCTGGGCTCGCAGGGCAAGGTCTATTTCGAGAAGCTGGACCAGGCGACCACCGCCGCTTACGAAGCGGAGACCGCCGAATCCAAGGCCGAGCTGCTGCAGATCGACGCGGCGGTGTATGCCGGCCAGGCCGAGCTGGCCGAGGCCGCCCAGGCCTCCGCCGCCGGGGTCGCCGACTCGCTGCAGGATGCGTTGGACCAGATCGAGCAGGAAAAGCGCGCGGTCGCACAAGAACTCGCCGCGCTTGAGTCCGAACGCCAGGCGCTGGTCAAAACGATCACCGCGCAGTTCGCCAAGTACGACGCGCAGATGCAGGCCCGCGGCTTCGCCCGCATGAAACTCGCCCAGGACAAGCTCGAGCAGGCCGACCAGGCCCTCGGCGCCGCGCAGCTCGGCCGGCAAGGCCAGCTCGAGCAGCTGAGCGTCTGCCTGCTCCGCGCCCACGTGCTGCATCAGCAAGCGCTGGCCGCGCGTTCCTACGCCGGGACGCTCGGGTCCCTCGCCGCGGCCGGCCCGGTCACATTGGGCCAGGGCCTGCACCAGGCGTTGACCAGCCGGATCGCGCAGATGCAGGACCTGCAAAAGCGTGTCGCCGACGACGCCCAGGCGCTGCGTGAAGCCTGTGACGACAAGGTCCTTGCGATTGAGGAAAGCTTCGACGCCCAGTCGGACGAGGGGAAATCCGCCGCCGAGCACGCCGACCTGTACCGCTCGCTGATCGCCGACATCGGCACGCCGGCTACGGGTGCGCCAACCGAGGACGCCGACGCGGGTCCGGTCGACGAGTAAATGACGGCAAGCACGTTGCTCAACAGGCAGGCCCCGACAGTTGTGTCGGGGCTTTTTTGTGTTCTGATACCCCCGCCTTGCATGATAGAAGCGTTCATACCGATCCTGCTGTGAATTCGCACAGAACTACGCCATGGCACGTGTCGATTTGTAGAGCGGTATGCCCCCGCGTGGTGACGCGGCGGCTACGTCGCGCCGCTGATCGTGAACAGAAGCGTGTCGTAGCCGCCGGGCCACGCCCGGGGGGGGCGAGCGGGCAGCATAAAAAATCAAAACAGCATGCGTTTCTTGGGATGCGTCTTACTCGTCCAGCTGCAGTTCCGCGAGCGCGGTCGCGGTGTCCTGGGTGAACTGGAAGACCTTGTCCAGGCCGGTCATCAGGAACACGGACCAGACGGCGTTGCTCGGGCTGGTCACGCGGAGCTGGACGTTGTGGTCGGTCGCGCTCTTGCGGAGCTTAAGAAGCTGCGAGAGGTTCGAGCTGTTGATGCGCGTGACCTCGGCGAGGTCGATGACGATGGAGGGTGGCACGTCGTCCCGGCCGATGCGTTGGAGCAGCGGGTGGAGCTCATCGGAGAAGGCCGGCTCGTTCTGCAAGCGGACGATCCAGATGTCGTCGGACCAGCGTTCGGTAGGGGGCATCGCGTCGGTTCCTGGTCGGGGTGTGGGCCGGCTTAGTCGTCGGCCGAGTCGGTGTCGGGCGTGTCGTCTGCGTCGCCGTCGTCGTTGTCCGCGACGCGTCCGACGGCGGCGAGCTTGTCGCCGTCCTTGAGGTTGACCACGCGCACGCCCTGGGTATTGCGGCCGGTCTGCCGAACGGTGTCCGCGGCGATGCGGACGATCATGCCGTTGGTCGTGATGAGCACGAGGTCGTCGCCCGGCTGCAGGAGCTTGATCGCGACGACCGGGCCCTTGGTCGTTTTCATATCGCGTCGGCCCTTGCCGCCGCGGCCTTGGGGGTGCATGCTGCCGTCTTCGCTGTGGACGAGGTACTCGGTGGTCGGCGTGCGTTTGCCGTAGCCGCCCTCGGTGACGGTGAGCAGGTCCGCCTCTTCGCCCCTCGGGACGCGGACCATGCCGACGACCTTGTCGCCGCTGCCCAGCGCGATGCCCTTGACGCCCGAGGCGGCCCGCCCCATGACGCGCGCGTCGTTCTCGTCGAAGCGGATGGCCATGCCCGAGTTCGAGCCGAGCAGGATGTGGTCGTTGCCGGTCGTCCACGTCACGCCGACCAGCGAGTCGCCGTCGCGCAGGTTCAGCGCGATCAGCCCGGCCGAGTTGACGTTGCGGTAGTCCTTCAGGGCCGTGCGTTTGACCAGCCCGTTGCTCGTCGCGAACAGCAGGTAGTACTCGCCCTTCTCGAAGTCGCTGATCGGCATGAACGAGCAGATCCGCTCGCCTTCCTTGAGGTTGATCAGGTTGATGATCGCCCGGCCCTTGCTTGTTCGGCCGGCCTCGGGGATCTCGAAGACCTTGATCTTGAACACCCGCCCGGTGTCGGTGAAGCACAGCAGGTCGTCGTGCGTCGATGCGACGAACAGGTGCTCGACGAAGTCGTCGTCGTTGCTCTTCGCGCCGATGATGCCCTTGCCGCCCCGGCCCTGGACCTTGTACTGCTCGGTCGGCAGGCGCTTGACGTAGCCCTTGTGCGAGATCGTGACGACGACCTGCTCGACCGGCGTCAGGTCCGCGATGTTCAGCTCGCCGACCTCGCCCGCCTGGATCTCCGTCCGCCTTTCGTCGGCGTACTTGTCCTTGAGCATCGCCAGGTCGTCCTTGATCAGCCCCAGCACCTTCTCGTCGCTGGCCAGGATTGACTCGTACTCCTCGATCTGCGCGAGCAGCTTCGCGTAGTTGTTGACCAGCGTCTCGATCTCGAGCCCGACGAGCTGGATCAGCTGCAGCCGGCCGATCGCCTCGGCCTGCGTACGCGAGAGGAAGACCTCGCTCTCCGCGGACTGGGCGAGGAAACGCTCGGGGATGTGCGGGGCCTGGGGGTGGTCCGGCGGGATGCGGAAGCCGCGCTTCATCAGCCGTTCGATCGCCTCATCGCGCGTCCGGCTCGAGCGGATCAGCTTGATCACTTCGTCGATGTCGCAGACCGCGTAGATCAGGCCCTCGATGCGGTGGGCTTCTTGCTGGGCCTGGTGCAGGCGGTACG
Source organism: Phycisphaeraceae bacterium (assembly GCA_046290505.1). Classification (GTDB taxonomy): domain Bacteria; phylum Planctomycetota; class Phycisphaerae; order Phycisphaerales; family Phycisphaeraceae; genus JAHQVV01. The sequence goes on along the minus strand of JBKAGS010000029.1, from coordinate 40,683 downwards.
CCGTCCGCCGACGGATCACGTCGATGCGGTGCTCGATGTAGAGATCGATCAGTTCTTTGAGCGACAGCGTCCGCGGCTGGCCCTTGACCAGCGCGATGTTGATGATCGAGAAGGTCGACTGCAGCGGCGTGAGCTGGTAGAGCTGGTTCTCGACGACGTCGGGGTCGGCGCCGCGTTTGAGCTCGATGACCAGGCGCATGCCCCCGCGGTTGCTCGACTCGTCGGTGACCGAGCTGATGTCGGTCAGCTTGTCGTTCTTGCGCTGGGCCTTGATCTTCTCGATGACCGAGTCGTTCTTGGAGACCTGGTAGGGCAGCTGCTTGACGACCAGCAGGTCGCGCCCGCCGCGGGTTTCCTGCTCGATGCGGGCGCGCACGGTGACGCGGCCCCGGCCGGTCGCGTAGGCCTGGACGATGCCGGCCCGGCCGCAGATGATCCCGCCGGTCGGGAAGTCCGGGCCGGGGACGATCTCCATGAGCTCGCGCAGCTCGATATCGGGGTTGTCGATCGTCGCGGCAATCGCGTCGCAGACCTCGCCCAGCGCGTGCGGCGCCATCGACGACGCCATGCCGACGGCGATGCCCGTGCTGCCGTTGACCAGCAGGTTCGGCAGCTTGCCGGGCAGGTACTTCGGCTCGTCCACGGTCTCGTCGAAGTTCGGCTGCCAGTCGACGGTATCGAGCTTGAGGTCCTCGAGCAATTCCATCGCGTGGCGGTGCAGCCGGGCCTCGGTGTAGCGCATCGCCGCGGGTGGGTCGGGGTCGATTGAGCCGAAGTTGCCCTGCTTGTCGATGAGCAGGCAGCGGGTCTTCCACTCCTGTGCCATGTTGACGAGCGTGGGGTAGATCGCCCCGTCGCCGTGGGGGTGGTACTTCTTCATCGTCTCGCCGACGATGCCCGCGCACTTGCTGTGCTTGCGGCCCGGCGAGAGGTTCAGGTCGTTCATCGCGACGAGGATGCGGCGTTGCGAAGGCTTGAGCCCGTCGCGCACGTCGGGCAGGGCACGATCGACGATCGTGCTCATCGCGTAGGTCAGGTAGCTGTCCGCCAGCTCGCGCTCGATCGCCAGATCGACGACCTGGCCCTGGGGCGGAATAGGCAGCGCCTCGCCGTCGGCGGGGCCCTGCGAGGGGTCGTTTTCCGGCGGCTGTGCAGGGGGGTCTTCGTCGTCGGCCATCCGCGTATTTTAGCTGATTTCACGCCCACACGCACGGTCTTGGCGTCGCCCGCGGGCCCATAACCCGGCCCGGTGTATAACCCGCGCGGCGGTCGGTAGGCACGCCGATTACGCTGGTGGTTTGGCGTGTCTTGCGCGTCGTTGTGGTCGCGCCTTTACACAACATCTGAGCCGATGGGAGCGACACGATGAAACAATGCCAACGGCTGATCGCGTTCGCCTGCCTGCTCTTGTGCGCAGCCCATGCGAGCGCGCAGACCACCGTCTTCGACGAGAAGTTCTTCGGCTTCGGCGACGCGCTGAACGGCAAGACGCCCGACACGACGACCGGCGGCGAAGTTTGGCAGGCCGGGCCGGTCTGGGGCGACGACGGCATCCACTTCTCGCCGACCGTCGGTCAGCAGGCCGCGTACCTCGGCTACACGCCCGAGCCGGGCCGGGTGTACACGCTCAGCACGCGCGTCCGCAGCGGCCACCCCAACGCCTTCGGCTTCGGCTTCATGCCCAGCGCGACCGAACTCGATCCCACGGCCGATACCCACGCGACCGCGGCCGCGTATGCCTGGATCGCCATCGCCAACAGCCTCGGCCAGGACCAGCAGGGCTTCCTCGGCCCGGGCGCAACGTTGTCCCAGCCGTGGAACGGCGACGTGGTGGACCCGACGCTCTACGCCGACCTCGACATCCTGCTCAACACCGCCGGGCCGAATTGGACCGTGCAGTGGCTGATCAACAACAGCCCGTTAGGCGTGCCCGTCGCGTTCGCCGCCCCCGGCAACCCCGGCATCGCGGGCGTCGGCATGAGCCGGGAGACCGACCCGGACACCAGCGGCAGCTTCGTCGAAACCAGCTACTTCCGTTTGACCTACACCGTGGTGCCCGAGCCGGGGACGATGGCCGTGCTCGCGCTCGGCGGGTGGATGCTCGTGAGAAGGCGGCGGTAATCACGAACGCTGACGTCGATCTAGATAAATAGCCGGCGGCCTACGGACGCCGGACACGAGAACAAAGAGCGACAACCAACCAGTTTCATACGACAGAATCAGACCACTGAACAACTAGGCTTCACCGTGGCTTGCGCGTCCGGCGTCCGTAGGCCGCCGGCTATTTCAACCTCGCTTTTTAACGCTCAACCAAACTTGTCCGTCACCACCACCTGCTCGAACGCGAGTTGGCCGACCTTGTCCCAAGGGTCCGACGCCCGCTTGCCGACGACGATGATGAACCCGATCGCGTGGTCCGGCGGGAGGTTGATGATGCGTGCCACGGCGTCCTGGTCGAAGCCGATCATCGGGCACGAGTCGTAGCCCATCGCCTTGGCCGTGAGCATGATCGTCTGCCCTGCGATCCCGACCGAGCGCATCGCCTCGTCGCGTTGCAATTGTTCCTTGCCCTCGTAGAACGGGATCATCATCCCCGCGAGCCGCTCGCCGATCTCTTTCGGCGCGCCTTCCCAATACCGCTTGGGGTCGTTCGCGTAAGCCTTGAGGTCCGCGCACAGCACGATGAGCAGCGACGCGTCGGTGATCTGTGCCTGGCCCCACGCCGCCTGCTTGACCTGCTGCCGCAACGCCTTGTCCTTCACGACAACGAAGCGCCAGTTCTGCATGTTGAACGACGTGGGCGACTGCATCGCCGCCTCCAACAGCTTGCGCTCTTCGTCCGCGGTCATCGTGTGGTCGGCGTCGTAGTGCTTGATGGCTCGGCGTTCGTAGATGGCGTCGAGGGTGTCCATATCGTTTTCGTTCCATGGGCGTTTCAAGCGAGAGGCAAAGTATAGGCAGGCAGTAGGGAGTAGGCAGTAGGGAATAGGGCAAACCGATTCACGCGAGCCGACTGCCTACTCCCGACTGCCTATTCCCTGTATCATCTGCCTCCTATGGAAGCAGGCATCGTCGGTCTCCCCAACGTCGGCAAGTCCACCCTCTTCAACGCCCTGACCGAATCCCAAGGCGCTGAGGCGGCCAATTATCCGTTCTGCACCATCGAGCCGAACGTCGGTGTCGTCGCCGTGCCCGACGCCCGGCTCGACACGATCACCGCCTACATCCCGCCGCAGAAAGTCATCCCCGCGGCCTTGCGCCTCGTCGATATCGCCGGCATCGTCAAGGGCGCCAGCGAAGGCGAAGGCCTGGGCAACAAGTTCCTCAGCCACATCCGCAACGTCGATGCGATCCTCCACGTCGTGCGCTGCTTTATCAACGACGACATCACCCACGTCGATGGCGGGATCGACCCCATCCGCGACATCGAGGTCATCGATACCGAGTTGATGCTCGCCGACCTGCAGACCATCGAGACCGCGTTGCCCAAGGCCGTGCGTTCCGCGAAGTCGGGCGACAAGGATGCCAAGCTGCGGGTGACACTCTTAGAGAAAGCCCAGGCCCTGCTCGCCGACGGCAAGCCGCTGCGCCAGCTCGAACTCGACCCCGAGCAAGCCAAGGCCTTAAAGAGCTTCGGCTTCATCACCGCGAAGAAGGTTCTCTACGTCGCGAACGTGGACGAGGACGACGTCTTAGGCGAGGGCGAGCTGGTGCAGAAGGTCCGCGCCCGCGCCGACGCCGAGGGCGGGGCCGTCGTGCCGGTGTGCGCGAAGCTCGAAAGCGAGCTGGCCGAGTTGGAAGGCGACGACAAGCAGGAGATGCTCGAGGCCGTGGGCCTGGACGAGCCGGCGCTCGCGTCGCTGGCGCGGGCGGCTTACGCGTTGTTGGGATTGCAGAGCTACTTCACCGCCGGGGAAAAAGAGGTGCGTGCCTGGACGATCCCGATCGGCGCGACCGCGCCCCAGGCCGCGGGCGTCATCCACACCGACTTCGAGAAGAAGTTCATCAGAGCCGAGGTCTACACGCTGGACGTGCTCGAACAGTTCAAGACCGAAAAGGGCATCCGCGACGCGGGCAAGCTGCGTGTCGAGGGCAAGGAATACGTGGTGAGCGACGGGGACATCTGCCACTTCCTGACGGGGGCGTGAATATGTACGTTCAATTTAGAATATTCAGTTCTCAGTGGGTCTTGGTCTGCGATGATTCGCACTGACAGGCCGGGGCTTGATGAATTTGCACCCTCTCCCTTCAAGGGAGAGGGCCGGGGTGAGGGTGGGGCGTACAATCCACTGCGGTGACCGATGAGCAGAACCAACCGCCAGCACCGAACGCCTAAGCCTTCGACGCAATTAGCACGTGAATTGCGTGGTGAATCGACGACACCCGAACGCGTGCTCTGGGGGATGCTGAGGAACAGGAGACTCGGCGGTTTGAAGTTCCGCAGACAAGTACCGTTTGGACCCTATGTAGTTGACTTTTATTGCGCCGAGTGTCGACTTGTTGTTGAGCTAGACGGGCACTCGCACGACGGCCGTAAAGAGAAGGATGCTGTTCGTACCACTTTTCTTGAAAGCGAAGGCTTGAAGGTGATTCGGGTTACCAATAGTGACTTGGCAAAGAATCCGGAAGGTGTTGGGCAGTACATACTGAATGAAGCACAGGCGGATCGGTAGTCCCACCCTCACCCCGGCCCTCTCCCTTGAAGGGAGAGGGGGCCAATCCAACCCTGCCAACCCCGCGGGGTGGCACCCTTGACTTTTTTTACCGCTCTGTGCGCACCGGGGCGTTGGTCGAACCTTCTATAGAGGCGGTCTTGTCCGGCCGCTTGATTGCGACGACAACGCAGCATCACTGGCCAGCGCTGCCGACCCCTTTTGAACCGCGGGTGGGGTGTGTGGGGGTGGTGCTGTGTGCTTGTTCGTCGCACCGACTTTCCTCTCTTGTTCTTCGAAAGGCTTTCACGATGACACGCATGACCGATCACACGCAGATGACCCAGCCCCGCAACCCCCGCAATACCGTCCACCACGGGCCGGAGGTTGTTCGGCTTGACACGGTGTCGCCCTCGACCGTTAAGTGGTTGTGGAATCAGCGGGTTGCGCTGGGCAAGCTGACGCTGATCGCGGGCGACCCGGGGCTGGGCAAGAGCTACCTGACGCTGGACCTCGCGTCGCGGGTGTCGACCGGTCGGGCGATGCCCGGCGACACGTGGGAGAACGGCAGGCCGATGGACCGGTTCCCGGGCACGTCGATCCTGCTCTCGGCCGAGGACGACGCGGCGGACACGATCCGCCCGCGGCTCGACGCGGCCGGGGCAGACCTTCGGCGGGTGTCGATGGTCACCGGCGTGCGCACGGGCGGCGCGGTCACCGGCTTTAATCTGCGCGACCACCTCAAGTTTTTACGCCAGATGTGCGAGGCCGACCCCGAGGCCCGGCTGATCGTCATCGACCCCATCAGCGCGTACCTCGGCGACGACGAGGGCCACTCCAACACCAAGGTCCGCAACCTGCTCGCCCCGCTCGCGAAGCTGGCGCAGGACTACAACGTCGCGGTCCTCGCGGTGACGCACCTCAATAAGGCGGGCGGCGGCGGGGCGCAGTCGGCGATCTACCGCGCGATGGGCTCGCTGGCCTTCACCGCCGCGGCCCGGACCGTGCACCTGGTCTCGCGCGACCCGGACGACCCGGAACGCCGGCTGCTCGTGCCCATCAAGAACAACCTCGGGCAGGACCGCAGCGGCTACGGCTTCACGATCGGCCTGACGCCCCAAGGCGAGTCGACGGTCTGCTGGGAGGACGGCCCGACCCACGAGTCGGCCGACGCGTTGCTCGCGCGGCTGAGCCGAACGGCCGCCCGCGACGCTGCGCCCTCGCCGAAGACCGACGAGGCCGCGGCATGGGTCCGGGACCGGCTCGGCGAGGGCCCGGTGCCCAGCCGGGAACTGGAGCAGTCGGCACAACAAGCGGGGATCAGCCAGCGGACGCTGATGCGGGCCCGCGCGTCGATCGGCGTCCGGGTCACCAAGCGGGCCGACGGCTGGGTGTGCGAGTTGCCGACGAGCCAACAGCAGGCCATGGCGTTTGAACCCATGCAATAAATGGGGACTGTCCCTATAGCATCTTGCACCATTTGTGGCATTGCGGTTTCGGCTCCCTCTCCCTTTCAGGGAGAGGTCGAGGGTGAGGGTGATAAACCCAGAGACATCGAGAACAAGCCGCGTCCGCTCAACCCGACCTCCCTAACAATAAATGGGGACTGTCCCGACCATCTTGCACCATTGTGGCATTCGGTTTCGGCTCCCTCTCCCTTCAGGAGGGGTTGGGTGAGGGTGAGGCAGACACCCAGAGACATCGAGAGCAAGCCGCGGTCCGCTCAACGCCCGACCCTCATCCCCCGCCTTCTCCCTAAAAGGGAGAAAGAGCCCGAGCCAGGCGAGAAAAGATGCACGTTGCTCTATTGATCCACGAAATGGGGACTGTCCCTATTGATCCAAGGGTGCCACCCCCACGCGGTGGCACCCTTGCTTATGCCGCGTCGTCGTCCAGCAGCAGCCGCTCGCGCTGCAGCATCACGCTCAGCGTGTGGCAGACCAGGTCGATCCGCGTGTCGTCGAGTTGGTTGAAGAAGGGCAAGGCGAGCGTGCGGTCGCTGATCGACTCGGTGACCGGGAAGTCGCCGGGCTTGTAGCCGAACCGGGATCGATAGAACGGCTGGAGGTGGATGGGCGGGAAGTAGTTGGAGCAGCCGATCTCGTGCCGGCGGAGGCCCTGGATGATGCGGTCGCGGCTCGCGCGGTCGTACTCGGGCGCGAGTCGGACGACGTAGACGAACCAGGACATGTCGCGTTCGCTGCCGCCGGGGCTGGGCAGGATCAGGTCGTGGTGGTCCAGCAGGCGCTGGGTATAGGCGTCGGCGACGCGTTGTCGCTCGGCGAGCAGGTGGTCCAGGCGGTCCATCTGCACGCAGCCGAGCGCCGCGGCGATCTCGGACAGGCGGTAGTTGTAGCCCATGCGTTCGTGCGCCAGCCAGCTGCCGGTCTCCGGCGAGCCGACGCGGTCGGGGTTGGCGCTCTGCACGGCCCGGCCCTGGTTGCGCATCGACCGGCACAGGTCGGCGAGGCGGTCGTCGTCGGTCACGATCATCCCGCCTTCGCCGGTGGTGATCTGCTTGTTGGGGTAGAAGCCGAAGACCGATGCTCGGCCGAAGCTGCCGACGGCCCGATCGTTGTGTCGGCCGCCGAGCCCCTCGCACGCGTCCTCGATCAGCGCGATCTCGTGACGCCGGGCGATCGACTCGATCGCGTCCATGTGCCGGGGGTTGCCGAAGACCTCGACCGCGATGATGGCTTTGGTCTTGTCGGTGATCGCGGCTTCAAGTCGCTTGGGGTCGAGGTTCAGCGACTGCGGGCAGATGTCCACGAAGACGGGCGTCGCGCCGGCCATGAGGATGCAGTTGCTCGAGGCGATGAAGGAGAAGGGCGTGGTGAGGACCTCGTCGCCCGGGCCGATGCCCAACGCGAGCAACACCAGGTGCAGCCCCGCGGTGCCGGACGAGACGGCGACGCCGGTCCGCCGATCGCAGCGCGCCGCGACTTGTTGTTCGAACAGGTCCTGCTTGGGCCCGATGCTCAGCCGGCCGGTGCGCAGGACGTCGGTGACCGCGTCGATCTCGGCGTCGGTGATGTCGGGACAACTCAGCGGGATCTCGGACATGGTTCGGGGTGGGGTTGGGGTTTGGGCTGGCGTGATGCGCGGCGATCTTGCGGATCGCTTCATACTTGATTGATCGAGCAGATCAGGTTTATACCCAGAACAAACCCTTCATGCTCATCCAACTCCCAAACCCCGGACCGCAGACCCCAACCGCTACTTGAGCACGTCCTTGATTGCCTGGTCGGCTTTGCCCATGTGCTCGAGGTACAGCCAGGCGAGTTGGACGCGCAGGCCCAGGTCCACCTGGCCGACACCCTGGACGATGTCGCTGACACGCGTCCATTCTTTGTTGGTCAGCGTCGCGCCGTAGCGGGCACGCAAGAGCAGGCGGAAGGTCTCGGTGAGCATGTCGTTGTGCTTGTCGGTGCCGATCGTCTTGGCGAAGTCCTTGAGGTCGCTGCCGTGGGCGCGGGCGGCACCGACGAGGATGATCTGCCGCTGGGCGAGCGCCGCGTTGTGGTCGCCTGTGGGTTCGACGGCGTTGGCCAGGAGCGGGGCGAGCCGCCTGGTCGCTTGGTCGGGCGCCTTTTCGCAGAGTACCTGCACCGCGTTGATGGCCGCCTCGGAGAGCCGGGCGCGGTTGCGCGCCTCGCCCGCGTGGTGCGCGGTGATGACCGCTTCGAGCAACGCGGGATACCCCGCCGGCTTCTCGCGTCCGCAGTACGATACCAGCCACGTGTTCACCAGCGGCTGACCCATGGCGAGCAGCGGGGCGAAGGCCCGATCGGGCTCACGCTCCCCGTTGGCGAGGGCGCGCCCGGCCTTGCCGAGGTGTCGCAAGAGTTCGTCGTCGCTCGCCGAGAGCATCTCGAAGGGCCCCGTCTCTCCCGCCTGCGCCGCGTCCATCGCGATCAGAGCCAGCCGCACCCGACGCGCCGGCTCCTGCTCGTTCGCGTACATGATCTGCCAGTGTCGCCCGGCCCCCTCGGCACGCAAACGCATCGCCGTCTGCACCCCCAGCATCCGCAGGCTCGCGCCGCGCCCGCTGTCCTTCGCCACCAACAACGCCACCGGGCCGGCCGCCTTGAGTTCGTGCTTCATCGCGCCGTCGAACAGCTGCGCCAACACCGCGTCCGCCGACGCGCCCTGAAGCTTGCCGAGCTTTTCGAGCGCGGCCTTGCCCTGTGCGTCGCCGGCCTCGGCCAGCAGCAGCGCCGCCAACGCGTACTGCAACAGCGCCCCCGTGTTGGTTTCTTCGCTCAACACTTCGCCCAGTGGCGCCCGGTACTTGCCCGGGTCGATCACCCCGCCCTTGCTCAACAGCCGCAGCGCGATCGCCTGCTTGACGCCCGGCGACAGGCTCTCCCACTCCAGCAGCGTGGCGAGCCCGGCCTTGTCGATCATCTCGCCGTCCATCGCCGCCGACAACACCTCGACCAACTCGCGGTCGTTCTCGATCTCGGCAAGCACGGCGAGGTCGATCCGACGATCGGTACTCAGCTCCGCCGCGCCCAACACGCCGTGCACCCGCTGGGCGGGGAAACGCGACTGGCTGAGCGCGTTGAACAGCGGCAGCAGGTCCCTGTCGCCCAGCTGTCGCAGGCTCAGCAGCATCGTGTTGTGCCGGCCGTCGCGATAAGGCTCGGTCGTCTGGTCCAGCAGGTACTTCGCGGCGTTGTAGCCGTCTTCGTCCTGGGCCGGGGCGGGCAGCGTGGTCCAACCGAGCAGCAGGGCGGCTAACGCAATCAGCAGGCGGGGGTTTCGCATGTTAACAGTGTACTTGCCCCGGCCCATCGGGCCGAAGACAAACATTCATTTTGCTAACCCTCCTCGCGACCGCTCGGGCGGATCCTCCAGCACCTCCACGCCCGGCCCACACGGTCGAACACGCAAACAGAACCGCTACACTATCCGCCCATGCCCACGCCCCGCGACAACATCCAGCGGCTCGATCCCTACACGCCCGGCGAACAGCTGGACACGTCCGTCGTCACCAAGCTGAACACGAACGAGAACCCGTACCCGCCTTCGCCGAAGGTGATGCAGGCGATCCGCGAACTGCCCGCCGAGAAGCTGCGCGTCTACCCGCCGCCGCTCGCCCAGCCGTTCCGCCGGGCCGCCGCCGAGTTGCACGGGCTGGACCCGGCGAACGTCATCGCGACCAACGGCGGGGACGAGCTGCTTCGGCTGATCCTGACGTGCTACTGCGAGCCCCAAAAAAAGGGGATAAGTACATTAAAGACAGAACAGGGGTCGGGAGTCGTTCCCAGTGCTCGCGTGACCGGCGGGATCGGCGTGACGGAGCCGACGTACTCGCTATACCCCGTGCTCGCCGCGATCCAGGACACGCCGGTGACGGTGGTTGAACGCGACGACAATTTTGCGATCGCCGAAGAAACAATCGACCAATGGAATCAAGCGAACTGCCGCGTCGGCATGATCGTCAACCCCCACGCGCCGACCGGTCGATTCGAGACTATTGAAACGCTTGGCATCCTTGCTGATCGGTTCAACGGCCTGCTCTTGATCGATGAGGCCTACGTCAACTTCGCGCCCGCCGACGCGATTGAACTCGTGCACGACGGCGTCGACAACGTCATCCTGCTGCGTTCCTTGAGCAAGGGCTACTCGCTCGCCGGCCTGCGCTTCGGCTACGGCCTCGCGCACCCGGGCGTCATCACGACGCTCGACAAGGCCCGCGACAGCTACAACACCGACGCGCTCAGCCAGGCCGCCGCCGTCGCCGCGATCACCGACCAGGCCTACGCACAGGACACTTGGCGGAAAGTCATCGAGCAGCGCGAGCGACTGACGGAGGAGCTGCGCCGGCGCGGCTTCGTCGTGCTCGACAGCCACAGCAACTTTGTCCTCGTCACCCCGCCAAACCCGGGGGCCGATAAGTTCACCGCGGCACAACTCTACGCCGACCTCAAGGCCCGCCACCTGCTCGTCCGCTACTTCAACGCCCCCCGGCTTGACGATAAGCTGCGTATCACCGTCGGCACGCCCGAGCAGGTCGACAAGCTGCTGGACGCGATCGACGAACTGAACTAACCCCTTGCCCCTGCCCCCTTGGCCCCTTCCGCATCCATGCGACAAGCCTCCATCCAACGCGACACCAACGAAACCAAGATCAAGCTCGATCTCAACCTCGACCCCCCGCCCCCGGAAGGCTCGGGCAACTACCGCCACGACACCGGCGTCGGCTTCTTCGACCACATGCTCGACCACGTCGCGCGCCACGGCCGGCTCTCACTACAAATCACCTGCAAGGGCGACACCCACGTCGACGACCACCACACCGTCGAAGACGTCGGCATCGCGCTCGGCGAAGCCATCACCCAGGCCATCGGCGACAAGAAAGGCATCGAACGCTACGGCAGCGCGTCCGTCCCCATGGACGAGTCCCTCGCCCGCGTCGCGCTCGACCTGTCCGGCCGGCCCGCGCTCGTCTTCCGTATCAACTCGAACAGCTTCAACGACCCGGCCGGCAAGATCGGCACGTTCGATACGCAGCTCGTTAAAGAGTTCTTCAACGCCGTGGCCAACCACGCGAAGATGAACCTGCACATCGAGGTCCCCTGGGGCGAAAACAACCACCACATCGCCGAGGCCATCTTCAAGGCCTTCGGCCGAGCACTCCGCGACGCGGTGAAGATCACGGGCGACGACGTGCCGAGCACCAAGGGGACGCTCTAGCCATTTGGCGATTGGGTGACGTAGCGATTTGGTGAAGTCAAACCATGAAGCTCCGCGGCTTGCCGCGCGGATCACCACCACGCCATTCAACAGTGCCACCCCCGCACCGTGGCATCCTTGAGTCAAGCAAGCCGCGCCTGGATGACTTGAGCCAACTTCCCCGCCTCCGCGTGATTGACTTCTCCCGCGGGCCAGCCGAACGGCAAGCCGTTGCCTTGGATCGGCGCGTCGCGTGAGTCGCCGGCGGGGCGGGGGATGATGTGCAGGTGGACGTGGCCGACGACCTGGCCGGCCGCACCGCCGTTGTTTTGCAGGAGGTTCCACGACAGCGCGCCGGTCGCCTGCATGATCGCCTTGCTCAGGCCGGGCACGATCTTGAACATCGCCGCGGCCACTTCCGGGGGGACTTCGCTGATCAGTTCGTAGTGGCCCTTGGGGATCACCAGCGCGTGACCCGCACTCAGCGGGCCGATGTCGAGGAACGCGAGCACGCGGTCGTCTTCGTACAGCTTGTGGCACGGGATCTCGCCCGCGATGATTTTGCAGAAGATGCAATCCGGATCGGTGGGGTGGTCAGGCATGCCCATTACTTTATCAACGAGCCGCGACCGTGAGGAAGCGGTCTGATTGGTCTGCTATGGGAAATAGCCAAGCCGGACCGCTTCCTCACGGTCGCGGCTCGTTAAGACCTACAATCCCACCGTGACGCTCGACCTCTCGCACATCCTCGGCCCCGACGGCCCGATCGCCCGGCGTATGGGCGAGGACTTCGAAGAGCGCCCCCAGCAGAAACAGATGATCGAGGCCGTCGGCCACGCGCTCGATTCCGGGGGCAAGCTCGTCGTCGAGGCGGGCACTGGCGTCGGCAAGTCGTTCGGCTACCTGCTGCCGGCGATCGAGCACATCGCGAAGTTCCTCGAAGACAAAGACCAGAAACGCCGGGTGGTTGTCTCAACGCACACGATCGCGCTGCAGGAACAGATCATCAACAAGGACATCCCGCTGATGCAGGCGGTGCTGCCGGTCGAGTTCAGCGCGGTGCTCGTCAAGGGCCGGGGCAACTACCTCTCGCTCCGCCGGGCCAAGCGTGCGTGGGACCGGCAGGCGATGCTGTTCAACGATTCGAAAGAGTTCACCGCGCTCGAGCAGGTGCTCGACTGGTCCAAGCGAACGGATGACGGGTCGCTCGCGACGCTGCCGCAGCTCGAGTCGCCGGGCGTGTGGAACGAGGTGCAGTCCGACAGCGAAGACTGCATGGGCAAGCGGTGCCCGACGTTTGAGAAGTGTTTCTATCAGTCGGCCCGTCGGCGGATGCAGAACGCGGACATCCTCGTGGTCAACCACGCGCTGTTCTTCGCCGACCTCGCGCTGCGGGCCCAGGGCTACGGCCTGCTGCCGCCTTACGACGCGGTCGTCCTCGACGAGGCGCACACGATCGAGGACGTCGCCAGCGAACACTTCGGCCTCTCGGCAAGCCGGTACCAGGCGGCGTACCTGATCAGCCGGCTGTACACCGCGCGTCGTCAGCGTGGGCTTCTGGTGTCGTTGCGTGGCAAGGTGGATCAGGAATTGCTCAATCGCGCGCTGCACCTGGCCGAGACGGCGCGCAACGTCGCGGAGCAGTTCTTTGATCACGTCGTCGTGTGGCACGAGCAATACGGCGCGAACAACGGCCGGGTGCGCGGGCCGCTGGAAGTCGACAACGCGCTGACGCCCGCGCTGCACGACCTGTCGCTGATGCTCAAGCGGATCAAGGACGCGCTCGACGGCGAAGAAGACCGCATGGAGATCGGCAGCTACGCCGACCGCGCCGGGGCGCTGGCCGAGACGATCAAGGCGCTCGTCGAGCAGACGGTACCCGACAGCGTGTATTGGGTCGATGTGCAGCGCAAGGGCCGGTTCAACCGCGTCAAACTGTGCTCGAGCCCGGTCGAGGTCGGCGGGCTGCTGCGCGAGCGTCTGTTCGAGGCGACGACGTCCCGCCGAGAGCCGCTGCCGGTCGTGCTGACCTCTGCGACGTTGGCGACGCAGAGCGCAGGAACAGGTGGGATGGGCGTCCTGCCCGTCACGAACACCCTCGACGACTCGACCGACGGGCGGGACGCCCATCCCACCAACCAATCCAGCTTCAACCAAGCCTTCGCCCACTTCTGCGGGCGCGTCGGCTGCGACGAGCCGAAGACGCTGCTGCTCGGCTCGCCCTTCGACTACGAAAACCAGGCGGAACTGATCGTCTGCCCGTCGCTGCCCGAGCCGAACGACCGCGCGTTCACCGACGCGGCGCTGCACACGCTGCTGCACCACATCGACCGGTCCGACGGCGGGGCGTTCGTCCTGTTCACCAGCTACCGTCAACTGCGCGAGATGGCCCAGCGCCTGCGCGCCCCGCTGGAACAGCGCAGCATGCCGATGCTCGTCCAGGGCGACGGCGTGCCGCGCAGCGAACTGCTCGCTCGCTTCAAGCACAACCACCGCAGCGTGCTGCTCGGGGCCGACAGCTTCTGGCAGGGCGTGGACGTGCGCGGCGAGGCGCTTCGCCTGGTCGTGATCTGTCGTTTGCCCTTCGCCGTGCCAGACCGGCCGATCATCGAGGCGCGCAACGAGCGGATCAAGGCCCGCGGCGGCAGCCCGTTCGCCGAGTACGCGTTGCCCGAGGCGGTATTGAAGTTCAAGCAGGGCTTCGGCCGGCTCATCCGAAGCAAACAAGACCGTGGTACGATCCTCGTGCTCGACCGCCGGATCGTCAGCAAGCCGTACGGCCGCAAGTTCATCAGCGCCCTGCCCAGCCTGCCGATCGCCGACGACACGAGCCCCGCCGGCCTGCCCCCGGACGACGACGACACGGACCCAAGCCATGCGTACTGATTCGCCGAACCCCAAGCGTTATCTCATCGTCTGCACCGGCAACTACTGCCGATCGCAGATGGCCGAGGGCTGGATGCGGCAGCTCGGCAAGCAGCGCGTCGAGGTCTACTCCGCGGGCAGCAAGCCCAAGGGCGGCGTGCACCCCTTGGCCGTGCAAGTGATGAAGGAACGCGGCGTCGATCTATCGAAGCACACGTCCAACCACATCGGCGAGTACATCGACCTCGACTTCGATTGCGTGCTGACCGTCTGCGACTCGGCCCGCGAGGCGTGCCCGGTGTTCCCCGGCGCGACGCGCGTGCTGCACCACAGCTTCGAGGACCCCGATCACCCGAGCGACCCGAGCGAAGAGCCGATCAAGTGCTTCCGCCGAGTGCGCGACCAGATCGGCGACTGGGTGCAGGGCTTCCTCGCCGCGGAGCTGCGCGGCCACGCGATCGGGCGGGAGAACAAGAACAAGCGTCAAGCGGTTTGAACGAAGCGACGCAGGACCCGGTCGCGCGACAAGCCGCGGCGCTTCGTTTATTCAGAACAACCCCGACGCCTTGCCCCAACCGCTGGCGAAGACGAAATCGTCAAACGCCTTGCGCTGTCGCGCCTTCGACTCCGCGTCGTTGAGCTCGCCCTCGGCCGGGTAGCCGATCGCGATCGCCGTCTCCGCGGTGAAGCCGTCGGGCAGGTGGTACGTGGACCTGACCTTGTCCTGCTCGATGCCCGCCATCTGGTGGATGACCAGGCCCAGCGCAGCGGCCTGCAGCGCCATGTTCGCGGCGGCTTGGCCGAGGTCGTGCTGCGCGACGCGGTTGGGGTTGCCGTTGTAGGTAAAGTCCTGCTTCGCCGCGGTGAGCACGAGCACCGGCGCCGCCTGCGCCCAGGCCTGGTTCGCCTCGACCAGGCAGCCCAGCGCCTTGTCGTACTCGGCCCGGTCCTGCTTCGTCGCAACGATGAACCGCCAAGGCTGCTCGTTAAACGAAGACGCCGCCCAACGCGCCGCCTCGAACAGCGACTTGAGCTTGTCGGTCTCCACGGGCTTGTCGGCGAATTGATACGCGCTGTAGCGCCGCTTGATCGCGTCGATCACGGGGAAGTCGGTCGGGTTCAGGTCGGGCATGGCGTTGGGTCCGGTTTGGTGGTTTTCGTGAAGTCGCATCATAGCCGCCGCGCAACGCGCGGGGGTCGCGCTATCCGCGGCTCGGACGCCTTGCACTGCTCGACGGCGACCGCAACCGTGCCAACCGCAAACCGTGGCACCCTTGGCACGCTTGCCCCTCGGTCACGAACCGGCCGGCTCCGGCCACCACCCGCCCTCGATCCGCCAGCGGTTGACCGCGTACCACTGCCGCATCGCCTCGATCTGGAACGCCTGCGCCGCGGGGTCGCCCCACAGCCACAGCGTCAGGCCCGACGTATCCACGAACCGCCGAAACACGTGCCACCACCGCTCGGCGATGAACAGTTCCTGCAGATAACCCGGCGGATGCGTGACCGTGTCGCCGAACAGATACTCGAGCGCGATCGGCCGTCGCATGTGCAGCAAACACATCAGCACCGTGGACGTCGGCAGCTGCTTATCGAACAGCATCGCCTCGGCCTTGGGCGTGAAGTCGTCGCCGAGGTCGCCGCGCATCCACAGCGCGAGCTTGAGCAGCTTGACCTCGTTCTGCCGGCCCGCCGAGGCGGGCGCGTTCTTCGCGGCGTCGAGCAGGGCGGCCAGCGCATCGATGCGCTTGAGCCCTAGCTCGGCGAGCGCTTCGTCGGACATCGAATGCAACTGGTCGTCGGTCAGGTCGGGGTGTTTGCGGAGGAACGCTTCGTTGATGGCGATCAACTCGGGGCGCGATCTGGTGATGCCGCTCGCAATGACCGCGCTTCGTTCTAATGGGGTGATCCCGGACCGCATCGCCTTCGACAAGCCGCTCGCGTCTTCCGACGTCAAGGCGGCTGTCATCAGGTCGGATACCCATGGCGTCGCGATATCGATCTGAGCAGCGATCTGCTCGGGAGCGACCGGGTAAGCGCCGCCCGCAGCGCCGATCAGTCTTGCGATCGCGGCCTCCGGGACGCGCAACGGATTAGGGCTCTTTGGCTTGGCGATAAGATACCCCTCGATCGCCGCGAGTTGTGCGAGCTGCAGTTCCTCGGGCGAAAGCTCGTAATCCTTGGGCGGAGAAAACGCATTGATCCGGTACGTCATCGCGCAGAACAGCGTGAAATAGAAGTCCCGGTATAAACTTGCCTCTGTATCGTTCCAGATCGGAGAGGGCTGGAAGCGGTGGTATTGCCAAAGGTTTTCGAGCCAGTACCCCGCCCACCCCGACTCGGGATGGATGGCCAATATGCAACGCCATGCCTGATTGAAATCTGGATCGGGCCGTGACTGGCCGATCAGGTCGCCGGCCTCGCGCTCGTGCTGAAGTTCGAGCAGCGATACGTTCGAGGTTGCGCTAAGTGCCAATAACCCTTGCGACACCAGCTCGCCGCCGACCACCGCGTCGATCGCCGCCTTCGGGTTCTCCGGGTTCGTCTTCACACTGGCCCACAGCACCGCCTCGGCGACGAACGGGTCGGCCTCCTTCCAGTTCACCGCGTAACCGCTCAATGGATTCAAATGCCCGACGATCATCCATGCCCGGCGGGCGATTGTGTTGTTCGCGTCGCCGCCGAGCTTGAAGATGATTTGCTCGTAGTCGGTCGGGTCCTTCGCGATCCGCGCGTAGCCGGCCGAGGCGCTCAGCACCTGCGCGCGGACGCTGGCGTGCGGGCTGCCGGACAACCGCGTGAGCGCTTCGACCACGCGCGGGTCGTCGAGGTCGTCCGGCAGTTCGCCGAGCTTTCGCACGGCCTGGTGCTGGGCGACCTCGGCCGACGAGTTGGACAACACCAGCAGCCACCGTAACCAAAGATCGCGCGGCACGGCGTCCTTCGTCCAGATTAACTGCCCGTCCAAATACGCGACCGCGAGCAACAGCTCCGCGTCATCCTTCGGGGCCAGGTTCGACAGCATCTGGCCCGTCGTCTTGTCCGGATCAGCGCCCGGCACCTTCAGGAAATCCTCGTAAAAACCAAGTGCGGATTGGACCTCGAGCCGGCCGACGACGTCGCCGAACGCGGGGTACACGTCCCCGGTGACGGGCTCGTCGTCGTCCTTGCCCGACGCGAGCGCCATCACCAGCCGGCGGGCGCGGGGCGGTTCGAGCTCGGCGACCTGTTCGAACGCCGCGTCGCGCACGCGTTCGTCTTCCGACGCGTTGGCGTAGACGTAGGCCAGGCCCTCGTCGAAAGTGTGTTCGTCGGGCGATTCGAGCTTTTCGAGCTGCGCGTTGCGGTAGATGGCCGTGCCGATGTAGACCGACGCGGGGATCGCGAGGACGAAGACGACCAGCAGCGAGATCGCGTGGCGGACGAGGATCGGCAGGCGTCGCTTGCGCGGCGGCGGGGCGTCGAACGGCTGTGATGGTTCGGGGCGGGGTCCCTGCATTGCTTGGTTCATCTTATACGCATCCGCGACCGTGCTTGTGCTTGCACGCGAGGGCTGAAGTAGCCGCCGCGTAACACGCGGGGGTCGAGTTGGGTTGCACACCTCAAGCGCAACAGACGTTCGCCATGATGCATCCGCTCTGCTTCGACCCCCGGGCGTTGCCCGGCGGCTACGCTTCATGAAAAAACGCCCCGCGGCGAAGCGGGGCGTCGGGTGGGTGTGAACGGTTGCGGTCGGCCCGTCTTACATCACGTCCTGCATGAGCTTGACCAGCGGCAGGAACAACGAGACGACGATGAAGCCGACGATGCCGCCGAGCACGACCACCATGATCGGCTCGAGCAGCGAGACCAGGCCCGCGACCGCGTTATCGACTTCCTCGTCGTAGTTGTCGGCGATCTTCTCGAGCATCTTGTCCAGGTCGCCGGTCTCTTCGCCGACGTCGATCATGTTGACCACCAGCGAGTCGCAGACCTTGGCCTTGCGCAAGGGCTCGGCGAAGGAGTCGCCTTGGCGGACCGAGTCGTGGACGTTCATCAGGGCGCGGGCGTAGACGTCGTTTCCCGTGGTCTCGGAGGTGATCTTGATCGCGTCGAGGATGGGCACGCCCGCGTGGATCAGCGTGCCGAGCGTGCGGGTGAACTTCGCGATGGTGGACTTTTTGATCAGCCCGCCCATGACCGGGACGATCAGCATGAGCTGGTCGATGACGGCCTTGCCGCCCTTGGTCTTGCGGGCGAACTTGAGGAACAGGAAGAGGAACAGCGGGGCGAGGATGACCGCGATGAAGCCGGGGAAGAAGCTGCCGTTGCCGCCCTTGTCTTCGGGCAGGATCGGCCCGGCGAGCCAGCGCGACATGTTGATCAGGATGATCGTCGGGCCGGGCAGGTCGGTGTCGAAGTCGTTGAAGATCTCGACGAACTTGGGCACGATGAGGATCATGATGCCCAGGACGATGAGCGAGGCGATCGAGATGACCGCGATGGGGTAGATCATCGCGGAGATGATGCGCTTCTTGAGCTTCTGAGCCTTCTCGAGGAACTCGGCGAGGCGCTGGAGGATGAGGTCGAGCACGCCGCCGACCTCGCCGGCCTGGATCATCTTGGTGTACAGGCGGTTGAAGGCCTTGGGGTGCTTGGACATGGCGTCGGAGAGCGACGCCCCGCCGGAGACGTCTTCGTGGACGGCGCCGAGGGTGGTCTTGAGCATGCCCGGCTTCTGCTGCTGTTCGAGGATCGACAGCGAGCGCAGGATGGGCAGGCCGGCGTCCTGGAGGGTCGAAAGCTGTCGGGTGAACAGGGTCAGCTGCTTGGCGCTGACGCCGAAGCTGATGCTGAACTCGCCGCCTTTTTTCTTCTTGGCGGCGGCGGAAGCGCCCGCGGGCGCGGCGCTGGCCGGGCCGGAGGACGACTTCTTCTTGGTCTTCTGCTCACGGACGGCGGTGGGGAAGAACCCCTGGCTGCGGATGCGCGCGATCGCTTCGTCGCTGCTGGCGGCGTTGATCGTGCCTTTCTGCGGCTTGCCCGCGTCGTTGAGCGCCTCGAACTGATAGGTTGGCATAACCGTGTTTCCTTAAGCCCACCCAAGGCCTTGGGAAGAAAAAACCACCGACGCCGGGGCTAATCCGCCACCAGCGTCTCACGCACGACTTCGTCGATCGTCGTCTGCCCGTCGTAGAGCGCGAGCAGGCCGGACTGGCGCAGCGTCCGCATGCCGGACTTGCGCGCCTTGGACATCAGCTGCTGCGACGAGGCGTTGTTCATGATCATGTCGCGCATCTCGTCGTTGAGCACCATGATCTCGAAGATCGCCATCCGCCCCTTGAACCCGGAATGATTGCAGTAGTCGCAGCCGTTGCCGCGGTACAGGGGCCGGCCGTTGAGGTCGTCGGGCGTCAGCTCCAGGCGCAGCAATTCTTCCTCGGTCGGCTGGTACTCCTGCTTGCAGCGCGTGCAGATCTTGCGGACCAGGCGCTGGGCGACGATGCCTTCGAGCGTCGCGGTGACCAGGAAGCTCTCGAGCCCGAGGTCCAGCAGGCGCGCGATCGAGCTGGGAGCGTCGTTGGTGTGCAGCGTGGTGAACACCAGGTGGCCGGTGAGCGAGGCCTGCACCGCGATCTGCGCGGTCTCGAGGTCGCGCGTCTCGCCGATGAGGATGATGTCCGGGTCCTGACGCAAGAAGCTCTTGAGCGCCTTGGCGAAGGTCAATCCCTGCGCCGGGTTGATCTGCACCTGGATGAGCCCATCGATGTCGTACTCGACCGGGTCTTCGGCGGTGAGCAGCTTCTCGCTGATCTGGTTCAGCTCGGCGAGCGCCGAGTAGAGCGTGGTCGTCTTGCCCGACCCGGTCGGCCCGGTGACGATGACGATGCCGTTGGGCTTTTTGATAAGCTGGCGGAAGACG
Source organism: Phycisphaeraceae bacterium (assembly GCA_046290505.1). Classification (GTDB taxonomy): domain Bacteria; phylum Planctomycetota; class Phycisphaerae; order Phycisphaerales; family Phycisphaeraceae; genus JAHQVV01. The sequence goes on along the minus strand of JBKAGS010000029.1, from coordinate 20,583 downwards.
TTGAGGTCGTCCTCGCGGGGCATGACCTTGTCCAGGTCGAGGTTGACGTTGGACCGGTCCAGCACACGCATGACGCACGACTCGCCGAACATCGTCGGCAGGACCGCGACACGCAGGTCCACCGGCGAGCCGTTGACCATCAGCTCGATGCGCCCGTCCTGCGGCAGGCGGCGTTCGGCGATGTCCAGGCCGGACATGACCTTGATGCGGCTCACGATCGCGTTGGCCAGGTGGCGGGGCGGGGGGATCATCTCGTACAGCACGCCGTCGATGCGGTAACGCATCTTGAACTCGTCTTCGAACGGCTCGAAGTGGATGTCCGACGCCTTGTCCTTGATCGCCTGCAGCAGCACGAGGTTCAAGAGCTTCTTGACACGGTTGTCGTCGGCGGCCTGGACCAGTTCTTCGAGGTCGATCGATTCGCCGCGGTCGTCGAGCGCCTCGAAGTCGTCGCCCTCGCTCAGCTCGCCGATGAGCCCCGCCAGCGATTCGTCGTCGTCGCCGTAGTACTGCTTGATCTTCTTGGCGATCTGCTCGGCGGGGGCGACCATCGCCTCGACCGAGAACCCCATCAGCAGCTTGAGGTCGTCGACGGCGCGGAAGTTGTCCGCCGTCTTGATCGCGACCGTGACCTTGTTCGCGCCCTTGTCGAACATGATCGGCAGGACCTGGTACGCGTTGGCCATCTCCGAGGGGATGGTCCGGCGGACCTCCTCGGGGACGTCGAAGTCCTCGAGGTCGATGATCTGCATCCCGTCCTGCGCGGCGCGGGCCAGCGCGACGTCGTCCTCGTTGATGTAGCCCAGGTCGATCAGGATCTGGCCCAGCGGCCGGCGGCGCTGCTTCTGCAGCTCGAGCGCCTCGTGGACCTGATCGCGGCTGACCTTGCCCATCTTCGTGAGGATGCGCCCGATCCGTCGGCCCTTGAGCTCTTTGTAATCCAGTTCTGCCATCGGGTCGGTCCGTGCCCGCGCGGTCGGCGGGTTCTTTGAAGTACGCTTATCTTAAGCCCGCAGCGGGCGTTACACAATCACTCACGCGGCACCGGCCGCGGCGTCGCTCCCGTCCTGCTCGTCCAGCTCCGGTCGGCCGATCTGCCCGCCGGCCCGGTGCACCTTCTCCACCAGCTGCTCGGGGTTCTTCGCCCGATCGACCATGTCCTCGGCCGAGACCATGCCCTTCTCGTACATGCTCCAGAGGTGGTCGTCGAGCAACTGCATGCCGAACTTCCGCCCGGTCTGGATCATCGAGTCGATGCGGAAGGACTTGTTGTCGCGGATCATGTGCGCGATGCCGGGCGTCACGACCATGAACTCGTACGCGGCGACCATGCCCTTCTTGTCGACGCGCTTGAGCAGCGACTGGGAGAGCACGGCCATGAGCGCGGTCGAGAGCTGGATACGGATCTGTGCCTGCTGGTTGACCGGGAACGCGTCGATGATGCGGTTGATCGTCGAGGCGGCGCCGGAGGTGTGCAGCGTGCCGAACACGAGGTGGCCGGTTTCCGACGCGGTGATCGCGGCCTCGATGGTTTCGAGGTCGCGCATCTCGCCGACGAGGATGACGTCCGGGTCTTGACGGAGCGCGCGTCGGAGCGCCTCGGAGAACGAGGGCACGTCCACGCCGACCTCGCGCTGGTTGACGATCGATTGTTTGTGCGGCTGGTAGTACTCGATCGGGTCTTCGACGGTGATGATGTGCCGGTCCATCGTCATGTTGACGTGGTTGATCATGGACGCGAGCGTGGTCGTCTTGCCCGAGCCGGTCGGCCCGGTGACGAGGAACAGCCCGCGCGGCCGGCGGATCAGGTCCTTGACGATCGGCGGCAGGCCGATGACGTCGATGTCCATCAGCTTGTTGGGGATCCGCCGAAGGACCAGCGAGATGTTGCCCTTCTGCTTGAAGATCGAGACGCGGAAGCGGGCGGAGTTTTCCGGGTCGTCCTGGTCGCCGTAGGCGAAGCCGAAGTCCGAGCCGCCTTCTTCCTGCAGTTCGGTCTGCGAGCGTTCGGGGGTGATCGCCTTCATCAGGCTGGTGGTGTCGGCGGGCTCGAGCTTGCGGGTCTTCAACTCGATCAGCCGGCCGCGCATGCGGACCGACGGGGGCTTGCCGACCGCGAGGTGCAGGTCGGACGCCTCCTGGCGGATGACGGTGTCGAGCAGGCGGTCGATGTGGAAGGTGGACATAGGCGGGGCTCGGGTCGTTGCGTTACGCCGCGGGGGGCGGGGGCTGGCGAGGGTTGTTGCACTCAAGCGGCTTGTGCGGACGGGGCATCGGTCCGCCGCGGGGCCTGCGGTCGGGCGTGCCTCAGCTTGGCACGGCGTGCTCGATGTCTTCGCTCTCTTCTTCGACGACGCCCTCGACCTGCGCGATGCGTGCGACCTCGGACAGCGTGGTCTTGCCTTCGAGCACTTTCAGCTTGCCGTCGCCCAGCAGGTTGCGCATGCCCGAGGCCTGCGCGGCCTTTCGGATGTCGCCGACCGTCGCGCGCCGGAACGCCATGTCGCGGATCTCGGCGTTCATCTTCATCAGTTCGTACACGCCACGGCGGCCGCGGTAGCCGGTGTTGCTGCACCGCTTGCAGCCGACGGGCTTGTAGATCGTCTTGTCTTTCAGGTCGTCCTTGGTCATGCCGCACAGCGCCATCAGCCGGGGGTTGGGGCTTTCTTCCGGTGCCTTGCAGTGCTCGCAGAGGATGCGGACCAGCCGCTGGGCGAGGATGGCCTGGATCGAACTGGCGACGAGGAAGGGCTTGAGGCCCATGTCCAGCAGGCGTGTGATCGCGGAGGGCGCGTCGTTGGTGTGCAGCGTCGAGAAGACCATGTGCCCGGTCAGCGCCGCCTGCACCGCGACCTCGCCGACCTCCAGGTCACGGATCTCACCGACGAGGATGATGTTGGGCGCCTGGCGGAGCATCGACTTGAGGATGACCGGGAAGCTCAGCGGCGGGTCCATGTTCATGTTGACCTGGCACTGGTTGATCCCTTTGAAGTTGTATTCGATCGGGTCTTCCGCGGTGATGATCTTGCGGTCCGGGCGGTTGAGTTCCTGCAGCGCCGAGTAGAGGGTGGTGGTCTTGCCCGAGCCGGTCGGCCCGGTGACGAGGAAGATGCCGTTGGGCCGGTCGATGATTTCGCGGAACGCGTCGAGCGTGTCTTCCTGCATGCCGAGGTTGCGCAGGCCGATCTTCGCCGCGTCGGGCCGGAGGATACGCAGCACGACCGACTCGCCGTGGTACGCCGGGCAGAACGAGACGCGGAAGTCGATCACCTCGCCGGCGATCTTCATCTTGATGCGCCCGTCCTGCGGGATGCGTTTTTCTTCGATCTTCACGCCCGAGAGGATCTTCAGGCGAGCGATGACCGAGCCCTGCACGCGCTTGGGGATTTTGTTGCGCTCGTGGCACACGCCGTCGATGCGGTAGCGCAGGCGCACGCGGTCTTCGAACGGCTCGATGTGGATGTCCGACGCCCGGCTGGTCACCGCTTCGCCGATGATCTGGTTCACCAGCTTGATGATCGGGCCCTGGTTCGCCGGGTCGTCCGTGTCCTCGGCCTCCTGCCCCTCGACGTCGATGGACACGTCCATCGACGTGTCCAGCGTCCGGTCGATCGACATGTCCACCGTCATTTGCTCGATCGTCTTCTGCGTCTCGCTTCGCAGGACCGAGTCGATGTACTCCTTGATCTTCGACTTGGCGCCCAGCGCCATGTCGATGTCTGTGCCCAGCCGGAAGCGCAGGTCGTCCACCAGCGCCAGGTTCATCGGGTCGTGAACCAGGACCTTGATCGTGTTGCCTTCCTTGCCCAGCGGCAGGATGGTGTACTTGTGGATGATGTCTTCGGGGATCAGCGTGACCTGCGTGCGGTCGATCACGTTGGGCTGGTCCAGGTCCACGAACTCCATGCCCATCTGCGAGGCAACGGCCTTGGCGACGTCGTTCTCGCTGACGTAGCCCAGGTCAACGAGCACCTCGCCGATCTTCTTCCGCGAGCCGGTGGAGATGCGCAGGCCTTCTTCGATCTTCTGGTCGTCGATCAGCCCCCATTTTTTAAGTATCTCACCGACTTTCTCGCGACGTCGTGCCATCGAGGCCTCTTTCTGATGGGATCGGTTCCACGCACCGCGGGGATCGGTGCCCGATTGATTATGGTCTGACGGCAAACCGTTGGCAAGTAGGCAGATGCGATTCTTTTTGAGCGGAATAAGAAAAACCGCCCATCGCCGGGCGTTCCGACCTGCGCCTGGCTTATGCTGATGGGGACCCAGCACGGGGCGCACACGATGAAATACAACGCCGTCCGACGCCGACCCGATACCACCCGCCACGCCTTGGCCGTGATCCTGTACACGCTCATCGCGGCCGGCCCCGCGCTGCTTGTCGCCCCGCGCGTCGCCGCCGAGCAACGCAAGGCGCCTGAACACCGCCCGATCACGCTCACCCTGCCCATCGCCGGCGAGCGCGTCACCGGGACGATCGATCGCTACGACACGCTCACGTTCACCCTCAAGACCGACGCCGGCGACGAGCACCGCGTGCTCTGGAACGCCATCCCCGCCGCCAATGTGGATCGCTACTGGCGTCACATGGAACAGCCCGACGCCGACGCCGAGGCGCTCTTCGAGCTCGGCGACCTGCTGATCCGACACCGCGAGGGCAAGGCACTCGCCGAGCGAGCCTTCGACCAGGCCCTCGCGCTGGACCCGCAGCTCAAAGACGCGATCGACCAATCCAGGCAGGGCATCGCGCCCGACGGCAGCCCGCGCTACGTCGGCGTCGCCGATCCCGCCATGTGGGGCGAGCTCACCCATGAGCAGATGAGCCGGGGCGTCGAATCGCTCCGGGCGTTCTGCACCAAGACCCAGAAGGCGCTCGAGCTCGACCTGTCGCTTTACGAGGCCGAGCGGTTCATGCTGCTGACCGATGTCAACGACCCCGAGCAGATCAAGTCGCTTTCGATCAAGCTTGTCGAGACCTACCGCGCGACCGCCGAGCTGTTGGGCGACGACCCGGACGGCAACGTCTTTTTAGGCAAGTGCCTGGTCGTCCTGTTCAGCAAGCGCGTCGATTACATCCGCTTCCAACAGACGATGCACGACACCGACGCCCGCGGCACCGGCGGTCTTTGCCACGGCTTTGGGGATGGCCACGCGCACGTCGCCGCCTTCCGACGCAACAACCCGCGCCAGACCAACCACGTCGTCTGCCACGAACTGGTCCACGCCTACCTGCACCGCTACCGCACGCCCGTGCCGATCGACGACTGGTTGAACGAAGGCCTCGCCGAGCACCTGGCCCGCGAGGTCGAGCCGCCGCCGGGCAACAACCTCTACGTGAAAAGCCGCCTGGCGCTCGAGGGCAGGCAGGGCCTGGGCGAAGGCTTTTTTACGACCGACAGGCTCGACCGCTGGCAGTACGACGTCGCCGGGGCGCTGACCGGGTACCTGCTCGAGCGTGGCGAGCACGCGTACCCCAAGCTGATCCAGTCGATCAAGGCCGGCACGCCGACGATCGAAGCGCTCGAGCAGGTTTACCGCATGGACGAACGCGAGCTGACCCAACGCTTCAAGCGCCGGCTGGACCGCGAGCTGAACCGCAAGCTCGGCGGCGAATAGCCTGGCCTTGCAAGCTAACATCCTCCCCATGGCCGACGCCTCATCGCCAACCCGCCACCCCAAGCCCGTGCTTGGTCTGTTGGGCGCGCCCGGATCGGGCAAGAGCACTGTCGCCCGCGTCTTCGCCGACCTCGGCTGCGCGGTGATCGACGCCGACGCGCTCGCCCACGCCGCGCTGCAGACCGATGCGGTAAAGGCGCGACTGTTGCAGTGGTGGGGCGACCGCGTGCTCGACGCCGACGGACGGATCGACCGAAGGGCCGTCGGACGGATCGTGTTTGAGGCCCCCGACGAACTGAGTCGGCTCGAAGCCCTGGTCCACCCGATCGTGAACGCCGGCCGCCAGCGCGAACGCGAACGCGCGTTCGCCCATCCAGACGTTGCCGCCGTCGTCGAGGACTGCCCGCTACTCTTGGAAACCGGTCTGGACAAACAGTGCGACGCGTTGGTCTTCGTCGATTGCCCGTTCAACACCAGGCTCGAGCGTCTGCGGGCTTCGCGTGGCTGGGACCAAGCCGAGCTAAAAAGACGTGAACAACGGCAAATCCCGCTTGACACCAAGCGCCGTGCAGCCGATTATGTGGTCAGTAACGGCAAAGCCCTTTCCCCTGTGCGTGAGCAGGCCGAGCACGTGCTTCAGCAAGTTAAGCGATGAGCGTTGTTTCACCGTCTGCGCTGATGATCTCTGATCGAGCCGGGGCCAACCGATAGGAACCTGCCTAGACTTCGACGGGTTCGTAGGATTAGAAGACAATCTCGAACCCCATCCGATACTCCATTCTTCGGCATCGACGACGTTGATGTCGCTCCCCCCACAAACCTGCTTTCAGACCGATCGACGATCGGTGAGGCACGGCAACCTTCCCGCTTCAGGAGTGCCATCCGCATGGCCAGCAAATCCACGAAAAAGAAAAAGTCTACCAAGAAGTCCTCGTCCAAGCCCGGCGCCGGCCAGGCCGTCGAAGACGAACCGATCGCTCAGACCGACGAGGAACTCGACGCCGAGGCCCAGGCCCGGTACGAGACCGCCAAGCACAGCGACCTGACGGTCAAAGACCTGCAGAAAATGGATGTCGAAGAGTTGCACGAGGTCGCGCAGGCCGAGGGCATCAACGACTACTCGGGCATGTCCAAGCAGGAGCTGATCTTCAAGATCCTGCAGACCCACATCGCCGGCCAGGGCCTGATGTACGGCGAGGGCGTGCTCGAAGTGTTGCCCGACGGCTTCGGCTTTTTGCGCAGCCCCGAATACTCGTACCTCGCCTGCCCGGACGATATTTACGTCAGCCCGTCGCAGATCCGCCGGTTCGGGCTGAAGGTCGGCCACGTTGTGCAGGGCACGATCCGCCCGCCGAAGGAGAGCGAGCGCTACTTCGCGTTGCTGCGCGTCGACGCGATCAACGGCGAGTCGCCCGAGAAGCTCAACGACCTCACGCCGTTCGAAGACCTGACGCCGCTGCACCCCAAAGACCGGTTCATCATGGAGACGGACGCGGACAACATCGACATGCGTGTCGTGGACCTGGTCGCGCCGGTCGGCAAGGGGCAGCGCGCCCTGATCGTCGCCCCGCCGCGCACCGGTAAGACGGTCCTGCTCCAGAAGATGGCCAAGTCCGTCATCACCAACAACCCCAACTGCAAGGTCTTCGTCCTGCTCATCGACGAACGGCCCGAGGAGGTCACCGACTTCAAGGCCAACGTGCCCAAAGAGGTCGAGGTCGTCGCCTCGACCTTTGACGAGAACAGCTCGCGCCACGTGCAGGTCTGCGAGATGGTGATGGAAAAAGCCCGACGCGCCGTGGAGTACGGAGACGACGTGGTCATCCTCATGGACTCGATCACGCGCATGGCCCGCGCGTACAACGCCGAGATGCCCCACTCGGGCAAGATCCTCACCGGCGGGCTCGACTCCAACGCGCTGCAGCGGCCCAAGAAGTTCTTCGGCAGCGCCCGCGCGATCGAGCACGGCGGCAGCCTGACCATCATCGCCACCGCCCTGGTCGACACCGGCTCGAAGGCCGACGACATCATCTTCGAAGAGTTCAAAGGCACCGGCAACTCGGAGCTGCACCTGGACCGCAGGCTGGTCGAGAAGCGCGTCTACCCCGCGATCGACATCGCCGCCTCCGGCACCCGCCGCGAGGAACTGTTGATGGACCCCAACGAGCTCAAGCTGGTCTACCGCCTGCGCAAGGTGCTGGCCGACATGAACGTCGTCGAGGCGATGGAACTATTGAAGTCGCGCCTGGGCAAGACCAAGACCAACGCGGAGTTCCTGCTGACGATGTCGATGGACGGTTGACGGACCCGGGCGACTTGGTACGGTCTGGGCATGTCTTCTCAGATGATCCGTGTTGTCGCGTGTTGGTTCGTTTTCTATGTCATCGCCGGGTTGTTCCTGGGTTCGATCGCCCCGGGTGACTGGCCCGTCGCCCCTGCGTTCGGTCAGTCGCAGGCGAACACCGAGGCACCAGCCCCGCCCGACGACGCGGACCCCGCGTTGAAAGGCGACATGCAGACCGAGCCGGGCACGGTCGGGCGGATGCTCGAGCGCGCGACGCCTGAGACCGGCTCGCCGGTGATCGACAACAGTATCGGGCGGCTGTTCAAGGCGATCAGCAAGATGATCGACGGCCTGATCGGCGCGTTGCCCAACATCGTGGTCGCGGTGATCTTTCTTTGCCTGGTGTTCGTGATCGCCCGGGTGGCGAGCAAGCTCGTGGAGCGCGTTTCGCTGAAGGCGCGCTTGCGTCGAAGCCTGGTGGACCTGTTCCAGATCTTCGCGAAGGTCGGGGTCTGGGTGGCGGGTCTGGTGATGGCCGCGGGGATCGTGTTCCCCGAGTTTGGCGTCGGGCAGATCGTGACGACGGCCGGGCTCGCCTCGGTCGCGATCGGTTTCGCGTTCAAAGACATCTTCGAGAACTTCTTCGCCGGCATCCTCATCCTCTGGCGGTTCCCCTTCGAGAACGGCGACTTCATCGAGGTCGGCGGCATGATGGGCAAGGTCGAAGACGTCGAGATCCGGATGACGCGCATCCGAAGACCCGACGGCGAACTGCTGCTGATCCCCAACGGTACGATCTTCAAAGACCCCGTCCGCGTGATGACCGACCGCGATACGCACCGGGTCGAGGTGCCGGTCGGCGTGGCGTACGGGGAGGACGTCGGCGAGGCCCGCGAGCTCATCCTGAAAGCGGTCAAGGCGTGCGACCCGGTCCACGACGACCCGCCGCCGGAGGTATTGCTCAGCGGGTTCGGCGCGTCGTCCATGGATTTCGACGTGCTGTTTTGGTGCGACCCCAAGCCGCTCGACTCCCGGCGGGCCCGGGACCAAGTCGTAGAGGCGATCAAGGGGGCGCTCGACGAGGCCGGCATCGAGATCCCGTACCCCTATCGCACGCTCACGTTCACGGACAACGAGCCGTCGATCATCGAGGCGGTCCGCGGCCGCGTCGGCGGCGCATCGGGGCAGGGGGCGCCCGGGGAATGAAGCGGGCGCGTGGCCAGCGGCTTTGCACGAGGCTCCCGCTTCTGAGATAGTGCGCAGCGAGTTTCCCGGCCCTCGTAGCCGGGTAGCTGCCAAAATGCCTTCGCCGTGATCGGCGGCGTGTTCCGTGACAGACATAGAGGGCTTGGATATGACCGTACTGATTATCGTCGTCGTCCTGCTGCTCATCCTGGTCGTCGTCGGCCTGTGGGTGGTGAGCATCTACAACAAGCTCGTGAAGTTCCGCGAGCGGTGCAAGAACGCGTTTTCACAGATCGACGTGCAGCTCAAACGCCGACACGACCTGATCCCGAACCTCGTCGAGACGGCCAAGGGCTACATGTCGCACGAGAAGGAGACGCTCGAGGCGGTCATGGCCGCGCGGGCGTCGGCGACGCAGGCGCAGATCAACGTCAACGGCGACCCGACCAACGCCGCGGAGATGAAGCACCTCGCCCAGGCCGAGGGCATGCTCACCGGCGCCCTCGGCCGGCTCATGGCCGTCGCCGAGGCCTACCCCGACCTCAAGGCCAACCAGAACATGATGCAACTCAGCGAAGAGCTGACGAGCACGGAGAACAAGGTCGCGTTCTCGCGGCAGGCGTTCAATGACTCGGTCATGCAGTACAACCAGTACAAGCAGACCTTCCCGCCGGTGATCTTTGCCAACATGCTCGGCTTCGACGACGCGGAGTACTTCGAGATCGAAGAGGCGTCGCAGCGCGAGGCGCCGAAGGTGTCGTTCTGATCGATTTGCTTGGGAGGGCGAGGCTCCTGCCGAGCCGCGCGTCGGAGAGGACTCGCGGCTTTGCAGGAGCCTCGCCCTCCCGTTTCATTGAAAAAACGCCATGGCCTCTAACTTCTTCGAACAGCAGGACGTCGCCCGTAAGAAGACCGGCCGGTTGGTCTTGCTGTTTATCGCCGCGGTGATCGCGATCACGCTGCTGGTCTACGCCGCGGTCGCGATCCTGCTCACGGTCAACGCGGGGCGTGGCGGCGCGTCGTACGACGCGAGCGGGCAGAGCACGCCCGAGCGCGATGCGTCGCCGCCCTATGCCGCGGCGTTCGTCGTCACCGTTGTCGGCGTCGTCGGGCTGATCGGCGGGTGCTCGCTGTACAAGATCGGCGCGCTCCGCAGCGGCGGGGGGGCGTCGGTCGCGCGGATGATGGGCGGGCGGCTGCTTCAACCGGACGCGGACGAACCGCACGAGCGTAAGATCCTCAACGTCGTCGAGGAGATGGCGCTCGCCTCGGGCACGCCCGTCCCGCCGGTATATTTGATGGACCACGAGCCGGGCATCAACGCGTTCGCCGCGGGGTACTCGCCGGAGAGCGCGGTGATCGGCGTGACGCGCGGCGCGGTCGAGCAGCTGTCGCGCGACGAGTTGCAGGGCGTCATTGCCCACGAGTTCAGCCACATCCTCAACGGCGACATGCGGCTGAACATCCGGCTGATGGGCGTGATCTTCGGCATCATCGCCCTCGCCGTCGTCGGCCGCGTGCTGCTGTACTCGGGCTACGTCTCCGGCGGGGGGCGTCGCGACAACAAGGGCGGCGGGGCGATCCTCGCGCTGGGCATCGCGCTGCTCGTCATCGGCGGCGTCGGGGTGTTCTTCGGCCGGCTGATCCAGGCCGCGGTGTCGCGGCAGCGCGAGTTTTTGGCCGACGCCTCGGCCGTCCAGTTCACCCGCAACCCCGACTCGATCGGCGGGGCGCTCAAGCGCATCGGCGGGGTGGGTTCGAAGGTTCGCGACGGCCACGCCGGCGAGATCAGCCACATGTTCTTCGCCAACGCCGCGGCGGGCTGGGCCGCCGGCGCGTTCGCGACCCACCCGCCTATCGCCGAGCGCATCAAGCGCATCGACCCGTCGTGGGACGGCACGTACCCCGAGCCGCGCCGAGCCGAGCCGCGGCGCAGCGCCAAGCAACGCTACGAGCAACCGCGCCGCCCGCAACCGTTCGGCGGACAAACCGGCGACATCCTCGGCGGGCTGCCCGGCGCGATCCTCGGCGGGGCGGTGCTCGGCGAAGCGTCACGTCAACAACAAGCCCAACGGCAAACGCCCAGCAGCGAACCCGCCATCGACCAGGTCGGCAGCGTCAGCGCCGAACACGTCGCGCACATGCGCGGGCTGCTGGCCGCGATCCCAAGCGTCCTCAAGCAAGCGGCGCGCGAGCCCTTTGGCGCCCGCGCGGTCGTGTACGTGATGCTGCTGGACCGGGACGCCGCGGTTCGTGACAAACAGCTGCGGCGCCTCGCCGAACACGCCGACCCGGCCGTGACCAAGCTGACGCATCAGCTGGCCGAGGCGGCCGCATCGCTGCCCAACGAATCGCGTTTGCCGTTGATTGATTTGGCGATCCCGGCGTTGCGTGAGTTGTCGGACAAGCAGTACGAAGCGATCAAAGACAACGTCGAGCAGCTCATCGCCGCCGACGGCCGGCTCGACCTTTTCGAGTGGACGCTCAAGCGGCTGCTGCTGCACCACCTGGACGCGCACTTCAAACCCGGCCCGGACCCTGCGGTGCGTTACTACAACCTCAAGCCACTCGCCGAGCCCTGCGCGATCGTGCTCTCGGCGCTCGCGCACATCGGCCAACGCGACGCGGCCGCGGCGCGGTCGGCCTTTGACGCAGGCACGGCGCAATTGGGGTTGTCGGGCTTGAACATGCGTGAACGTGGTCGCGTTGACCTGCGCGAAGTGGGTCGGTCGCTGGACAAGCTGGTCCAAGCCAGCCCACGGGAGAAGAAGAAACTGATCCGGGCGTGCGCCCGGGCGATCTCGGCGGACGGCGCGGTGACACGCGGCGAGGGGGAACTGATGCGCGCGATCGCCGATTCGCTGAACGTGCCGATGCCGCCGCTGCTTCCCGGGCAGAAGCTGGTCTGATTGAACGGTCCGCATTCGCGCGCAGGGTGGGCGGCGTGGAGCGAGCGGGCGGCGGGGACGCGTTCGGTTTGATGCATGTCCAAGCGGTCGATTGCGGGTCGCGTCGATGCGGGGTGCGTCGGAACTGCACCGGTGCTGCTCGGAATCTCGCGTGAGGCGCGGTGCGGGGTCGCGCCTTGGATCACCCCGTTCCCGCCAGCGCACGAACTGCCGGGTGCCGATGGTGCCGCGGCTCGCCTTGTGGGTCGGCGTACTCCGCGTACGTGAACGGCAGCCAGACGGCGCTGAACCGGCACAGGTCGCCGGCCCGCCGCTTGACCTCGATGAACGGGCGGAACAGGTGGCGGTACTCGGTGATTTGCGGGTCGGTCCGGCGTGGCCAGGTGTCATCGCCCGCCCGGCTGTCGGCAGGGCCTTCCAGCAGCGTCTCGATGCGCCGGGCGTCGTCGGGCTCGAGTTCGGCGAGATTCACCGCGTAGTGGCGTTCGCTGACAACGACGCCGTCCGCGTCGATCTGCGGAATCGTCCAGTAGACAATGTGGTGCATCATATCGGCTTGAGTCGTGGTCATGATCGCCCCTTGCGCAAACGGATAGCAATGGTCTGAGGCCGAGATCATCGGCCGCGATCATCCGTGAACTGCCTGACCCGCCGCCGGAAGCTTATCGGTTCGCTCCTCCTGATCCGGGCGAACGCGTCCCTGGTCCGGGCATGGCAGCATCTTGATGATATCTCGACGACCGGATCGTCCAAGCCCGGCTGAACAGGTTTCAAGCAGGCCGGGAAGGGCGTGTTTTATCGGTAGTAGGCCCGGTCTCGTACCAATCCACACCCGGCTTGGGTGGCTTGGTGCAGCCTCGGCGAGCCCGCGGCACAAACCGCGCTTGCATCGATCCGTCGTGGCGTGTTGCGGGGGCTCGCGGAGGCGCACTCGGCTGCCCATCCTCTTGCATGGGATGCGATTGCCCTGAACGCGAGCCCGATCCCGGTTGCTTGTCCGCCACGGTCTGCTACACTTTCCGGTCCCGATCGCCGGCCACGCGATCGCTGGCCCGGCCAGATAGCTCAGTTGGTAGAGCACGGCATTGAAAATGCCGGTGTCCCCGGTTCAAGTCCGGGTCTGGCCATTGAACCGCACCGCGACGCAGCCCGCTGCCTCGCGGTGCGTTTTTATCATCACCCGCGGTCCTGTGCCCCGACGGCGAAAGCCCAGCGCCGGCGATGCGTTGACGCCCCGGCTTCGGGTCCGCTACCCTGCGGGGGATGGAGCAGGCAGGAGATGCATTCCCTTCGACAAGCTGGTCTCTGGTCGATCGCGTTGCTCGAGGGGATGACGAGGCAAGGCTGTCGCTCTCCGACCTGTTGACCGCGTACATGACGCCTCTGAAAACGCACCTGGTGCGCAAAGGCTACGCGGACGGCGACCAGGCCGAGGACCTTGTGCAAGGCTTTATCGCCGACAAAGTGATCGAGCGTGACCTGGTCACCAGTGCCGATCGGAATCGCGGGAAGTTCCGGACGTTTCTTGTCACTTGCTTAGAACGCTACGTGACCAGCGAGTACCGCAAGCAAAACGCCCAAAAGCGCACGCCCGCGGCAGGCATTGCGGACGGTGACGGCTGGCTCGACGCCCACGTTTGCAGCGACGAGGGGTCATACACGAGCTTTGACATCGCATGGGCCAAGCAAGTCATCCACCAGGCGTTGGCGGAGATGAAAGACGCGTGCGTCGCCCGTGAAGACAGCGCGGTGTGGAACGTGTTCGAAGCGCGCGTCGTGCGCGTTGCGATGCACGGGCTTGAACCGGTGCCGTACGCTCGTCTGATCGAAACCGAGGTGTTTGAATCGTACAGCCAGGCCACCAAGGCCCTGTTTCATGCCAAGCAACTGTACATCCATCACCTGCGCTCGGTGGTCGGGTGTTACGTCTCCGGCCCTGAAGACATCGACCGGGAAATCGGCGAACTTCAAGACATTCTTGCCGCCGCGGTGAGAAAGGCCTAGCCGTTTTTGCGTATCCCTATCGATGATGATGCTCGACCCACGATCTCCCGGCGAGGGCCTGCCGCGTATGCTGGACCTGAGCCTGCCCCACCAGCCCAATTGGCGGCCCGGGGAGCTTGCCGAAATCTTCGACGCCGAGCTGCGTGCGCCGATCGCGGAGGACCTCTTCGGCGTCAGCCCATCGGTGATCCGGGCCTGGCGGGGCGTCTGCCGGGAGCGTGGCTTGGCGGGGTGCGGCCGTCTGATCGACCTGATCGAGCATCCCAGCCCACCGGTCGGCTTGCTGGTCCTCCTGAAGCGGTACGCGAAGGTCCATGCCCGGCACGCGTCCGCCGGGCTCCCGCAGGATGTCGCTAAAGCGCTGTACTACCTCGCGATCATTGTCGCGTTGATCAACTGTGGGGAAAGGATCAGCGGCTTGTCGGACGGGCAGCTGCGCTCGGCCATGAGGTGGTGGCGTGGGGTGCCTTGGCTGGAGGGACGATTTGAGCAAACGGTGAACGCCGCCGAGCAACGCCTGACTGAGGGGACGCGTGACCGACGCCACCGATCATGACGCCGGCCTGTCCGGGGACGAGCGGCTGGCCGGATTCGCGGGCCCCGCCGACTGGCGGGCGCGCCTGTACGACTGCCTGATGCCGCCGTCTCGGCTCGACAGCCTGGGATCGATCGGCCGGTACGAGGTCGTCGGCCTGTTGGGGGCCGGCGGAATGGGGGTCGTCTTTCAAGCGATCGACCCGTCGAGCGGTGGCTTGGTCGCCGTCAAAACGCTGCGCCCGGACTGGCTTGGCCATCAAGAACTGGCTCGGCGTTTTCTCCGCGAGGCGAACCACCTGTCGCTGCTCGACCACCCACGCCTGGTCAACGTTCTGGCCATCGAGAGCCAAGGCGACTGCCCGTATTTTGTCATGCCGCTGATGGCCGGCGGCAGCCTGCGTGACCACATCGATCGACACGGGAGGATGCAGGCCGATCGCGTCTTGGAGATCGCTTTGCAGGTTGGTCGTGGGTTGTCGCACGCGCACAAGCACGCGTTGACGCACCGCGACATCAAGCCGAGCAATATCCTGGTGGACGAAAAGGGGAACACGTATCTCGCTGATTTCGGTCTGGTCCGCGGCTTTTTTGACGAATCGATCGTCGATCCGGGGCAGGGCTCGCGCGCCGGGACACCGGCCTACATGTCACCCAAGGCCGCGGCGGGCGAGCCGGAGTCGATCAGCGGCGACATCTATGCGTTCGGCGCGGTCCTCTACGAGTTGCTGTCCGGCCGCGCGCCCTACACGGGCGACACGCACGACCAGGTCCTCACCCGGATCAAGGCCGGGCCGCCCACCGCGTTGCGCGAGCTCGACGCGGCGGTCCCTGCACCGCTGGTCCGGGTCGTCGAGGGGGCCATGGCACGCCAACTCCGCAACCGTTACGCGGAAATGAACGACGTGCTCACCGATCTGGAGCGGATCGAGTCCGGCCGCCCACCGCTCGGGCCGCACGACGCGACCGCCGGGCAACGCCCGCGGTGGCACCGCGGCCTGTTGGCACCGCTGGTCGCCGCGATCTTGGCCGTCCTGATCGCCGGGCTCGTGGTGACGCTGTCGCTCAACGACAAGCCCGCGGGCGACCGGGAGGCCGAGGCGCGACTGTCCAGCGAAGTGCTGGCGATTCCAAAGCCGGCGGGGGGCTACCTCTCCGCGGGGATCCTGGCAGACCTCAACGGCGACGGGGACAAGGAGTTGGTCCTGGTCGCGGGCGACCAACTCATCGCCTACGACTTGAGCACACTCGAACACCGGCGTCACCGCTTCGACCTGCCCGACGCGAGCACGATGCACCTGCGCGCCGCCGTCGATACCGACGGGGACGGGCGGCAGGAGTTGGTCCTCGCGACACAGACCCCGGGCCGCTCGTATCTGTCGCTCGTCTCGCTGCCCGGGCGATCGCTCGGCGATTTCTCGCTGGAAGGCACCCACTACCGCACCGAGCAGGGCTATTTCGAAAACACCGTCGTCAAGTACTGCAACGCCGCCGACCTGGACGGCGACGGCCAGTGGGAACTGATCGCAAGCTTCGCCGACGGCTACGCCAAGGGCGAGCGCGGCGTCGCCTGCTTCGATGTCCAGTCGCAAGCGCTGCGGTGGACGTTCCCCGTCGCGCCTGCGCCGGACGGCGCCGTGTTCATCGATCTCGACGAGGACGGCAAACGAGACATCGTGCTGGGGACGTACTCTCAGGGCACCGGGCTCACGCTCGCCGACGGGACAAGCGATGCCGTCGCGTACCTCTACGGCGTCGGGCACGACGGCACGCCGCGATGGCGCCACGACGTCAACGCGCTCTACGCCGCCGCGTTCCCCCTGCACGAAGGCTTCCAAGGGCAGCACTACATCGCCGTCCGTCCCAAACTCTACGACCTCGACGGCGACGGCCGAGACGAGGTCTACGCGCGCATCCACGGCTCGTACGCCTATCGGCCGACGATCGGCTCGGTTCACCGTATCGACCCGGCGACCGGCAAACCCACGCACACCTACTTGGTCAACCAATCCATCGTCGATGACTACGCCGTCGACCTGGACCGCGACGGCAAGCTCGAACTGCTGTTGACCGACACGATGGGCAAGGTCCACATCCTTGATCACCGGCTGCGTAAACGACGCGTCGTCGATCTCGGGCCACCCACGCATGACGACACCCCGCTCTGGTTCGCCGGCCACATCCCCGCCGAGGACGGCTCGCCGCGTATCGTGCTTCATGGCATGGACCGCGAAGACATCCGCGTCGGCAACCCCCGCACCGACACCGGGCCCAGGAACATCCGCCACTACCACGACGCACGGGTCATCATGACCGACGCCAACCTCCGGCAACTGGACGCCTACACGATCGCCGACAAACTCACCGACAGCCCCGGGTTTAAGGCGAATATCGTCACACTGAAAGGATACCCCCGGCCCGTCATCCTCAGCATCGCTGATCGGGTCCGCCTGCTTCAGTGGGGCCGAGGGGAGACTGTCGAATAGCGGGGGTGAAAGCTGCGTGGGAAACGGGGTAAGTCGGGCAATTCTGCGCGAAAAAGGCCGACCCTTGAGCGGGCCCGGTAGCGGCGGGGCGGTGGGCTGAGAAACGTTTCGTGCCAGAAATTTTAACAGATGTCAGAAAAGCCACCGCCGCAAGGCGTATCGGTTTGCGGGGGCTCGGCCCGGCGGGTCTTAGGACAAGCGGTGCCCTCGACGATTCTTTGATCCCTCACAATAAAACCATGCAGGCCAGGCCAACCCTCTCGCGACAACGCCAACGAGAAACGAGTCCCCCATGCTCTTAGCCCGAAACAAGATCCGCACGATTTGGCAATCCTTCAACACGCCGCACCCGCTCGAATCAAGGCAACACGCGGTCAGCCGACTCGAAGCATTGGAGCCGCGCGTGTTGTTTAGCGCTTCGCTGACCATCGATGCGGCGGCCGACGTCGTCGATACGGCCGTTTCGCAAGCGAACCCTTCTGTCAACTATGGCACCAACACGAGTCTGGTGGTGGGGGACGCCTCGGGCGAATGGCGCTCTTTCATCAAGTGGGACATCCTCGATTACACCGAATTGCAGGGCGCGAGTATCGATAGCGTCTCGATCCAACTCGAGCATTTCGAGACCCAGGCCGGTCTGACGTACATCATCGCTCGTCCCGACGCGGATTGGTCCGAAACCTCGACAACCTGGTCGAACAAGCCCGAAGGCATCGCGCTGGGCCTGGCACAGTGGCAGGTGGACGGCTTCAACGGGCCGCCTTCTTCCCGGCCGGTTACGTTTCAGGACGGCGGCGAAAGCGCATTGCGCGATTACGTCCAAGACATCGTCGACGGTGCGTTGCCGAACTATGGATTCGTGTTCCAAGCCGTGTCACCCTCCGGCTTCCACGTGTTCGCCAGTAGCGACTCGACCGACATCCCACGGTTGCATATCGAATACACCCCCGGCATGATCGACGACCACGGCGACAACGCCGGCTCGGCCACCGCGGCGGGGACCAACGCGTCGACCCCGGGCAATATCGAAACCGTCGGCGACGAGGACTGGTTCCGCTTTACCGCGATGCAGGGCTACCAGTACGTCTTCGAGACCGTCGATGGCGGCCTGGGCGATTCGCGCCTCGCGCTGGTCCATACCGACGGAACGACCACGCTGCTTAACGACGACAGCAGCGGGCCGGGCCAGATGTCTCGGGTGCAATGGACCGCGCCCGCGAACGGGGATTACTACCTGGTGGTGGAGGGTGACGGCTCGGCGACCGGCGGCTACGGGTTGCAGATCACCGAGTCCGAGCCGCAACCCACGGTCGAAGCGTTGTTGGATTTCTCGTCCCCCGCAGGCATGATCGCCCGCGCCTTCATCGATCACATCACCCCGATCCCCGTTGACCAGGTCTTCACAACCATCAACAACGCGGGCCTGGACTTCATCCAGAACGAAGACACACGCAGCCTCAGCTTCGGCCTGAATCTCGGCTTCGATGTTGCGACCCAGGCGGAACTGCACATCGACGCGCTCGAGGCCGGCTACACCCTCAACTACGACGTGGCCGACGGGTCGTGGACGTTCGCGTCCGGGATCACGGTCGGCGTGGGCTTTGGAAATATCAACGCCGAGCAGTACCTGGTCCTCCCGGCGGACGCGTCGTCGGTCACGGCGGGCATCGGCCTGGGCGGTTCCGTCGGCCTGGCGGGTTTGTCCGCGGAACTGGGCGTCGAGTTACCGATCGGCGGCGTGGTCACCGCGGAGGCGTCGATCGGTGTGGGCGCGGAGGTCGGCGTTGGCGCCGGGCTGCACCTCGAACGCGACCTGACCCCCTTCGCGTTCATCAACACGCAAGGCGCGACCGCCTCCAACCTGACCCAGGCGGTGTTGGCCTCGCTCACGCCGTACGGCGACGACTGGTGGGCCGACGTCGCCGCGCTGGCGGGCAGCGTGCTCGGGCCGTTCGGCAGCATCGCGATGCGCGAGTTGGCAAGCCCGTCCACGACGCCGTTCGGGATCGTCGCGTCTGCGGGCACGTCGCCGACTGAAAGCCTCCGCGCCAAGGCCGCCGTGCAACAGACCGCCGGCCAGACGCTCTCGACCAAGGTGGGATTGGGCCTGGGCCTGACGGTCGCGGAGGTCACGGCCGACCTGGTCGCGAGTTACAGCGAATCGGTTTCGACCGGCTTCACCTACGAAAAAACATGGCAGGTCGATGAATTGCAAGGCGGCGATTTCGTCGGTGAAAACGACGACCACGGCGACACGCGCGCCAGCGCCAGCAACTTCACCGAAGTCATCAACTTCACGCACCAGGGCCAATTCGAAACAGCCGGCGACATCGATTGGCTCCGGGTCAGCGCGCTCCAGGGTGAGACGTTCTGGTACGACACACTCGCGGGCAACGACCTGGCCCAGGCGCCGGACATCGACCTGTACGACGCGTCAGGCAGCCTGATCCAGCAAGGCCAAGCCGACGGCGAGCGCAACCGATTGAACTGGACCGCGCCGACGACCGGCGACTACTTCATCCGCCTCTCGAGCCAGGCCCCCTCGGATACCGGCACGTACGGGCTCCAACTCGGCTCGTTCGATCCCTACGCCGATCCTGATATCGAGATCGAGGTTGACAGCAATGACGACGTGACGAGCTACGAATTTGGGCAGCTTCCGGTGGGCTTTTTCTCCTCCAAGACCTTCACGGTCCGAAACAACGGCGACGCCGAGTTGCACGTGACACAGGCCGCGGGGCTGGCTTCGCCCTTCAGCATCACGCCGGCGAACGGCGCGGGCTCCGCGGATGATTGGACGATCGAACCCGGCGGTACGCAAAACTTCACGCTCACTTACCAGCCGACCAGCGAGGGGCCGCAGTCCGACACGCTGCAACTGTTGAGCAACGACCCCGACGAACCGCTCTACGAGCTGATTGTCACCGGCCAGGGCGTTGCCCCCGACCAGTCCGACCCGATCGCGTCGTACGACTTCCAGGGCACGCTCATCGATCAGGCCGGCAACGGCTACGACGGCACGATCATCGGCAACGCGGCGTACAGCGCCGGGCCCGAGGGCTCGGCGCTCGAGCTCGACGGCGCGTCCTACGTGAGCCTGGGCGACAGCTTCGATGACGGGTCCGCTTTGTCCGCCGCGATGTGGGTCAACCCGGACGCGGACGCGTTCGACAACGCTTACCGCAGGCTTCTGACCAAGCACAACGGCGGCGGGGGCCTTGGCAACAAGTCGTTCTCGCTGATCATGCTGCCCCAGCACCACCCGACGGCGCCCGGTCAGTTGAACCTGCGGGTTTATGGTACGGATGGCTTGTACGACATCACCGCCGGGCCGATGCGGCCGGACACGTGGCAGCACGTCGCCTTCACGTATGAGCCCGGCGAGATGCGCCTGTACGTCGATGGTCAGCTGGTCGGCTCGACCAGCCAGAAGCTCGACGTGAACGATAACCCGCTGCCCGGCGACGTGGTGATGAACAACAACACCACCGACACGCGGATCGGCTCGAACGGCCAGGCCGCAGACTTCTTCAAGGGCGGCATCGACCAGGTCAACATCTACGCT
>JBKAGS010000028.1:0-119652 GCA_046290505.1 Phycisphaeraceae bacterium | reverse complement strand
CAGACAACGGCGACTTGCTGGTACGGCTCATGCCCTACGAATCGGCAGGCCGATAAGGTTTTCTACAGGGCAGGATAAGTACATTATTTGGCGCGGAAAAGGGGCGCGGAAAAGGGGATAAGTGCATTATTTGGCGCGGCGGGTGGCAGGGGCAGGCGGCTTGGGGATGCCCCGGAACGACTCGGCTTGTATGCATCGATCGTGATTCGTCCGGGTCTTCGCGGGCTCAGACGCCGGCCACCCGGATTGCGATGAATCGCCGGGCTTGTGCGCACGATTGATCGGCCGATGCCGCTCGATGCCGATCACAAATCCCCTTCATCAACAAGGCAATCAGAAACATTGACACGCGCTTGTGCGCACCG
Organism: Phycisphaeraceae bacterium; assembly: GCA_046290505.1. Taxonomy (GTDB): domain Bacteria; phylum Planctomycetota; class Phycisphaerae; order Phycisphaerales; family Phycisphaeraceae; genus JAHQVV01. The sequence continues at coordinate 119,287 of JBKAGS010000028.1, read as the reverse complement.
TGGCGCGCGTCGGGCCGTGGGTATGCACACGCCCAAGCCGCCGACGTTGGAGACGTTTGATCACTGGCCGAGCTGGCTTAATGCGCGGGGGCACGTGGATCGGTCGGCGTGTTTCGAGCTGAAGGTGTCGGAGGTTCGTCGGCTGGCGGGGTGCATCCCGTTGAAGACCGGGCCGACGGGGAAGGTGTACCGGGCCAAAGGGCGGAGCAAGTACCCCGAGCCGGACCTGCCCAACGAGCGGCGGGCGCGCAGCGGGGACGGTCGGCTGAGCGTGGGGTGGTTCGATATCTCGGCGTTCGAGCTGCAGTACGTCTTGGACGGGCGGTGCCCGCGCGGATTGCAAGGCGACTGGCGGACCGGCCGGGCGCCGGCGATGCGGCGGCGGAGGGGGCCGGGGGACAGGGGCGAGGGGCCAGGCCGGGCATGACGCTCGAGCAAGGCGGGTACGGGCCGGGGCAGTACGCGTACGAAAGGCGGGACGCGGACTTCGTCGATGGCCTGGACGCGGGGTTGGATGGGAACCCCAACCGCGGGGCCTGCCGGGACAAGCGGTTTGGGCTGGACGACGCGTGGACGCAGCGTTTGTGGCTGGAGAAGTGGACGCACAACAGCGTCAGCGGCGTGCAGTACTTCTTGCTTTGCCCGGGGTGCGGGGGCGAGAGCGCGACGCGGCGCGAGGTGGTTGGGTGCGCGGATCAGCGGGTTGCCGAGCCGATGCGAGACGGCGACGACGCGGCGTGGCAAGACCCGCTGACGAAGTCGCCGAGGCTGTCGCGCGTGGGGCGGAAGGGGTTGAAGGGCCTGACGGGGACGACGAGCAACTGCGGCGACGGGTCACGCGGTGCGCACGGGCGGGGCTGGGTTTGTGGGGAGAAGGTGTATAAGTTGTTTTGGGTGCTGGCCCGGCCGGGCGAGGTGCGCGACGCGCTGCTCGCCGAGCGGTGGATCGCGGGGCTGACGAGCGGGCAGTTGTCGCGCGGTGCGTCGGCGGTGAGCGCGCTGGTCGAGCGGTACGGCCCGGTGATGGGCGTGCGGGCGCTGCGTTGTCGGCGGTGCTTGCGGTTGCGCTACGGCCAGTCGCCCGAGGTGTTGCGGCGCAGACGACGCGGGCGGGAATAAACCCGCGACGCGATCGGCTTGACATCGGGCGAGCGCCTGCGAATACTCGCTAGATCGATCAATCGTTCCGGACCCTTGAAGGATACACCGCCATGATGAAGCAACCGACCCTCGCCGTCCTGTTCCTGACCGCCTTGTGCCTGGGGGCGTGCGACAACCCCGCGGACTCGACGTACAGCGCCGAGGCAGAGGACGCCAAGCAAGAGAAGCAGGCGGACACGCCGGAGAACGCCAAGACGCTCGAACTCGACGGCGAGAACACCACGGTCCAGTGGACCGGCAGCAAGCCGACGGGCTCGAAACACGACGGCGGGTTCAAGACGCTGTCGGGCACCGCCACGGTCGCGGACGAGAAGCTCATCGGCATGGAGGCGACGATCGACATCAAGAGCATGTGGTCGGATAACGAGAAGCTGACCAAGCACCTGTTGAACGAAGACTTCTTCGAGTCGGAGACCTACGGCGAGAGCCGGTTCGTCTCGACCGAAATCCGCGAAGCGACGGCCGACGAGAAGACCGGCCCGGCGGCGGACGCGACGCACTGGGTGACCGGCAACCTCACGCTCAAAGGCGTGACCAAGTCGATCACGTTCCCCGTCACGATCGAAGCGGACGAGAAGGCGTACCGCCTGGACGCCGAGTTCGATATCAACCGCGGACAATTCGGCATGGACTACGGCCTGGCCGACGCCGCGATCCGGGACGAAGTCGTGATCCGGCTGAACATCGACCTGCCGCGTTCGTGACGCGCGGTCGGGCAGCGGTTGTTATTCGGCCTTGCGGCGCAGCACTTTGTCCATCGCCTTGCCCCTGGCCAGTTCGTCGATGAGTTTGTCCATGTAGCGCAGCTCGCGCATGGTGGGGTCTTCGACGTCTTCGACGCGGACGCCGCAGACGACGCCGGTGATGAGCTTGCGGTTCGGGTTGAGCGCGGGGGCCTGGTCGATGAAGGCCTTGAGGTCGGTTTCTTTTTTAATCTGCGCGTTGAGTTGCTGCTGGGTGTAGCCGGTCAGCCAGCGGATGGCCTTGTCGACCTCGGCCTTGGTCCGGCCCTTCTTTTCCGCTTTCGCGACGTAGTGCGGGTAGACCTTGGCGAACGGCATGGCGAAGACCTTGTGCGTGTCCATCGCCGCATTGTAAAGCCCGCGCCGCGGAGTGCGACGCAGAACGCTCGACGCCATCTGACGCCATGGAGTGGGTTGCACGTCACGCGAGCAACGACAGGCGTTCACCGCCGACGCCGCGCGACGAGCAGCGCGCCCACGCCCAACAGCGCCAGACTCGTCGGCTCGGGGACGAACGTGAGGCTGAGGTCGTCGATCCGGTGGTTGGGGCTGGCTTGGCCGGCGGGCCTGGCGATGCGGATCGATTCGATGCCGGCCGGGTCGATGTAGCCGCGGTACTCGGGCGTCTTGCTGTTGTCGTGCGAAAAGTTGTCAACAAACGTTCCGCCGTTGGTGAGCGTGAGGGTCATCTCCCAGTTGCCCGCGGAGCTGAAGCTCGGGGTGACGTAGAAGCCGATCGCGGACACCGGGCCGTCGTCAAAAGTCAGCGTCATGTCCGGCGTGCTGTTGTTGGCCAGGCCGTGGTTGCTGGTGCCGCCGGGCGTGGACCGGACAAACGCGCCGAAGATCGTGCCGTTGATCGGGTGCAGGGTCTGGTAGTTGACGCCCTCGTGGGAAAACGGGTTGCCCAACCCGCCGGCGGGCAGGTTCTGGAAGTCGGAGGTCTGGTCGGGCGTGGTCGCGGCGAGGAACGACGCCTCGGTAGTATAAACCGTGGGCACGGCTAACACGCACGGCGCGATTGCCGACGAAGCAACGATGATGGCGAAGAAACACAACCGGCGGCGGGTACAAGGGGCGAGCACGTCTTTTCTCCAATCGTGTCGTCGGCGAAATTGAATCGCCCGTTACTTTATCGCGGTAGCCCGTGATAACTAGCCCGTAAATGCATTGTTCTTCCAAATTAGCGGCAAGGGGTGATGCCTTTCTGCCTGCTCTAAGGTATTCGAGCGTGACAGCGTGTGTCGCCCGGCGTTGCCGTTAAACTGAGCGGTGATTTGCTTCTTCAACACGGCGAACCCGCATGAACACCCCCCTCCGCTCTGCGCCGCTCACGCTGATGGTCGGCGTCATCATGTTGACTGTCGCGCAATCAGCGCCCGCCGACCAACCACGCGTCTCCGACGAACCGGGCAAGCGTGCCTCGGTGCTGAACGCCCAAGGCGAGCCCGTGCTGACCTACGAGTACGCCCACGAGGTCGGCGAGGACGGCAAGGTCACGTTCGACACGGCCAAAGTCTTCTACCACGTCCTGGCACCCGACGGCAAAACAACGCTCACCAAAGGCCCCGGCGGGAAGTTCCCCCACCACCGCGGCATCTTCATCGGTTGGAACCGTATCCAGCACAACGGCAAACGCCACGACCTCTGGCACGTCAAGAACACGACGCAGAAGCACGTGGGCTTTCTCAAACAGGACGCGGTGCCAGGCGAGACGACCCTGATCAGCCGGATCGACTGGATCGGCACCGAGGGCAAGCCGGTACTCGAAGAGACGCGGGCCGTCACGGTGCATCACGACGCGGGCGACGCGTATGCGCTCATCGACTTGGTCAGCAAGCTGACCGCGGCGCACGGCGAAGTCGAACTCAACGGCGACCCCGAGCACGCCGGCATCCAGTTCCGCCCCAGCCAGCAGGTCGCCGAGAATAAATCCGCGAAATACGTCTACCCGGTCGATGACGCGAAACAGAAGAAATACGCCGGCCTGCCCTGGGTCGCGCAAACATTCGAGGTCGACGGGCAGGCGTGGACCGTCCAGCACATGTCGCACCCGGACAACCCCGACGACGATGCGCGGTGGTCGGCGTACCGCGACTACGGGCGCTTCGGCGAGTTCCCGGTCATCCAACTCGACGCCAACGAAACCGTGACGCTGCGCTACCGCTTCCGCGTCACCAAGGGCGCAGCGCCGACGCGCGAACAACTCGCCGAGACTTACAGGGCGTTCGCGGAATAATCAGAACCACGCCGCCATGCCAACCATCGTCGAGCACCAACCCACTTCCCGACGCTTCTTTCTCCTGGGCGCAGGGTACGGCATGTCCGCGACGTCGCGGCCTTCGTTCATCGGCGGGGCGCTGTTCCCATCCACGACCGCCGAGACGATGCCGCTGCTGGCGGTGTGCGACCGAAACGGAAAAGTCGGCTGGCTGCCTACTTCCGAGTTGCACGTCGTCAGCATCGACGGCGTGCGCCCGCAAAACGCCGACGAGATCGGCGTGCTGACCGAGGGCTGGCGATTCACCGTCGATCCGTATGAGTGCCCCAAGTGCAACCGCGTGCTGCGCGAAGTGACCTACGCGGGCTGCTGCATCGAGTGTGGCGCGCAGGTCGTGCCCCCCGAAGCGATGAACCAAAAGCAAAACGCGCCGTCTTAGAGCAGCGCACATTTTTCTGGCATGACTCGGGCTCTTTCTCCCTTCTAGAGAGAAGGCGGGGGATGGGCGTCTGGCGTTGATCAGGCCGCGGCTCATTCAATAGTCGCTGTGTTTATCACGCGGGACCCTCACCCCAACCCTCTCCCTAAAGGGGAGAGGGAGCCGAAACCCCAATGCCACAAATGGTGCACGATGCTCTGAGTACGCCTTTATAGAAGCGACAGCGCCATAACAAAAAACAGCCGCTCTTTCGCGCGGCTGTTTTTCTTTATTGTCGATGCATCAACCACTCACGCCCGCACCGGCTCGAAACCCTTGCGGTAGTCGCGCTTGACGATCGTCTTGGTCGCCTCGGCGTGGTTGGTGAACGCCAGCTTCTTGCTGTCCCACTTCAGCTCGGTGCCGGGGTACTTGGTCGCCTTCACCGACAAGAGCGCGCCCTCGGTGATCTTCAGGCCGACGCCGAACGGCGACCAGTGCAGGTCGGGGTGGTGCTCGCCCAGCGCGGTGTTGACCCACTCGTGCCAGTGGTTAAAGCCCTCGAACTTGGGCATGCCCGGCAGGTCCTGCCACTTCTCGCTCTTGCCGTCGCGGTACACCTGCAGCCCGCCGCCGGCCGAGAGCATCAGCGTCCCGCCCTCGCAGACGAAGCACGTCTGGTTCTTGTCGCCGATCGGCTTGGCACCCTCGGGCAGGTTGAGTTCTTCGGCCGTGGGGACCTGGCCCTCGTCGGCGTAGTGCACCTTCACGGTCTTGCCAGCGAACGCGTCGGTGGACGTGTTGTACGTCATCGTCGTCTTGCACTTGTACGCGTGGAACATCCCCTCGGGCGGGTCCTCGACGTGGGCGATGACCGAGACGGGGCTGGTCAGCTCGGGGTAGGCGTAGAAGACGACGTCCAGCAGGTGGCAGCCCCAGTCGCCCAGCCCGCCGGTGCCGTAGTTCCACGTCCCGCGCCACACGACCGGCGCGATGCCCGGGCGGTAGTCGATCAACGGCTGCACGCCCGACTGCCACAGGTCCCAATCCATGTGGGCCGGCGGGGTCTGGACGGGGTGGACCTTGCGGTTGTTGAAGTAGCGCCCGCCGCCCTTCATCCCCGAGCCGGTCGTCACAAAGATCTCTTTGCACTTGCCCAGCGTCCCGCTCTTCAGGACGTGCACCGCGGCGCGTCGGCCGGGCGACTGCATCCGCTGGTTGCCCATCTGCGTGGACAGGCCCGGGTTTGCCTCGACCTGGCCACGGAGGATCGCGACTTCTTCGAGTTGCTGAACCAGGGGCTTTTGGCCGTAGACGTGCTTGCCCTTCGAGAGCGCCATCGTGTCGATCGCGCAGTGCGTGTGGTCGGGGGTGGCGACGATGACCGCGTCGAACTTGTCGCCATGCTTATCGAACGCCTCGCGGTAGTCCTTGACGCGGAACGCGTCGATGTGGTCGTTGTTGGCGCGGTCCAGCTGGTTGGTATCGATGTCGCAGAGCCCGACGATCTGGGCGCGCGGGTGGCTGTTGACGACCTTGCGGTCGGTCCCGCCGATCGTCCCGATGACGCCGACGGACAGGACGTTGAGTTTGTCGTTCGCGCCGATGCGGCGGGGCTGGGCGGGCGCGGCGTAGGCCGAGGCGAACAGCGAGCCGGTGGACACGGCGAGGCCGGTGGCGGCGGTGGTTTTGAGGAAATCGCGACGCTTCATCGACATGGCAGGCTCCTGCGGGGTTTAAGCGGGTTCAAGAGCGACTATCTTAATGCAAGACGCCGGCCGAAGACAGACATAACCGCCCGCAACAAACCCGAGCCCTATTCCACGTCTTCCGAAGAGGCCGGGGCAGCCGGCACCGCCCGGACCCAATCGACCTCGAGCGTGAACGGCCCGTCCTTGCCGTCCGCCAGCATCAGGCCCACGGACTTGACCTGGTCCAGTTCCAACGCGGGCGGGTCCTGCGTGATCGGCCGGCCCATGATGCTCGGCGTCATCCGCTCGAACGGCACGTAAACCTCCGTCCACTCGCCCTTCTGCGTCGCGAACGCGGCGCGGAACGGCACCCACCAGCGACCGCGCGTCGCGTCGGTCCGCAGCGACGCCTGGTACGTCCGCCCGTCGCCCCTGACCCGCAAGAGCAGGCCCGCCATGCCCGACAGGTCGTGCTCCGCGGGTCGCGTGCGGACCGAGGAGAAGCCGCCGCCGTCGGTATCGATCTCGCCCGCGAAGGTCATCCGGCCGTCGGCGAACGCCGGGCCGCCCTCGCTCTTGCCGCCCATCACGCCGTCGTTCACCGTGACCCAGCGCTCGCTCGCTTCTTCTTCGTCTGCGAAGTCTTCGAGCAAGACCCCTTCCGCCGGCTGTGGCTTCGCGTCTTCACGCACATCGGAAGCGGAGAGCACCAACAGTGTGCCGACGATGGACAGAGCGATCGCGCAGTGTTGTTTCATGCCAGCGGTTTCGCGTGAGGATCGCAAACGGTTTCAATTTTTTTGGGCCCTACGACGCCGAGCGTGCTTCGGCCCCCTATGGTTTGTCGTTACGACCCACACTCACCGGAGACTTGCGATGAGCGACTCACACACCACGAACTGGCCCGACCTCGCCATCGGCTTGTACGACCGCTTGACCGGGCGGGGTGCCGAGATCACCTACGACTTCGAGAACATGCACGTCAAGGTGCCCAGCGGCACGGGCGACAACGCCCAGCACGCCGAGTGGGTGCTCAGCGGCAAGCTGAAGATCACGACCCAGGACGGCGTCACCGGCTCAAAGTGACGCTGGTCGGCCGGCTATCGGGAGAAGTGGACGGCCGACCGATCGCGATCCACGCCGACGACGGCGCACTGAACGTGCACCCCGCAAGCCTGCGCGCCGCGTGGGCGATGCGTCGCAGTTACCCGCAGCTCTGCCAAAGCCTGAGGAAACTCGGCACGCTCGGCGTCAGCCGCGTTCAGGTTAAGCTCGCACCTCTCGGCACGCACCGGCTCTACCCCGATCCGCCCTTCTGGCTGCGCTTGTTCCTGCCGAGGTAGCACGGAGACGCTTACGCGAATTCTCAAGAAGGCCTCAAATCAAGATGATCTCAAAAAGAGTTGGCAATCGTAAAAAGTAAAAAGCACGCATCGACTTGATTAAAGACGATACGTGCAGATTTTATGTTGACCGATAGGATTACTCGGTATAGTTCGCGTACATCGTACCTAAATCAGAATCATCTACATCACCGTCTCCATCAGTATCACCATCTGCCCAGCCCTTGCCGCCAGCTAGACCAACCGGCCCGGTATAATTTGAAAAAGCAGTACCGAGATCTGAATCATCAACATCGCCATCAAGGTCGGCATCGCCATAAGATGTGTTTAGACAGACTGATCCTTCAATAAGTTCATCTCGGTCGGCTGTATCAACGTCATTATCGTCGTCAACATCAAACATGGCGATCGCGTTAACGTTACTGACGCCGCTGGAAATACCGGCCCGAATTGCGGCGTTCAATAAGTCGATATCGTCCGCATTAAGAGTGCCATTGTTATCTATGTCGCAGTCATTATGATACAAAGGATTAGTGGTTACCTCGACAATACTTAGGATAGCAGAAGCATCGGCACCCGTAGTAAATACTCCACCAATATTTTCAGTATCTGCCGCCACAGTCACAGAGACAGACGTTACACCGGTAATAATAGTCGCCAAAATACCGGGTTCTGGGTCATTTACTGCATAATTCGCCGTAACAGAAGTTGAGCCATAAGTGATATTTGTAGTAGCAGAACTGGAACCGTCTAACGCAATACCGTCTTGAATATATAGTAGTAAATAATCGGTGCTGCTCGATAGGCCTGAAACCACTGACGACGCGGTCGCAGTTGATATGTTATCGTCGTCAACCTCGACTGCTGCTCGCAGCAGTCCAAAGTACCGATACCCAGGTGCACCTGTGGTGTCTATAGCACTAAACGCGCTAGCCGTTCCACCGATTTGGCCGGTATCGCTTGCAAATGTAGGATTTGTGACAGTAGGATTGAAATCAACTTGAACTGATTGACTTCCGGAAGCAAATGTAGTCACCGATTGAACCAATAGTGTAGCTGATAGCACCTTAATACCGCGCAGATAATTTAACATCTTAAATCCTTTTTGTTAGTTTTCGCAGAAGCCCCGATCGGTACCAACATCGTACCGATGCGGCAGAAACAAGTCAACAAAAAGTATCGAATTGTATTATGACTATCTATGTAGATCTTGAGTCACATGATCACACTATCACGCGTAGCTAGGTTTTGGCATAAAGCAATCTGTTCAACCAGTTGCCAATCCTTGCCACTCTTAATGAAAGGCACTAGAAACACGTTACTTAAACCACAGACCATCTGTAAGCGTATGCTAATAAGCCTGTTGTGAAACTTGAGATTCCTGCGGCGCCTTAATCAACCACCAGCCCCCACTCAATTGTTCACCGGCGGCTCACCTTTGCGGAACGCCTCCCACGCGACTTCCTGCAGGTAGTACTGACTTGCAAGGTTATAGTTGCCGCCGCCGGCGATGTCGCGGATCTCGTAGTTCGGGTCGAGGTAATACTCCGCCGAGCCGTCCACGCGGGCGAAGTTGTAGCCGTCGCCGTGGTGGAACTCGACGCCCCGGCTGCGGGCAGAGAAGCTGTCGGCGTAGACGACCAGGTCGTTCGGGTCCTTGTCGAGGTTGAGCGTGCGGGCGTCGCTCTGCGTCTCACCCTTTTCCGGATTGAAATAGGACTCTCGGTAGTGGTTGCCGTAGACCATGATCGAAAGCCCGGCGGGCAGCCTGCCGTTCGCGTCCGGCTGGACGTAGCCGGTGAAGTACCGGTCCCGGCCGCCGGGCACCAGCCACGGGTGGTTCTCCGCCAACGCCGGGCAGTAGAGCGCGCCCGCCTCGCTGAGGTAGCCCTGGTCCACCAGCGGGCCGACCCGGCGCCACCGCCCGACGTCCGGGGCATCGGGAAAACTGGACCGGTAAATCGCATAGATCCCCCCGGGGTTCTCGCCGAGGTCTTTCTTCGACGGCGGGGTCTTCCCGTCGCGGTCGGCGGCGAAGCCGGAGATCGCGATCGCGGTCTGGCGGACGTTAACCGCGCACTGCGTCTTCTGCGCCGTGATCCGCGCCTGGGCCAGTGCCGGCAGCAAAATCGCGATGAGCAGCGCGATGATCGAGATCACCACGAGCAGTTCGATCAGCGTGAAGCCGCGTCGTCGGGTCACTCGTCGTCGGGTCATGGGTCTGCTCCTTCGCATCAAAGACGTGATGCTAAAGTATAAACGCGCGCCGGGGCGCATGGAAGGCCGCGCGGACGACCGGGGGGCGATCGCGTCTGAGCACGCCCGGATCGGGGTGCCCGGGGTCGAGTCTGCGAGCCGCCGAAACGAATCGTTCACGCTCGATGCGTGTGTGGCAGCTTGTTCCGGGGGCCGCCGAGGCTCCACCCCGTCCGCCCGTCGCGTGTTCTGCGTCCAATGGCGTCGGTACCCGCGTTCACCACCACGCCAGCACGTTCGTTCGGCCCTGGTGGTTGTTGTGGGCGTGCATGTCGGCGAAGCGGCGCCAAACCACCGAGCCGTCGATGAAGCCGAGGTTCCCGCCCTCCCCGGTGATCCGGCCGGGGTCGATCTGCCCGGCGGCGGCCTTGCGCTCGACGTAGCCGCGCGGGCCGTGCGCGGCGGAGGTGATCGGCGGGTCGAGCGTGCCCTCCTCGTTGATGTCGGCGAGCATGAGGCCCACGTTGTCCAACCCGGTCTCGCTGTCCGGCCCGGCTCGAAGGATCGTGCCGGGCTGTGGGTCGTGCAGCGTCAGCGTCGAGCGCCACGCGAGGCCGGGCGTCCGGTAGCGGTCGTTGCGTTTGAAGTCCGAGCGCGCGTGCCGGCCGAACAGCACCTCGTACCCGGTTCGGATCTGCGCGCGGCGTTTCGCGCCGCCCGCGCGTTTCCAGTCCTGGATGCGGTTGGGACAGAAGAACTGGTGGTACCGCACCACGCGTTTGTCCGCCTTGGATGCCGACGCGTCGAAGTGCCCGCCCAGCGTGTCGTACGACGCGTCGTTGATCCAGGTGATGTGCCCGCCCGCGACGCTGCCCAGGTCCGTCAGCACGTGGTCGTCCTCCACCGCCGCGGCGGTCGCGCCGGCGATCAGCTGAGACTGGTTCGACATGCACTGCACCCGACGCGCCGACTCCGTCGCCCGGCCGAACGCGGGCATCAGCAGCGCGATCAGCAGCGTCACGATCGAGATCAACACCAGCAACTCGATCAGCGTGAACGCCCGGCGGGCACGCCACCGGCAACAATCGAGGACGGCTTGTGATCGAGTACCCATGCGCCAGACCAGAACGGATCGCGGGCAGGCAGCGAGAGAAGACGCTGCGAAGAAGACCCGAGTATAGCGTGCGGCCATGCTTATGCGAAGCGTGCAAACGCCAGATGCGGCGTGCTCGCGACGTCACAAGCCAACACGGGTGGCCGAGGTCGGGCCCGCGAGCCCCGGGAACAAACGCCCAGCGCCTAGCGGCCAGCGAAAGGGGTTGCGGGTTCTTCGCCGAGGCGCCAACCGGCCACCGACCCGATTCAAACCGCCCGCCAGCGCCGACGATGAGCGACCGCGAGGCCCGCCAGGCCGAGCAGCGCCACGCTCGCCGGCTCGGGCACCGCGGTGCTCGCCGGGCCGAGCGGGCCGGTGTAGCTGGCAAAGGCGGTGCCCAGGTCGCTGTCGTCCACGTCGCCGTCGCCGTCGGTGTCGCCTTGCGCCGCGGTCTTGCCGCCCTCGGCACCGACCGGGCCGGTGTAGTTGGCGAACGCGGTGCCCAGGTCGCTGTCGTCGATGTCCCCGTCGCCGTCGGTATCCCCGGGCATCAGCGCCAGCGAAAACGGCACGAACGCGCCGGTGTTCTCGTTCTGGATGCGCACGGTCATCGCGACACGCGTCGGCGAGTTGGGCTGGACGTCGAACGCGAAGCCGACCAGCGGGTCCAGCGGCGGCGGCTCGGGCTGGGGATTAAAGCCCGCCCAGTTGAAGTCCCACGAGCCCTCGGTCGCCTCGGCTTGGATCGTCACCAGGTACATGAACGGCGTCGGCTCGACGCCCGACACCTCGTTCATCTCCACAACGAACCGGTACACGCCCTGCTCGTCCGGCCCTTCCTGCAGCGTCGTGTCGTAGGTCGTCTGCCAGTCGCCGGGCGCGTCGGTGCCCAGCGCGAAGGCGAACCGGTAGTGGTGGTCCGGCGAGGCCCAGCGGATGCTCGGGGCCGTCGGGTCGTCGAGGTCCCAATCCGGTCCGATCGGGTCGGGCGGCACGTCGATGCCCAGGTGGATGTTCAGGTCGAACGGCCCGCCCCCGGGCGAGGGGTCGGTGCCGTCGAAGGGGTACAGGCGGATCTCGTCTTCGCCTTCCTGTCCGTGCGCTGCGGGCGCGACGAGCGCCACGCCGCAGGTGCAAAGCAGCGTGCTGATCGTCCAGGTGCTAACCCGATGGGTTCGCTGTTGCATCGTCGGCTCCTTTGGGTTGATTGCCGCGTTGACGCCGGCACGTGCGTGCATACCACGCGTCGGCGCGATGCTTTCACGTGATTCAAGAAAACCGCGACGGCATCGCAAGGCAACAACCTGCGCCAAACGGCCCGGCGTTTGCCCATCTTAAAACGAGGTGCCCCTCTCGCCGAACGCCGTGTCCACCCTTCGCGTGGTTTTCCCGCGATTAACCACGTCGGGGAATCGTGACGCCAAACGATCAGGCCTATGGTGGAAACCCGTGCCCGGCCGCCGGGCTTCGCACCTCGCTTTCCCCTCTCTTGAAAGGCACCTCATGCCCGCACGCCGATCCTTATCCGATTTCTTCCGCCCGTCGTTCGCCCTGGGTGCCGCACTCGTGGTGGGTTCGCCCGCGCTCGGCGACGACCTCGCGCCCCCGCCTTGGGACCGGCTTGGCGCGCCCAACTACACGACCGCCGCGGAGTGGGAGTTCCTCGCGCCGATCACCTTCCCCGACACGACCACCGTCGCCGACGGCAGCGAGGTCCCGCTCATCGCGGGCGACGGCTTCGGCTTCCCCGCCGACCCGGACGTCCTGCCCGACTTCGATATCGCCTGGGTCCCCTACGACGGCGACGGCGGGTACCTCGGCGGGGCCAACGGCATCGGCGACGGCACGCTCAACTTCCGCGTGCCCAACTGGATCGACGAAGAACCGCTCAAGATCATCCGCGTGCAGATCACCTACGCCCCCGCGCCCACCGGCGGCTCGCCGTTCATCGACGAGATCATCCCCTTCGATTCCACCGCGCCCATCGACTCGATCGCCAACGTCGGCGTGTTCGACGGCCCGATCGCCGGCGACCCCGCGGGCCGGCACCACCGACTCGAAATCTGGGAGATCGAGCCCAACCCCGACTTCGAGTCCATCCGCGTCGTCGTGCCCGCCGGCGTGCTCGTGGACCAGGTCGTCATCGACACGATCTCGACCGTCCCCGAGCCCGCGTCGCTGAGCCTGCTCGCGCTGGGCGCGCTGTCGGCGAGGAGGCACCGACGCGAGTAATCGCGACGAGACAAGACGCTTGTTCGCGCTAATCGACGTACCACTGGGGGGCCTGTCCGTCGCCGCCCATCAGCAGGTCCAGGGCTTGGTCGTACTGCCGGCGTTCGCCGTTGGTCCAGCCCGAGCCGAGCCGGTCGCGCATCGCTTTCACGCGCGGCTCGCGGACGAAGCGGACACTGCCGTCGGCGTACATCACGTTCCACGCGTCGCTGTGGTTCAGCGAGCCGGGCGTCTGCACCTCGTTCTCGCTGAACAGGTCCACGCCGAGCATCACTTGGGTTGGCGTCGCGTCATCGACGCGCTGGTAGAGGCGTTGGCGGTCGTTGAGCGACCTGGGCATGAGGTTGTGGTTGTACGACACGCGCACGGCGTTGCCGCCGATGTGGACCGTGCTGGGGAACTGGGGCGTCGCGTACGAATCCCACTTGAACTTGGGGGAGATCGTGCTCGGGCAGTAGAACTCTTCGCCGGTCGTGAAGTAGCCGCCGAACCACGCGAGCGCCATGTTGTGCCGGGTGCGGTCGATGACCGGCCCGGACCCGCCCCAGATGAACAGGCGCGACTTCCAATTCGCCCCGAGGTTGTGGTCGCCGACGTCCGGGTCGTCGGGGTTCTCGCCCTTCTTCACCCCCATCTTGGGCATGTTTTCCTTGTGGTCCAGGGCGTAGTTGGCGGTCGCGATGCCCTGCTGGCGGAGGTTGCTCGCGCACTGGGTGACTTGCGCCGACTCGCGGGCCTTGCCCAACGCCGGCAGCAGGATCGCGATCAGCAGCGCGATGATCGAGACGACCACGAGCAGTTCGATGAGCGTGAAGGCACGGGGCTTGAGAGCGGACATGTTGAACTCCCCAGTGATGAAGACGGGCAAGGCCAGGCGGCACGCCGGCACCAAGCATCGGCTGCCGGTAGGAGCCACGAACGCACTGACGGTCGGCCGAACGCGCTCGTCGGCCACGCGTCAATACTTTGCTTCGGGCGCGAGTTCTTCGTACTCGCCCTTGTCCTCCTGGAACCAGTACGCGATCCGGCTGCCGCCGGTGTTCCACGTGTGGTTGTAGGTCATCTCGAAGAAGTCGTACCACCGGCCCGAGCCGTCGGCGAAGGATTGGTTGCCGCCTGTGGGCAGGCCGCCCTCGCCGCCGTGCGACGGCATGTCTTTGTAAGCGGTGTCGCGCCCTTCGCCCCACTTGCCGTTGATTTTCATGACCGTGCAGGCCGACATCGCGTAACTCGGCTTCGCCTGGTCGAGGTTGACCGGACTGGCGGTATCAAACCTGCCTCTCACCGTTTTCCACTCGTCGATACCGCCGAAATATTGGTAGCCGATGACCAGTTGGTTGCTGATCCCCGGTTCGTACGTCGCCTCGTAGTCCCGGCCGGGATCGAACCAATTCTGCCATGGAAAGCTGTACTCGGTGAATAAATTCGTCTCGGGCGGGTTGAGCGCGATCTGGACCTGGTTGTGGCGAGCGGGGATGTATTCGCTCTTCATGTCTGTCGCCGCCGCGGTCGATGCGATCGCGATCTGGTGCTGGTTGCTCAGGCACTGTGTGATAATCGCCGACTCTCGGGCCGCACCGAGCGCCGGCAGCAGGATCGCGATCAGCAGCGCGATGATCGAGATCACCACGAGCAGTTCGATGAGGGTAAACGCATGGGTACGCCTGGTGGCCATAGGGTCGCTCGCTTAGATGATGCATCGCTGAAATGGTTGAAAAAGTGTACGCCACCGCGCACGGCCAAGCAAGCAGAAGGGGTGGCCCCGCGTCGTCGATTGACCACGAAATACGGCGTTTTCGCCCAATAATGGCGGGCGACTTGACACGTTGGCGTCGATCCTTAGGGTTGGGGGTGACGGACACGGATTGGCCGTCGGATGGTTGTGCCGCGTCGGTGCGGGTGTCTGATGGCCCTGATGAAAGGACCCGACCCATGCTGACGGTGACCCCCGAAGCCGAGAAGTGGATCACGACCCAGCTCAAGGAAGCGAAAGCGCCCGACAACGTGGCGCTGCGTCTGTTCGATAAGGAAGGCCAGATCCACATGGGCGTGGCCGAGCCGAAGGACGAGGACGCGACGTTCGACGCCGACGGCCGGACCTACCTCGCGGTGGGCCCCGACGCGGCGCAGCGCCTCGAAGGCAAGTCGCTGTGCTGCCAGGAAACCGCGCAGGGCGAGTCGCTGGCGATCGCGACCGCGCCGGCGGAGTAACCGCCCATGAGGCTGATCGACTAAAGCTCGACGCCATCGACCGTCAAGGCGACGCGATGGCACAGCGCGGCGGCCTCGTGCCGCCGCTTTTTTTGATGCTGACGTTGCACGCGTCTCGGCAGACGGGTCGCTTCCCTTGCGATGCACCGCGCTCACGGTACGGGACGCTTCGCGTCGCCCGCTACACCGCTCTTGACGCGCATCCGCCGCGCGTAGGCGTATCGCGAAACGAGGCGCGCAGCCCCGCCCCACCTTTCACGCCGCGGCGCGCCGACGTTCGAGCGACGCGAACGCGCTCGCCAACTGCTTGCGGATCGGCTTGCGCAGCTTCAGCGACGGGTCGCGAAGCGCCTCGACGTCGAGCCAGCGTCGAGCCCGGCCCTCGTACTCGTGCAGCGTACCGACGAAGCGGGCGAGGAACGTCTGGGTCGGGTGGTACCGGCGGTTGGACTTGCGGTGCAGGTATTCGCCGAGCGCCTGGGGCGGGTCGGTCAGGACGCCGGCCTCTTCGGCGGTCTCGCGCATCGCGGCGCGCATCGGCGTCTCGCCCGCGTCGATCTTCCCGCCCGGCAGGGTGAGCTTGCCCGGCGTCTTCGACGCGCCGACCAGCAGCACGTGCGGCCGGCCGTCGATCACGCGATACACCACCAACGCGGCGCGCGGCCTGCCCAGGCGCAGCGGGCGATCGTCATTCACCTGCCTGTCGCGCGCTTTACTCAACGCTCTTGCCATCCGTTGCCTCGCTGAGGAGCGGGATCATGCAGATGACATCGGGCGATCGAAGGCAGCGCCTTGAGAGCCCGGGCAGCGTCGTCGCTGACGATTTACTCGGGCCCGGCGGCTTTCTGCTTGAGCTGCGCGGCGGCGGCGGCGGCGCGCTCGGCGACCGCGGCGATGTCCGCCGGCGGGTCGGCGGATCGCTCAACAGCGGCCGCAGACGCGGCGGCATCCGGCGCATCGTCGCCCTCATCCTCCGCCTGACCCGCATTCGGCGTGGCCTGGTCGGGCGCGGGTGCCGAGCCCAACAGGTCGCTCGCTTCATCCACCATTGCTTGCTCTGTGTCCGGGTCCAGGTCCAGCGGGACCGACGGCGCGTCGGCCGGCGCCGATGCCGCCTGCACCGCGGGCTGCGCATCTTTGGGCGCGGGCGCTTGCGACGGTGCCTGTGCCGGCGCCGCGTCACCGGCCACGCGTAGCCCGGCCGATGCTTCGGGGTCGGCGCATGATTCGGCGGGAAGTTCGGCGGGCGTTTCGGGCGCCTCGGGCGTTTCGCCCGCCGCCGGGCCGGGCGTCGTCGGCGTCCGTGCTTGCACATGCGCCTGCCCCGGCCCACCCAGCACCGCGGCGACCAGCGGGTCCTGGTCCGCCAGCGAGCGTACGACCTGGGCCATCTGCGACTCGATCTGCGCCAGGCCCCGCGTCGCCGTCGCCACCTGCGTTTGCAGCGCCTCGATCTGGGCCTTGGCCTGGTCGAGCGTCGCGCGGTGCTGCTCGGCCTCGGCGTAGAGCGGCGCGAGCACCGCGTCGATCCGCTGACCAAGGGTTTGCGGCGAGGTCGTGTTCGTGTTGGGTTCGGCGGTGTCGGGCATCCTGATAGCTCCTGCGGTCGGCCGGCGCATCGTTACCGGCCCCGGTTACCGTTCGGCGGGGTCGCGCCCCTCGCTTGATTTGCGGACCACCGCTCACGCGAACGTCCGAGAATCAGAACGATCCCCGAAGACGCCCCGCTACTCCTTGGTGTAGCGCGAAATCAGGTCGATCAGCGCGCCCTGCTCCGGCCGCAGCTGCAGCGACCGACGCCACAGCGCCAGCGCCTCGCGGCGGAGTTCTTCGTCCTCCTCGCCGTCACGCAGGTACACCGCCATGAGCGACACGCCCATTCCGTTGAGCGCCGCGGTGTCGTTGGGCGTGTCCTTCAGCGCGGCGCGGTAGGCCGCGCTCGCCGCGTCGAACTTGCGCTGCTTAAACAGCACCAGCCCCATGCGCTCGCGGGCGATCGGGTCGCCGCCCTCGCGCTCGATCGCGCGCAGCACGTTCTCCGCCCGCTGGTAGTTGCCCAGCTTGATGTGCGCGTCGGCCAGGCCCAGCAGGATCGGCATCGCCGGCTCGCCCAACTCGAGGGTCTGGCGGTACGCCTCGACGGCCTTGTCGTAGTCGCCGGTCAGCGAATACGCCGCGGCGAGGTTGGCCCAGCCCGGCTGCGACTCGGGGTTGATCTCGACGGCGCGCATCGCGTACGCGATCGAGTCGCTTGGCCGACCGGACTGCAAAATCGCCGAGCCCATGTCGCGGTTGGCCAGGTAGCTCTTCGGGTCGATCCGCAGCGCCCGCTGGTAAGACGCGATCGCCTGGTCGAGCTTGCCCTGCAGGTGGTTGGTCAGGCCCAGGTAGTACCGCGCGTCGAAGTTATTCGGGTCGGACACGACGGCCCTGCGGTAGGCCTGGTCGGCCTTGTCGAAGACCTCGCGCTCGCGGTAGATGTCACCGATGCCCAGGTGCGCCTCGGTCAGCCGGGGGTTCTCGTCGATCGCCTGGTTAAACGCCGCGAGCGCCTGGGCCGTGAAGCCCTGGTTCTTCAGCCGCTCGCCCTCGTTCGACCAGACCCGGGCCTTCTCCTGCTGCTCGGCGGGGACCGTAACGGCGGGCCGGGCCTTCGCGTCCGGGTTTCCGGGGCCGGTCGGCCGTGGCCCGCACCCGCTCAACGGCGCGAGAACCAGGCTCAAGGCACAAATGACGGGGAGGTGGCGTTGATGCATGATGGTTGTGTTATCGTCTGACTCGGGCCACGACCCGAGCGGTGATGCGAAACCCGCCGATCCGGGCCCGAACACGCGCCGGCTTATCGGACAAGCCAAACGCCGACCACACGCCGGCCCCGAACGACTCACGCACGGAGAACGACATGCCCGACCGGTCACTCGCGCCAGCCCTGCTCGCCCTGTTCCTATGCGCCGCGGCCGCGATGAGTTCGCTCGCCCAGGCGATCCCGCAAGCCAAGCAGCGCCCCAACATCATCTTCATCTTCACCGACGACCACGCGCCCCAGTCCATCAGCGCCTACGGCAGCAAGATCAACCAGACCCCCAACATCGACCGACTCGCCGACGAAGGCGCCGTGTTCCTCAACAGCTTCTGCGGCAACTCCATCTGCGGGCCGTCCCGCGCCACCGTCCTCACCGGCCTGCACAGCCACGCCAACGGATTCAAGGACAACACCTCCCGCTTCGACAGCACCCAGCAGACCTTCCCCAAGCTCCTGCAGAAGGCCGGCTACACCACCGCCATGATCGGCAAGTACCACCTCTGGGGCGACCCCGTCGGCTTCGACCACTGGATGGTCCTGCCCGGCCAGGGCAGCTACTACAATCCAGACTTCCTCACGCCCGACGGCCGACAACGCATCCAGGGCCACGCCACCAACGTCGTCACCGACCTCGCGCTCGACTGGCTCAAACAAGGCCGGGACAAAGACAAGCCCTTCGTCCTCATGTGCCAGCACAAGGCCCCGCACCGCTCGTGGATGCCCGCGCTCGAGGACCTGGACCTTTACAAAGGCAAAGACCTGCCCGAGCCCGACACGCTCTTCGACGACTACGAAGGACGCGGGCCCGCCGCGCCCAACCAGCAGATGGAGATCGACCGGCACATGTTCTTCGCCTACGACCTGCAGGTCCCGGTCGATGAGAACGAAGTCCTGTTCAAGGCCTACGAAAACAACCTCGCACGCATGACGCCCGAACAGCGCAAAATCTGGGACGAGAAGTTCGCAGAAGAAAACGCGAAGTTCATCGCGAACAAAGACGATATGACGGACAAAGAGATCGTCCGGTGGAAGTACCAGCGGTACGTGAAGAACTACCTGCGCTGCATCGCGGGCGTGGACCGCGGCGTCGGGCGCATCCTCAAGTACCTCGACGACAACCCGCAGCTGAAAGAGAACACGATCGTGATCTACAGCTCCGACCAGGGCTTCTACCTCGGCGAGCACGGCTGGTACGACAAGCGCTGGATGTACGAAGAGTCGCTGGCGATGCCGCTGCTCGCGCGCTGGCCGGGCGTCATCGAGCCGGGCACGCGCGTCGAAGAACTGGTGCAGAACATCGACTACGCGCCGACGTTCCTCGACGTCGCGGGCATCAAACCCGACAAGCCCATGCACGGCCGATCGCTGATCGACCTGATGCGCGACGACGCCGAGCCCTGGCGCGACGCGGTGTACTACCGCTACTACGAATCCAAGGGCCCGCACCGCGTCGCCGCGCACTACGGCGTCCGCACCGACCGCTACACCCTCATCCACTTCCACGAGCTGGGCTACTGGGAACTCTACGACCTAGAAAAAGACCCCCAACAACTCAAGAGCGTCTACGACGACAAGGCGTACGCCGACGTCGTCAAACGCCTGAAAAACAAGCTGAAAGAGCTGCGCGAGCGGTACGGCGACAAGGACTAGCAGGCTGCTGCAAAACGCTGGACATGCCTGATGGATTTGGATTAAATGGGAGGGCGAGGCTCCTGCCGAGCCGCGAATCGAATGGCGTTTGCGGCTCGGCAGGAGCCTCGCCCTCCCGAAAACATTTTGCAGCAACCTGCTAATACGCATCCAAAGGAATATGAGGCGATCCCATAGCACCGGGCGGAAGCCGGGTGCGTGGTTAATCGGGCTTGGTCAACGCGATCAAGCGCTTTGGGACCGTACGCTCCGGGCTCCCGCCACGGAGCTATGGATGTTCAAACGCATACGGATTGTTGTGACGCGTCTGAACAATCACGACAATTTGATAAGCACCACTTAGGCCGGGCTTCAGCCCGGCTTTCTTTCGCTCGTATGTCACCGGCGGACTGAAGTCCAGCCTGCTTGCCGCCTCGCGATTGCCACATGACTCGCCACTTGATCCGCAAATTCATCAAAGCCTGCTTGACTAGGTAAAGCACGACGTGGAAAGATGATCGCTTCGATCGCATTGACATACAAAAACAAGTAGTCATCTGTTTTCGCGATCTTCTCAATAGCTTCCCATCTTACGGTTTCAGTTCTTGACCTGTCCGCATCGGTGACGGCTTGCTTGTCGATACTGATTTTGTGCGGCCCAAGGAATCCGCGATTCTCTCCCTCTTGGAGCAATTGCTTGATGTTGCTTCGGAGTTTGTATCGATACCACATCGGGAAACAAACCATATATAATGGGATACCACTAAATAGCGGGATCAGAGCCACAAAAGTCGCAAGATAGTCGCCATTTTCTCGGCTCGCTGTAAACCAGATCAAGCAGCACAAGAGTAGCCAAATCGCTGGAAACAACAACAGAGACCAAAGATACTGACGCCGCACCATCGGAGAATGTCGATAGTGATAGGCGTTGTAGGCACGCCAATCGTCCATCGTCAATTCAAACTCGATTGTCGATTTTTCAACCGCCATGTAACACCGCAGTAGACTGCCTTACTTTTTACGCATCGTAATACATACAAAACTCATACGGATGCGGACGCGACGCGAGGGGGACGACTTCGCTTTCGATCTTGTAGTCGATCCAGTTGCGGATCGTCTGCGCGGTGAAGACGTCGCCTTGCAGGAGATAGTCGTGGTCCTGCTCGAGCGCGGCGAGCGCGCCGTCCAGGCCGTTGGGCGTGCGCTCGATCTTGGCGACTTCCTCTTCTTCCATCAATTCGACGTCGTGGTCCACCGGCTCGGGCGGGTCGATCTGGTGTTGGATGCCGTCGAGCGCGGCCATGACGATCGCGGCGAAGGCGAGGTACGGGTTCGCCGAGGGGTCGGGGAAGCGGACCTCGAGGCGCTTGGTGTCGGCGTTCTTCGAGTACACGGGCACCCGGATCGCGGCCGAGCGGTTGCGCGTCGAGTAGATCAGGTTGATCGGCGCCTCGTAGCCGGGCACCAGGCGTTTGTACGAGTTCGTCGTCGGGTTGGTGAACGCGAGCAGCGACGGCGTGTGCTTGAGGATCCCGCCGATCGCCCAGAGCCCTTCCTGCGACAGCCCGCCGTATTTTTTGCCGGCGAAGAGCGACGCGTCGCCCTTGCGCAGTGAGAAGTGCAGGTGCAGCCCGCTGCCGTTGTCCTCGTGGATTGGCTTGGGCATGAACGTCGCGGTCTTGCCGTGGCGCGCCGCGGTGTTTTTTACGACGTACTTCACGCGCATCATCGCGTCGGCGGCGGTCACCAGTTCCTGCTGACGCGGGTCGATCTCGCACTGCCCGCCCGTCGCGACCTCGTGGTGGTGGCACTCGATCGGCACGCCCATGCCCACGAGCAGGTCCGTCATCCGGCTGCGAAGGTCGAACAGCGAGTCGGCGGGCGAGGCGGGGAAGTAGCCCTCGTACCCGCGGATTTGCCGGCCGAGGTTCGCCGGGCTCTCGCCGCCCCGCTGCCACTTGCCCTCGACCGAATCGACGTGGTAGTACCCCGCCTCCTTCCGCTGGTCGTAACGCACCTGGTCGAACACGAAGAACTCGACCTCCGGCGAAAACAGCGCGCGGTCCGCGACGCCCGACTCGGCCAAATAAGCCTCGGCCTTGCGCGCGATCGACCGCGGGTCGCGCGAGAAACGCTTCTTGGTCTGCGGGTCCTTGATGTCGCAGATCAACTGCAGCGTCGGCGCGTCGCGGAACGGGTCGAGGGCCGCGGTCTCGGCGACGGGCACGAGCAACAGGTCCGACTCGTTGAGGTCCTGCCAACCGCGGATGACCGAGCCGTCGAAGCCGAATCCGTTGGTGAAGCTGGCTTCGGTCAGCTCGCGCGCCGCGTAGGTGCAGTGCTGCCAGGGGCCGCAGAACTCCTGGAAGCAGCAATCGACGTAGGCGATGTTCTGTTCGCGGACGAGTTGGAGGACTTGTTCGGGCGTCATGGGCGAAGGCCAGTCAAGAGGGAATCGGACGCGGGCCATGATACCCGTTGGCGTCGGCGTGATGCGTGATGGATTTATCGCTTCAACGCGCTCACCGCCGGCAGCCAGACGAACGCGAACAGCGACAATCCCGCGACGGCAAGGCCCAGCGTCGTGAGGTGGTTGCCGTCGCCCAGCGCCGGGATCGCGAGGATGCCGCCCGCCCCGCCGACCAGGATCAGCGCGGACAACACGGCCATCGCGACGCGACGCCAGGCTTCGTTCTCCGCGATCGTGCGCGGGATCGTCACCGCGCAGACGCCGGCCAGGATCGCCCAGCCGTAGAACAGGCCCGACGCGCCCGCTAAGGCGAAGCCGACACAGACCAACCCGATCGTGACGAGCAATCCGAACGCCATCGCGGACCATCGTTGGAGCGTGTCGAGCGCGTTTCGGCCGTAGGGGCTGAGCATGAGCGTGAGGTCGAACAGCGGCTGGCCGACCCACGTGAGCGCGACGAAGACGAAGTAGAGCACGATGAGCGGCAGTAGCACGACGCGCGTGCCGGGCACCTCGTTGGAAACCGATCGCATCGCGCGCATCGCCAGCCACCCGCCGAGGATGAGGAAGAACTGCGTCCGCCCGTCCAGCCGGTTCATCCAGAGGATGAACATCAAGAGCACGCGGTAGACCGGGTTGCGCGCCTTGAGCGCCTCGGCCAGCCCCGCCTTCGCCCACGCGTTGCCCGGCGACAGGCGCAGCGATTCCTTGAAGTGGCCCAGCGCCTCCTTCGTCTGGTTGTTGTGCAACGCGGTCCAGCCGGCGTTGGCGTGGCTGTCGGCGTTGTCGGGCGCGCTCGCGAGCGCCGCGACGCTCGTCTGCCGGGCCTCATCGCGACGGCCCAGCCGGACGAGCAACTGGCTGCGCAGGTTCAGGCAGTCGCTGTCGTGCGGGTCCTGTTCCAGGCCGAGTTCGACCAGC
This sequence comes from Phycisphaeraceae bacterium, assembly GCA_046290505.1. Classification (GTDB taxonomy): domain Bacteria; phylum Planctomycetota; class Phycisphaerae; order Phycisphaerales; family Phycisphaeraceae; genus JAHQVV01. The sequence goes on along the minus strand of JBKAGS010000028.1, from coordinate 96,152 downwards.
CGCAAGGCCTCGGCGTGATTGTTCTCCTGGGCCCGGATCATCGCGAGCAGGCGGTAGTACTCGCTGTGGTCCGGCCGCAGCCGAAGCGCCTCGTTCGCCGAGCGCGCCGCGTCGACGAGTTTGTCGCTTACAAGGTGCATCAGCCCGAGCACGTAGTGCGTGAAGTCGTCGGCGGGGTCGAGGCGCACCGCCTCGCGCGCGGCCTGCATCGCCTCGCCCGGCTGCTCCGCGTCGTGGTGCGCGAGCGCGAGGAACGCGTAGGTCCGCGCGTCGTGCGGGTCCTGCGACAGCGCGCTGCGGAACGCATCGACCGCCTCACGCGACCTGCCCTGGCGTAGCAGGCGTTCACCGTTCAAAAAGTTTGGGTCCATCGGTTGCTCGACGCGCCGCTCAATTCAGCTTCAGGTACGAGAGAATATCGTCGTACAGCCCCGCCTCGTTGCTGTAGAGCGCGTAGTTCTTCGCCGTCGCGAACCACTCTCGCGTGGACGGCTTGACGCGTTTGGCGGCGGCGGTGAGGTCCTTGGTGCGAAGCGGCGTCGGCCGGCCGCTGCTCATCGCGTCGCGCAGCTTCGCCTCGACCGCGGTGTCGATCACGGCCTTGAGGTCCGCGCCGCTGAAGCCCGCGGTCTTCTTCGCCAGCGTGCCCAGGTCCACGCCGTCGGTCGGCTTGCCTTTCAAGAGCACGCTCAGGATCGCCTCGCGGCTGGGCTGGTCGGGCGGGGGCACGAAGATGATGCGGTCGAACCGGCCGGGCCGGCGGAAGGCGGAGTCGAGGTGCCAGGGCGCGTTGGTCGCCGCGAGGACGAGCACGCCGTCGTTGCTCGACTTCACGCCGTCGAGTTCGGAAAGAAACTGATTGATCGTGTTGCGCCCGGCGCTGTTGCGCATGTCGCTGCGCGCGGCGCCCAGCGCATCGACCTCGTCGAAGAACAGCACGCAGGGCGTGTGCCCGCGCGCGTTCTCAAAGAGCGCATGCAGCTTGCGCTCGCTCTGGCCGATGTACATGTCCATCACGTCGTGGATGCCCACGGGCATGAAGCCCGCGTCGATCTGCCCAGCCGTCGCGCGGGCCAGGTGCGTCTTGCCGCAGCCCGGCGGGCCGTACATCAAAATCCCCCCGCCGATCTTCTTGCCGTACGCCTCGTAGATTTCCGGGTGGTTCATCGGCTCGATGATCTTGATGCGGATCTCGTCCTTGAGCGCATCCATCCCGCCGACGTCGTTGAAGTCGACGTCGGGTTTTTCGATGTCGATCGACAGCCCATCGTCGGGCGTCTCGCGTCGCGCCCGCACTCGGCCGTACGCATCGACTTCGTCGTCGCCACCCCAGGGCAGGTCTTCGTCGTCGTCATCGTCGTCGTCATCGCTGTCCTGGTGCGCCCCGCCGAGCACCTGATCCAGGTCGCCGTCGGCGAGCTTGGGGTCCTGTTTGACCGCCTCGCGGTACGCGGTGCCCGCTCGCTGCAGGTCGCCCTGGCGAAGCAGCAATCGCGCGTACAGCAATCGCGCCTGCGCCGGGGCGCCCGGGCGTTGCAACAACTCTTCGACGACGACCGTCGCCTCGGAGTACTTGCCTTGAGCATAAAAACACTCGGCGAGCGACAGCTTGAGCGACTCGGACTGCGGCGCCCCGCGCAGGCCTTCTTTCAAGACCTGCTCGGCGTCGGCGTGACGCGATCGCTGCAAGAGCAGCTTCACCACCTGCCGGCGGAGCACCACGTTGTCCGGCGACACGGCCAGCGCCTCGCGCAACGCGTCCAGGGTGTCATCGGGGTCGGTCATACCAAGGCCTCGGAAACGTAAAGCGGTAGTGTAGCGGGGAAGATAAGATAGGCCAGAATCGGCTCGTAGACAGACAGGTTCACGGTAGAATGCGTCAAGCCTATGGAAGAACCATGAGACCACCTGCCTGCCCAAACCAAAGCGAAGCACGAATCGCGGAACGCCTGCGTGCCATGTTCGGCATGCACGAGGTCGGCGTCGAGATGCTGCGCTGCCGCTTACGCCGGGAACACCCCCACTCGACACCGCAAGAATTAAGCCGGCTCGTTAGCGATTATTTGCAGGCGAACCGATATGACCCCGACGTGTTTGTAACACGCGCATGCTCGAGATTCTCTGCGAAATCCTGAGGCGGGCGGCACAAGATCTTGATGACGCCCAGGCACGCTATGCCCTGATCGGCGGCCTCGCCATCGGCGCCAGGACCGTGCTGAGATTTACTCAGGACGCTGACCTGACGGTCGCCGTGCAAAGTGATCAAGACGCCGAGCGGATCGCCGGCTCACTGTTCGCCTCCGGTTACCGGCTGCAAACAGAGTTGGACCACCAGCCGAGCGGCCGACTGGCGGTACTCCGCTTGATATCGCCTGCCTGCCCACCTGAGCGTGAAGTCGAAGACCTGCCGCTGCTTGATCTACTGTTCCATTCGATCGGCATCGAGCACGAAACAGTCGCACAGGCCGACCCGATCCAGATCATCGCCGGCGTCACGCTCCCCACGGCGCGCCTGCCGCACCTTATCGCAATGAAGGTTTTGTCAGAATCTGATCGCAGGCCGATGGACCGCATCGACCTGCAGAACCTCGTCGCCGTCGCGACGCCTGACGACCTCGCCGAGGTGCCGCCGCTGTTGGACAAGATCACCGAGCGCGGGTTCGCGGACGGCAAGGACCTGCACGCGGTGTTCCGGGCGTTTGTCGCTCAGATGCGGCAAGCTTAGCGATCGCCGTGCACAAGCGATCAATGCCCCACCGCCGGGGTACCGAGCATCGGCTCGAGCTTCTTCAATAGTTCGTCCAGCATGACCCGGTCCTTCGCCTCGGCGTTCAAACGCAGCAGCGGCTCGGTGTTGCTCGCGCGGACGTTGAACCACCAGCCGGCGCTCGGCCAGCAGTCGACCGTGATGCCGTCGAGCTCGTCCATGCTGTCGGCGTTTTCGCCGAAGTCTTTCTTGACCGCCGCGAGCGCCGCGTCCTTGTCTTCGCAGGTGAAGTTGCGCTCGCCCGACTGCGGGTACTTGCGGTAGGGGTCGATCAGTTCGCTCAAGGGTTTGTCGGTCGAGCCCAGCACGCCGAGCGCGACGGCGAGCAGGATCGCGCCCGAGTCGGCGAAGCTGTTGTCCTTGAAGTAGAAGTGCCCGGACAGCTCGCCGCCGAAGCAGCCGTCGCTGTCGCGCAGCGCCTTCTTGATATTGACGTGGCCGACTTTCGCGCGCACCGGCTCGACGCCGAGCGCCTTGATCGTTTCTTCGACGACTTTCGACGAGCGCAGGTCGTACACCACCGCGGCGCCCGGGTCGCCCTTGACGAACGTCTCGGCCAACCACGCGGTCAGGTGGTCACAGCCGCAGGCCTGGCCCTTCTCGTCGACGAGCATGCAGCGGTCCGCGTCGCCGTCGAAGCACGCGCCCAGGTCGCTGGCGGTGTTCTGCACGCCCAGCACCGTCGGCTGCATGTTCTCCTCGACCAGCGGGTTCGGCTCGTGGGCCCACTTGTCGGTGTACGCGTTGTTGATCGCGTTGATCTCGAGGTTCTCGATGCCGTTGAAGACCTTGTCCAGCAGCGTCGTGCCCATGCCGTTGGAACAGTCGACGAACAGCTTGACCTTCTTCTTAAGCGCCGGCTTCAGGAACGAGCGGATATGGTCCGCGTAGGCGTCCCAGATGTCGTGCTCTTCGAGCTTGCCCGTCGGCTCGCCGCAGCTCGCGCCCTCGTCTTCGAGCTTCTGGGCGATGGCCTGGATCTCGTCGAGGCCGCTGCCCTTGCCCACGGGCTTCGCGCCGGCCCGGCTGATCTTGAAGCCGATGTATTCGATGGGGTTGTGGCTGGCCGTGCACTGCACCCCGCCGACCGCGCCCAGGTGCGGGATCGCGAAGTACTGGACCGACGTGTCGCACTTGCCCAGGTCGACGACGTCCATCCCCGCGGCGCGGATGCCCGCGATGAGCGACCCGGCCATCGACGGCGCCGCCGGGCGGTGGTCACGCGAGACGACGACCTTGCCCGGCCCGCCGTTCTCCTGCTTGAGCAGCTCGGCGGTCGCGTAGCCGATCTTCCAGGCGTCGTCCTCGCCCAGCGGGTCGGGGTAGATCGCGCGGACGTCGTAGGCCTTGAACACTTTGGAGATCATCGTTTTCCTCGGTTTTCCTAATGGGGTTGCGGTTTGCGGTCGTACGATGATAAGGCCCACGCCGCCGGACCGCGACCGGCGACACACGATCCAAACAACTACAATGCCCCAATGAGCAAACGCTTGGTAGTCGTGGGCGGTGCGACGGCCGTCGCCGGGCTGGTGCTCGGCGCGTCGGTCGTCTTCGGACCCGCCGCGGTCACCGGCGGGGGCAAAGACATCGACACCGACATCGACGCGCCCGGCATCGGCAAGCTCGGCGGCGCACCCGGCGCCAACCTCACCGGCATCGACATCAAACAGTTCAAGATCGATGAGAACGGCGAGATCACCGGCGTGCGCCTGCGCGCCAGGCAATCCAACCTCAAACCCCTGGGCATCACCGAGTTCATCGCCCCACACGCCGAGGTCCGCCTCGGCGCCCAACGCGCCATCACCATCACCGCCGACAAGGCCGACATGGAGATGGAAGACCGCAAACCCCGGGCCGGCGACTTCTACGGCAACGTCGTCGTCACGCTCTTCGAAGCACCCCAGGGCGTCGAACTCATCATCGACCCCGACAAGCCCGAGCACGCACGGTTCATCCAACAGCGCATCTTCCTCGACGACCCCGCCGACCCGAATCAGTCCGTCCACTTCAGCATCGAGGACGACTCGATCAACACGCCCGGCCCTGTTCACGCGACCTCGCCGCAGGTCGATTTCTTCGGCATCGGCCTGCGCCTGACATACAACACCCAGCGCAAACGCATCGAGCAGCTCGTCGTCACCGAGGGCCGGTACCTCATCTTCAACCCCGACGCCGAGTCGCCCGGCTTCGCCGACGCCCCGACACAACCCGCCCCGGGCGGCGACGCGGATCAAGCACAAGACGACTCAACCGATAAAGAACCCGCCGGGCCCAGCCAGTTCTACCTCGCCGAGTTCGCCGACCAGGTCGTCGTGCGCAACGGCATCGAGGACGAGCTCGGCGGCGACCGCCTGCTCATCGAGTTTTCGCTCGGAACCGAGGCGGTCACGCCCGGGACCAGGGCGCCGACGACCCCGCCGGCGACTTCAGGCCTGCCCGATTGGCTGCTGCTGCCCGGCGCACGGCTCGCGCGGGTCGGCGATGAAGCCGAGCGCGGTCCGCTGCCCGGGATCCCCCGCTTCATCACGGACACGTTCGGCTACCCGTCCGCGGTTTTGCCGGTCGTCGTGATCCCGCCGGCCAACACCGAGCGATCGCTGTTTGCCCACGTGCCCAAGCGCGACCTGGTCGTCACTTGGGACGGGCACCTGCGCGTCGGGCCACTGTCCGAAAAACCCGACGCGCTCGCCGACGACGAGGACGTCCGCGTCTCGCTCACCGGCGAAAACGCCTACGCCCAGACCGCGCAGGACGGCGAGGTCAAGCGCCTCGAAACCGTCGCCCTCCAGTACCTGCTCTCCCAAGAACTTACCACCGCCATCGCCGATGAAGACAAGCCCGTCCGCATCCTCGCCGAGGCGCTGGGCGGCGAGATCACCGGGCAAAAACTCGTCGTCCGTCAGCAGGCCGGCACCGCCACGATCCTCGGCCCCGGCCAGCTCACTTACACCGACCCGGACACAAAAAAACCGCTCACGCTCACCTGGCAAAACCGCCTCGATCTCGAACTATTTATCCAAACACCCGAAGAGCAAGAACAGAACAAGAAAGTCGCAAACGATGATGGCATCAACGACGCGGACGCCGAGCCCGCTCCCGGGGGTGAGGCGTCAGGCCAAACCAAGATCCTAGGCGTCAAGACCGCCACGTTCGACGGCGACGTCACCGCGACGCACCCGGACTTCGACCTCGCCGCCGACAAGCTCACGCTCGCCTTCGCCGAGCCGAACAAGAAGCTCGACCTCGACAACACACCCACCGAGATCAACGCGGCCGGCAACATCGCGATCCAGGCGCGCGGCGACGACGCCGACGAAACCTTCGACATCACCGCCCAGCGCCTCACCGTCGCGCTCAAGCAAACCAGCCCCGACGGCAACGGCGACACCGACACCTTCGCCTCGGCGATCCGCGCCGAAGGCGGGGTCCGCATCGAGCAGCCCGGCTTCTGGATGACCTGTCAACGCGTCAGCCTCGACCTCAACCCGCCTAGTAAAACAAAGGAAAACGATCAGGCCGAAGACGACCGATACGCCCAGGTGCGCAGCGTCTTCGCCGTCGGCCAGGTCCGCGGGCAGATCGACCACGACGGCAGGCGGATCGACCTCGTCGCCGACCAGCTCATCGGCGACGTCGAACGCGACCAGCTCACGCTCGCGTCAAACAACGCCCAACAGCCCGCCGAGGTCTTCGACCTGGTCAACCAGCGCAAGCTCACCGGCGAACTGGTCGAGATGGACAACAAGGCGGAACGACTCGAGATCACCGGCACCGGCTCGCTCGCCTCGATCATCGACGACCCCGCCAACCCCAAGGCAACGCTCGAAGACAGCTTCCTCAACGTCGCCTGGACCGAGTCGATGATGTTCAACAATGTCACCGGCAAGGCGCTCTTCATCGGCGACGTCCGCAGCGAATCGCGGCGTTCCACCGACTTCAGCGAGCTCACCTGCCACACGCTCGACATGCGCTTCTCGCCCGACTACCAGCACGACCCCAACCGCCTCATCGAAGACGACGGCAAGGACGCACACGACCGGCAGGTCCGCTCGGCGGTCGCGACCGGCGACGTGAAGTTCATGGCCGCCGCCTGGCAAGCCGCCGACCCCGACAAGGTCACCAACCGCCTCTGGCTGCAGGGGCCCAAGCTCGTCTTCACCAACAAGCCCGCCATTGAGATCGGCGACAAGGCCGTCGAGACCGTCGTCGTCGAAGGCGCGGGCCAGATGACGCTCGAAGACTACCGCCCGCCGGAGAAACCCGCGCAAAACAAGGAAAAACCCGGCGAAGCGTCGGATGCCAAGCAGGCCTTCCTGACCGGCCGGGGCGCAACGCTGTTCAACTGGGACGACACGATGGTCCTGGACGCGAAGACCAACACCGCCACGCTGCTCGGCACCGTGCAGATGACCCACATCCCCAAGGACGAATCGGGCAAGCAAGGCGACGTCGTGCAACTCGACTGCCAACGCCTCGTCGCCGACATGACCGACACCGGCGGGCTAAGCGTCTGGCTCAGCGACGACGCGCCCGACGCGCAGGTCACGACCATCACCGCCGACGACACCGTCCGCATCCTCCAGGCCGGCGTCCGCGCGATCGCCAGCGACCATCTCAAGTTCGACGCGGCACAAAACCTCGTCCGCTTCTGGTCCGAACTAGGCAACCCGATCACCATCGAAGACCTCGAACGCGGCTCGACCAAGCAGGCCGACGAACTGACGTGGGACCTGACGACCGATCAAATCGACGGCAAGAACATCCGCGGCGGGTCAGACGCGCTGGAATAGGTTGTTATTTACCACGGAGGGCACGGAGAGCCACGGAGTAAGGGACCGTCAGTCACATGACTCTGCGTGTGATGCCATCGATTAACCGTGTCACGTTGAAGTTGATGAGTAGGCCTGTTTTTATTTTGGATAATCGTAAATACGACATTAACTGCGCCTCATGGATCGGCAAGATACGATCGACCGCTTTCAATTCAACGATCACCCGGTCCTCCACGAGCAAATCAAGCCTGTACCCGCAATCCACATGGACGCCTTTGTAATGAAGCGGAAGTTCGACCTGTCGCACGACCTTCAACCCTCGCAGTGCCAATTCATACGCAAGACAGGCTTCGTAAGCCGACTCCAGCAAGCCCGGCCCTAATGCACGATGCACCTCGATCGCCGAACCAATAACCTGCTCAGTCAAATCGCCATCACGCATCATGACCCCCATTTTGTCTTTCTCCGTGCCACTCCGTGATCTCCGTGGTGAATAATCACTTCTTCTCGACTTGATACCGCGGGAACAGCGCCTCGCCCTTTTCGATCGGCGTGCCGGGCATGAGCTGCCCCCACTTCACCCACTCGGCGAGGTCGCCTTTGCCCTTGTTCGCCAGCTGATCCGCGTAATGCCCGAACCCGATCCGCCGCCAAAACGCCTCGCACTTGTCCGGGATGAACGGCCAAAGCAGGACCGACGCGATGCGCAAGGCCTCGGCGCAGTCATAAAGAATGGCGCTTACAGCTTCGCAGTTTTCCTCCCAATTCTTAACGAGCTTGAAAGGGGCTTTTCTTTCTATATCCCAATCAACTTGCTTCACTAAGTGAATACCAAAGTCTGTGATTTCTTTTAGCGATAGTACATTGCTAACATCTAGATAGTCACGATTGGTATTAACCGCCTCATTCTCCAAAAAACTTGGCGTCTTGGCGTCTTGGCGTCTTGGCGTTAAACCCTTAAAATACTTCCCAATCATGTTCGACACGCGCGAGCATGAGTTGCCGAACGTGTTCGCTAGGTCGCTGTTGTACACCTCGACAAATAAATCCGGCGAAAACGCCGAGTCGGTCGTCCCCAGCGGCCCGCGCGTCGCGAGGAAGTAGCGCAGCGCGTCCAGGCCGAACTCGCTGACGTAGTTGTCGATCGCCTTGGGGTCCAGGAAGTTGCCCAGCGACTTACTCATCTTCTCGCCCGACTCACTCACCCAGTAGCTGTGCGAATAAACGAGTTGGTTCTGCTGGACGGCTTCGCCCCAGACCCATTCGTAGCCGTCGCACTTGGCCAGGGCCATCTGCAACGCCGGCCAGATCGCCGCGTGGAACCACAAGATATCTTTCGCGATGAAGTGGCACGCGCCCGATTCCCAGTACTTGCGGCGGCCGTCGTCATCGACGTACGTCAAATAATTGAACAGCGCATCGATCCAGACGTAGATTGTTTGTTCTTCGTCGCCGGGCACGGGGATGCCCCAGCCGCCCGAGCCGGTTCGGCTGATCGGGATGTCGTTCGCCTCCTTGATGCGATTGACGATCTCGTTCTTGCGCGCCTCGGGCTGGACGTAGCCCTTGCCCGCCTTGTCGCGCTCGGCATAGAACGCGAGCAGGTCTTCGCGGTACTTTTCGAGCTTGAAGAAATAGTTCTTCTCGGTCTTCTTGACCAGAGGTTTGCCGTTGACCGGGCTTTTGTAGTCGGATTCCTTGGCCTTGTTTTCCGGGACGTACTCTTCCTGGCCCGCGTCGTACCAGCCTTCGTACTCGCCCTCGTAGACGTCGCCGGACTTCAGGAGCGCGGCGACGTACTCGGTGACCTTCTGCTTGTGCCGGTCGCTTGACGTGCGGACGAAGTCGTCGTGGGTCATCTCCAGCTTCTTGAACGTCTCACGGAACGCCGCGGCGTTCTGGTCGGCCCATTGCTGCGCACTCAGCCCGTGCTCGGCGGCCTTATCGCTGACTTTCGCCGCGTGCTCGTCGACCCCGGTGAGGAAGAACGTGTCGTCCCCACGCAGGCGGTGGTACCGCGCGACGACGTCGGCGACCATCGTCGTGTAGACGTGCCCGAGGTGGGGCTTGTCGTTGACGTAGTAGATCGGGGTCGTGACGTAGAAGGTGTTTTCAGTGGTCATGGGCCGGGCATGATACACCGCTGGCGGCCGTCGATTCATGGGACCTGAATCAGCAAAATCGCCAACAAGACAAACAGTAAGAACGGGAACCCGATCAGCACGCCGAGGACGACGACTTCCTGCCACAGACGCGTTCGGCGTGGCGCGTGGGACCGCCAACCGAAGCCGCACTCCGGGCAGGTCGCAGACTCCGAGCCACGCTTCGGATAGCCGCATTGGATGCAGGCGCTGGCACCATCGCGGGCGCGGGACTTCAAGATCAAGCACGCCACGCCGACCGGGACCAGCGCGGTCACTAAGCCAACGATCAGCAGGATCGACACCCACAGCACGATCATCCGCTGATCTTACAATGCCCGCCGTGTCCAAACTGCGTGACCTTGCCTACGGCGTCGGCGTGGCCCTGACCAGCCCGGTCTGGGGCGTGTCGCTTCTGCGCACCGGCAAGTGGCGGACGGACTGGCCCGGTCGTTGCGGCCACGCGAAGCCGCTGCCGCCGCACGAGGGCAAGACGCTGCTCTTCAACGCCGTGAGCGTTGGCGAGGTGTCGCTGCTGCGTGGCTTGATCGACGAGCTTTCCCGGCGGGACCCGACCCTGCGCCTCGTCGTCGCCGCGACGACGAACACCGGCTTCCAGCGCGCGACCGAGCTCTACGCCGAGCAACACGTCGTGGTGCGTTACCCGTTGGATTTTTCGTGGATGGTCGAGCGTTTCCTGGACCGGATCATGCCGGACGCGGTGGCGACGGTCGAGCTCGAGGTCTGGCCGAACTTCGTGGACGCGTGCGCCAAGCGCGGCGTCCCGGTCTGCGTCGTCAACGGCCGGCTGAGCGAACGGTCGTTCAAGGGCTACCGCAAGATCAAGCCGCTGGTCGGGCCGATCTTCGCGAAGCTGCGTTTCGCCGCGGTGCAGACTTCAGCGTATGCCGAGCGTTTCCGTGCGATGGGGGTGCGGGACGTGCGTGTCGTGGAGACGATGAAGTGGGACAACGCCGTCATCGAGGACACGGTCGAAGGCTCGGCCGAACTCGCCACGGAGCTCGGCGTGGACCTGGACAAGCCGGTCGTCGTCGCCGGTTCGACCGGGCCGGGCGAGGACCGGTTGCTGATCGAGGGGTTGCCCGACGGCGTGCAGCTGGTCATCGCGCCGCGCAAGCCGGAGTGGTTCGATGCGGTGGCGGGTGTTTATCCGCAGACGGTTCGATTAACGCATGTTCGGGCGCGACGGGAAGACAAGCCCACGGCGTCGGCTTCGCCGAAGGCGCGGGCTTGGGGGGAAGCTGACAAGCGAGTGTTTTTGATCGATACGATCGGGGAGCTGCGCAAGGCGTACGCGTTCGCGGATGTCGTCGTCGTCGGTCGCAGTTTCCTCGGGCTGTACGGTTCGGACGTGATGGAGCCGGCGGCGCTGGGCAAGCCGGTCGTGATTGGGCCGCACCACCAGGATTTTCAGGACGCGGTCGATGCGCTGCACGCGGCGGGCGGGATCGTTGTCACCGACAAACCGGGCGATGCGATCGAACAATTGCTAAACGACAAGCCGCGTGCCGCGGCGATCGCGGCGGCGGCGCGTGGGGTGGTCCGGGCGCGGCAGGGCTCCACCGCCCGTCACACGGACATGATTCTCGATATGCTCGCGGCGCGCGACTCGTAACACGAAACAACGAAACGATGCCTTCGACCGAGCTGAGACAAACCGTGATCAAGAACGCCGAGCGCCTGGTGGTGAAGGTCGGCAGCGCGCTGGTGACCAGGCAGACCCAGGCCGGTCCCGGTGTCGATACCGGGATGATCGGCAGGCTGATCGGCCAGGTCGCGAAGCTGCGCGGGCAGGGCCGCGAGGTCGTGCTGGTGTGCAGCGGCGCGGTCGCGGCGGGCTGCGCGGAGTTGGGCCTGCACCGCCGGCCGACCGACCTGGCGGAGCTGCAGGCCGTCGCGGCGATCGGTCAGCGCAAGCTGATGGCGCTCTTGCACACCGCGGCGAAAAGGCGCGGGCTCGCGGCCGGTCAGATGCTGTTGACGCGCGGCGACTTCGACGACCGCGTGCGCTTTTTGAATATCCGCAACTGCGCGGCGAAGCTGCACGAGATGGGCGCGATCCCCGTGCTCAACGAGAACGACACCGTCGCGGTCGAGGAGCTGCGTTTCGGCGACAACGACCTGCTCGCCGCGATGATGGCCAACGCCGTGCGTGCCGACGCGCTCGTGCTGTTGACTTCGGTGGACGGGCTTCTGGACGAAGCCGATCGCGTGATCGACCGTGTCGATTCCGTCCTCGACGCGCTGCAGCACGCACGCGACGCGAAGACGAGCTGGGGCAGCGGCGGGATCAAGACCAAGCTCGACGCGGCGAGGCTGGTGACCGAGGCCGGCGAGGTCGCGGTCATCGCCCCGGGAAAGAAGAAGGACGTATTGCTGAAGCTGATGGCGGGCGAGAAGGTCGGCACGGTCTTCGCGCCGGCGAACCGCAAGCTCGACAGCCGGCAGCGCTGGATCGGCCTGACCGCGCGTCCGGCGGGCGCGGTGACCGTGGACGACGGCGCGGCCCGGGCCGTGCGCGAGCGCGGCAAGTCGCTCTTAGCCAGCGGCATCGCCGAGGTCACCGGCCGGTTCGACCGCGGCGACGTGCTGCTGGTCCGCGACGCGCAGGGCAGGGAGCTCGCCCGCGGGCTGACCAACTACTCGGCCGACGAGCTGACGCTGATCAAGGGCAAACGCTCGGACCAGTTCAACAAGCTGCTCGGCCGGGAGGCGTACGCGGCGGTGATCCACCGGGATAACCTGGTTGTTTTAGGGAACTGATCTTTTACCGCCAAGTACGCCAAGTGCGCCAAGCGCGCCAAGTGCGCCAAGGAAGGCAAAATCCTTTCAATTGCCAGAATGCAACTGCCTTCCTTGGCGCACTTGGCGCCTTGGCGGATCAATCACTTGCCTTGACCCGCGGGTACTTGCCCGCCTCCCACTTGTAATCGATGTCCGGGTCTTTGCCGAACGCCCGGCCGGCCTGTCGGATGTTGTCCCAGTGCGCGACGGCGTGCTTGTTCAGGCCGGGCGCGTCGGGGTCGGGCGGGTCGGGGTGACGCCAGCAGACCTCGCCCGCGTCGTGGTCGGTCAGGCCGAGCGTGCACTTGAACGCGACTTCGGACGGGGCCGCCTCTTCGAGTGCGCGCTTGGTGCAGTTCAAGCAGATGACCGAGCCGTGGTGCCCCTCGGTCATGGGGTTGTTTTGCGCTTCGTCGTACGCATCCCAATCGACGCCGCAGAAGTCGCAGGAGATGACGATGCCTTCGGGGGTGGTGCGTTGCATGAGCTATATGGGTTACGGGCTGCGCTGCCTTAACTCCCCTCCCTTGAGGGAGGGGCCGGGGGAGGGTGCGGATCGCAGGTTGCGTCTCGCACGGCTTGTGCGATTGCTTGTACCACGGTATCGACTTGATTCAGGATATCGTCATTGGTCACACGCAACACGCGGTAGCCTTGTCGCTCAAGCCAGCGCTGTCGGCACTCGTCGTATTCTCGCCGACCAATGTGACTATCGCCATCGACTTCGATAACCAGCATGGCTTGTGTACAGCAGAAATCGACAACGTACTGATCAATGGGATGTTGCCGGCGGAATCGACCTCCATGCACTTGTTTGCGCCGCAGTCGACCCCATAACAAACGCTCGGGAAAGGTCATCTGCTTGCGGAGTTTCCTGGCATTCGTAATGAGGTTTGGCTTCGGCCTAGGCTTAGATCGTTTATCCGTCACGCTCGGCACCCTCCCCCTGCCCCTCCCTCAAGGGAGGGGAGTTCAAGGCGTTATCTGATCGAAGTACGACACACGCCGCCCCCTCACTCATCGTCCATCAAATCATTCAAGATGTAGTTCCACTCGATCGCGACATACGGCTCGGCGTTCTCGACCGCTTCGCCCTCGGCGGTCCAGCGGTACAGCGACGCCTCAATCGCGGCGTCCCATTCTTTCGATAAAGTCGATTTAATCACCTTCGCGTCGTAGACCTTGCCGTCGCTGGTGAAGGTGATCCGCACCCGGCCGTTGCGGGGGATCGTGAACGCCCGCGCGCCCGTGCCCGGCGGGGTCGGCAGCTTCGGCGTCACCTTGATGCCCTCGCCTACCAGGACCTTGCCGGGCTGAAGCTTCACCGCGACCTGCGTCGTGACCGGCGGGGCCTCGCTGGGGTCGCGCGGCGCGGACGTGGGGTTCTGCGGCTCGCTCGGCGTCGCGGGGTCGTCTTCCTTGCCATCCGGCTTCGCGCTCTGGTCTTCCGAGGGCTTGTCGGTCGTCGAGTCGTCCTGCTGCGGGGTGTCGTCGTCGCCTTCGCCGTCTTCCTTGCTCGGTTCGTCGGCGGCGGGGTTGTTCGTCTGCTCTTGCGAGTCGGTGACTTGCGTCTGCTCGCTCGGCGTCGTCGCGTTGGTGTCGTCGGGGTTGTTCGAGTCGGTGTCCGACTGGGTGTCGCTCGGCGTCGATGAGTCGGTCGTGCGATCGGTATCGGGCGCGGTCGGGTCGGCGGGGGATGTCACGTCGCGTTCGCCGGGCTTGGGTGTGGGGCTGTCGTCTCGGCCGGGCGTGGGGTCGATGGGGCGCGGGCGATCGGGGGCGTTGGGGTCATCGATGCCGGGGCGGTCGGGGTTGAGTTCGCCATCGCCTTCGGGCACGCCGTCGATGCGTCGTGGCGGCTGGCTGCCCGGCGTTTGGGGCCGCGGGGCGATGTCGGTCTGTGTGGCGTCGGGCGCGTCGGGCCTCGGCCGGGCGTCTTGCTGATGGGTCGGGTCGGGCGTGCGTGGCGTATTTGTCGGGTCGCCGGCCGGCTGGCTGTCCTGCTGCGCAACGGTTGGCGGCTTGGGGTCGAAGACCAGCGGCGCGTCGGGCGTCGGGTCGGCTTTGTCCTGCAGCGCCGGCTGGACCGTGCGCGACAGGCGGGCGCGGTGTTCCTCGACGCGGGCGTGCTCGATCCATTGCACAACCATCCGCTCGGGCCGGTCGGGTGCGCCCAGCTGGATCTCCGCGTCGGCCTGCTTCTCGGTGAGCACCATCACGGGCACGGCGAGGGTGTTGTTGCCGTCGAACCCGCGCTCGTCGATCGCGTCGTCGGCGTCGGCCTTGGCGACCAGGTACCACTGGCCCGGCTCGACCGAGTCGGGCAGGGTCAATTCGACTTGCGACAGGTAACGCCCGCGCGCATCGAGCGCCCGCTTGGCCCGGGTTTGGGTGATCGGCACGGCCGAAGCGCCGAGCTCGGGCGTGCGCGACAGGTAAAACCCGTCACGCCAGGTCGCGCCTTCGGTCGATACCCCGCCGAGGTTCGCGATCGAAAACGCCACGGTCGTCGGGCGGTTGATCACCAGCCGGTCGGGCTTTTCGAGCATCGCGACGACCAGGTCGGGCACGCCGGTGTCGATCAGTTCGATTTTTCGCACGGCCAGGCCCGCGGTGAACGATGGCTGGTCCAGCACTTGGTCGGCGTCGGCGGCGAGGATGAGGTACATCGGCCCGGTGACGCCACGCGGGATCGGCAGCTCGACTTGCGTGTGGTGGTAGCCGTCGCCGGGGCCGAGCGGGGCATGACGGTCCAAGCCACGCAGCTCGATATCGGTTGCGTCGAGCGTGTCGTTGGTCGAGAGGTAGACGCGGTCGATCCAGTGGGCTCTATTCGAGTGCGTGCTAAGCGGCAAGCCGTTTACGGCCCAGCCTCCGCCGATGTTTTGGATGTCGAAATCAACGCGGATCGACCCGCCGGGCGTGGCTTGCTTGGGCGCGTTGAACGTATCGATCGACAGTTCGGGGGTTTGCGGGCCGTCGATGAAGATGGGCAAGGCGCGGGTGTTGTTGGAGCGGTCCCTTTCTAGGTCGCGCTCTAATAAACCGAGCCGGCCGATCAACCAGTAAGGCCCGTCTGCATCCGCCGGCAGCGGCTTGCCCGGCTTGTATGTTCCCGGGTAAGACCTGCCATCCGCGGGGAATGCGCAGCTCTCTGTGGATTCCAGAAGCAAGTCTTTCTCATCGATGATGGCGTCCCGAGACAGGAAGACTTCACTATCGAACCTGAACAACTCAGTCGGCTCACCTCTCATGTGCCAAGCGTGATAGATCGTTGGGTATTGCCCGGCCTGATGAACCTCGTCAGTCGAGAACGTTTCCAAGACCAAGTCGGCACCGCGCCCGGTCGGCTCGCTCACCGCTGCGCCGACCCACGGCAGCAGCACCGCGTGCAGCGTGACCGCCAGCGCGAACGCCGAGAGCAGCACGAGCTTGTCGGGTTTGTTGTTCATGGCCATCCGCTTCCAAGCGATCCACAGTCGGCTTCGCCGATCGACAGGCAGGCGTGCCTGTCCTACCTCCCATTTCAAGCCTACTCTGAGACGCCCGAGCCGGCCTCAAGTTTCGGCAGCCGGATATTCGTCACGCCCGCGTCCCGGATGCGGCCCAAGAGCCGCCACATCACCGGCCCGCGATCCACCGTCACCTCCACATCGGTGCCCTCCTGCAGCGTCACGACCAGCGGCGGCGCGTCCGCGCGCCCGGCCAACGCCCGCAGCCGGCCGTCCAACTCGTCATCGGCGACCGGCACGCCGTCGATGAGCACGCCCCCCCCGCCGTCGACCTCCATCAGGACGACCCGCTCGTCCACCGCCTCGCTCGCGCCCTCGACCGACAGCAGTTCGACGCCCGAGGTCTTCAAGAGGTCCATCACCGCGACCGCGAAGATGAAGAACGTCAGCAGCAAGAACACCACGTCGATCATCGGCATCATCTCGACGCGCGGCGAGTAATCGTGTCGGCGGACGGATCGCATGCCATAATCATACCCGCCGCCGACGAACAACCCCGTGTTCTTGACAGACCCGCCGTCGGGCGTAATGCTGATCGAGCAACTCAAACCCACCGCCCATTGGGGAACACCATGGAAGAACAGCCACCGACCTCACCGCCGCCCACGAACGACAGCCCCGAGGCGTTGTCTAAAGACGACACAAACATGGCGATGCTCGCTCACCTGCTGGGCATCCTGACCGGTTTTGTCGGGCCTCTGATCATCTGGCTGGTGAAGAAAGACTCGTCGCCGTTCGTGGAAGACCAGGCGAAGGAAGCGCTCAACTTCCAGATCGCGATCCTGATCGTCTACGTCGGGCTCGCCGTGGTCAGCTGCGTCACGCTGGGTTTTGGTGCGCTGCTGTATATCCCCGCGATGATCGTCGCGATCGTCTTCATGATCATGGCGTGCATGGCCGCGAGCAAGGGCGAACGGTACCGCTACCCGGTCAACATCAGGCTGATCAAGTAATCGATCGAGCCGCTACGCCCGGATCGCGTCCCACGCCGCGGCGATCGCGTCGCTCGGCGTGTCATCGACGATGCTCACCGCGCCTAATCGGTCCGGCAGGACCAGCCGCACCCTGCCGTCCTTGACCTTCTTGTCCGCCTGCATGACGCCCATCAAGAGATCGGTGTCGGCGAGGTTGTCACTCGAAGTCGGCAGGCCGATGCGCTCGAGCAATGCGACCAAGCGATCCAGCAACGCGCCGTCGCACCGGCCCTGCGCCACCGCCAGCGACGTCGCGGCGACCATGCCCAGCGACACCGCCTCGCCGTGCGCGTACGGGCCGGTGTACGCATGGATATCCGCCGCCGGGTTAGGTGTTTCAAAACGCGGTGGAGGGGCAAATCGTTTTCGCGGTGATTTGTGTGTAGCAGCTTCGTGAGCCGGCGACGCCTCGATCGCGTGCGCGAACGTGTGGCCGAAGTTCAGGTGCGCCCGCACGCCCTGCTCCTTCTCGTCTTCCATGACGACCGAGGCCTTGATCTCGACGTTGCGTCTGACCAGTTCGACCAGCGCCTCGCTCTCGAGGTTCAGCACGCGATCGACGTTGGACTCGATCCAGGCGAACAGGTCCGGGTCGCGGATCACCCCGTGCTTCACGCACTCGGCCAGGCCGCAGCGCAAGTCGCGATCGGGCAGGGTCTTGAGCACGTCCGTATCGATCAGCACCAGCGACGGCTGGTGGAACGCGCCGACCAGGTTCTTGCCCTGCGGCACGTTGACGCCGACCTTCCCGCCGACCGACGCGTCCACCATCGACAGCAGCGTCGTCGGCACCTGGACGAACGGCACGCCACGCAGGTAGCTCGCCGCGACGTACCCGGCCGTGTCGCCGACGATCCCCCCGCCCACGGCGACGACCGGGCTCCTGCGTTCGAGCTTCGCGTCCAGCAGCACGTCCAGCAGCGAACGCACCGTGCCGAGCGACTTGAGCTTCTCGCTGGCGGGCATGACGCCGACGGTGACGTCGTAACCGGCGCGTTTGATCGACCGCACCGCCACCCGGCCGTGCGACGGCTCGATGTTCTCATCGACGATGACCGCGGCCTTGGCGTGCGGGGCGACCTCGGCGAGCTTCTCGCCCAGCGCGTCGAGCGCGCCCGGCTCGATGACGATCGAATAGGCGTGGTCCTTGCCGGGGATAGTCAGGGGTACCGTGGGCATGGCGGGGATTCTAATCGAATGACCAATGACCAAGCCGAAATGACCAACGTCCATGCAACGGATCGTCATTGGTCATTTCGGCTTGGTCATTGGTCATTCATTCCGTGTTTTTTGCTCAGCGCGTCCAACGCCGCGATCGGGTCGTCGGGCAGGTCGTCGATATCTTCCGCTAGGACTTCTCCCTGCTCGTCGCGGTCGCGTCGGCGGGCGGCGATCAGCGCGGCGGTGCGCTGGCCCTTGCCGCTGTTCATCTTGTTCATCAGGAAACGGAAAATATAGAAAGCGACGACGACGGTGATCACGCCAAACAGCGCGGCCTGCCAGGTGGAGCTTGCGCTCGATCCCGAGCCGACGCCCCCCGATTCTTCGACAACCTCCGCCGCCCCGCCGACGAACACCGGGTACGTGAACGGCTTGCCCGTCGCGTCTTTGATCGTCCAAAGCTTGTAGAACCGCGCCGCGACCTTGACCTCCGCGTTCTCGCCGGGCTTGGGCATCTTCGCGTTCGGGTCGTTGAAGATCACGATGACCGTCGCGCTCGGATCATCCTCTTCCGTGACGATCGTCCAGCGCGTGACCCGCTCGCCCCACGACGGGTCGATCAGGTTGTAGAGCTTGTCCCTGCCCAGGCCCGCCTCCGCGTTGGGGTAACGGTCGTGCTGGGCCAGCCAGCCCTCGATCAGGTACACGTTGCCGCGGACCTCGGCGGGGTGCTTCCTGATGTAATCGAAGTCGGCCGGCGGCGCAACCTTCGCGCCCGCGTCGCCCGCGAAGTCGTCGCCCCGCCACCGCCCGGCGCTGCGCAGCAGCACGTAGAACCCATTTTGCTGATCGAGCAGGTCGTCGTTGTCCGTCGTGCCGTCGGCCAGGCGCTGCTCGTCCGCGTCGGTCAGCTTGGGTGCGGCGAGCGCGGGGTACGAAAAAAGCAACAGACCGAGCAAGATGAAAAACGGTTTGGCCATCCGTTGATTTTAACCACGAAGGCACGAAGGGCACGAAGAAGGCCAATTCATTTCACCGCAGAATACGCCGAGCGACGCAGAGATCAAAGCCAGTGTTGCATCTCTGCGCTTCTCCGCGATCTCCGCGGTAAACCGGCCTTCTTCGAGCCCCTCGTGGTTCAATCCCGAAACCCGACAACCGCACGCAGGCCCAAACGCCATGCGGTATCATCCGCGGTTTCCCGTTTCGCCTGCCGATTGAACGCAAAAGGCCCCGCCATGACGACCGCACCCGCATCCGACCCCGGCATGTCCGACGCCACCCGGCAAGCCCTGGCCGACATCCCCGCCTCGGTCCGCGGCCAGGTCGTGCCCATCGTCGACTTCGGCAGCCAGTACGTCCAGCTCATCGCCCGACGCGTCCGCGAGGCCGGCGTCTTCTCCATGCTCGTGGGCCCCAACGTCACCGTCGAACAGCTCGCCGAGCTCAAGCCCAAGGGCATCATCCTCTCCGGCGGGCCGTCGTCGGTCTACGACGACGGCGCGCCGACCTGCGACCCGCGACTCTTCGACCTCGGCGTCCCCGTCCTCGGCATCTGCTACGGCATGCAGATCGGTTGCAAACTGCTCGGCGCCGAAGTGAAGAACGCCCAGGCCAGGGAGTACGGCGGGGTCCGCCTGCACATCACCGACAACACCGACCTCATGCGCTCGGTCCCCGAACACACCACCGCGTGGATGAGCCACGGCGACCAGGTCAACGCGCTGCCCGACGACTTCGTCCCCCTCGCCACCACGCCGACCTGCCCCTACGCCGCGGTCAAGCACAAGACCAAACCCTTCTTCGGCGTGCAGTTCCACCCCGAAGTCACGCACACCCCCCACGGCACCGACATCCTCTCCAACTTCCTCTTCCACGCCTGCAAATGCGACGGGTCGTGGAAGATGGCCGACTACCTCGAACACGAAACCGCGTCGATCAAAGAACGCGTCGGCGACGCGAAGGTCATTTGCGGGCTCTCCGGGGGCGTCGATTCCTCCGTCGTCGCCGCGATGCTCCACCGCGCGCTGGGCAAGCAGCTCACCTGCATCTTCGTGGACAACGGCCTGTTGCGCAAGGGCGAACGCCAGCTCGTCGAGAACACCTTCCGCGACCACTTCGACATCGACCTCCGCGTGATCGACGCGGAGAAGCAGTTCCTCGGCGACCTTGCCGGGATCGACGACCCGCAGGAAAAACGCACACGCATCGGCCACCGGTTCATCGATGTGTTTAAGCAAGCCTCGGCCGACATCGACGGCGTCAAGTTCCTCGCCCAGGGCACGCTGTACCCCGACGTCATCGAGTCCGGCCACGGCTACGCCGGCACCGCGGCGAACATCAAGCTGCACCACAACGTCGGCGGGCTGCCCGCGGAACTCGGCTTCGAGCTCGTCGAACCGCTGCGCAACCTCTTCAAAGACGAAGTCCGCCAACTCGGCCTGGTGCTCGGCCTGCCCGAGCAGATGGTCTGGCGCCACCCGTTCCCCGGGCCCGGCCTGGCGGTGCGCGTGCTCGGCGAAGTCAACAAGCCCCAGCTCGACCTCCTGCGCGACTGCGACGAGATTTTGCTAGAGGAAATCGTGGCAAACAGCCTGTACCGCAAGACCGCGCAGGTCTTCGCGGTGCTGCTGCCGATCAAGGCGGTAGGCGTGATGGGCGACGGCCGAACGCACGAGCAGGTCGTCGCGATCCGCGCGGTGGAGAGCCAGGACTTCATGACCGCCGACTGGGCGCGGATCCCTTACGACGTGCTCGCGACGATCTCTAACCGCATCATCAACGAGGTCCGCGGCGTCAACCGGGTGTGCTACGACATCTCGAGCAAGCCCCCCGCGACGATCGAGTGGGAGTGATTGCCTTTAAGCCGCTCGCGGCTTCGCACGCCCGCCCATCAACGCCGACGCCGCCGCGCCAACGCCAAGACACCGAACCCAACCAGCGCCAGACTCGCCGGCTCGGGGATCACCGTGATGTCGCCCTGCACGACATCGCGGGGCGCAAAAAACCCGCCGATCGGGGACAGGATCGTGCTTGCGCCGGTGTCCAGATCGATCTCGTAGACCGCCTTGTTGGTGGCCAGCAGGAACTGGCCGTTGCTGCCGATCGCGCTGCCGCTCGGGAACGCCGAGGGGAAGGTGTAGGGCACGAGCGTGGAGGTGTTGGTGTCCGGATCGAAGACGTACAGGTCGTTGCCGAAGGCCAGGATCGCCAGGTCGCCGTTGGGCAGCGCCTCGATCAGGCCGGAGTTGGTGAACGAGACGTCGGTGGGCACCGTGGTGAACTCGAGCGTGACCGGATCGACCTTGATCAGGCCGTCGAAAAACTCCTGGATATAGATGTCGCCGTTGGGCGCGACGGTCACCTTCTGCGGGGCGTAGAAGATTTCCGGATTGGGGATCGTCGTGACCGCGCCGGTGTTCGCGTTGATGCGGTAGATGTCCTGGTTGTCGTTGACGATCACGCTGCCGTCGGGTTCGAGGGCGATGTTCCGCAGGTTCGGTCCGGGCGTCGTGGCCAGGCCGGTGACCAAACCCGTCGCGGGGTCGTACCGCCTCACATCGGAATCTTTTAGGAACAGGATTGTGCCGGCCGACTCCAGCACGATCTGCGTCGGGTACTGCTTGGGGACCGACGGGTGCACAAACATCGGCGTCGTGGTCGGCCCGGCCGGATCGACCAGCTCGAAGTCGTCGAAAAAATCGCTGACGACCAGCGCGTCGTTGATCGTGGTCGTCGTCACCGCCGAGGCGCCGAAGCCAACCCCGGCCGCGGCGATCGATGTCAGGGCATGTCGGA
This sequence comes from Phycisphaeraceae bacterium, assembly GCA_046290505.1. Taxonomy (GTDB): domain Bacteria; phylum Planctomycetota; class Phycisphaerae; order Phycisphaerales; family Phycisphaeraceae; genus JAHQVV01. The sequence continues at coordinate 74,222 of JBKAGS010000028.1, read as the reverse complement.
CTGTAAGCATGGCGGTCTTCTCTCCATCTTTAAGGCTGAAGCAAACCCGGTCACCCTCGAAAGCATTACCCCGGAAATGTATCGCACTTTGGTGTATTGTCTATTACCTAAACATGTAGCTAGCCCTAGTGACTAACCCGATCGCGCCATGCCCACCCTCGCCCACGTCTCCGACCTGCACCTGCAATCCACCGTCCCGGCCCGGCAGACGCAGGTCGAGCCGATCCTCCAAGCGATCAACGAACGCAAGCCCGACCTTGTCGTCATCAGCGGCGACGTGACGGATGACGGGTGGGATTCGATTGAGGAATTGGAGTGGGCGAAAGATTGGTTGGAAAAGCGAATCGATGGCGACTGGTTCGCGGTGCCGGGGAATCATGATGTGGGAAATTTTGTGACGCTGCCCGACGGCCAGATTAATGCCGAACGCGTCAAGCGATGGAACGAGTGTTTCGGCTCATCGAACGGGCGGAATCTTGGCAAAGGGTGGTTGGTTTACGGATTTAATAGCATGCTTTTTGGTTCCGAGCTCGAAGCAGAACAGTTACAAGCCAAGTGGGTTCACGAAACACTCATCACCATCGATATGTTTTCTGCGAAAATCTCGCTTTTTCTACACAGCCCTCTTTATATCGATATGGACCCTCAACCAGCATCAAGAGACGTGGAATACTGGCTCGGACCTAGTCAACCACGCATCAATATCCTTCAAGATGTTGATCAAATCGAAAAGTCAGTCCTCATAGGTTCCGGGCATGTACACCAAACTATGTTGACGGGAAGCGACTATCAAAAGATCGCCTGGGCCCCGCCCGCGTCGGGGACGTGGGTGCACGCCCCGGGCCTGCCTAACCCGCCGATGCCTGAAAAGACAGGGTTTTTCCTGCACACGCTGCACGAAGACGGGCGGGTCGAGACCGAGTTGGTTGAGTGCGCGCCGATGCTCAAGTGCATCGCGTTTGATCCGTGGCCGTGACGATGAATGTCCAATGACCAAGCCGAATTGACCAATGGCAAGGCATGCCCGACAGTGCATGGTGATCAGAGCACGAAGCGTGAGCGAGTGACACGACAACCAGGGCTCGCGTCACTCGCTCACGCTTCGTGCTCTGATGGTTGTGTTCCTCACCGGGCCCATTGGACATTTAAGCTTATTGGTCATTCACAACACCGGCTATCATGCCCTCATGCGACACGCCCTTTCCCTGCTGGTCTTTTGCCTGCTGCTTGGCGCCTGCAGCGCGACGCCGACGAACCAGACGCTGGTCACACGGTCCTCGGCGGCGTACTCGCTCGCGGAGCCGGGCAAGCTGCCCAAGGCGTTGCGCATCCCGCTGAACCACAGCAAGGGCTACCTGTTCGTGCAGGGCTCGATCAACGGCGACCGGCCGAGCCCGATGATGCTCGACACCGGCAGCTCGATCGACATCATCGACCAGGGCGTGGCGAACCGCATGCAGCTGCCCGTCGTCGGCACGGGCAAGACGCGCGGCATCGGCGGGACCGAATCGTTCAACCGCTACGGCGTCGAATCGCTCACGATCGGCGACCTGGACCTCGGCGTCGACCGCGCCGCGGCGCTGAGCATGTACCGGCTCACCCGCGCGTTGCGTACCAGCGTCGGCGGGCTGATCGGTTCGTACGCGCTGCTGCCCCACCCCTTCGCGATCGATTACGTCAAGCAAGAGCTGGTCGTCTACAACCGCAGCACGTTCGTCCCGCCCAAGGACGCCGAGCGGATCAGGCTCGAGTTCTACGGCCGGCTCCCGGCGGTGCGTGCCAGGCTCGCCAACGGCGAAGAGGTGCTGCTCATCATCGACACGGGCATGGACAACGCGGTGTCGCTGCCGATGGACCTCGCGACCCGGCCGGGCATCCTGGCGACGGGGGCATCGGGCACGGGCCAGTCGCGCGGCGTGGGCGGGGACATCCAGACGCGCATCGGCTGGCTCAAGTCGCTGGACGTGTTCGGCTATAGCCTCGGCGGGGTCGCGGTCACGTTCGAGCCAAGCGTCCACGAGCCGCGACGCAAGGACCTGCCGGTCGGTCGCATCGGCGGGCAGGTCTTACAGGGCTTTCGGCTGACGTTCGACGCGCGCTACGGCGCGATGTGGGCGGAGTTCTCCGCGCCGGTCGAGCAGTAGCGCCGCTTAGCCCGCCTCGCCGACGATCTGGTCGTGGGCGACTTCGAGCAGCGCGTCCATCTTCTCGCGGAGGGTTTCTTGTTCGACCTTGACGCCTCGGCTGTTGAAGTCGGCGAGCACTTTTCGCAGGACATCCTCGTCGCCTGTCTCCTCGAAGTCGGACATGACGACCTGCTTGGCGTATTCGGCCGCCTCGTCGCCGGTGAGCCCGAACTGCTCCGCGGCCCAGAGCCCCAGCAGCTTGTTGCGTCGGTTGTGGACCTTGAAGCGCAGCTCGTCGTCGTGGTGCAGCTTCGCTTCCATCCCCTTGCGGCGGTCATCGATGCCTGACATGGCGTGGTCTCCGTCTTGCGTGAGTCGTTCCCGATTTATTGTACGACGATCGGGTGGCCGGGGTTGAGCTTGCGGGCCCCCGGAATGAGAAAGCGTTCTTGTGAATCCGCTCTGGTTATGTTCCGGGCGTCGCTGAAGCTCCACCCCGGCTCCCCACTGAACAAACCACGGTCGGTTTTGCAGGGTGGCACCTGCCGGGCGTATCATCCGGGCTGTGAGACGACGCCCCACCACGATCACGGGAACCCGACCGCTGCGCCTGGCCGCGGCGTTCGCGTTGGGAATGTCGGCGGCGGCCGTTGCCCATGCCCAGCCGACGCACGAGTTGGACGACGCGGGCAACTTCGTCCCGCTGGCCGAGCCGGACCCGGCGACGCCGGAGGGCCGGTTGCGGCTGATCCGCCGAACGCTGGTGCAAGGCGACGCGAAGCGGGCCGAGCGCGACGCGGACGATTGGATCGAACAACACCCCGCGCACCCGCTGATCGTCGAAGCGCACCTGATCCGCGGCGACGCGATCGCGGCGCAAGGCGACTACTACCGCTCGCTGGCGGACTACGAAGTCATCGCGCGGGCGTACCCCGGGACCGAACAATACCGCGTCGCGCTCGAGCGCGAGTACGACATCGCCAAGCTGTTCACCGGCGGGCTCTACCGCAAGTCGCGGTGGCTGGGCGTTCGGATCATCCCGGCCGACAGCGAGGGCGTCGAGCTGCTGATCCGTGTGCAGGAGCGGCTGCCCGGCAGCGAACTGGGCGAGCGCGCGAGCATGTCCATCGGCGACTACTACTTCGACAAGGGCGACATGGACATGGCGTCCGAGGCCTACGACCTGTTCCTGTTGAACTACCCCAACAGCGCGCAACGCGAGTGGGCGATGCTCCGGCTGATCCAGGCGTCGCTGGCCAAGTACAAGGGCCCGCAGTTCGACCCGTCGGGCCTGACCGACGCGGCGCAGCGGCTGCGCGAGTACGAGCGCGACTACCCCTCGGCCGCGGAGAAGATCGGCGCGCGGGCGCTGATGGTCCGCATCAACGAGGCGCTGGCGGAGAAGAAGCTGGTCACCGCGCAGTGGTACGACCAGCGCGGGATGGAGCGTGGCGCGATCACGATGTACCGCCGGGTGATCCAGGACTACCCCCAGTCCGCCGCGGCCCTCGAGGCGTTGACCGAGCTCGAGGAGCGCGGCGTCGCGCTGATCGACCCGCGCGACCCGACGAGCACGCGCGGCGCGTTGAACAATGAAGCGGGTGACCCGGCGACGCCTTCGATCGATAAGGAGGGGGCGGGCGATGAGTGAGCGCCGCACCATCGCTGTGAGTGGCCGGGGTCGAGCTTGCGTGCCCGCGGAACAAGTCGGCGCGGATCCGTCTGAAAGCGATCGGTTCCGGGGGGTCGCCGAGCCTCCACCCCGGCCACCTATCTTAAGTGGCCCACTAGGCTTGGTCGCTTTGCCGCTTGTTCTCTTTGCCCTGCTGCTCACCGGCTGCGGGTATACGACGGCCGAGCTGTACCCGACGCAGTACAACAGCGTGTCGGTGCCGAACTTCGACAACCGCTCGGGCGAGCGCAACGTCGAGTTCGAGCTGCACGAGGCGCTGGTGAAGGAGATCGAGCACCGCACGCCTTACAAGGTCGTAAGCGGCTCGGGCCTGGCGGACACGCAGCTGACCGGGACGGTGACGCGTGTCGATCGGCAGCTGGTCAGCCGGGACGCGACGGCCGGTCTGCCGCAGGAGATCGAGATCACGGTCACGGTCAACTACACGTGGCGTGACTTGCGGACGGGCAAGACGCTGCGTGGCGTTCGCGGGTTCAGCTCCGCGGGTCAGTTCGTGCCCAACCGCACCATCGGCGAGTTCGACGAGGACGGCCGACGCCTCGCGGTCCAGCGGCTGGCCCGGGAGATCGTCTCGCAGATGCGGGACGACGGGTGGTAGGCACGAAAACCGCGTCATTATCGAGCCTTGCCCGGATCGGCGGGCCTTGCTGATCGTCGAACAACGGATCACCGATAAGCGTGTTATTCGTGCCCACCCACGACCCGCGGGGATATCGCGGCTAGAATGCACTTGCACCACATCGGCGGAGCGGACTCCGCCTCGACCTTATCGCCTCGCCCCCGTAGAGAGACGCATGCCCGAGCCGAGCGACGATCAACGCCCGCCCGAGTCTGACAAGCCCGAGGGACAAAACAAGGGCCAGCCCGGCAAGTCCGCCAACCCGCTGAGCCGCTGGCCGCTGGGCTGGGTGCTACTCATCCTGCTGCTGGTCACGATGCTGCTGATCATGCAGGGCGGCGGGGACAGCGCGGACGTGGTGACGTGGAACGAGTTCCGCGCCGAGGCCGAGGCCGGCCACTTCAAGGACGACGTCTACGAGATCAAGGACGAGCGCTTCATCGCGACGCTCGACGACAACGTCAAGCACCCCAACCGCGAAACCGACGGCGGGCGCATCATGGTGGATGTGCCGTCGGTGCTCATCGACGACTGGACCTACGCGTTGAGCAAGGCCGACGTCGACGTCGCGCCCAAGATCGACCGCACGGGGATCTTCTTCCAGATCCTCATCAGCTGGGGCCCGCTGATCATCATCGCGTTCCTGATCTACTTCTTTGTGTTCCGCGCGATGCGCGGCGCAGGCGGCGGGCCGGGCGGGATGCTCGGCAACTTCGGCCGGTCCAAGCACAAGGTGCTTACCAAGGAGCACTCGTCGGTCACGCTCGGCGACGTCGCGGGGATCGAAGAAGCCAAGGACGAGGTCGGCGAGATCATCGAGTTCCTCAAGAACCCCAAGAAGTTCCAACGCCTCGGCGGGCGTGTGCCGCGCGGCGTGCTGCTCGTCGGCCCGCCGGGGTGCGGCAAGACGCTGCTGGCCAAGGCCGTCGCCGGCGAGGCGGACGTGCCGTTCTTCTCGATCTCCGGCAGCGACTTCGTCGAGATGTTCGTCGGCGTCGGCGCGTCGCGCGTCCGCGACCTCTTCAAGCAGGCCAAGGACTCGGCGCCGTGCATCATCTTCCTCGACGAGATCGACGCCGTCGGAAGGCGCCGCGGCAGCGGCTTTTCCTCCGGCGGGCACGACGAACGCGAGCAGACGCTCAACGCCATCCTCGTCGAGATGGACGGCTTCGACTCGTCGGACCAGGTCATCGTCCTGGCCTCGACCAACCGCGCCGACGTGCTCGACCCCGCGTTAACCCGGCCCGGGCGCTTTGACCGGCAGGTCTTCGTGCACCTGCCCGACCTGCTGGGGCGCGTCGAGATCCTGAAGGTGCACAGCCGGAAGATCAAGATGTCGCCGGATGTGGACCTCGAGAAGCTCGCGCGGGGCACGCCGATGTTCTCGGGCGCCGAGCTCGAAGCGATCATCAACGAGGCCGCGATCGCGGCGACGATGCAGGACAAGGAATGGGTCGAGATGGACGACCTCGACGACGCGCGGGACAAGGTCAAGTACGGCCGGTCGCGCAAGAACGTCCGGGTCGAGGAAGACGACAAGCGCGTGGTGGCGTACCACGAGGCGGGCCACGCCGTGATCGTCTGGCACGAGGAGCACGCCGAGCCCCTGCACAAGGTGACGATCATCCCGCGTGGTCAGGCCGGCGGGTACACGCAGATGCTGCCGGAGCGCGACCGCGCGGTGTTCGGTAAGAAGCGCCTGCTGGCGATGATGCGCGTGGCCTACGGCGGGCGCATCGCCGAGCAGATGTTCTGCGACGACCAATACAACGGCACGGCGGGCGACATCCGCCAGGCGACCTCGATCGCGCGTGCGATGGTCAAGGAGTACGGCATGTCCGACCGCGTCGGCTTCCAACTCTTCGCCGACGAAGGCGGCGAGCCCTGGCAGCGAGGCGACCTGCACAGCGACGAGACCGCGCGGATGATCGACGAAGAGGTCAAGCGCCTGATCGACGAGACCTACGCCCAGGCCAAGAAGACGCTCGAAGACAACCGCGACGAAGTCGTCGCCATCGCCGAGGCGCTGTTGAAGTACGAGACGCTGAACGCCGACGAGGTCGGGAAGCTGATGCGCGGCGAGTCGCTGGGCAAGACGACCGTCAGCGACCTGCTCGCCGCCGAGCGTGAGAAGACCGCCGCGCCCGGCAACGAAGACGCCGCGACCGCGCCGGGCAAGGCCGACGACGGCGAAGCGGACAGCGGCCCGGGCATGATGCCCAGCCCGGCGTGATGGTGCCTTGAGCGCTGCATCGCTATCGATCTATGATGCGTGCCTGCACTTCGCACCGCCGGGGCACGCATGGACCCTTACGACGAATACGATTTCGACCCGCCCGACGAACAAGCGCTCGACGCGCTGGACGCGCTGGGCGACGCGGCGGGCGACGTCGATCAAGCGACCCCGCACGTCAAGCCGCACAACCTCCGGGCCGACGCGGGCGTGGTGCTTGAGACCGACCTCGACTGCATCCACTGCGGCTACAACCTGCGTGGCCAGCGGACCGACGGCCATTGCTCGGAGTGCGGCACGCCGATCGCACACTCGATGCGCTCGGACCTGCTCAAGTTCGCCGATACGCGCTGGCTGCGCGGGCTCAAGCAGGGGGTGATGTGGGTGCTGATCGGCGCGTTCACGGGCATCGGCCTGGGCATCGTCGCGGGTGTCGCGGAGGCGGCGTTTGAGATGAAGGCCGCGTCTTCGTCTCTGAACCAGCAGAACCCGTTCGCTCCGCCGCGCACGCCGATGCTTGTCGTCCTGATCAACTTCATCGCGGTGCTCGTGCCCAACGCGATGTCCGGGTTCGGGTACTGGCGGCTGACCGAGCCGGAGCCGCCGCCCAATAAGCCCCGCGTGACGCGCCCGCTCGCGCGGTGGACGATCCTCCCGGCGTACGCCGTCTCGGTGCTGGGCGCGCTGCTGCTCGTCGGCCGGAACAACGCGACGGACATGGCCTCGGCGGGGATGGACCTGGTCGCCGCCGTGCTCGCGGTGACCGGCTTCGTTGCGTCGATGCTCTACCTGCGCCTGCTCGCGATCCGCAGCCAGGACCGCGGCCTCGCCAAGCAGACCAGCATCGTCTTGTGGGGCATGATCGCTGTCGGCGTGGCGTTCGTGCTCGGCGTGGTCCTGTTCGCCGTGATCGCCGGGCTCGCCTCGCCTTCGCCCAACAACATGCTCGGCCTGCTGTTCGTCGTCGGCTGCCCGTTGCTGCTCGCGCTGCTGACCTTCCTCATCTGGTGGGTCGTGCTGATGTTCTTTTACCAGTCGCGATTCACCAAGATGATCAACCTCTCGATCAAGCACCACCGCGCGGCGCGCGAACAGGTCGTCGCGTGACCGCCGGACAAGACGCCCGGCTTGATCCGGCGCAACCGTCTGAGGCACGACGCCGATCACGCCGCGAGGCGCTGTTCGTCCGCGGCCGCGTCGTCCAATTCAAGCTCCGCCCGCGCGACCCGGCAGAGCTCGGTCGGCTCGGCCCGCGAGGTCGGGCGGATCGTCGTCCGCGTCGTCATCAATCGCAGCAGCAGGACCATGCCGTACAGGTAACACGCCGCGAGGTAGACACCCAGACCGATCAGCAGGACGTTCGACATGACGGGCTCCGAGTGGAGAACGGGTGGGCCGGCGGTCGGCCCGCGCAAACGTGATTCTCTGACCTGTGAAACATCGGCCCGGCCGACGAACCACGTACAGTTTTTCGCCCGCGGAAGCGATTCGGATTCAGCCCGCCGGCTCGCAAAGGTCCTCGGCCCAGAGGACGTCGTTCGCCGACACCCTCCGAGCGAGCCGACGACCGACGGCCGTGTCCCATTCAGACGCGGACAGGCCCGTGCCCGGCCGCTTGACCGTCAGGTCCGAGGCGGTCAGCACATGCCCCGCTGGCAGGTCGTGCAGCACACACAAGCTCTGCCGAGACACCCGCCGTACATCCCGCTCCACGCCGGTCACCGACTTATCGCGGACGCCGAGCGCCCGCTGCGCCTCGCGGACCGCCGCGACATATGCCCGCAAGCCCTCGGGGTCCAGGCTCGCGGCGTGGTCCGGCCCGGCCGCCGAGCGGTCGTGGGTCAGGTGTTTTTCGAGGACGACCGCCCCCGCCAGGACCGCGAGCGCCCCGGTGTGCGTCGCCGACGTGTGGTCCGAGTAGCCGACCGGCAGGTTCAACCGATCGATCATCACGCCGATCCCGCCCAACTGCGCCCCGCCCATCGGCGTCGGGTAGCTCGACACGCAGTGCAACAAAGCCCCGCCCGCGGGGTGCTCGCACAGCAGCGCCGCCACACCGCCCAGTTCATCCAACGCGCACGCGCCGGTCGAGACCAGCATCGGCAGGCCCAACGCCGCGCAAGCCCGCAGCAGCGGCGGGTTCACCGCGTCGGGCGAGGCCGTCTTGATCGCGTCCAGCCCCAGCGGTGACAACTCCGCCGGGTCGTCCGGGCTGAACGGCGTCACCACCGCCGCAAGCCCGCACCCCCGCGCGTGCTCGACCAGCCGGCCCAACTCATCGATCGACAACGCCAAAGGCTCGAGCAACGCCCGCTGGCTCGCCGCCTTGCCCTTCTGGTAGCCGGCCAATTCCGCCTGATTGGACAGCAACCGCTCGGGCCGGAAGTATTGAAACTTCACCGCGTCGGCCCCCGCTTGCGCCGACGCGTCGATCAACCGCCGGGCGACGCCCGTGTCCCCGTCGTGGTTGACACCGATCTCCGCGACGACCGCGACCACCGCGGGCCGCGTCGCGTCCGCCGCCGAAAACACCAGCCGCCCGCCTTTTTGCACACGCTCTTCCACGCCGGCCATGCTACCTAAGCAAACCGCGCCGCGTTGCCTATAATGCCCGCCCCCGACCGGGTAGCTCAATCGGTAGAGCATCGGCCTTTTAAGCCGCTGGTTCTGGGTTCGAGTCCCAGCCCGGTCATCCGACGCCTCTCGCAGTCAACTGCGTTGAGGCGTTTTTTCTTGAAACCCCTTGAATTTGAAGGGTTTTCGTCAACTTGCTCTTGTTGGCCGTTCTGCCTGTTTCGAGGCGTTTCGTGCACCTTCTGCGTCGGATTCTGCGTCGCCTTTGATAGGCCGTTTTCCCTTGCTGCGCGAGCGAAATGCTCGTCTGTTGTCTGCAGGTAGTGCGTCGCCGCCACGGCTTGGGTGTTGCCGATCCATTTACAAACCACGTGGATCGGATATTCCTCTGCCAACTCGGTCTCCCGCGTGCTCCGCAGGTTCTGGAACGCCTTGGGCCAGGGCTCCAGACCAGCCCGCCGGATAATCCGGTGCAGCTGGGTTCGAAGGTTCGAATTGGCGGAGCGGTATCGTGCGATCACATACTCATCGCCCTCGCAGGCCTCCTCAAAAGCCTCCAAAAGCAACGGACGAAGCTCTGGGAACATCGGGATCAACCGGCTGGCCCCGCCCTCGTGGTGCTCGGTCTTCGGGCTCGGGACTCGGATCTTTCCATGCTCCCAGTTGATGTCCTCCCACTTGACCGAAAGTACCTCCGAAGGGCATCGCATTCCTCCGAATCGAGCAAAAGCGAAGATCAGCCTCCACTGCACATCCGGGCAGGCGTCGAGCACCTTCTGGGCCATCTCACGGGTGACATAGAAAAACCGCTCGTGGTTCGCCCGGACAGACGCGGCCATCCCCTCAAACGGGTTCTTGTCGATCAGCCCCCGCTTCATCGCATCGTTCATGAACTGACGAGCCCGGCCGATAGACCGGCGCACGGTGTTCTGAGACTTATGTTTGCCGATCAAGTGCTGCCTGAAGTCTTCTGCATCGCCAGCAGTAATGTCTCTGATCTTCTTTTCCTCGCCAAAGAAATCGACAAGATACCGCTTGATCCGCTCAAGGTTGATGCGCGTACCTTCCTTGATGTCCTTACGCCCTTTGATGTAGGCATCGAGGAAAGGGCCGAGCGTCTGGCGTGCCCTGGATCTGACGAGGCCGACCGCAGCCAACTTCTCATACATGATACTGTCGATTTGCTTTAGCCACACCGATGACTCTTGCGATAAAGGCGCACCAGTGACACTAGCACTGAGCAGCTCGTTGACCTTAACCTTGACAGACTCAGCATGTCGCAAGGACACCTTGCCAAGCCGTAAAGTCTTCCGCTTGCCTGTGGCGTCGGTGAACTGAATCCATCGCCTGCCATTAGGTTTATTTGAGATGCTCGCCATATCCTTACCCTTGTCGCCCTGCCAGAGCCTTAGCATGCCCGACAGGTTGCGTAGCCTCAACTTGATTTCGAATCTTCAATAAACTGCCGAAGGTCGGCTGGATCAATCCGCACACTTCGGCCGACCCTGACGTTTCGCAATTCGCCCTTGCGAACCAACTCCCATAAAGTGCGGTCCGTGATTCCCAAGACCTTAGCCGCTTCCTGGTAAGTCATCAGGGATTCTACGGCCTCTGCGGGCTGACGTTCATCAGCCGGTTTCAACTTATTCATAATAGCGCCTCATTGCTGCCCGCGCAACCGCGGTGGTGTTTAGTGTCTTACCGCCCATAGCATTTAGTGCGTATACCAATCGCGCGTCCGCCGCTACACTGCGCGGCCTTGACCTCAACTATTTTCATGTTGTTGAGAAGGCTGTGCCTACGGTGGCTCGTTGAGGCATATTTCACAAGTCGGATCATCATCTTCGAGTGCTTGCGCATTCTCATAAAGGATCACTGCATCGCGCCCAAACACAACTAAGGCCCCATCGTTGCGAGTGACCAAAACCAACCAATAACCCGGATAGGGTTGCCATGGTCTCCCGCCATATATTGACGTGAGTAAGTTGACCTGTTGTTCCTGCATCACACCTATCGCTTTTCAGAGTGAATATTCACCGGGCTTGTAGCTGTGGACACTACGCTACCTGACTTAGATCGGCCGTCACAATCCATACAAATGTCTTGGTGCATCAACTCTTCAAGTGCGGCACCACATTTCTTACAAAACAACATCCGGGAGTGGCGAATGAAATTTTTCTCGGCCATCGTGGACCAAGTCCGCTTGCAAGGTGATTTGAATCGTGTAGACGCGTTGTGCATGAATTGTTTCACGGGTAGTTCCATCGCATCTCACCCCTTTAGCGGACAATCCGCTCGGTCTGTTGCGGTTGTCTTCAAGTCTTTACGCTGTATCTCACCATGGACGGGGCATTGGCCGTTGCAAAACTCCGCAACCATCGGATCTTCACAACCGTAGCCTCGGTAGCGACCGCTGTACCCATCATGAGTCTGCTGGGCGATCTCCTCGAGTGTGATGACGCGCTTGCCACCGGTAGGTCGGTTCTTCTTCGCCCATGCGGTAAGCGTCGCCCTTGCGATATCTTCGGGCATCCCAACGCGGTGTAGGTGCACCGCCAGCCGGAAGCAAGCAACTCGCTGTTGCTCGGTTACACCCTCCGCCAGCATGCGCTGCGCGCAGGGCGGCAGGCCATAATTCACGCTACAGTTTTGCGTTGGAATCTTTCTCATTCCGCGGCGGCTTGATGCCGGACGATGCTCATTGTCATGCTCATCGGAATCGGAGATATCCAGGTCTCCAGCGATCTGATTGAGTTGTTCGGCACAGTATCTCTCGCGATGAGCCAGCGCCGCCCACTGATTCTCGAATGGCCTTAGCCATGTATCGGGCTCGACAAAGATGGTACGCCCTTCCCGAACCAGCCTGCCGTCTAGTGGTAGGTAAATGTAGTTGCCAAAACTGCCATTACTCAGCCGATCCTGCTTGGGGAACACTTCCACTGCGGGCTTTCCGACCTCATCCGTCATCCAGTGCAAGAGCGATCGGGTGGTTGCCGCGGACCAACCGTGCTCATCCGCAAAGAACCACAGGTGAAAGCCCTTGGACTTGGACACCTCGATCAGCGGGGCAAGACCGATCTCGCGCCCAAGCCGGTCCAATGCCCGCACGAGGTCGGGGTCGGGTTCGTCCAGATCGATAGCCGCGAACCAAACCTTATCAACTACCAGTGGGTAAATCCCTACCGGTCGCCTGCCCAGCAGGTGGTCACGCATAACTAGGTCGGTGGGTGGCAACTTGACGCAGCTTGCCCGTCCATTGTGGATGTCGCGTGTGCCGTGACAATCGCCGCGGCCTCGGAAGGCACTGCAAAACAGGGCGAGCTTCTCTTTATTGTTACGGGGCAACGCCATCACACTCACTCCGGCGGAGGTATCCCGCCGAATTCAAAGCGTGCCTAATCAGAGTCGTGTTGCACTTGGATTCCTTCCAATTCTGCGACACACATACCGTGGAGTGTCGGGAGTTCCTCGATCAGCGACCATGAGGGCAAATTCATGAGTTGTCTGTTGACAACAGGGAACGCAGCCCGGAGTCGGCGAACCTGATCCAGCCGCTCGGTGGCGGGCAGTAACTGATATGCCTGTTGCATTATTGAAGCGTCACAATGTGTAAGGGTTTCCTCGATCGCGGCTTTCAAAAGCATCTCAAGTAGCTTGTCTGGAACAGCGTTTTGATCGAGTAGCATTCCGATCGCATCGTCCGCATTGCGGCCCAACCGGTGCAACCATTGTTGAAGTGCATACGTCGTGGCTGCCTGTGATACGGGTTTGTCTGATTCACCTTGTAGATGCCCCGCAAAATCGAGCAACCGAGTCCAAGCCGCTGCCTGAGTCAGTTCGGGCAAGGGCAACCAGCGATAGGAATCGAATGCCTGTATCAGTCTCGTTGTGATCGATGCTGCCATCCGCTGTCTCCGGCACTCGATCTCCGCGATCCGATCGCGCTCAGTTTGGCCAGTCTGGATCATCAGGCAGCCTCGTTCCGGGTTCGGATGGGACATGAGTAGATAAGGATGAAGCGTTATCGATCTCTCCCTCAATTAGCTTATTGGTCCACGCCATGATTGAAGTCCGAGAGTCGTACAACTCGTTCATGGAGCGATCGCGGATTTCCTCAAACCGGCCCGCTCCTCGAGGCAGATCGGTGTAGCGTGGTGTGTGGAGGGAGACAACCTCGTTTCCAATTCGAGCATACGCTCTGAACCGATCTAACGACATGATCTGCTTGCCCTCAATACGCCCCTGGAAAGCTCGGGCCATAGCATCGGCGTCATCCTTGTCGACCTGAAAGACAATACTGGTCCCGACCGTTCCGAACGCATGGGCATAGCTGCGTTCAAACTGGTGCATATGCTGGTGAGCCATCGTGAGGCTCACCTTGTTCTTACGAACCTCGGCAACCATACGCGCCTGCAGCCCACAAGAAAAGCGATGGCATTCATCGATATAAAGGTGAAACGGCGGTACCGAATCCCCGGAGACATCGCCGCGGGACTGTGCCGCAGTAAAAACATTTGCGATCAGGAACGACCCAAGGATGTGCTTGAACTCTCGTGAGAGGGAGCCCAAGTTAACCAACACAACGTCTCCTCTGGCCATCCACGAAGAGATGTCCAGCCGGTTGATCGGCTGCCTCAGAGATAGTGAGGCGTTACCGGATTGAAGCAGCTTACTGAACTTGTGGTGTGCGGGGTTCAGGTCGGCATTCGAGTACGCATCAAATCTGTCCTTGAAAAAGCGACGAACCAGCGCATCACTGCATCCCTCGATCAGCCGACGTCGTGTTTGCTCCCCGTGAGTGCTCTTGCGTTCTAACGCAAGCATGGCGTCGAGTAATGAGGTGTCCGGCAATTCGGCAACCGCCGTGATGATGTTGCGGTTCAGATGCTCAAGCCGGTCACCCCAGCCAGAGGTCATATCCTGAAAACCTCCGATGAAGTCATCCGCGACTTCGGCCGGCAGATCGCTTAGGCCGCCAGCCCGCAGCGGGTTGTACAGAACAACGCGATCAGGGTCGTTGAAATCAAGCCACCAGCACCGCTTCGCTACATCCTCCGGCAGCCTGTCCGCCAAGTCCCGGGCGAGATTCCCGTGCGGGTCTATCACCATCGCACCGTCCCCGCGCCCCACATCGTCTAGCAGCATGGAGGTTAGAAGAGTCGATTTGCCGCTTCCGGTTCGTCCGATCAGATGCGCATGTTCGCATCGCAGTGACCGTGGGATTGTTGCACGACTTCGCTTTGCATCCACATGCCAATTCTCGAGACCGGTACCCTGAATATCGAATTCTTCTTGAACCAGTGGCTCACATCGCAGGTTGTCTAATCGATATGACTCGATCACTCTGAGCGGTGGCATATGCGCGAATGCGGCCAACTCTTCAGTATTCATCAGCATGCCATGACGGTGTACCCGCCCCTGGGTGATCATGGACACGATCTGCTGGGGAGTAAGCTGAGCGGCGATCTGATCGGGCGGGATCACATCCATCGACCGACCCGCCTGCCGAATCAGCCCGAGCGGGGCCACCAGGCATTCCAGCTGTGCGGCAACGTCCTCGTTGACGCCGGTCCCATTCATCCAATCAGGCGACCACAAGGCGCAGCGGCACAGAGCGAAGCAGTAGGCGCGGTCGGGGTGGATCTTGGTATAGGTGTCCTGGGTCAGACGCGAGATATTAACGCTGGGCACCTGTTGGGTCCATGACAGGGTCGGCGTTCCATCGGGCCCTGAGGGCTCAAGCCCGGACCGGAAGAGTGCGTCATACAGGACTTTTGCGTTGTCGAGCCAGCGGTCGTCACGCACCGGGGCTGCGCAAACCTGATACAGACCCAGATAATCTTCATGCAAATCCGCCAACAACTCAACGATCAGGCCCACCGGTGGATGAGGCAGTTCGTCCAGTCGTGTGAACGGATCAATGTAGGGGGGACGCGGCACCAGTTCCGCTACCGCTGGCACCCCGTCTCGGAACCGATCCTTGCGGCAAAGGCCATCACCCAGCGGTGTTTGAAGCTGCAACATCGCGGCCTTCAGGACCGGAACATCTTTTTGATCAATCCCGATACGGATATCGATTCGGCAACGATTACCTGCGACTTCAAAGATCCAGCCACGTTTCGCAGCGCTAAGCTGTCGGATGAATGACTCCGAATCCCGGTCGCGGGGCTTGTGGTCCGGATGGACGGCCAGGTTGAACCAGATCCGCGGCCGATGAGATGCCGGGCACGAATCAGACCCTGTACTGCCTCGGGACAGCGACAGCCAGCCATCCTGCCGCAGCCCCGGGTCGAGCGGTGGTGAGATGGGTAGGGGCGACGGTGAAAGCGATGGGTTGCAGCCCTTGACCGACTCCGCAATGAAGCGGTGATTCGAGAGCGCACGCCGTACCAGGGGGCGTGCTTCCTGGAGAGTCTGGCGGGCAATCGCGGGTGTAGGCATCATTCCCATAGCGTGGGAAAACGACGCTTTGTTGCTCACGGGTAGAAAATTTCACCCCTCCGAAACGGGATCACTTCCCATCGCTCCGAATCAGCGATGGGATTTCGGTAGGGGCGTCCCACTGATGAGTGAATCGAATGGCGTGCTGGAGAGTGGGGTCGAATTCTGGATCGAACAAGTGAAGCAGGCAAGTGTAGAGCCGGTCCACCACCTGCTTCATCAAGACCTTCATCTCGTCATCATTCAGGCGGGACACCTCCGACCACGGGATCTCACGGCCACCCGCATCCGTCACACGGATGTCGCTGCCGTCGCCGGTCTCCGAGACCGGCGTGACGCCGGCGTGCAGATTCTCCAAAGAAGTATTACGAACGGCCAGCACGGCGAACGCCTTGGCCGCTCGTTCCATGGCTTGACGATACTCGGGTTCGGTCTTGTCAATCATGCTGATCTCGCGAATGGGGATTGTTGATCGCAAGAAACGATCATCGAATAGTGCATGATAGATACAGCAAGACCTAACATGAAGAGATAATCGCCACTAGTTGGGTTGCTATCGGCTCAACGCCGAAATCGCTCGTTTGCGGTCAGCTGTCGCAAACGAAACGGGTGCCCGTAAAGAATATTTGGTAGTACGGTTGCTAGTCGGATCGGATCGCGACGGCGCTGGTCCGCAGTCAACAGGTGCGAGAACTTCGCGAGGTAGTACTTAGCGGATACTACCTTACCCTGAGTGTCCTGCTCAGCCCAGAACGCATCGACCCGGCGTTTCACAACCAGGCGCGTGAACTCCCTGATGTGGCTCTGGACCAGGATCTCACGGACCTCACGCAGCCCGGACGCCCCCTTGGCCTGGATAAGCTGCATGGCAACCCCAATCCCTCGGCCTTGGAACTGACGCCGTAGCAGTTCGTCCACCGCCCGTGCGTTCGATTCGAAGTGAACTGTAGGGAACGGTGTACGGTCTCCGGCGGACCGAGACATCCGGTGCTGCAGCGCGACCAGATGCAACAGCAGGTCCCGGGCACTGCGGGGCAGCGGATGTGGGGCACGGACCTCCAGGGATGCATTATTGGCTTCGCGTTCGAAGCGGTCGAGTGTCACAGCGGGGTGGATCGAACGGAGCAGACCGTCAAATGACATCATCATAGCATGGCGCTCCTTGCTTAGTGGCTGCGCAGCTCGTCATTCATCTCATCGATCTGTTGGGCCCGCTTGCTAAGAAGCGCTTGATAGTCGTGGGCGTGGGCTTCAGGACGCTGGTCACCCATGCCGCCTGGGCTGAGCCTCTTTTGTTCGTCAAGAATCTGTCGGGTAACTGCGACCTTGGCATCAAAGTCCAGTGGATCGATGACCTGGTCGATCGCGTCGTCCTTGAAACGCTCGGCCTGCTGCTCTCGGAGCATGTCGGTGAGGATATTCAGCACACCGCGCAGCCCGCCGTCGTGGCCATCGATCGCGTTCTGGATGTAGTTATTATAGGTACGCCTATACCGACGCCCGTGCTGGGTGAGTAACTCCTTGGCGATACTGCGTGCCTCGTAATCGCTGTAACCACTGCCACCAGTCATCTTGACCTGGTGGTTGACATACCCCCCGGTCACACGAGCGAAGTCGTGAGCATTGGTCACACGCAAGTCGCCTACCGATCGGCTCATACTTGCGGCGTCGTGACGCGCCCTAATCCGACCGACTGCACCGTGGTTCGAAATCCTGGCGATGATGCGTTCCTGTTCGTTGGACATGCTGGGCTCCTTGTGTTGTGTTCATAAACGGTAGGTGTCGAGAGAAGCGTGTTACTATTACCGGCTCAATCCGGTATAGCTGCCCAATGGGCAGTCAGTGACTGCGTAGGGTTTGGTTCATCTTGTCACTCGCGTTCAACGCCGCGTGGATGAGTTCTGGCAAGCGCGTCACCAGCAACTCGGGTGGCATGTCGCGGAGCTGCTTGTCCAGAAGGGGGTGGATCTTGTCCATCAAATACCGGGTCTGAGCCAACATCGCATCTGTGTCACGACCGTCTATCGCGAGTTTCTCTTCCTTCAGGCGATCGCCCGTACGCAGCTGGTACTTCATCAGATCAGTCATACGATCCAGAACACCACGCAGCCCGTTGTCGGTATGGTCTTTCGCGCGGGCCATGGCGGTATTCAACCCGCCCTCCCGCGCGTAAGCTTCTTGCACACAGTTGATGGCCTCGGCATCCAGTTTGTCGGGCGGCACGTTGTAGCCCCCGTACCGGCAGAGGTGGGCATAGAAACTGGCAAATACATCGATTAGTGACTCGTTGGTCCACACCTGACCAGGATCCACCACGTAACTCATCCGCGCTTCGTCCAGTGCACGGTCGATGCGTTGGGCGGTTTCATATTCGCTCAACTGCTCAAGCAGCCAATCCACGTTCGCCTCGGGGGACGCCCCGGAACCATCCGGACCATCAGCCCCCCTCTCACTATTGCGGGAGGTAGTGGAGGACAGTTGCTCCAGATCATCCTGGTCTGACTCACCGGCGCATTGCATACAACGGTCCAGCAGCGCGGTGCTGATCAGCAAGCCGCTGAGCTTGCTGCGGCGCTGGCCCGCCGGCACGGTGCGCAGCGCCCCTCTCAAGCAGGCACCAACCCCGCTGGGGTACCGCCCCTGATCGAGGTCATAGATCAACCGCGCCTCAAGCAGGTTCTGCACAGCGGCTTTGTGCCCCTGTTGGACGCGCCTGTACAGACTCCGTTGCCACAGCGCGTCATCGGCACTTCGTAGCGTGTTGACCCAGCCCGGCGCATGGTCGTTCGGCTCGGTATTGAACTGGCCATGGCGAAGCGCCGCGATCACGCGGCCATCGATCGGCAGCACGCGCTTCATCACTTCGACAAGTGTGTTGCATGGCACTCGACGGACCCGATGGTCAGTCAGGCCGCATGCTTCGTCCCAGCGGAGGAGCACCTCCGGGGTCCAGCCCGCCGAATGATCCTGGTCCACCGGTGCATGGACAAAGTGATGAACGGACCGATTCCCAGCAGCGGCGTGGAGTTTTTCGGGCAGCGATTGAACTAGGTCAAGCGTCTGCGCCTCGAGTTGGACCGTCCCGGTCACCAGCGTATCGCGGCGGGCCTTGATACCCAGCGCCGAGCCGATCAGCGCAACAAAGCAAGCGGCGTCCGCGGACCCGCCCTCGACACGGCACGCCCGGCCGGAATGCGCAACCGCATCCGGTACACGCAGCCCAACTCGCCAGCACACCTGCTCTGCATGGAGCACGGCCAGCCCACCGAGCACATGCGGGACCAGCAGTTCCCGCCAGCGGGTTTCAGTTGCCGGGTCGAGCCAAGTGTCGCCGGTGATGGTCAGTACCGGCCCCTGAAAATCTGATTGCGCTATGGCCTGAACCACCAGCCAGGTCACCACTGCGGGCGGCTCCTGCCCCGCCGCGACCAGGACAACCGGAGCGATCACGGTACCGAGTGTTCTTTGTATCATCGAGTCGCCTCCACGTGGTCGATAACGTCCAACCAGTGCCCCGCCACCGAGTTGAAATGTTCGACGGTCAGCATCCACCCGGGAATCATCCACCGCTGGACCAGAGAGCCGGACGGCTCTGACGCGGCAGCAAGACGCCAGACGCTGTTGTTGTCCGCGTTGTCGATCTTGGTGGCCAACTCCTCGCTCCAGAGTAGCGTCTGGTCGCGGGTATAAAGCCGAACTGACCCGGGCCTGGCAATCGCAAACCGCCACATACCCGCCGCGACCCGCCGTGGCGAGACAAGCGTCTCCTTGTTTTCAACGAGATGTATCGGACAGGCATCTAACGGCAGTAAGCCATCAGATGTAGACGTCGATGCCGCATCGGAAAGCTCGCGATTGTAGCGCAGCTCTTCCAGCGCGCCGCAGGCAGGCGTTTTCGCTACCTCAATGATCCAGTTCAGCCAGGCCTCGATGTCCGGCGTGTACTGGATAAGGTCCGCGAGACCGCCTGGTGTGCGGACGGCCGAGTCGATCTGCAACAATCGCTGGGGTGTGGTACCCGTCATTACACAGCTCCCTCATATTGATGGCCATCGTCCTCAGCTCGCGGACCTGCCAACGATCGGACCAGATGATCGAGCCCCGCTTCTTCCAGTGCGGCACGGAACCGAGGCTGGCTCGCGAGGACCTGTGCGGTATTGAGCCACAGATCAGGCACCGGCCCGTCTTTGCAAGGGTGCCAGTTCGATGCCGCGAAGCGCGTGAGTACGGACTTGTGCAGGTCGAAGTCCCGGGCCACCGTCGAGGGGTGATAGCACCCCGCGGAAACATCGTGAAAGATTCGCGTGACCAGTTGCTGGATACGCACGGCCCCGAGTGCCGCGATGGATCGTCGCAAACGGCCGGGGGTGGCGGCCTTTTCACGCGCAACGGTGTGAGCCAGGCCATCGTGCGACCAGCCGTGCTCCAAAACATACGGGCTGAGCTCCGCACCGAAGGGGGCGCAGGCCACGTCCGACCGCAGCTGCTGCTCGCGATCACGAAGTTCTTGGTCCAGCCACGCATCGATCCGTGACTGAATGACCGCCTTGTTGTTGGCGTTGATCGGCCCAATATTGCGCTTCAGCCAGTGATCACGTTCAGCGGCGGGGATACAAGCCGGCACATAAAGACGGATCCATTCTGTCCCGTTGTCGTAGTCATGGGCGATGATCCACTTCTGCTCGCGCCGCCAGGCTTCCTTCAGACACAGCCGCCAGTGTCGTCGGAGGTAACCCATAAAACGACGAAGCAGCTCATCATGATGATGGAGCGATTTCAGGCCATTGACTTCGACCAACTCGCCGGGCAGGTTGTCCAAAAAACCTCGGTAGTAGTTTCGGCAATCGGTGCCGCCGTCGGGCTCCTCAGGCATCCGGGTAAAACGGTCCATCAGTTGGTCCCGCGCGGATTCCAAGAGCAGATCGCTACCCGCCCAGCCCGGGCCTTGGTGATCAACACGAGAACTGATCCACTCAAGCATCGTGACCCGCCGACCCTCATGCGGCATGATCAGACGCTGCGTCACAAGCTCTTCCATGGCGTCGCGACTGCCGTCACAGACCCGGTGGATCAGGGTGATCGGGTCCATCCGAGCAAACGACTTCGTCTCCACCCCGGTTCCTGCAGAAGATCTGCTGGCGGCCTGCAAAATAAACACATCGGTGTCCGACATGGGATTAATCCTTCGTTTGGGTATAGAGATGGGCGGTGAGTGTGGTGAGGCCGACGAGCGCGGTGTTAACCGGGTCGAGGCTGGACGCGGCGCTGAGCGCGCTATGGGCGTGAGCCCAATCACGCCCGCGGACCCCTGCTGCAGCTTCACGCAGTTGGTGGGTGCTACCAATCAGGCGGCGGCACAGTACGTCGATCGGTGGTGACTCGGGCAGATCGTAACCACGCCCCACCAGCTCGATCATCTGCTGGGCGCAGGTACCAAGCGGCAAGTCGCGGGCGTTTGCCCGCCACTGGTGGTACCCGTTGGCCGCCAGCGACTGACGTTGACGCAGTAACCTTGCCAGTTCAATGCACCAAGGGTCCGGGCTGGATTGGGCATTGGCCAGGACGGTGTCATGGTCACCGACAAACAGAGATGAAATCAATTGCCGTCGGTGCCCGCGCGCGGCTTCGGTCAGCCAGGCGGCCTCGATCTCGCCAATCACTCGATTCAGTGCGTTACGCCAGGACCCGACCCCGCAGTTGTCTGCTGCGCCGTTCTCTCGCTGACCGATCACACCGCGAATCAACAACAGAAACCTTCCCCGGAAGTGGGGATCGCCGGGGGATACAGCTTCGAGCACCTG
Organism: Phycisphaeraceae bacterium; assembly: GCA_046290505.1. GTDB lineage: Bacteria > Planctomycetota > Phycisphaerae > Phycisphaerales > Phycisphaeraceae > JAHQVV01. The sequence goes on along the minus strand of JBKAGS010000028.1, from coordinate 52,735 downwards.
CTCGACTCCTTGCACACCAACATCAGATGACATCACTTCGCGGACCAGATGCTGAAGTGAGAGAAGGTCGCGGTCTTGCTCGTCCGCAGGGTCTTTGCGCGCAGCATCCTGGTGCCATCCCGGTACCGGACGCAGACATGTCTGACCCTTTGGTCCGCGGCGGAAAGACGTCGCGTCCAACGCACCGTGCGCGAGCCTGGACGCGTGTAATACCTCGACCGTCTGCGCCGCATGATGCAGGCGATCGAGACTCGCAAGGGTTCGCAACACCGTTGCCGGTGCGGTGGTAAGCGTGTCCCCATCAAAATCGACGCCCAACAAATCGACGCTACGAAATTCCGGGGAAGAAGCCGGGAGAGGAGACAGGGCCGGAGGGAGGTCGGGCGTCACGACGAGTTCCAGAACGCCCCCGCCGTGCCGCAGCCGGGGGCAGGTCACCATCGGCAGCTGCTCCGGTGTAGTGTCGGCCCAGACGGATTCGCAAGCAGAGGATGGTGCATCCCTGATTGAAGACCAAGGACCCAAAGCCCGAACGGCGAGCTGGACCGCCCGATCACTGTCCAGCGCATCGACCGCGCGCACCGGCCAGACCGGATCCGATTCGTCCCATGCTGCAACCACGAAGCGATCGCCGATGTGTTCACCCGGTTCAAAGCGGAACCCCGCCGTATTCAGGACGGCTGGTGTCATGAGGTAGCCTCCTCTTCAATACTCGTGACAACGCCTTGTCGCCAGGCTTGTTCCATGTACGCGGCGTCGGGAACGACACCATGGGTCATGGCCTGGTGGATGACTTCTATTCGGTGCTGGTGTTCATCACGCCAGGCGCGATCGTGCATCGCGTCCCACGCGACTATCCAACTGGATGGCGACGCGAAACGCTCAGCCCAGACCGCCCATCGCAGCGCCAAGCGGGAGGTCCCCGCGTGTTTACGCTCGACCCACGCCGCCAGTTGGCGATGCATGCCGTTGCCGATCGGTTCGGAGACAACCCAGCCCTCACGGTCCTGCAGAACGCCATCGGGGGTCAGCACCCGTAGCGGCGCTTGTGTTGCCCCGCACGCTGTCATGACGCGCGGCAACAGATCCTGGTCGCCGTTGTAAAGCGCCAGCGGTGGCTCGCGCTCTGCCCCTAGCCAGCACGGCGACGGGCTGCCCCAGCGCTTCAAGGCGGGCCATGCAAGCTCGGACCAGCAACACCCCTCAGGCGGATAGGGCGCATACGCATCGATCAAGCACGGAATGTCGATGGCATGACAATGCTGACTGACCGCTTCCGAGCTTGTGTTAAAGATGTCGGGCCAGTATTCCGGGGCAAAAGCAGACAGCTCCGGCAGGTCGCCGATTTGCCACAGCAGCTTGCCCAGTTGTTTCTGGACCTGTGGGTGAAGCAGCCCGCCACGTCGGACGACCGAGTTGCATAGCTCTTCAACAGCATCGAGCCATCGCCCATCCTCCGCAGCGAATCGTGACCTCAATAATGCGGCACGTACCCGGCCTCCCGCCATCTGGTCGAGACGCTGAAGAAGAGCATCACGTTCGGGCCCTCGGTGTTGCTGCTGTGCGGTGAGTGCCTGGCTGCTCAATTCTGCCGCCTTACGTTCTTGACGCTCGGCATTCACCCGAGACCACGCGCTGGGATCGGCAGTCCAAAGATCTGCGACCGGCACAGTCGGAATCGGCAGATCGAGCTGACGCCAGGTGTCGTCCTCAAGACTCAACGCCTGCATCGCCCCGTTACGGTCAATGCGTGCGACTACCGGCCGGTCATCCAGCGGCGTCACGCGCGATAAATGGCCGACCGGCCACTCCTTGAGTTGCCGACTGGCTATCCCATCGCCCGAGGGTACGCCCATCCAAGACCCGCCCTGCGCGTTGAAGGCCAGGACTGTGCGCTGTGTCGTGGCCAGCGCGGGCGCAAAACGCAGAACATCAGGCAGCGGCACGGGACTGCGATCCGCGAATGACCACGCCTGCCACCCGTTATCGCCACGCTTACCGTTGCCGCCATCGTTTCCGCCGGACGCCAACCGGTAGACCAGTAGTTCATGGTCCGCGCAGCAGTGGGCCTCGATGAGCATGCCGCGGCTGACTGGCAGCGTGCCCTCACCAATCAATACACTGTGCCGGTCAAGTCGAGCCCAGGTGCCGTCAATCGCGATCGCGACCCACTCGCCCCGCCCTGCAGAAAGCAGCGTAAACCAGGGCTTGTCGGCGGACGCGATCAGGTTGGGTGCAAGTGATTGGCCCAAATCGTCGATCGTGAATGAGATGAGACGGCCGTCGGTATCGCCGCTGACCAGCCGCGCCGTTTCGGTCACGGTCAAGGCCGTCACAGAAGACCCGACCCAAACCGTTTCGCGTTTTCCAATGTCTGGGCGATCGACGGTCTTTGCATCAGAGAGAGCTTCGGTGACATCGATCAGATAGACACGGCCGGTGTCATCCGCGTAGGCCACGCCGTACGGGCTAACAGAGACAGCGGTCACCACCCGGTCTTCGTGCGTGGAAATCGTTGCGTTCCAAATCCGCCGACCCGCAGTCAACTCACTGAGACGGCATACGCACAAGCGGTGGGGCTCGGCGAAAGACCTCACCGCGGCCAGGGTGTCAAGCTCGGTTCGGGGGGTCATCAAAACGGGCCTCTGATCGGTGTGCTTCGGTTAAAACGCGCCAAGCAACTCGGCGAACTCTTCGTCGCTGAGGTTGGTCCTCTGCTCGGATGACTTGCGCCGGGCACTGTCAACACCCTCGATGACTGCGGCGACCGCATCGGGCTCGGGCCTGACCGAGAGGTCCGGGCCGCCGGGGAAGAGCGTCTCAGTCTCAATGTCCGCGGCGATTGTTCGGCCATCGCGGGGTGATAGGGTGGACGCCACCGAGATGACGGTACGCAGCAGCGCGGTACGCAGGTGCGTCAGCTCGATCAGCAGTTCGTTGGCTTGCCACAGCGCGGGAGACAGAGCGCTCATCGAATCAATCAGATCCATCTCCTGCCGCGTCTGCTCGATCTTGGCATGACGGATAGCGGTATCGTGGATCTCCTCGTTGACCGCGCCCACCTCGCTGATCAGCAGCTTGATGTCATCGAGCAGGGTCTGCTCGGCCTTGCGGGCGTGCGTGCGCACACGCCTGCCCGACTCGCCGCCGTCCACCTGGTTTGCCTTGAGCCCATCCAGGGTCAGGCTGTCCTGATGGAAGGCGGAACGGTGCGCGGTCACGGTATCGATCAGTGCTCGGGTGCGGGTGGTGTCCATGGCGTATCCCGTCGGTGGTTAGCGGAGTTGCCTGAGCTGGTCGTGTGCCCAGTCAATGTCCTGATCCAGGCGATCGCTCGCCGCTTGGGCAGCACTGGAATCTGCTGCGCCGGTCAAACGCGAACCGATCCGGTCACGCTGCTTCCGCATGCGTGCCATCACCTCAAACAACGCGCCCCTAGTTTCACGAAGCTCCTCGTCGCGGTCCGCAGCCCGTTCGACCAGGTAGGCCTGGTGTTGGATCTCGTCCTTGATGTCCTCGGGGCGCAAGTGAGCGATCTTCCGACCCGCGTTCAGGAGCGCCCGGAACATCCTGCGATGCTGGGGGTCATGCCGGTCCAGTCCCAAGTCAACAATCAGCTGCTGGAAGCGGTACAGATCATGGACGTTGACACGCAACGACACCTCTGAGCGCGAAGTCCCTAATGGCTCAGTTAGGCAGTTCACAGACCGTCGAAGCTGATAGCGTTCCTGGTCCCTAAGGCCGGCTCTGCGCAGCCAGCCGGTATCGGTTTTCGATTCATGCTGCTCCATGGCACTTCTCCCTTCAGGCCAATTCCTGGCGGACCTGACGCAGAAGGCGTTCTGCCTCACGCAGGCTCTGCTCACGGCGGTCCTGCATGCGGTCGGCCTCGGCTTCAAGCGCATCCGCCTCGTACCGCAGCTCAGCGGCCGCCTGGTCCAGCGGCTCCTTCGCTTCGTCGGCATGCAGGTCCGCATGCGCCTTGTTGATTTCCGCGGCGTTGCCCGCGTCGCTGCGAGCCTCCTCCTGGACGTCCTGCTCCAACTGCTGAGCCTCGGCCTGCTCGCGCTTCGTCTCGTCGTGCTCGGCGTCGAACCGTGAGCGGATCGTGTCCTTCGCCTCGGAGACACTGCTCTGAACCGCCCGCCGAGCGTCACCCGTGCCGCCGTCCTTCAGTTCGTTCACAAGCTTCTTGATGCGCGCGGTATCCGCGGCACACAGGCCGAGCTGCTGTTCGAGGTCGTTCAGGCGTTCGGACCTGGCATCGACTTCACGGGTGACGAGCTGTTTGTTCTCAAATCGCATCAGTTGTCTCCGATTGCGGGGGCTTGCGCTAGGGCATCATCAAGGCCTTTGCTTGCTCTTCAGCACGACCATGCCGGGCCATCCATCGGCGGTAAGCCTCTGAGATGCGATGGTGGCGGCGACACAGTTCAACTACTTGTTTTTTCTGCTTGATCGAACGCTTTGTGGTCTCTGACCATTCCACCAGCCAATCTGGGGGCGTGGCAAGGGTTCGGGCCCATTGACGCTCGATGGGGCGTGATCGTTGGGAAAGGTCGCGGAGGATGTCAGCAGCGACACGGCGGATCTCGGTGAGCAGCTGAGTGGCCGTATCAGGTCGATCCGTGTGGGTCTTCGTGATCTGTGCCGCTTGGATCAGGTCACGCAGCCTGCGAAGATCCTGCCGGAGATCAGCCATCGCCCGCTTCAATCGGTCTTCGCGCATCGTCATCTCGGCGACATAGCTCTCGATGGCCAATGCGCGGTGTTGTGCGGACCTGGCGCAGTACCGGGCGAGTGCGGAGGCGTCCAGGTCCGGACAATCGTGAACACCTTCGAGATAGGGCACGACGATGCGCAGCGGGCGTTTCTGGCCCGGCGAGCGGATAAACCCATGCCCTGCCTCCAGGCCATTGAGCTGGTCGCATTGTTGGGGCGTCAGGCCGATGAGCCCGGCCAATTCCTGCCGCTCATCGATCTGGTTCTGGGCAAGCACAAGGTGGGTACCTGGGGCCTTGACCAGTTCCGCATCAATGGACAGGGGATGCTGAGAAGCAAAGACGATCGCCACGCCCAGCGCACGAAGGGTCTTGATGCAGTGGGCGATGATCGCAGCGGCCTCGATGGCTGCGGTTGGCCGGTCCCCACCGATGGCCCTGGGGTCGCGCGGTGCGATTACCTGGATCTCATCAAAAATGATGATCAGTCTCGGTGTGGAGCTGTCGGCCTCCACCGGGTTCTCAAGCAACCAATGTTCTAGCCGGAGCAGCATGTCGATACAGAACATCGCAGTAGATTTCTCCGAGGCCAGCCCGCAGCTGATGCAGTGAGGGCGGGCAAAGAGCTCTTCGATGCGGGGGAGCGAACCAGACGACCTGAACAAGGCACCGGTTTGGCCCCCGGTGATTTCCCCGATGCGAGATTCACCTGCCGGACCGATCGTGCCTAATATTTCACCGCCATACCCTAGCGCTTGCTGCACACGACGGATTGCGTCTGGCAAATCCGCAATCACGGGCATCACACCGTGCCGCTGCATGTCGTGACAGAGGTCAAGGCATGCATCAAGACTATTGCCCATCAGTGGCCCTTCGAGGGCGATGGCAGATTTCAGGACCCGGTGAGCGTGCTCGGCCCGCTTGATCGGGCAGGCATCTTGCAAACCAAACGGGTTGATACTGGCCTTCAAGGGGGCGGTCGTGTGTAATCCATAGAAGACCATCTGCTCGGCATAGGTTCTTAAACGTGGGTCGGGGCTCTTCAGCCATCCGAGCAAAGCAGGGCCTTCGTTTTTGGCAAGCGTTATATAGGTCACCGGCAGGGGCTGTTCGAGACGTGCGCACTCCGCGATGAGCTGACGGATGCAGACGCTCTTCCCACTTCCGTTGTATCCGAGGACGCCAAGGTGTTGACTGAGTTTTGAAAGGGGAAGGATCGCATCAGTGTCCGATGCACGATCGACGTTGTCGTCAAAACGTGAGCCCAGGGCAATACCTTGTCCATCAACAGAATTAACAGATGCCGACTTGGTTGAATACATCAATGGTGAATCCAACACCGGTCCAGCCATGACGCGAGCAACTCCATCTTCCGCGCACATCGTGCCGGCCATGGACAACAGATCATCGGGATGCGTTGCCGAAATCGTTGCCCCCGGCGCGGCCTTGTCCGTGTTTTCTGGGGCCATCAACCGAACCCGCGCAGTAGCGGATTCAAATACCGCGGCCTGCACGACGCCTGCGGTTTGCAAGACCGTGCCAGGATCATCAGCGCTGACACGGATATCGAGATGCTGGGCCGATCCGGTCATCGCGGCCAGAGACTGCAGCGCAGCCGTGGGCCAGCGAGTAGCACTGGTCAGGGATTCGGGGCGGTGGCGGGGTCGCGGATGATCGGCCTCACCGTTGATGTACGTGCGGCGTCGGTCCGCACCGGACCGACGAGCGATCTCCTGCCGCATCTGCCAGCGCCGCTGCACTTCATCCATGTTTCGATGCAGGGAGTGATGATAGACCGCCCCTGATCTGAAACGGATCATGACGGGCTCCGCAAGGTCTGCCAACGCAATCAGCAGCATGGACCAGTCGATGAAACTTCGGACTTGAAGCGGCTGACCGGCGCTGAAACGGCCGGGGACCGGCTGGAGGCAAGCGTCATCGATCGTCGAGACGATCGTCGCAGCCTGTGTCCCATGCTTCCGCGCACCCTTGGGGCGGCACCGTGCGATAACGTGCTGCTGGCTGAACGCCGACTCGACCTGCCTCAGGATCGCGTCCGCCAGCGAGCGATCGGCTGGGCCAGATGGAATGACAGCGGCAAGGGTGATGTCCAGTTTCTGGTGCTGCCGGTCGGGGTGCAGCACATAGTCCATCTCGATGTGGCCGCCGATCCCGTCCAGCATCCGCAGCGCGGCCTCCAGTGATGCGGCGTCGGCGCGGCGGCGTGCATCGCCGGCGTCGAGCACCTCACCGCGAATACCCATTAACCGCCAGCGCCGCTGCCGAACAGGCGAATAACGACGAACCGGTTTGTCGGGATGGTTAACAGCGCGGACTAGCATCCAGATGTCTCACGGCGGCATGGAATTCGCAAACAAAACATCAAGCACAAAAAGACGGACACGACCCGGCGGCTACCGCCTGGAGTTCTCCCTCACCAGCCGATGACGGATATCCGACAGGCGCTCGGCCATATCGAGGAGGCGGTCGGGTAAAACGGCGACCAACCGGTTCAGGAACAGCTGCCACCACGCCGTGTGCATCAACCGCGGGTCTCGCCGGATCTCGTCGGCGAGACGCTCGGCGACTTCCTCGACTTCCAGCTCACCTTTTAGGAACGGGTCCAGCCAGCCGGGCGTGGCCCCCTCTTCCTCGACGGGATGCGTGACCGTATCGGTGCGGGCACTGCCCGCCGTGGTAGCGGCCTCCGGCGAGACGTCTTGCTTGGAGCGGCCGTGACTGCGGCCATTCGATGCCGGAAGCGCCGGGCCGGGCACGCGGGGCTCGCCGCCCAACTGATCGAGAATATCCGCCGTTTCCTTCCCAAATCCGAAACGGTCTGAGTGGTCTTTGGGTCCATGTTGCATGTGAAGCTCCTCGGGGGGTTGAAGTAAAGAATCAAGTAATCGCGACTACATGCGGCCATCCATGCAGGCTTTGCTCATCCGAACATGCCCGCGGACGTTCTTCGCCTCGGTGTTGACGACGGCGTTGCCGACCGCGTCGGTGCAGTCGATGTATTTCGTGCCATCTCTGCTCTTGACATAGCCGTGACGTTTGGAAAACGCCTCAGCATCCATCGATCCCGTTGTCGTAATCGCCGTGACCCAGTGGCCTCGGGGCGCAGCCGATGAAAGCTCGAGCATGCGATCGATAATTGCGTCGAAATCCTGACACAGTTCGGGGTCGGATACCTCACCGTCGCCTACTGCGTCGTCGGTCTGCCACCGGAAACACTGCTCGACGCTACCGTCCTCGTCGTAGACGATCTCAACGATGAAGGCCGCGTGCTTCTCCCAGGTCTTGTCACCCGCGGGAAGAACAAAATAGAACCAGAGCTTGGTCAGCCACCGGTTGGCGATGCCCTCCTCGATCATCGGGTCCAGATAGGAAAATCCGAACTTGACCGCGGTTTTCTGCACCTGCCAGATGGCCATTGCGAGAACCAGATGAAGTGTGGTGTTCAGTGCCGGCATGGCTAGTCCTTCCTTGGGTTAGGGGTGACGCTCGTCCTTAGAGGTAACTCTTGCGGGCGTTCGAACGCTGACGCACCGCATCGATCGCGTGCCGGACATCGCGCCCGCCGAGCACACGCCGACCGACTGCATCAATCAGATGCATACCTCGTTCACTGGTCAGCCAGGCTTGGTACGGCGTCCAAGCCATGTCCATCGCGATCATCCTGTCGATCATTTGCCGCAGGTGCTCTTTGACGGCAGCGATCTCGGCGATGCTCATCCGGCCCAGGCGCTTGATCTGGCGGTTCAACACGCCGCCCGAAAGCAGGCCTGAAAGCTCATGCCGGGCCATACGCTCACGATCCGCTGTTGAGGGATCGTGCTCTATGATCACGCAGCGCATATCGCGCAGCAGGCTCTTGCGTACATCAACCGTCGAGTTCATCGTAAAGGCGAAGAACTGCCGCCCAATACGTTTGCCATCAACCGTGCACCGGCCATCGACCAACTCCTGAATCAGGCCGATCAACTGGGGGCGGTTGGTTGTCGAGCCCTCGCCCTCACGAGCATCGGCTAAACCGAGGTCGGCGTCGTCGATGACGATCAGGACAACGAAGCCCTGCTGACGCAGCCGCTGGGCTTCGAGGGCCGCCGACCTGAGCCGTGCAGCCGGCTCGCCCGCACTGCTGGACTCACAATCGGCGAGTGAGATCCGTAGCACGCGGACGCTCATTACCGAGGCGACCCGCTCCAGGAGGAACGACTTGCCGCTGCCCGGCTTGCCGACCAGCGCGACGATGCCGGCGCGTGCATGACTACTGCAGTTTCGCAGCCCAAAGAGAAATGCAACTAGCTCGAACAGGGGATCGTGCGGGAATACGTAGCCCTCTGAGGCCAGCAGCTTGGTGACAAATCGATGTGGAGCAGGGATTCGCATCTTTTTAGGGTCTTGAGGGCCTCTCATGGTTACTCCTAAACGTGGGTTAATGGGACTTTCTTAGCGATACACGGCATCAATTCAGCGCCCTCGATCAAATTCTTGCTACGCTGCTTCTGTTGTTAAAACAACGTGTGGCTCTGGGCTTATGGAAGCAAGTTTCGCCGTGCATTCAGGCAATTCGTTGCCGCTCAAGTACTTAATCCAGCGTCATCTGATCGCTTGGTCCATGCGGACAACTTGACCAATCCGGCCTATTGATACCATGGCTGTTGCAGAAAATCGGTCAGAAATGAATTGGTGTTTTTCCCCGTGAACCAGGTGTGGCATATTCTGTTACACGAGATTCAACCGAGACCGTCGGAGCCGACCAATGCAAGATAGTCAATCACACACCGTGGAACAACTACCAAACGATCAAAATCGCTTTCGGCCCAGTCGGGGGCTCCTGAAGTTGGCTCGAGATCGGCACGGCTACTACCAAACGGATGAGTTCGCGAAAGCGATGGGTAAGCTATATACAAAGGGTAGCGACCTTCCAGGACAAGTGTCGGCAGACACTATTCGCAACCTCTGGAAGAATCCATCCTCAGCAGTCAATAAAGAATCCATCAAAGCCCTGATTGACTTCCTCAATCTACACCCTGACGACTTTATCTCCGATGTTCCTCGCCCCTATTACTTGGATGCTATTCCGGTTCCAGAGGTGTACTCCGAAGGGGAACCGATCGGTGATCGGAAGATGTTGTACCCAGGCCATATTGACGACGGGCGGCATGCCACTGAAATGAAACTTGTCTTAGCCGAGGACGCACGCGATTTGAGCGAAGCACTATTAGCGGGCGATAGTCCACCTAGCCTCTACGAAGTCCTTCGAAAACTGCGATTCCTTATTCTTCCGTCTGCGAAGATCAAGGATTTGAAGATGACTGAACTGCCCTACAACCATTTTGTTTCCGTCTCCGTTGTCGTGCATTATGACTTGCCAAATTCTCTAAAAGGTGCCCTGCTCGGTTACGAGCGCAGGCCAAGCGCCGAATCCAAGATGAGTAATCTCCAGACTAAAGGCTTATCCACTTTATGGAACAGCGCATTCCCGATTAATGTCAAGGGAATTCACTCCTTAATGGATTACTGGTTAAGAGTAGCAACACGTGATCCCGGTCTTGCCCACTACGACATGATGGAGCGCCCCTACCCCTGGGTGTTGCGAGTAGTCGACCATAAGATTTCACTGTATGGATATCCCCGCCATACAACCGAGCCCCTCGGAGTAATCACGACAGATATGCGCGGTCTGGGCAAGGATAAGGTATATACGCAGTACGTTTTTTATATTGAACTGGCGCTGCCGCAAGATGATTTAGATCGAGCAATTAAATACCTCTACAAGTACGGCGATTATGAATGAGGCATCATCCAATGTGTGCCACTAGATCAGAATGCAGAAGGCGCGTTCAGTGATGAACACGGAAAAACCAATCACATGGACATGCTCTCGTGGCGAGCAGTGATGGGCAAGAGCCCGTCTCTGTCCAGTGGCCCCGCTCGTTTTACGCGCGGTTTTGAATTGGTCTAACTCAGTCGCCTGCTAGGCATGTGACCGGCAAGATTGCACTTGCCTTGATACCTCGCGATCATCACATTGAATCCCATGATCTGCCTACCCAACCTGAGGGATCATTGGCAAAGCCTCGACCACAACCTGCTCGTGCTGAAGTTCTAACACAACCCGGCCGTTTCTCTCGCTGTACCACTCGATATAGGGGTAGTCGACATAGTCCACGGGCTGCTGACCCGCGGTCATGTCGCCCACCTTTCCGATTTGAAGGGTCGCCATGCCCTGCATGTACCTCGGGGCATCCGCCGGGGTGTCGTTTTCGCTTCCGTAAAGGTGGATTCGGGTGCCCCGGATGTCCCGGTGAAAATCACCCTCCAGGTCCATCCGGACCTCCTCATCCATACCGTGGAACCGCAACACTCCGGTCACTTTTCCCGGAACGCGGTTATCCAGGATGCCGTGCATCAAATACTTGTGTGGTCTCCATGCCATCTTCTTCCTCCGGGCGTGGTGTGCACGCCTCACCCCAGAGGTGTGCCACCCCCGGAGTTGCTGCAACTGGCATGAGAACCACGGAAGATCACACCGCTAATCAATGTCGGGGCGAGGAACTGGCTTGGGTGGGTCGGGGCGGGGATGGCCGCTAAACTCTCAGCTCACTGAAATGAATCCACGTTGACCTGTCTCTTCTGAACACCTCCAAATCTTGCCCCACGCCCCATTCTTGATCACGTCGTTGTAACGCGTCAGCCAGACACCAACCGCCGGGACCGTCTGCTGCAAAGTGTCATCGATCCTGGCGAGCCTAGCCGCCGTTGTTGTCACCACCGCCAACCGACAAACCGCTTCTGTCGAAAGTCCCACTTGACCGAGCACCCAGTCGCGCCAGAGCACCAGGTGCTCCAACTTCTGATACCGACCCGCTTTTGCAGCCCAGCTCGACTGGCTTGAATTGCTGCGGGAGAACGATTCGGTGCCGCGGTCCAATTCGATGAACACTACCAGCGGGCGGGTCGCTTGTTCGTGCTCGATGAGGGCGATCGCATCCGGCCGCACCATGTCTTTCGCTTCATTATCTATTGCGACCCGTTGGGTGTCCCAGGTCCGGATCAAAAAGCGTGTGTCTGGTGTATGTCCAAATGCGATCCGAATGTCGTTGAGTTGGACCTGGTGTTCGCGTGAATGAGAGCGATCCCAACCCGAGTCGGGCAGAGAGGTGACTGCGACCGGCCGCCCACGGCTGCGACGCGGATGCGACACCCTGCGTACCAGACCCTCTTCAGCCAGACAGGCAATCTGCTTGCGAACTGTCGCCTTGCGACGATCTGTAACGCTTGCCAACTGCTCATCAGTCAGGCACTGATAGTCCTGCAAGGCATCAATAATGCCGGCACGTGTCGATCGGCTATGTTCTTTATCCACGCTTCCCATGCAATGGGAAGCGGTTGGGCGGGTCTGGCTGTTGCAACTTCACACGTCTCGGCCGCAAACGAATTCTCGTCGACCCTGATCGTGCCCTGCGAGCTGTGCTACGGGCCCTTCGTGTCCGGTGGGAGCCGGACCAGGGCGGGCGACACGTTCCACCGCTGCCCCCCTGAGGTGGCGATGCTCATCGTCTTCTTGTTTAGTCTGATGATCTGGCCTTGCTGCGTCTGTCCGCCGTGATCCACGAAACAAACACGCTGACCGATGCTGAACCTCGACATCTCTACGGTACTGCGGGCCTGAGCGATCAGCTTGAGCCGTTCAATGATCTGGACGTTGAGGTAACGCAGATCGTCTTCCTTCATGTTTCGGATCGCCTCGGCTGCCGCGTCACGATCCAGCCAGAGATCTGGGCTGTTGTCATCCTGCACCATGGCTCTACGATAACCCACGAAGCAACTCGTAACCAATTGCATCGAGCCCTCGCCCTCACGAGGGCAAGAGGATGGGATGCCGCCGAGCCTGGATTACGGGTTCAGGGATTCGGGGGCGGGGGGGGGGGCCGGGGGCAGGGGTGATCTGATCGATCGTATGCGCTCTACCAGGCTACGACGCTGATCTCGCTTTGCCCGACGACCAGTGACTTCACGGCACGAGCGGTCCAAGGCAGAGAGCGCCAGGGTCTCTGCCAGAGCGCACAACCCGTGGTGTACCAAGTCACTCCAGAGCCCAATCGATCGCCTAGGTGTGTCTGGCACCAGCGGGAAGATGTTGGACGCAAAGCGATGCAGCAGGTGGTCTCGGCTCATCGGCATAGGCGGCTCAACCCCGGGGTAAGCTCGTGCAAAAGCCTCTTCCAGGCTGTTCAACTCCGTGCACACCTCAACGAACATCTGACCGTATAGCAGCACCGCACCCAAGGAAAGCCCGTGGCAGTCTTGTGGAGGTTTGTAATTGCTCTGCGAGTACAGACCTGCACGCGATCGGATACTCTCCGCAAGCGTCCCAGGCCGGAGACAGAACGCCTGCCCCCTGGACTGTGGTGTGCCGAGGTAAAGAACCCTCTGGCCCGGGTGCTCCAGAAAGTGCACGCCGTCACCTGGGTAGTGCAGGGGCATGACCGCAAGCGGGGTTGCCCCTGCTCGTTCGTGCGATGCAGAGAGTGGGACGGGTGTCGGGCGGTCAGGGCCGACCATCGCGACCACCTTCTCCGGCCCATCCATTCTCATGGTCACGTGCCGGGCGATGGTTGTCCCGGTCGATGATCTCGGCGAACGCCCGCTCCAGGCAGAAGATGGCCATGGGCAGGTCGTTGCGGCCGAAGCTTTGCGTGCTGGCCCACTCACCCTGGGCGTTTCTGTAGCGCCGCTCGACGGTCGCCTTGAGCACGGTTGCCGTGCCTGTCTTGGTCTGGATCTCGTTCTCCCAGAGCGAGCACTCGATGCTGCCCGCCCGGAACTTTGCGGTTGGTTGTTTCATGTGGTTTACCTTCGGTCACGCCGTCTTTCGCAACGGACCTGTTTTTCGTCATCCGAAAACAGGGACGGTCAGACGGCATCGCAAAGCAGGAACCCAAACCAGAAAAGCCACTGTCCCAAGTCGCACGTAGAACCCCCGATCCATATCTAGACATTGAAACAGCCCCGCCCCGAAGGGGTCCCCTGTTGGGGCTTCAGGGGCGGCACTGGACTCACCGACGAATCTGCGACGCGAGGATCGCGTCGTGCAACTGCCGCAGGCTTTGCTTATCGATCTCGGAGAGATCAAGATCGATCGGCCGGACGTGCTGTACCTTGGCCCCGCCGCCGGTCAGGGTGCGGTGGGCCAGGCACAGCAGGCCGATGAGTTCCGGGATGTCCTCCGGCCTGAAGTGTGTCGAGCTGTGCCAGGTCCCTGATCAATCCTGCTCACGACGTTGGATGATCATCCGTCTCACTGGTTGTTCTCTGTGTCGTGTGCTCCGTTCGACGAGCAGACAGTCAATCGTCGATGAGCGGTATACCTCTTTGATCTTTGCCATTACATTCACCTCTGAGGCGTTGCCCGGCAGAGCGCCTCTTCCCGTCACGGTGAAGAGGCCGATCGGCTCACCCGAACACCATCACCATTGCCCTCTCCGGCAAGCGGCTCTTCCCGTTATGGCGAAGAGCCCGACCCGACATATTTGTTCCCATACACCGTGGCCGACGACCTCGTCGGCGGCCGCGTGCCATCATCCGATACATCGATGATGATGCCGCCATGGCGGCGGGGATCACTCCCCGACACGCCCCAGCCCTCTCACCTCCGGCAACGCCGGCTCGAAGTCATCCGGAAACTTCGGATCGACCGGGATGCCCGCCAACGGCTCCCAGACTCGCATCGCACTGATACGCTCCAGCTCGTCGATTGGTAAGCCACCTCGCAACTGGTACCGGCTCACTCGGATCGGTCGCACGCGGACCGGTTCGGGTAACCCCTCGAATTCGTGTCGAAGACGATCGAAGTCGATGTCGCTGTTGAAGGACTTGTTTTCGGTATGTGTTATCTGTTTCATTTATCTGACCTCCGGGCTTGCCCCCGTGGGTTCGCCCGTCTTCGAGCGAACCACGGGGCAGGAGGTCCAATCCCGCAGCCCCCAAAGGGGGTGAGGAATCGCCGCCCCTCGTAGCGGAACTTTCGATAAAGGTTTCGCTGCGATCAGCGAATCCTTTACGAGAGAAGTTCTGCGTCTGGGGAGCGATAAGGTGCGTTCACCGGACCCGGTGAACCCGCCCCGCCCAAAGGGCGCCAGCACCACAATCAGATCACTGCGAAGCAGCAATTGTTTCTAGTATTTATCCCTATCAGTCACTTTTCGTGATGGGGGCCAACGCTCGCAGCGGCAGAGGTTTGCGCGATATCCGCGAGGTCCTTTTTGTGATCTTGTTTGGCCTTTTTGTGACCAGATTCAAGGGTTTTGTGACGCTTTTTGTGACGCCGCCTGCACCGCAAATCACTTAAACCTCCCCAACCACTCCCCTCGTTATGACGCGACAGAATCGGCCCGGCCAGACTCATGGCGGGCCCCCGTCATGATGAACGGCTACACCGGGTGGCGGCCGATGCCATCCGGACAGTACCGGTCACGCGGGGAGTCCACGATCGCCAACCTGCTCGGCCGTGCAGGGGTGCCCTACCACTACGAGCCAAGGCTGATCCTCTATGCACCGCCGCAACAACCGACACCACCGGACATCTCGCTGCGATGGACACGGCCGGACTTCTACCTGCCCCGGCAGCGCACCGTGATCGAGTACGCCGGCCGGATGGACTTGCCAGACTACCGGGAACGCCACGCCGAGAAGGTCCAGCTCTACGCGTACAACGGTGTGCGATGCTACGAGGTCTTCCCGGATGACCTGCGCCGATCGTACTGGGCACACCGCCTGCTCGATGCAGTGCACACCCCATGGACACCGACGAATTACAAGCCCGATGACGGGCTGCCGATCAATGGGCACATCTCAAGCATGCATCACTCTGCCACGCTTGATGATCGCTTGCTTCGAAAGCCGCGCTATGCCGGGCCAACACGATACGATCGTCGACGATGAACACACAATATGGCGCGCGATATCCGCCGTTTGAGTAATTGAATCAGGGATTCATGAGCTGTCGCGCGAGCGATACCTTTATAAACCTGCAGGTCACGTGACCCTGCATGGCCGATCCTTTGTTCTTCGAAGCCCTGTTCGGGGCGGTACACCGCCTGCCGGGCGACGGGCTGATCATCGACTTGGGTATCGCGCTTGTCTTCTTCACCGCTTTGAGTTTCGCGGTCTTGGGACCACGGTTCGCACATCAGCGATCTGCGGCAGCGATGTCTGCAGCATTAGGTATGGCCCTATCGACCGGATTAGTGGCATGGGAAGTACGGTCCGGACTGCGACTGGCAGACCTCGGCCCGATCGCGGCGGGCCTGGGCCTGATCATGATTGCCCTTGTGATCTACCAGGCGGTCAAGCGAGTGGGTGGTCAATGGGCCGGGGTCTTCACGGCACTGGGTGCGGCGCTGCTGATCGGACAGGTGCTTGCCGTGCCGGGTCTTCAGATCATCCTCCAAGGGGTGCTCGGACCACTTGCGGCATTAGGATTGATCGCGGCAGGTGCTGCAACCTTGGCGATGCGCACGAGAGGCTCAGTCCAAGGCGTATCCAACGCGTCGGGTAAGGAAACGTTCTGGCCCCCGAGTACTCCCAGTACGACAATTTCAAGAGAAGAAGCATTGCAAGACAAGAATGAGCCAGTCCGTGATGCCGCTGAACAAGTCCATGCCATCGACGATGTCCAACGAATCAACCACCGGCTCGATGAACACCTGGCCCTAGCCACTAACAACGCAAAGATGCTTCCGGCCCAACCGGAACTCGCCGCCCTGCTGCGGCGGCAGTTGTCCGCCGTGTTGCCCGAGTCACAGGCGGTAACCAGACGGCTGGCTGACCTTCGGGCCAAAACCCAGATGCTGCGCCAGGGACACATTGCAAAAATCCGGCGTCTAGCACCACAGATTCCGAAGCTGCCGCCGGATGCGGCAAGAGTCGCATCAGAACAGCTGCGCGAAGCCTACAAAGAGGCTCGGTTGGAAGAACGAATCGATCGGCTCGACCGAGCAGCAATACACGCCGAGCAACAGATCGACGAAGTCATCACCACGGTCAATCGGCTGTTAGATGCAGGCAGGTACGACCAGGCCGCAAAAGTTCTCCATGACACTGAAAAGCTTGCGCGGCAGGTTCAGCGATTAATCAAACAGATCGAAAAAGACGAGCAGAAAGTATTGGCATTGGCAGTCAAGGCAACGCGGGCACAGCGGCAAAGAAAGCAAGTGGCATAAAGCGGGCCATGTGTGACACCATTTAATAATCGAGCCATGTCTTGAGTGTGATACGATTCTTTTGTGAAGCGGGCAGCTTACCGATGGCACGGGCACACCGCTCGATCGCCTCGGGTCCAGTGGCGACTAGCAGCAATTGTTCAAAATGCTGTATGGCATTGCGGATGTTGCTCGCGATATCTGACCGGCCGGTCTCGATCTCGATAGGTAATGTGAGGCTGTCCCTCTTGGCCAGCAGGTCCACGCGGCCATTGCCTTGAACTTGATGCTCATGCAACACCGCATAACCTTCGCGTTTATAGAATTCGCCTACCCGTAATGCCCAGAAGCGGTGAGCAATTCCTGAACTACCAACCGGCGGTGGGGAGAGGCCTAAGCCGATGCAGTACTGTCGGCCGCGGGGCGTGAGGTCAAGGAGCACGACGTTGCCACTGCGGGTCGGGATTCGGACCGGCTGCATCAGGTCGGCTTCAACCAATGCGGTGCGCAAAGCATGTCCCTTGCGGCGTGAAAGATGTAGCCGGTTGTAGCGTTCGACGGTGGTGGACAAAGGATGCTCGACAAGATCCGTGAGCAGACGGATCGCGGCCTGGCTCTGAACGCTTGGCGATAATGCAGGCTGTCGCGGTACAGACTGATCAGGTGTTGATTTCGAATCTGCGTCAATGCTTCTAGATTCAGGGGTGGAGGGCGGGATGGTTTGGCCTGAATGAATTGTCATGCCATTCTGAGTACTAGATCGCATCGAAGATTGATCAGGGAATACTGTTGTTACACTGGATGGTACAGTCGGGTGGGTAGGGTCGATACCGTCTTCGTTTTCATGCTTGATCAATACTTGTGAGTTGATAGACAGATACTTTTCCGAGGATGGAATCGGCGTAACCGCCTGGCTCGTTGACTGGTGCGATTGAATAGGCATGGAATCACCGGAATCAGTTCGTGAAGATAAGTCCTCAAGCGGTCTAGTGGCAGATCCTTTTGACTTGGACTTTTGGCCGCTCAATTGGCAGTACAGTGCGACGATCTCGTCTTCCACCGTCAATGGCTTAGGTGCCTGGACGACCGAGGGCACCAGGGCTGCCGATTGTCTAATCTCTTCATCAGTCACATGCCGCAAGCCATTCTTTGGGGCAGGAACTCGGACTAAGAAAGGTTCGGGGTGGCCGTCCGGGACACGGGCGATGGCGGTGCCTACCGACAGGGTGCTCACGGCCTGACGCTGGGCGTCATCCAGGTTCATCGCTCCGGCAATGGCCTGCACGTCCGACCGCAGCTTTTGATTGAGCGCAAATACGGTACCGGTGTTGGAAAATACGGTCTTCGACAGCATGGAAGCAGTCTGGTCGACGATCATGTAGCCGACCCCGTAGGCACGGGCCATTCGGAGGCTGTGTTCAAGTACGCTCTCCGAGCTCCCTGATTCGCCCTGACTAAATAGGTGGTGCGCCTCTTCGTGGATCCAAACCCGCTCCAAGTGTTTACGCTCACCGCGATGAAGCAGGTAGCGGTATAGCCACAACGTGACTCCCTCGGCAAAGATCCGTCGATCTGCTGATCCCGCCAGGCTGTCCAGTTCTAGCACGTGGTGGGTATCGAGCAGCGCCAGTACGTCAGCGTTGCTCTGGGTATCGATCATCCTGCCAAACTGCCCGTAGGTCATCGCACGCAGGATTCGGTCCGCACTGCTCTTCCACATCGCCGCCCTGCCGGTGAGCTTGGTGCTGTCCAGCCATTCGAGCAGGTCGTGGATGGTTGGCCAGCGCTGTTGATGTTCGGTCCCCACACCCTCGCGTTCGTACAAGGCCAAAATCCCTCTGTGCAGCAGGCTGATGACACCGTCCCCTCCGAGCAGTGCACGGCTGATGACATCGACGATGAGCTTTGCATAGAGGACGGGATCGGTCCCCGGCGGCGGGATCAGCGGGTTCCAGAAGAAGGGAGCAAGATCACGGCCCGGCGTGCGGACACGTAAATTCCCGGGCGGCGTATCACGCAAAAGTTCTCGATACGAGCGTTTCCAATCGAAAGCCGTCACGATCACGCCGCGTTGCATCAGGCCTCGGGCCAGATGAAGCGTGAGGGTCGATTTACCCGAGCCCGAACGGCCACACACGAGGACATGCTCGGTCAGGCGGTCCAGTTCCAGGTTGAAGTCTCCGTGTCCCTTACCCGCGTAAACCACCTCGCCCACTGGCAACACCCCGCACTGTGCCCATGCCGTGGGCGGTGGGACAAAGGGCGAGCGGTCCGGCTGAAAACCCAGCCCGAGATGCTTCTGCGCCAACACCTCAAGCATCTGTTCGATCTGACCTCTGAAGGAGGGGTCGGGGTCCGCTTGATACACGGACCAGATTTGATTGACTTTCTGAGGCAGGATCGGCTCAAGTCTTCGGCATAGCTCGACCACACGATCATTCACCTGTCCTCACCTCGGCTACTTCAGGCTCAATGAGTCGGTACTGCTGCGCTGCGGCTAGGTATTGACGCCAATGCTCAGGGACCTGCTGACGGAGATTGCTTACATCTTTCCAGCACGACAGTCGTTCCTGGCGTTGCTGGGCGTCGAGCTCCTGGATGGCCTTGACCAGGTCCGGGTCGGTCAGCGTGCCGTGCCTGCGGATAGGGTCTAGCCAATGGTGGCGGACATTCGTTACATCCAGCTTGGCCTGTTCAAGCTCTTCAAAGTGCTGGCGGTAGATCGCAACGCGTTCCTTGATCTGCGCCAAGACATCGCCCAGTTCTAAGGACTTGGCTTGCAATCGATCCGTGAATAGCCCCTGAACCACGTCGCGTGGTCCCTGCTGTTGCCAGACGCCTTGGAGCAGAGACTCTATGGAAGGGCGTGATTGATCCGATCGCTGGGCATTCGGCACTGGCTGACGCTGCCCTGTGTATCGATCATCTAGCAAGAAGAGGGAGTAGCATCCTGCCGGAACCTGCGATGGTTGGGTCAGGTCAGTCGGGCTCATATCCGGAGGTCGTGTGTGTTGTTCCGCCATCGTGGTCACCAGCAGGTGCTACTGGCGGGTGGTAGTGGGCGGTGATTTATGAATTTTTCGGTTTTCAGGACGAATCACCAGAAAAGACTTGCGCCCCCGGAAGGTTGGCGCTAGGCTGGGTGTTTCTGACTTCCTCTAATCGAAAGGAACACCCCATGCTCACCCTCCGTATCCGTAAACTCGCCCTGCTTGCAGCCATCGCCCTGATCGTGATCCTGGGCAATCTGGTTGCCATCGCCGCCTGGCTTTCGCAGACCGGTGCGATCGATGTGGCACAGCACATCCGACAGGAATACCTCACCGGCACGGCTATCACGATCCTGGTTGCGTTATTGATCCTGATCGTCTCGCCCGGCGCGGTATCACGGGCAACCTCATGCACCTGCCCGGTCTGCGACAAGCCGCATCGAGGTGGGAGCTATTGCTCGCACTGCGGCAGCCGCTGCGATTGATAAATTGGGACAGAGCTCGCGCTACAAGGCGAGAGAAACCCGCAGCCAGAAAAGCGGCTGCGGGAAGAAAACAAACAACCCAAACCACTAAGCCACTGGATGAAGATCGTGAACGATCAACTCGGTAGAGAGCAGGTTGAGCTGCACATCGTGATCGATCGGCAGGCCGCGGAGGTGCTTACTGAACTGTTCGAGCATCAACCCTGCGGCGATATTCGCCGTAAAGATCGTGCTCTTGGCCGTACACGCTCCGGCATAGGCCTCGTCAGGCGAGAACAAGGTCCGGGGGTAGTGGTCCCATCCGCCGTGTGAAGACGAACAGGTCAAGATGCGGATGACCTCGGCGGACATCCTGCCGTCGGTAAAGAACCTGCACTTGTCCTTGACCGACTCAAAGATACGGCCACGGGTCTGGATGCAATCCACGCAGGCGAAGACCGCGTCGCCGACTGTTTGAGTTCGTTTGAAGCGATCTTTGATTTCGTCGGTGGCCAGGGCGTGGTGGATCTCCTGGCACAGGCCCGCAGTCGCGTGGACCTTGGGCCTACCAAGGTCATCTTGTAGATAGCCCTGTGCCGCGAGGTTGACCGGTTCGACGGTATCGAAGTCGATCAACTGTAGTGAGGGCACACCGATCGCCGCGAGTTGGAGGGCGACTTGCCTGCCGATCGCCCCAACGCCGATGACGGTACACCGGTAGGTCGATAGCAGGTCGGGTGGGACCAGGTCGCGTTGACGAAGGTCCCGGTCGAGGACGGTGAGATTCGGTTGAATAGTCATGGTACATGCTCCTGTGTGTGGATAAGAAGGCCCCGATTTACGAGCGGGGAGGAAGATCAAGACGAAACGTCATGAACGATGGGCTGATGTGGATGCCGAGGGTCTGGTCCAGGCCCAGGACCTGGGCCCGAGCCAGGCAGCGGAAGCCCGCCCCTTCCGGGGTGTCGCCCCAACTGCGTTCACCGGCGAACACAATCAGCCGTCCCTGGCCCTCTGGGATTTCCAGATCATTGGGGTCACGGATGCTCGCGCTGTCGCGATACACCGGCGGCCAATCCTGCGGCGGGCGATCCAGCGTCGGGAAGAAACGGTTGACGGCCTGCAGCCCGGTCATGGCCTCAAGGTCGTCGATGATGCTACAGAGATGCTCGATATCAAAAATCAGCTGCTCACGATCGACACGGTCGAGCGACTGCAGGTCCGTGTCTGGATCAAGGTAGGGCGAACGCTGCAAGATGTCACGCAGTTGTGTGACATCCGCTTGAGCAGGTTCACTCAGAAAGCTGCTGGCCTCACGCAGCCAGCGTAGGCGTCGGTCCGCCTCGTTGATCGCCGCTTGACGTTTGGCGGGATCGAGTTGGCGGGGTCCGACAGCAAAGTAACCAATCAAATCAGCGCCCATATGGGATCTCCTTTCATCTAGGGGTGAGTGTTTCCGCCGGAAGTTGCTTAGGGAACCGTGTATACCCAACAAAAAAACTCCCGGCCCACCGTGGCGGTGGGGCCGAGAGCTTCCGGGGGCTTATGCGGCTACCAGTGTACCGGCAGACGCTTATCGATCAATCTTCATAAGTCAGCATAACGGTCATCACGGGCTCGGCCTCATCGCCCGGCCCGCAGATCGCTTTGAGCATCATGGTTTCCTGGCGTTGATGGCGATCGATGAAGATCACCTCAAAGGTCAGGAAATCGCTTGATCCGGCCGACCTACGAATCGCAAAATAGAGCATCCAAAGCATGTCGTGCGTTCGGCCGCGTAACGACTGACCCAACCGCTCGGTGCCTTTGGGAGGCTGCAAATAGCCATCCCAAACTGCACGCGTACATGCCACCGGGATTCGGAAGCCGGTCTCGCTGGCCCAGTCGGTCAGGTCCACCAGCACACCGTCTTCCAGCGCCTGCTTGCGCGTGTAGCTGTAGATCAGCGGTGCATCTGCAAACGGGTTTTCAGCAGATTGGTCGTTGCGTTGTCTGTCGTGGTTTGGTTCATGGGTTGTCATTCGATCACCTCGTCGTAAGACGTGTTGGATTGCATTTCGAGAAAGGCCTCAAGCTCATCAGGATCATCGATCCCGTACGCCGCCATAAGTTCCTCGATCTGGTCGTACTGCTCCAGATCGAGAGCCTCGGGCCCAGGAATATCCCCAGGCTCGATCGCCCCGTAAGTTGAGTCCCAGGGGTCGTTGTCATCGTCGAGCCATAAACCCCGTGTTAATTCAGCAGCCTCGGGGTGGATGTGCCGCATGAAATCTTCTGCCCATGCTTCCTGGTCACTACTTTCAAACGGCTGGCTGTAGTCGATGTGGACTCGCATGAGCATTTCACCGCCCGGCCCGGTGTTGAAACGCAGACGGGCATAGGTCTGCCCGCCCTTGGCCAGGATGAACATGACCGCCCAGTCGCAGCTGCCGAAGGCCTTGTCGAAGGTTTCTTCATCGACCGAGCTGGGCGACGCACTGTTTCCGGGGTGGGTGTGGCACCAGATCCGGGCAAACTGCTCGGGCTTACGCCCCTGATCGACCTGGTCTTCGAACAGGTCAGCGACCGCTTCGTCATCGAAATCCACGCTGACCGAGGTCGTTGTCTGCTTAAGCGTCAGAAGGTCGGTGACCAAAAGCGGGTCGTCCTGGTCCGAGAGCCCGAAGCCACCGATCTCCGTGTCGCCGGCATGACAGAAATACACGAGCTTGGCCCACGCATAAGGCGTAAAGCGCAGGGACTGGTCAGCCACCGGTAGTTCATCAAGTCCCTCCTCCATCCACAGCGAGTGGTTGGATCGTCGACGTCTGGTTGTATCTTGCGAACCCAATATCCGAAGCTTCTTGGGTATCTGGAACTTCCGGGGTAGCTGGGGTTTCCGAGAGTTCCGGGGGCGAGGGCTGGCTACAGGTGTTCTCATCGTCTTGGGTTTCTTCGATTTCTTGTTTTGGTTGGTCGTCATGGTCGGATTCTTTCTGTTGGTGGGCTTCAAAACATTCGGGACACAATTCTTCTTCAAAACAGCCGGGGCAGCACGCCTGCCCGCACTCAGGGCAGGGCTTCATGCATTCACGGCAGGTCTCGTCTTTACAGAAACGGCAGCTGGTCAGGCAGCCGTAACACAGGTACAGCGCACAGCTCTGGCAGCAGCCAAAGCAGTCCTCGCAGAAGGAGTAGTCGCACCTCTCGCAGACCGAACGATTGTCGTCGGTCATCGAGCAGCCACAGTCATGGCACGGGATGCCGTCCCAATCGTCTAGCGCGACGTGCGGGCTGTCGGGGTTATAGGTGGTAAGCGTCTGCCTGACGATCAGCAGATAGTCGGCAAGACGCCCCTCACGCAAAGCTTGTGTGAGGATCGTTGTTGCATCGCCAGTGCACAGCCGCTCATCACGCACATGCGGATGCGGGACATCGTCGGCACCGCTGGCCCAGTTTGGGTCGAGCGCGTGGATGCTGAGGGGCTGTTCCATATCCAGACGGTCAAAAGCGTCCAGACGCAGCTCGATCTCGAAGGCATCGAGATGGATCCCTTCGAGCGTGATCGGATCGGTTGAGACATACAGCGACGAGCCGCCCTTGAGGACTTCCCAGGAGCCGAACTCGGATTCAATCTGATCAAGCTCTGCCAGCAGGAAGCTGGGCGACGGTAGTGCCGTGGGCGGTTGATGAATCAAAGATGCCTGCGGGGCATGTCGCCCGGCCATGAGTCCTTGTAGCTCATGGGTCAGCTGACGGATCTGGTCTGCAATCCGCGGTTCCAGCCGCCTGCAGGCTCCGGTAAATCGGCGTCTGCAGGCATGGTCGTAGCCCCGGCTCAAAGTTGAGAGCCGCTGGAGCATGGGGTTGATCGAGGCGTACTTGTCGGCCTGATTGCGCAGCCGGTTCTCAGCCAGTCGCTGCAGGCCGTTGCGGACGAGCGTAATCACCCGCCACGCATCTTGATGTTCAGAAGGCATGGTGTTCTCCGTAAATGGAAAAGTGAAGCAACAAAAAAGGCCCTGCCCCCGCCCCGGGTTTCCCTTGAGGAGCACCGGCGGACGAAAGGCAGGGCCTTGTAATGTTGAGAAGGGTCAAGCGATCAGGCAGCGTGTCGGGACGCGCCGCTGATCTTGGTGGGGGTGATGGACACTCGGTCACCGGGGCTCAGGACATAGTCTCGAGGAACCGGCTGGCGGTTCACACGGATGAGGTAGTCGCCGGGAAGGCTATCGGGCAACTGCTGGGCAAAGAACCGATCGACGCTCGTGCCGTGGTTGATGTCCAAAAAATCCGCGAAGCCGCCGCCGTTGTTGTTGACGAAAAGAATCTGCATGGTGTAGCTCCTTGAGCTGTTGGAGTGTTTGAAAAGTTTGTTCATTCAATCGCTATTCATATTCAGTTGTCATGGACGTAAACATCTGTTGACGCGTCGGGACACTGGGCGGTCCACGCGCATCGATCGCGTATAGCATGGGATGCTCCTTTCAAAACGTTTAGGATGAAATTGATGCCCTGCCGGTATAGGCGGTCGGGCTAAGTCAAGACGATGTGCCGAGCGGCACTCACGAGGCGTCTTCTCCCCAAATCGTGATCACACAAGGCCTGCCCTCAGAATCAGAAACGATCCGCTGGGGGTCGGTGTGCTGCACGTCGTAATCAACGACGCGGACCCGGATCGGTGACGGTGCCTGCACCGAAGTCACGGCACCGCCCTCGATATGGACCTGCACCACAGGTGGATCGGAATGGCGAACCTGCAGGGGTGTCAGGATCAGCACGGAGTACTGTTCCAAAGGAAAATCCGTCCACCAGTAGCCACTATCCAAGGCCGATTCGAAGTCTTCTGGCCAATACGCTTGCTCCAGATCCGACTTAATCACTTCACGCATCGCCTCGCGGGCAAGAAGCTCCACCTGCTCTGACGACTCGCTGATGATCACACGCTCGATGTCGATCTGGGCACCGACCTCGGTGACGATGGCACGGACGTGCTTCATGACGCACCTCCTTGCGGGGGCTTGACCGTCTGTGTCCTACCATCCTCCATCCGGATCTCCATCGTCCCGTCGGCCAGCGTCATAACCGACTGCCACCCCTTGGGCAGTTCCCAGGTCGCCTCGACAAAACAACGTCGCACGGATTCGAGTGGGCCGTCGAGCTGATCCCAGAATGCGGCGAGTTCTTTGCCGAACTCGTACAGCTGGGTATCCCAGGTATCGCCATCGTCACAGAACCCGCCCATGTGGTACCAGACCTCTTCGTCACGGAGTGTTCGGGCAGCGGGTGTGAGATAGAGTTCTTCTTCATGACAAACCTGATCGTTCGTGGAGGTCTCAACCGGTCGAACCGCCATCGGTACCGCGTGACGAAAGCTGCGGCCGTCTGTTGTCTTGACTTCAATCTGCAGCGAATCCACGCAGTTGAGGGTGTAGGAACCGACCCACTCTTCAAACAACGCCTTGCCAGACACCACTGTGACACCGATGATCCTGGGAAGATCGGCCCATGCATAGCCGTTGTACCGATCGTGGATGGTCACGGGAAGAAAAAACAACTCGGCCGGACTGAAAGCAGCCAACAAATGGGCGTTGGCCGTCTGGCTCATCTCCTGGTCATCCAGGTTCGCATCCATCCGGTAACAACGCGACAGATCCATGCCCTCGGGTTGATGAACCTCGACCGGGAACAATCCAAAGCTATCCTCACCCAGCAGGCCGACCTCGTAATCCGGCGTCGCTTCAGGTAGTGCAATACCCAGTTCTCGCGCCCGCATGAACTGGCTGTAGGCCAGCTTGTGGTGCCCGGCGAGTCGGAGGTAGTCGTAGGCCTCCCATTCGATCACTTCTTTGAGCCTGGCAAGTGCCTGGTTCTCGATCAATCGCGTCCGTGCGGGGAGCATAAGCCGGATACCGGTAGGCATACCGGTGAGTTCAACCAGGTACGCAAGCTGATGTCGATCGACGGGCTGGTAGTCCAGTGAAACCACTTGTCCGAAGAAGTTGACGTAGACCTGGTCACGGGAAAAGCGACGGGTGCCGTCGCTATAACAAAAGGGCGGGAGTTGATCGACCGGAACGACTTTAACTCGAACACCCAGCTCTGGGTAGTCGCGGGAACGCCCCTCGATGAAGTTCAGTTGGCGACAAAGTTTTCCATCGACAATGACCCGCATGCCGGTATACGTCGCAAAGGGCTCGACGCTGTCAAGTGACCACGGCTCGTCGGCGAAGATAAAGGTGCTGCCCTGCGAAAGCGTTTGACATGTCACAACCTTAACAGCATCGCCATGCCAACCACCATCTTCGATCACTGCCTGGAACCCATTCGATTGAACGATCAGCTTCCGGGGGGCGAGGCAGAAGAGGCCGACGCCCGCGGGGTCTTCGCTCTGTTCGAGATCGGACTGAGCTGCATCAGAATCCTCGGACTCAATATCCTTCCGGGGGTTCCAGCCGGAACCGCCGAGGTCCAGAAGTTCGCTGAAATCAGAGATGCCCTTGCCATTGTCGGCAACAGTGATAAGGCCATCTTTGTTCGTGATGACCACTTCTGTTGCGCCCGCACGGCGGGCATTTTGCAGGAGCTCGATGATCCTGCCTTGCAGTGTGCCGGTGAACAACCGCTGGGCTTTGCTCAGCAGGCGTGTGTTCACGGTGGCTCGGATTGTAGTCGGGTTGTCATGTTGCATAGGAATACCTCCGGTGCATGGGGTGAAAGACGCCATGCCCACCCGATGGGATGGCGTCACCCCCGGAAATTCGGGAGGTCTATGTGATGACCTACCCAGAAACAGGGCCCACCGCCGCAGCACATGCTGTCGGCTTCAAATGGGTCTAAGTGGCATTCCGTCCTGAATGAGGATGGGATTGCGGTGGCTGGAAAAGAACGGGACGGCGTGACCGATCCCGGCGTCAGGGCCTGCGGAAGATCAAGAATCGGGACGATTCAAGGCTTCTCGGGCCGGTTGAATGGTTTGGTTTCGATCGAGGCGATACGGAAACGAACAGGTGGAACAGTCAACACCTGGCGCGATGTGTCGCGGTCGATTCGAAGGATGTTGCGGGTGGGAAGTGACGCGGGTTTATAAAGGTATCGCCTTGATGTCACCCGCGCTCATGAAGCGGTTTACCCGAAACGCAGCGCCACGATAGGCTCGACAACCTGCCCATCAAACGTCGGCTCGACGCGGTTGGTGTAGGCCCGGCCCAGCTTGGTCGCGGTCAACGCGACCAGCCCGCAGCTCTGCAGGTAGGCCAGGCTCGCGTAGTAGTGGACATAGCTGAACGGCGGCTCGCTGACTTCCTTGCTGAACCGGCAGTAGCGGTGAAACGTGTCTTTGGCCAACCGAGACTTGCCCGTCACAACCGCCCGCAGGATGAGCAGCAGCGGGTCACTCAGATCATTGATCATGTCCAGAACAATGTCGCGGCGGGCAGACTCAAAGGCCCGTTCGACACGAGCCGGGATATCAGATGCCGGGTCACCAGAATCGCCGGATATTCGAGAATTCTTGAGTATCTCGGCCCCTGCCCCCGGAAGGCGATCCGTAGAGTCATTGTCTTGGCCAGAGAAGCTATCAGAGGCAGGGCACATTCCAGGGGTCAGGTAGAAGAGGGTTTTGATCGCAACGCGGGCATCGGCGTGGGTGAGGCGCACGGTCTTGGCGGCGATCTGTTTGAGTGATGATGCGTCCCAGGATTTCAGGCCTTCTTCTGCCCGGGCCTGCAGGATCTGAACCATCTGGGCCGGGTTGTAGTTACGAAAGAGCATCGAAGTGAGCTGGAGGCTGGAGCGCGTCGCGGCATCAAGCTGATCGGTGACCTTGTGGTTGTTCGAGAGCAGGATCAACATCACCGGCGTATCCGACCGTGACAACAGATAGAGCAGCTCTCGGCGTTTGTCTTTCGGGCTCATCAGATCAACCTCATCAAGGACAAGGCACAACCGACCTTTGTTGTGTTCAGCAACGAAGCGTTCATAGAGCTCGCCTAGCGAAAGGCCGGTACATCGGCCGCCGAGCAGGTGTGAAAGAATACGGTGCGAGGTGTTGTGGTGCCGGCAGTTGACGTAGTGCATCTGTAGATTCGTTTGGCTCGGCAAAACCCTGCAAATATGTTTCATCAGGATCGTCTTACCCGAGCCTCGGCTGCCCAGGATGAGTAGATTGGAAGGGACCCCCGTCAGGTCAAAACGAAGCAGCGCATCGACGACCGGCCGGGCTTCCGGCCGGATCATCGGCTCGGCAGGTACATAGGCAAAATCGAAGACGCGGTAGTCTTTGACCTCGCGGGACTGCTCGCGCAGCCGGTCGCGTTGTGTGGTGAGATAGGCTTGGATGTCCATCGGGATCACGCGTTGACGCTTGCAACGTGTTTACCGGGGTCGTACTCCTATATATAGATGTGCCAACACTGGCGTGTAGAGACATCGCCAGCTCAATACTTGCTTGGTTTGCCCAAATTATTTGGGGACTTCCGAAGGCTTCCTGCGGGGGGCTCCCCCCGTAGTTAACACGTCACCGGAAATTGAGCTGGTGGGGTACTGGAATCTCGCCATTACTACTGTTCAGTAAAGGGTGTCCAGTGAGTGAGACTACACCAGAGATAGATATAGATTGACTTGTTAACTCACCCCTCCCCCTACCACCCCCTACGCATCGGGGGGCTCGGTGCCTTGGCTGAGCAGGTCGATGTAGCCGGTGTAGCTGAACAGACGGTTGCGCTTCTTTGAGGTCAGCTCGCGGACAATGCCCAACTGCTCCAAATGCCGAAGCGACTTATTCACCGTTGCCGGGGTCAGATCGGTTTTCTCCGACAACCTGCCGGAAGACGCGATGGGGTACTCCATCATGGCGCGGTGTATCTTCAGACAAGAGGCCGCCGCCCTGCCCAGGCCGTCAATCTTCTCCTGATCTTGCTTGGATAACACGACAAGCTTCTGTGCGGTGTCAACCGCCTGGGTCGCCGTGACCACAACCGCCTCGGCAAAGAAGTCCAGCCAAGCCTCCCAGTCGCCATCGTGCCGCACCCGATTAAGTAGTTCGTAGTAATAACGACGGTGTGTCTTGAAGTACAGGCTCAGATACAGCATCGGCTGACGCAGCACCCCCTGCTCGCACAGCAGCAAGGTGATCAGCAGCCGGCCGAGCCGGCCGTTGCCATCCAGGAACGGGTGGATCGTTTCGAATTGGACATGGGCGAGCGCTGCTTTGAGCAGGACGGGCGTCGGCTCGGGCTGATCGTGAAGGAACAATTCAAGGTCGCCCATACACTTGGGCACCTGATCCGCGGGCGGTGGTACGAACGCCGCGTTGCCAGGCCGTGTGCCACCGATCCAGTTCTGGCTTCTTCGGAACTCGCCAGGCGACTGCTGGCTGCCGCGACCCTTGGAGAGCAGGACCCCGTGGATCTCCTTGAGCAGCCGCAGCGACAGCGGAAACCCCTCGGCCAACCGGGTAAGCCCGTGATTGAGCGCCGCAACGTAGTTGCTGACTTCCTGCGTGTCGTCAACCGGCACGCCCGGCTCTTCATCGAGTTCAAACAGCAGCAGGTCCGCCAGCGAAGACTGTGTGCCCTCGATCATCGAAGACAACACCGCCTCCTTGCGGATGTACATGTAAAGGAACAAAGACGTGTCGGGCAGCAGGGTTGAGACACTGTCCAGCTTGCCCAGCATCATCAAGGCCTGATCAAAACGCCCCCGGAGTTGCGGCGACCACTCGACCCCCGGCACAGGGGGCAGCGGCGCGGGCACGAAGGCCCGGGCCTTCTCGCCTACGGTCGAGACGGTCACGTAATGTCCTTGGAGGTCACGCTGCATGGCTGGGCCTGAGGGTAAAACAAGACGCTGCGTTATTTTAGGATATATCGACTAAATAAAACAGTGCTTGCGGCAGTTTCAGGCCGATTCATGCCAAAACACCCATAGAAGCTCAGAAACGCCCTTTTGCTTGCTGCTCCATCAAACGGAAACCTTTATATAGAAGCGGGCCCCGTGACCTAATGAGGTGATGACACGTGACCCCAAACCCGCCCAGAAAGGGCAATCCGCAACCAACCCGCCCGCGAGGCAGGCCACCGAAGTGCCCCTACTGCCGATCGACCCGATCGGTCAGCAAGGGCCATCGCAAGACAGCGACCATGGGACGCCGCCGGATCCGGCGGTGCAAAGACTGCCGCCGACGCTGGACGCCTAAACACCAGCGGCCTGGACAACCCTCCACATGACCGAATCGATGACACGGCCAACCAGCCGGTATCAATCTGCAGTCGAGACGTTCGTCCATGCAGTCGGCACGCTTCGAGACGAGACACGCGACTACTTCTACCGCCTGGTGCTGCACAGCATGGCTTGCCCAACGTGCCAGAACCATAAACTGATCATGCTCCGTGAGGGCCGCTTCCGTTGTCAGGACTGCGGGCAAGCTGGTGATCCAACCATAATATTCCAACGCTGCCCCACCTGCGACGGGAAACCGGCCCTCGCTCTTCGCCGCTACCACTGCAAGCAATGTGGCGATGAGATCACCTCAAGGTTTCTTTATGACGGGGTTGTTTACGACCCCGAGTATTTCAGGCAGAAGATGGCCGAGAGCCGAGAGCGCAAACAACGCGAACGAAGAGAAGCAAACGAACGCCAGGCCACGCGGGCATGGAGACGGTCGCAATGTATTGGCGTTGAAGAACCGATCGACTTAGACCACATGCCCGGGCTGACAGACGCACTCAATGCCTTGGTCGGTGGCGCTCGTGTCGAGCAGGTCGCCTGGGTCAGAGAAGCGTTCGATCTTGCCGCCTACGAGCGGCATCTGCTGGCCGTCATCGAGCCAGGCGATGAACGAGACGTCTTAAGAGTGCCGCCGTTCAAAGAACCCAATGATCGGCTGGAACGTATCCGCCTCTTCATCGCTTGCCTGTTCCTGGAGCAGGCGGGTTTGTTGATCCTCGAAGAACGATTCAACACGCTCTGGGTGAGACGACATGAAGCTCACTGAAACAGACATCGTGTTCCTGAGCACGCTCAAGCGCCTGGTGGATCATGCCGACCTCCGCGTGATCCGTCGTGGCGAACGCCTGATCCTCCGCCAGAACTACGGCGACCACATCGCGACCAACTTCCGCATGACCCGGCAAGGGGTCCGCTGGCGGTTCCAGCGCACGATGGACATGTATATTTCGGCATTTCAGACGATCCTGCTGATCGAGCAGACGCTGGGTACAGAAGTGCGTGAGCTGGCTATCGCAGCAAGTCGGGAACGGCACAAAGCAAGTCAGTCAGCAGATACTCAAACGCCTACAGAGGGAGGTTCTCGGGGTGAATGAGTGGACAAAAGTTGAGTTGCGTCATCGACGAGTACAGGCCATCCGCGACATCACTGATTTCATGGCACTGCTCTTCCCAGGAAACCACAACCAACAATATGCAGCATCCTGCATCATCTTGGAACTGCGAGCCGCCGACCATCTTCTACCCGACATGGCTCACGTCGAGCGTGAATACGACATCTCAAGAAGGACTCTCCAACGTGCGCGGGCTAAACTCAATCGGCTGGGTCTGATCGAACGCATTGGCTTCCTGAATAAACAGGCCAATGGCGAAGCTGGCTGGCGATTGTCTGGACGATTCACAACCTCTCTGCGCTTTCTCTCCAACACCTGGCAGGAATGGCGAACTATAGATGATCCAAATCAGGACAAGAAAGATCGATCGCTGATTGATTTGATGCGGTAGCACAGTTTCCAACGACTCAACCCCTTGAAACTCTTCTTCTCGACGAGAAACGACTCAACAATAGCCCTTTCCGCGGCTGATCAAATGTAAAGGGATATACCCTCCTACCTTAGCCCACAGGCCTCTCGTCGAGAACTCCCCTGTAGACATGACATCTTGCCGTTGAATAGGGGCTGTTGTGCAAAAGACCGACGGAATGACCAAGGTCTTGGTGCATAACCAATTTGCCCATGCAGCATCCCTGGATCTTAACATCATCGAGACCGCACCCTCCAACTCTCAATACCCAATGCGCAATTGAATCAGACTACTTTACAATGCACAGATAGGTGTACTACGCACATAGCAAACCCGGCCACCCCATCAGTGCTTGGGAGACACTGGATGATCACTTGACCGCAGTCGCAAAGCGGGCGGCGTGTTTTGGTGAGGCCTTCGGCGCATCGCATCTTGCATACCTCGCTGGGCGGTGGCACGATTTGGGCAAAGCCAGCGTAGCCTTTCAATCGCGTGTACTCGGTGCGTCGGCCGATGAAGCGGCAAACGACGATACGGAGGGCGGTTCGCAAGCCTCAAGAGGACGAGTCGATCACTCCACCGCGGGAGCCAGATACGCGGTCGCACAGTTCACGCACGACGGCAAAACCGCTGACGTCGGGTACCTGCTCGCATACGCCATCGCAGCTCACCACGGCCGTCTGGCAAACTGGGCTGACGGGAGCAATAGCGGGCTGCATCGACGACTGGACCCCGCCTGCCGAACCATCGAGCCCTTTGATGAGAACGCCGCCTGTCAGACAACAATCGACCTGTCCAAACTGATCCCCGACGGCTTCGCGCCAGCACCTGGCACAGCTTCTGGCACGCTGGGTTTTCAACTCGCGTTCCTGACCCGAATGATCTTTTCCGCATTGGTCGATGCGGATCGACTTGAAACGGAACGATTCTGCGACCAGGCCAAGTCAAGACATCGGCCCGGGCCGGTCCCAATTACCCGCCTGCGCGAACAGTTGGATGCGTTCATGCAAGGGCTGGCCGAGCCCCGCCGGCACAAGCCCGCGCCGGTTGACCGCCACCGCGCTGTGGTACTCAGCGCATGCATCGCGTCGGCAAATTCTGACCCGGGCGTGTATTCGCTCACCGTCCCGACCGGCGGCGGCAAGACCCTTGCCTCGCTAACCTTCGCCCTGCGGCACGCCGAGCGCCACGGCCTGCGCCGCGTCATCTACGCCCTGCCCTTCACCAGCATCATCGAGCAGACCGCCGCGATTTTTCGCAACGTCTTTGACGACCCCGTTGGCCACATCGTCCTCGAGCAACACAGCACCCTCGACCCCGACAGCCGCGACGTCCGGACAGAGATGGCCGCCGAGAACTGGGACGCGCCGATCATCGTCACCACCAACGTCCAGCTCTTCGAGTCGCTGTTCTCCGCGCACGGCTCGACCTGCCGCAAGCTGCACCGCATCGCCAGCAGCGTGATCGTCCTCGACGAGGCCCATGCCGTCCCCCCGCAGCTGCTTAAGCCGGTACTCGCGGTCATCGACGAGCTGGTACGTAACTACCGCTGCACCGTGGTGCTCTGCACCGCGACCCAGCCGGCGATCACCAAGCGCGATACGTTCCCGATTGGACTTGAGCCCGTCCACGAGATCATCCCGGACCCGCCGGCGCTCTACAACGCGATGCGCCGTGTCGAGGTCCAGCATCTCGGCAAGATTGAAGATGAAGTGCTCGCCCGCCGGCTCGCCGACCACGAGCAGGTGCTGTGCATCGTCAACACCCGCAGACACGCCGCGGCGCTGTGTGCACTGCTCGAAGCACTCGGCGTCGAGGCCCTGCACCTGAGCGCCGCGATGTGCCCCGAGCACCGCAGCCAACGCGTCGCGCTGATTCGCGAGGCGTTAAAGGACAAAAAGCCCTGCCGGATCGTGAGCACGCAGGTCATCGAGGCGGGAGTCGATGTCGATTTCCCCACCGTCTACCGTGCGCTCGCTGGCTTCGACTCGGTCGCCCAGGCCGCAGGCCGATGCAACCGCGAGGGCTGGCACAACAATGGTCGGGTCTACGTGTTCAATAGCGACCACCAGCCCGCCCTATCGATGCGCCCGCAGGTAGCTGCGGCCAACGAGCTGATGCCCGACCACCCCGACCCGCTCGCGCTGGAAGCGATCAACAGATACTTCGGCCTGGTCTACTGGAAACGCAAGCATGAGGGCCTCAAGCCCTGGGACGTCAAGGACGTGATGGGCTGCTTCCAGCCGCAGATGAACCACCGTTTCCGCGACGCCGACCGCGACTTCAAATGGATCGACCAGCACACCACGCCCGTCGTCGTGCCCTTCGGCCAAGCCGGCCAAGCCATCGTCGATCACCTGCTCAGAGACGACGAGCCGGACTGGCAGGTGCTGCGCAGGGCCCAGCGATACAGCGTGTCGGTGTACGAGAAGCAACTCATGATGCTCAAGGAGAACACGCTGGTGACGCCCTGCTTCCCGGACATCGACGGCCGGGTAAGGTTCTGGGCCCTGACCAACCGCCGCGGCTACGACGATCAGTTCGGGCTGCGGATGGAGTTGGAAGGGTGGGATGGAAAGACGTTGACAATCTAGATGCGTTTGGTTATCACACGGATGTTGTCCACCTTTCGCTTCATCCACGGGGATTCCGATGGGCATCCAACTCAAAATCTGGGGCGACCTGGCCTGCTTCACCCGGCCGGAGATGAAAGTCGAACGGGTCAGCTACGACGTGATCACGCCCTCGGCGGCGCGGGGCATCCTCGAAGCGATCTACTGGAAGCCCGAGATCCGCTGGGTCATCCACCGGCTGCAGGTGCTCAAGCCAATCGTGTTCACCTCGCTGCGGCGTAACGAGGTCGGCGGCCGAGCCTCAGCCGCGACGGCAAAGTCGGCGATGAAGTCCGGCAGCGGCGGCTTGGGCATCTATATAGAAGACGACCGCCAGCAGCGGGCCGCGACGCTGTTGCGCGACGTCGCGTACGTCATCGAGGCCGGCTTCGAGATCGTCTCTGGCGAGGACAACGCCGGCAAGCACCTGGATCAATTCAACCGCCGGGCGCGCAAGGGCCAGTGCTACCACCGCCCCTACCTCGGCTGCCGGGAGTTCCCCGCCGACTTCGAACTGATCGAGGACGGCGACGCGCAGCCCACGCCCGACGCCACGCTGCTCGGCGAGCGCGACCTGGGCTACATGCTCTACGACATCGCCTACCGCAAGGACAAGAAGGGCCCGATCCGCAGCGCCCACACCGGCGAGCCCTTATCCGCTGAGCCGATGTTCTTCCGCGCCACGATGACCGACGGCATCATCGACGTGCAGCGCCAGGTCGCCGAGCAGGGGGGCGTCGCATGATCCTTGAATCGCTGGTAAGGCACTACGATCGGCTGGAAAAGCGGGGCGACATTGCCCCTTTCCCTTTTCGACAACAACGCATCGCGCTGTGTATTGTTCTTGAACCAAACGGATCGCTACATCGTGTCGAAGACCTCAGACGCGACAACGACGGGCGAATCGAGCCGCTGCGGCTCGAGCTACCCTATCTCAAAACCCGGACGTCCGGAGACTGGGCAAACTTCCTTTGGGATAATACCGGTTACATCTTCGGTCACGATGGCAAGACCAAACCGACGAAGCTTGTTAAACGGCGTGAGTTGTTTCTTGAACTACACAGGATGATGGCGGATCAGGTTGACGACCGCGGGTTGAGCGCAATCTGCACGTTTTTGGAAGGTTGGGACCCCACCTATTTCGAGGGCTTGAGCTTAAGCGAAGAGCTACTCGGCGAACAAGCCGTATTCCGGATCAGGGGTGAAGAGCAGTATGTCCATGACAGTCCGGGTTTGCGGGCGTTGTGGCGAGCACGGTACGAAGATGAGGTGGAAACCATCCCGTCTGTGAGTCTGCTCACAAACGAACGTGTCGACGCCTGTCTCACGCATCCGACCATCACTCGGGTAACCGGCGCGAATACAACCGGCGCATCGATCATTTCGTTCAATCTTCCCGCGTTCGATTCGTACGGCCTGAAATCCAACGCTAATGCACCACTGACCCCCAAACAGGCCTTCGAATACACCACGGCGCTCAATGAGCTCACCGCCGATCGAAACCACCGCGTCCAGCTCGGCGACACGACCGTCGTCTTCTGGACCGAGAGGCCAGACGACAACAACACAGAGAACGACCCTGACCCCGCCGACGCCCTCGCCGAGGCCTTCGGGGTCTACCGCGAGGACAAACCCCCCGCCG
The DNA here is from genome assembly GCA_046290505.1 of Phycisphaeraceae bacterium. Taxonomy (GTDB): domain Bacteria; phylum Planctomycetota; class Phycisphaerae; order Phycisphaerales; family Phycisphaeraceae; genus JAHQVV01. The sequence goes on along the minus strand of JBKAGS010000028.1, from coordinate 16,361 downwards.
CCGATGACGGCCGAACCCGCTCGGCCCTACAAGACTTCCTCAGCCGCTACCGCCAGGGCAAGGCCGACCCCGCCGCCGCCCGGCTCGAACACGCCGACGCGCCCTTCCACATCCTGGGCCTGTCGCCCAACGCCGCGCGCATCAGCGTGCGGTTCTGGATCAGTCGTACGGTGAAGCAGTTGGCCGAGCAACTGGACAGTCATGTCAATGCATTGGCGATGACCGGCGCACGTGACGGCGAGCAAAGCCCAAACCTGCGTCAATTGTTGTTGCAAACGGCACGAGAGGCCAAGGACATCCCGCCGCAGCTCGCCGGTGAGTTCACCCGGTCGATCCTCTCGGGCAACGACTACCCGCTCGCATTCTCAACCGCGGTCCTCCGGCGGATCGTCGCTGACCGCACCATCAATCACCCCCGCGCCGCCGGGCTCAAGGCCTGGCTGATCCGCAACTATTCCCGGGAGGTCCCCGTGTCCCTCGACCCCAACCGCACCGATCCGGCGTACCTCATGGGCCGGCTCTTCGCCGCTTATGAGAAAACACAAGGCGACGCACTGCCGGGTCTGAACCGCACCATCCGCGACAGCTACCTTGCAGTGGCCTCAACAACACCCGGGCTGGTATTCCCCAGGCTGTTCAAGCTCAACCAGCACCACCTCAACAAACTGCGCCGTGAAAAGCCGGGCATGGCGATCAATCGTGAACGGCTGATCGGAGAGATCAGCCGGGGCCTGCAGCACTTTCCCACACGGCTCCCGCTGCCCGACCAGGGGCTTTTCGCCATCGGCTATTACCACCAGACTCAGGACTTCTACACCAAAAAAGAAACCCCACCCGACAACACCCCCGATTCCGAGGACAACTAACCATGCCCGAGCCCATCCAGCACCGCTACGACTTCGTCTACCTCTTCGACATCACCGACGGCAACCCCAACGGCGACCCGGACGCGGGTAACCTGCCGCGCCTCGACCCCGAGACCGGCCAGGGCTTGGTCACCGATGTCTGCCTCAAACGCAAGGTCCGCAACTACGTCGGGCTCGTCCACGAGGAGAAGCCGCCCTTCGAGATCTACGTCAAGGAGAAGGCCGTCCTCAACAACCAGCACCAGCGGGCCTACGAGGCACACAAGCTCAAGCCCGAGAAGCGAAAGATGCCCACGAAGGCCGAGGACGCAAGCAAGATCACCCAGTGGATGTGCCAGAACTTCTTCGACATCCGCGGCTTCGGTGCCGTGATGAGCACCGACATCAACGCCGGCCAGGTCCGTGGCCCGATCCAGTTCGGCATCGCCCGCAGCATCGACCCCATCTTCTCCGCCGAGCACGCCGTCACCCGCTGCGCCGTCACCACCGTGAAGGAAGCCGAGGCCCAGTCCGGCGACAACCGCACCATGGGCCGAAAGTTCACCGTCCCCTACGCCCTCTACCGCGTGCACGGCTACATTAACGCCAACCTCGCCAACGGCGACACCGGAACCGGGTTTTCCGATGATGACCTCGACCTGTTCAAGCGCGCCCTCGACCAGATGTTCGAGCACGACAGGTCCGCCGCCCGCGGCAACATGGCCCCGCGACTCTGCGTCGCCTTCAAGCACGACAGCAAGCTCGGCAACGCCCGCGCGGACCAGCTCTTCAAACGCGTCGCCGTGACACGGTCCCACGCCGCCGACAAAGGCGAGACACCACCCCCGCCACGATCCTTTGACGACTACACGGTCGCGGTGGACGATACCAACCTGCCCGAGGGCGTCACGATCGAGCGATGGGTCGAGCCGTAACCAACGGGGGCTGGCTTGCCAAAGCATTTCGCCGAGTCCGACCTGCTGCCGATCAGCGCGCTGCAGCACCTGATCTACTGCCCGCGCCAGTGCGCGCTGATCCACAACGAGCGGCTCTGGGCCGAGAACCGCCTGACGGTCGAGGGCAGGCTGCTGCACGACAAGGCCCACGACGCATCACGGGACGAGTCCCGCCCCGGCGTGCGCATCGCCCGCGGCCTGGCGCTGCGGTCGTTGCGCTGGGGGCTGGCCGGGTACGCCGATGTCGTCGAGTTCCCGCTTGACGAAGACGGCAGCACCGCCGGCCCACCCGTACCGATCGAGTACAAGCGCGGCCGACCCAAGGCCCACGACGCAGACGCGGTCCAACTCTGCGCCCAGGCCCTCTGCCTCGAAGAGATGCTCGGCCTGGCCGGCGACGAACACGGCGGAGCCATCGCCACCGGCTGCCTGTTCTACGGCAAGACCCGCCGACGCAAAACAATCGCGTTCGATGCAACCCTGCGCAGGACAACAACCGACTGCATCGAGCGCCTGCACACAATGATCGACGATGGCACGACACCTCCGGCGGTCTATGGAAAACGCAAGTGCGACCACTGCTCGCTCCGCACGCTGTGCATGCCAGAAGTGCTCGGCCCGCGCAGGTCCGCCGCCCGCACCTTCGATCGCCTCCTCCACGCCGCCGGGGACGAGCGATGAAACGCCACCTCAACACGCTTTTCGTGACGACCCAGGGCGCATACCTCCGAAAGGACGGCGAGGCCGTCGCCGTCTCGATCGAGAAGAAAACGGCCCTGCGCGTGCCTCTAAACCAGCTCGACGGCGTCGTCCTGTTCGGCCGGGTGTCGGCCAGCCCGTTCCTGCTCGGGGCCTGCGCCGAGGCGGGAGTCACCGTCTCGATGATGACCGAGCGCGGCCGATTCCTCGCCGCCGTCGTCGGCTTCACCCCCGGCAACGTCCTGCTGCGCCGCGAGCAATACCGGCGAGCCGACGACCAGCAAAAGGCACTGGAACTCGCCCGCCCGATGATCGCGGCCAAGATCGCCAACCTCCGAACCGTCCTGCTCCGCGGCGCACGCGATAGCAAACTCGCCGCCGCCGCCCAGCAGCTCAGGGCCACCGCCGAACGTCTGGCCCCCGAACCCGACCGCACCATGCGGGCCGTTTCGCTCGACCAACTCCGCGGAATCGAAGGCGACGCCGCGAACCTTTATTTCAGCGCCTTCAACCACCTTTTCACCCGTGAGCACGATGCGTTCCGATTCACCCAGCGCTCCCGCCGACCGCCAATGGACCCGATCAACGCCCTGCTCTCGTTCCTCTACACCCTGCTGGCCCACGACGTCCGCTCCGGCTGCGAGGCGGCCGGGCTCGACGCCGCCGTAGGATTCCTCCACCGCGATCGCCCCGGCCGACCCTCGCTCGCCCTGGACCTCATGGAAGCGCTCCGCCCGGTTCTAGCCGACCGCCTAGCGCTCAGCCTGATCAACCGCCAGCAGATCAAGCCCGATGGATTCAAGGCCACTGAAACCGGCGGGGTCACGATGTCAGACGCGACACGCAAAGCCGTCTTGGCCGCCTATCAGGACCGCAAGAAAGACGAGCTCCTGCACCCCTTCCTCAACGAGACCGTGACAATTGGGCTCATCCCCCACCTCCAGGCTCGGCTGCTATGCCGACACCTCCGAGGTGACCACGACCTCTATCCCGAGTTCATCTGGCGATAATCCCATGCTCGTGCTGATCACCTACGACGTCTCCACCGCCAGCCCCAACGGTCCCAAGCGACTGCGCCAAGCCGCCAAGGCCTGCCTCGACTACGGCCAACGAGTACAGAACTCCGTGTTTGAGTGCCAGATCGATCCCGCACAGTGGGCCGAACTCAAACACAAACTCGAATCAATCATCGACCCTCAGCAAGACAGCCTGCGCTATTATTTCCTGGGCAAGAACTGGAATCGCCGCGTCGAGCATGTCGGTGCCAAGCCATCAACAGATTTCGATGGGCCGTTGATAATCTAAATCATTCACGTCTTATCAGAATGATATGAAAGCCTCCGCGAAACTCCAGCGCGCATGCAAAGCTGCTGAGTTTCGCGGTCGCCCTAACAGCATATCTGGCAGGACAATATGCAATCGCACGACTATGCCTGCGAACGAAACGCGCCCCAGCCACTAAGTTTCGCGGAACGACGCATATAGGTGATGCAATTGACGCAAGCTATAATCGAGCCGTCGCCCCCTCACGGGGGCGTGGATTGAAACAGGTCGTGGGCGGAAATAATGCGCAGTCCGTCATGTCGCCCCCTCACGGGGGCGTGGATTGAAACTGAACGACCATGAAACGTTTTCACCTTTGCCCGGGTCGCCCCCTCACGGGGGCGTGGATTGAAACATCGCGTATCGGATCGCGGCGCTGAATAGCTCGCGTCGCCCCCTCACGGGGGCGTGGATTGAAACAACGTCGTCCTAGTCTACGTCGGCGGCGAGCCCTGTCGCCCCCTCACGGGGGCGTGGATTGAAACTCGCCTGCTCGATCGTGTCGCCCATGTCGATCATGTCGCCCCCTCACGGGGGCGTGGATTGAAACCTTGGTCGAGACGCAGTCGCGGTTTGCGTTGTCGTCGCCCCCTCACGGGGGCGTGGATTGAACGCGGCGAAAAACCACCAAATCGGCCGTCGCCCCCTCACGGGGGGCGTTGAACCGCGGGTCGTCTCCGCTCATGTCGCATGTCGTGTCGCCCCCTCGGGGCGATTGAAACGTGTGGCTGCGTCCGTGTCGCAGTCCAAGTCGCCCCCTCACGGGGGCGTGGATTGAAACTTTGCAAAGCAACAACCGAAACACGTTAATCAATTCGCCCCCTCACGGGGGCGTGATTGAAACATCCTCCCATGCGGCTTTATGACAGCACTTCGCCCTAAGGGGGCGGTGGATTGAAGCATTCGCCAGCCAACCCCCCGTCGAGATCAGGCGCCCCTCACGGGGGCGTGATTGAAACCCTCGCATCACCGAGGCATTGATGGAATGGGGTCACCCCCTCACCGTCTGGATTGAAACCTGCGAGGAACCGGCAAAAGCCGGCGCGGTCGCCCCGCACGGGAGTCGATTGAAACTGGATCCTCGCTCAAGGTACCCGAACAAGCCCGGCTCGCCCCTCACGGGGTGGATTGAAGCATCTCGACCTTGGCCGTGAACGCTCGGTCGACCGTCACGCCTCGGGGCGTGGATTGAAACTGCGAACACCTGCCCAACGCGGCATGGTTCAAGCTGGTCGCCCCCTCACGGGGGCGTGGATTGAAACACGCATCCGCCGGCGGAACTCGCCCGCGGTCGGGCTGTCGCCCCCTCACGGGGGCGTGGATTGAAACCAATCGCGTATAGAACTTCACCAAGCCCTCAATAGTCGCCCCCTCACGGGGGCGTGGATTGAAACTCGCGGTTCGTGGTTAGCGAGTTACGCAAGCATGGGTCGCCCCCTCACGGGGGCGTGGATTGAAACGCATTGTCCACCTGACAATCATCATCAAAAACCACGTCGCCCCCTCACGGGGGCGTGGATTGAAACAATCGCATCGTGTCGTCTCCGTGTGGTGTTGCGTGTCGCCCCCTCACGGGGGCGTGGATTGAAACTGGTACTCGGCCGCGAAGGTCTCGGGGCGGTCAAGTCGCCCCCTCACGGGGGCGTGGATTGAAACTTGCGGTTCTTCTTGTAGAACGCGGTCGCCTTGGGTCGCCCCCTCACGGGGGCGTGGATTGAAACCGCTGATAAACACGCAAAGCACACCGCCCCCGCGTCGCCCCCTCACGGGGGCGTGGATTGAAACCAGCCGGCGCAGAGGTAACGGCTGGAGAGGATGGAGTCGCCCCCTCACGGGGGCGTGGATTGAAACAGCAGCGCTCGCCCGTCGCCGTGCACCGCCCAGTCGCCCCCCTCACGGGGCGTGGATTGAAACGCTCTCCTGTTTGCGTCGCGGATCTGTACGGTGCCCCCCTCACGGGGGCGTGATTGAAACAGGAACTGCTCGCTCGGCTCAGTGCGACTCGACGTGCCCCCTCACGGGGGCGTGGATTGAACCAACCAACCGTCGCAAATGGAGTGGTAGGTGCTGGCCCTCACGGGGCGTGGATTGAAACGTGGACACCGCCGTCGAGGCAATGGCGTTCGTGCCTCTGCACGGGGCGATTGAACCAGTAGTGACGTCGATTAGCAGGTAGCGGACGTTGCCCCTCACGGGGGCGTGGATTGAAACTGGCAGGTGCTCGCGCGGCTGGTTTTGGCCAAGGTCGCCCCCTCACGGGGGCGTGGATTGAAACGTCAAAATGCAATCCCGGATCGCAAACGTGATGTCGCCCCCTCACGGGGGCGTGGATTGAAACTTAGGCTTACCGACATCATGGCTATTCGGAACGCCGTCATTAAACGAAAGCCTTCATAATTATTCATGGCTGCAGAGAGTGCGTCGGATTCTGCGTCGCCTCAAACGAGCAATGGTTTCAGTCAGGAGGATTTCAGCCCCTGTTCGGACCCCGGCCTGGTTGGATAGGATCTTGCATATGGTCCCGGACGTGTGCATGTTCTTCGCGAAACGCAAGTGGCACACAACAATCACCTATATCTCCACAATACGATGTTATAAGTGTATTACTAGACTGGCGTATCATATTCGATTATGTTAACAGCTACCGATACACTGCACGGTGTTCTCAAAATAAGTGCTGTAGCTTACAGTATGGATTTAGTAAGATATCAAAATATGTAGAAGAAAATTTCACTGGGACACACATAATATGAACGAGTCATGTGTTAATAATGATCAACTTGAAGAAAAGATCAACACTGCTAGGCATAGAGAGGGCTTGCCGCTTGTATCGCTGTGCATGATTGCACGTGACAACGAAGATACGATTTATGACGCACTTGCGTCTGCTCGCCCATGGGTCGACGAAATCGTTGTTATTGATACCGGATCGACTGACCGCACCCCAGAAATCGCTTCAGAATTTGGTGCCCGTCTTGAGAGATTTGAATGGTGCGATGACTTTGCCTCAGCGCGAAATAAATCGCTTGATTACGCTTCCGCCCAGTGGCTATTCTGGATGGATACTGACGATATCTTGCCGGAAGGCAGCGGCCGACAATTACGCGAGGCTCTGCAGCAAGGTTATCCCGATGACGTAATGGGCCTAATCATGCAAGTCCATTGCCCATCCAATCAAGACCCTGGATCCCAAGGGCGACTAAGTAACGTAGATGCAGAGGACTATACTGATGCTGCTGGAAAACAAGCGAGTACACATGATTCCGCAATGACGGTCGTTGACCACGTCAAGGTCTTCCGAAACAACCCCAATTTGCGATTTGAGGGCCGTATCCACGAGCAGATATTGCCTGCAATTCGGCGTGCTGGTGGTCGGGTCGTTTGGACAGATTGCCATGTCATCCATGCAGGGGCAGATCACAGCCCTGAAGGCACCCGCCGCAAACTTGAGCGAGATCTACGTATCCTGCGTCAGGATATTCAAGAACGGCCCAAACATCCTTTTGTGATGTTTAACTTAGGTATGACCCTGCTTCACCAAAACGATTATGAGGAAGCAAAGACTTATCTCGAAGCATGCGTCAATCAAAGCGATACAGATGAATCACATCTACGTAAAGCTTATGCGCTGCTGATCGAAGCCCTCGAACGGCTGGGCCTGCCGCATGAAGCAAAACGCGTGGCATGGGAAGGCTGTGGGCGGTACCCCGACGACATCGAGATCCCGTTCAAGCTCGGTCGGCTCCTGATGCGAGAACGTAACTGGCAACATGCCATCAATACGTTCCAGAAGGTCCTCAAGGCGGGCGACAACCGTTACTTCGCAAGCTTCGATCCCGCCATTCGGGGGCGCAAAACACTCGCAAACCTTGCCGTATGCCACGAAGAACTCGGGCAGCACAAAGAAGCGGTCGGGGCCTTGCACGCCTGCCTGCGAGATGTCCCCGATGATCAAGACGCGTGGGCAGCCATCATCAGAATCTGCAAGCAGTTTCGATGGGCCGAACCCCTGGCCGACTTCAGTGTGGAGTTTGGCACGGATGCCCGGGCGGCGGGATTTGCCCGACTCTGCCGGGCCCAGTGGTTCGGGATGCGGGGCAATGTGGTGGAAGCCAATAGAGACTACGAGTACGCGCTGTCAAACCTCGGCGACAACTGCATCGCTCTCAATGAGTACGGCGAGTTCCTATTTAACACCGAACAGTGGGAGACCTCGATCGGGATCCTGAACAGATTACGTTCGCTCGAGCCTCAGAACCCCTCGCACGTGTACAACCTCGGTGTCGGTTTTAAGCATCTCGGTGATCTCGAACAAGCGAACGTACAGCTCAGGCGCGCGCTCCGAATGCGCCCGGGGCACAAGCCAACCGAGGCGTTGCTTCGGGAGTGCGCCCGTTCGCAGGAAGGCGCCAAACCAAAAACAGAGCACACACCCACCCCCGATGCCGCGAACCACGACGAAAACCCGCTTCTCCGTATCGCGAAATTTGGGCGTGAAATCGATCCCGCCGACCCCAATTTGCACCCCGTACTCTCCGTCTGTGTCAGCATCAAGAACCGCTCAAAAATCTTATACGACGACCAAGAGCTGAGGCTATTCCCCAACTGCGTACGATCGCTGAATGCTGCCGCGGCTCATCTCGGGCCAATCGAGCTTGTCGTCGCAGACTTTCAATCCACCGACTGGCCGATCACCGAGTGGATCGAAAAGGCCGGCCCGCTTCTCTCGATCCAAGTCCTTGAGCTCGGCGGGCCGTTCTCCAGGGGGCTGGGATTGAACCGCGCCGCGCAGAACGCGAGCTGCGCCAACCTGCTCCTCCTTGACGCAGACATGCTCGTCTCGGAACAACTACTGGCCGATGGCTTGCATGCGATTGAATCCGGGAAAGCCAGCTTCCCCATTCCAATCCATCTCGATCGGACCGGTGCCCACGAACAGCTAGAGCTGGCAGGCTTCGGCAACGCGTTCATCCATCGAGACGTCTTCGACCGTGCAGGGGGTGTTGACCCGTTTAAAAGTTGGGGCGGCGAGGATGACCTGTTCTTCGAGAAGATCCGAAAACTGAGTCCTACCGTCCGCGAACCGGCAGTTCACTTCCTACATCAGTGGCACCCGAACACGAGCCGTTTTCTGCACTACGCACGCCCCCTCCGCAGCGACTACTTTGAGCACTTCGGTGCTACCGAGGATGACGCCCCCACGCCCGATCACGCAGGTCGCGCCGAGCACCAGCAACCGGCCACGCCAGCCGCCGGGGATAATCGACGGGTCATCAAGACACAGTTCCACGGTTTCTGTTCCGAATTCAATCTACGTGAGTTTTGCGCTTGCTTCCCAGAATTGCTGACCGATTACCAGTTTGTGCTAAGTGATGAACCAGAGCTAGTTTGGACAAGCGTCCTTACAAAGGATCTCTTGCAAGCACGTAATCGCTGGGAAAATGCGACGCACGTTTTTTTGACCCATGAGAACACCAAGCCTCCGCTCCACTTCTTTGACCGCTGCATCAGCTTCCACCGCGATATCGATGATCCGAGACACCTTCGGTGGCCACTCTACATCCCGCACCTGAACCGCGTTGGACTCGGCATGGCAAGCCTCCTGCGGGACGATACCGACGCCAACGCCGAGCCGAAAACCCTTTCTGCTCTCGAACGGCGGCGATTCTGCGCGTTCATCGCTTCCAACCAATCCGCGAGCGTAAGGAACCGTTTTGTGCAAATGCTATCGCGGCATCGCCATGTAGACTGCCCAGGGCGCGCGCTTAACAACATGCCCGGGCATGAAATTGGAGCGCCGGGTGACACCAAGCGCAAGATCGCGTTCCTGCAGCAGTACCGGTTCGCGGTGTGCTTCGAGAACACATCGACACGGGGCAACGAAGGATACGTAACAGAAAAACTGGTTGACGCCATGGCTGCAGGTTGTATCCCGCTTTATTGGGGGGATCACCGTGTGGCGGAAGACTTCAATACAAACAGTTTCATCGATCTAACGCGTTACGGCGACGATACCGAAGCGATGAGTGAACATGTGATGCAGGTAGACCAAGACAGCCAGAAACTCAGCAAGTTGATCAATGAACCTTGGCTCCATCAAGATCAAATGATGCCGTACCAAGGATCAATCCTTCGTAGCTTCATCACACAAGCACTCTCTACTGATTCGGTGCGTGTTTAGTGCATTCTTTCTTCTTGGATATTCAGAGATATCTATTGACGCACATCCAATCTCTATGGCAAAACTCAAATACATATACTCTAGATTGATGTCAAGAAGTACTTTCCATCCATCAATATGATCATATCTTATCTCAGCGGATACTCGCCGCACCATCATTCAGTCACCGGCGGGGTATGAAGTCCACGCCAAACATCTCCGATCACACGGCCAACGATTGTCTTAAAAGAGTAAGGATCAGAAATTCGTTGACTATGAAATATGGACTGATCTTGACTAATCGCCCCATCCCACCCTCGCTTCGTGCCACGGCGACATATCTCGAAGAGCGAGCCCAGATTCTCCATTAATCTGGAAGCGTAATTCGTATCGGCATTGACAAATTGCAGTATCCCGGCCACTTCACCATCGCGTTGATCGGGATCGATCAAGCGTTCATACAGAAACATGTGTTTCGGGCGATTGAACGCGTGATAGTACTGAATCAAACTTAGCCAAAGAAGAGCATGATCCAAGACTAACGGCTCATCCCATTCAGTGCCGATGTGGCGCGCGATACATTCAATCGGGTTGCGAACTATTACCATCAAGCAGCTCGGTGGGCCTAACCGCCTGAGCCTTTGATTCTCTTCAATCTCCCACATCCAATAATGTTTATAGTAGTCAGGATAACCGGTCACATGCGCTAGTGGTCGCTTCTCAGCGGGATACTCATTCTCGCATAACGCGACATCATTGGGATTTCCCAAGCACCCGCAAGTTGGCTTGCCCGTTGCGAACTCGATCAGGAAACGCAAGAGATGATTGCCCGACCGGGGGTAGCTAAGTATGATGCCTAGGCTCGGATGCTTCACAAGAGTATTTCCCACAACTCATGATGGCATGCTCACCTTAAGTCATCATTGTGAGCATCAATATCACGACCTTGTCAATGAACAAAAACAGAGCCGATACAACTCAGTTTGTTACTCGCTGCACTCTAGCCCGGCTCTATCTGAACCAGACAACTGAACTCACTACCGGCTGAAGCCGGTAGGTTCCCGCCATGAGCTACGGGCTAAAGCCGTACCGCTTATGGCCCAAGGCACGACTCGAACACAATTGACGGATACTCGAACCCATCCACACTTTTTGTCGGGAAAACAAAACTCCCCAAACACAAGGGCATAACCTAAAGGTTTCGCCTGAAGGCGAGGGTTTCAGACCCATCGAAGGGACAATGAAGTCGATACCCATCACGATTGCCGACACGTGCTATCCATGGAATTCAACTTCACAAACTAATCCACTAACCGTATCATTCGGCTCGTCCGATGATACCATAACTGTGCTACATGATTGATACTCCGCAGGCGATCGACTGATGGCCTGCTGGATCTTTGCCTCGACTAAGTCCGCGAAGAGTTTACGTACGATCCGCCCACCCTCTTTGCCTTTTGATTTCTGGTTCTGTTCGCTGGCCATCTGCCCGATCCGCTCGACAATCTCAGTATCCACCACCAGACGCTTCTGGCGCTTCTCCAGCCAATCGATCGTGATAGCATCGATGACGCAACGCGCGATCCCCTGCATCGCCTCGGCATCAAGCGGCTTGAACACGATTACACGCTTGATCCGCGCGAGAAACTCGGCGGTAAAGACCGGACGGTTCGACTTAGTATGGCGGATCATCGAGAGCGTTTCGCGCAGCTTTGAATTAATCTCGCTCCACGCCTGCCCCCTGCCGTGCATATCCGCGATCTGCCGCTGCCCGATATTCGTGGTAAGGATAAAGATCGCGCGGTCCGCGAACGCCTTGTTGCCTCGCTGATCGATAATCCAGCCCTGATCGAACAAGTTCAGGAACGGCTGCATCACGTCGGGGTGCGCTTTGTCCGCCTCGTCCAGCAGAAAAACACTGTAGGGGTCGGCGTTCAGTTCGTTGACCAGCCGCCCGCCGTGATCGTGCCCGACATAACCGGGTGGTACACCGATGATCCCAGAAACACTGTGGGCCTCTGAATAGTTGCCGAGCGTGAATGTCTTGAGTCGCTTGGAAGCGGAATACAGCTTGGCAATGACTTTCGCCAGCTCCGTCTTCCCCGTCCCGGTCTGCCCGATGAACATCATCACCGAAGCGGGCTTGCCCGGATCAAGCAGCCCCGCACGGATAAGGCCCAACTCGGTCGCGACCTCCTCGATGACGTGGTCCTGGCCCACAATACTCATCCCCAGCGCCTCGGCGTAATCCACGCCATCGCCCAGCCCGGACAGCGTCGACGCGGGGACACCGCTGATGTGAGCGATCTTCTCGATCACATCCGCTTCGGTGGCCGACGCCTGATCGCTTCCCGCATAGGCGCGGTCGAACGAGATATCTTCGCAGATCTCCCGCAGCACGCCGATCGCCTTACTCGGCAGGCGCTTGCTCGGGACATACGAATCGGTCAGCACAACCGCACGATCGACAGCGTCCGGCGCGATCTTGATGCCGTACTGGTGTTCAAGCCCCAAGGCGTAGTGGCCAACGATCCGCTTCGCGCTCTCGACAGCTGGCTCACTCAACTCGAGAACAGAAAAGAACTCGTCGATGCCCTCCCGGCCGGCAAAATAGGATTCGTACTCGTCCGGCGCGAGCGTACCGATCACCTGGCATGCCAATCGGGGCAGCAGCGACAGCATGAACTTCACATTGCCTTCCGGGCCCCCTTCCAGTAAAGCAGGAACACCATCAAGACAGACGATCAAGCCCGGGTGCTGGGCCACGGCACCGGCGATCGCGATCATCCGCTCCCGGCTCTCATCCGCAGGGATAAACCGGCAATCAACCGTAATCAACTGCCTGCCCGACAACCCCGGATAGCGGCCCCCTGCGATCCGCTGCGCAAACGCCGTCAGCACCGCATGGTCACCCACACCAACACGACGGCGGATCAACACATGGCGGGACGACGTCCGGTTCAGCGAACGGGCCAACGATTCAAAAAACTGCTCGTACTGGCGATCGCCATCGAACGGGCTTTCCGCATGCGCAATGCCAGACATACGGCGCGTCAGGTTGTCGCAAGGCGCGATCTCCAAGGGCATGCTGAACCAGTCCGGCGAATCACCGGGCCCAGACCGATCAACATCAGAATCGCCGAACTTCGCACTGCTTTCAATCGTCATCTGTCCCCGATCAATAATGAATAGCCGTCAATCAATTGTATAACTATGCGCTTGCCGAAACAAGAAATTTATTCAGCAATCGAATAGGGTGTCGATCATTCGCGCTGGCCGCCGAAGCCGAACAGGCCGGCGCTGCAGACGGGCATCTGCTCCCAGGCGTCTTCATCCATGTTGTCCCACTGATCGACCGACATGTCACACCACGAGGGTGTGCTGCCGGGCGCGGGCAGGCCGAAGGCGGTGTGGCGGTATTTTTGGGATGAGCTGCCGGCGTCGTCGATCAGGTCGGTCGGGCTGAACTGGGCGTCGTAGGCGGGGGTGTAATAATCGTCGTCGTCGTGCTGGGCGATCAGGTCGCCGTAGGCCGGGTCGGTCGCAGACCCCGCGCCATGGAGACTATTAACTTGTCAAAGAGCTGGGGATGCAAGAGGATTCGTTCCGTGGGATCGTTACACGATGCCACGGCCACCCGCCGACAGGATGTACACAGAACTGGCCGAGAGCGCAACCGCCTTACGTGCGCCGAACATCGGGAGGGTTGTAACAGAGCCTGTCGGATACCGTTATATCCCGCTTTGTAGGGCGTGAGGGACGATTCTTGCAGTTAATGGTATCCGACACCTTTAGGTCCCCGACACCTTTAGGTCCCTCGTACGCGGGGTACGCCGACGCGGTGCTGTCGCTGTCGTACTCCTCGATCAGGTCGCCATACGCACCGCCCACCCCCGAGCCCGCGCCCGTCCCGTTCGTGTAGCTCCGCGTCGTGTCTGCACCATCCGTCTCCAACAACAGCTTGTAATCATCGTGGATGAACTTCGTCAGACCCGAACTATTTTCCTTGCCCACACGCTGATTCCAAGCGTTGTACGTCATCGTCACCGGGCCGATGCAGGCTCGATCTCCGCCGTCTGACCCGCAGCGTTCGTACGCCCTAATTGAAGCAGTGCGTGCATTGCACTCTAACCGGTTCTATTCACGTTGCTTAAAAACAACAATCGAATTTTCATCTGGCCAAGCCAACGGGCGATCTGAAACTTCTACAGATACGACATAATCGATTTGCTCAGATAACAATGCCTCGAACTCTGTTTTGAAATCCTCGATTTCTTCTAAGTCGTCGTCATCTTCATTTCTCAAAACAATTCGTATGAAAACCTTTCCCGAGTCAACTGCAACAGATACAAACCTAAAATTAGCGGAAATCACACCAAGCAGCGATTGGATAGTGCACAAAGCGTAATACTGTCGTTCAGTCATTATCTGGCTCATCGCAGTCACTATCCTCCCCAATTAGGGTTTGCTGGCACTACACTCGGAGACACTGTACCCTTAATGATAAATACATTTGTGGGCTGATTAGGAAAGCCAGCGGCAACATTTACATTAGTGCCTGTTACATTATAAACCCTGACAACAGGAAACCCTTGCCTTGTCTTGCCAATGATAGTTGCATCCCCCACATGAAAATTATCCAAAACTTTTTGGGCATCAGTAATACTTTCTAAAAAACCTCCGCCTCGATATTCTTGGCGCCCCTTAATATGCCGTAGCTGTTTTTGGCTTACCTTTGACCCCACCATAAAGTCTTTGAGCGTCGAATTTATCACAACACTTGAACTTGATACCCTCGGCAGTGATTGCAGTGGGTTGACATTTCTTCCTGTGGGGTGCAGGGGTGAAACCTGTGCGAACTCTACTAACGGTAGGCCCGTTGTGTTCGTGCGTCCTAAAGGTAGCGGCGCGTACGTTGCTTTTTGGCCAGGAACACGGCTTGCTGCAGCGGTAAACGGGGCCATCGCCATCAGTAAATCATTCGCGTTGCCTGTCCCGTCCCACGCTGGGTTGAACATCGCATCACCAAATGCGCCAACCGGCCCCCACGGGTGGTTAGCCAAGTACTCTCGCTTATGTTCTAAGCGGGCTTGGCGTTCAATCATCTGGTCGTAGTCTTCGGGCGTGTTCGAGAATAGACCCAACTCCCCACGCGCCTCTCGACGAACCGCTTCAGCCTGCCGGTCATACAGCCGCTGCATCGCTGGGGATACCTCAGGCCCCGCGGTGAGTTGCGGGTGACTGGCCCAAAATTCTTCTGATTTCCGCTGACGTTCCGCCTCTTCAACCAACCACTGGCGACGCTCTTCACGAGCGCGTTGCACACCTCCGGGCAACTCCGCTTCCCAGTCCGAAATACCCTTCAAAACCCCTTCGAATCCAAGGCCTTCATCAAGGTAACCTTCGATATGCGGGTAAACAGATTCAATGTGATCACGTAAGACATGATCCATCGCGCCCTGCCACTTCCAACTAGTATCGATCTCTCCCAACATAGAAGGGCGCGGGGCAGACAACCCACCAGGAGGCGACATCCCAATAAGCCTGCGAACCAGCGGACGTAATGCATCACGCCGATCCGCACGCAGACGCTTGATTCGATTCGCTTCACGACGTGCAGCAGCTTGTTCTTCAGCCTCTTTGAACGCTTGATCTAGTGAAGCGAGATATGCTTGATAAGCCCTCTCTGTCTGATCGCCCCACTTGCCATCGTCAGAGGGTCGGCCAGACTTTGTTTTCGGGTCCATGAAACCGGCATCGATCAGAGCCCGCTGGAAAGGCTTGAGCGCGTTTTCTGTTTCCGTGTCATAAAGCCCATCAACTTCTATACCAACAAGCCGTTGAACATCTTCTGTTGTTCGATACGTTTCTTTTGTGTATTGGTTGCCATCATCTGCCGCATTCCCGCTCGGGTCGATGTTGTCGACGGGGTTGTTGTTGACATAGCGGTAGAGGTTGATGTCGCCGCTCGCTAGGCCCAGTGGGTCTTGGGTGAGGAACCGGCCGAGCTCGGGGTCGTAGAACCGGCCGGCGCCCTTGCTGGTGACGCCGTTTGCGGGGGCGCTGCCGGTGCCGCCGCCCAGGAGGTAGAGCTCGGTTTCGGGGTCGTGGTAGTAGCCGCGTTGGCCGCCGAAGCCGAACAGGCCGGCGCTGCAGGCGGGCATCTGCTCCCAGCCTTGTTCATCCAGGTTGTCCCACTGATCGAGCGACAGGTCGCACCACGACGGCGTGCTGCCGGGCGCGGGCAGGCCGAAGGTGGTGTGGCGGTAGCGTTGTGCGGAGCTGCCGGCGTCGTCGATCAGGTCGGTCGGGCTGAACTGGGCGTCGTAGGCGGGGGTGTCGTAATCGTCGTCGTCGTGCTGGGCGATCAGGTCGCCG
>JBKAGS010000027.1:0-132693 GCA_046290505.1 Phycisphaeraceae bacterium | reverse complement strand
ACCGCACGAAGCTACCAGGGCCGACGCCGCGAGATGGGGCTGATGGCGGTCGCCCACAACATCATGGTGATCGCTATCGTTGGGCTTTTCTACAGGGCACTCGAGGTCCATATCACTGACCACCTGCTGGTTGTCAGTGCCACCCGCCGTGTTCTGCATGGATGCAGGCGTCCCCATGATGCGACCGGGCTTCCATCGCGTCCGACGGCCCAACCTCAAATAGAAGGTCAGGCGGATCGGTTCACGGCGGGCGATTGCATCCTGAAGCCTATAACAGTCCGAGGTGCTTGAGCCGAGCACGGATCGCCCCCTCGGTTCGGACGTGGGCTTGTGCCAGTTGCCGGACGCGCTGCCCTTTTTTGAAAGCGCTCGCGAGCCGCCGGTCCTCGGCGGCATCCCAGGGGTGCCCCGCCCGCGCGGGCTGATTGGCGCCGGAGGCCGCCGGCGGCGGCAGGCCGCGCCGATGCCCGAGCGCCGATTCGAGGTGCCGGATCGCCACGTGCAGCGCCCGCACGACCCGAACATCGTCGCACGGCCCATCGGCCGGCAAAGGTTCCCCCGTCCGCGGGTCCACCCCGTCGGCCAAGGCCCGGACGATGTGCAGCGCTTCGTCGTTATGCATCAAGACCTCGTCGGTTTAGGTGTTGAAAGCTTAGTCAAAAGCACAATCCCACCAGCCTTGCAAAAAAGACCATAAAAAAACGCCCACATGGTGGGCGTCTGAGTAGGTGCCGTCCGGCAAGCCGGGGCAGAGCTCTTCGAGGGTGTTCTTCACACGCTCACTTTACCGTGATAGGTGAAGAAGCCGCTCAGTTACACTACCATTAAGATACCGTCTTCTGATTCCCTTTCAAGTCTTTTTTCCGGAATGGTCACATGTTGGATTACACGCTCGGATTGGACCTCGGCGCTGCTTCGGTCGGCTGGGCCGTCGTCAAAGAACCCACGACCGACCAGGACACCGATTCGGTCCTGCACCTGGGCGTGCACCGCTTCGAGGCGGGCGTTGCCGACCCCGGGAAGATGGGCTACGGCAAGGAAGAGTCCTCGGCCAAGCCCCGCCGCGACGCCCGGCAGATGCGTCGGCAGCTCTGGCGGCGCAAACGCCGGCGTCACCTGCTGCTCAAGCGGCTTCAGGAACACGGCCTGCTGCCAGTGGGTGATATCACCACGCCCGAAGCGACTCACGATTTCCTTCGCGCGATAGATCAGATGATCCTTGATCGCCGCTACGCACAAGCAACCCATAAGCAGATGCTCAAGCTGCCCTACCTGATGCGGGCCAAGGCGGTATCGGAACGGATCGAACTCGATGAACTGGGCCGGGTGCTGTACCACCTCGCGCATCGGCGGGGTTATCTGTCGAACCGCAAGACCGAAGAAGTTGAGAAAGACGAAGATAAGCAAGACAAAAAAAAGAAAACAAAATTTAAGCAGGACATGGCCGACCTCGCTGACCGGGTCGCTCGGCACGACCCGCCCTACCTCGGCGCATATCTTGCTTCGCTCAACCCGGACGAGCAGCGGCTGCGCGGTCAGCGGACCAGCCGACAGGTGTACCTCGATGAGTTCGAGGCCATCTGGACCGAGCAGACCAAGCACCACCCCGACACACTCAACGAAGAAGTCTACAAAAGCCTACATCGGTCGATCTTTTATCAGAGACCGCTCCGCTCGCAGCGACACCTCCGCGGCAAGTGTTCACTGACCGGTAAGACACGCGCCCCGATCGCGCTGCGCATTATCCAGCGCTTCCGCGCGATCCAGAAACTCAACGACCTGCAGATCATCTACAGCGACGGGACCAAGCGCGGGCTCAATCCTGACGAGCGGGCCAGAGTCCTCGAACTGCAAATGACTAAGGGCGATGTCGCTTTCAGCACGCTGAAGCAGAAGAAACACCTCGCCCTGCCCAGAGACGCGACTTTCAACCTCGCCGAGATCGACAAGAAACTCATCGGCCACCGCACCGACGCAAAACTCCGCAAAGCCCTGGGCGACCGGTTCGATGAATTGAGCGAAGACAATCGCGACGCGATCGTGCAGGACCTGCGCTCCTACCGTGACACGGGCAAGCTCGCCGAGCGGCTCGAAACCGCCTACGACCTGCCCCCGGATGTGGCCGGCGAACTCTCGAAAGTCAAGCTGGAAAGCGACCGTGCGGCCCATGCCACCCGGGCGATCCGTGAACTGCTGCCATTGATGGAGCAGGGCACCGCCTACGCGACGGCCCGAAAAGAAAAATTCCCCGAAGCCCTGGCCGGCAACACAAAGACCTACGACCACTTGCCCCCGGTCGAGGCGTGGCTCAAGGACCACGAGCGCGCCGTTGCGATCCGCAACCCCGCCGTCATGCGAGGGCTGACCGAGGTCCGCAAAGTCGTCAACGCGATCATCCGTCGATACGGCAAGCCGAAAACAATACGCATTGAATTGGCCCGCGACTTGAAGAACAGCAAGAAGCGTCGTGAGCAGATAAGCAAAGACATTGAAGCGAGACGCAAGTCACGCGCGAAGGCCGCCGAACTGCTCGTCAAGGAATACGGCGTCGCCGACCCGAGGCACTCGGATATCGAGAAAGTGCTCCTTCTCTGGGAGTGCAAAGGGCGATGCCCCTATACGAACAAAGAGATCGAGCCGGCCCGTGATCTGTTCGGCCCCAACCCCGCTTTCCAGGTGGAGCACATCTGGCCGCTCAGCGCGTCAATGGACGATTCATACGTGAACAAAACGCTCTGCCACGTCGATGAGAACCAGCGCAAGGGCGGCCGATCGCCGATCGATTGCTACGATCAGGACAAGCTCGACGAAATCAAACGCCGCATCGAGAAGTTTGACTGCGACCCGCGGACCCGGGCCGCGAAGTTGCGGCGGTTCACCGAGCCGATCCCTGACGACTTTGTTAACCGCCACCTCAATGACTCGCGTTACCTGGCGACCGAAGCCAAGAAATACCTCGGCTGCCTGTTTGGCCCGGAAGAATCCGAGGACCCGAACGCCACACGCATCTGGGTCGTCACCGGCGGGCTGACGAGCATGATGCGCGGCCTGTGGGGGCTCAACACGCTCGCCGGCGGACCGGCGAATGAGAAAGAACGCATCGACCACCGACACCACGCGATCGACGCATTGGTCGTCGCGCTCACGAGGCAGGCCCACACGCACAAGCTCATGAGCGCCGCCGCGCGGGCCGAGCGGCAGCACCTGCAACGCAATTTCCTGGACGTTGCACACCCGTGGGCCGACTTTTACGATCAGGCCAAGGCGGCCGTGGACAAGATCGTGGTGTCGTATCGGCCGGACCGCAAGCTGCGCGGCAAGCTGCATCAGGACACTCTCTATTCCGAGAAGACCCACGGCACACGCCGCGTTCGCCGAGAACTGCACACGCTGAAAGCGACCGAAGTCAATAAGATCATCGACCCCCGGATTGCTCACGCGGTTCGTGAGAAGCTCAAAGCACTCAGCCAGTCTGACCCGGCTAAAGCATTCGCAGACCAAGCCAACCTCCCCACCTTTAAGGACAAACGCGGTCGCACCACCCGTATTCGCAAGGCCCGAATCACCGTTTCAGCCAAGCCCACCCGCATCGGCAAAGGTGCCACAGAAAGACACGTCAACCTCGGGTCCAATCATCACACGGTCATCTCAGAGGACAACAAAGGCAAGTGGCACGAGAACACGGTGTCGCTGATCGAAGCGATGCGGCGTAAGGCAGCAGGCGAACCGGTGATCCAGACGCCAACAGGACACCAATTCCTCTACAGCCTGGTCCAGAACGACCATGTTGAAATCGAAGAAGAAGGTCGCAACCGCGTATTGCGGGTGGCCAACCTTTCTTCGGGTGATATCGAATTAGTGGATCATAATGACGGTCGGCCCGCAAAAGAACGTGGTAAAGACAGGGTTCGTCTCAAATCTAACAAAAAATGGACCGAGCTTAAACCCAGAAAGGTCACCGTGACCCATCTGGGAGAAGTCAAGGATGCCGGGGGATGAGCGAGTCGTGGAAGTGGCCAGGCCGGGGGTTTACCTCCGGCTGGAGAACCAACGGCTCTGTATCGAAGAAAACGAAAAGCGCCTCGGCGAAGTCCCGTTGTGCGATCTCGCCGCGCTTGTCTTGTCCAGCCCGCAGGCCACGCTATCGCGTGCGGTGCTCGATGCCGTCACCCAGCACGGCGGATCGGTCATCGTCTGCGACGCCGACCACCAGCCGACCGCGATGCTCCTGCCTCTGATCGGCCACCACGCGCAAACCCAGCGCCTCATCGCACAGGCCAAGGCGCCGCTGCCCCGACAAAAACAGGTCTGGAAACAGCTGGTCCGGTGCAAGGTCCGCGCCCAGGCCGCGGTCCTCGAAGCGGTCCACGGCAAAGACTCAGGGCTGCGCGAAATCGCGAAGAAAGTCAGATCGGGCGACCCCACCAACATCGAGGGCTGGGCGGCCCAGCGTTACTGGCCCGCGCTGATGGGCCAATCGTTCCGACGCCGGCGAGAGGGAAAAGCACCCAACAGTTCGTTGAACTACGGCTACGCGATCCTGCGTGCCGCCGCCGCACGAGCCATCGCGTCGACGGGCCTGCACCCGACGCTGGGTGTCAACCACTGCGGGCGGAACAACCCGCTTTGTCTGGCGGATGACCTGATGGAGCCGTTCCGCCCGGTGGTGGATTACCTGGTCACTCAACTCCCAAAGACAAGCGACTCGGCATTAGGTACCGAGCGTCGGGCGCGGCTGTCCGCCTGTCTGACTTATCGCATCGAACACGAAGGCGAATCACGCACGGTTTCGGATTGGCTCTTCCGCACTGCAGCGTCGCTCTCGGCGGTGTACCTGGATCAACGCAAAGACTTGTTGCTGCCATCGGGGCTTGAGCATGGTACGAGCTATACCTGAACGATCGGGGTACGAAGCGATGTGGCTGATGGCGATGTTCGACCTGCCGGTGGATTCACCCAAGGCCCGCAGGGCCTACACGCGCTTCCGCAAACGACTGCTCAATGAGGGCTTTGCGCAGCTACAATACTCTGTGTACGGCCGGCACTGCGCCAGCGTCGACCTCGCCAATCGCGTCTGCAAGGTCTTGAAGAAAGCCATGCCCAAAGAGGGCCAGGTCCGACTCCTGATGGTGACCGAACGACAGTTCGGCAAGATGCAGGTCTACGAAGGGAAAAAACGCATTGAGACCGAGCAACCCCCCGCCCAATACGAGCTATTCTAGCCGCTGGGTCCGCCTTAAACGCTTTGCCGGCCTGATCTTGGGCAAACCAGAGTGTAACTGAGCGACCCCTTCGATCAAACCACGGCTCGTCAATACCGCGGGGGAATCCGTTGTAGAGTGTAACTGAGCGACCCCTTCGATCAAACCACGGCGTAAGTCTGGACCAGCGTAGGCCCCGCGCTAGTGTAACTGAGCGACCCCTTCGATCAAACCACGGCCTATCGACCTGTATTACCGTATCGGGAAAGAGTGTAACTGAGCGACCCCTTCGATCAAACCACGGCGACGCCGCCACCGAGGAAAATCGCGTTCCAGTGTAACTGAGCGACCCCTTCGATCAAACCACGGCGTCATACAGCATTTCCACTTCCCGCCCGGCAGTGTAACTGAGCGACCCCTTCGATCAAACCACGGCGGCAGGTTAACGGTCCAGTCATCAGCCACAAGTGTAACTGAGCGACCCCTTCGATCAAACCACAGCCCGTACATGGTGGTGGCGGGGAAGAGCGGTAGTGTAACTGAGCGACCCCTTCGATCAAACCACGGCCGAAGCGTGCGACGAACGTCCCGACCGACTAGTGTAACTGAGCGACCCCTTCGATCAAACCACGGCATTTTGTTGATTGGTTGGACCCGGATTGGGAGTGTAACTGAGCGACCCCTTCGATCAAACCACGGCGCCGATCGTGTCGAACCCCATGTCGAGCAGAGTGTAACTGAGCGACCCCTTCGATCAAACCACGGCCTCTCCAGCGTCGCGTCCTGCTGTACGGGAGTGTAACTGAGCGACCCCTTCGATCAAACCACGGCCTGTTGATCTCGATCAACTCCGGCAGGTCAGTGTAACTGAGCGACCCCTTCGATCAAACCACGGCGGCTGGCATCGTGTCGAAATCCGTCATGAAGTGTAACTGAGCGACCCCTTCGATCAAACCACGGCGGACTCAGGCATCGCGGGCTGGGCCTTTTCAGTGTAACTGAGCGACCCCTTCGATCAAACCACGGCTACGGTGCGGTCATGGCGTGGCTCCTGTGAAGTGTAACTGAGCGACCCCTTCGATCAAACCACGGCTACACGAACGCTTCCCTATATCGTCTCAGGAGTGTAACTGAGCGACCCCTTCGATCAAACCACGGCCTCGCAAGGCGCATACGGATTTGCCGTTGGAGTGTAACTGAGCGACCCCTTCGATCAAACCACGGCGCCGGCCTACAACGGCGCAGCCCTGCTCGCAGTGTAACTGAGCGACCCCTTCGATCAAACCACGGCAAAATAGCGCAAGTGCAGCATAGCTAAGCAAGTGTAACTGAGCGACCCCTTCGATCAAACCACGGCTCTTCACCGCCGATCCAGACGACGTCATTAAGTGTAACTGAGCGACCCCTTCGATCAAACCACGGCCCTTTTCTCGTTATCCCTCGCTTCTCTTTTAGTGTAACTGAGCGACCCCTTCGATCAAACCACGGCGCATAACTGCAACTAATCGACCAAGGCTCAAGTGTAACTGAGCGACCCCTTCGATCAAACCACGGCGTGTTCGACAATCGAAACCACGCCGACGGTAGTGTAACTGAGCGACCCCTTCGATCAAACCACGGCGCCGGACAGCGTCGCGCTGATCTCGGTCGAAGTGTAACTGAGCGACCCCTTCGATCAAACCACGGCGAACGTTGCGTGCCTTCGGCCGCAACGTTCGCCTCGTCAATTCATTCGTGCAATCCGCAAAAGGCATGGCCCCACATTTTCAGTCGCGCTTGAGACTTGCTATATTCACAGCGTCATCGTTCTGTTTTATCACCCGCCCTACTCGTCGTGGGTTAGGCTGGCGTGCATCCCGTGGCGGACGGCCAGCGGGACCAGCGCGGGCGGGGCGATGAGACGGGCGCGTGGTTGCGGTGCGCGGGGGGCACGCGGCTCGGCTTTCCGCAACAGCCGGCCTTGGCGAAGGTAGTCAGGCGTCGTCGTGCTGCTGCCGGCCGGCGAGCAGGTCGGCGAGCTTCTTGCGGTTCTGGCTGAGGGGGGCGGCGGCGGGCTCGGCGGCGTCGTGGGCGGGGACGGGACGGCGGATTCTTTGGCGCGTCGGTCTCGGGCAGCTCGACGTTGTACTTGGGGGTCGCGGGAGGGGCGGGCCTGGCGATCTGGGGTTTGAAGGCCGCGCGGGTCGTGGTGGGCCGGGCCGTCGGCGCGGGCTCGGCCGGGGGCTCGTCGTCGGGCTGGGAGGCGGCGACCTGGTTGAGGACGTCCCGGCTGACTTCGCCCGAGCCCTGTGCGATCTGGTCGAACTGGACGCGGACGCGTTTGGAGACGCCGCGTTCCTGCATGGTGATGCCGTAGAGCGCGTCGCAGCCCTGCATGGTGCGTTTGTGGTGGGTGATGACGATGAAGTGGCTGACGTCGAGGAAGCTGTGGATGATGTTGACGAAGCGTTCGACGTTGGCCTCGTCGAGTGCGGCGTCGACTTCGTCGAGGATGGCGTAGGGGCTGGGTCGTGATTTGAAGATGGCCATGAGCAGCGCGATGGCGGTCATGGTTTTTTCGCCGCCGGAGAGCTGGGAGAGGGCGCGGGGTTCTTTGCCGGGGGGCTTGGCCATGATCTCGATGCCGGATTCGAGGACGTCGATGTTGCCGTCCTCGTCGGGCTGGAGGAAGACGTCGGCCTTGCCCCCGCCGAAGAGCCTGCGGAACAGGCCGTTCTGGCCGGCGAAGTTCTCGCGGACTTCTTTGTAGGTTTGTTCGAATCGGACGCGGCTGTCGTCGTTGATCTGCTCGATGAGTTGGCGGAGCTGTCGCTCGGCTTCTTCGATGTCCTTGACCTGGTCGGCGAGCTCGTCCTGCTTGTCTTCGAGCTGGTGCTCCTCGTCGATCGCGTCGAGGTTGACGTTGCCGAGGCGGGCGATCTTGCCCTTGAGTTGCTCGATCTCGTCGGCGGTTTGTTGCCAGTCGATATCGAAGATGTGCGGGGGGTCGAGGGTGTCGGCGTCTTGCTGGTTTGGACCGGCCGCTGAAGCGGCCTCCGCCGCGAGGGATTCGTAGCGTTCGACGAGGTCGATGTCGAGCTGTTCGAAGCATCGCTGCTTGACGGCGTCGGCCTTGACCTCGTGCTCGCGTTGGGCCATCTCGAGCCGGTGGACGGCGGACTCGATCCGGGCGGTCTCGGCGCGGTGGTGCTTGACGGCGTCGCGGGTGGACTGCATGGACTGGTCGTATTCGGCGAGGGAGGCGGTGACGGCCTGGCACTGGGTGATGAGGCCCTGGAGCTGTGCGTCGAGCGCGGCGGCGGCGTCCCGGGCGGCGTCGCGCTGCTGCTCGAGCTCGGCGATGCGTTGGCGGTAGCCGGCGAGCTGCTGCTCGACCTTGGCGTGCTGGCGTGCGACGTCGGCGGCGGCGACCTCGTGCTGCCGGGCCGAGCGCTGGGCCGCGGCGAGCTGCTCGGTGACCTGGCCGGCGGCGACGCGCTGGGCGGTGACCTCCTCGCGTGCTTCCTCCGCGGCGCGGCGTTTGTCGTCGATCCGCGCTTCGAACTCGGCGACCGCTTGCTGCTTGCGGTGCGACTCGGCCTCGAGCCGCTGCTGTTCCTGGGCGTGGGCGTCGCGTTTCTCGGCGGCCTCGCGGAGCTGGGCGTGGACCTGCTCGGCTTCCTCCGCGAGCGCGGGCTGCTCTTTCTCGAGCGACTGGATCTGCGACGCCAGGCCTTCCAGCCGGCTGGTCAGTTCGGCGCGGCTCGCGCCGAGGTCGTAGATCGATTTCTGCAGCTCGCTGGCGACCTGCTCGGCGTGCGACGCCTGGCCGGACAGCGCGCTGAGTGTGTGCTGGTCCGAGGCGATGAGCGCTTCGAGTTCGTGGAGCTGGGCCTGGAGCGAGGCGAGCTCGGAGCGGCGGGAGATCAGTCCCGCGGCGCTGCCGGCGGTGACGGGCCCGGCGTGGACCTTGCCGTCGGCGTCGAGCATCTCGCCGGTCTCGGTGACCAGGCGGTAGCCGTCGGGCAGGACGTGGCGCAGGAGCATCGCGGCCTCGAGATCGCGGACGATGAGCGTTTTGCCCAGCACGCGCCAGACGATCGGGCCCAGCCAGTCGGGGTAGCGGACCAGGTCGATCACGCGGCGGACGCGGGCGCCGAACGATTCGAAGCTGCGTAACTCGGCGTCGGGGTGGATCGGCGGGATCGGCGGCTGGTCGATGGCGAGGAGCGTGACCCGGCCGCCGAGCGCATCGACCGCGGCCCGGCCGGTCGTCGACGAGCAGATGTCGGCCAGGCGATCGACGACGAGGGTCTGCTGGTTCTCGCCGAGCGCCGCCTCGATGAGCCGGGCGTGCTCGACGTCGGCCTCGATCAGCTCGGCGAGCATGCCGCGCACGATCGCGAACGGCCCGGGCTCATTCGACGCGCGGTCGGCGGCGGCCTGCGCGAGCACGGCCTTGACCGGGTCGCTGATGCCTTCGAGGTTGTCCTGCATCTCGCGCAGGACGTGTTGACGCGATTGCAGCGACGAACGCTTTTCCTTGTTCGCCGACAGGCGCTCGGTCAGCTGGCCGATCTGCTCGCCGAACTTGCCCGCCAGCTGTTTCTGCGTCTGCAGCTGCCGCGTCTCCTGATCGAGCAACGCCTGCGCTTCGCCGAGCTTGTCACGCAACGCGTCGCGGTGGGTAAGCATCGACTCGAGCTGCTCGGCGATCTGGCCGGAGCGGGCGTCGAGTTTCGCGCGTGTGCTTGCGAGGTTTTCCTGGAACGTGTCGAGCGAGCGGACCTCCGACTGCAGGTTTTGGGCCCGGCGGAGCATCTGGTTGACGCCCCGCTTCTCGTCTTCGAGCGTGGACTGCACCTCGGCGACCTCGCTCTGCAGCGCCTGGTAGGCATCCCGGGCGGCTTCGAGCCTGGCTTCGCCCTCGGCCTTCTGCGCTTCGAGCTCGGCGACTTGGCCTTGCAGCTCTTCGAGCTCGGCGGCGTAGCGGCGTTTCTTGTCGTCGAGTTCTTCGAGGCTGTCCGCGTCGCGCTTGATCTGCTGCTTGACGTCGCCGAGCGTCGATTCGGCGAACACGCGCTGCTGGTCCTGCTGTTGCTTGTCCGCGTCTTTCTGGATGCGCTCCTGCTCCAGCCGCCTGAGCTTGTCGGCGATCGCCTGGCGCTCGACCTCGGCGTCGGCCAGCGCGCCCTCGTGTTTCGCCAGCTCGCGGGCCGCGGCGGCGCGGTCGGCCTCGGCCTGCTCGAGCTGGTCGCGGACGTCGATCAGCTCGGTGCTGAGCTTGTGGTATTCGGCGAGGGCGTACTGCAGTTGCAGGTCGCTGAGCCGGGCCTTGTGTTCCTGGAACGAGCGGGCGCGGGCGGCCTGCATCTTGACCGAGCGCAGGCGGCGCTCGGTGTCTTCGAGGCGCTGACGGCAGAGCGCGAGGTTCTGCTCGGTGCGGTCGAGCTTGCGTTCGGCTTCTTTTTTACGCGCCTTGAAGCGGGAGATGCCCGCGGCTTCTTCGAAGATCTGGCGTCGCTGGGCGGCGTTTGCCTCGAGCATGCGGGCGACCTTGCCCTGCTCGATCACCGAGTAGGCGTCGGTGCCGATGCCCGTGTCCATGAACAGCTCTTTGATGTCGCGCAGGCGGACGCGCTTGTTGTTGATCAGGTATTCGCTGGTGCCGTCGCGGTAGAGCTGGCGGGTGACGGCGACCTCGTCGAGGTCGATGGGCAGGACGCGGTTGATTGTTGTGGTTCGATCCGGAGCTTCGCTGCGCTCAGCACCGGCTTCGGTTTCATTCGGTTCGGTCGCCGACTCGATCACCGGGTTCTCGAAGGTGAGGGTGACCGAGGCCATGCCGCTGGGTTTGCGGGCGGCGCTGCCGTTGAAGATGACGTCCATCATCGCCGAGCCGCGCAGCGACTTGGGCGACTGGTCGCCCAGGACCCACTTGATGGCGTCGACGACGTTGGACTTGCCGCAGCCGTTGGGCCCGACGATGCCGACGACCGGGCGGTCGAAGGCGATCTCGGTCTTGTCGGCGAACGATTTGAAACCGGCGAGGGTGAGCTTGGCCAAACGCATGAAGCGGCGACCTCCTGTCCTGAGTGCGGCGAACGGTCGCCGAGACTTGACCCCGCCGCCGACTCCATTCGGCGACGCTTTCTCCATTCCGCGGGCCTCGGCGGTTCGACCCGCGGGCCCGATCAGCACGTATCACCGCCAACTATATCGTCCGGACCGGACGCTGCGCTGCGAAAAAGGTTCAGCCCCCCGGACGCCCGGCCGGATCGGTTTCATTGCCCCCGGCGCGCTCGGCACGCTCGGCGGCCCGGGCGTCGAGCTGTTCGAAGTCCTCGGGGCGCCACTCCGGCCTCGGCTCGGCCTGGTTGGTTTCCTGCGCGGCTTGGATCGCCTGGGCGACTTCGCTGATCCGCGCGTCGAAGGGCGCGTTGTACTGGCCCTGCTCGGCGAGGACGTACAGGGCGTGGACGACCTTGCTGAAGGTCAGGTCCGGCCCGAGCCGGGCGTTGATGTTGTCTTCCTTGTAGCCGAGCGTGTAGGCGAGGGTCGCGACGGTCGGGGTGATGCGGTAGACCTTCGTCTCCCGGTCCCCGGGCTTGCGGATGCGCAGCGCGACGGGCAGGGGCGCGTCGGCCTTGCGCAGTTGCAGCAGCTCGCCGACGGCGGGGGTCGGCTTGCCGTGTTCGTCTTTGCCCGCGTCCTGGACGATGCGGACCATGGCGACCGCGCGGGGCTTGTCGGTCGGGGTGTCGCGTCCGGGCACGTTGAGCATCGTCACGCCGAAAGCGTCCTGCAGCGCCTCCTTTCGGATGTTGATCACCATCGAGTTGCCGTCGGCGTCGCCGACCTCGACGCGCCAGTCCGGCGCGGGCAGCCTCGCGTTGGGGTCGTCGGAGACCGGCGTAAGCGAGGGGATCATCTCCAGCGCGCCGCAGCGGTGCAGCGGGACGAACGCGGACTCGCCGACGCTCCGACCCGCGAGCCCGACGGGGATCGAGCTGATCGGCAGGCTTGTAAGCGTGATGTTGTCGTCGATCTTGGCGAAGACGGTTTTGTTCAGCGGCACGTCGTCGCCGAAGATCACGACCGCCTGCTCGTCGCCCTGGACCGCGAAGACCATGGGGTGCTTGGACGGCACGCGGTCGATGTAGAACTTGTGCGCCAGCCCGTCGGTCACCGACAGGCGGTCGATCGCCGAGTCGCGGACCATGGCCAGCGCCTCGTACGCGCCGACGCGCACCGCCGGGTCCGGGTCGTTGAGCATCTCACGCACGGCCTGTCGTGCCTCGCCGCTGCGCGTCAGCGCGACCAGCGATCGCGCGGCCCACACGCGGTCCGCGGCGGTGCCCTGCTCGGCGATCCGCTTGAGCGGCGTCACGCTCTGCGCGTCGTTGAGCCAGGCGCCCGCCTGCAGCGCGGCACGCCGGACGTCGGCGTTGGGGTGGGCGTAATAACTGCGCAAGACCGGCGTGGCGTTGGGCCCGAGCATCTTCCAGGCCAGCGACACCGGGCGGGCGCGGTCGGCCGGCGCTTCTTCGAGCGCCTTGCCGAGCATCTCCGCCTGCGGCCGGACGAACTGGGGCGAGGGGTCCAGGTGCAGGTGCTCGATCAGCGCGAACAACTCTTCGGGCTGGGCGGAGAACCGCTTGGGCACGTTGATCTCGATCAACCCGTCGTTGAGCGGGTGGGCGGTCGCGCGGTTGTCCGTGTCGGCCGCCTCGAACCGGGCGTTGATGCGTTCGCTGATCAGCGTCGCGACGCGGTAGCTCGGTTGGTTGAGGACGAACTGCACCTTCTGTGGGAACGTTACCGTCCCGCCGTTGACGATGACCGCCTGCCGCAGGAACTCGTTGCCCTGCTCCGCGTCGGCGGGCTTGATCGGGTCGATGAACACCTCGCCGTAGCCGATCCCCTGCGACTCGGTGTAGATCAGCCGGCGGTCCAGCCCGGTCGGCGACATCTGCACCGGCCAGAACAGGCGCCCGCCCGCCAGGGAGGTCGAGGTCTGGTCGATCATCGTGACCAGGATGTCGTACTTGCTGCCCTGGGTCGCGCCCGGCGGGATCAGGCCTTCGACGGCGACGACGGACGAGCCGAGGTCGGCCATGACGCGTTCGGGGCCGAAGCGCTCGGTGCCGAATTGGACCGAGCCCAGGCCGTTGCGGCGCATCTCGTTGATCATCCAGTCGCGCATGAACCCGGGCACCTCGTTGGAGCCGGTCGCGTCGAGATCGACGACCATGCCGTAGCCGGCCATGTAGCGTGGCTTGTTGTTGACGAAGCCGCCGTAGGACCCGACGGTGCCGCGGAGGTAGCGCGGGCCGGTGAACGTGGCGAGCGGGTCGTTCTCGATCTCGTTGTCGTAGCTGGTCGGGCTCGAGCAGCCGGCGAAGACGAGCGTCGCGAGCATCGCGAGCGCGAGGGCGCAGGCCAGCTTCGCGGGGTTAGTGAACTCGGCGAGCGATCGGAAAGCCACAGGTCGGCCGCCGATCGGGCGGGGTCGTTGAAGCGAGCGGGTGTTCATCATGGCGGGTCACGGCGGGCGGGGTTGATAATCCCCCTATTGTCGCCTGCGAAACGATTTGGTCAAGGCCAACCCGCCCGTTTTTGCCCCGCGAATCCGGGCCTAAACCATCCGGGTGACAGGGGTTGCGAGCCCACGCGACGCCGCTGGTACACTGCCGGGATGCAGGACGACATCCAACACACGCTCCTGAGCGCCGGGCAGATCGCCCAGCGCCTCGACGAACTGGCCGGCGAGATCGCCCGGGACATCGAGGCCGCCACCGGGCTGTCCGACCCCGAGCACCCGCACAACACGCTGACGATCATCCCGATCATGACCGGCAGCATCATCTTCGTCGCCGACCTGGTCCGGCGCTTGCCCCTGCGTATGCGCATCTACCCGATGTCCGCCTCGTCCTACCCCGGCACCGCGACGAGCTCGCAAGGCGTCACCCTCAGCACCGACGACCGCGTGCCCAGCGAGCTCGCCGGCCAGCACGTGCTGCTCGTCGATGACATCCTCGACTCCGGCTCGACCCTGCGCAAGGTCACCGACGCGATCAAGCGCCGCGGCCCCGACACCCTTCACACCTGCGTGCTGCTGCGTAAGCAGCGCGACCAGGCGATGCGTTTTCCCATCGACTACGTCGCGTTCGACATCCCCGACGAGTTCGTCGTCGGCTACGGGCTGGACTACGACGACCAGTACCGCAACCTGCCGGAGATCGTGACGCTTCGGCCGGAGGTGGTGCAAGCGTGACCGCGGGCCGCGCCGACGCTACGCTTGACCCCAACCATCATGGCCAACCCCCTGCCGGACCAACTCGACCCCGCGGCTGATGCGCACCTGCGCAGCGACTTCGCCGCCGCCGAGGCCGGCGACGCCGCCGACGCCGAGCCGATGCTCGCCCGCGCCACCGCGATGCTGCCGGCCCAACTGCTCCAGCCCGGCGAGATCATCATCCTGCTGCTCAAGCCCAGCCCGTGGTTCATCCTGCTCGTGCCGCTGCGCTTCCTCACCGTCGTGCTGCTCTGCGCCACGCTCGCGATCCTCCTGCAGCGCAAGGGCTACGACCTGGGCGTCGGCCGGCACGACGTGGTCATCGCCACGCTCGCGCTCGTGGGCGCGCGATTGTTCTGGCAGATGCTCGACTGGCTCAGCCGGGTCTACGTGCTGACCGACCAGCGCATCATCCGCGTCAAGGGCGTGCTCAACGTGCAGGTCTTCGAGTGCCCCTTGCAAAAAATCCAGCAGACCGATTTGATCCTGCCGCTACTGCAAAGGCTGTTCTGGCTAGGCACAATCGGCTTCGCCACCGCCGGCACCGCGGCGCACGAGGCGTTCTGGTTCATGGTCGCGAGGCCGCTCGACGTGCATCAAAAGGTGATCGAAACGCTGCGGCGGTACCGGCGCTAGAAGCCGCTCGCGGCTTAGCACGCCCCCGCTTTATCCCAATTCGCCCTACCCAAACCAAGCGAGTCACGGGTACCGCCCCGCGTTCCTCAACGCCTTGACATAAGGCGAATTCGCGCTGTGCCCGGGATGCAGCGGCCAGCGATCGTAAGGCTTCACAAGCGACCAATCCTGCTCCGACATGCGCGATTGCGTCGGGTTTCGCTCGACGTACCGGATCGTGCGCTCGACATCGTCGGGGTGATCGAGGAACACTTTCCACCCACCCCCGCCGGTCCAAATCGGATGCCCGACAAAGCGCGGCGACGCCCCTTCAAGCCGCTCGCGGCTTCGCACTCTCAAGCTCTCGATCATGTCTTCGGCTTGATCTTTGTGTTTACGAATCACAAGATGCACGTGATCCGGCATCACCGCGCACGCGTAGCAGGTGTATCGCTTGGCTTCACAAACCTCCGCGAACGCCGACGCGATCGTGTTGATTTCGTCGTGCGTGAAAGACTGCACCGGAAACATCAATCGATCTTGGGCTTGATCGTAAAACGCACGGATTTCCCAGCCGGCGGGCTGAACGCGTTTTCTGCCGTAGTGCAGTTCGCCGAGCTCCGCGAATACATCGCACGCGACCCGTTTCGACCCGCTGCCGCGCGGGTCATTGGGTAGCCACGTCCCGTACGCCGTCCAGATCAGGTGGTGCGCGATGACGATCGGCTTGCCCATACAACGCAACTTAAGCCGCTTGCGGCTTAGCATCAACGAAGTTAACCCAAAAATAAAACCAAATGCGCGTGCTAAGCCGCAAGCGGCTTATTCGGCGCGCCTGCGCACGCTCGCCGCGTGACCGTCTAAACCTTCGGCCTCCGCCATCGCGGCGATGTAGTCGATCGCCTGCTTCGGCATGCCGCCCGGGTACGCGACGGTGCCGGTGCGTTTCATGAAGGTGTAGCAGCTCACGCCACTGGTGAACCGGCCGGTCGTGTCGGTCGG
The DNA here is from genome assembly GCA_046290505.1 of Phycisphaeraceae bacterium. Classification (GTDB taxonomy): domain Bacteria; phylum Planctomycetota; class Phycisphaerae; order Phycisphaerales; family Phycisphaeraceae; genus JAHQVV01. Next base: position 116,598 of record JBKAGS010000027.1, on the reverse strand, counting down.
CAGCGTGTGGCTCGGGCCGGCGTAGTAGTCGCCGGCGGCTACGGGCGTGTCGCCGAGGAAGACCTCGCCGCCGTGCTGGATGGTGTTCAAGAACGCCCGCGGGTCCGCGACCGCGAGGTTGACGTGCTCGGCGGCGAAGGTGTCCACCCACGCCGCGGCGTCGGCTGCGTCTTTCACGACCACGGCGAACGACGCGTCCTTGAACGACGCTTGGATCGCGCTCCGCCGGTGACGCTCGGGCAGCTGCCTGTCGATCTCGGCGGTGATGGCGCTGACCACCGCGTGGTCCCACGCGATGAGGAAACACTTGCCCGGGTCGTGCTCGGCCTGGGCGATCAGGTCCGCCGCGACACCCGGGATGTTGCAACTGCCATCGACGACGGTGACGATCTCGCTGGCGCCGTAGAACGCGTCGACGCCGACCACGCCGTTGACGCGCAGCTTCGCCGCCTGCACGACCGGGTGGCCGGGCCCGGCGATGAAGTTGACCTTGTTAATCGTGTCCGTCCCGTACGCGAGCGCCGCGACCGCGGGCGGCCCGCCGACGCGGTACACCTTCTCGATCCCGAGCATGTGCGCGACCGCGAGCGTGATCGGCGAGATGTCTTTCGCGCTCTGGCCCTCTTTGCGATAAGGCGGCGGCGTGACGACCGTGATGTCTTTCGGCTCGACCCCCGCGACCATCGCCGGCACCGCGAGCATGATCAAGGAACTGAACAGCACCGCCGACCCACCGGGCACGAGCAGGCCGACCGGCGTGATCGGTGTCCAACGCAGGCCCAGCTCGGCGCCGGCGATCGTGACCGGGCCCGCGTCCGCCGGCTTGATATGCGACTGGTACGCCTTGACGTTGTCGATCGCCTGGTCGATCGCGTCGCGCAGCTCGCCGGTGAGCTGTTGGTCCGCCTCGGCGAGTTCGTCCGTGGTGACGCGCACGCGCTCGGCGGTGAAGCCGGGGTCGGTGAACCGCTGCATGTGCTCAACGATCGCGGCGTCGCCACGCGCCCGCGTATCGCGGATCAGTTCGTCGGCGAGCCGGGCCCACTTGCCGCCCGGGTCGGCGGCGTCGCGCAACGAACCGAGTCGCGCCTCAAGGCCGGCGCGGTCCTCGTTCTTCGTCAAGTCGTAGATGGGAAACATCGCTTGTTCTCACGATCGCTGAACCCGGCAGTGTAGGCGATGCAAGACCGATGAACCATCGGGCCGCCCTGCGCTCAACTGAGCAGCGCCAGAAGCGCAAATGAGACGCACCCGGCGATCGCCGAGACCCCTGCGAGCTTGCGGTACGGCTTGGCGGCGAAAGCCATCACCCCGCCGGTCACGAACAACGCGACCAGGCCGACCATCCACACCGCGGCGAACCATTTGAAGACCGTCCCGCCCTTGGCCTTGTGCAGTTGGACGAAATAGCGCTGCAGGTCGGTGTCCTTGACTCTAAACTCGGCGACGAGCGGATCATCCGTCGGATGCAGCTGGACATCGCGTACCGCGCCGGTCCATTCCAGGTAATAGGAAGTCCCCCCTTTCTTGATCGACGCGCCACCGCTGGGCACAGCGACGCCCTGGCGCGCGAGCTCTTGCTCGGCGATCTGGACCATGGTCGATAATTCACCGTCGAGCGGGTCTTCGAGCCGCAGTTGCGTGGTTGCGGTGTCGTAGCCGCCCTTGAGGCCCAAGCCGTAGAGCCCGCCGGTGATGGCGTACATCACGCCCATCGGCAGGAAGAACGCGGCCAGCACGGTATGCGTCACGATCAATTGTTTGCGGTAGCCCATGGTCTGTCTCGTGATCAAGGGAGCGGGGAGTGGGGAGCATACGGCCTAGAAAGCCCGATCATGCAGTCGTTGCGTTTACTCAGGACCGGCGCTTGACGAACAGCCCGCCCTGCCGGGACACCGCGCCGCGGATCTCGAGCATCGTGAGCTCGGTCTGGACCTGCGACGCGGGCAGGCCGGTCCAGCTGACGATCTCGTCGAGCGAGCGCGGGGTGTCGAGCACCTCGACGATCGATCGGCCGTTAGCGCTGGGCGCGTGCGCGGGGCTGGGTTCGCGATCAATCTCGGCGACGGCGTCGAGCATCGGGGCCTGCTCGCCCAGCACATCGAGGATATCGCTGACGCCGGTGACGAGCGTGCCCCAGCCCTCGCGGATGATCTGGTGGCAGCCCTCGGACTGCGGCGCGTCGACCCGGCCGGGCAGGGCCATGAGCTCTCGGCCCTGCTCGTCGATGCAGCGTCGCGCGGTCGAGAGCGCGCCGCTGCGCCTGCCCGCTTCAACGACGAGCGTGCCGACGCACAGGCCCGAGACGATGCGGTTGCGCCGCAGAAAGTTCTCCGGCCGGGGAGCTGCGGTCATGGGGAACTCGCTGATCACCGCGCCGCGTGTGCCGTCGGCTTCCACGATCTCTTTGAAGACGTCCACGTGTTCGGATGGGTAAGGCTTGGCCAGACCCGAACCGAGCACGGCGATCGTTCGGCCCGAGCCCGCTTTGGCGGCGCGCAGCGCGCCGCGGTGGGCGGCGATGTCGATGCCGTACGCCCCGCCCGAGACGATGGTCACGCCGGCCCGGGCGAGCGCGTTGGCGATGAGGTCGGCCTGCTCGCGCCCGTAGTGCGAGCAGCGGCGCGAACCGACGATCGCCAGCGACAGCGCGTCGGCCTTGTCGAAGCGCCCGCGCACCCACAGCAAGGGCGGCGCGGAGGGGATCGTCTTCAAGAGCGCGGGGTAGTCGGCGTCGTCGAGCGACAGCAGCGATGCGCCGTGCTTGTCGATCAGGTCGATCTCGCGCTTCAGCGTGTCGCCTTGGATCGTCGCGTCGATCGCGCGTTTGTGCTTGCCCGCGCCCTTGTCTGAGATGCCGTGGACCTCGGCGAGTTGTGCGGCGGTCAGATCGAGCGCCTGCTCAACGCCGCCGGCGTGATCGATCAGCCGGGCGACGAGCGTGGGCCCGAGCCCGGGCGTGAGGGTGAGCGTGAGCCAGGCGCGGGTCGCGGGGGACATGGCGTGGAGTGTAGCGATAGGCCGAGGCGCGGGCGAAACGATTAACCCGGCGGGGGCTGCTGATCCCACGGCGTTGGCTGGGCGAACGCCGTGGGCTTGAGTCGGCGTCATGGTTTCTGAAATCTCAAATCTGAAATCTCCAATTAAAAAAGACTCCGGCCCCCGTGAGGGGGCTGGAGCCGTAGAGCGTGTTTCGGAGCGTGAACGTAGCTTCGCTCCGTCAAGCGGAGCTAGCACGCCCCGTTCCTACACGGATAACAATCAGACACTGGATCACCTCATCTTTCTAAGTGCTCGTGCCGGGTATGGCCAAGCCGTTTAGACCAGCCGTCGCCGACGCGTGCTGCGGGTGCAGCGTGCTCGGCCGCCGGTGAATCCAAGACCCTCGACGTCTCCAAGGGCCACAACGCCCAAGCGGCTATGTACACTCGCCGCGAGGTCGGCCGGCTCGCCCGTGCGTCGCCTGGTTCGGGGTTCTCCCGCCTCGCCGCGACGCCGTTCTTGCCGGCACAAGCATTATCGGCGCGCGGGGGGAAAGGTCAAGTATTTTCTATCCGTTGATGGAGGATTTATCTGTTTCGTCTTCTGAGTGATCGTGACGACGCCAGCAGATAAATCTCTGAACCTGTGTCGATGACATCGCCCGGATCATGGCGTCGTTGTCGAAGCCGGGTAAGCTTTGCAACTTTTCGATGACACGTTCTTCTCCGCTCGCGCCCATCGGGAAAAAGAGGTTTTCGTCCTTCTCGGAAAGTAAGACCCAGTAGACATCAGGTGCGAACGGGCCGAGATCATTCGTCTCGATGATCACGCCAACCAAATCTTCCAAAGCCAAAGATTGGAGGCTGCTGTCGGGCTTGCGGAGAGTTACAGCACCGCCGCGGATGTGCACGCGATAGGCCGACTCCGGCTGAGCGATCTTCCGCAGCGGCGAGGGCGTTGTAACAAGAAGTTTTTTCAGAAACTCGAACACCGAGAGAGTGTAGCAACCACCCTACTTCTTCTTGCCCGTCAGCATCTTCCACTTGCGCTTGACCAGGTCCATCAGGTGGTCGACCTCGGTCTGCGCGCTGGGCGACCACTTGCACCAATGGATGTCGACCGCGCACTTGGCCGAGCGGATCTGGTCGCGGATGAAGCGGTTGACTCGGCGCAGCGGGATCTGCTCGATGTGCTGGTCGCGCAGCGGGATCGCGATCGTCGGCTGCTCGGGGTCGGGGATCACGTACGCCATCGCGTCGGGGTTCTCCGCGCCCGTCTCGTGGTGGTCGTCCAGCGCGTATTCGATGCACCACTGCCAGCCCTGGCCGGCCCAGATGATTCGGCGGTGCACGCCCTCGTAGCCCTCGATGCCTTCCATCACGTTGGTCAGGGCCTTGAAATGGGCTTCCTTGGCCTTGATCGGCTCGAGCAGCTGCTCGAGGGTCGGCTCGGTCCAGCGGTCCTGCCAGGGCAGGCGGGTCGTGTAGGCGGATTTGCTCATCGTGGGGGGCTTTTCGGCGGACAAGGGGGCGGAGTTGCGCGAACACGGTCGGCGGGTGGCAGGTGGCGTGCCGAATCGTGCAATCCTGAATTGTACCCTGTTCAGGGCATGCCGGCAAAGTACTGCCGAAGGCGCGTAGGGCAATCGCACCTGACGAAATAACAGATGGGTGGCCGTGGTCGAGTCCGCGAGCCCCCGGAACATATTGCGATTGATGCGCCTACGAAGGCTTGGTTCCGGGGGGTCGCCGAGCCTCCACCCCGGCCACCCATCCGATGCGATTGCCCCGCGAAGGCGCGGTTCACGGGCCCGTCACGGGTTTGGGCGTTAGAATGGTGCTTTGGCCGATCAGGAGACCCGCATGACTGGCGACCCCCAATCCAGCGCCCCATCGACCACGCAGACCGCGGCGTCGGCCGATGCAAGCTTCGACCCGACCGGCTCGGTGATCCTCGTCGTCGATGACAACGAGCAGAACGTCGAACTCCTGCAGGCCTACCTCGAGTCGATGCCCGTCGAGGTCCACGCGGCGTATGACGGCGTCAAGGCGCTGGAGATGATCCAGCAAGGCGGGCTCAAGCCGGACCTGGTCGTGCTGGACGTCATGATGCCCAAGATGTCGGGCTTCGAGGTCTGCCGACAACTCAAGGGCGACCCGGCGACCGCGGGCGTGCCGGTCATGATGGTCACCGCACTCAACGAACTGGGCGACATCGAGCGCGGCGTCGAGGCGGGCACCGACGAGTTCCTCAGCAAGCCCGTCAACAAGCTCGAACTGCTGACGCGCGTCAAGTCCTTATTAAGAAGCGCCAAACTCCGCCAGGCGGGCGACGACAAGGACGCGTACATCCGCGACCTCGAACGCATGTTGGGGCAGGACCGGCCGGGCTGATCGGCGGGGGTGGCTGTCTTAGTCCATGGTGATTTGATCCGGACCTTCGCTGAGCTCAGAACCGGCTTCGGTTCTACAGAAGTGCTTCTTGTTCCCAACTCCCAACTCCCTCCGACGTTATCGGGCGTTGAATTGTGCGGGGTGCGCGGTCTGCGCCGGATGTAAGTCGGGCTGTGGGGGTCGGACGAACAAAACAGAAGGCGCGGGCTGAAGCACGCCGGGGCGCGGGACGATGCACGATCTGGCCAGGCGGTGTGTTGCCGCCTGGTGGGTCAGAGCGATCGGCAATCGCCGGCTCTGAACACCTGCCCAGGGCAGGGGTCGCGTCGGGCAGACGCACGGTATGCGGGATACACCGGCCTGTCGCCGGCCCCAACGCAACGGAGGTAGAGAGATGAGCCGGATCAACAACAACATCCAGTCCCTGGTCGCCCAGCGGATCGTGGGGCAGCAGAACGCGTCCCTGTCCAAGTCCCTCGAACGCCTGTCCACCGGCCTGCGGATCAACCGCGGCGGGGACGACCCGGCGGGCCTGATCGCCAGCGAGGTCTTGCGGGGCGAGAAGGCCGCGCTCACCGCCGCGATCGGCAACGCCGAGCGCGCCGAGCAGTTCGTCGCCACCGCCGAGGGCGGCCTGCAGGAGATCAACGCCCTGCTGACCGAGGTCCAATCGCTCGTCGGCCAGTCGGCCAACGAAGCGGGCCTGTCCCAGGAAGAAAAAGAGGCGAACCAGCTTCAGATCGACAACATCCTCTCGACGATCGACCGGATCGCCTCGACCACCAGCTTCCAGGGCACCAAGCTGCTCAACGGCAACTTCGACTTCCAGGTGTCCAGCGTGGCCGCGAGCGTGGACAAGCTCGCGATCAATGACGCGAAGATCGGCTCGACCAACGTCGCCGTCCAGGCCCTGGTGACGCAGTCGGCCCAGAACGCCGGCCTGTTCCTGTCGCTGGGCGCCGCGGGCCTGGACCTGGCCAGCTCGGTCTCGTCCTTCGTCTTCGAGCTCGGCGGCGCGGAAGGCACCCGCGAGTTCAGCTTCGGCTCCGGCGCCACCCTCGCCAGCATCGCCACCCAGATCAACACCTTCAAAGACGTCACCGGCGTCTCGGCGGTCGCGTCGGGCAACTACATCGAGCTCAAGTCCACCGAGTTCGGCGAAGACGCGTTCGTCTCGTTCAACATCACCAACCGCGGCGGCCAGGCCGGCGGCGTCGTCACCATGTGCGCCGTCGATTCGGACCTGCTTGGCCCGACCGCCACCAACTTCACCGCCGTCACCGCCGCCGTCCGCGACGAAGGCCAGGACATCGCCGGCACGATCAACGGCATCGCCGCCCGGGGCGACGGCAAGCGGCTGAGCGTCTCGAGCGACGCGCTCTCCGCCGAGGTCACCCTCACCACCGCCGGCGCCCAGGCCACCGGCACGACGTCGGTCGCCACGATCTACGGCGGCGGGGCCGAGTTCAACCTCGGCGCCGAGGTCAACCTCAACAACCAGGTCACCCTCGGCATCAAGAACGTCGCCGCACGCGAGCTGGGCAAGTACAACGACGGCACGCTCAACTATTACCTCGACGACCTCGGCTCGTCCGGCGACCTCAACGTCGTCGACGGCGACCTGACCAAGGCCCAGAAGGTCATCGACGGCGCGCTCCGCGAGATCTCCGGGCAACGCGGCCGGCTGGGCGCGTTCCAGAAGAACGTCGTCGGCTCGACGATCAACTCGCTGAGCGTCGCGTTCGAGAATATCTCGGCGGCCGAGTCGGCGATCCGCGACACGGACTTCGCCGAGGCCACCGCCGAGCTCGCCCGAAACCAGGTCCTCGTCGCCGCGGCGAACCAGGTCCTGGGCATCGCCAACAGCCAGAGCTCTTCGGCCCTGTCGCTGCTGTAACGGCCAACCCGATCCGCCACTCTCGAAAACCCCCGTCGCGAGGCGGGGGTTTTTTTGCGCGTCAAACAGGTGACCCACCGACGATGCGTAAAAAAGATGACAAACTGCGCCTGGCCTAGGATTTCATCTGCTATATTTAGTTAGGTCGCACCGCGCGGCTGCGACCTTTCTGTCACGCCCATTCGGGTCGCGGAGACCAATCATGCAAAGACCACGCGGGTTCACCCTGATCGAGTTGTTGGTGGTGGTGTCGATCATCGCGCTGCTGATCGCGATCCTGCTGCCGGTGCTCGGCCGAACGATGGAGACGGCGAAGGACTCGGTGTGTAAGAGCAACCTGCGCCAGCTCGGGATCGCGCAGGCGTCGTACGCCGCGGACTTCAATCGCTACCCCGCGAGTTGGGAATGGATCTGGAACTCGGGGACGGGGCCGGACGGCCAACCGTTCGACGACGCGCACAAGGACCCGACCCGCCACGACGCGACCGAGGCGGGCACGCTGTTCCCCTACACCAACAACGTCGAGTTGTACCTGTGCCCGGTCGCGGCGGACACGATCCCGGACATCGCCCCGCAGTACTGGGGCCGCTGGCGGAACGCTACGCTGGTCCGAAGCTACACGATGAATTGGAACGTCGGGCCGGAGATCTTCGAGACCGCCGAGGGCAACGTCACGATCGACGACATCGCCCGCCCCAGCGAGATGGTCATCAATTGCGAAGAAAACACGTTCCGGGTCCCGCGGCTCAACCAGTGGTCGATGCAGGACGGCATCATGATCGCCCGCAACACCTACAGGGACTTTGATGGCGACAGTTTCGCGTCTTTCCACAGCCGGCTGTACGGCGAGCGGGCCAGGCTCAACTCCGGCGAAACCGGCACCGGCGCGAACAACGCGATGGCCAGCGGCATGAGCCAGGCCAACTTCGCGGACGGGCACGTCGAGATCGTCGACCCCTGGCAGGAGGTCTACACCGACACCAGCCCGCCCGGGCCGTGGAACGGCTACAAGATCAGCGCGACACTGATGTATACGATGGACTCGATCCCGGTGCAGTGATCGGCGTGAGCAGGCCGCTAAAAAGCGCGGGTTTTGCCGTGGTCATTCGGGTTTGATACGACGGCGGGGCTCCCGGACAAAACCAACGGCGGATGATCGAACAGGGTTTTGCAGCCGCCCGTTAGAGCATCGGTCTTCAATTGTCTGCACCGCAAAAGAGACGTGCCATAGCCGCCGCGAAACACGCGGGGGGTCGAATAGGCACCGATCTTTCATGGCAGATCGATTCTGCCAGAATCAACACGAGCGCCGCATCGACCCCCGGGGCGTTGCCCGGCGGCTACGAATCGCGAAGGGCTGAGACAGGTCCTCTATGTTGCTCTGGCGCGCGGTCTTCGTGAGCGAAAGGCTCACCCATCCCGACGACGCCGACGCGCGCCGAGCGTGGCGGCGCCCAGGGCGAGAACGATCGCCGACGCGGGCTCGGGGACCGGGCCGATCGCCACGCCGATGGGGTGGTCTAGTCCCGAACGCAGGACGGTCTGGCCCGTGCCGTCGAGGTTGGCGTATTCGATGCGGCCCGCGGTGTTGTCGGACCAGTAGAGCAGCCCGCCGTCGAGCGCAAGACGTTGGGGGTTGGTCAACGCCGGGGCGCGATCGACGATCTTGGTCAGCCCGGTGCCGTCGGCGTTGGCGCGGTAGATCGCGCGGTCGGCGTTGTCGGTCCAGAACAGCTGGTTGGTCGCCGGGTCGTACTCGATGTCGTTTGGCGCGGCGGTGGCGTTGTTGATCAGGACCGTGCCCGTGCCGTCGAGGTTGGTGCGCAGGACCTGGTCAGAACTGAACGTCCAGTAGAAGACGCCCGACGCGGCGTCGAGCGCCAGCCCCGAGGACTGGCCGGAGACGAGCTTCACGGGGTTGGAGCCGTCCAGTCCCGCGCGCCACACGCCGACGCTGTCGGTCCAGTAGAGCATGTGGTTGATCGGGTCGATCTCGATATCCGTCGGGTTCCCGCCGGTGTGAACCACCTGCGGGTTCGACCCGTCCAGCCCAGAGCGGTTAATCGACGAACTGTTCTGGTCGGTCCAATACAGTTGTTGGGTCGGCGAGATGTCCAGCTCGATGAAGGCCGCGTTGAACGACCCCGGCGCGCTGTGGACGACCTGCGCGCCCCCGCCAGCCAGTGGCGCTTTCTGAACGTTGTCCAGCCGGACCTCGGTCCAGTACACCGTGTCGTTGATGGAGACGGCGGCCCGTGCGCCATGCCCCCACACGCCAACCGCGACCAAGAGCGCGGAGGGATAACAGGCCCGGCGAATCGATCTGCTCAACCCCATGGTTCGTCCTCTCTTGATACGAAGAAGTATCAATGTTTCACCCTACGCGATCCTGATTCCAAAGCCACTCCCCAAAGTGCGTATTGTTCGGTCAATCACGGTCCTGTACGGACAGAACACCCACAGGACAGCCGCAAGGCATTAGCGAAATCACGCTATCCCGGTCGTGCTGACGCGTATAACGCCTTGGCGAGCCTGCTCCCGAGCACCGCATAGCTTGTAGCGCCGTTCGCCTGTGTCTGTGTTGAAGGGTCGGCGGTGCCGAGGATTGGTGGCTTGAGCGTGGCGTCATGACTGCTCGCGGGCGGCTGATGCGGGCCTTGGCTCATCCCGGTTCCGGATAACCGGCCGTGAAACCGTGCGTGTGGTGCGGATGAGGCGGTTTGTGGGGGTCGTTCCGACTTTTTTGGGTCTAACGGGTGTGCGGCGCTTAAGGCGCGTCGTGGTTGTGACGATCCTGCCGCTGGACCCGGAGGGTCCCGGGCCGGCAAGGCAGCGCAGCTTCCGATAAGCGGCGTCAAGGTCCGGAGTGGCGGTTATGCGTAAGCGCCACCGAAAAAGCTCAGGCAGCCAGCCGGGGTCACGCGGGACGCGTGGCCCGGTTGCACGACGCAACTCCGCGGTTCGCGTCGTGCAAGCCGACTGGCCCGCCCCGCTCGGCAAAGGATGGCCGGCGGGCAACGGGCACAGCAGGACAGGCCGGTGAGCACCACCCGGTGTGGCGGGGCGTTCCCGACACACCAACAACGCATCGTGATCGGATCGGAGATCCTCAGGAACCCGGCAGGACGCCAGACACCGACGACGTGACACGCAACCCATGTGATCACGGAGGACCCACACCATGAGTCGCATCAACACCAACGTACAGTCCCTCATTGGCCAGCGCGTGCTCGGCCACAACAACAAAGGCCTCAACCAATCGCTTGAGCGCCTGTCCACCGGCCTGCGGATCAACCGCGGCAAGGACGACCCGGCGGGCCTGATCGCCAGCGAGAACCTCCGCAGCGAAAAGGCCTCCATCAGCGCCGCCATCGGCAACGCCGAACGCGCCGACCAGGTCGTCAACATCGCCGAGGGCGGCCTGCAGGAGATCAACGCCCTGCTCATCGAGGTCCAGTCGCTCGTCGGCCGGTCCGCGAACGAGGCCGGCCTCTCCGACGACGAGAAGAAGGCGAACCAGCTGCAGATCGACTCGATCCTGCAGACGATCGACCGCATCGCCGCCTCGACCTCGTTCCAGGGCACCAAGCTCCTGAACGGCACCTACGACTTCACCGCCTCGGGCGTCGCGACCACCGTCGCCGACTACCAGATCAACGGCGCGAAGCTCAAGTTCGGCGAGAACCGGGACGTGGACGTGCTCGTCACCCAGTCCGCCCAGCACGGGGCCCTGTTCCTCTCGCTCGGCACGGCGCTGGACCTCGCCTCCGCGACCAGCTCGTTCACCTTCGAACTCGGCGGGGCGCTGGGCACACGCGAGTTCACCTTCGGATCGGGCACCACCGTCGCCGACATCGCCGCGAGCATCAACACCTTCACCGACGTGACCGGCGTCTCCGCCGTCGCCTCGGGCGTGTACGTCGAACTGAAGTCCGAAGAGTTCGGCTCCGACGAGTTCGTCTCGTTCAAGATCACCAACCTCGGCGGTCTGACCGGCGGCGTCGGCACCAACTCGTCCACCGGCGAGAACAACCTCGGCTCCACCGCCGCCTTCACCGCCACCACCGACATCCGCGACGCCGGCCAGAACGTCGGCGCGGTCATCAACGGCGTCGCCGCGGTGTCCGACGGCAAGACCGCTCGGATCAACACCGACTTCCTCGATGTCGAGCTCGAACTGACCACCGCCGGCGCCCAGGCCCTGGGCGCGATCAACGCCCTGACCATCACCGGCGGGGGCGCGAAGTTCAACCTCGGCCCCAACGTCGACATCCTCAACCAGGTCTCCGTCGGCATCGGCAACGTCGCGACACGCAACCTCGGCTCGCTCACCAACGGCTACCTCGACGAGCTCGGCTCGTCCAAGGGCAAGAACGTCGTGGACGGCGACCTGGGCGGTGCCCAGAAGATCGTAAACGACGCGATCAACCAGGTGTCGAGCCTCCGCGGCCGGCTGGGCGCGTTCCAGAAGAACATCGTCGGCGCGACGATCCGTTCGCTGGGTGTGGCGCTGGAGAACACCTCCGCCGCCGAGTCCGCCATCCGAGACACCGACTTCGCCTCGGAGACCGCGGCCCTGACCCGCTCGCAGATTTTGGTCCAGTCCTCGACCCAGGTCCTGGGCATCGCCAACAGCCAGCCGCAGAACGCCCTGGCCCTGCTCGGGTAAACCCCCATAGCCTGAACCGGACACCCGCCTCGGCGGGCATCCGATCACTGATGCGGAGCGGCGCTGGCAACAGCGCCGCTTCTTTCTTTTGCGCCGATCCAGGCGGGCCCTGATAAACTAAACGGCTAAACGAAACGCCTCCCAACAAGGCCCACGCCATGAAAACAACGCCCGCCGTGCTCGCTCTGCTCTTTGCACTCACGCTCGCCCTGCCCGCCCACGCCCAGCAGCGCCTGACCGGCACCTGGCAGGTCGAATCCGTCGGCCAGGTCGAGCCGCCCGAGGGCGTCAGCCTGACCCTCGCGTTCAAAACCGACGGCGTCGCAACGCTCACCTATACCCTGCCCGGCGACGGCCCGCAGTCCTGGGACTACAACTTCACCGTCGACGCCGGCCAACTCACGCTCACGCCGGCCAAGGCCTTCGGCGACCCCGAGACGGTCACCTACGACATCCGCTTCGACGCCGGCAAGCTGCTGCTGCTGCCGCCGAAACCGGAAGACGACGAGCCGGCCGAAGACGAAACCGCGGATGACGGCGAAGACGACGCCGACGCGTCCGAGGGCGAAGGCGACACGACCGGCGACGCGGATGAGCCGACCGACGAAACTGGGGACGGCGCGGCGGACACCGAAGACGAAGCCGCCGACGACGACACGCCCGGCGGCGAAGACGAAGACGAGCAAGAGGACACGCGCAAGGCGGTCTGGGTCCTCGTGCCGGTCGGCTGAGCCCTACCCGACCCACGCGTGTTCCGGGCCCTGTTCGTATCGATCGGCACCGGCCCGGCGGTCACACCCCCGCGGGGATGTCGTCACGCCGAAAGTCCAGCCGCGGCGCAGGCAAATCCTCGTCCGGGTTCGCGCCGTCTTTCGTGCACAGGACCCAGTGCTTGTCGGCGACCTCGTACAGACGCGCGTCCGGGCCGCCGTAGCCGCCCTCGGGGTTCTGCTTGTCGATGTGCGGGGCGCAGGTGTAACCGGCGGGGAAGTTCTCGACGATCGCGCCGTCCATCACCGTCGGTAGGCGGTCCACGTGCCGGCCGAGCACCGGCATCGACTTGAGCAGGCCCTTGGTGTACGGGTGCATCGGGTTGTTGAACACGTCGTACACGTTCGCGTACTCGACGATCCGGCCCGAGTACATCACGGCGACGACGTCCGCGTTCTCCGCGACCACGCCCAGGTCGTGCGTGATCAGCATGATCGCCATCTGCTTCTCGTGTTGCAGCTTGCGTAACAGCTCGAGGATCTGCGCCTGGATCGTCACGTCCAACGCGGTCGTCGGCTCGTCGGCGAGCAACAGCGCCGGCTGGCACGCCAGCGCCATCGCGATCATCACGCGCTGCCGCATCCCCCCCGACAGTTGGTGGGGGTATTCCTTCAGCCGGCTGGACGGGTCGGCGATGCCGACGTCACGCAGCGCGCCGGTCGCGATCGCGATCGCCTGGTCCCGGCCGACGTTCTGGTGAAGCAAAATCGCCTCGAGAACCTGCTCGCCGATCGTGTACACCGGGTTGAGCGAGGTCATCGGCTCCTGGAAGATCATCGCGATCTCGTTGCCCCGCACCGCGCGCATCTGCTTGTCGGTGTAGGTCAACAGGTTCGTCGGCGGGCGCGACGGGTCGGCGGTCCACCAGATCTCGCCGTGGTCCGTCCGGCCCGGCGGGTGGGGGATCAGCTGCAGCACGCTGAGCGCGGAGACCGACTTGCCCGAGCCCGACTCGCCGACGACCGCAAGGGTCTGGGCGGGGAAGATGGACATCGAGACGTGGTCGGCGGCCTGCACGCGTCGGCCGTTCGCCCCGCCGGGGAAACTGACGGCGAGGTTGTCGATCTGGAGGACGGGGTCTTTGCTCATGTCGTTTTCACTTGTTAATTCGCTGTGTACTGTTGTTTACGTGGCGGCCCTTGGGTCGATGACGTCCCGCAACGCTTCGCCGATGAGGTTGTACGCGAAGACGGTGAGGAAGATCGCCAGGCCGGGGAAGATCGCCAGCCACCACTTGAACCCGCCCTTGCGGGCCTGGTCGAGCATCTGCCCCCAACTCGGCTCGCCGGCCTCGAGCCCCAAACCGATGAAACTGAGTGTCGCCTCGGTCATGATGCCCCCGGCGACGCCAAAACTCGCGGCGACCAACACGGGGGCCAGCCCGTTGGGCAGCATGTGCTTGAAGAGGATCAGGTGCAACGGCGTGCCCGAGGCGCGTGCGGCCATCACGTAATCCATCTTGCGCAGCTTGAGGAACTCGGCGCGGACGAAATACGCGTAGCCGACCCAGCCGGTGAGCCCGATGACGACCATCATGAGCACGAGCGACCGGCCGTAGAACGCGACGATCATGATCAGCAGCATGATGACGGGGATCGACGCGAAGATCTCGACGAGACGCAGGCCGATGAGATCGACCCAGCCGGCGAAGTAGCCGAGCAGACCGCCGACGATCACGCCGATGAACACCGCGATGCCGGTGGAGATGAAGCCGATGTACAGCGCGATCCGCGAACCGTGGATCATCCGGCTGGCGAGGTCTTTGCCCGACGCGGTGGTACCCATCAGGTGCGTCCGGCTCTCGGCCTCGACCTGGTCGAAACGGTCCAACAAAGCCTGGGCGTTGGCATGGATCGACCTGCCGCGCGCCGGGACATAGTCGGGTTTTTCCCGGTGCGCTTGCCAGAGCAACGCGCTGGCGGCGCGGGCGTCTTCGCGGGTCTTGGGGATCGGGATCGGCTCACCCTGCTCATCGGTCAAGCTGTACAGCCGTACGCCGTAGAGGTCTTCGGCCTGTTTGTTCATCTCCTGGGCGATATCGATCTCGGTCGGGTGGGCGCCGGGCGGCTTGAACGTGTTCTGCACGCCGACCACCAGTTCCTTCGCATTCACCGTGGAATAATCCGGCAAGTCATCGTTAGGCGAATACGGGATCGGGGCCATGAACGCGGCCTCGGCCCTGCCGTCGGCGATCGCTTGGCGGTAGACCTCGTCCTTGACCTGCGCGTTCATCGCGATCGGCTCGATGCGCAGCGGGGGCATGAGCAGCAGGCCCAGCAGGCACGCACAAACGCCGAGTGTCGCGAACAGCCACGGTTTGTGCTTCACGAGTTTGGCGATAGAAAGCGCGAAGAGCCCGAGCACGCACAGCCCGAGAAACACCCAGCGGACCCACCACCACAGCAAAGCGCGCTGAGCCCCGAGCAGTGCCCGGAGGTTGGCGCTGCTGTCGTCCCTGGCGTACTTGTTTCGCTCGGTGGTAATCGCCTCGGCTAATACGCTTTGTTCTTTGATGAGGTAGAAGGCCATCGCCCCGACAACGACCGCGCACATGGTCGCGAGCCAAAACCAGAACACCTTGCTACCCGCGCGATAGCACGCGCCGCAGACAAGCAGGAGCAGGAAGCCGAAAATAAACATGACGTCCTGAGGCGTGAAAACTTCGAAAGCGGGGAACTGCCAGCCGACGCCGAGCCCGCCCGGGTCGTTGACTTTCCACGCCAGCGGGCGCGAGTTCGCCAGCAGCGGCGCCCAGACCGCGAGGAACGCGGTAACGCCGATCCAGAACGCGCCGACGACCGCGCCGGTCCGGCCGAACAGCCGCAGGGTCGTCT
Source organism: Phycisphaeraceae bacterium (assembly GCA_046290505.1). Lineage (GTDB taxonomy): Bacteria > Planctomycetota > Phycisphaerae > Phycisphaerales > Phycisphaeraceae > JAHQVV01. Next base: position 101,052 of record JBKAGS010000027.1, on the reverse strand, counting down.
GTGCAACCAGGCTGCGGCGCTGGCGGATGTCGCGCTTGTTCAGGTCGGGGGCACGCGACTCAGTCATACGTCACCCTCGGGTCGGCAATGGCGTATAGGATGTCGCGAAGGATGAGCGAGAACAGCATCAGCAGCGAGCCGACGAGCGTGGTTGCCATGACGATATTGACATCGGCGTTTTTCGCCGCCTCGATGGTCAGCAGCCCCATCCCCTGGATCGAGAAGATGTACTCGACTACGAAAGAGCCCACAAACAAACTTGGTAGCAGCGTCGCCACGATCGTGATAAGAGGCAATAGCGAGTTGCGTAACACATGGCGGAACAGGATGTGTTTCTCAGCGACACCTTTTGCCCGCGCCGTGCGGACGAAGTCGGCGGAGATCGTCTCCAGCACCGATCCGCGCATCACCTTCGTCAAGAACGCAAAGCCGGTGTAGGTCAGGCAGAGCACGGGGAGGACCAGGTGCCAGGCGAAGTCCAAAAGGTAGCCACGGTACAACTCGCCGTCGCGCGTGTAGGGCAGGAACGGCATCTTGTCCGCTTGCAGGTCGTGCAGGCCCGACGCGGGGAACCAGCGCAGGTAGTCAGAGTTCGCGAGATAAGCGATCAGCAGCGTGCCGGTGAGGATGACCGGCACGGAGTACAGGCCGAGCATGAAACCGCCGGAGGCGACATCGAACACCCCGCCTCGCCGCCGCGCCGCGAGCACGCCCGCGACGATGGAGATGACGTAGATCAACGGCACGGAGATGATGTTCATCACCAGCGTAATCGGCAGACGCTCTAGGATCAGCTCGCCGACGTTTCGGTTGTTCTTATCGGTGCCGAGGTCCGAGTCCCAGAGCTTAATCGCGTCGAAGCGCATCCTGGACTTCTTGATCGAGCTGTAGCCCAACTCGGCAAACATCGCTTCGACAGCGGCCGCCTGTCCTTCTTGGCCGCGCGTCTCCGCGAGTTCTTCCCAAAACGTTTCTTTCAAAGGCTCGGCGTCGATCAAGTCGAATAAGTCCGCCGCCGGGCCTTTGGGCCGCTTCTTGCTGCTCGACTTGCCCGGCACCAGCTCGGGGACCGGGTCGTCCGCCGCGGCGTCGAACATCTCGATCACCTCGACCGGCTCCTTGTCGGCGTAGATCGCGATCGTGAGAATCAGGTCGCGCATCTCCCCGCGCTCGCGGTCGTTCGCGACCCACGGCTTGCCGCCCAGCGCGTCGTACACCGCCTCCCGTTCTTTGTCCGGCCACTCATAATCGCCGGTCATCTCGAAGCCGATCGGCGAGACCTGGTTGAGCCAGCGGGCGTACTGCACATAGATGGGCTGGTCCAACGCGTACCGGTTGGTGATCTCCTGGCGTATCCGGCGGGTCTCGGCGCCGGGGGCCTGGTTGCCTTCATCCAACGCCGACTCGAACCCGCCCGGCGCTTTGGACATAATGAAAAACACAAGCATCGTGACACCGATCAGCGTCGGGATCATCAGCAAAAGCCGGCGGATGATGTAGGTCAGCATCGTTCAGCGCCCTGTTGGGGGTCGGCTCGGCGTAGGCTTGCTTGGCGGCGAGGATTCGGAGGCAGACGTCAATCGCCGGTGTGCAGTTGCAGGGGCGCGGGCACGTAATACTCCCAGGCGTTGTTCAGCCCGAGCTTGGTGGGCATGACGTTCTGGACGCGCTTGTCCACCATGATCACGGTCTTGGGGTTGAACATAAAGGTGTAGGGCTGCTCCTCGTGGAGGATCGCGTGGGCCTTGCGCCAAAGCGGCTGGCCCTTCTCACGTGCGACGGTCCCGCGTGCCTGCTCGATGATCTGGTCCAGCGCCTGGCTGCGGTGGCCGTAGTAGTTGTTGCCGCCGTCGTCGATCTGCGAGGAGTGGAACATCTGGTAGAGATCGGTATCGACCGCGCCGCCCCACCCGAGGATGATGGCATCGAAGGTGCGATCGCCGAGCTTTTGTTGCATCGCCGGCCAGTCCAGCGCGTTGAGCTTCATCTTGATGCCGGCCTGCTTCATCGAGTCGCGCATCATCTCGGCCAGGCGCGTATTGGACAGCGAGTTGGCCGAGTAGATGAACTCGAACTCGAACGGTTCGCCGTCCTCGGACTCGATCTGCCCGTCGCCGTCGCGGTCGATATAGCCGGCCTCGGCGAGCAGCTTCTCGGCGCGCTCGGGGTCGTAGGGCCAGGGCTCGATCGACGGATCGACCTGCCAACCCAGTGGTGAGAACGGGCCGGTCGCCGGAGACACGAGGTTGTCGTAGATGCGGCTGGCCATCGCTTGCCGATCGACGAGCAGGGTCATCGCCTGGCGCACGCGTTTATCGGCGAAGGGGGTCGGTCGGCCGTCCTTGTCCTGGTTCCACCCGATGTAGCTGTACCCGCGCGAGACGTACTCGAACTCAAAGAGGTTGTTCTTCGCACGCAAACTCTCGTCGTTCGAGAGGTCGCGGTACCACTCGGCGAGGATGCCCAGCCGGTCGATCTCACGATTGCGGAACGCGACGAGGCGCGCGTTGTCGTCGAGGATCTCACGCCAGATCACCCGGTCCATCGCGGGGCGCGGGCCCCAGTAGTTGTCGTTTCGGACGACCTCGATCTTGCCCGACCCCGGCTCCCATTGCTTGGGGTCGATCGCCAGCTTGTAGGGGCCTGAGCCGAAGAGCAGGCCGGGCTCTTTGTTGTAGTCTTCGACGCTGAACTGCTTCACCCAGTGCTCGGGCAGGATCTGGAGATAAAGACCGGTCACGGTCAGGGCCTGGAAGTACGGCTCGCGATACTTGAACTGCACGGTGTATGGATCAAGGGCTCTGACGTATTCGAGCTTATCCAAGTAAGTGCTCCGCATCCGCGGCGCATCGACCTTCGGATTCATCAGCCACTCGTAGGTAAAAACGACGTCGCTGGCGTCCATCGGGTGGCCGTCGGCAAACACGACGTCCTCACGCAGGTTGTATGTAATCGTCATGCCGTCGTCGGAGACGTCCCACGTCTCGGCGATCCATGGCTTGAACTCCAGCGTGATCGGATCGATGGTCAGCAGCGATTCGAGCACGTACTCGGCGATCCGGCTCGCGTAGATGTCGCCGGCGATGTAGGGCGTCAGGCTCTTGACCGTGGTTGCGAAGGCGTCGATGAAGTAGTCGCCCTCGGCGTAGTCGTCGCGTTTGCGGATCTCGGCGACGCGTTCGAACGTCGGGTCGTCCTCGAAAGACTTATCGGTGAACGTGATCGGGCCGACCTCGACTTCGCCTCCGCCTTCGCCGAGCGTGGGCCCCCCGCCGGTGCCGGCGTTATCGCGGAGCACCTTGACCAGCTCGGCGACACTGGCGTTCATCTGCTCGACGCCCTTGCGCAGCGCCTCCTGCTCACGCTTGTAGGTTTTTAATTCGCGCTCGTATTGGCGAAGCGATTTGTCGTGTTCATCGAGCTTCGCGACGCTCTGCTGCACCGCGTCCCACCCACGGCGGTCTTGGAGCCACATGTCGAAAAAAGTCAGTGTACCCAGCCCGAGGATCAGCACGATCAGCACGATGTCTTTGACGTTGAAACGGTTGTCCATGGTCGTCACCTGCTTTCAAATCAATCGCCGCTCGGGCCGGTCACGCGCCCCGGCGTTTGGACCGCGGGTCGAATCGCTCGCGCATCGCGTCGCCCATGAAGTTCAGGCTCAAAAGCGTCAGGCCCAGCAGCAAGCACGGGAACACCAGCAGCCACCACTTGAACTGCTGGTTGAGCTCGGGCAACGCCAAAGCGGGCAGCTCCTTGATGCCGATGCTCGCGAGCTGGCCCCAGCTGGGCAGGGGCTCGCTCACGCCGATGCCCAGGAAGCTGAGGAAGCTCTCCTGGAGGATCGCCTGGGGCACGGCCAACGTCGTATAGACGACGATCGGGCCGATCAGGTTCGGCAGGAGGTGGACGCGGATGATCCGGGCCGGGCCCATGCCTTGCGCTCGGGCGGCCTCGATGAACGGCTCGGTCCGCAGGCTGAGCACCTGCCCGCGGATGACGCGTGCCATCGTCAGCCAGCTCACCCCGCCGATCGCGACGACCAGCGTGAGCAGGTTGATCACCAGCGGGTAATCGGTCAGCAATGTCTTGATCCACTCGGGGACGGGGGCCAGGCCGGCGTCGTTCATCCCGGGCATCAGCAGGCCCAGCACAACCGCCCAGACCAAGCCGAACACCGCCCCCGCGCCGACCAGCACGGTCAGCAGCCGGACGGCGAAACCGGCCATGTCCAACACGCCGCTGGCGTTTTTCGAGAGCACGCCGACGAGTTTGAACAGGAGCACCGCGGCGCCAAACATCAGGGCAAAGCCCCCGACGACGGCGAGGATGTACACCGCCGGCGAGGCGTCCCACAGGCCGATCGCCACGCCGGGGATCGTCACGAAACCGTCGGCGATGTTGCTGACCACGCCGCTGACGGCGACGGAGAGCAGGACCACCAGCAGCAGGTAAGGCAGGCCGTAGAGCACGTCCACGACGCGCATCATGAACGCGTCGGTGCGCCCGCCGACGTAGCCCGCCAGCGAGCCCCACGTCACGCCGATGAACACCGCCATCAGCGCCGCGCTGATGCCCACGCCCAACGAGATCGCCCCACCCAGCAGGCAGCGGATCAGGACCGACCGGCCCTGCTGGTCCGTGCCCATCAACTCGAATCCGCGGTAACGCGTGACGACCGGCTCGGCGCCCTCGATGACCGACCCGTCATCGGCCTTTGGCGTGATCGTGCGGGTGTAGTAGATGGTGCCCGGCCACTGCTCCTGGGCGGATTCCTGGTATCGCAAATCGTTGTACCGCTCGCCGCTTTCGGCGCCGATCGGCGTGCCGAGCGTGATCGGCAGCGACAGGAAGCAAGGCACCGCGATCAGTAAGAGCAACACCGTGCCGAACGTGCCGGCGGAGAAGCTCGGCCATCGCAGGCCGGTCTTGGTCGGAGATTCAACAGCGGTAGCCGTGGACATCAGGCGGGCATCATAGAACAATTCAAGCAGGCACGGCATGATATCGCGCGGCCCGCTCGCGTGCCGATGCGAGCGGGCCATCGACGCCCGCTATAATCCCGTTCATGCCGCCCCGCAACACCAGCCAACGCCGCGCGATACGCCAAGCGATCGAAGACGCCGGCCGCCCGCTCGACGCGCACGAGGTCCTCGCCGCCGCCGACTCCGACGGCCTGGGCCTGGCAACCGTCTACCGCACGCTCAAACTCGGCGTCGAAGAAGGCTGGCTCACGCCCGTCGAACTGCCCAACGCCCCGGCTCGTTACGAGATGGCCGGCAAAAAACACCACCACCACTTCGAATGCCGCAAGTGCCAACGCGTCTTCGAGGTCCACGGCTGCCCGGGCAACCTCAAGCCGCTGATCCCCCAAGGCTTCACGCTCGAAGACCACGAGGTGATCTTGTACGGGCTCTGCGACGAGTGCGGGTAAACTTAAGTTCGAATCGCACCTTGCATGTACTTTCTGAATAGCACCAGATGTGAATCCGGTGCCGGTGGCGACAAGGAAGTCTAAGGGCACCGCATTCACGTGCGGTGCTAAAGAATCGTGATGCATTTCGCTATCGTGGAGTTGTTTTGTTCAAGCGCAATGCTGGGCTATCGCCGCACCGATCACTTCCACGCCTTCGCAAACGCGTCTTCCTTAAACCCCACCGTCACGCGGTCGCCTTCGATCGCGATCGGGCGCTTCACGAGGTAGCCGTTGGACGCGAGCAGCCTCAGCGCTTCGGCCCGGCTCATCGTCGGCAGCTTGTCCTTCATGTTCAACTCGCGGTACTGGCCGCCGGACTTGTTGAACAGGTCCTTGATGTCGTAGCCCGCGGCGAGCGCCTTGTTCAGTTCCGCCTGCTTAGGCGGCTGCCGGGTGATATCAATGAAGTCGTATTCGATCCCCTGCGCGTCCAGCCACTTCATCGCATTGCGGCAGGTGCCGCACTTCTTGTAGCCGTAGAGTTTCATCGTTGCCTCCACAAAGTCAATCACTTCAGAATCAGGAGGACAGGCATTCCTGCCTGTCGATCGGCGAGTCGCATGATACTTGCACCATCAGAGCGTCGGCCTGAAGACAGATCGGTTTGCCCGTAACAGCCGGGATTCACCCGTCCAGTGTCAGCTTGATCGCGTCGGCGGTGTCCTGGTTGGAAAAGTACCGCAGGTGCGAGCGCAGGAACACCCCGCCGCGGAGGCGCGAGCGCGTCGCGCGGACGCTCACGTCGGCCGGCGCCAGCCCGTCGTGCAGGCGGAACACCTCGCCGGTCGCGAACGCGAGCACGTCGTACTCGTCCCACACGTTCGTCCACCGCCCGATCGTTTCGGGCAGGGGGACGGGCTCGCCCTCGAACGCGGGTACGCCCTCGCGCGGGTCGAGCAGATGAAAAAACGCCGGCTGGCTGCCCATCGTCACGAACGCCTCGATGTGCAGCGCGTTTTGATTGAGGCACGCCATGTCGAACGCGACGACGCCGCCCAGCGAGTGGGCGACGATCTTCACCGGCCGGTCTGCCGTGCCCGCGCCTTCGCCCAGCTCGCGCTCGATCACCTCGCGCACCCGCGCGTGGATCTTCATCCGGTACGTGTGGCTCTGGTACACGATGACGTCGGCGATGAACGGCAGGGTCTGCTGGGTCAGCCACAGCCGGGCGTCCTGGAACTTGTCGCCCAGGTACCCGTGCACCTTCGACCGCGCCTCGCGGCTGCGTTTTTTGAAGACCTGCTCGATCGCCGCGGACCGCGTCGCGTCGCCCCGCCGACGCTCAAACCACGCCCGCGCCTTGCCCGCCCCGCGCGTCACCGGCCGGGCGACCGCCTCGTGGATCATCTGCGAGAACTTGTTCACACTTGTCGGGTACCGCCCGATCACCTTGTGCAGGTACGTGTCATCCGCGCCCAGGTCGCCCCAGTACACCGGCACCAGCTCGTAGCGCTCGCCGATCAGGTCGCTAAGCGTCTGCGCATACTTCGCGACCTTCTGCTCGGTCCGCATCGCGATGCCGTGGATCAGCAGGACTTTTTCGGGCGCGTTGGCCATGGGCACAGTCTAGATCGCGACGCGCGATCGGGAGGGCGGGGCTCCCGGGATTGTTCACGCCGGTTGATCGACCCGTTCGGATAGTTCCCGGTACAGCCGCACCGCGCCGATGACCGAGCAGGCCATGACCAGCCCGCCGACCACGGGGATCAGGCCCAGCGGGAGCGTTACCGCGCCGACGCCCACCGTCTCGGCGGTGTGCCTGCGGATGAAGGCCCGGCGCTCTTTGAAGCTCATGCCGCGCAGGTTCAGCGGGTGGTTGATAAAGTCGCTGCCGAACACGTACGCGTCCGCCGCCAGCGCCGCGGGCACGCCGACGGCGGCGCCAAGGACCGGGACGAACTGGATGGCGAACGCCGCGCCGTGGATGCCCAGCACGAGCGCCGTGTCGTACACGCCGTCGGTCACCTGGCGAACGAACGGCACCGGCCTGATCGCGTCCTCGCCGAGGCCGAGTTGGTGCTCGACGCGTTCGGCGAGCTTCGACAGCAGGTGCCCGCTGATGATGTTCTGCATCAGCAGCCAGCACACGACGGTCAGCCCGACAACCACGGCGACGACCGCGACGATGACCAGCACCATCAGCACCGTTTGCCAGAACCCGTCGCCGAACATCGGCACGACGTAATTGATCAAAACGATCGCGAGCAGGACGAGCACCAGCAGCGCCGCGCCGGTGATGAACACATTCACGAGCGCCGCGGGCAGGACGAAAGGCCAGAGCGACGGGTGCCGGCGCAGATACGCGAAGCCGTCGAACGGGGCGCGCGTGCCGCGGAGGAATCGGGTGATCGCCATGCAGTCACCCCTGGAGTTTGCCCTTGATCATCGCGGTCACCGCCTGCGGGTTGGCCGAGCCTTTGCTCAGGCGCATGACCTGGCCGAGCAGCGCGTTGATGGCCTTGTCTTTGCCGGCCTTCACGTCGTCGACGGACTTCTGCATCTTCGGGTTCGCGAGCACCTCATCGACCCACGCCTCGAGCGCGTTGTCGTCGGTGACCTGCATCAGGCCGTTGGCGTCCGCGAGCGATTCGGCGGAGCCGTCCGACTCGGCGCACAGCGCGAGTAACTTGTCCACCGCGCTCGAGCCGACCTTGTTGGACTTCGTGAGTGACACGACATCCGCGACCTGCGCGGGCGACACGCCCAACGCATCCGGCAGAACGCCCTTCTCGTTCGCCAGCTTGCTCAGGTTGTTGCGCAGCAGCTTCGCGGTGCTTATCGCGTCGGCCCCGCAAGCAAGGATCGCTTCATAAAAACGCGTCGTCGCAGGCTCGTCGAGGATCGATTGCGCATCGTTCTGCTTCAATCCAAGCTCATCGACGTACCGGCGGCGCCGCGACAGCGGCAGCTCGACCATCTTCGCTTTCACGCGGTCCATCATCTCATCGGTGACCTCGACCTCGCACAGGTCCGGGTCGGGGAAGTAGCGGTATTCGTCGGCGTCTTCCTTCTCCCGCTGCGGCGTGGTGACGAGGTTCACGTCGTCCCATCCACGCGTGGACTTCGCGCGGGCGCCCATGACCTTGCCGTCGGCCAGCCACTGCTCGACCTGTCGTTCGTGCTCGTGCAGGATCGCGCCGTGTACGGCCTTGAAGCTGTTGAGGTTCTTGATCTCGACGACGGGCGTCTTAAAAGTTTCGCCGTCTTTCTCGATGAGGACGTTGATGTTCGGCTCGAAGCGCATGTGGCCTTTTTGCATCACGCCCTGCGTCACGCCGAGGTGCCGGCAGATGTCGCGCAGCATCTGGCCGAAGGTCACGGCCTGGTCGGCGGAGTCGAAGTCCGGCTCGGTGACGATCTCTAACAGCGGCGTACCGGCGCGGTTGAGATCGACCAGCGAGCCGTCGCAGAACCCGCCGCCGGGTAACTCGTGCAGGAGCTTGCCCGCGTCTTCTTCGAGGTGGGCGCGGGTAATGCGGATTCGCTTAAGGCCATCCGGGGATTCGCCTTGCGGCTCATCGCCCGGCTTCGCCGGTATATCAATAAAACCCTCGCCGCAGATCGGCTGGTCGTACTGGCTGATCTGGTAGTTCTTGGGCAGGTCCGGGTACCAGTAGCTCTTGCGGTCCCACTTGGTGTGTTTTGCGATCTCGCAATTCAGCGCGAGCCCGACGAGGATGGACATCTCGACGGCCTGCTCGTTGATCACCGGCAGCGTGCCGGGCATGCCGATGACAACGGGTGAGAGCAGCGTGTTCGGTTCGCTGTCGAGGTAGTCGGGGTGGGCGACGTTGGGCGCGTCGGTCCACATCTTGGAACGGGTGTCGAGCTCGACATGGATCTCCATGCCGACCTTAAGGGTGGTCTTCAGGCCGTAGGGCGCGCCGGGGTCGGGGATTGTCATGCGGGGATTTTACAAGGTGAGTTAAGCGGCGTGTCAGCGCGTCCGGCGTCCGTAGGCCGCCGGCTATTTCGGCGATTCTGATAATCCGGGGTACGCGCGTTCGAGCAGGTCGAAGAATGACTGAGGCTCGGCGATCCCCGGCAGGGCCCGGCCGGTGACGATCAGGCGCGGGACGCCGCGCCGGCCGTCGTACTTCGCGTTTTTGTAAATCTCGCCGTTCGTTTCCAGAATCTCGTCGATGCGCGGGTCGGCGAGCGCGTCGGCGAGTGCGTCTTTGCCCACGCGACGCTCGGCGAGCAGGCGGGCCTGGAGCACGTACTGGTCGGGCGTCGCGTGGATGTCGGGGTAAGACTCGGCGTGCTCAACCAGTTCGGCGTCGTACCCGCCGAAATGGTCGGGGTCGGCGAGCCAGACCGCGAGCGACAGACGCGCGAGCTCGCAGGACGTCGCACTGTGCGCGCCGGGCGCCGCCGCGCCCTTGTTGCACGCCGGGTCGAGCGCGGTGGGCAGCAGGACGACAACGAGTTGGCCGGCGTAGCGCTCGACGGCGTCGGCGGCCGTGCGGTGCGCCTCGCGGCAGAACGCGCAGTTGTAATCGAACAGCAGGGCCACGACGTTGGGCGCGTCCGGGTCGCCGAGCACGGGGGCGGCGCGGGTGTCGAAGTTGCCGAAGACCACGGCGTCGGGGTCGAAACTCGGCGGCGGGGGTATCACGAACAACTGCAACGCGATTAGTCCGCCGACCGGCAGCACGCCGGCGAAACGCAGCCAACCGCTCGACTTCAACAACGCGACAAGCGCGATGACCAACGAGCAGGCGTGGGCCGACATGCAGTAGAAGCAGACCCGCTCGACTTCGAACCATTGCAACCCGATGAACCACAGCGAGGCCAAACCCGCGGCGAAACCGACGAACGCCATCAACCGCCAAGCGCCTTCGCGGTGGCGTGGCGGGCTGTTGGGCCCGGCGTGGATCGACGCGGCGAGCAAGACCACGTACGCCGCGACCGCGAACGCGGACACGGGCACACCGAGCACCTCCGACCAGCGCGACGCCAACACGTCACCGCAGCCACCTTCACCTTCGCCGCAGCCTGGCGCTGCCTGACCGGCGAGCGCGAGGTAGAGCAGGTAGCCGGCGATCGCGAGGCCGACGAGCGCAGCGAGGCGGAGGATCAGCAGTGCGCGGTCACGTTGTGCGGCTAGAGCAACGTGCATCTTTTCTGGCCTGGCTCGGGCTCTTTCTCCCTTTTAGGGAGAAGGCGGGGGATGAGGGTCGGGCGTTGAGCGGACCGTGGCTTGTTCTCGATGTCTCTGGGTTTATCACGCTGGACCCTCACCCCAACCCGCGCCCTGAAAGGGAGAGGGAGCCGAAACCGCAATGCTACAAATGGTGCAAGATGCTACAAGCTTCAGCGAAACAGCGTGAGGGGGGACGGGCATTGCTGCCTGTCGTTCGGCGAAGCCGAATCACGAATTGGGTCAGGCCTTCGGCCTGCTGACAAGCAGGGATGCCTGTCCCCCTGACTTGATCTGCTCCGCCATCGTCTAGTTCGGCAGCGCGTGGAACCGTGTCTGGAAGCCCGCTTCGTCGAGGGTGCGTTTGAGCTCATCGATGTGCTCGTGGTTGCGGGTCTCGGCCTTGCACTCGATGGAGACCGAGGCGATCTCGTCTCCGCCGAAGACCCGGTCGTGGGCGATGTCGATGACGCTGACGCCGAGGTCGGCCAGGACCTTGGTAAACGCGGCGAGCCCGCCGGGGCGGTCGGAGATGTGGGCGGAGAACCGGCAGATCCGGCCGTCGACGGCGAGGCCGCGCTGGATGATCCGGCCGAGCATGGTCGTATCGATGTTGCCGCCGCAGAGGATCGTGGCGACGCGTTTGCCCTTGTATTCGTCGAGCCAGCCCGCGAGCGCCGCGGCGACGCCCACCGCGCCCGCGCCTTCGACGACGGCCTTCTCCATCTCGACCAATCGCAGGATCGCCAGCGCGATGTCGTGCTCGCTGACGGTGATCAGCTCGTCGATCAGCGGCGCGGCGATGGCGAACGCGTTGGGCCCGACGCGCGGCACGGCCAGGCCGTCGGCGAGCGTGGGCTTGACCGCGGTATGTACCGGCCCGCCGTGCTTGACCGCCTGGGCGAAGCTCGCGGCGTTGGCCGGCTCGACGCCGACGATCTTGACGCCGGGCTTGACCGACTTGGCCGCGAGCGCGACACCCGCGATCAGCCCCCCGCCGCCGACGGGCACGACGATCGCGTCGAGTTCCGGCTGCTGGTCGAGCAGTTCCAGGCCGATCGTGCCCGCGCCGGCGATGATGTCCAGGTCGTCGTACCCGTTGATGTACGCCAGACCGCGCTCTCCGGCGATCGCGGTCGCGTGTTCCTTGCACTCGCCGATGTGCTCGCCGTGGAGGATGACCTCAGCGCCGAAGCCCCGGCAGTTTTCGATCTTGATGATCGGCGCGAAGACGGGCATGACGACGGTGACGGGCACGCCGAGTTGTTTGCCGTGGTACGCGAGCGCGAGCGCGTGGTTGCCGGCCGACGCCGCGATAACGCCTACCCCCTTCTGCTTGTCATCGAGCCGCATCAGCGCGTTGCGCGCCCCGCGTTCCTTAAACGAGCCGGTGCCCTGCCGGTGCTCACGCTTGAGCACGAGGTCGAACCCAACGATCGGGCTCAGCCAGTCGCTGCGCAGCGCGGGCGTTCGCTGGATGCCGTCCCTGATGCGCTCGGCGGCGTCGCGGATGTCGCTGGGGGTGACGGTGGGCATGTAACAATTTTAGTGGGTTGTTGTTTGACCGGCGATGCGTAGCGTCGCCGCTATCGCGGTAGTGCTGACGCAATCACTGGAAATAGCAGCGACGCTACGCGTCGCCGGACGACTCATTTCAGCGCCGGGTCGGTCATCCCAAGCTCCCTGAACGCCGCGATGCGGAGCTGGCAGGCGTCGCAGTGTTCGCAGGGCTTGCCTTCGGGTGTCGGGTCGTAGCAGGTGTGGGTGCGGGCGTAGTCGGCGCCCAGGGCCAGGCCGCGTTCGATGATCTGCTTCTTCGTAAGTTCGATGAGCGGGGCGTGGACAGTAATGGTGTTGCCTTCGACGCCGGCCTTGGTCGCGAGGTTGGCGAGTTGTTGGAACGCCTGGATGAACGCCGGGCGGCAGTCGGGGTAGCCGGAGTAGTCCACGGCGTTGACGCCGATGAAGATGTCGTGCGCGCCCAGCACCTCGGCGAGGCCGAGCGCGTAGCTGAGGAAGACGGTGTTGCGCGCGGGGACGTAAGTCACCGGGATACCGTGGGCGATGTCGTCGTCGCTGCGGTCCTTGGGCACCTGCAGGGCGGCGTCGGTCAGCGCGCTGCCGCCAAACGCGCCGATGTCGACGCGGACGACGCGGTGGCTGGCCGCGCCCAGATGCTCGGCGAGGTCGGCGGCGGCGGTCAGTTCGACGCGCTGCTTCTGGCCGTAGTCGAAGCTGATCGCGTGGCAGGCGAAACCCCGATCCCGCGCGATCGCGAGCGTCGTCGCCGAGTCGAGCCCGCCTGACAGCAGCACAACGGCGTTGGGTTGTTCGGCTTGCTCAGAGCTCATCTTCTTCTGCCTGTTTCTGTTCTTCTTCCGGTTCGTGCGTGACGACGATGGTCTTGGCGAGGATGTCGCCCAGGCGTTGGCGCGCGGGGCTGATCACCACGAGCACGAGCATGAGCGGCGCGAAGAGGTCGAAGACACGCGAGACGGCGCGGACGAACGCGGGCCCCGGCGGCGCGGGCTTGCCGGCGAGGTCGGCGACGCGCAGTCCGGTGAACCACTTGCCGATTGACCGTGCGAAGACGAACTCGAAGAGCGTGGTGTGGGCGACGGTCACGGCGATGACGACGAAGCCCGGGCGCATCGCGGGGATGACCTTCGCCACGCCGTTGCCCGGCCAATACAGGATCGTTTCGCTGAAGGTCGTGTCGTACAGCACGCCGGCGAGCCAGAAGCCGGGCATCAGGTCGATCAACCCGGCGATCGCGCGTCGGCCGTAGCCCGCTAGCACGACGCGGTCGGGCAGGTCCAGCTGGTCCCCGCGTGGCGCGCGGCGGTAGAACAGCATCATCATCAGCATCGCCACCACGAACGCACCGATCTGGATCAACAAGTCGGCGTTGCCCTGGAGCGCGGTGGGCTCGCCCTCGTACAGCACGACCACGCCGGTGTCGTCCTCGTCCGCGCGGACGATCTCCCGGCTCATCACGTTCAGCGCGATCATCCCGGCGAGCGCCTCGATCGCCGGCGCGTCGCCTCGTTCCGTTTCGACCGCCTCGAGTTCCGGCCCGGGCCGGGCGACCAAAGCCAAGCCAGAGCCCCACGCCACCGCCGACCAACGCGCCGGGCCGTCGGTCGGCAGGGTCAGCCGTCGCAATGGCGTCGCCTTGTCACCTCGCAAGACAAACGCCTCGACGGCGACCGACTGGTCCGAACGCGATCGCTCGACGATCACCGCCAGTTGACGGTCGATCGGCACCGCGGTCCACGGGCCCAACGGCGTCGGCTGGACCTTCACGACCTGCCCAGACCACGCCCGGTCCGGCGAAGCCGAAGCGGTATCGCCGGGACCGCCCGAGGGTGCGTCCGACGCCACCGCCGCCGGCGTGTACCGCAGCAGTTGGCCGGGCGTCGCGCCGTCGGCGTTGACCTGCGTGAGGATCGTCGGCCGGTCGTCGCCCACACGGACCACCAGCTCGGCGTGCTTGGGCGCGGCGAAATCCGCGGGCAGCGGCGAACTCACCCAGCGACCGCCACGCGTCGTGATCAACCGGTACACGGGCGGTGATAACGCTCGATCGCCTTCGCGATCGTCGGCCACAGCGTCGGGCACGGCCGCGGCTCCAACTTCAGCCGCATCGCCTGGTGTCGGCTCCCCATCCAGCGCGTCGGTGCCGCGTTGCGCGAGAGTGAATGCGTGCCCCGGGACAACCCATCGCGACTCGGTGTCCTCGCCGTTGAAGTCGATGCCGTCGATCGCCGGGCCGGGCGGCGCGTCTTCGCCGCTTGGCTCCCCGGATTCCACGTCGCCCGCCGTGTCATTCCCACCGTCGGTCGCGGGCGTCGGCTGCTTGCCCGACGGACCCGGCGGCCCCGCTCCCGGCTCGAAGTCGAAGTCCTCGGGCAGCCCCAGCACACGCTTGAGCTCGGTCAGGTCCTCGTCCGTCGCTTCGGGACGCGCGCCGGCCCGATCCAGTTGCTCGAGCGTCTTGGCCGACTCGACACGCACCAGCGCCCAGGGCCCGCGGGCACCGATCGCGATCGAGACCAGCGCACAGCCGTCGGGCAGCCGTGGCAGCGAGCCCGTCTCATAGACCCAGCGCTGCAGCAGCGGCGACATCGCCGGGCGGATCAAGGCGACCGACCGGTCCTTGCGGACGATGAGCAACTCGCCTTCGCCGGCCGCGAGGCCGCGGGCCATCAACGCGCCTGCGAGCGGCTCGAGCCCGGCCATCTGCCCGCGCTCGGCGTCGTCGGGCAGGTGGTAGATCAGCAGCCGGGGCTGGTCGCGCTTGGCGGGTTCGGGGTCTTCGACGACCAGCCACAGGTGCTCGCCGTCGCCGACCGCGCTCAAGTCCGCGGCACGCGCGCCCAGCGCGACACCGCACAGCCACAACAGCAGTGCGAGCCCGAACCATCGGCCCGGCCGGGGCGTCGAACCATTCGCAGATTGTCGACGTTTATGCGTCATGCGGACGGGTCAGACTAGCGGATCATTACTGAAGCTGCGCATCGCAAAGGGCTTCGGCGGGTACCATGTCGCGCGATGCTCAAGCACCGGTTGATCTTCGGGCCGATCATGATCGCGCTGTTGCTCGGCGTGCTCTGGCTGGACCAGTGGGCCCAGGCCGCCGACCACGCGCGTAGCGGGCTGGTCATCTTATTGCTGCTCGCCCTGCCCGGCATCCGCTTCGCGTCGCGCGAGCTGGAAACGATGCTCCGGGCCAAGGGCGTGGCGACGAGCTTCCGCGTCCTGTTCCTCGCCGGCGCGTTGGGGTGCGTCGGCGTCTATCTCGCGTCCAATGAAGATGACGACCTCGCCGGCTCGCCCGCGATGCTGCTGGTGGGCGCGGGCGTCGCGGCGTACTTGATCGGCGTGCTGACAAAGAGCTGGCGTCGCAACACCGCGGACACGATGCTCGCGGGCGCCGCCGCCGTCTTCGCCTTCGTCTACCTCGGGCTGATGCCAGGCAGCCTGCTCGCGATCCGCGCCGAACACTCGGCGTGGGTGCTGGCCGCGGTCCTCCTGGTCACCAAGTCCTGCGACATCGGCGCGTACTTCACCGGCCGGGCGATCGGCAAGACCAAGCTCATCCCCTGGCTGAGCCCGGGCAAGACGTGGGAAGGCCTGGGCGGGGGCGTGGCCCTCGCGTCCCTGGTCGCGCTGCTGACGCTTACTTGGGACGGCATGGCCGGGCTGCATTGGGCCTACGCCCTGCTGGTCGGCGTCGTGCTCGCGGTCGTCGGCCAGGGCGGGGACCTGCTCGCCTCCATGCTCAAACGCGACGCGGCGGTCAAGGACTCGGGCGCCTCCGTGCCGGGCTTCGGCGGGGTGCTGGACGTCATCGACTCGCCCCTGCTCGCCGGCCCGGTCGCCTACTGGCTGCTCGCGATCGCGGGATAATCCGGCGAAATCTCATAAACCGCTGTTGCCCCGCCGACGCGACACCGATAACCTTATAAGCAACTGTTCGCACGCGCGACCGGACATACGTGCCGTGTTTAAGCGTGCGTCGGCGGCCGCGTCGGCCGTCAAACCCCTTGACCCGTACCCTTCCCGGAGACACGACCATCGCCAGAGGACGCTTCAGACCCCAGCCGAAAGAGACCGGCAAACGGCTCCGCACCAACGATCAGATCCGCATCTCACCGGTCCGCTTGATCGACGAAGAAGACAACCAGGTCGGCGTCGTCGACCTCGACGACGCGAAAAACCGCGCGCGCGAGGCGGACCTCGACCTCGTCGAGGTCTCGCCAGGCTC
Source organism: Phycisphaeraceae bacterium (assembly GCA_046290505.1). Lineage (GTDB taxonomy): Bacteria > Planctomycetota > Phycisphaerae > Phycisphaerales > Phycisphaeraceae > JAHQVV01. Next base: position 84,663 of record JBKAGS010000027.1, on the reverse strand, counting down.
CCCGCCGACCGGCGGCAAGGAAGGCCGGCCGCCCGTCTGCAAGATCATGGACTACGGCAAGTGGAAGTACGCTCAGCAAAAGAAAGAGCAGAAAGCCAAGGCCCACGCCAAGAAGTCCGAACTTAAGGGCATGCGCCTGCGCCCGAACATCGACACACACGATCTTGAGCTCAAGGTCAAGAAGGCGCGCGAGTTCCTCGAAGACGGCGACAAGGTCCAGTTCGTCATGCTCTTCCGCGGCCGGCAGATGGCCCACAAGGGCCTCGCGCTGGGCCAGATGCGCAACATCTGCGAGATGCTCGAAGACGTCAGCAAGATCGAGCAGGACCCGAAGATGATGGGCCGACGCGCGACGATGCTGCTCGCCCCGGACAAGGGCAAGAAAGAAGCGACCGACAGCAAGCGTGAGAAGCAGGCCGCCGCCGAGGCCGAAAAGGCGCAGGCCTGAAGACCGGCGAGTGGACGCGTACGGGCCTTTACGCCGCGCGGGCGCGTAGCGCCTGGATGGCTGCCTTTTGCAGCAATTTCATATCGCACGGCTTGTGGAACACCTCGTACGCGCCGAGCTGATAGGCGAGGGTGTCCAGCCGCTCAGAGCGATCGCCTGTGAGGTAGATGACCTGGGTGCGTTCCAAGCCCTCGATCGAGTCCAGCCGTTCCTGCACACTGAAGCCGTCCCCCGCGGGCATGTTCACGTCCAGCACCAGCAAGTCGGGGCGGAACGTGCGCGATTTCGCCAGCGCGTTGTAGCCGTCTTCAGCGGTTTCCACCTCGGCGTTGATCTGCTCGAAGCGGAGTTTAAGGACCGAGAGCAGTGCCGTGTCGTCATCGGCGATCAGGATTCTTGCTTTGCGTGGCATCCGTTTCTCCTTGTGGCAAAGTCACGCGGCGTCCAGGTGGGTAGACGGGCCGTGAGGCCGGGCCGTCTGCAACGCCGTGATGATGTGTTGGGTCTTGTACGGCTTCATCATGACCGGTAGGCCGGGGTACTGCTCGTAGCAACGCATGGCGTTCTCGGCGGAGCCGGTAATGATGACGCATTTGCACGCCTTAAACTGCGTCGCCAGGTCGATCAGCGCGAACCCGTCGAGGTAAGGCATGTCCAGATCGGTGACCAGTGCATCGATGCCCGGGTCGGCCATGTACAGCATCGCCTGGTGCCCGTCGAGCGCGGTGATGCACTCGTAGCCCTCTTTAAACAGGCGGACGGCCAGCCCCTGCACGACCGCGGGGTTGTCGTCAACGATAAGCAGCCTGCCTCGGGTGGTGGCTTGCGGATGCTGTGCTCGGTCGTCTTGCATGAGATCCCTCTTGTGGGCGCATCGTCTGGCGTTTTACTTCGGCGTCACGAACAATGATCGGTCATGGCGTCGGGGTGATCCACCGCGTGATCGCATCCTGGGGAACACCGATGCCAGGCGTACCGGTTGAAGCGATTGGGTTTCGATCCGATGGTGTTCGCCCCGACCCGCAGGCGTCTTGGATCGCATGGATCAAACGCTGCGCCTGATAGGGTTTGGCGATCACGCAGTGACCGCCGGCGGCCAGCGCGGCCTGGCGGGTCAGGTCGCACGTCTCCGCGGTCAAGAAGATCACCGGGAAACCCGCCGTGGCCGGGCCCGACTTCAGCCGTCGGCAGACCTCGATCCCGCCCATGCCGGGCATGCGGATGTCCAGCAGCATCGCGTCCGGCGGCCGCTCGTTGACCATCGCAAGCCCCGCGGCCCCGTCCATCGCGTGTCGCACCGATACGCCCGCCGCGCGCATCCGAACCTGAAGTGCCGCGGCGATATCGGGGCAGTCTTCAACAATCAAGACATCAAGCACACTTACGACCTCGCAGCAACTCGCGCAACACGGCGGGCATGGCCTGTTCCGAAAACCGCTGTACCGACCAGGCCCCCAGCCAGTCCGCCTCCATGGATGCCGAGGCCAGCGCATCGGTGCGGTGCGTCGCCCAGGCCCACTGCATCCGTTCGATCCAGCGATCCGGCTGATCGGCCGGCCCCAGCGCGATGAGCGTACGCTCATCCGCGGAACGCAACAACAGGTCCCACGACCGGCAGCAACTCGTAAGCGACTGACGCAGGGTCTCGGCGGTCACCTGTGGGTGATGCGAGGTCAGTCGGATCGCGTTGACCTGCGCGAGGTGATCCATCGCCTCGAGCTGCCGGGCGTAGCGGGTCAGGACGTGTTCGGGGTCCGCCACCGGGAGCGTGAACGAGAACGTGCTGCCTTGCCCCGGTGCGCTGTCGATCGACATCTCTCCAAGGTTGAGCCAGACCAGGTCGCGGGCAATATTCAGGCCCAGCCCAAAGCCCTTGGCGGCGCCACGATCGGACGTGTCGGCCTGACTGAATCGCTCGCACAGCGCGGGCAGGTCCTGCTCCGCAATGCCGACCCCGTGGTCACGCACCGAGAGACGGACATCCCCGTTGCCGGTCACGGCCGCGGACACTTCCACTTGCCCGCCCTGCGGCGAGAACTTCACCGCGTTGACAACCAAGTTGATGATGACCCGCGCCGCCTTTTCGGCGTCGCAGAACACGGTAGGCAGCCCGGGCTCGACATCGAAACCGACCGCGATCGACTTACCCTGCGCCCTGGCTTCAAGCGTCGGCCTGACACGCTCGAGAAGGCCTGACACGCGCGCCTCGGATCGGTCAACGCGAAGCGTGCGCGCCTTCAGCTTGCTCGTATCCAGGAAGTCATCGACCAGAGCGCTCAGGTCTCGCACGCCCGAACGGATGTATTCGAGATAACCCATTTGTTCTTCGGTGATCGGCCCGCCGATCCCGTCGGCGAGGATGGAGGCGAACTCCTGGATCACCGTGAGCGGTGTACGGAACTCGTGCGCCACATTATCGACAAAGCGGTGGGCGGTCTCCGTCATCTCGTGCAGACGTTGATTGCGGTCCTCGAGTTGCAGATTCACCAGCTTCAATTCACGCGCCGCCAGCCGGTTGCGCTTGTGCATCTTGTATCGCCGCGCCGCTTCAGCGATCGCGCGTTGCAGGCGCTCGGGGTCGGACAACACGTCCGCCTTGAGCAGGTAGTCGCTGACACCCATCCTGAACGCCCGCGCCGCGACGTTCTCGTCTCCCGTCGCGGTGAGCATCAGCACCGGGCCGACATCCTGCTTGATCAGGTCCGGCAGCCAATCGACACCCAGGCCAACGGGCATGTCGTAATCGCAGAGGATCGCGGTCACGCCATCCACCGGCATCTCGGCCACCGCCTCGGCCGGATCGCTGAAAGTCAAGACACGCTTCACGGATAAATACGGACCCGGCCGTTCGCAGTGCGCGGCGATCAGCTTGAGCTGGAGCAGGTCGTCATCAATAACGACGATCGAGATGGCATGGTCGGATGACAAGCGTTGCCCCTACATGACATGACCCCTGTTGCCTTATCGACGATCGCGTTGTGTCTGTCTGCGTCGAAGACGTGAAAAAATAGGAAAACAATCACCCCGCATGAACGTCGAATAATACGCCTCACGATGCGATCTCAACGGGGGTCACCATATGGATGTGGTGTACAATCTGAGAGACTCCCTTGATTGGGATTAACCCATGCACTGGCCCGACGACCAACGCGCGATCCTGCATGTGGACATGGACCAGTTCTTCGCGGCCATCGCCGTGCTCGACGACCCGTCGTTGAAGGGCAAGCCCGTGCTCGTCGGCGGCAGCGGGCCGCGTGGGGTGTTGTCCACCGCGTCTTATGAAGCACGCCGATACGGCTGCCGGTCGGCGATGCCCACGGCCGTCGCGCTGCGGCTGTGCCCGCACGCCGTCGTCGTCAAGGTGCCGGGCGCGCGCATCCGCGAGATGTCGTCCCGGCTCTTCGACATCCTCGACCGCGTGTCGCCGTTGGTTCAACCGCTTTCCTGCGACGAGGCGTTCGTCGACGCGACCGGCAGCCGGCGCCTGCTCGGCCCCCCGGAAGCGATCGCACGCAAAGTGAAACAACAGATCCAGGAGGAACTCGGCCTGACCGCGTCGGTCGGCGTCGCGCCCAACAAGTTCCTCGCCAAGCTCGCCAGCGACATGGACAAGCCCGACGGGCTGACGGTCATCCCGCCGAGCCCCCGGAAGATACAAGACATCCTCGACCCGCTGCCCATCGGGCGGATGTGGGGCGTGGGGCCGGCGACGGAAGCGAAATTAGTCAAGCGCGGCGTGAAGACGTTCGCCGACCTCCGCCGACTGACCGAAAGCCAACTGCAGCGCACGACCGGCGAAGACGCGAGCCGGTTGTACCGCCTCTCGCGCGGGCTCGATGACCGCCCGGTCGTGCCCGAGCGCGAGGCGAAGAGCGTCGGCCAGGAGCAGACCTTCCGCGAAGACCTGCGCGATCCGGATCACGTCCGCGCGGTCATGCTCACCCAGGCGGAAGACGTCGCGCGTCGCTTGCGGCACAAGGGCCTGCTCGCGCGCGGCGTGACGGTGAAGATCCGCTTCGGCGACTTCCAGACGATCACACGCTCGACCACGCTGGACCGCCCCACCGACCTGACCGACGAGCTGTACCGCCCGGCGATCGCGCTGTTCGACAAGTGGGCGGGCGCGTCGTTCCAGCCCGTGCGGTTGATCGGGGTGCAGGCGGGCCCGCTGACGCACGAGGCGGCGCAGCAGGCCCTGTTCGCCGACCCGCGGCGCGAGAAAAAGCGCCAGGTCGAGCAGGCGCTGGACCAGATCAAGTCGCGCTTCGGCAAGCACGCCGTACACCGGGGGCAAGCACCCGGCGAAGGACGCACGTACGACCCGCGCAATGGCTACGACAAGTAGGCACGCTTACCGCCGACGACGCAACAGCGCCAGGCTCGCCACGCCGACGAACGCGAGCGAGCCGGGCTCGGGCACGGGGGTGTAGTGGTAGGTCGTGCGCGGAAGGACCGGCGAGAGCAGCACGGTGTGTTCGTGGCCCTCGGCGGTCTGGGTCTGCTGCTGCGGGAACGCGATCGCTCCGATCGTCGGGCTGTTCGCGTCGAGGAACCAGGCGAGCCCCCCGCCGCTGTAGACGTTCGTCGCGGGCAGCGGGTTGACAACATGGGTGTGCGACCCACCCAACGGGTGGCTCTCAAAACTGGTCTGCACGGTCGGGAAGTTGAACGTGCCCAGCCCCGCGAGGCTCACCGGCTGGGGCTGGAACAGGTGCGCGTGGTTGGGTTCAGAGACGAAGCCGTCGTAGCTGCCGGTCTGCGTCGGGGCCGGGTCCAATTCAACGGTCACCGAGTTGAGCGTGCCCAGGTTCGTGTCGAAGGGCTGGATCCCGTTAGAGACCAACACCGCGGCGTCGGTCGGGGCGCCGATCAGAAGCGACAACGCGGACAGAGCGATAGCGAAACGGGCGATCGTAGACATGGGGTTCTCCTCGAGGCGGATGGGGGACGGGGAAAAGTACGCCGGCCCAATCTACCGCGGCGAGAAAACGATTCGCAGCGGATTGTCCCATGCAACCGAGAAATCACCGCAAAGCGTAAGGCCCGGCGGTTAAGGCTGGGCAACCTGCTCAGGCTGCATAAACGCGTCGATGACCTCGTCGATCTGCTCGCGTGCCGCGGCCGCGTCGGTCTTGCCCCAATACAGGTCCGACAGGTCGAAGAGGTGGGTGAACAGCGTGTCGCCCTTCCAACGCTCTTGCAGCCGGATCGTCCCCCGCGCGTCGTACACGTCGGCCCAGGCGGCGCGGACCTGCGCCCAGTACGGCGCGGTCTTCTGCCAGTACTCGTCGGCTTTGGTGAAGTCGGTGTCGGTGGTTTTCGTATAGGTGTTCACGCCGGACTCCAGCGCGATGACCGGCTGGGTCGGGTGGGCCTTGTCGATCTTGTGGTTGCTCTGGTAGTGCATCCAGCCGGCGGGCGTGACGACGTGCGTGTTCACCGCGCCCAGGACCTGGTAGTCGTCGCGCTTGGAGAACTCGCGGCGGGGCAGCGGGCGGTTGGTCGGTGCGCTCCACGTCGAGACACCGTCGCGGTGTTCCCACCTGCCCACACCCCAGTAGCGCGGCGAGTCATCGACCTGGTAGACGGACTGGACCCACGCGCCCTCGGTCGCGTCGGCGTCGTAAGCAAGCGGCGTCCAGACATTGCCGCCCTCGAAGTCGTAGCCCTCGGCCGATTCGTACTGCCAGTCCTGGCGCCAGTGCTTGATCACGTGCGTCTCACCGTCGTGCGAGACCACCAGCAGGTGTTGGAGCGAGATGAAGCCCGGCTCGTCCGCGATGATCAGGACCTTCTCGCTCGCCTCGGCGTGGTACGGGTCCTTGAGTTCGTAGCCGTCACGCAGCGCGACGGTTTCTCTGAAATCGAACAACACGTCGTACTCGCCGGCCATGCCGAGGATCGCTTCGCGGTCCTGCTGGTACTTGGTCTTGCTGCTGCTCGCACGCTGCGCGGTGTTGTCCGGGGTCTGCAGGGTTTCGCAGCCCATCAGCCCCATCGCGGCGAGCAGGATCGCCAACGCGCCGGCGGCGGTGAGCATCGGTCCGAACAGCTTGTCATAAGTCGTCATCGGGTCGCCTTTCGTGTTGCTTGTCCCGCCACGGCGTGGGGATGACCCTCATCATCATTGCGCGCGGGCGGTGGGTTTTCAATCGTCTCATCCATTGATTCATGATCCGGCGTCGGCCGGGGTCAGCGGATCGCGTCGTCGCGGTGGTCGGCCCGGTTGGACCACTTGCGCATGTCATTGAGCTGATCGGGGCGCTGGGCCTGGGCGTGGCCGTCGAGCAGGCCGGTCGCCGCGGCGTCGCTGTAGCGGCCCAGCGGGACGCCGACCGTTGCGCCGGGCGTCGCCAGTTCGACGCCGTCGGCCGAGCCGGTCCACACCGCGCCGACGTGGCGCGGCGGGCTGAGCAGGTGGTAGCCCGTGCCGTCGGGCGTATCGATGCCGTTGGTCTGCTGGGTCTCGGCGAAGGCGATCAGCTCGGTCGGCCGACGCACGCGCTCGAGGTTGAGGACCGCGGCGCCCGCGGGATTGGGCAGGTACGTGCCGCCCTCGGGCCGGAAGGCGTTGCCGATGTTGCGGTCCCCGCCGACGAAGATCGAGTTGATCCCGAAGCTCGGCGCGACGCCCAGCTCGTAGGACTTGATGAATCGGTCCGGGTCGTCGGGGCCGGGCACCTCGGGCGGGGTCGTGTGGTGGAAGATCATCTGCCAGCTGTCGCCCTGGTACTCCGCGAGGCGGACGGGGTAGCGCTGGGCCGGGAGCCCGCGGACGAGCAGTCCCGTGGACAGCCGGGCCCGGGTCGGCTCGCCCCTGTAGTGGCCGGGCAGGTAGCCCGGCAGCAGCTCGCCCTTATAGTCGTTCGCGCGGTGGTGGTAAGCGAGCATGGTCTGCTGCATCGCGGCGAGCGACGCGGTCGCGCGGGCCGAGTCACGCGCCGAGGCGAGCACCGGCAAAAGGATCGCGATCAACAGCGCGATGATGCTGATCACGACCAGCAGCTCGATGAGCGTGAAACCGGGATGTCTCGAGGCGTGTTTCATCGCAAGGCAGGCCGGCCGCGTCAACGGCAGGCGCGCGTGTGTCGCGTGTCACGAATCAGCCCCGCCGACGACGCTGCAGCACCGAGCCCGCCGCGAGCGCGAGCAGCGCCAACGAGCCGGGCTCGGGAACGGGGTTGGGCTCGGCGAAGAAGCCGAACGGCTGGATCGCCGTATCGATCGACAGCTGGTCCAGGCTCATGTGCGAGCCCGTAGCATTGAAGGTCAGCGTCAGGTCGTCCGGCAGCGTGTCGCCGTCGCCGAACGCGGCATAAGGCACGTGGAACAGGTACCACGACTCGACCGCCTCGCCGCCGAAGCCGCCTAGCGCAACGCGGGACAGCTCGGCGGTATCGACCGGGGCCAGGCCGTTGAGCAGCACCGAGTTGTAGTCCAGCTCGGTGCCCTGGGTCTTGATCTGCACCACCGCGGTGACGTTGTGAGGCGGGCCGGGCACGTCGGCCTCGGGGATCGTCACGGCGAACGCGCCCGGGCCCGCGGGGGCGTAGAGGTTGCCGCTGCCCAGCGCGGTGGCCCCGCCGGCGGTGTTGGCGACGACGGCCTGCCCGTTGGGGTTGATGTTGGCGACGTCGGGCGTCGCGTCGGGCACGGCATCGAAGAAGTCCCAGTGCTGGTAGGTGTTGCCGCCAACAGCGCGCGTAAACGACTGGGGCGCCACGAACGCCGCGGACGCGGGCCCGCCGAACACAGCAGCGGCGCTAAGGCCCGCTAAATAAACCAAACTGACTTTCATCCCAGCATCTCCTGCCGACCAAGCCGGCGATTTGCCCTGTATTCAAGCGGGCGTTGTAAAAAATAGAAAAACCAAAGCCGTCCCGGCCGCCCCTCCGGCGCTCACCAGGCGCCCCCTTCAGCCACGCGTCCCCCTTCGCCGACGCATCAACGCCAACGCGCCCACGCTCATGAGCGCCGCCACGCCCGGCTCGGGCACCGCTGCGCCTCCCGGACTCAACGGGCCGGTGTATCCGCTAAACGCGGTGCCCAGGTCCGAGTCGTCCACGTCGCCGTCACCATCCGTGTCGCCGTCTGATGAGGACTTGCCGCCGATCGTGCCGACCGGGCCGGTGTAGTTTGAGAACGATGTGCCCAGGTCCGAGTCGTCGATGTCGCCGTCGTTGTCGGTGTCGCCGGGCATCGGCGTCAGCAAGGGCGTGTCGGTGAGATACGCGCCGTTGCCGCCCTCGTTCGCGCCCAGCTCGATCGGGTCGCCGGCGGTGAGCACGAGCGCCAAGCCGTGGTTGGCTGTCACGCCGTTGATCCAATCGTTGACCGCGGCGGTGACGTCGAGGTCGAACGCGCCCAGGCCGGCGAACGAGCCGGTCGCAACCGCGGGCGCGTCGCCGACGTTCGCGTCGTACCACCCCGCCTTGTCCGAAGCGGCGAGGTAGTCGCTGTACGGCGACTCGAGCGAGACGACCTTGAACTGAGCGCTGCCGTTAGGCGACAACGTCGTGACCGGGAACTCGTCGATGACCTCGGTGATCGCGTAAGCCTCGGCCTCTAGCCGCAGGTACTTGCCGCCCGCGGGCCCCAGCGCGCTCAGGTCGTCGAACTCGATCACGCCGAAGTTGAAGTGGTAGATGCCCTGGCCGCTCAGATCGACGCCGACGGTCAACTCCGGGGAAAACCGGCTGTTGGTGCCGATGAAGACGTAGCTGTCGGTATCGAGCGTGTTGGGAACGGCGAGCGCGGAAGCCGGCGCGGTCGCAAGGCCGCCGACCAACGCGACGGCCGCGGCGAGCGGGCACCGTCCGTCGTGTCTTGGCAGGGTACGGGTCATGGCGTCGTTTCCTTGGGGCTCGGGCCGCCTTGTGAACATGAGACCTAGTCTCAGCCACACTCAAGATAGCGGACGCCTCGGCCATGTCAAGTTCTTGAGACGCAGTTGCAGACAAACGGCGTTGACGGCGCCAAAACCGCGGTTCCATCGCAGAAAACGCGGACCTGTGGGTGACGTCAACGCGGGAAGGTGCTGCCTGATGCCGGTCCAGACGGATACGCATCCCAAACAATTCGTATGCGTTCAAGGCTCAATCGCTCCGTGGCGGGAGCCCGGAGCGTGCGTCTAAATACCCTCTTTCGCGTTGCCCAAGCCCGTTGATCCACGCACCTGGCTTCCGCCGGGTGCGATGAGAAACGCCTCTATACTTCTTGGGATGCGTATGAGCCCGGCACCGCCTCACCGGCCGCCTTCGGCAAGCACACCGACGACTGGGTGATCGAGGTAACGCTTGCGCCAGTAGGCGTGCGGCCCAGACCTCACGAACCAGGTCCCGGACGCGGCGGCCGATCTCGCCACCCAGAACCCGCTTAACCGACATCTGCTGCGTCTTCACCCCCGGGCGTTGCCCGACGGCTACAGCCACTCGCTGACGCTTCGTGCTCTGATCAAAAAACCCCGCAGTTGCCTGCGGGGCTGGACCAAACGCAAATTGATCTTGATTCGAATGAACGCTTAATAGCGGTAGTGCTCGGGCTTGTACGGCCCTTCGACCGGCACGCCGATGTAGTCGGCCTGGGCTTGGGTGAGCTTGGTGAGCTTCACGCCCAGTTGGTCGAGGTGCAGACGCGCGACCTTCTCGTCCAGCCGCTTGGGCAAGAGGTACACCTTGTTCTCGTAATTCTCGTTGTGCTGCGCCAATTCGATCTGGGCGATCGTCTGGTTGGTGAACGACGCGGACATCACGAACGAGGGGTGGCCCGTCGCGCAGCCGAGGTTCAAGAGCCGGCCCTCGGCGAGGATCAGCACGCTGTGGCCGTCTTCGAACGTCCACATGTCGTACTGCGGCTTGATGTTGGTGCGCTTGGCGAGCTTGGCGAGCTTGGCCATCTGGATCTCGTTGTCGAAGTGGCCGATGTTGCCGACGATCGCCTTGTCCTTCATCTTGCTCATGTGCTCGGCGGTGATGATGTCGTAGTTGCCGGTCGTCGTGATGAACACGTCCGCGGTCTCGACCACGTCCTCGAGCGTGGTGACCTGGAAGCCCTCCATCGCGGCCTGCAGGGCGCAGATCGGGTCGATCTCGGTGATGATCACGCGGGCGCCCTGGCCCTTGAGCGACTGGGCGCAGCCCTTGCCGACGTCGCCGTAGCCGCAGACCACCGCGACCTTGCCGGACATCATGACGTCGGTCGCGCGGAACAGCCCGTCCACCAGCGAGTGCCGGCAACCGTAGAGGTTGTCGAACTTGCTCTTGGTGCACGAGTCGTTGACGTTGATCGCGGGGAACAGCAGCTTGCCTTCCTTCTGGAACTTGACCAGGTTCTTGATGCCCGTCGTCGTTTCCTCCGAAACACCCTGGCAGCCCTCGGCCACGCCGTGCCAACGCTTGGGGTTCTCGGCGAGGTTCTTGCGCAGGGTTTCGAGGATCACGCCCCACTCTTCCGGCTCGTTCTCGGCGTCGAACTCGGGGACCTGGCCGGCCTTCTCGAACTCGACGCCCTTGTGGATCAACAGCGTCGCGTCGCCGCCGTCGTCAACGATCAGCGAAGGGCCTTCGCCGTCGCCGAAGTCCAGCGCGGTGTCGGTACACCACCAGTACTCGGGCAGCGTCTCGCCCTTCCACGCGAAGACGGACACGCCCTTGGGTTCGGCGATCGTGCCGGTCGGCCCGGCGACGACGGCGGCGGCGGCCTCGTCCTGGGTCGAGAAGATGTTGCAGCTCACCCAGCGGACTTCGGCACCCAGTTCCACGAGCGTTTCGATCAGCACGGCGGTCTGGACGGTCATGTGCAGGCTGCCCATGATCCGGTGGCCCTTGAGCGGCTTGGACTGGCCGTACTCCTCGCGGCAGGCCATCAGGCCCGGCATCTCCTGCTCGGCGAGCATGATCTGCTTGCGGCCGGCTTCGGCCAGGGCCTGCAGGACCTCGGTCGTCGCGCCGGGCTTGAGCTTGTAGGCCAAGCCGTTCGCGGCTTTATCGGGGGTCAGGGTCGGGACGGTCGGGGCGGTGGGGGTTGCGGTCATGGGGTTCCTTGGGGTCTCTTGGGGTTCCTTGAATTCGGTACGTTCGATCGGGCGTTGATAACAATCGTGTCAGTCCGTGGGCGGCTTGGTCGCGGTCGCGAGCAGCAGCGCCGGGCCGGTCGCGTCAGGCGAAGGCGGCAGCGGCCGGCAGCGCACATTGCCGAAGCCGGCAGAAGCGAACAAGTCGGCAAGCGCGTCGGTCGTAAAGCCGCTGTGGACCTGGCCCATTTGTCGGCGGAACGGCTCGCGGTTGTGGGCGAGCAAGTCCACCACGACCGCGCGGCCCCCGGGCTTGAGGACACGAGCCATCTCGCGCAACGCAAGCTGGGTGTCCTGCACGTACGTCAGCACGATCACGCAGACCGCCGCGTCGCACCGCGCGTCATCGATGGGCAACGCGTTCAGGTCGCCTTGACGCAAGTGGACGTTGGTCAGGCCTTGCGTGCGGCTGGCCGCGGCGTCGAGCATGGCCTGCGAGCCGTCGATGCCGATGATCTGTTCAACATAAGGCGAAAGGTCGCTGGCCAGCGCCCCGCTGCCGCAGCCCAGGTCGGCAACGGTCCAGGTCGGCGGGAGCAGCGCGAGCAGCGCGTCCCGCGTGAACGTCGTGCCGTAAAGCTCGTGCCGGATCGCGTCCCAGTGCTCGGCGGCGTCGGCGAAGAACGTGCCCGCGTCCTGCTGCCGCGAAAGCACCAGTTGCTGCAGGCGGAGTTTGTCTTGTTCGAGCGTCGCCCAAGCGCCCGACTCGCCCCGGGTGATGACCCAGAGCTCGCGTTGGGGCGTCTCCAGTTCGTCCAACACCATCTGGTACAGGTTGGTCGTGCCCTGCCGACGACTGATGACCCAGCCCTCGTCAGCAAGGATCTTCAGGTGCCGGGACACCGTGGATTGGGGCAGCTGCACGACGTCGCACAAGTCCGACACGCCCAGCTCGTGCTCGGCGAGCAACGCCAGCAGCCGCAGCCGCGTCGCGTCCGCGAGCGAGTGCATCCAACGCAGCAGCCGGTCGGGATGGGTGGTAGGGGCTTGAGACATCTATCAATCCGTTCATCCGGATAAACGATTGTATCGGCTTGATCCACGGATTTCTATGGCCTGAGGCATGATTTTTGACTTTTCTGTTCGCCTCTTTCCCTAACGCGCCGGTCGGCCCCGTGGCGAACCGGCGCCGGGAATCGCGGTGCAAACCCCTTCCACGCCGGGGCTTGCGGGGATAGACTGTCCAGTCCCGCCGATATGCCCTGCCTGCCGCCTTTACGCCCGATGCTTCGAACGCTGCCGTTGTTGGCGGTCCTGGTGTGCTTGTGCCCCGGCTGCGAGATGGAGCGGCGGGTGGTGAGCAGTTCCTGGGACAACTGGAAGAAGCTGGAGTGGTACGACGCGAGCGCCTCGGGCGGCGGTTCCGACGAATCGGGCCCGACACGCGGCCGCGGTTACGCGATCGAACTCGGCCGATTTACCGGCGACGACGCGTTCCAACGGGTCTACCGCCTGATCACCACCGCGCGACAGGAAGCGGGCCTGGCGAACCTGTGGTACGTCTCGTCCGGTCGGCAGGCCGTCGTCTACGCCGGCCGGTTCCGCGCCGAGGACGACCCCGAGGCCGAGGCGATGCTGCGGGTCGTGCGCAACGCGGAGATCAACGGCGACACCCCGTTCGAAGACGCAAACGTGGTCGCGGTCGCCAACAACCGCGGCGAAGTCCTCGACGAGCGCGACGCGCGACGCCTGGCGGGCCGGAACATCTACATGCTGCAGGTCGGGTACTACGACCGCGCGTTCGGCCTGGACTTCCGCAAAGCCGCGGAGACCGCGGTCGATGTGCTGCGCGAGCAAGGCGAAGAAGCCTACTACTACCACGGCCCGCACCGGTCGATGGTGCTCGTGGGCAGTTGGACATATCGCGAAGCGTTCACCAGCCAGCCCGGCCAGCAGGACCGCTACAGCAACGCGGTGCGCGTGATGCAGGAAAAGTACACGCACAACGTGCCCAACGGCCGACCGTTCACCGACGCGGACGACCCGGCGGTGGTAGCGAGCCAGCGGTCGTTCCTCGTGCCGATCCGGTAACACACGACGAGCCCGGCGCGTTTCGGTCTTGTTTTCGCAGCAAATCGACCAAGCGCTCGGTCAACTGCGCTTTCGCTTGCTGCATCGTCGGGCTGGCCTCGCCCAGCAGCTGCTTCATGCTCGTCACCGGCCGGCCGTGCAACCCGCAGGGGACGATGAGTTGGAAATGCGACAGGTCGGGCTCGACGTTGAACGCGAGGCCATGCATCGTCGTGTTTTTGCGGATGCGTACGCCCATCGCGCAGAGCTTGGCGGTGTGCGGCTGCGGGGTGGCACTGACAAGGCTCGGCTTGTCAGTGTCCGGTCCGCTGTTGCTTGATTCACCGGCAAGCTGTCGCTTGTCAATGGCACCCGGGGTGCGGGCGAAACCGGCACGCGGACGCTTGACCCACACGCCCGTCGCCCCGCACTCGCGGTGGGCCTGGACGCCGAAATATCCGGCGGTGTCGATGACGGCCTGTTCGAGCAGGCGCATGTAGCTGGACAGGTTCAAGCCCAGGTCGCCCAGCTTGAGGATGGGGTAGACGACGAGTTGGCCCGGGCCGTGGTAGGTGATGTCGCCGCCGCGATCGGTCTCCTGGGTGTCGATGCCGAGGCCGGCCAGCGTGGCGTCGTCGGCGAGCAGGTGGTCGCGCACGGATTTCCGCCGGGTGAGCGTGATGACCGGGTCGTGCTCGACCAGCAGGATCGTGGGCGGGTGTCGGCCGTCGATGACCGCCTGGTTCAATTCGCGCTGCAACGCGAACGCCGGGGCGTAGGGTAGCCGGCCGAGGTCGCGGGGCTGGATGGTCGTGGGATCGGGCAAGGTCATGCCGGGGCGTTGCGCGGGCCGATGGTATCCTTTATCATACGCGGCTCGTCACTTTCAGCCCCCGTTATGCCCCAGACCCATCCCACCGCGAGCATCGACGACCAAGCCCAACTTGCGGACGATGTCGTCGTCGGCCCGCAGTGCGTGATCGAAGGGCCGGTCACCATCGGCCCGGGCACCCGCCTGGTCGCGCAGGCCTACCTCAAGGGCCCGCTGACGATCGGCGCGAACAACACGATCTACCCCTTCGTCACCATCGGCCTGGAGCCGCAGGACTGGAAGGCCGACCCGGACAAGCCGGGCAGGGGCACGGTGATCGGCGACGGGAACATGATCCGCGAGGGCGTGTCGATCCACCGCGCCTCGCGCGACGAGCACCCGACTACGATCGGCAACAAGAACTACCTGATGGCCTACAGCCACGTGGCGCACGACTGCGTCGTCGGCAACGACTGCATGTTCGCCAACTCCGCCCTGCTCGGCGGGCACTGCGAAGTCGGCGACCGGGTCATCCTCGGCGGCAACTGCGGCGTGCAGCAGTTCTGCCGGATCGGCCGTCTGGCGATGCTAGGCGGGTGCGAAGGCATCACCGCCGACCTCCCGCCGTTCTGCATGATCCACCACACCAAGCAGGTCTCGGCGCTCAACCTCATCGGCCTGCGACGGGCCGGCCTGCGTACGCACATCCCCGCGCTGCGCGAGGCATTCAACCTCTATTACCGACGCGGCATCCCCGGCACCAAGGCGCTCGCGATGATCGACGAACAGATCGACGACCCCCTGGTCAGCGAGTTCGTCGCCTTCATCCGCGCCAGCGAGCGCGGCGTCACCGGCTACGGCGAATCGTTTAAGCACCGCCCCTGGCTCAAGCCCGAGTTCTACCAGCAGGCCAACGGCAACGGCGATGAAAACGACAACGCCGCGCGGTGAGCTAGAGCAACTGGCGTTATTGATGACAGGGGGACACACATTCCTGTCTGTCGTTCGGCGAAGCCGAATCCGCGTTTTCATTAGGCCTACGGCCTATCGACGGGCAGGAATGCCTGTCCCCCTGGCCAATGAGTCGTGCCAGAAAGGACGCCAGCCGCTCTAAACTAGCAGGCTGCTTCATTTCACACCACGACTGCCACCTGCAAGCGGCGTCTGAGGAGCTTGTCGGTGAGCTGTCGCGAAGCACTGACAAGGCTCAAAGCAGCCTTGTCAGTGGCACCCACCGAAGGACTTTGTTGCACCCTGCGCTAGGGTGCGGGGGCAAACACCACCGACTCGGCCCACCCATTGACGGCGGCTTGCAACGCCTTGACCTGCTTGGGGCTGCCGGTGAGTTTGAACGTCCAGGTCTCGACCGGGTTGCTGCGGTCTTCGCCGCGCGGCGCCCAGAAGGCGTAGACCGCGTTCGCGGCGGCGTCGTTGATCAAGGGGACGATCGTCGCGTCGCTGCCGTCGATCTCGACCTGATCGTAGTCTTCTTCCTTGGGCACACCCTGGAGCGTGACGCCGGCCTGCCGGGCCCAGCGGATGACGTTGGGGCCGAAGCCGCCGACGTTGCCGTTGAATCGACCCACGGCGACTTCCGCGCCCTCGAAGTCCTTCGGCGGATACAGCGTGAACTCGCGGAACTGCCCGCCCTCGCCCACCCGCCAGCCGTCGGGCAAGACGAACGACAGCCGCCCGACGGTCGTCCGCTCGGCGGGCTGGCCCTCGTCGCCCTCTTCGGACCGCTGCCCGGACGCGTCGGCGGCTTCACGCAGTTTGTCCGCCAGTTCATCGGGGGTGAGCAGCGGCCGGTCGGCCTCTAGGCCGGTCGTCGCATCCACCGCCTCGGGATCGGCTGCGGTGCCCGCGTCCCCGGCGTCCTTGCGTGCGTCCTGGCCGGTTTGCTCGGCGTCCGGCGTACCCGCGACGGCTTTGGAAGCGGTGTCGCTGGGCGCTTTGCCCGCGGGCAGGTCGGCGTCGGTCGTCGTGTCGCCGCAGGCGGTGAGGGTGAAGACGAGGCAGGCGAGCGTGATGGTGTTGAGGATTTGTTTCATGGTGGCGGTCGGTTGCGATGGTTGTCGGTGGTATCCCCCCGGCGTATCCAAGGCGGCACGCCGGGGGCATGAAATAGAGGAGCCTGTAGCCTATACCTTCAGCGTCGGATCATAGGCCAGCGATTCGGCGTAGCGCTGGCGGATCGGCTCGACGACCTCGGCGAGGAACGCGTCTACCTGCTCGGGCGATCGGCCGACGTACTTGCCCGCGTCGATCACGTTCTCCAGGTCGAGACCCTTGAACCGGTCATCGGATTTCAAGCGGTCGAGCAGGTCGTTGTCGGCACCCTCGGCCTTGACGCGCTGGGCCGCGGCCTGGCTGTGGACGCGGATGACCTCGTGCAGCGCCTGCCGGTCCCCGCCCTGCTGGACCGCGGCCATCAGGATGTTTTCCGTGGCCATGAAGGGTAGTTCTTTCGCGAGGTTGCTGGCGATGGTCTGCTCGTAGACGACCAACCCGTCGGCGACGTTGATGGCGATGTCCAGCACGCCGTCGAGCGCGAGGAACGGCTCGGGCAGCGTCAACCGTCGGCAGGACGAATCGTCGAGCGTGCGCTCCATCCACTGCTCGGCGGCGGTGGTGTAAGGCGTCTGCGTCAGGCCGATGACGAAGCGCGACAGGCCGCAGATCCGCTCGCAGCGCATCGGGTTGCGCTTGTACGCCATCGCCGAGCTGCCGATCTGGTTCTTCTCGAACGGCTCTTCGAGTTCCTTGCGGTTGGCGAGCAGGCGGATGTCGGTGGCCATCTTCATGCACGCCGCGGCCGCCGCGCTCAGCGACGCGCCGACCAGCGCATCGACCAGCCGCGGGTAGGTCTGCCCGGTCACGGCGAATCGCATCGCCGGGTCCCAGCCCATCTTTTCGGTGACCATGCGGTCCAGCTGTTCGACCTTGTCGTGGTCGCCGTTGAACAGTTCGAGGAACGACGCCTGCGTGCCGGTCGTGCCCTTGACCCCGCGGAAGCGCAGCGTGTCGAGGCGGTGCTCGATTTCGCCGAGCGCGATGACCAGGTCCTGCATCCACAGCGTCGTGCGCTTGCCGACGGTCGTCGGCTGGGCGGGCTGGTAGTGCGTAAACCCGAGCGTGGGCAGACCGCGATAGCGCTCGGCAAACTTGCCCAGCCGATCGATGAGCGCCGCGAGCTTATTGGCGACGAGCGTGAGCGCCTCGCGGAGCATGATCAGCTCGCTGTTGCAGACGACGAACTGGCTGGTCGCGCCGAGGTGGATGATGGGCTTGGCTTTGGGGGCGAGGTCGCCGTAGGCGTGGACGTTCGCCATGACGTCGTGGCGCAGCTGTTTTTCGTAAGCGGCGATGGCCTGGTAGTCGATGTTCTCGGCGTGCTCGCGCAGCTCGTCGAGCTGCGCGTCGTCGATCGCCAAGCCCAAGGCCTGCTCGCTCTCAGCGAGCGCGATCCACAGCCGGCGCCAGGTGGTGAACTTGAATCGCGGCGACCAGACGCGCTGCATGGCGGGCGAGGCGTTGCGGCTTGCGAGCGGGGAGTGGTAGGTTTGGTCGTCGGGCATGGTTTTGGTTCGTTTTGCGGTCGATTCGGGGCGAGCGGGCATGGTACACTTGGTAGCGGAGGATCGCCGTCGCGACCCGTGTGTGTGGCGCGTTGCCGGTCGAGGGTGAACCCGCCCGCCGGCTGGCCCGTAGCGATGGTTTGGAGCGTTCACGGACGGGCGCGGCAAGGGGTTGTTGTCAGATGGGCCAGCCAAGCGACACGGTGCTGATCGAGCAGGTGCAGGGCGGCGATCGGGCCGCGCTCGGACGCCTGCTGGAGATGCACCAGGACCGGCTGTTCAACATCGCCCTGCGGATGGTCAGCAACCGCGACGACGCGGCCGAGGTCACCCAGGACGCGATGGTCAAGATCATCCAGCACATCGACACCTTCCGCAGCGAAGCCCAGATCACGACGTGGATGACGCGCATCGTCATGAACCAGGCGATCACCCGCCTGCGACGACGCAAGCTCCGCGACCACGCCTCACTCGACTCCGCCCGGCCGAGCCCGTCGGGCGACGACGCGGGCGCGAGCCTGCGGAAAGTCCTCGAAGACAGCCGGGAACCCGCCGCCGAGCAGCGCGTCGAAGAGGGGGAGATGATCGAACGCCTGCTGGCCGCGATTGACCGATTGGACACCGATTTCCGGGCCGTGATCGTGCTGCGCGACCTCGAAGAGCTCGACTATCAGCAGATCGCCGACACCCTGGAGATCAAGGTCGGCACGGTCAAGAGCCGGCTGTTCCGCGCCCGGCTCGCGCTGCGGCAGGAGATGCAGAAGATCGCCCCGGCGACCGCGCCCTTCGGCGACCCCTAAACAGGCCACCGACAGGCAACCCGCCTCGGACCGATCGAACGCCGCCCGAAGACAAGACCCGGCCTAACATCGACCGACATCGAGAACACCACACCGTCAAACGACATCACCCCACGGCAATCGACGCCGACACACGCCATGCTCGACCGCTACGACCAAGACCTGCTGCTGGATTACCTCGAGGGCGAACTCGACGCGGACCGCCGTGCGCAGCTCGACGCCCTGCTCGCCGAGGACCCGCAACTCGCCGCGCTGCTCGGGGCGCTCGCCGCCGACCGCGCCGCCTTGCGTGCCCTGCCGCGCGAACAAGCGCCCGGCGACCTGACGCACGACGTGACGCAGGCGCTCGAACGCCGGATGCTGCTCGACGACGCCGTGGTCGAGACCGGGCCGATCCCCATCGCGCGCGGGCGCGACCTGCCCGGCGAGGCGGGAGGCGGGCTGCGCTGGGGGCGCATCGCCGGTCTGTCGGCCCTCGCCGCGTCCGTGGCGCTGGCGGCGGGGATCGTCGTAACCACGCTCGGCCCCGACCCCTTGACCCGCACCGCCGAGCGCCTGGCCGACGAGCAAGACAAACCAACGGACACCCTCGGGTCCGCCGGCGAAGCAGCGGCCGGCCCAGACGCCCTCGCCGGTGAGCGCCGCGCCGGCTCCACGCCGGGCGACAACGACTCGGCCAAGCCCGAGCGCCTGGCTTTGGATCGCCAGCCCGAGACCACCGATGGCGACACGCGTGCCGACGGCGACACGCCGCTCGACGCAGCGTTGGCCAGACGAAGCGCGATCGATGCCGGGGCCGGCGTCCCGGGCACCGGCTCGAACCCCGCAGCGGCAAGCCGCCCCGCCAACACGCCCCAGCCCGCCGCCGCCCTCGCCGTCGCCGACCTCCGCCAACAGCTGGTCCTTTTTACCGAAGAGCCCGAACTGACGCGCGAGCAGCTGGTCGCCTTTTGCGTGACCAACGGCATCCCCATCGTGCAGACGAACCTGGCGATCGATACGAACGGCGCGATCGCCGGCGACGCCCCCGAGCCGGGCACCGAACCGGCCGACGACCCGGCCGCCCAGCAACAACCCGCCGACGCCAGCTACGCCCTGCTCGTCGATGAAGCGACGCTCAACAAGCTGCTGGTCACGATGAACGACAACGCGATCGACGACGCGGCGGCGATCCGTCGCAACCGTTTGTCGAACCAGGCCGCGGTGCTGACCGACATCGCACCCGGGCAGTTCAACCAGGCCGCGGCGTTGACGCCCGCCGACGCCGTCACCAACGCCGGTCCCGCGTCGGCCGACGCGCCCGATGCGCCCGGCAGGCCGATCGAGCTGCGCCTGCCCGGCGACCTGGGCTCGAGCTACGCCAACTCGCTGAACCGATACAACTTCGACGCCGAGCAATTACGCAACACCAGCCCGTATCAGGCCGACCAGGCCAACGCCAACGCGTCGATCGGCGAAAGCCCTGATCGGCTTGTCGCGCCCGACGACGCTTCGACCCCCGCCGAGCAATTCGCGCCGGGGGTCGAAGCGCAGCCCCGTCCCGACGCCCTCGCCCAAGGCCAAGGCAACGAAGCGCCCAAGCGTGCCACGACCCAGGACAAAGCGATCGACGCGCCCGATGCGCTCGAACAACACGCGGACACGGCACCGGGTGCCGCATCGGCCTCGGTCGGTTCCGAGCGCTCGCCCTCGGCGACACGAGCCGCCGCGCCAGACCGGACACGGGGCAACTGGCTCGCCCCGCACCTGCCGCTGGCCAACACCACGCCGATCCTCAACTGGCGCCGTGACCAGGAACTGCGGGCCGCCAAGCTCGTGCCGATCGTGATCCAGCGGGCCCCGACCGATCAGGTCAACTCTGTTCGGCTTCAGCAGCAGCTGCAATACAACACGCCCGCCCAAGCCGAATCAGACCGCGTGACGGATCAGCCCGACGAACCGGAAGCGGGCGAAACGCCGCCCGCGCCCACCGATGACACGGCTGACGAGGAAACGGGTGACGATGACACGGCCGACAAGGACGCGGCCAACACGCTTGAAGAGGCGGCGCCCGCCGAGGAAGACGCCTCCGAGTAACGACGCACGCGGTCGGCGTCCGCCGACCCTTATCGTTCGCCGATCTCGCCACGACGGTGGGTTGTCCACGCGATGCCCCCGTCGCGGGCGACCTCCAACTGCACCATGCCGAATTCGTTTGTTCGCAAGCGCGTCACGCCGCGCTGCGCGAGCAGCGTGCCCCAGCGGTCCTGGTCCGGCCGGCGCGGGCCCGACGACTGCAACGCGATCTCGGGATCCACCGCCTCGATCCACGCGGGCGACTGGTCAACGAAGCTGCCGTGGTGCGCGAGGTCGGTGACGTCGGCCTTGATGAGCGTGGGGTCTTCCAATAGCAAGTCGATCGCTTCGCCCTGGACGTCGCCGTTGAGTAAGACCACCCGATCCCCACCACGCACCGCGAGCACCAGCGAATTGTTGTTGTTCTTCTCCGACGCGAAGCCCGGTGCCGGCCAAAGCAGCTCCAGTTCGCAATCGCCCATGCGCTCGGACCAGCCGCGCTCGACCGGCCGGGGCTCGAAGCCCCGCTCACGCAGCTCACGCACGAGGAACGCCGCGGCACCAAACGGCACACGCTCGGCCTCGCGAAGGATGTCCGGCGACACGAGCACACGCTCCACCTCGATCGCGTCCACGACATCTACCACGCCCACGAAGTGGTCAAGGTCCGCGTGCGACAGCATCAACACGTCGATGCGGCGGACGTGCAGCGACTTGAGCGCCGGCACGATGCTCCGCTCGCCGATCCGCCAAAACCCCTGCGAGCCGCAGTCGAACATCAACACCTCATCGCCGCTGCGTACAAGGAAACACGACCCGTTGCCAACGGCGAACATGTTGACGACCATCACCGGCGGTTCGTCGCGCGTCATCACCGAACGCGGCCGCTGCTCGACCCACGCCCACCCGACCAAAACAAGCGTGCAGCAACTCAACTGCACCAACCGCCGGTCGAACAAACCCGCGAACAACGCGACGACGACGCCCACCCCCGCCAGCGTCCACGCGACCGACGGCTGGGCCCACAACACGAAACTCGCACCCGGCCAACGCTGCGCCTGCGTCACCAGCCCCGCCAGCGAATCGCTCGCCCAGGCCAGCGGGACCGCGAGCAACGACCCCGCGGCCGGCGACACCAGCCCGACGATGATCTTCAAGTACCCCAAACCCAACAGCGCGGTCAGCACCGGCAGCGCCAGCATCGACAGCAACACCGCCAGCGGACTGATCAGTTGGAAGTGGTGCATCACCACCGGCAGCGCAACCGCGAACGCGACGACGCTCACCGCGGTGAAGTCGACCAGCCAGCGCAGCGCCAGGTCCCACGCCGAGGGGTGCACGACCGACACGTCCGGCTCGGGCAGCATCCACCGCGAGACCGGCCGGGCAAACAACAGCAGCGCGCCGACGACGCCGAAGCTCAGCTGGAAGCCCGCGCTGAATAAGTCGTTCGGCTTCCACATCAACACGATCAGAGTTGCCGTCGATAACACCTCGACGCCCGTGAGACGCCGACCCAATCCGTAGCCGAAGCAGAAGACCCCGGCCATGATCGCCGCGCGGATGATCGGTGTGCGCCAGGGCACGGCGAGCAGGAACAGCACCAGCACCGCGAGCACGACCACTGTGACCACGCTCGGCCGACCGATCAGCAACCGCCCGAGCGCCCAGACGAGCAGCAACAGGATCCCCAGGTGCGCGCCGCTGATCGACAGGACGTGGCTGAGCCCGACGGCGCGGAACGAGTCGCTCAGCTCATCGATATCGCCGGTGCGCCGACCGAGCAACAGCGCATCCAGCAGACCCATGAGCTGGGGGTCCTCGGGCATGCCCAGCCGCAGCGACGATGCCGCGGCGTCGCCGATCTCCCTCCGCACGCCGGTGAACGTATAGCGTGGCGGTGGGCCAAGCGGGCGCCAGTTGCCGCGGCGCATCAGCGTCATCCGCCCGGCGACGCCCTGCTCCTGCAGGTAGGCGCGGTAGTCGAACTCGCCGGGGTTCTGCGTCGGCCCGATCGCGCTGAGCCAGCCGGTCGCCTCGATGCGCTGGCCGAGCTTGGGCCGGTGGTCGTGCTGCTTGATGCGGATCAGGATCGTGCCGGTTGCCGGCTCGAAGCCGCCGCCGGGGTTGACCGCTTTAACGTCGAGCTCGAACAGCGTGCCGGGCGAGGCGTAGTTGAACGCGCCGAACGGCCCCTGCTCGGGGTGGATGTCGCGCGGCGGGCTGGCGATCGTGCCACGCACCTGCGCGAGCGCCGGCTCGTCGTGGATCACGCGCGACACGTCGTGCGCGGCGACGTAATCGCGTTGCACAACCAGCCACGCCCCGCCGATCAACGCGAACCCGACCAGCGCGACGAAGTAAGACTGCTTCGGCAGCTCACGCCAGAACAAGAACACGCTGAACAACAGCGCGAGCGCTGCCGCGACGAGCAGCCCCGCCCGGCTGGGCCAGAGGTCGCCGAGTACGATCCCCACGACCCACGCCGTCGCGAGCTGCGCCAGCCAAGGCCAGCGGTTGGCTTGTTGTTCGTCGTCCCCCAGCTTGTCGAGCCGGCCGAGCATGGAGGCAAGTGTACCGACGCCTCAGTGGCCTGAATATCACCTATCGTATGATTCGCCATGCCCACCCCCGACCCCATCGCCGGCCTCGACGGGCTCTACTTCGCCGCCAGGCACCTGGTCGACGGGTTGTACGCCGGCCACCACGCGTCGGCGCTGCGCGGGGCGGGCGTCGAGTTCCACGACTACCGGCCCTACACCCCGGGCGACGACCTGCGGACGATCGATTGGAAGCTGTTCGGCCGGACCGATCGTTACTACCTCAAACGCTACCGGCGCGAGACCGACCTGAACCTGCACGTCGCGGTCGATGGATCGGCGTCGATGGGATTCGCCGGGCTTAGCCGCAAGCGGCAGCCGCGCCGCCCGACCAAGTTCGCGGTCGCGCAGCAGCTCGCCGCGGCGCTGATGACGCTCGCGATCCGCCAGGGCGACCGGGCGGGGCTGAGCGTCTGCGACCGCAAGCTCCGCTGCCTGCACCCGCCGACCGGGTCGCTGCGGCTGCTGCAGACGATGGTCGCCGAGTTGGAACAGGCCGAGCCTTCGCCGGGCCCGTCGGACCTTGGCGCGACGCTCGAGCAGCTCGGCCAGACCCTGCGCGGGCGTAGGGCGACGCTCGCGCTCGTCGGCGACCTGCTGGACGAGCCCGCCCCGCTGCTGGACGCGATCGACCGGCTGCGGTTCGCCGGTCACGAGGTGGTCGCGTTCCAGGTGCTCACGCCCGACGAGCTCGAGCTGCCTGAGACGGCGCGTGGGATCCGCATGATCGACCCCGAGCACGGCGCGTCGGTCAACACCCAGCCGCGCGCGGTCGCGCACCGCTACCGTCGGCTGATCCGGGAACACCTCGATGCGCTGCGTCGGTCCCTCGCAGCGCGCGGGATCGACCACGTGCTGGTGAACACGGCCGAGCCGTTGACCGGTGCGCTCCGCCGGTACCTGGTCGCGCGAGCGGCGCGGGCGAGGCAGTAAAAAAACGGGCATCGCTGCCCGTCTTTTATCCGTGAGCGTGTATTCTCGCCCGGCTTTATTCGGGCACGGCTTCTTCGGCGGGCGAATGCGGCTGGGTCGAGCCGGGGTAGGCCTGGTTGGCGTCGAGGAGGATGTTGACCATGAGGTCGCGGGCGGTCTCGACGCCGTAGCCGTTGATGCCGTACTGCCGGACGCCGAGCATCCCGAGCGAGAGGTCTTCGTACGACAGCAGCACGGGGTAGCGGTTGTCTTTTTCGTAGCCGCGGAGCAGCAGCCGGGCGTCGGGATTCGAGCGTTCGAGCACCAGCCGGCGGTAGACCAGTCGGCGGTTGTTCTTGTTGCCTTCGGGCAGGCCGATGCCGGTGATCAGCCCCTTGCGGATGCTGACGGTGTTCTCGTCGCCGGGAAAGACCGGGCCGAGCTGGTCGCGGATGGACTGGGCGAAGTCGCCGGTGCCGCCGAGGTTCTCGACGAGGATGTTCCCGCCCTTGGCCAGGTAGTTCTGGATCGCGGTGCGTTCGGACTCCTCGACCTTGACTGCGTTAACGCCGACCATGTGCAGCAGCGAGGGGTCAGCGGACTCGAGTTCGGCCAGGGGCAACTCTTCGATGAGCAGCTGCTTGCCGGTCTCGTTGTGCATGTAGTTTTTCATCATGCGGTAGACGTCGTGCTCGGGCAGCTTGCCGGCCGGGTCCTGCCACTGCGGGATGACGATCTTGATCGTTCCGGTCGTCGGGCGCTCGATTTTCTTGACCATCGGGCTGGAGAGACGCGGGGTCAGCTCGCCGCGGTCGGTCACCACGCCGTAGATGTTGGTGATGTAGCGCCACTCGTCGGTTTTTTCCGGGTCGGGGTTTTTGTCTGCCTGGAACTTCATGCCCCAGTCCTTCTGGGGCATCACCATGAGCACGCGGGCGCCGTTGGTCAACATGCGGATGGGCGGGCCCTTGCGTTGGCGCGGGTCGCCGACCAGCAGGTTCGCCATCGGGTGGTCGGCGGGCATGTCGGTGAACTCGAGCTCGGGGTACAGGCGCGAGGCGAGGTCCTCGATGCTGTTGCGGAAGCTTCGGCTTCCGCCTTCGGGGTTGGCGATGATCGTGCCGCCCAGGTCGATGTACGTTCGCATCTTGGCGACCTGATCGTCGGTCCAGGCGATCTCTTCGTCGCTGCTGATCCACATCAGCGGCGCGGCGATCCAGTCGGCCGGGTCGGAGTTGATGTTGACGACCTGCCAGTTGACCTCGTGCTCTCGGTACTCGGAGATGAATCGGTTGAGGAAGTAGACGTCGTTGGGCCGGTTGTTCCAGTCGGTGTCGGGGATCTCGAGCTTGTTGATCCAGACGGGCACGCGGCCGCGGGCGAGGAACATGAGGTGGAACGCGGCGTTGTGGATCGAGTCGCCGTAACGACCGTTGCGGGAGACGATCTTGCGGGCGATGGTCTGGTACCAGTCCTGCCCGCCGAAGTACTTTCGCCCCGAGGCGAGCGCGACGCGTTCGTAGCCGTAGAAGAGGTACCCGTCGCCGCCGTGCGCCCCGCCGTGCTTGCCGAAGTGTTCGTCGAGGTACTTCAGCCCGGCGTTGATGGCTTCCTGGACTTTCGCATTGGGTTTGTCCTGATCGCGGAACAGCTCCTGCTGGGCGACGTACAGGCAGGTCAGCCCGGCGCAGGTCATGGTTTCGCTGGAGGTCCGGCTCATGTTGTAGGCCCAGCCGCCGTCGAAGTCGGACTGGAGCTTGAGGAAGCCGTCGATGGCGTCGACCCAGAATCCCTTGGGCACGTCGATGCCGCGCTTGGACGCCTGCCAGAGCGCGAGGATGCCGTACTGCGTGGTGGAGTTGTCGATGCGGTTGTTGTTTTCCCTAAAGCCCGGCGCGCCGTAGACGATGTAGTCGAAGCGGGCGGGGATGGTCTTGCCGCCGACGTCCGCGGTATAAGCGGTCTGCATCATCGTCCGTGCGTCTTTGTTTAGTGCGCCGCCGAAGGTGCCTTGCGGGAGATAAGACCAGAGGTGGGCGCGCATCGACAGGGCGTAGACGCCGGTGATCTCGACTTCGCCGAGCAGCTTGAGGGCGCGCGCGAGTTGGGGGTGTTGCGGGGATTCGCCGGCGACGATGAGTGCGAGCGCCGCCATCGCGGTCGGGCCCCAGTCGTTGCGTGTCGGCTGGTCGTTCGGGCCGGAGTGGTACGCGCCAAACCACCCGCCGGTCTGGGGGTCTTGCGCGTCATAGAGATACTGCTTGATCTTCTCGATCGCCTCGCCGACTTGCTCGTCGGTGAGCGCGTTGTCCTGTGCGACAGCCTGTGTCGGCGTCGCGCAGCCGACGGCCAGGACCAGGACGGGGAGCCACCAACCTTGCAAGAACTTTTTCATCCACGAAGTATAGCCGCGGGGCGGGTCGTGCATCAAGCGCGGGCCGGCGAGAATGCGCAAGATAACCCTGTAAAAAACAGGGGTTTCCGGCAACAGGTGGTCATCGATTTGGATTAGTCGGCGGGCTCGATCAGCCGCCGTTGGGCTTGGCGCTGACCGCCTCGGTGGCGGCGCGTTTGGCCTGGCTGGCGGCGATCTCGACGCGGTCGATCACCGCCTGCATGTGCGCGGGGCGGTCGGCCGGGTCGGTCGCGACGCACTCGAGCACGAGGTTCGACAGCGCGGGGGGGATCGACGGATCGACCTCGATGGGCGGGCGCAGCTTCGCCTCCGGCCGGGCCTGCATCCCCGCGGTGATGTCGCCTTTCTTTGGGATCAGCGTCGGCACGTGCGAGCCGGTCAGCAGCCAGTACATCGTCGCGCCGAGGTTGAACAGGTCCGTCTTGTACGTGATCGCCTTGCGCTGCACCTGCTCGGGCGCGATGTAGTCCGGCGTGCCCTGAATCCGCTCCTTGACCGTCCCGTTCTTGCAGCTCTGGCCGAAGTCGATCACCTTCACCTGGCCGGCGGACGTGATCATGATGTTGTTCGGCTTGATGTCCGCGTGGACGTAGCCCGCGTCGTGCATGTGCTTCAGGGCCGTCGCCGCGGCGTGGAACAGCTGGCAATAGCTGATCATCCCCTTGAACTTGATCGCCTCGAGCGTCTTGCCCTCGACTAATTCCATCACGACCAGCACCTCGTTGGTGCGGATCAGCGCCCGCTGGCGGATCAGCTTGTGGACCTTGCGCAGCAGCGGCGTGTCGAAGTTCTTCGCGACCTCGTACTCGCGGACGGCCTGGTCGATGAAACGCTGCTCGCTGGGCGATTTCTTGACCACACGCTTGAGGCAGAACACCTCGCCGTGCTTGTCGCGGACAGAGTACAGCGTGCTGGCGGCGCCCTGCCCGAGGGTGCCGACCACATCGAAGCCCGCGATCTGGTGAAACTCAGCCATGGTCGGGTCGAACGAGCAAGCGGTAAACCCCTGTACGGGATACGCTTAATCGTTCGTCGGCCCCTCTCTGTCCCGGTATAAAGCTATAAGGTATACGCATAATGTAAGCCCGAACTGCACGGCAGGCAAGCCGCTTGCAAAAACCCGCCCACGGCCGAGCAACGCGGACCAAACCGGGGTATTGCTACCATCGGCAAACACGGCGTCGCCCTGAACGCAACAAAAAACCGGCCCGTTCGGCCGGCGTGTCGCGTTGGTGGTGTGTGGCCCTGAGTCGGGACCGAGCGGGGTTACCGGCGGATCTGCTTGAGGAACTCGGCCTTGGGGAAGTGCAACGCCGGGGAATCGGAAGACTGGCCGGCCTGGATGATGACCTTGTCCCGCGGGATGCCGTAGGCCTGCTGGAGCACGCGCACGAGGCTGATGGTGGCGTCGATCTGGTCTTCGCTGAAAGGCCGGGTATCCGCGTCGCCCATCACGCACACGCCGATGGCGTTGGCGTTCCAATAATCCGCGGTTTCGCCGGCCACGTAATCGCCCGGCTGCTGCTGCTGCCAGAGCGGGCCGATCTCGACCTCGCCGTCGGACCTGCCTTGGCTGTCGTTAATCACGAAGTGGTAGCCGGCCCCACGCGTCGCGGGCAGGCCCTGGCGGGCGTATTCGCGGTTCCAGGCGGCGTTGAGGGCTTGCGTGTCGCCGCGGACACCGCGCGAGTCGTGGATGATGATGTACCGCCACTGCTTGTCGCCCTGCACGCCGAGGATCTCGTCTCGGGCGTCGGGCCCATCCATCGCCAGGGCGGACAGCGACCACGCGTTGCTGCGATAGCCAGGATCGGGCTCGAGAGCCAGGAGGATGGCGCTGACGACGGTCATCCCTACAACGAGGGAGCCGAGCACTCGGATGGTCCGCTTATCGAGCAACCGCTTCTTCCCGCTGGCAAGCCGATGAAAGGCGACGCCTGAGTCCACCCGGCGTCTTGTAACCCTTCGTTTCATCGACCGATACCTCAAATAGCTTTGAATCTTCAGCGGGTAAGTGCGATAAAAAACGTCGGTTCAGTGCTTCTGACCCATGCTTTGCCGGCTGGGTCGGCTGGGCAAACCATGCCTGTCACCCCGCTCGGGGCCGCCACGACGCTCCCTACGCGTCAAGGCCGGTCCTTCGGGCTCAGCCGGGCACGCAACGCCGGCCTCATGTTGCCAAACGAGTCGGGCTCTTTCTCCGGCGGCTCGCCGCCTCTCAGGGCCTGGTACCGGCCGTATGGCGTGCGGGGCAACTCACTATACAGCGGGCTTTTCGAGCATCCCAAGGACGCGAATATGACCGCGCCCAGCAGCACAACCACCGCCCCACTCCGAAACCCGCCCTGCCTGATCATCGCCAGATTCCCTGACACGCTTGACACACCAAGTCTAGCCCACGCCACCGGTCGCAACAACTGTAGGGGTTGTAAAAATCGGTTTTACACGTGGTGTACACTCCGGGCCATGAATCAGCCGGCCGACAGCGCCCGCGATGCCGCGATCCGCGTGCTCGCTACGCTCCGCGAACACGGCCACACCGCCTACCTCGCCGGCGGGTGCGTGCGCGACGCGCTGCTCGGCAACACGCCTAAGGATTACGACGTCGCCACCGACGCCACGCCCGCTGTCGTTCAGCGGCTGTTCCCGAACTCCGCCGCCGTCGGCGCGGCCTTCGGCGTCGTCATCGTCTACACCAGGGCCCCCCGGCACCACCCCGCCGGCGTCCACCGCTGGGTCACCGAGGTCGCCACCTTCCGCGCCGAGACCACCTACTCCGACGGCCGACGACCCGACGCGGTGCGCTTCACCACCGCCGAGCAAGACGCCAAGCGACGCGACTTCACGATCAACGGCCTGTTCGCCGACCCCGCCCCGCCGGGCGCGCCACCCGGACAGCCCGACCGGATCATCGACTTCGTGCACGGCCGAGACGATTTGGAGGCGGGCATCATCCGCGCGATCGGCGACCCGGCCGAGCGCTTCGGCGAGGACTATCTGAGGATGCTGCGCGCGATCCGCTTCGCCGCCCGCCTCGGCTTCGCCATCGAGCCCAAGACCTCCGCCGCGATCCGCGCCAACGCCCGTTACCTCGGTCAGATCAGCCGCGAGCGGATCGGGCAGGAACTCATCGCCATGCTCGAAGGCACGCGCCCGGCGATGGCGCTGCACCTGTTGCAATCGCACAAACTCGACGGCCCGGCGCTCAACGAAGACCCCGCCGACATCCCCCTGCCGATCACCGACCGGCTGTCCGAAGACGCGCGGACGCCCGCCCGGCTCGCCGCGTGGATGATCGACCGGCTGTGCGTGCATAAGCCGCCGAAGCGCGCGATCACCCGCTGGCGCAAGGCGCTGTCGCTGAGCAACGACCACCGCGACGCGATGGGCCGGCTGTTCGACGTGCTCGACCGGCTGGGGCGGTGGCAGGGCGCGACCACCGCCGAGCGTAAACGCCTCGCCGCCCACCGCGACTTCGATCAGGCGCTGCTGCTCCGCGAGGCGATCGCGCGGGACACCGACGCGATCCATGATCAAGTGAGCGCGCTGGCGAACGACGGCGTCGGCCTGGCGCCGCCGCCGCTGCTGACCGGCGACGACCTGATCGCAAAGGGCGTGGAACCCGGGCCGGGCTACAAGACCCTGCTCGACCGGGCCTACGACCTGCAACTCGAAGGCCGGCTGACCACGCACGATCAGGCCGTGGCGTGGTTGGGCGACGTCGCGCGGCGTCTATAGAGCGACACGCACCAGAGCGACACGAATCATTTTCTCAACGGCTAGTCATACGCATCCCAAGAAGTATTGAGGCGTTTCCCATCGCACCCGGCGGAAACCCGGTGCGTAGATCAACGGGCTTGGGCAACGCGAAAGAGCGCTTTTGAACCGCACGCTCCGGGCTCCCGCCACGGAGCGATTGATCCTCGAACACATACGAATTGCTTGGGATGCGTATCAGTTGTAGCCGCCACGTCACACGCGGGGGTCGCATGGGCGCCGATCTTTCATGACAGATCGATTCTGCCGGGATCAACATGCGTGCCGGGTCGACCCCGGGCGTTGCCCGGCGGCTACAAATTGCCGGGCACTCGTCGAGCCCGCCTATGCGTTGATGAGACGGACTCTCGCCGCCGTGCGGCCAGTAACCCGCCGAGCCCGAGCAGCGTGAGCGACGCCGGCTCGGGCAAGGCGTTGCTCGGCGACAGCGGGCCGGTGTAAGCGCTGATCGCGTTGGCGAGGTCCGCGTCGTCGATGTCGCCGTCGCCGTCGGTGTCGCCGTCGGCGGGCGTCTTTCCGCCGAGCGTACCGACCGGGCCGGTGTAGTTCGAGAAGGCGGTCGCCAGGTCCGCGTCGTCGATGTCGCCGTCGCCGTCGGTGTCGCCGGGCAGGATCTGCGAGACGTTGGCGACAAAAATGCCGCTCGTTCCATCGGTGAAGGCCAGACGGAAGGCGAGTTGACCGCGGTCGTTGAAACTGTTCGGCCCGCCGCCGTCGCTGTTCGAATCGTTGCCGTAGAGCATGTCCACGGCCGCGATCGTGCGCCAATCCTCGACCAGCGGGTCGTCATCGACGTCAAAGAGGTCGCCCTCGCGCGCAATTAGTTGGAGGATGCCCGCGCGATCCGTCGCCCAGATGCCGTAATCGTTGGTTGCGTCCACACCGGTCCCGGTCAGCAAACCGGTAAACGCGACGTCGCCCGAGCCGTTGAGCGCAAGGCTGTCAGAAAAAGGCGTGACGAGGCGATCGAACACGACGCCCGTTTCCGTGCCCGGCGCGGCGTCGCCCTCGCGCGCGATCAGTTCCAACGAACCGCTTGATCCGGACCAGACGCCGGTGTTGTTGGTTTCGTTTACGCCCGGTCCGTCGAGGAAGGCGATAAACGCGGTGTCGCCTTTGCTGTTGAACTCGATGGAGCTGAAGGAATTGAAAGAGTTCCTGAACACGACGCCCGGTCCAGTGCCCGGTGCCGGTTCGCCCGACCGGACGACGAGTTGCAGCGTGCCTTGCGACCCGGCCCAGATACCTCTGCCGTTGGTGATGTCTACGCCCGGGCCTTCGAGGAAGGCGAGAAATGCGACGTCGCCCGCGTTGTTGATCGACACTTCGTTGTCAATACCACTAAACACGATGCCCGGGCCGGTGCCCGGCGCCGCGTCGCCTAGCCGCGTGACGAGGCCGACCGAGCCGCCGGCTCCCGACCAGATGCCTCTGCTGTTTGTCACGCTCGCGCCCTGCGGACCTCCCAGTGAGCCGCGGAACGCGGCGGTACCCGCGCCGCCGAGTACCGGGTTGGTGAACTCGGTGAATACGACGCCCGGGCCCGTGCCCGGTGCCGCGTCGGCCCGGCGGGCGACCAGCCCGGTCACCCCGGCGGACACCGACCAGATGCCGCCAGTGTCGTTCACGTCTGGGTCAGGGTTCAAGCCGGGACCGGTCAGGGCGCCGACAAACGCAATATCGCCGGCGTTGTTGAAAACGGGATAGAGGATGCGCTCGAAGAACACGCCGGGCCCCGTGCCCGGTGCCGCTTCGCCCCCGCGTACGATGAGATCGAGCGGGCCACCGGCAGTATCCGACCAGATGCCCTCTCGGTTGTTGAAACTCGCGTTCGCGCCCGGGAAGGTGACGGTGCCGCGGAACGCGATGTCGCCCGCGCTGTT
The DNA here is from genome assembly GCA_046290505.1 of Phycisphaeraceae bacterium. Lineage (GTDB taxonomy): Bacteria > Planctomycetota > Phycisphaerae > Phycisphaerales > Phycisphaeraceae > JAHQVV01. The sequence continues at coordinate 52,302 of JBKAGS010000027.1, read as the reverse complement.
GAGTAGCGGGATGTCGAAGCCGTTGAACACGACATCCGGTTCCGTACCCGGGGCGTTATCGCCGGTCCGGGCGACCAGCCCCAGCGGTCCGCCGGCGTCGGACCAGACGCCGATGCTGTTGATCACTTGCGTGTTCGATGGGCCGGTAGACGAAACCACGCCCGGCCCGGCGAGGTTGGCGGTGAACACGACGTCGCCCGCGCTGTTGATCACGGGGTAGCCAAAGCTGGAAAACACCACGCCCGGGTCGGTCCCCGGCGCCGACTCGCCGGCCAGCGCGTGGGTTTCATAGGAGACCTGCGCCTGTGACGGCAGCGCGGCCAGCGCAGCAGACGCCAAGCCCGCACAAGCCAGGGCTCCACAAAGTAAATCAGCGCTGGATCGGATCGGCATTGGGCTCTCCACCATGAAGAATGCGTTTGAAAAATCAGGCCGGAAGGGCTTCCAGGTTGCCTGGGCAACCCTTGACGAAGCACGCATCTAAAGTTTAAACCCGATGCGCGGCCGCTCAAACGGTGATTCGCAAAATCCTCACCTAGGGCGCGCGGTCGTTCGCGGCCTGTGCCTGGGCGTTCGCGTTCGTGGGCCGGCGTCACACGACCCGCGCGCCGACGCTACCCTACTGCCCGTGATCGTCGAATGGCTCGAACAAGTCGCGCCCAACGCGCCCTACCTGGTGATCTTCGGCGTCCTGCTGGCGACGGGGTTCGGCTTGCCGCTGCCCGAAGACATCCCGCTGGTCATCGCCGGCACGCTCTGCGGGCAAACGCCCGGCGACCACCCGCACCTGTGGATCATGATGCCCGGGTGCATGGTCGCGATCGTCGGCAGTGATGTGGTGCTGTACTACCTCGGCCGGTGGTTCGGCCCCACGATCCACCGCCACCCGATCCTCAAGCGGATCGTGGGCAACCGCAACCTCGCCCGCGCCCGTGTGCTGTTCAAACGCCACGACGCGAAGTTTGTTTTTTTCGCCCGGTTCCTGCCGGGCATCCGGGCCCCCGCGTTCTTCACCGCCGGGACGTACAAGATGCCGCTGCGCCGGTTTTTGCGCTGGGACGGCGCCGCGGCGCTGTTCAGCGCGCCCTGGGCCATGCTGCTGGGCTACTACTTCCACGAGAAAGTGAACTTTGCCTTCGAAGCGCTGAGCAAGGGCAAGACCGTCGGCTACGTCATCATCGCCGTGGTCATCCTGTTCTTCGTCGCCTTCCATTACGTGGTTGGCAAGCGGTTCGCCAAGGTCGCTCCGGTCGAGGGCGACAAGGACGGCGAGGCGTCGTAGCCGTTGACGCCCGCGTGTGATCGCCCCAACAGCCTTGCACCCCGCGACCATGCGGCCTACTCTAATCGGATGAGCACGGATCGCTCTTCTACCACGATGACGACGCCACCGGACCTCAAGGAGGCTTACACGCGTGTCTGCGACCGCATCGCCGGCGCCGCCCAGCGCAGCGGCCGGCGGGCGGAAGACGTCGTCCTCGTCGCCGTCACCAAGTACGCCACCGTCGATCAGATCCAGAAGACGCTCGAGTTGGGTGTCATGGACTTCGGCGAAAGCAAAGGGCAGAACCTCGCCCAGCGCGTCGCGCAGATCGACGAGTTCATCGAGCGCAAGCAGAAGCTCGCCGCCGCCGCGCCGCGCTCCAAGCAGCTCGTGCCCGAGCAGGTCCGCTGGCACATGATCGGGCACCTGCAGCGGAACAAGGTCAAGCAGGTCGTCCCGCTGGTCTCGCTGATCCACTCGGTCGATTCGTTGCGGCTCGCCGAAGAATTGCACAACTACGCGGCGCGTCACGACCTGACGATCGACATTTTGATGCAGGTCAACACGGCGGGCGAGTCTCAGAAGTTCGGCGTCGCCGCGCCCGCCGCCGTGCACCTGGCCGAGCAGATCGACACGATGATGCACCTGCGCCTGCGCGGGCTGATGACGATGGCGCCGTACAGCGACGAGCCCGAGCACGCCCGGCCGGTCTTCTCCCGCACGCGCGAGATCTTCGACGACGTCCGCAAGGCCGGCTACGTCGACCCCGCCGCGTTCAACGTGTTGTCCATGGGGATGTCCGGCGACTTCGAGATCGCCATCGAGGAAGGCGCCAACGTCATCCGCCTGGGCAGCGCGCTCTACGGGCCCAGGCCCGCGGGTGCTGCGGACGACTGAGCGACCTTTTCCAATTTCGTTGATGATCCCATTGTGTCGCGCGCGACGCGCATTTTGTTTCGACTTTTCTCACTGCCCGCTCGACCCCGGGCGTGGCCCGGCGGTGACGACACGCTTCTGGTTACGATCAACAGCGCGACGTCGCCGCCGCGTCACCACGCGGGGGCAAACCGCTCTACAACGCGACGAGTGCCGTGGTCCGTTCTGCGAAAAATGCAAATCAGGATCGGTATGACACATCCATTGCGTGGCCTACAACAAAAAACCCGGCGGGCGCCAGCCGAAGCGGCGCCGCACCGGGCTTCCGGGGGCATTACTCTCATTTTAGGCCAATCAATCGCTTAGGCAAGGTCGAAACGATCCAACTGCATCACTTTGTTCCACGCGGCGACGAAGTCGTGGACGAACTTCGCCTGCGCGTCTTTGGCGGCGTAGACCTCTGAGATCGCACGCAGTTGCGAGTTGCTGCCGAAGACCAAATCGACGGCCGAACCGGTCCACTTCTTCTCGCCGGTCTTGCGGTCGTAGCCTTCATAGACGTTGACCGTCTCGGACTCGGGAGTGTGCACCGCGCCGCCGGCGACGGGCACGGCCTTCCACTGGTATTTCATGTCCAGCAGGTTGACGAAGAAGTCGTTGGTCAGCGTGCCGGGATTGTCGGTGAAGACGCCCAGCGGCGACTGCTCGATGTTCGCGTTCAGCACGCGCAGGCCGCCGACCAGGACGGTCATCTGCGGCGCGGTGAGCGTGAGCAGGCGCGCCTTCTCGATCAGCAGTTCGGGCGCGGGCCGCTTGTGCTCGGGGGCGAGGTAGTTGCGGAAGCCGTCGGCGGTGGTTTCGAGGCAGGCCATCGCGTCGGCGTCGGTCATGTCCTGCGTCGCGTCGGTCCGCCCGGGCGTGAACGGGACGGTGATGTCCTGGCCGGCCCGCTTCGCCGCGGCCTCGACCGCTGCGCACCCGCCGAGCACGACGACGTCGGCGAATGAGACCTTCTTGCTGCCCGACTGTGCTTTGTTGAAGTCGTCGGCGACCTTCTCGAGCGCGGGGATCGTCTTCTTCAACACGTCCGGCTCGTTGCACGCCCAATCCTTTTGCGGCGACAGGCGGATGCGCCCGCCATTGGCCCCACCGCGAAGGTCCGTGCCGCGGAACGAGGACGCCGCGGCCCACGCCGTGCCGACCAACTCGGGGATCGACAGGCCGCAATCGAGAAGCGTCTTCTTCAACTCAGCGACGTCGCTGTCGTCGATCAGGTCGTGATCGACCGCGGGCACCGGGTCCTGCCACAGCTGCGGCTCGGGGACGTCCGGGCCCACCAGCCGGTTGTGCGGGCCCATGTCGCGGTGCAAGAGCTTGTACCACGCCTTGCCGAACGCCTCGGCGAACTCGTCGGGGTTCTCATAGAAACGTCGCGAGATCTTTTCGTACGCCGGGTCTTCCTTGAGCGACAGGTCGGTGGTGAACATCATCGGCGGGTGCTCGACGCCGGCCTGGTGCGCATCGGGCACGGTCGCGACCGCGACGCCTCCACCCTCTTTCGGCTTCCACTGCTGGGCGCCGGCCGGGCTCTTGGTCAGTTCCCAGTCGTAGCTGAACAGCTTCTCGAAGTAGTCGTTGTCCCACTTGGTCGGCTCGCTGGTCCACGCGCCTTCCAGGCCCGAGGTCCACGCGTCCTTGCCCTTGCCCTCGCCGTAGCGGTTCTCCCAGCCGAAGCCCTGCGCTTCGAGCGGCGCGCTCTCGGGTTCCGGGCCGATGTTCGGCTCCTGCGGGCAGGCGCCGTGGGCCTTGCCGAAGGTGTGGCCGCCGGCGATGAGCGCGACGGTTTCTTCGTCGTTCATCGCCATGCGCCCGAACGTCTCGCGGATGTCGCGGGCCGCTGCGACCGGGTCGGGGTTCGCGTTCGGGCCCTCGGGGTTCACATAGATCAGGCCCATCTGCACCGCGCCCAGCGGCGTCTCGAGCTCGCGGTCGCCGGAGTAACGCTTGTCGTCGAGCCACTCGGTTTCCGGGCCCCAGTACACGTCTTCTTCCGGCTCGTAGACGTCTTCTCGGCCGAAGGCGAAGCCGAAGGTCTTAAAGCCCATCTGCTCCATCGCCTGGTTGCCGGCGAAGAGCAGCAGGTCGGCCCAGCTCAGCTTGTTGCCGTACTTCTGCTTGATCGGCCAGAGCAGCCGGCGGGCCTTGTCGAGGCTGACGTTGTCCGGCCAGGAGTTGAGCGGCGCGAAGCGGTTCTGCCCCGCCGAGCCCCCGCCGCGCCCGTCGTGGATGCGGTACGTGCCCGCGGCGTGCCACGACAAGCGGATGAACAGCGGGCCGTAGTTGCCGTAGTCCGCCGGCCACCAGTCCTGCGAGTCGGTGAGCACGGCCTCGAGGTCCTTCTTCAATTCGTCCACGTCGATGGTCTGAACCTCTTTGACGTAGTCGAAGCCGTCGCCCATCGGGTTGCCCGCCGACGGGTTGCCGTGCAGGATGCGCAGGTTGAGCTGGTCCGGCCACCAGCGCTGGTTGTCCGAAACCGCCTTGGCGGTGGGCGAGGAAGAACCGTGCATGACCGGGCATTTGCTTTCCGTGCTCATAGCGTCTCCGTGCTGGGTTTGGCGGTTTTGTTGGTTCAGTCTTGGGTGGAAAACGATAGCCGCTAGTCTGGAATAATTCCAGTCTGGGTCGCAGGACATCGGTTGACCGGCTTGGAGTTGGCGTCAATACATGATCAAAGCAGCGACACCGGATCGACATCCACCGCGGTGTGTTGGTCGCTGATGAGTTTGCCGTGGTTGCGTAGCTCGGTCATCAGGCGTTGGATCGGGCCGGGCGTGTCGGCGAGGAGTTGGACCTCGAAGCGGTGGTGGTCGGCGACGCGGGCGATCGGGCAGGGGTGCGGGCCGCGGATGTGGACGCCGAGCTTGAGCGCCTCGTTCGCGCGGGTCAGGTCGCTCGCCAGTTCGGTCGCTCGGCGCATCGCGGCGACGTGGTCGGTGTCGCGCAGGACGACGCGCGTCAGCCGGCCGGCCGGGGGCAGGCGCATCTCGACGCGCGTCTGCAGTTCGAGCTTCGCGAAGCCCGCGTAGTCGTGCTTGGCCGCAAGCGCGACCGCGGGCGCGTCGGGGTTGAACGTCTGCAGCACGACGCGCCCGGCCTGCTCGCTGCGGCCGCTCCGGCCCGCGACCTGGGAGATCAGTTGGAAGGTGCGCTCGGCGGCACGGAAGTCGGGCAGACTCAACGCCGTGTCCGCCGAGATCACGCCGACCAGCCGGACGCCGGGGAAGTCCAGGCCCTTGGCGATCATCTGCGTGCCGAGCAAGACGTCGAGCTCGCCGGCCCGGAACGTGTCGAGCGTCTTCTGGTAGTCCTCGGCGCGGCGCATCGTATCCGAGTCCATCCGCGCGGTGCGCAGCGACTGAAACTTCATCGCCAGCTCTTCCTCGACGCGCTGCGTGCCCAGGCCGAAGGTCGTGACCTTGTGCCCCGAGTCCGGGCAGGTCTTGGGCAGCGCCTGCTCCGCCAGGCAGTGGTGGCAGCGCACGACCCCGCCCAGCGGCAGCCGTTGGTCCTTGTGGTAGACCATCGTCGCGTCGCAGTGGTCGCACGTCATCATCCAGCCGCAGCGGTGGTCGGGGCAGGCGATGTAGTTCGCGTAGCCCCGGCGGTTGAGCAGCAGCATCGCCTGCGCGCCGCTGTCGATCGTTTGCTGCAGGCGCTGCTCGAGCCGGCGCGACAACAGGTGCACCCCGCGACGGGCCCGGCGTTCTTCGACCAGGTCCACGACCTCGACCGACGGCAGCCGCATCCCCGGCACGCGGTCGGGCAGGGAGAGGTAGTGGTAATGGGTGTTGGGCGGAATGGATTTGGGATTTTGGGATTGGGAGTTGGGGCTGGCCTGCTGGCCTTGTTCCCCAACCCCCAAATCCAAACCCCGAACTCCCTTCGCATTGAAATACGACTCGAGCGAAGGCGTCGCGCTGCCCAGCACGACCGGGACGCCCGCCAGCTGCGCGCGCTTGACCGCGACGTCGCGCGCGTGGTACCTCGGCAGTTGGTCTTGCTTGTACGACGCGTCGTGCTCCTCGTCGACGATGACTAGGCCCAGGCGTTTGACTGGCGCGAATACGGCCGAACGCGCGCCGACAACGATGGGTGTCTTGCCCGCGTCGATCCGCCGCCACTGCGCGTGCCGCTGCGCCGCGGTCAGCCCCGAGTGCAGGACCGCGACCGACTCGGGTCCGAAGCGCGCGAGGAAGCGCCCGACGGTCTGCGGCGTCAGCGCGATCTCGGGGACGAGGATGATTGCTGATTTCTGATTGCTGATCTCTGATTTTCGCCTGCTTACATAACCCCTGTCATTGTCATCAATGATTCGAGATTCGAGATTCGAGATCATCGATTCGATCAGCCGCAGGTACACCTCGGTCTTCCCGCTGCCCGTCACGCCGTGGAGCACGTGGACGCCGAAGCGGTCGGTCGCCGTACACAACTGGTCGAGCGCAGCCTGCTGGCCGGGGCTCAGCTTCGGCGGGCGTTTGGCGTGCGCGTCGTAGCGGGCGCGCAGGTCCAGGTCGCTGTGTACCGCGTCCTCGACCTTCGAATCGAGCAACCCTTTGTCAATCAGCGTTTTCACCGGCCCGGTCGTCTTGACTTGTGCGAGGTCGGCGAGCGTCTTGACCTGCACCCACCCGCCGTGACGCCCGGCCGCGTCGAGCACGCGCTGCTGCACCTTCGTGACCCTCGGCGACTCGAGGATCGCCTGGGCCAAACGCACCTGCTGCTGCTTCTTCATCCCCGTCCCGCGCGTCACCGCCGCGGGCAGCATCGCGCTGAACACCATGCCTAGCGGGCAGATGTAGTAGTTGCTCAGCCAGCGCGCGAGCGCGACCAGCTCGCCGGGCAACGCGACGCTGCCGGGCGCGCGGTCGGCGATCGGCTTGATCTTCTTCGGGTCGTAGCCCGGCTCGTCTTCGTGCACGCGGATGACGTAGCCCGTCGCGCGCTTGTCACCCCGGCCCAGCGGCACGACGACGCGCTCACCCACGGCCAACGGCATCAACCCGCCCGGCACGCGATACGTCAGGCCCGTCGGCGACGCGTCGATCCCACGCTCGATCGCGACGTCGGCGTAAGGGCCTGGGGCGGCGTCTTCGGGCGTCTCGGGTTGAAATAGTTCGGCCACCGCCGGATTGTAGTGGCCAAGTCGCAACGCCAAGACAAACGCGATCTACTCGATCGGGACGCCGAAGAACTCGAGCGGCGGCTCGTCGCGTTCGGCGGGCGACGGGTCGGCCGTACCCGGCGGCGGCGCGGGCGACACCGCGGCACGATCGCTCGTCGTCGTCGGCGGCGGCGGCGTCACGTGTGGCGAGGACCGCGCGCCAGGCTCACGCCCGTGCGGCGATTGCGTTGGCTCTTGCTCCTTCACGGGCTTGATCGCCGGGCGAGCGACCCGCACCGGCTCGGCGATCGCGCGGTGCTCAACCAGCGCGGCCCGCCCGGCGTCTTGTGCAGAAGCGGGCTCGGACGCCTGCCACTGCCACGCCCCGGCGTAAGCCGGCTCGTCGCCAGCCGACCACGCGCCGCTGACCAGCATGGCCAGCACCGTGAGGTTGAGCATCAACATGAAGGCAAGCGCGACCACGGTCGCGCTCTGGCCGGGACTGGTCGGGAACCATGCTCGTTGGGCTGAAGGCAAAACGCTTCCTGCGGTGGGGGATCGGCAAGCGGACTCGGGTGGGATCGGTCGGAGGGCCTGGCGAGTGTGGTAAGTATACGGCGTATGCGCGTAAAACCGAAGCGCGGCGCGTTACAAAACCCAAGCGACGCACAACCCCGCCAGCCGACGCAGGCCGTTAACCGCGCCCAGGCGTTGCAGCGGCGGCGGGCTGCGCACTGCGGCTATGCTCTAGGCGATGGACAGCCCCGAACTACCCGACACCCCTTACCAGCCCGACGGCCGATCGAACCGCGAACGCATGCTGGCCGGCGAGGCGTACATCCCCGTCGACCCGGACCTCGCGCGTGAAGGCGACCGCGCCGCGAACCTGACCGCCGCCTACAACGCGGCCGCGGGCGACGACCACGCCACGCGCGACCGACTCCTGCACGAGCTGTTCGCGAGCGTCGGGCCCGGCACCGTCGTCCGCCCGCCCCTGCGCTGCGACTACGGCTACCAGACCACGATCGGCGCACGCTGCTTCGCCAACTGGGGGCTGATCTGCCTGGACGTCGCCCGGATCACGATCGGCGACGACGTGCAGATGGGCCCGAACGTTCAGCTGCTCACCGCGACGCACCCCATCGCGCCCGGGCCCCGACGCGACAAGTGGGAGGGCGCTAAACCCATCACCCTCGGCGACAACGTCTGGCTTGGCGGGGGCGTGATCGTCTGCCCCGGCGTGACGATCGGCGACAACACCGTCGTCGGCGCGGGCGCGGTCGTCACCAAGGACCTGCCCGCCAACGTCGTGGCGGTCGGCAACCCCGCGCGCGTGACCCGGGAAATCCTTGATTAGCCGGCGAAAGCCGCAACGCGGCCGCCGACGCGGTCACCTCACACCACCGATCTGTTCGCACAAGACCCAACCGCTTCCCGTAAACTGCGGGCCATGGTTACGCCGCCCACGAGCACGGCCGCGTCCGGAGAACAGAACCCCTCTGCCAAGTCAGGTAAGCCGGCCAAACCGACGAAGCCGAAGACTGACACCCCGGCGATGCGGCAGTACAAGCACTTCAAGAAGCAGCATCCCGGCTGCGTGCTGTTCTTCCGGATGGGCGACTTCTACGAGATGTTCTACGAAGACGCCGTGCTCGCGCACAAGGCGATGGGCATCACGCTCACCCAGCGGACCGAGGGCGTGCCCATGGCCGGCGTGCCGTACCACAGCGTCGAGGGCTACCTGCGCAAGATGATCCAGGCCGGCCACCGCGTCGCGATCTGCGAGCAGGTCGAGGACGCGAAAGACGCCAAGGGCGTGGTCAAGCGCGACGTGACGCGCGTGATGACGCCCGGGACGCTGACCGACGAGTCGCTGCTGGACGAAGGCAGCGAGAACCCGCTGGCCGCGATCGTGTACCACGGCGCAGGGGCCAAGGGGCCAAGGGGTGTCGAGGCCGAGGCGCCGAGCGTGTCGATCGCGTGGGTCGAATTGTCCACCGGCGCGTTCCGCGTCGCGACGCTGCAAGAGACGCAGGCCATCGACGAGCTGGCACGCATCTCGCCGAGCGAGCTTCTCTACTGCGACACCGCGACGGGCGACGAGCCGCCGCGCATCGCCGAATTGCGTCAGCGCCTCGGCTGCAGCGCGACCGGCCGGCCGAGCTGGCAGTTCCGCGCGGACGAGGCGGTCGAAGCGCTCCGCCAGCAGTACGGCGTCGCGCAGCTCAAGGGCTTCGGCTTTACCGACGACGACCCGGCCCTCAGCGCCGCGGGCGCGGTCGTGCAGTACCTCCACGAGACGCAACGAACCGCTACCGAGAACGGCGGAAGCGATGGGTCTACGCGTCCGGCGTCCGTAGGCCGCCGGCTATCGCACCTCCGTCCGCCAAAGCGATTCTCTCAGACCGATCACCTGGTCATCGACCAGGCCTCGCTGCGCTCGCTCGAGATCGACCGCACGCTGCGGACGGGCAAGACCGACGGCGCGCTGATCGGCGTGTTCCGCGGGCCCTCGTCCCCCACCACCGCGATGGGCAAACGCCTGCTGCGCCACTGGCTGTGCTACCCGCTCTGCGACCGCGCCGCGATCGAACAGCGCCAGCGCGTCGTCCAGGCGCTCGTGGACGACAGCCGGTTTAGGCGCGAGCTGCGGGATGCGCTCGACCCCGTGCAAGACATCGAACGCATCGCCGCCCGGCTGGCCGTCGGCCGCGCGACGCCCCGCGACCTCGTCGCGCTGGGCCGAAGCGTACGGCAGAGCCAGCGGCTCGCGACCGTCCTCGACGCCCGGCCGAGCGAACAGGCCTACCTCGATCGACTCAATGTCTTGCTCGGCGTCCTTCACCCGCTGGGCGAAACGATCCTGGGCGCCTGCATCGACGACCCGCCCGCGCACCTGCGCGAGGGCGGGCTGATCAAGGACGGCCACGACGCCGAGCTCGACGAGGCCCGCTCGCTGCAGCGCGACAGCCACGCCTGGCTCGCGCAGTACCAGGCGCGCCTGCTCGACGAGCACGGCATCCCGAACCTGAAGGTCGGCTACAACAAGGTCTTCGGCTACTACATCGAGCTGTCCGCCGCGAACCGGGACAAGGCCCCGACCAGCTGGGCGCGCAAGCAAACGCTCAAAAACGCCGAGCGCTTCATCACGCAAGAGCTCAAGGAGTTCGAGGGCAAGGTGTTGAGCGCCGAGTCGCGCGCGGTTGCGCGGGAGCAGGGGCTCTTCGCCGAGCTTTGTACGCAGGCCGCCGATGCGACGCCATCGCTGCACGGCTTTGCGCAGCTGGTGTCGGAACTGGACGTGCTGGGCGCGTTCGCCGAGCGCTCGGTGCGGGCGCGGTACGTCAAGCCGACGATGGTCGATGAGCCGGTCTTAAAGATCGACGCGGGCCGACACCCCGTGCTGGACGAGTTGTTGGGCGATCGGTTCGTGCCCAACGATTTGGAGCTGGGGGTTGGGGGGGGGCTGAACCACAGCCAGAAGGCACCGAATCGGAACCCCAAATCCCAATCCCCAAATCCCAATCCCCGCCCGGCACCAGCCTCGCGCTCATCACCGGCCCGAACATGGCGGGCAAATCGACGTTCATCCGACAGGCCGCGCTCATCACCCTGCTCGCGCACACCGGCTGCTTCGTCCCCGCCGACGCCGCGGTCGTCGGCCTGACCGACCGGATCTTCACGCGCGTCGGCGCGAACGACGAGCTGCACGCCGGCCAGTCCACCTTCATGGTCGAGATGACCGAGACGGCCAACATCTGCCACCACGCGACCAACCGCTCGCTGGTCATCCTCGACGAGATCGGCCGGGGCACCAGCACGCTCGACGGCTTGTCGCTCGCCTGGGCGATCGCCGAGCACCTCGCGGGGCCGAGAAGCGACGCGGCTCCGCAGCGCTCCGCCGGGCCGCGCACGCTCTTCGCCACGCACTACCACGAGATCACCTCGCTCGCCGAACGCTACCCCCAGGTCACCAACCTCAGCGTGACCGTCCGCGAATGGCAGGACCAGATCGTGTTCCTGCACCGCATCGCGCCCGGCACCGCCGACCGGTCCTACGGCATTCACGTCGCCAAGATCGCCGGCCTGCCCAAGCCCGTCGTCGACCGCGCCAACCAGCTGCTCGCCGAACTCGCCGTCAGCCACGGCCCCGCCCTGCCCATCGCCGGCGCGTCAAAGACAGCCTCCGATCACGCGGGGGGCCAATCCGGGGGCCAATCCGGGGGCCATTCCGGGGGGCCTCAGATGTCGCTGTTTACCGAATACCTGCCCCACCCGGTGCTCGAACAACTCCGAGAGGCCGACTTGTCCGGGCTACGACCGATCGACGCGTTCGACCTGCTGCGCACCTGGCAGGATGAGTTGTCTCGAATCGACTCGTAAATCACACTCAAACCTAGACGTACACACGGTACCGGGCCGAAGCCGCGGTAGGGTCTTTCCCTGATTTGAAGAAATCTGATTACGCTGGAACGTAAAAGACTCGCCCGCATAGTCCATGTGTACTATACTTTGCAGGACGGATCCGGTACCCATCCAGATGATCCCCCTCGCGACCCGTCGGCCCTCCCCCATGCCGGCGGGTCGCTTCTTTTTCCTCAACCCGCAGGCCCTGCAGCGATCCACGCCCCGCCCCGCCGGCCGCCCTATATTGCCGGCATGAAACCTTCGGTCGCCCACCTCGCTCGGCTGTTCGAGATGCTCTGGTATTTGTTCATGGGCCTGTTCCTCGGCCTCGCCGGCGGGCTGGTCCTCGCGGTCATCCTGACCTTCCGCCGAACCCGCGAGATGCAGGCGTCGCCGGGCGTCGAGCCGTACAGCGACCCGATGTTCGCCGAGCACCACCACGACGCCGTCGCGGGCGCGATCGGGCAGGACCTGTTCATGGTCGGCGGGACGGCGGCGGCGGTCTTGCTGGGGCTGGCGGTCGTCGCGCGGCTCGCAAACGGCGCGGCCATGATGGTCCAGCACCAGGGCGTCGCCGGCAGCAAGTCGATTAGCGCGCTGCGGTGGCTGGCGCTGATGGCCTGCGTTGTGCTGATGCTGACTGTTGCGTCGATCACGCTGAACATCAACACGTCCTGGCCCGGCCTGTATGACACAAGCGCGAGTGAACCGACGCTGGCCGACCGCCGGGAAGCGTTCGACAACGCCCACAACCGATCCGAACGTGTCGCGACCGCCGCCTGGCTGTGCGGGCTGCTCGCCTTCGCGGTCTCGCCCTGGTGCCTCCGACCCGCGGATGTATCCAACGCAGAACAAAAATAGCCGGCGGCCTACGGACGCCGGACACGAGAACAACGCGCTTGTCCCGACCAGCAACCGCTTGCGCGTCCGGAGCCCGTAGGTCTCCGGCTATTGGACTATCATCCTTGCATGGCGAAGAAGACAACGAAGAAGATAAAGCCCGAGCCGAAGCTCAAGAAAGCGCCCGAGGCCGACCGCCGACGCGCCGCGCGCATTTACAAGAAGCTCAAAGAGAAATACCCCGACGCCCACTGCGCGCTGAATCACTCGAACCCGTTCGAACTCTTGGTCGCGACGATCCTGTCGGCCCAGTGCACGGACGTGCTCGTCAACCAGGTCACGCCCGCGTTGTTCAAGAAACTGCCGACGCCCCAACTGATGGCCAAGGCGAAGCTCGAAACCATCGAGTCGCTGGTCAACCGCGTCAACTTCTGGCGGAACAAGTCCAAAAGCCTCAAAGGCATGGCCGAGATGCTCGTCGAGAAGCACGACGGCCAGGTCCCCCAAACCATGGAGGAGTTGATTGAACTTCCGGGGGTCGCGCGCAAGACCGCGAACGTCGTCCTCGGCAACGCCTTCAACATCAACACCGGCGTCGTCGTCGACACCCACGTCGCCCGCCTCTCGGGGCGCCTGGGCCTCACCGAACACACCGACCCGAAAAAGATCGAACGCGACCTCATGGCCCTGTTCCCCAAAAAGAACTGGACGATGCTGTCGCACCTGTTGATCTACCACGGCCGACAGGTCTGCAAGGCCCGGCACGGCAAGTGCAACGAAGACGCGCTCTGCAAGGCATACTGCAGCAACGCGGAATAATCAGCACTTACTACGCCATGCGTAACCCGCAACACATCCACAACACGCCCGGCTTGCTCCGACTCGTCGGGCTCGTTTTCCTGCTCGTAGGTTTGGGCGTGATCACGCTCTTACTGATCGCGGCCGCCCTGGGGAATTGGAACGGCTTATTCCAATTCTGTTTCGGCCTGGGCCTGGGCGTGGCCTTCGCGTTCGCGGGTTGGGCGGTATTCGCCGACGACTACCTCGTCCTCGATACGTGGTCACGCGAGGCGGTGTTCTACAAGCGGCAGTTGTTTCGCTCGGTTGAAGAGGCGCGCATCCAACTCCCCGACCAAGCCTTACTGAGCGTTCATCCCGATCCGAACAACGAGCGTTGCTATCGACTGATGCTGGGCAAGCAACTGGTCCGCGAACGCATGTCCAAGCGGCAGATCGAACGGCTCAAAGACAGGCTCGAAACCGCGTTAGGGCTCAGTCCAGCTCCAACGCTTTAATCCAAACATTCCGGAACTTCACCGGGTTGTTGTGGCCCTGGAGCTTGATCGGCATCGGCTCGGGGCCTTCTTTTTTGCCGGCACCGGTCTTGCGCGGCAATTCGTAGTCGTCGTGGATCAGGACGCCGTTGTGGTAGACGGTGATGCGGGCGTTCTCGGTTTTCTTCTCGCCGTCGAACCGCGCGGCGCGGAAGACGATGTCGTAGGTCTGCCACTGGCCGGCGGGCTTGCTGACGAGTCGGTCCGGTTTTTTAAGCCGGTAGATGCTCCCGTTGTACGAGGTGGTGAACTCGTCTTCGGGGATGCCGTGGGCGTTTTGGATCTGAATCTCGTAGCGCTGCTGGATGTAGACGCCGGAGTTGCCGTCGGCCTCGCGGTTGTCGCCGCCCTTGTCGTTGACGTTGAACTCGACGTGCATGACGAAGTCGTTGTAGGCGTCGGGCGTGACGAGGCTGTCCCAGCCGGTCGGCGCGGTGAGCACGCCGTCGGCGAAGGTCCAGTTAGTCTTCTCGCCCTTCTCGGGGACGAGGGTGTGCTTGTCTTGGCCGACGAGTTGCGTGGCGTCGTCGGGGCGCTCGAAGCGTTCGATGTCGATCATGCCCTTGGTCGTGCCGGGGGCGTGCTTGCTTGTGGCGTTCGCCGGTTCGTCGGCCGTAGTCGTGCAAGACCACGCGCAACCGATCAGGCAGGCGAGGAGCAGGAAGAGTTGGCTGAATCGGGGCATCGTTGAGCTCGCGAAAAGTAAAGGTTGTGGGATAAGGACACGCCGGGCCGCCGGGCGCTACAGCAGCCCCAGCGTCTCGTCCATCTCGAATACCGCGTTCATGTTCTGCACCGCCTGGCCCGATGCGCCCTTGATCATGTTGTCCTCGGCGGCGAAGACGACCACCGTCTTCACGTCGCCCTGCGTCGTCAGCCGGACGCTCAAGTCGCAGAAGTTCGTGCCCACCACGTGCTTGATGTTCGGCGGGCTCTCGCGCAACCGAACGAACGGCTCGTCCGCGTACGCGTCGACGAACGCGTCGATCAAGTCCTCTTCGGTCACGTCCGGGTCGTGCGGATCCAGGTAGATCGTTTCGAGGATCCCGCGATCGACCGGCAAGAGGTGCGGGACAAAAAGCGGGCGGACGTCGTGGCCGGCGACGCGCGAGAGCGTCTGCGCGATTTCCGGCTGGTGGCGGTGCCCGCCGATCTCGCCGTAGGCCGCGTAGCCCTGATTCACCTCGGGGAAGTGCAAGCTGGGCTTGGGCGATCGGCCGGCGCCGGTGACGCCCGACGCGGCGTTGATCACGATTCGATCGGTCTTCACCAGCGAGTGCGACAACAGCGGCGCGACGGCGAGGGCCGCGGCGGTCGGGTAACAGCCGGGGTTGGCGACGAGTGTTGCGCCGGGCAGGTCCTTGCGAAAAAGTTCCGGGATGCCGTACACCGCGTCGGCGAGGTTGTCCGGGTCCTCGTGCGCGACGCCGTAGACCTGTTCGTAAAGCGACTGCGACGACAGGCGGTAGTCGGCGCTGAGGTCGATGACGCGCAGCCCCGCGTCGAGCAGCTTGGGCGCATACGCCATCGCGGCCTTGTGCGGCAGGCCGAGGAAGGCGACGTCGGCCTCTTCGGCGATCGCGTCGAAATCGATCGGGCGGGTATGCGCAACGTCCGGGTCAAGCCGGCCAGCGAGCTGAGGGAACTCGTCGCGCAGGTCCGGCAATTGGTCGCGGTGGCTGGCGAGATAGGTCAGCTCGGCCCGGGGGTGGCGCAGCAGGAGGTTGACCAGGTCGTAGCCGGTGTAGCCGGTGCAGCCGATGATCGCGGCGCGGGTTCGGACGTTGTCGTGGGCGTCGGTCATGGCGGGAGTTTACAGGCCCGGCGGATCAGCGCAGGGGGATCGGGCGGGGCGCAGGCTTGACGCTCCAATTCGGCGAAACTGCCAAAACGGCAACAACGACCGCCCGTTTGACGACATAAACCCTGTTTTCACCTTTGTTTGCGTATCCACCTCACGGCACGCGTGTTGCACATTGAATTATGTCAAACTCGGAAGCTGCTTCCGAAACAGACCTGTTGCCGGGCCCGAAGACCCGTCGAAACCTTTTAGAAAGGAGACACGCCATGCTACCGAGCATCAACAAAGTTTGGGACACCCCGTTCGAACTGCTTCGTGACGTGGACCGCGCGTTCAACGGCCGGTTCAACTACGACAACGAGGACCTGACCGCGAAGTACCCGGTAGACATCCACGAGGACGCGGATGGTCTGACCGTCTCGGCAGAGCTGCCGGGCTTCAAGAAGGATGAGGTCGATATCAGTATCGACAACGGCCTGCTGACGATCGCGGCCCACCGGGAATCGACCGAGAAGAACGAGGGCACGACACACCTCAACGAACGCCGATACACCCGCGTGCGTCGCCAGTTCAGCCTGCCAACGACCGTGGACACGGGCAACGTGGACGCGAAGCTGAAGGACGGCGTCCTGACGCTGCGTCTGGTGAAGAAGGAAGAGGTCAAGCCGCGCAAGATCGAAGTGCAGTAAATATGAAAAATTTGTGTGGGCGGCTGGTTTTGTGCGAACCAAATCGCCCGGCCGAGCGTCTCTACTACAGAGCCGGGCCCGCCCCGCAAACCATGCTTTTCTCCTCCGCCGCCGCCCGCGCCGTAAGCCGCTGGCGGCGGTTTTTTAATGCGGTCACGCGTTTGGATGACGTGATCTTGTCGCGCAGATCACAAGGTGTCGTCGCACGGCGGAGCCGCGCCGCTTCGCTGTTTTCAAGAGTAGCTGCATGACTTCTCCCCACGGGTTGCACTAGCAAGCGGGGGCTGCGGAGCTTGTCAGGCGTTGCCGTGAAGCACTGACAAGGCTCAAGGCAGCCTTGTCAGTGGCATCCGCTGGAGGATAAGGTTGTTGCACGCTGCTCTAGTCATGAAAATAGAAAGCGGGCCGTGCTCAAACCATCCCGGACAGGCCTGACTCGAACTTTTTCACCTCGCGCTCGACGCAGTGGTCGCGCAGCACGTAACGCTCGATCGCCCGGCCGACGGCCCACTGGTCGTTGGTGTGGTCCAGCAGCACGTTCGCCTCGGCTCGGGCGCTGCCGAAGCTGTTCGCGACGGCGCAGCCCAGCCCGGCCCAGCGGAGCATGCCCGTGTCGTTGGGCGCGTCGCCGATCGCGCAAACCCGCTCGGCCGGGACGCCCAGGCTCGACGCGACCCACGCGAGCGCCCGGCCCTTGTCGACCTGGGGGTGCACGACCTGCATGATGTGGTCGTCCGACTCGACGAACGCGGCCCGGCCGGCGAACGCCTCGGTGATCTTCGGCTTGATGCGCTTGATGCGCTTGGGGCTGGCGAGCAGCATGAGCTTGGTGACCGCGTCGCGCAGCGGGACGTCGAGCGGGCCGATGAAGTCGGGCTTGAACTTGCGGGCGGTCTCGGTGGTCAGGTTCGGGTCGTCGTGGTCGGTGTACCACTTGTCGAGGACCTCGATGCTGACGATGACCTTGGGCTCGAGCGAGCGGGCCATGTGGATGATCGCGCGGGCGGTGTCGGCGGGCAGCGGGTCGTGGAGCATGTGCCGGGCCTGCTCGACGTGGTGGATGAGCGCGCCGTTGTAGTTGATCAGCGGGGTGTTGAGCTTGAGCCGGGCGTGGATCGCGCGGGCCGAGCGCGGCGGGCGGGCGGTGGCGATGACGACCTTGACGCCCCGCCGCTTCGCCTCGCCGATCGCGACCGCGTCATACTTGGCGATCTGCTTGTCCGCGCGCAGCAGCGTGCCGTCGAGGTCGAGCGCCAACAGGTCGTAGCGCGGCGGGGGCGCGTCGCCGGCGTCGGACGGGTTCTTCTCTTGGGGTCGGCGCGGCATCGGGCGGGTCGTCGGGGTGCGGCGGCGGGGCGGGGCTGACCATCATTGTCGCCGGGGATACACTGCATGCGGCGATCCGCGCCGCTGTACCCTTGCCTTGGAGCGACGTCCGATGCTGTTACACCCGCCCTCACGGCGCGACCGCGGGGGCAAAGCCGATGCCAACCGCCTGGGCCTGGACTACGCCGAGGAAGCCCGCTGCTTCGGGTACGCCGGCCCGATCATCGACATCCACACGCACGTCTCCTCGCCCCGCGCCGCCGAGGTCTTCCTCGACGTCTGCGACGCGTACGGCGTCGAGCGATGCTGGACGATGACCGGCCTCGACAACGTCCAGCCGATCCGCGATTCCCTGCCCCACGACCGCAGGGGCCGCATCCAGTTCATCTGCGTGCCCGACTACAACAAGCGCGACCTGCCCAACACGTTCACCACCGACTGGCTCAAAGACATCGAGGCGTTCTATGCGCTCGGCTCGCGCATCATCAAGTTCTGGGCCGCCCCGCGCGGCCGCGACTTCGCCCCCGGGCCCGACAACGCGCTGCTCCTGGATTCGCCGATCCGTTTGCAAGGATTCAAGCTCGCGTACGACCTGGGCTACCGGGTGTTTATGACGCACGTCGGCGACCCGGACACGTGGTTCCAAACCGCCTACGCCGACGCGAGCAAGTACGGCACCAAGGCCGACCAGTTCAAGCCGCTCGAACGCCTGCTCGACCAGTACGACGACGTCACGTGGATCGGCGCGCACATGGGCGGCAACCCCGAAGACCTCGACTGGCTGCACGACTTCCTCGCTCGTCACCCCAATTACGTCGTCGATACCTCCGCGACCAAGTGGCAGGTCCGCGAGTTGTCAAAAACCCCCACACGCTTGCGCGCGTTCGTCGAAGCCAACCCCGGGCGTGTGCTCTTTGGCAGCGACATCGTCGCGGGGCCGATGAACAGCGGCCCGAACCCCGACGACCCCGCCGCCGACCACGGCTTCGACCTCTACGCCTCGCGCTACTGGGCGCTGCGCACGCTGTGGGAGACCGGCTACCAGGGCCCGAGCCCGATCGTCGATCCGGACCTGCACAAGGTCGACCCGTCGGTGGATGAAAAAGCGACGGCAGCGCTGCACGGGGCGGCGCTGCCGGTGTCGCTGTTGAAAGATGTGTATCACACCAACGCGGCGAAGATCACCGCGGGCATGGCGTTGGTCTAAACGCATTTGTAATAGCCCGCAGCTAACCGCTGCGCGGCGACGTTTCGCAGCTACAGCCGCGCAGCAGTTAGCCGCGGGCTATTTGATCTCTTGAATACGACTTATTCAGCGATCACCCCGCCGCCTTCGCCGCGGCGATGGCCTTGTCGTAGTCGGGCTCCTGAGCGATCTCGGGGACCAGCTCCTGGTAGACGATCTTGCCGCCCTTGTCGATGACGCTGACGCTGCGGGCGATGAGCGTGGCGAGCGGGCCGTCGGCCATCTCCAGGCCGTAGGCCTTGCCGACCGCGCGCTGCTTGAAGTCCGAGATGCAGACCACGGCGTCGGAATCGGTCGCGCCGCACCATCGCTTCATCGCGAACGGCAGGTCGCACGAAACGGTCAGCACGACGAAGTCGTTCGCCGACGCTTCCTTGTTGAATCGCTTGGTCTGCAGGTCGCAGATGCCGGTGTCCAGCGACGGGACGGTGGAGAGGACGACGACCTTGCCCTTGTAGTCCGAGAGCTTGACGTCGCCGAGGTCGAGCCCCGTGCCGGTGAAGTCCGGGGCGGAATCGCCGACGCCGACTTCGTTGCCGGTGAGATGGATGGTGGTGTCGCCCTTGAGGGTCACGGTGCGGGCCATGGGTGGTCCTTTCGTTGTGGAATTGGCGTGGATCGTTCGTATGGAGGCGGCATTGTAGGCGGTCGGGCGTGCGTCTCAACCGCGGCCGGGTTTGGCAGGCCGGGCGGCAGGCTTTAGTATCTAGTGCTCACGATCCAGGGTGCCCAACATCGATCCGCGCGCCCCGCGGCGCGAGAGAACAGGAGACCGCCATGCCCGCGACGACCGCCTTCTTACACAACAAGGCCTACGACAACATCATCGACACCGTCTTCAACACCCCGCTGGTGCGCGTGAACAAGCTCGCGCCGGACAACGGGTCGAAGGTGTTCGTGAAGTGCGAGTTTTTCAACCCGATGGCGAGCGTGAAGGACCGCATCGGCCGGGCGATGATCGAGGCCGCCGAGGCCGCGGGCACGATCAACCCCGACACGCACATCATCGAGCCGACGTCGGGCAACACCGGCATCGCCCTGGCGTTCATCTGCGCGTCGCGCGGGTACAAGCTGACGCTGACGATGCCCGAGTCGATGTCGCTCGAACGCCGGGCACTCTTGCGGGCGCTGGGCGCAAACCTCGTGCTGACGCCCGCGGGCGAGGGCATGAAGGGCGCGATCGGCAGGGCCGCCGAGCTCGTCGCCGCCGGCGACAACACGTGGATGCCCCAGCAGTTCGAGAACCCCGCCAACCCCAAGGTCCACTACGAGACCACCGGCCCGGAGGTCTGGAACGACACGAACGGCGAGGTCGACTTCTTCGTCGCGGGCGTCGGCACGGGCGGGACCATCAGCGGCGGGGGCAGGTTCCTCAAGGAAAAGAAGCCGAGCGTCCAAGCCGTCGCCGTCGAACCCGTCGAGTCGCCCGTCATCACCCAGACCCGCGAGGGCCAGCCCGTCCAGCCCGGCCCGCACAAGATCCAGGGCATCGGCGCCGGCTTCGTCCCCGCCAACTGCGACCTCGACGTCGTCGACGCCGTCCAGCAGATCAACTCCGACGAGGCCTTCGCCGCCTCACGCAAGCTCGCCGCGACCGAGGGCATCTTCGGCGGAATCTCCACCGGCGCCAACGTCCTCGCCGCCTGCCGCATCGCCGAAGCAAACCCCGGCAAGACGATCGTCACCATCGGCTGCTCCTTCGGCGAACGCTACCTGTCCACGCCGATGTTCGCCGACCTGCAGAGCTAATACGCATTCTGTGTTGACTTCTCACGCGGCTCGCTCGACCCCCGGGCGTGGCCCGGCGGCGACGACACGCTTCTATCCACGATCAGCAGCGTGACGTAGCCGCCGCGTCACCACGCGGGGGCAAACCGCCCTACAACGCGACACGTGCCATGGCGTCGTTCCGCGTGAACTCAACACCGGATCGGAATAAGCGGCCGTTCGCCACAAACACCAACGAAGAGAAAAGCCCACGCTGTAAAACGCAGGCTTTTTGGATGCATTGCGTCTTGCGCGGACGCAGGGAAAATCTCCGACCCAACCGATCTGCTTTCGTACCGCAGAGCCGTGAGCAAACACTAAAGCTGATTCCACGTTCGCCGTCACGACCACGACGCTTTACCGCGTCGCGTAGCGGAACCACGCCTCGAGCAGCTTGCGGTCGTCGATGCCGTACGCGTCGTTGATCGCCTTGGCCATCGGCTTTTCCTGCCTGCGCACCGACTCGACGGCCTGGGCGAACTTGTCCGGCGCCTCGGCGAGCGTCGAGACCAGCGACCACGCCTCGGCGTAGTGCTCGACTTGCATCGTGCTCGTCTCGTACGCCCACGGGTCGGTCGCGTCCTTGATCTTCTTGTCCTTGAAGCGTTGCGCGACGACGCCGGCCCAGCCGCCCTCGCCCTGGAGGTCGCGCTCGCCGTAGGACGTGACCATGACCGAGGGCGTCTCGTGGGCCATCGCCTCGGCGAGGTCGCCGAACCCGGTGCGCAGGCCGTCGGGCTGCTTCTCGCCGCCGGCCTGGTGCATCATCAGGAACCCGACGGAGAACGCGGCGAGCCGGGCGATGGATTCGTCGCTCGGCTGTTTGTCGGTGTGCGTCGCGGTCATCGCCGGGAGCATGTAGCCGGGCGAGCGCTTCAGCATCGCGTGGTTTTCGTCGTCCTCCGGGCCGAAGCGGTAGTTGATCCGGTCTTCGCGGTACGACGCGAAGCAGGCGTCGACCCAGCGCGTCCACTCCGACGAGCCGTCCACGATCACGATGTGAGCCGACTCGGGCGAGCTGGCGTTGGCGATCGAACCGGGGAAGCGGGCGATCAGGTCGGCCTCGAGCTTGCGCAGCATCGGCACCAGCGCCTTGGCCCGGCGGTCGCTGCAGTACAGCGTGCACCGCTTCAGCTCGATCCGCTGGTAGCCGAGCCCGGCGTTCTTGATCGCCCGCTCGATCCGCGCCCGCTCGGCCTTGTGCCAGCCCTCGGGGTTCGGGTAGCCGACCTTGTCGTGATCGATCTTCCCGCCAACACCCGCGCCGTCGTTGGGCTTGCCCGGCTGGTTTACGTCCGGCTCGTCGTCGGGCGTCGCGTCGAGATCGACCTTCTCGCCGTCGGCGATCTTCTGCACCAGCGCGATCTGCGCCTCGGTGAAGCCCCACTTCTCGAGCCGCTTGACCGCGGTGCTCGACATCCGAAAGCCCACGCCGCGCTCGGCCATCGCTTCTAAGACCTGTTGCGGGGTCTTGTCGGCGTCGATCATCCGGCTCACTTCGCTGAGCGCGACGGGCTTGTCGTCCGCGGCGTCGGCTTGGCCGGTCAGCAGCATAGCCAGCAACACGCCGAGCAAGGCAAGACATCGGGGCGTCAGTCGCATGGGTCGGCCTTTCATTCGTTCCATTGCAAAACGTGTCAAAGCATGCTACCCGCAAGCGCGGAGCGGGCCAACCAAAACAAGGGTATTCGGCATGCTGTATGCAAGAAAAACCCCGAGCCGGCCCTGATGAAAAGGCCGGCCCGGGGCAGGAGGAATCAAGATGACACCGATCACGCCGGCTGCAGTTCGAGCTTCTTGCAGGCGTCCTTGACGGTCTTGATGATCGCGGCGGCGACCTTGTACGGGTCGGCGGCGGAGTTGGGTCGGCGGTCTTCGAGCCAGCCCTTGTAGCCGTTCTCGACGGTGGCGATCGGGATACGGATCGAGGCGCCGCGGTCCGACACGCCGTAGGAGAACTTGTCGATCGACTGCGTTTCGTGCAGGCCGGTCAGGCGTTGATCGTTGTCGGCGCCGTAAACGGAGATGTGGGCCTTGATGCGGTCCTGGCTGCCGAAGGCCTCGCAGATCTTGCCGTAGATTTCTTTGGAGCCGCAGGTGCGCAGCACTTCGTTGGAGAAGTTGGCGTGCATGCCGCTGCCGTTCCAGTCGCCCTTGACCGGCTTGCAGTGCCAGCTGATCGACAGGCCATACTTCTCGCCGGTGCGCTCGAGCAGGTACCGGCCGATCCACATCTCGTCGCCCGCCTGCGCCGCGCCCTTGGCAAAGCCCTGGAACTCCCACTGGCCGGCCATGACCTCGGCGTTGATGCCTTCGACGTTCAGGCCCGCCTCGAGGCACAGGTCCAGGTGCTCTTCGACCAGCTCGCGACCGATCGCGTTCTGCGCGCCGACCGAACAGTAGTACGGGCCCTGTGGACGCGGGTAGCCGCCGGCGGGAAAGCCGATGGGCAGGCCGGTCTGCGGGTCCATGATCGTGTACTCCTGCTCGAAACCGAACCAGAAGTCTTCATCGTCGTCGTCGATCAGCGCCCGGCCGTTGGACTCGTGCGGCGTGCCGTCGGGGTTCAGCACCTCGGTCATCACCAGCCAGCCGTCCTTGCGGGCGGGGTCTTCGCACAAGTAGACCGGCTTGAGCAGGCAGTCGGAGCTGCCGCCCTCGGCCTGTTCGGTCGATGAGCCGTCGAACGACCACATCGGGCAGTCTTCCAGCTTGCCGCCGAAGTCTTTCACGATCTTGGTCTTGCTGCGCAGACTCTGGGTGGGCTTGTAGCCGTCCAGCCAAATGTACTCAAGCTTCGATTTGCTCATGGTCGCTGACCACTCCTGAATGGGGTTCCTCGGGTTCCGACCCGCCGCGCAAGGCCCCTTCCGGCAGCCATCCACGGCGAACAACGGTCACGGCCTGGCTACTCCGCCAAAGCACGCGCTTAATCATAATCTCAGCAAATGAAAAGATCAACGCCTAGCGACAACGCGATCTAAAAAATGTATGCCTAATAAATAGGCAGACTTGTCTGAGCGGCAGGGCCGACTGGAACGTGAATGTGTGGCGTGGCGGGTCGTGCGCAAAAGTAAACCCGCCCCACAAGGGGGCGGGCTTAGCACGATACGCGTTGTATGGCCGCCCGAACGAGCGCAGCGCTAAGTCAAGGCAGGCGCGATTCAGGCACGGCGCCGGCGGGCGATCAGCAGGCCACCCAGGCCCAGCAGCGCGAGGCTGGTCGGTTCGGGGACGCTGGCCGGGCCCAGCGGGCCGGTGTAGCCGGAGAAGGCCGTACCGAGGTCCGAGTCGTCCACGTCGCCGTCGCCGTCGGTGTCGCCGTCGGCCGCGGTCTTCCCGCCGGTGCCAGGCGCGAGCGGGCCGGTGTAGTTGGAGAAGGCGGTGCCGAGGTCGCTGTCGTCGATGTCGCCGTCGCCGTCGGTGTCGCCGGGCAGTGCCGGGCCGCCGTCCATGACGGTGAGCAGCTCGGAGATGGCGTAGACGCTGTAGTTCGAGCCGGTGCCGCTGTTGAATCGGTTCCAGACCCGGCCGGTGCGGTTCGCGTTGGAGCTGCCATGGCTGGCGCGGGTCTGCGTGTCGGGATCGACGGAGTTGCCCAGCGGGTTGACGGGGCCGCCGAAGCCGCCGGTCCAGACGGTCGCGCCGTGGACGGCGCCCGAGTCGCCGGCCCCGAACTGGTCGAGGAAGGGCGAGTAGTGCGGGCTGGAGTTGATGTTGCCGGTGTCGATGCGGAGGACGTTGTTGCCGGTGCCGGCGGAGTTGACGACGCCCGGGGCGTCTTCGAACGGGTTGCTCCAGCTGTTGTAGATGTCGGCGTTGTTGCGGGCGATGGCGGTCATGCCGTCCATCGCGTAGACCGGCACGCCGAGCCCGCCCTGGTCCGCGGTGTCCTGGGCGTCGGTGCCCGAGCGGATAACGGGGCTGCTCAGCGGGCTTTCGCCGGGCTGGATGTTGCCGAAGTCCGCGGCCTGCGGCAGGCTCTCGTCGGTATTGACCCACACCATCGCGGTGAAGGAGATGCCGACCAGGGCGGCGTTCTGCGCGGCCTCGGAGGTGGCGAACGCGTCGTACACGGCCGGGTCATCGGACTCGCCGCTGATCGTCCCCGCGGTGTAGAACGCCAGGCGGTACTGGTCGCCGGCCTGCCAGGCGAGCCCGGTGTTGGGGTTGATCCCGCCGTTGGCGGCGAGGTCGAGGACGCCGAGTTGGCTGACTAATTGGGCGCTCGTGGACTGTGCTGCACCGACGCACAGGCACGCGCCGACCGCGGCACTAAGAAAACTTCGCTTGTTAAACATAAAGGCACCTTCAAAAGGGAATAGTTTCGGCACGCGAGCCCGTTCACCCCCGCGCCTGTCCAGTCAACTACGACTCACCAGCGCCGCTGATTACGCTAAACACCGGGCGCCCGCTGCGTGAAGGGGCTCGCCATAGCATCGGCACGGCAAGAACGCCTCTGCGACGACAAACGGCATGGATCCGCCCTCTCAATGCTTCTGCGACCGGGATCAAACATCTATCATAGCAGTATAGTTGCCAGGTCCAAGCGTTTTTCCCTTCTATTCCAAGGGATCACATAGGACCGTGCCGGCTCGGGTCGCGGGGGTCGGGTCCGTGAGCCGCCTGAACCAACCGCCTCGGATCGACGAAAGACGGGGTTTGTACCGGGGGTCGCCGAGGCTCCACCCCGGCCACCCATCCGCTGGCATCCGATGCGATCGCCCCGGGCTCCGCAGGCAAGTGGCTTGATCCGACCCCGCTCGTGCGGCTATGCTGTTTCAACCGGCTGAAATAATCCCGCGTCACCCGTAGGCCGTCGGGCGACGCTTGAAAGCACCTCATGTCTCACGCTTCGTATCGGATCGCGGTGATGCTGGAGTTGGAGACGGGCTTTTCGCGTCACTTCGACGTGTACGGCGGTGCCCATCTCTACGCGGAGCAAACCGGCCTGCAGGTCGTCATCGACGAGTTCGCGGAGTACACGCTCGCGGACCTCGATCGCGACGGTGCCTGGCCTTACCACGGTGTGATCGCGCGGACCAACGGAGACCTGGCCGACCACGCCGAGCGGCTCGGGATGCCGCTGGTCAACGTCTGGCTCAACTCGCCGGCCGCCGACCGCGTGACGAGCGTGTACCCCGACTACGAATCGGCGGGCCGGCTTCGCGCCGAGCACATGTTATCACGCGGCGTCTGCCGGTTCGTCGCGGTCCTCGCCGACATCGAAGCGCACGCCCGTGAGCGCTGCGGGTTTAGGCAGGCCCTGAGCGCCGCGGGTCACGACTGCGAGACGATCCAAGTCACCAACAACGTCGCTCATGTGATCGAGGCCTGGCGCGGCATCGAGCGCGTGATGGACCACCTGATCACGCGGTGCGCGCCGCCCATCGGCGTGTTCTGCGGCAGCGAGTTTGTCGGCCGGCTGCTGGCCCAGCGTTGTGAGACGCACGGCCTGGCGGTGCCCGAGGACGTCGCGATCGTCGCCGGGCACAACGAGTCGGCCTTCGTCGAACGGCCCAGCCCGTCGCTGACCAGCGTTGACGTCGGTCACGAGCGCGTGGGGTACGAGGCCGCCCGGCTGCTGCACCGGCTGATCGAAGGCCACGCCCCGCCGACCCGCGCGGTCTTGCTGCCGCCGGCCGGGGTGGTGGCTCGTGAATCGACCGACTTCCAGGTGGTAGACGACGCGGTCGTCGAGCAGGCGCTCAAGTTCATCGCCGAGCATTACCAGCACCGCATCGGCCCGGACGACGTCGCCGACGCCGTCGGTGTGCAGACGCGCACGCTGCAGAACCGCTTCAACAAGGCGTTGGGCTGGCCGGTCGCGACCGAGATCCGCCGGGTGCGTGTCGAGCGGGCCAAGCGCGCGTTGACCGACAGCGACCGCCTGGTCGCGGACATCGCCGAGGAGGTCGGCTACCCCAACCCGATGCGTCTGTACGAGGTGTTTCGGCGGGAACTCGGCGTCTCGCCCAGCGCGTACCGCAAGCAGCGCCAGGCCGCCGGGCCACAAGGTTAAACCCATTGCGTTCGACACCCGCCCGTCCGACACCCGTTCACCGCGGACATGAAAAAAGCACCCCGGTCGGGGTGCTTCCAAGGCCGCGGTGGGATTCGAACCCACGATAGCTTACGCTAGCGGATTTGCAATCCGCCCCCTTAGTCCACTCGGGCACACGGCCGGCATCGGGCAAGCACAAGATTGTAGAGCGCAGCGCGCGTGCTGTAAACGCATCGGCCTACGCCAAGCGCGCCTTGCTCGCCCACAGGCCCAGCGCGGGGTTGGCGATGTAGAAAAACGTCTTGCCATCGATATCGGGGTGCCACCCGGTGGTCAGCCTCGCCGGGTCGTACTGCGCCGCGGCGTGCGCGTACGGCCGGTAGCCGAAGCCGACCGACTCGATCTCCTGTCGTGTGACGCCGTCGCCCGGGCAGTAGGTGATCGTGAACCGCCCTTCGCTCGTGCCGTGGATCAGGTGGGCCGCGGCGGAGAGGTTGCCCGCCATCTCCGGGTCGTCTTCGATCGCCTGGAGCGTATGCTCGGTGCCGAAGTAGCCGTGCTTTCGGATGAGCTTGTCGATCTCGGCGTCTTCGCCGAAGCCCTTGAGCGCGGGCGCGAGGATGATGAGTTCGCCGCCGTCCGCCATCGCCATGCGTGTGCGGTAGACCGCCTTGTTGCCCAGCCAGGTCGTGTGGAACTCTTCGGGGTCGAGGTAAACCACGCAGCGATCGACCGGCTGGTCGAACACGTCGAAGTTGACTTGGCGCGACAGTTCGCCCGCCGCCTCGAACGTCGCGTCGTCGTCGCCGATGTACAGCCCGCGCAGCACGTTGTTGAACGCTTCGTCCGGGCCGATGACCGTGAGGATAAACTGTACGTTGAGCGCCGGGCGGACGTAACGATCAAAGCCCGCGTTGAGCGCCCGGCGGACCGGCGTATCGGCCCGGCCCATGATCGACTCCATCCCGCACACCGCGCCGAGGAAGTGGCTCTTGTCGATCGTGTCCTTGCCGCCCACGCCGATCATCACGTTCTTCGTGTAGTTCGCCAGGCCGATCACTTCGTGCGGGACGACCTGGCCGACCGACAGGATCAGGTCGTAGCCGCCTTCGAAGAGCCGCTTGTTGACCGCGACCTGCATGGGCTTGTCGAGCTTGCCGTCGGACAGTTCGGAGAGGAACTTGGCGGGCAGTTCGCCGAGCGTGCGCAGGTCGTCGCGCCAGCGGTGCGGGAGGACGCGATCGAACGGGACGCGCTGGCCGAACATGCGGACGCACTGCGCCCGGGTCATCGGCACGTGCGTGCCGAGCGCCGGCATGACGTCGATGTGGACGCTTCCGCTCAGCTTGTCCCACAGGTACGCGGTGATGGGCCCGGCCAGCGAGTTGAGCCGGGTGATGTCCGGCGGGAGGATCAGCAGCCGCTTGACGTGTTTGCCGACGATCTGCTCGGCGATGGGTGTCGGCCTTCGCTCGCGCGATCGATCAACTGCTCTGGCGTGCCAGGAAGGAAGTTGGCCATGGTGGCTGCCTTTCGAGGGTCCTGCCAGCCGCGAATCGTGGCGTGGGCTCGGCAGAGCCTCGCCTCCAATCGATCCTACCGCTTCACCCGCGCGTTGCCGTGCCAGATCGACCAGACCTGTTCTTCGTCGGCCGGCTGGCCGTAGTCGGTGAGCAGCGTCGCAGCGAGTGCGCCGCTGGCCCAGCCGAACTGGCTGCACTTATCGATCGGCCAGCCCTGCAGCACGCCGTACAAGAGCCCGCCGACGAACCCGTCGCCCCCGCCGATGCGGTCGACCACGCCGATCGCGCGCGGCTCGATGACCTCCCAGTCGTCGCCACAGTTCACGATCCCGCCCCAGTGGTGCAGGTTCGCGCTCTCGACCTCGCGCAGCGTCGTCGCGTACACCGACGCGTTCGGGAACTCTTTCTGCACCCGACCGATCATGTCCTTAAACCCGTCGATCTTCTCGGCGATGCCCTTGCCGCCCGCCTCCGGGCCCTTCACGCCAAGGCACAGCTGGAAGTCCTCCTCGTTGCCGATCAGGATGTCCGCCAAGGACGCGATCTCGCGGAACGCCTCGTGCAGTTCCTGCTCGCGGCCTTTCCAGAACGAAGCGCGGTGGTTGAGGTCGAATGCGATCTTCGTGCCGTGCGCCTTTGCCTTGCGCGCAACGTCCACGCAGAACCTGCTGGTCTTGGGCGACAGCGCGCCGATCAGGCCGGACAGGTGGACGAGCTGCGCGCCGTCTTCGCCGAAGATGCGGTCGAGGTCGAAGTGCTCCGCGGACAGTTCCCGCCCGACTTCGCCCGCGCGGTCGTTCGCCACGCGCGGCCCGCGCGAGCCCGCGCCCGAGTCGGCCATGTTGATCTGGTGTCGGAAGCCCCACGGGTCGGCCTGCTCGAGCTCGGGCCCCTCGCAGGTCATCCCGCGGTGGCCGAGGTTGTTTTTGATGAAGCGCGAGGTCGGGCTGGCCTTCACGAACGCGGTGAGGATGTGCACCGGCAGGCCGAGGTAGCTCGCGACGCTGCCGACGTTCGACTCGGCGCTGGTCGCCTGCATCTTGAACGTGTCCGAGCAGTGGAACGGCTGGCCGTGTTCGGGCGTGAGGCGCAGGCCCATGCTCGTGGGGATCACCAGTGCGTACTTGCAGTTAGGTTTGAGTTCGATCATTGGCGTTCTCATTCTCGATCAGTAGGACAGGCATTCCTGCCTGTCACACCGGCGAAGCCGGATTTACTTCTGCACCTCATCCGATCAGGCCTTCGGCCCGCGACAGGCAGGAATGCCTGTCCTACCTTTCAATGCATCATCTTTAAGAATACTTCGCCGACAGCTCGATCCCGAAATAGTCACGCGCGTTGTTGAAGCACACGTCCGCGACGAGCTTGGACAGCATCTCGAAATCGTCCGGCAGTTCGCCGTTCTCCGCGTCCTTGCCGATCAGGTCGCACAGGATCCGTCGGAAGTACTCGTGTCGTGGGAAGGACATCATCGACCGCGAGTCGGTCAACATGCCGACGAAGCGCGACAGCAGGCCGAGGTTCGAGAGCGCGTTGAGCTGCCAGGTCATGCCTTCTTTCTGGTCGAGGAACCACCAGCCCGAGCCGAACTGGATTTTGCCGGGCGTCGGCGCGCCCTGGAAGTTGCCGGCCATCGTGGCGAACAGGTAGTTGTCGCGCGGGTTGATGTTGTAGAGCACGGTCTTGGGCAGCGTGTCCTGTGCCGACAATTCGCCGAGCAAGCGCATCAGCCCCGGTCCCTGCTGCGCGTCGCCGATCGAGTCGCAGCCGATGTCACCGCCGAGCTTGTTGTAGAGCCCGGTGTTCGTGTTGCGGATCGGGCCGAGGTGCAGTTGCATCGCCCACCCGCGTTCGTGGTTGAGCTGAGCGAAGAAGCGCATCATGTAGAACGTGAGTTTCTGACGCTCGTGTCGGGTCACCGCGCCGTCGTGCAACGCGTTGTTCATGATCGCGTTGAACTCCGGCTCGTTGCAGCCCGCGTCGGGCAACGCGTAAAGCCCGTGGTCCGACGCACGCCCGCCCGCGGCGTGGAACGCGTCGTGCCGGCTGCGCAGCATCTCCAACAGGTCGCCGGGCCGCTGCAGCCCGCGCCCCGAGGCCTTGACCAGCCGCATCACGTACTGGTTAAACGCTTTGAGGTCCGTCAGGTCGCAGGCCTTGTCCGGGCGAAACGTCGGCACGACCTTCGTATCGATCCCAAGCCTGCCGATCGATTCGTGGTGCTCGAGCGGGTCGGCGGGGTCGTCGGTCGTGCCGACCAGGGCAACCTTGAACTTGTCGAAGATCGCGTGCGTCGAGAGGACTTTGAGCTGGCGGTTCGCTTCGTCCCAGATTTCCTTGGCGGTGTCGCCGTTGAGCAGCGTATCGATGCCGAAGTATCGGCGGAGTTCGAGGTGCGTCCAGTGGTACAGCGGGTTGCGGAGCGTGTAGGGCACGGTCTGCGCCCAGGCGACGAACTTGTCGTACGGGTCCGCCTCGCCGGTGATGAGCGACTCGTCGACGCCGTTGGCCCGCATCGCGCGCCACTTGTAGTGGTCGCCCTCGAGCCAGACGGCGTACAGGTTTTCGTAGACACGGTTGCTCGCGATGTCGGCGGGGCTGAGGTGGCAGTGGTAGTCGTAGATCGGCCTGTCCGCCGCGACCTCGTGGTAGAGCTTGCGCGCCGTGTCGTTGGTCAGGAGGAAGTCGTCGTCGAGGAAGGGCATGGTTAGCGTCTAGCGTGTAGGGCCTAGCGCCCAGGCTTCGTTTCGGAAGGATGAGAAAGAAACAATAATGATCGTATCTGCAAACGCCTGCCGGTGAGCATCAAGCGATTAACAATCGGGCTCGACGCTAAACGCTAAGCCCTAAACCCTAAACGCTAGATCGTCATCGCGTTGAACCCGCCGTCGACGATCAACTCGCTGCCGGTGATGAATCGGCCGGCGTCGGACGCGAGCAGGATCGTCGCGCCGATCAACTCGTCCGGCGTGCCGAAACGGTCCATCGGCGTGTGGCCCATGATCTGTGCGACGCGTTCGGGCGTCAGCACCTTCTTGTTCTGCTCGGCGGGGATGAACCCGGGCACCAGCGTGTTGACGCGGATGTTCTGCTTCGCCCACTCTCGCGCGAGGTTCTTGCCGAGGTTGTGCACCGCGGCCTTGCTCGCCGAGTACGTGAACACCCGGCTCAAAGGGGTCACGCCCGACGCGCTGCCGACGTTGATGATCGACCCGGGCTTGCCTTGATCCAGCCAGTACTGCGCGAAGACCTGGCAGGCGAACATGACGCCCTTGACGTTGACCGACAGGATGCGGTCGATCTCGTCTTCCTCGATCTCGAGGAACGGCGTCGCCGAGTTCACGCCCGCGCCGTTAACCAGGATGTCCACCCGGCCGAACTGCGCGACGACCCGGTCGAGCATCGCCTGCAGGTCGGCCTTGCTCGTCGCGTCGCACTTTTCAAAGACCGCCTCGCCGCCGGAAGAATCGACCGCCTGGGCGATCATGTCGAGGTTGGACTTGGCTTTTTCTTCGCTCCGGCCGACGAGCACGGCCGTCGCCCCGGCCGAGCACAGCCCGCGGGCCATCACCCCGCAGAGCACGCCCGTCCCGCCGATGACCACGGCGACGCGGCCGGTCAAATCGAATTGTGTCATATCGCTCAAGGTCGAATCCTTTCGTTTGACGCAAAGCATAACCCATCTGCCCCGACAATTGCATCGCAAAAACCGTGCTCGAATATAAAAAATCCCGCATCGATGACCGGCCCGGACGCAATAAAACGCGATAAATGTTCGACAGAGGCGTTATCGATGACGTAGCCGTCACGCCAACCCTTTCTGATTGACGGCAAATCGGTATAATATCGAGCACACCCACGTCGCCTGCCAGGTTACGCTTATGCCCGCCCAACCCATCGTGCTCCTCGCGCTCGGCTCGTACCAGCACGACACACACCGCGGCGTCGCCCGCTTCGCCCGCGAGCACGGCTGGCACCTCGTCGCCGAGATGGCCTACGGCGGGGAGATCCCCCAGGGCTGGGAAGGCGACGGCATCCTCACCGCCCTGACCGAACGCGACGAGCTGACCGACTTTGTCATGTCCGTCGGCGTGCCGGTCGTCGACCTCAACATGGTCCGGGCCGACATCGCCCTGCCGCGCGTCGTCGGCGACCACGAGGCGATCGGCCGGCTCGCCGCGCTGCACTTCATCGAGCGCGGCTTCGAGCACTTTGCCTGGTACGCGGTCCACGAAAACCGCACCGCGCTCGAGCGCCGCACCGGCTTCCTCAAGACGCTCAACGACGAAGGGCTGAACCTCAACCAGTGCAAGAACCTCATCTGGGCCGAGGGCAAGCAGCACGGCACGATGGTCGCGGACAAGGACTGGACCGAACGGCGGGACTGGCTGATCCGCGCACTGAGGGCGAGCGCCAAGCCGCTGGCCGTATTCGCATACAACGATTACCAGGCGAGCCACATCATCAACGCCGCCTTGCACGCCGGGCTGTCGATCCCCGAAGAGGTCGCGGTCGTCGGCGTGGACAACGACGAATTGGCCTGCGACTGTTTGCCCGTGCCGCTGAGCAGCGTGAAACACGACCTGGAAACGCGCGGGTATCTCGGCGCAAAACTGCTCGCCGAGCGCATGAACAATCCGGGGGCGCCGATCCCCGAGCCGGTGCGCGTCGAGCCGTCGGGCGTGGTGACGCGCAAGAGCTCGGACATCCTCGCCCTGCCGGACCCGCAGGTCGCCAAGGCGCTGCGTTTTATATGGGACAGCTTCCACCGCCCGCTGAACATCAGCGAGGTGGTGGGCGCGACGGACGTGTCGCGTCGCACGCTGGAGAAAGCGTTCAGCAAGCACCTTGGCCGGTCGATCCTCGAAGAGGTCCAACGCGTCCGCCTGCAACGCGTCAAGGAACTTTTGACGCACACCGACTTCTCGATGCGTCAGATCGCGGCGCAGTCCGGCTTCGCCAGCCCGCAGTACCTGCACCAAGTCTTCCGCCAGCACGTGGGGACGACACCCGGCGAGTACCGCGAGCAGCACGGGATCGAAGTGAAGGCGGAGGTGCTTTGAGTTTGCGTTCGATTTACCGCAGAGTTCGCAGAGGGCGCGTAATGTACAATTCCTAGATGCGCATTTATCGCTCCGCGCCCTCCGCGAACTCTGCGGTAAAAACAAAGCGCCGCCTTAAACAATCACCTTCACGATCAACCACCCGCCCGCCGCGGCGGCGCCGACGTACATCACCGCGGTGAAGGGTTTTTCCGGGATGCGGTGGTGCATGACGATGCCCAGCAGCGAGCCGACGGGCACGAACAACGCAAACACCGCGGACTCCTTGAGCGAGTCGAGCGTGATCCAATCGAGCGCGATATAGCTCGGCAGCTTCGCGGCGTTGACCAGGAAAAAGTACAAGACGAGCGAGCCGGTGAGGATGCGCTTGGCCATCTTCTGATCGAGCCAGTAGACGGACATGATCGGCCCGGCGGCGTGGGCGAGCATGGACGTGAACCCCGCCGCGGCGCCGACGCCCACGCCCGCCGGCGCGTTGCCCGGCAGGCTGGGCACGTGCCCGCCCGCCATGCGGTACACCTGCACGCCGACCATGGCCAGACAGATCGAGCCGACGACGACGGAGAGTACGGTCGCGACGTTTTGCTGCGATCCGCTCATGTTCTCCGCGTCGATCAGCAGGAACAGGAGCGCCGTGCCGATCGCGATGCCGATGACCGCCCCGCCGAGCGCGGGCCGCATGGTCGACCAGTCCCATTGCCCGCGGTGCTGGTAGAGCGCGACCGAGTCGGCGACGATGAGGATCGGCAGCATGACGCCGAGCGCGCGGTCCGGGGGCATCGCGTTGGCGACCAGCGGCACCGCGAGGATCCCCACGCCCCCGCCGAAGCCCGACTTGGCGATGCCCATGACGATCACCGCGGCGATCATCGCGGTGTAGTACCACCACGCCGCGGTGTCGGCGGGTGGGGTGGGGATCCAGGATACACCAAGGGTAAACATCATTAAATTAGTGCAGCAAGGCTGTTTTACCGCAGAGATCGCAGAGACCGCAGCGAATGTATTTGTCTCGCTTTGCGATCTCCGCGATCTCTGCGGTAAAACTATTCATCGTCGATCAATCATCTGCTTTGCCAGTTCAACCTCCACCGCCGCGTCGATCTTCCCGCCCGGCTTCGCCGCGCTGCCGATGATGAAGCCGTCGCACGCGGGCTTGAGTTGCGGGATCGACTCGGCGTCCGCGCCGCTGCCGATCAACACCGGCACTTCGCCGGCGTATCGCTTGACCTCCGCCGCGTGGCTCGGGTCGGTTGGTTTGCCGGTGCCCGTGCCCGAAACGATGACGGCGTCGGCACCGGCGCGCTTGACCAGCTCTTCGACCTCGTCTTGCAACGGGCGCTCGGCCAGTGGCGCGGCGTGCTTCACGCGTACGTCGGCCAGGACTTTGACGTGCTCAGCTGCAAGCGACTTCCTGTAGCGCATCAGCGCCGCGGCCCGGCCTTCGATGACGCCCTGGTCGGTACCCGCCGAGCCGCTGAGGACGTTGACGCGGATGTAGCTCGCGCCCGTCGCCATGGCGATGGCCAGCGCCGACTCGCCGTCGTTGCGCAGCACGTTGATGCCCAGCGGCAGCCCCGGCAAGGCGCGGCGGATCTCGCTCGCCACCGCGGTCATCGCCGCGATCGTTTCGCGCGGGACATCCGACTTAAAGAAAGGCACGTCCCCGAAGTTCTCGACCATCAAGCCGTTCGCCCCAGCGGCTTGCCATGCCTCGGCGTCGGCGAGCGCGGCGTCGATGATGCCCGACAGGTCGCCGGCGAAGCGCGGGCTTCCGGGCAAGGGGCGGAGGTGGACCATGCCGACGACGGGGTGGGTCAGACCCTTCCAACTCTCGACGATCGCGTTCATGCGTGGTGGTTTCCTGTTGCGGTGCGCGGCCGGCGATGCGATACTTTGGAGTGCCGCGACGGACAGCGGCATCGTATCGGCCGACGGCTCGGCGTGGTGGCTCACCGCGTCGTGGCCGGGAAGTGCTTACCGGGGGCGCAGCGGGTTCGATTCCCGCATCGGCTGGTTTATTGCTCGGGCCACGCAGCGTTTTCCGCCGGCCGGCGTGCTGTCACCCCAGAACCGATCCGCACGCCGGCCGACAGACAGGACGCGCATGCTCCCCAAGCAGCCCCCCCGCCGACCCCAGCTCGGGTTCCTCTACCTCCCGCCCTACCGCGTGCAGGGCGTGTCGATCGCAGGCGAAGCGACGGCCGTGCAGGTCCCCGAGCTCGACATCGGTTTCGACATCGGCGAGTGCCCGCGCGCGATGCTGACGTCCAACCTCATCGCGCTGTCCCACGGCCACATGGACCACATCGCCTCGCTCATCTACTACTTTTCCCAGCGCGCCTTCCAGGGCATGGGCACGGGCAAGGTCGTCTGCCACCCCGACCTCGCCCAGCCGATCAACAACCTCATGAACGCGCTGGTCGATATCGAACGGCAGAAGACGCCTTACGAAGTCGTCACGCTCGAACCCGAGCAGCAGATCCCGCTCAAGGGCAACGTCGTGCTCCGCGCGTTTAGCACGATCCACACCGTGCCGTCGCTCGCGTATTCGTGCGTCGAGCTGCGCAGCAAGCTGCGCGCGGACCTGGTCGGCCTGCCGCAAGAACAGCTTGTTCAGCTCAAAGAGAAGGGCGAGGCGATCACCGAGCTGCACGAAATCCCGCAGGTCACGTACATGGGCGACACCTTGTGGGGCAAGCACTTCGAGCGGCCGGAGGTCACCGACGCGAAGGTCCTGATCACCGAGTGCACGTTCCTCGAGCCGGGCCACCGCAAGCGCGCGGGCATCGGCAAGCACCTGCACCTGGACGACATCGTCCGCCTGCTGGAGATGTTCAAAGGCGAGGCGGTCGTGCTCACGCACCTGTCCCGGCGGACCAACCTGTCGATGGTCCGCAAGACGCTGGACGACTACGTGCCGGCGGACCTGCGTGGGAAGCTGCACGTCCTGATGGACACGCGGACCAACCGGGCGCGGTACGAGCAGCAGCTGGCGGACGCGGAGGCGCGGGAGTGAGCGGCGTCAGCGTCGCGGTTTGTGCCGACCCGCCGCACCACGTGCCGTTGCAGCAGCGTGCATCTGAACTGGCCGATGCGCTCGGCGTATCGAAGACGAAGCTCGGCGACCCGGGCTGCGCTCTGCTGCTGGCGGTGACCGAACAACGGCTCGAGCTGCGCGTGATCGAAGGCGAGGCGGGCCTGGTCGGGGGCCACGCGGTCTACACCGACCTCGACACGATCGACACGACTTCGCCGGCCGGGCGCAAGCTCGACATGCCGCTGCTCAAGGCCGTGGGGATCAGGAAGGGCAACCCGCACCGCCCGCGCGTGATCGATTGCACGGCCGGGCTGGGCGAAGACGCCTGGCTGCTCGCGGCGCACGGCTGCGCTGTCGCCGCGATCGAACGCCAGCCGGTGATCGCGGCGCTGCTCGACGACGCGATCGCACGCGCGGCGCAAACACAGCCCGACACCGCCTCGCGGATCACGCCCGTCAACGCGAGCGCGATCGACCGGCTCGGCCAAGCGACCGACGCCGACGCCGTGGTGCTCGATCCGATGTTCCCGCCGGGCCGAAAGGCGAAGGAACGCAAGCCGATGCGTGTGCTGCGGCTGCTCGCGGGCGATGACGACGACGCGCCGGACCTGCTTGCCGCCGCGCTGCGCACGGGCGTGCGCCGCGTGTGCGTGAAGCGGCCGCTCAAAGCGCCGGTCATCCACAACGAGCAACGCCCCGGCCCCGACGTGGCGTACAAGGGCAAGGCCGTTCGCTTCGATGTCTACCTCAATGTTTAGTGGCCGCGGCGCAGCCGCCTGGCCAAACCCCTCGCCAAGGCTTCACAAACGACCAACGCTGGTGCCTAAACCCCGACTTCATCGGATGCTTCTCCACATACGCGATCGCGTTTCGCAAATGATCGACATCATCAATAGACACCCACCACCCCTTCCGCGCCCAAGGCGTCGGCAGCCGACCGCCCGCGTAAGGCTGATCCGCAAACGGATGCAAACCCGCCCCGAGCAGCTTCTTCGTCGCACGCGCCTTCAACTGATCGCACGACTTTTCGATGCTCAAGCGATGACGCCCGGCAATCAGGTGCGCATGATGGCGCAGGCATGAAACGGGTAATCCAGCTCAGAAAATCCCCCCGCAATCGACTTGGCCTGCACACCTGTAAAGCGGACGGGCTTGTGCGCAAGCGTAGCTTTCATCGCGTCTCGCCTTTCCCGATCGCACGGCCGGTCCGCCACCGATTCCCGCGTATCCGCTTTGGCCGCCGGGCCGAACGCGTACAGTTCGTAGCTACGGACGGAGTCGGACCATGATTTACGCTCGTCGTTGGGCAGCCAAAACCCGTACGCGCTGAGGATCAGGCGGTACGCGATGATCCTTGCATCACGATAACCGACGCGGCGGCTGCGCCGCGGCCACTAAACATGTCCGCATCAACGCTCACGCCGTCGCCGGTTCGCTGGCGATGTCGGGTTCCTCGGCCTTGAGGCTCGCGGGCTCGGCTTGCTGCGGGCCGCCCTTGGGCCCCTTGCCCTTGGTGCCGATGAGCAGGATCGGCGAGGCGATGGCGATCGACGAGTAGGTCCCGACGATGACGCCCAGCAGCATCGCGAACGCGAAGCCGTGCACGCCCGGGCCGCCGATGAAGTACAGCGTCGCGACCGCGAGGAACGTCGTGCCTGAGGTGAGCACGGTCCGGCTGATCGTCTGGTTGATCGAGAGGTTGATGATCTCGGGGGTCGCCCGGCTTAAGCGCCCGCGGTTCTCTCGGATGCGGTCGAAGACCACGATCGTGTCGTTGAGCGAGTAGCCGATGATCGTCAGGAACGCCGCGATCATCGCGAGGTTGACCTTGAACGGGTCGAGCATCAGCAGCTGCACGATCGCCGAGTCCTCGCCCAACTTGTTGTACGCCAGCCCAGCAAGGGCGACAAGCCCCAGCGCCACGCTGACGTCGTGGACCAGCGCCGCGATCGCCGCGAGCCCGTAGCGGATGCTGCCGAAGCGCACCCAGATGTAGACAACGACCGCGAGCAGCGACAGGCCGATCGCGACGATCGCCTGCTGCTGCATCGTGCCGGAGACCTGGCTGTTGAAGACGGTGACGTTGGTAAAGCTCGAGTCGCGCTTCATCGCGTCTTTCAGGAGCTTCCACTCGGTGTCCGCCAGCCCACCGGTGTCGGTGAATGACTCGATCCCCGCGGTCGTGCTGTAGTCTGTCGAGCCGCTGTCGTGCACGGCGACGACGACGCTGCTGTACTGCGGGTTGCCCTGGTCGTCGAAGCTCTCGGCCGCGCGTTCGACGCCGACGACCGTGAACTCGCGCACGCCCAACTCGTCGTGCGGGGGCTGACGCCGCATGCGGTCGATGCGCTCGGTCAGCTCCTGGACGCTCAGCGGCGGGACCATGTCCTGGACGTACATGGCGACGCCGCCGACGTAATCGGGCAGGCTCGTCTGCGCGACGCCCTGGGGCAGTTGTTCCTCGAACGCCTCGCCCAGCGTGCCCGTCGCCAGCGGCTCGACGATCCCGCGGGCCTGCTCGGCCGAGAGGTCTTCGCCCTTGAACTTGACCGGGCGGGTCGTCTCGAGCACGTCGTCGAACGCGACCTTTAAGAGCGCGGTGACGGCCTGGCTGTCGGTGATCAGCGTCGCGACGCTGAACCCGCTGGCGACCTCCGGGTCGTCGCTTTCGCCGGTCGTGACGACCTGGACCTCGTCGAGCAGCGCGAAGTCGGGGACGCCGTCGGGCTTTTCCACCTTCCCGCCGGACGCCAGCGTCGCTTCGTATTCCGCGACCGCCTGCTTGTGGCGGTCGTAGGCCTCCTGCACCGCCGCGGCGATCTCGCGATCCGACTCGCTCTGCGGCGTGAAGTCTTCGCCCGCCTCGACCGCGGCTTGCACCTGCTTGGCGACCTCGGCGACGTCTTCGATCCGGTCGCGCGCCTCGCCAATTTTCAGCGTCGTGAGGACCGGGTCGCCGTTGGCTTGCGCTTCGCCGGTCGGCTTGAGCTCGAAGCCGACGGACGTGCCCGAGCGGAACTCGATGTCGAGCATGTCTTCGCCGCGCTGGAAGATCGCTTCGCCGAGGCCGGCGACCAGCAGGATCGCGCTGATCGGCACGAGGTACTTGGCCTTGCCGATCCAGTTGATGTTCGGCGAGAACAGCCGGTGCATCGCGGGCACCATCGTCGGCAGCATCTCGAGCGTCTTGGGCTTGCGGTAGCGGATGTAGATGTCGATGAACACCTTCGTGCAAAACAGCGCGGTGAACAGCGTCGCGAGGATGCCGATGCCCAGGACGACGGCGAAGCCCTTGACGTCGGCCGTCGCGGTGTAGCCCAGGATCAGACACGTGATGAGCGTGGTGATGTTGGCGTCGAGGATGGTCGAGAGCGCCTTGCCGTAGCCCTGCCGCGCGGCGACTTCGACGCCGACCTTGCGGTCCATGATCTCTTCGCGGATGCGCTCGAAGATGAGCACGTTCGCGTCGACGGCCATGCCGATGGTCAGCACCAGGCCGGCGATGCCGGGGAGGGTGAAGGTCGCCTGCGTGAGCGCGAGGACGCCGAGGATGAGGACCATGTTGGCGGCCAGCGCGAAGTTCGCGACCAGGCCGGCGAAGAAGTAGTAGATGGTCATGAAGATCGCGACGAGGATGATCGCGGTGACCGCTGCGCGGAGGCCGGCCTTGACGTTGTCCGCGCCCAGCGACGGGCCGATGGTCAGCTGGCTGACGGGGTTTTCGGACAGCTGGCCCTCGAGCGAGCCGGCGCGCATCGTGTCGCGGAGGTACTCGACCTCGGCCCGGCTGAAGTCGCCGCTGATCTGGATCTGGTTGCTGAGCTGGCCGCGGATCACCGGGTCGGTGAGGACCTTGTTGTCCAGCAGCACGGCCATGGGTCGGCCGACGTTGGGCCCGGTGAGGTCGCGCATCAGCGCGGCGCCCTTGCCGTCGAGCTGGTAATTCACCGTCGGCTTGCCCAGCTCGTCCTGGCCGATGTTGACGCCGCTGACCGACCAGTCGTCGTCGCGGGTCATGGCCATGCCTTCGTCGTTGTGCAACAGCACGTAGAGCCGGCCGGCGTACGGTCGGGCGATGACCCGGCCGCTGCCGGTGAAGAACGACAGCACGTTTTCCTTCGCCTCCTGCTGCTCGACCTCATTGACGCTCAGCGATTGGGCCAGCCAGCCTTCGACCTTCGCGCGGTCGTCTTCGTCCTTGACGTACTGGGCGAGGTCATCGACCTCGAACCAGCGGTAGTCGGCGGTCGGCCGGGCGCGCGGGCCCTGCTGGTCGAGCTGGGTCATGTAGTTGAGCAGCGAATTGAGCTCGCCCGGCTCCGCGGTGATGCGGAACTCGAGCACGCCCGAGCCCCGCAACAGCGCGATCAGGTCTTCCGGCCCGTCGAGCGGGCCTTTCACCGCCTCGTAATCGACCAGCGCGTCGTAGGCCTTCTGGATCGCTTCGGCCCGGTTGGGGTAGCGTTTCTTGAGCGCTTCGAGCGTGTCCTGCCGGGGCGTCGTCTCGCCCGCTTCGCGTTGCTTGTCGGTCAGCTGCTGCGGCGGGATCGCTTCGAGCCTTTCGAACTCGGCGATGTTGAAGCTGTTCGCTTTCAGGATGTCCTGCTCGAGGAACTCGAAGTCGGGCTTGGCTTGCTCGTTGTACTCGCGTTCGAGTTCGACGAGCTTCTTGTACGCCGGGTGGTCGTCCCACTGCTCGACCGGGATGGTTTGCTTTGTTTCGTCCCAGGATGCGCTGGCGTCGAGGTAGGCTCGCCGCGCCGCCTCGCGGGCGTCGTAGGCGGCCTGGAGTTTCTCGAGGTCGGCCAGCAGCGACGCGTCCTCGCCCGCGAGCCGCTTGAGCTCGGCGGGGTCGCCCTTGGCCAGCGCGGCATCCAGGTCGCCCGGCGAGATGTTGTTGGTGCGCAGCGCCTTGACCGCGTCGGTGTAGGCCTCGCGCTTCTCGCGGACGTTGGCGGGCGCGGCGGCCATCTGCACCTCGATGCGTTGGCCGGCGACGGTGCGCCAGACCAGGCCGCGCGTGCCGGCGGGGTCCACGCGGTCGGAGAGGATCTCGATGGTGTCCTCGATGACCTGGCTCTTGGGCTGGCCCTCGGGGACGACGACGTCGTAGACCAGTCGCGTGCCGCCGGCCAGGTCGATGCCGGGCTTGAGCCGGTCCGCGGGGCCGTAGCCGTCGAAGCCGTCCTGACGCGGGTCGCCGTCGCCGGGCACCCACAGCAGCGCGACCGCGCCGAACATGACGCCGGCGATCAGCGAGACGCGCCACCAGTGGATGTTCATCGCGTACAGCACGGCCGAGCCGACGAACAACGCCGCGATCAAAATGATGAAGAGGATAGGAGCCATGGGTTGGGTCTATGTTCCGGT
The DNA here is from genome assembly GCA_046290505.1 of Phycisphaeraceae bacterium. GTDB lineage: Bacteria > Planctomycetota > Phycisphaerae > Phycisphaerales > Phycisphaeraceae > JAHQVV01. The sequence goes on along the minus strand of JBKAGS010000027.1, from coordinate 10,591 downwards.
TGGGGGGGTCTTGGTCAGACGCCTGAATGCGAGGCGGGGTTCGGCTACTTGCCGTCCTTGCCCTTCTTCTCGCCGTCCTTGTCTTTGCCCGGGTCTTTGTCTTTGCCCGGGTCTTTGTCTTTGGTCGCCGTGTCGTCGAGGACCGAGCGGATCGCGTCGCGGGAGAACTTCATGCGGGTGTTGTTGTTCTCGTCTACTTTGACGACGACCTCGTCGTCGCGGACCTCGACGATCGACCCGCGGATCCCGCCGATGGTGACGACCTTGCTGCCTTTGGTCATCGAGGCGATCAGCTCGGCCTGCTTCTTTTTCTGCTTGCGCGAGCCGCTGCCGAGCAGGAAGATCCACAGGACCATCATGCCGAGGATGACCGGCAGGAACCACCCGCCGAACAACGACCCGCCGCCGGTGTCGTTGTCGTTGTTGTCCGAATCCTTGTTAGGGTCGGCGTCGGTCTTCTCGGTGACGGTGACGTCCTGGGCGAGGAAGATCGGTTGGCCGTCCAGCGTTGCGAGCACGGTGAGCATCGGGCTTGAACTCGTATGGGGCGCGGTCGTGACCGCCGGGGCACGGCGCCCGGGCGGATGCTCAGCCCGGCGTGGCGTCCAGTTGGACCACCGGCCAGTCTCGGGCGAGCAAAGACCAACCATTGTGAGCGATCGCGTGTCGGATGTCCAACATGAGCCTTTGGAAGTGCCACAGATTGTGGAGACTCACCAGGCTCGCCCCCAGCGTCTCCCCCGCCCGGAACAGGTGGTGCAGGTACGACCGGCTGTAGCCCCCCGCGCACGCCACGCAGTCGCAACGCTCGTCGATCGGCCCCGGATCGGCCTTGTGCACCGCGTTTCGCAGCTTCACCACCCCCCGCGGCGTAAACGCCGCCCCCTTTCGGCCGTTACGCGTCGGCAAGACGCAGTCGAACATGTCCACCCCCGCCCGCACCGCCCGGACGATGTCCCGCTCATACCCCACGCCCATCAGGTACCGCGGCTTATCGGACGGCAACATAGGGGCGGTCTGCGCGACGACGCGGTGGATCATTTCCGGGGGTTCGCCGACCGCCACCCCGCCGATCGCGTAGCCCGGGCTGTCGTGCTCGCAAACCCGCTGGGCGCACCACGCCCGCTGGTCCAGGTCCGTCCCGCCCTGCACGATCGGGAACAGCGCCTGCTCGGCGTCGCGCCCGCTGCCTCGGTGTTCCTTCACACAGCGGTCCAGCCAGCGCAGGGTCCGCTCGTTCGCGACGCGCACCCGCTCGCCGTACGCGGCTTGGTCAATAGCCGGCGGCCTGCGGGCACCGGACGCGTCGACACCAGATGCATCACGCGCATCAACCGACTCGCCTGTGTGCAACGTCTGTTCTGATGGGGGCGCGTTGGGTGGTTGAAGACCCTTGCTTGCGCGTCCGGGGTCCGTAGGCCCCCGGCTATGGCCGCGGGGCGAAGTGGAACCTTGGTCAGCCAGGAAATCGGCGTGCGCCGGTGGGCAATCGTCGAACGCCATGATGATGTCCGCGCCCAGCTCGTGCTGCACCTGCATGGAACGCTCGGGCGTGAGGTCGATCATGGCGCCGTCCAGGTGGCTCTTGAATCGCACGCCGTCGTCGTTGATCTTGTTCAGGTCGGCGAGCGAGAAGACCTGGAACCCGCCGGAGTCGGTGAGCATCGGCCCCCGCCAGCGCGTCCAGTGCTGCAGCCCGCCTTGCGCCGCGACCTGTGCGCTGCCGGGCCGGAGCATGAGGTGGTAGGTGTTGCCGAGGATGATCTGCGCGCCGCTGTCGCGGACCTGGTCGGGCGTCAGGCCCTTGACGGTGCCCTGCGTGCCGACGGGCATGAACGCGGGCGTGTCGAACGATCCGTGCGGCGTGGTGACCCGGCCGACACGCGCGTGGGTGGACGGGTCGGTCACGCTGATGTCGAAAGTCAATGCGGGCATAAGCTAAGGATAGATGAAAACGTACCTGCCAAGCATGTCTCAGGAACGGTTCAGTCAGCCTCACGCCGACGTTTTGCGCCTTCGATCGATTCGATATCGGCCAGGTCTTTTGCCCGTCCAACAACGGCCTTGTTTTTCAGCAGTTCCTCTCTACCGATCACTTGAATTGGGATACCGGACAATTCATCGGTCAGCCGGCTGGCCCATGCTTGCTCAAACGACACGCCCTCCAACGTGGTGAGTAAATCAATCCGCGCCGGCGGGACGCCGATGTGCAGGCCGTATCTCGGCTTAGCGAAGTCCTCGATATCCATCCCATCCATCGGCGCGCCAAATTTCATGAGCGCGCGAATGACACGCTGGGCGTTCTCCGGAGTCGGCCTGATCCAAAGATCGATATCCTCAGTCACCCGGAAATGCGCGTGAAACGAAACCGCCCAGCCTCCGACAAGAAGGTATTCAACCTTCTCTTCGTTTAACAGGCAAAGCATGTCGCGGAAGTCGCTGTTCAGGATCGGTTCCATACCGGAGCTTCCAAAACGCTGCAATCAATGGCCATGTCATATTCAGTCGCTCGTGAGGCGACAACGCCTCGCTCGGCGTGGACTGGTCCCAATCGCCTGTCGCATCAAACTTCTTGACGGTCCAATTCTTTCGATGCATATCAATATTATAACCGTGCATCGGATCATGCGGCCTGGTGATTGGCCTAGATTCATTGGTCATTGCGCAGCCGGTCCGTGTCCTGCTGCAGGATCTTCTTCTCCCGCCGGGTCAGCGACTGGATGCCCCTCTCCGACACCTTCGCGAGGATGCGGTCGACCTCTTCGCGCGTGGCCTGCTGCTTCTTCGCCTTGCGTTCGTATCGGCCGCGGTTAACGCCGGCCTGGATGGCCTCGGGGCTGAAACGGTCGGCGTAGTTCAAGAGCGAAGGCCGCTTGACCAGGAAAAAGCCCAGCGCCGCGCCGCCGAGGTGAGCGAGTTCGCCGCCGGTGTTCGGCGTGCCGGCGAGCACCGAGAACACCGCGATCCCGAGAAAAATCAGCGCCATCGTCCGCATCGTCATCGGGATCGGCGGGAAGAGCAGTTGCACGCGCTGCTTGGGGAAAAGCACGGCGCAGCCGACGAGGATGCCGTATACCGAGCCCGACGCGCCGATCAGCCCAACGTAGCGCACGATCTGCCCGCTCGCGGCGATGGCCTCGGGCGAGTCGGCGTTGAGGATGAGGTTCGGGGCGACCAGGCCGATGACCGTGTAAGGCACCACGCCCGCGACGCCGCACATCAGGTAAAACGCGAGGAACCGCTTGCTGCCCCACCACTGCTCGAGCAGCCGGCCGAAGAAAAACAGGCCGATCATATTGAACAGGATGTGCATGAAGTCCGCGTGCAGGAACTGGTAAGTCACGACACGCCAGACCTGGAACTTGTACAGCGCCTCGTCGATCGTGAACCGCCCCATCAGGTAAGGCGACATCCAGTCGGGGATACGCGACCCGCTGGTCAGGATCATATCGAGGACGAAGACGACGCAGTTGACGATCAACAGGATCGTCACCATCGACTTGCCGCCGAGCCCACCGCCGAAGCCGCCGGCCTGCCCGCCCTGGTTGTAGTGTCGGTCTTCCCAGCCCATGATCGTTTACGTCGGTCAGGTTCGGCCCACCACTGAACACATTCGATTCTATGCCGACGTTTCAACGCCCGGTGTCTGGGTCCGCGCGACTTATCAGGCCCCTACGCCCCCGGCTTGTTGCCGAGGTCGGCCGCATCGGGCTCGGCCTTGCCCGGCGGGTCGAGCTTGGGCGCGTCGGGGTCGGCGAAGTCCAGCGACCAGGGCCGGCGCACCAGCAGGTAGCCGAACAGCGCCCCGCCGATGTGCGCCGCGTTGCCGCCGAGGTTGTAACCGACGAACATCGACACGAACGAGAGGACGATGAAGACGATCGCGAGTTTGCGGGCGGTGACCCACATCGGCGGGATGATGAGCTTGACTTCGACCTTGGGGTAGATCATCGCGACCGCGACGAGTACGCCGAAGATCGAGCCCGACGCCCCGACCAGCCAAGCCGACTGCGCGTTGACCAGCGACGGGAAGAACGCCAGCAGCGCCATCAGCCACGCCCCGCACGCCCCGCAGAGCAGGTAGAAGGCGATAAAGCGTTTGGGCCCCCACCACTTCTCGATCATCGGGCCGAACACGTACAGCGCCATCATGTTCATCAGCAGGTGGAAGACCCCGCCGTGGAGGAACTGGTAAGTGAACAGCCGCCAGAACTCGTACCCGTTGATGCCCTGGATGACATTGAAGTTGCCCAGGTAAGTCAGTAACTGCACCTGGACCGGTTCGCCCGTGGCCGAGTCGAGCACCACTTCGCCCGTCTTCGGGTCGCGAGCCTCGGCGGGAAAGAGCGCATTGAGCGCGTGAATAATGAGGTTCAGCCCGATCAGCCAGCGCACCACGACGGACTGGCCCAGCGTGGGCAGCGGGTCTTCTTCTTCGGCGGGCGTCGGGTCCGGGGCTTGGTCGGCCATGAATGGATTGTACGAGGATCGCGGGCGCGGGTTCGGCGATTGAAAAAGGCCGGCCCGCTGAAGCAAGCCGGCCGGATCAATTGTCGATAGCGTCGACCACGTTAAGACGCCGCGCCCAGCGCCGGGGCGACGTACTGGCTGCGCACCGCGCCGCCCTCGGCGAAGGTGGACTTGTGGTCGCACGGGTGCGCGTCCGGGCCCAGTCCGAAGTCGTCTTCGTACCACTCGGCGATCTGATCCAACACGTCCTGCGGCAGCCGCTCGCCCGTGCAGCCGATGGCATAGTCCTTCACGTCCTCGACGCTCAAAATATTCGGCTCGATCGACACCATGCCCGGCTGGCTGCCCAGCCAACGCATCGCGAACTGGCGGAGGTTCAGCCCCAGGTCCTGCGCCAACGGCCGGACCATCTCGTTCTTCTTCAGGCCGTAGATCATCCAGTTGCGGTCGCGGAACTTGCGGTGGTCCTTCTCGGGGAACTGGTGGTCCGGGCTCTTGAACTCGTCGTCGAGCATGCCCGAGTTGGTCGGCACCCGGCTGATCACCCCGCCCCGGTTCAGGTGCTCGCAGATCTCGCCCAGCTCACGCCCAAGGTCCTGCTCGTACATGTTGTAGACCGTCTGCGCCGTCGCCGCGCCGAACTTCAAGAGCCCGTCGTGCCCTTCCTCGCGCCAGCCGATCGCCGGGCCCAGCGCGACGCCCCACTCCCTGATCTTGCCCTGCTCCTTGAGCAATTGCATCGTGCCGAGCAGCTCGTCGTTGTAGTGCGGGTGGCGGATGTTGTGGGCCTGGTACAGGTCGATGCAGTCGATGCCCATGTTCGTCAGCGAGCGCTCGCACTCGGCGATGATCGCGTCGCGCGAAAAATCCTGCTTGCGTTCGCGGTGGCTGCCTTCCTCGCCCGGGTCCGAGACCAGGTCGTAGCCGAACTTGGTCGAGATCAAGACGTTGTCCCGGCCGGCGTACGCGATGGTGGGCTTGAGCAGTTTTTCGGCGCGCCAGTTGCCGTACGCCGGGGCGGTGTCGAAGAACGTCACGCCCAGGTCGAACGCCGCGTTCTGGATGGCGACGGCCTGTTCATCGGTGACGTCGATCCACCAATTGACGCCGAAAGTGAAGTTGCCGAAGCCCAGGAGGGAGACGCTGAGGTCGGTGCCGGGGATGTTGCGCTGCGCGATGGCCATGGGGTGCTCCTATCAAAAGACTCTTGAGTCTTATGATAGAGACCGCGCCGGGGTTTGTCTTGTTACGGGGTAAAAATCGTTTTCGCGTCGGGTCGTTCGATAGACGTATTTGTCGTCGCCGGGCGGCTTACTGGATTCCGCCGTTGCGTTCGATGACGTCGAGGAACTTGTCTTTGAACTGCGCCCCGCCGAAGTCCGGGTCGATGCGGAGCAGGCTCTTGGCGCGCTTGCCGATGTCGGCCTTTCGGCCGTCGCCCGTCGCTTCGAGCAGGTAGAACACCTGCAGCCAGGCGTCCCAGTAGATCGCGGGCTTTTCGTTGCGGACGTTGTAGAACGCGATGACCTTGTTGAAGTTGTCCATCGCGCCGTTGTAGTGCTTCTCGTCCTTTTGCGCCGGATCCTGGTACATCGACAGATGCGCCTTGCCGGTCTGCATCGCGATCTCGAAGCTCTGGGGGAACTGTTTCGACAAGGGGTCGAGGATCGTCAGCGCCTTCTGCCCGTTGCCCGCGAGCATCCACGAGTCGGCGAGCTCGAGGCGGTAAGGCACCATCTGCTTGGCGTTGAAGCCCTGGCCCTTGGCCCAGTTCACCAGCTCTTCGCCGAGCTTCACCGCGGCCTGGGCCTGGAAGCGGATGTTCTCACGGGCGCGTTGGCGGACGACCTCGAAGACCGCTTCCTGCTCGGCCCGGCGTTCGCGTTCGATCGTGGTGCGCACCCGGTTGAGCACGCCGTTGATCACCCCCGCCGCGACGTCCGGGGAGACCTGCATCATCTGCTGGGCCTGCGCGACCATCTCGTCGAACTGCTTGGCTTCCAAGAGGATCAGGATGCGCTGCTGCTGGGCGGCCTGCACCAGCCCGCGGAGGTTCTGCAGCGCCTTGGCGGGGTCGGCCTGGACCTGCGCGAGCTTGCCGAAGTCGCCGTCGGGCGCGAATCGGGTCTCGAAGCCTTCGAGCAGGGCGCGGCCCTTGGCCGGGTCGCGGTCCGCCTCGACGCCGGCGAGCACGACCTTCGCCGCGCCCAGCGCCGTCGCCGCGGTGAATCGGCGATTGCCGTCGCGGGCGTTCTCCGCCTCGTCCTCCGCGTCGAGGATGACCAGCTGCGCCTCCTCGGTGATCCCGTCGCGCACCCGGCCCAGGTCGATCTCCAGCGTGTCCACCTCGGCCTGCCATTCGCGACGCTTCTGGGCGTGCGCCTCGGGGTCCACGTTCGGCGGCGGGTCGGCCGAGGGCTCGGTCGCCTTGAGCAGCCGAAGCCGGTCCGACATCTGCCGGTACTGACGCTGCATCACGAACATCATCTGCCGGCGGGCCTGGAAGTAGTCGTGGTGGTCGCGCGGCAGCCCGCGGTAGACCTCGATCGCCTTGTCCCACTCCGCGTTCTTCTCGAAAAGATGGAACGCGGCGTACACGCGGTTGTTGTGTACCTCCGGCACCTGCGGCCACTGCTGCATCAACAGCTCGAACGCCCGGCGGTACGCCTTGCGGACGTTGGCCTGCTGGACGTCCGGGGTGTTAAACGCGACGTCCATGCCCACCATCAGGTTGATCGCGAACTTGAGCGACTGCTCGGCCAGCGCCGCGTCGGGCGCGCGCTCCCCGACCGCCAGCCAGCGCTCGGCCGCGCGGAAGTGGTCGTTCCAGTCCTGCTTCTCCGGCTGGAAGGCCTTGACCAGCTCGGCCCGCCAGTACAAGTCCATTGCCAGGTTGTAGAGCCCGCGCGCGAGCACGGCGCCCTGCATGTCTTCGCCGATCAGGGTCTCGTTGAACGCCGCGGCCCGGGCGAGGACTTCGTCGGCCTGCTCGGCCTGCTCTTCCAGCCGCATCCGCCAGCTCCTGACCTCCGCCTCGATCGCCGGCTCGGGCCCGGCCAGGCCCTGGATCGCGACCTGCGCCTGGTACCCGCCCTGCTGCGTCAGCATCTCGCCGATGCCCATCCGCACCATCGGCGGCACGCTCATCGGGTCGTCGATGTTGTTCGCGCCCGCCGCCCACCGCTCGAACAGGATCCCGCGGTACCGGTCGTCGTCGTCTTTATCGACCAGCGGGACGTAGGCCGCCTCGTACGCCTCGGCGATGAGCTTGGGCCGGTCGCCCGGCAGCGCCTCCATCGCCTCGGCCCGCTTGATCTTGAACACCAGGTCGGCGACGAGCAGGCGCGTGGTCGTCGAGGAATCGCCTTTGACAAAGCCGTTGCGCTCCATGCCGCCGAGGATGTCCATCGCGTCGCCCGGCTGGCCGACGCTCCAGTAGGCGACGGCCTTGCCCAGCGTCGCGACGAACCCCTGCGGGCCGTCGGCCGACTCGTCGATCACGTCTTCGAGGAAGCCCACGGCCTCCTCGATGTCGTTGGGGTCCTTGGACCAGGCGAGCGTCCGGCCGGAGAACAGCTTCGCCGTCGTCTTGGTCCGCTCGTCCTGGATGACGCCGAAGCTCAGCGCATCGACGACCACGTTGCGCAGCCGCTTCTTCTCGGCCGGGGGGTCGAGCTTCTGGTTGCGGACCTGCTTGTTCTGATAGTACGGGTGCGTCTCGGGCAGCAGCGACACGCCGTGCGCCGCCTGGGCGTACCAGTAGGGCGTGTTGATCTGGCGGTAGTCTTCGAGCTTGTACCAGATGCCCATCGACTCGAGCCTGGGGCGGAGCTCGGCGTCTGCGCCCGCGCGGGTGGCCCGCATGTCGTGGCGATACGTCGCGTCGTCGAGCGCTTTGAACGCCTTGACCATCGCCCCTTCATACGCCGAGCGCTGCTCGTCGCTGGGCAGGCCGAACTCGTACACCCAGTTCACGTTCTGGTAGTACCGCGGCAGGTAGCGGAACAGCAGCATCTCGGCGTAGTCGGTCTGCCAGAGGGGCAAGCGCTCGTCTTCGGCGTGGTCGGCGATGAGTTTTTCCTGGGCATCGAGCACGCCCTCGAACGACCGCCGGCTTTCAAGAAACAGCGCGTTGCCCTCGGCGACCTGGCCGGCCTGGAACATCTCCCGGGCACGCTCGAGCTGGTCGTCGGCGACGAACTCCTTGAGCGCCACGTCCAGCGCGAGCTTGGCGATCGGGTCCTGCGGCGGGTCGGCCTCGACGAACCGGCCGAGCAGGTCGGACATGCCGCGCTCGCGCAGGCCCTGGATGAACTGGTCGTCGCTGTTGCGCAACGCCTCGATCTGGCCGAGCGCCGGGCCGGCGTTGGCGAACAACAACACGGCCGGGGCGAGCAGGCGGGCCATCCACGGGCTTGGGTTGAGCATCGTTCTGTTCTCCGGAACAGCGGGTGTTCTCGTCGTATCGAATCATAGCGCCGCGTCGAGGCGGGACGGCGCTGTGGGTCAGGAGCCGGGCATCGGCGAGGGCGCGAAGCCGATCTCCGACAGCTCGGCCCGCACGCACGCGTTGAACACGTTCACCACGTGCTGCCAGCGCACGTCGCCCTGCGGCTTGATCTGGACCTGCTGGTCCTCGTCGTAGTTCTGGCTCTTGAGGTAGGCGTACAACTGCGTGACGCCATCGATCCGGTTGTTATCGACTGTCAGCGTGTACGTCACGCCGTCGTCCGCCGAGGTCATCTCGATGTTGACCGGGATCACCGGCGGCGGCGGCTGGTTCGTCGGCGCCGCGTTGCCCGGCAGCGTCGCGAGGATCGTGCCCTCGTCGATCATGAAGTTCGCGGTGATGACGAAGTAGATGAGCAGCTGGAAGATGACGTCGATCATCGAGGTCAGCTGCAGCTGGATCTCCTCGCCGCCGACGCCTTTCTTACGCTTCTTGCGCTGCGAGACGTGGTGGACGGTCGGCTCGTCTTCGGGCAGCGGCGCGTCGGCCTGCTCGTCGGTCGGGCTGTCGGGGCGTTGTGCCATGGCGTGTCCTGCGTGCGAAAGCGGGTGCGATCCGGCCGGGCCGATCGCTATTCTTCGAGGTACGCGACCAGGTGGATCGGGGTCTGCCCGGCCTTGTCGCCCAGGGCTTCGACCATCGCCTGCTGCAAGGTGGTCATCATCGGCAAGACCGCGTTGTAGTAGAGCGCGGCGTCGGCGCGGAGCAGGATCATCGGCGGCTCGCCGTCGTTGCTTTTCATCCGCGCCGCGATCGTCTTGGCCGCGAACTCCTGGAACGCCTTGATCTGGTCGGCCTTGGTGATGTCCCACTCGTTGCCGCCGATCGCGACCGCCCGGGCCTCCCCGCCACGCGCCAGCACCTGGCCCTCCGGCTGGTCCGGGCCGACCTTCTTGCCGCCTTCGGTGAACTCCTGCTTGGGGATCAGGTTGATGATGACCCGGTTCTTGCCCTCGGCCTGGAACGTCTGCGGCTCGATCAGGTCCGGCAGCTGAAGCTCGGGCACCTCGTCGGTCACGATGTTGTTGACGATCATGAAGAACACGATCAGCAGGAACACCACGTCGATCAACGGCGTGATATTCAGCGTGGGCTTGACCGGTCCTCGGCGGGTAACGTGTGACATACGCGGGCAGCAGTGAGTAGGGAGTAAGGAGTAGGGAGTGGTACGAAGCGTCGCGGCTCTGCCGCGCATCGAGTCAGCTTAAACGCGACTTATTCGGGCTTGGGCGTCGCGCGCGACGAACCGCCGGAGGACGACGACGAGCTGCTGGACTTTTTCTTCTTGCCGCTGGGCTTGAACGGCGAGATGAGCTCTTCGACCATCAAGAGGCCTTCGGCGCAGTGCGCATCGACCTTGTTTCGGATCAGCGAGTAGGCGGAGAGCGCCGGGATCGCGACGACCAGGCCCCAGAAGGTGGTGACCAGCGCGGTGGAGATCCCGCCGGCCAGCTCGACCGGGTCCGCCGCCCCGCCGCCGGAGACCAGCGCGTCGAAGGCGACGATCATGCCGAAGACCGTGCCGAACAGGCCGATCATCGGCGAGATGTTGCCGATGACGTTGAGGTACTCGATCGGGCGTAGCAGCTTGACGGCCTCGGCGTCGCCGGC
>JBKAGS010000026.1:0-133684 GCA_046290505.1 Phycisphaeraceae bacterium | reverse complement strand
TCTTATGAGCCACGTCCTGCCGGCGAAACCCGGGCCGGAGTAATTGGCGAACGCGGTGCCCAGGTCCGAGTCGTCAACGTCGCCGTCGAGGTCGGTGTCGCCGGGCAAGGCCGCGGTAACGAGGACGTCGGTCGCGGTGTAGGTCACGGCCCATGCCAGCCCCGGGCCGGCGGAGCCGACGCCCGAGATCGTTTCGAATTGGCCGGTGAGCGCGGCGCTGGTGAGGACCGCGACCGCATCGCCCTGCGTGGGTGTGAAGCCCTCGACGACCGCGAGCGCGAGGTCGCCCGCGATTGCTGCAGGGCCGGTCACGTTGAGTTGGTCGAAGGTTTCATTCAGCGGGTCGGCGTTGTCGGTCCCGCCGAGGTCGATCTGCATCTCGCTGCCGGCGTACTGGGTGAAGCTGGCGTCGAGGTCGAGCGAGCCGGTGAGGTTGAGCGTGGGGTCGGGCCCGGTGCCCCCGCCGAGGCGGAAGTGGCCGGAGAGGTTGGCGGCGGTGAAGTGGGTGTTGCCCGAGGTGTTGCCCCCGCCGGGCGTCCAGCCGTAGATCCGCACGTCGAGGGTGCTGACCCAGGTCGCGCCGGTGTAGTCGGCGGTGAGCGTCGCGGGGCTGGACTGGTCGGGCCCGCCCTGGCCGGCGTGGAGGATGCTGGTCGTGGCGAGCGCGTCGCCGCTGGTAAAGCCGTCGATGCTGGTGAGGATGGCGTAGTCGCTGGGCGCGTTGGTGCCGTTGCGCCAGAAGCTGAAGCTCACTTCGTCCAGGAGCATCTCGAGCCCGGGGACCGGCGAGACCACAAACCCCATGTAATCGTCGTCGGCGATCGCGTTGGCCAACGAGCCGTTCCCGAAGCCGCTGACGTTCCACTCGTTGCCGGCGTTGGTGCCGCCGCCTTCGGGGTGTCGCAGTTCAAGGCCCGGGCCGGTTTGAAACCCGCTGTCGAGCGTCAGCGCCGGGTCGAGCACGAAGACCTGGGTCAGCGGCGTGCCGACGGGCGTCGAGCCGCCGTTGTTGTCCTGGACGCCCGCGAAGTTGAAGAACAGCAGGGTGCTCGGCGTGTCGGTGAAGTTGTCTGGGGGTTCGGGCGGGGGCGGCGCGGCGATATCCGCGGGCTGGCCCGGCGCGACGACGCCCCGGTTGTATAGGTCGCCGGCGAGCGCGCCCTGGCCCGCGAGGGTGCCGCCGGGCAGCACGTCGATCCAGCGCACCGAAGTCAACGCGGCCTGCTGCAGCACGACGCGGCCGCCGCTATTGATACGCACCTCGTTGCGCCCGCTGACCGACGCGCCCTGCTCGATCAGCAGCGTCAGCGTGTTGCCGTTGAGTCCGGCGACCTCGATGCCCAGCGTCTGGATGTTGCCGGTGGCGTGCGCGGTCGCGTCACCCGACGCCGCGCCCGCGAGCAGGGCCGACCACGTCTCGTTCGGCGAACCGCCGACGCCGCCCGCCGAGGTGACCTGCCAACTCGCGGCGTTGTTGAGGTTGTCGCCGTCGGCCCCGACCCAGTCGCGGTAGCTGGTGCCGTACGAGTCGCCTTGCGTCACGCCCTCGGCGATCGCGAGCGCTTCGAGTTCGCTGACCAGCGCGGCGTTCGCCGCAAGGCTCAGCGGGCTCGATTCGTCCATGTCCGTGGCGAGGTTGTACAACTCGTTCGTGCCGTCGCTTCGGCGGATCAGTTTCATGTCGCCGACGATGACCGTCCACGCCGTCTTGGGGTTGCCCAACTGGCTGTTCTGATCGTTCTCGAAGATCAGGCCCTCGCGCAGGCGCTGCTCACCTTCGCCGGTGAGCGTCGGGAGGATCGACACCCCGTCGATCCCGACGCGGGGCAGCGCACCGGCCAGGTCCGCCGCGGTCGCCTGCACGTCCGCCAGGTCGTTGAGCAGGTCGGTCTGCGTGCCCGGCGTGATCGTGCCGTTCCAATACGCGAACGCGGGCATGCGGATACCGCCCTCGTACAGGTCGCGCTTGCCGCCGCGCAGCCCGCCCTGGATCTCGAACGTGTTGATCCGGCTCGCGCCCATACCGTCCTCGGGCGTCGCGCCGTTGTCCGACGAAAAGATGATCAGCGTGTTGTCGAGGATCGAGTCGTCCTCCACCCCGTTGCCGTCCGGGTCGCGCAGCCGGTCGATGATCGCGCCGACCGACGCGTCCATGCGCGTGACCGTCGCGGCGTAGTTCTCCTGCTTGTCGTCGAGCGTCGGGTCGTTGAGGTACACGCCCTTGCCCGCCGGGCCGATGATCTCGCCGTCGAGGTTGCGCAGCGCCGGCGCCGTCGCGACCGCGTCGATGTCGAAGTGCACCGCCGTGTAGTTCAGCTGCAGGTAGAACGGCTGTGTCGCCGCGGCGCGGTCCTTGATGTACTGCTCGGACTGGATGTTGACCAGGTCCTGGAAGTACTCGGGGTTGCCGCCGGGCGCGCCGTCGTTCGCGGTGAGGATCATGTTGCCCAGCGCGTCGGTCTCCCAGACCCAGTCGTAGTAGAAGTCGTGCGCCGCGCCGTGGTTGAGGTAGCCGTAGAACCGGTCGAAGCCCTGGTTGTTGGGCAGGTCGCCGGCCTGGTCCCCGCCGAGCGTCGGCGCCGGGTCCGCGCCCGTACCGATCGTCCGCGTGCCGCTGGCGCCCCAGCCCCACTTGCCCATGATCGCGGTATGGTAGCCCGCGTCCTGCATCACCTCGCCGGTCGTCACGTCCTCGGCCCGCAGCCCCGCGCCGATGTTCGCGTTGCGGTCGTTGAGCGCGTGGCCGTTGTGCGTCCCGGTCATCAGGTTGGCCCGGCTGGGCGAGCAGACCGTGGACGCGTACGAGCGGTTCAGGATCATCCCCCCGTTCGCCAGCGCGTCGAGGTTCGGCGTCTGGATGTACGTCGAGGCGTTGTTGAACCCCACGCTGCCCCACGCCAAATCGTCCGTGAAGATGTGGATGATGTTCGGCGTCGAGCCCTGGGCGGCGGCACCACCCGTCCAGATCATTGCCGGCAGGCCCAGGCAGGACAGCAACACCGCGTTTCGTACGTTCATATTCCGCATCCTCCGAGGCTACACGACGGCCAACCCGCGCCCAATCCCGTAACACGCGCGAACCGATCACAGCGGGCGCAATCAACACCTTTATCTTAATTGACGCCGAACCGGCGAATCTCACACCCCGGCCGGGGATTTTGGCCAAAAGCGCCCCGAGTGCTCGGTTTCGACGCGCTGTCGGTGGCCGCCGGGTAACGCCGGGAGGTCGATCACGGGGCGGTCGATACGCACCCAAGCGGGTGTATCCGCATGAAAAGCGCCCGCCCCCGGCGTGTGACGCGGCGGCTATGCCCCGACCCAATCGGCATCGCCTCAGTCCGCCGGCTCCTGCCGGAACGAGCGTGGCCGGCGGGTGAGGTTGTTCGAGGCGTCGGGCACGAACTCGACGCTGTAGACCCGCACCGCGTCGCCGACCTCCGCCTTGGCGTAAAGCCGGAACGGCTGGGTATTGTCGTTGGCGAGGTTGCCGTCGAACTCATCGACGAACTTAAAATACACCTTCGCGTCGGCGATGGGCTGGCTGCCTGACCAGTCGCCGTTGCTGGTGGTCCCACGCCAGGCGGTGTCGCCTTCGATCCGCTTGTGCATGATGTCGATGCCGACCTCCGCGGCGAGGCGTGCGATCGCCAGGTCCTCGTTGAGCGCGGCCTGCTCGACGGTAACGCGACCGATCATTGCGCTGGTGATACCGAACACCACCAGCATCGTCGTAATCCCCAGCACGAGCAGGTACGCGGTGCCGCGCTGCGACGCCCGCCGCCTCGTCGTCTTGCTTACCTTGCGCATCAGTAGCCCTCCTCGGGGCGCACCCACACATCGGTCCGCAGGCCGCGCAGTTCCGCGACCTTCTTCCCGTTGCGTAAGATCGTCACCTTTACAAGCAAGACGCCCTCATCGGTCGGACTGGTGACGTTCGTGTTCGCGAGTTGGCGGTATACCACGGCGACCGTCCGCTTATAGCCTTCCGCGCCGGGGATCGTGTTCCCGTCTCGATCAACCGGCGGGGTCGAGGACCAGTTGCGGTAATCATCGATATCGTCGAAGTCCGCGCGTGTCGCCGTGCCTTCGCCCGTGTCCGGGCCGAGCGGGGGCGTGGACGCGGCATCGAGCGACGTGCTCGTGCCGTACACGTAATGCGCGAGCCCCGAGCCCGACGAGCCGGCCCAGGTCGTGCCCCGGTCGCTCGACGTGAACATGCCGTCCCGGCCCGAGGTGCTGTACGCGAGGTTGACCGAATCGCTGCCGCTGCTCGCGCCGATGACCAGGAAGACCTCTTTCCCAGGCGGCAAACCGTCGAGGCTCAGGGTCGCCTCCGGCCAGTTCCAACCGCCTCCGAGGTCCCCTTCATTCAGCGTCGTCGAGGCCAGGACCGTCTCGCTGGGTTTCCCGTCGCCCGTCGCAGAGCGGATCTGAACGAGCATGACCGTGTCCCGGGCGCCGGTCCGCTGGGCGTTGATCGACACGCGGCTGATCGACCAGCTGATCGCGTCGGCCGGCAAACTCGGGTTGATCGACTGCGCGACCCAATCGGTGTTGCTCAGCGCGAACGAGGCGCTGCCGCCCGCGTAGGAGGTGTGCGTGCCCTCGGCGCTCTCGACCGGCGTCGCGACGATGTCCGGGTCGGTGTATGGGTGACGCATCGCCTCGTTGATCATGTCCTCGGCCAGGAGCATGGCGAACTGCCGCTCGGCCGCGGTCGCCTGGGCCGTGCGGGCCGAGCCGACGGTGTTGAGCAGCGCGACGAACGCCCCGCCGAGGATCAACAGCGACAGCACGGTCTCGATCAGCGAGACGCCGCGTCGTCGCGTGTCGGGTTGGGCGTAAGGCCGTGTCATGATGCCATCTCCAGTGCTGCCTTTGCCGAGCGGGGCTCAGTCGTTCGATGCGTAGCTGCCCCCGACCGAGACGCGCGCGTCGGCGAACAAGGCGCCGTCGCCGCTGCCGGTCAGCCAGACGCCCTGCACGCCTACGAAAACCTCGCGTTGCAGCGTGAAGACGCCGTATTCGACGTCGTTGACCTTCAAGTACAGCACGTCGTCGTCGGGCAGCACGGTGAGGTGCAGGTCCACCCATCCGTCGTCGAGGCCGGACACAGTCGTGATCTCGGATGTCTCTAATGAGTCGTTGTAGACCACCAGTTCCTGCCCGCCGCCGCCGTCTTCTTGCAGGACGCAAACGATCGGTAGGGTCGTCAGGCCATCGCGGACGTACGGCCCGTGGACCGAGGCCCGCTGACCGTTGGTCGCGCGTAGACGCACGTCTACGCGGACGACGCCGTCGATGAGGTGGCGCGGGATGGGTACGAGTGAGCTCGACGCGTTCCAGACCCCGCCGACCAGGCTGGCGTCGGGTATCGCACCCCCACCGACATAGATCCAGTCCATGACGCCGTCATCGTTGAGGTCCTGCGGCGGCGGCTTGGCGTTGAAGTCCGCGTCCCAGAAGGTTTCGAGCACCTCGGGCGCGAGCAGCAGCGTGACCTGGCGGGTCAGTGGCGAGCGGTCCGACGCGGAGCTTTGCAGGCTGATGCTGACCGACGTGACGTGCTCGCGCGTCACGTCGAAACGGGGGGTCGCGACCACTTCTTTCCCGTAGATGCGGTGCAGGAAATGGCCGGAGAAGGTGCTCTGCCAGGACCCGCCGCCGTCGTTTGTGTAGACAAAGTTATTGCCATCGATCTCGTCGCGCCCGAAGCTGCCGCTGGTTCCCTCGCCGACGCCGACCCCGATGACCATGACCGATTCCTGACCCGCCGGGATGGTTTCTGACGTCGAGAATGCGATCGACGCCCAACCAAAACTCGATGGCAAATCCGATTCGAATAAGGTTTGCGTGGCATAAACGGTACTGTCCGGCGTGTCTGCGTTGATATCTCTTATCTGCACGGGCATCTGCGCACTAGCCGCTCCGGCGCTCTGCCCGTAGACCTCGACGCGCGTAACGCGATAGCCCGTGGCCTGGGCGCTCAGGCTTGGCGTAAACCGCTGGCCAATCGCTTTTGAGCTGTTCACAGGCCACGTCGCGGTGCTTGTCGTCTGCCGAGAAGCCAATAGTACTTCGGCACCCATGCTCGTCTCACCGCCGATGGTGATCGTGCGTTCGGTCGTCTTGTAGTCGAGGGCGAACGAATCGACCTGCTCGACGATCGCGACGGGCGTCGAGTCGTTGATGGCGTAGGTCAGCGGGTCGCCGGCCACGCCGGACCAATCGTAAGTGATGTGGTCCGGTACACCATCGCCGGTGCGGTCGTTGACGAGGATCTTGACCGCGGTGGAGGATCGGACCAGGACGTACTTGGCCTGGGCGAGGTCCTCGACCATACGCCCGAGCGCGTTGCTGTCGTTGATCAGGGTCGCGGTCGGCCCATTCAGCGAGGGGCTGGCCTTGGCGGCGAAGAGCATGGCCGAGCCGGCGGAGGCCATGACGATCGCGAGCAGCGTCAGGCTCAGGACCATCTCGACGAGCGTGTGGCCGGCGGCGCGGGCGTGTCGGCGCGGTTGCGGTTCGGTGGCGTGTGTGTTCATCGTGTCGCCTCGCCGGATTCGAGGAGGAAGATGGTGGCGGTGCCGGTGCCGTTGGTAAGCGTGACCTTGCCGGTATCGACGGGCACGCCGTAGGCGTTGAACTCGGCCTCGCTGTCGGTGCCGAACTCGGCGTAGGAGATCTTGATGCCGTAGGGAGACTCGGCGAGGTTGACGGTGGTCGCGTCGCCGCCGACGGCGTTGAAGGTGTAGGTGTTCTGGTCGAGATCGAAGTAGAGCGTGACGCTCTGGCTGGCGGCGCGGGCGCGGGTCTGGGCGAGGGCGAAGTCGGCGGCGACGCGGTCCGCCGCGGCCTCGAGTTGCTGGCGTTGCGAGGCCTGGGCGAAGCGCGGCAGCGCGAGCGCGGCGAGCACCGAGACGATCACGACGACCATGACCAGCTCGACGAGCGTGAAGCCGTTGGGACGGGTTGTGCTGCCTCGTGCGTGCATGGATCAGAGCCCCAGGATGCCGCGCAGCCGACCGAGGACGGTGTCTTCCTTGTTGGTATCGACGGCGGCGACGCGGTTGAGGTAGATGCGCCCGTGGTTTTCGTTGTAGAGCCAGCCGACGTCGGGCGCGTCGGTCCCCGAGAGCTTGGTCGAGCCGGGCGCCTCGCCCGCGGGCGCCGCGGGGACCTTGCGCAGGTACGGGCCGTAGATGTGCGTGGTCGTGGGCGTCGCGGAGACGTTGCCCTGGGCGTCGGTGTACTGGAGCAGCTGCTGCTCGACGTTTGCGCTGTCGGGGAAGTTGCCTCCGTGCTCGGCGGCGTAGACGTCCAGGGCCTTGTTGAGCACGATCAGGTCGTGCTTGAGCGCCGAAGTCGTCGCGCCGTCCGCGCCGCGGCTGAGCCGGGGGATCGCGATCGCGCTGATGACGCCGATGATGACCACGACGATCACCAGCTCGATCATGCTGAAGCCGCGGGTGTTTCGTACGCTTGGCGCGTGGCGGGCGTCGGCGTTCGGGTTGGTCGGGCGGGTGCGTCGCATGTCGCTGCAGTGCCCCGTGAAAAGGCCGCCCGCAATCCGGCTGGACTGGCGGGCGGCCTGCGGTTCGTGTCAGCCGGTGTTCGGCTCGCGCCGAGGGCCGGTGGTGGCTTAGTAGTCGCTGTACTTCTTGCCGGCCGCGTCCACCTCGCCGACGGCGGTGTTCGAGTACACCACGCCGGTATCTTCGTCGTACACCCAGCCCTTGTCGGCGGTGCCGAGCGTGTCGGTGAAGGCGGTCTCGCCTGACTCGGCACCGACCTTCAGCGCGGGGATCTTGCGGATGTACGGGCCGTAGATGTACGCGCCGGTCTTGGTCGCGTTGGTGTTGCCGTTGATGTCGGTGTACATCGTGAGCTGGTTTTCGATCGTGGCCAGCGCGGGGTACGTGCCGTTGTGCTCGGTGGCGTACAGGTCGATCGCGTTGCGGAGCACGGCGAGGTCGCCGGCCAGGGCCGAGTCGCTCGCGCCTTCCGCGCCGCGGCTGAGCCGGGGGATCGCGATCGCGCCGATGATGCCGATGATGACGACGACGATGACCAGCTCGATCAGGCTGAAGCCGCGTCGCTTACGCATGGGGTTGGTGGTGTCCATTCTGACCTCCGAGTGATGTAGGGACTGGTCTGCGGTGTTCGCCCTGACATCCGTCGCGGGCATCTGTTATTGATGTCGGTACAAGGACAGCGCGACTTAATCCGATTGCCGCTTGTGTAAAGAGTTTTCGCCCCCGGACAGGGCTAGGGGATCACTTTCGGCGCCCGCAGGACCACCTGCAGGCCGGTCTGAACCGACTCGAAGACCACCGCACGCGCGCCGACTTGCGAGAGCACGTAGACCTCGCCGGTCTCCGTGCCGTCCGACGCTGTGCCGGTGCGGACCACGATCCGATCGCCGACGCGCATCGCCCGGCCGTTGATGACCGCGATGTGCTCCTGGTCCTGTTCGATGACCGAGCGGAAGGTGCCGTCGAGCTTGTACTGCTCGGGCAGCAACTCGGATGAGACGCTCTTGACCGCCTGTATGGGTTGCAGCGCTTGCACGGCCTTGGGCGTCCAGTCCTCGGGCAGTCGGAAGGGGTCCTGGCCGGCGTGCGCATCGCGATCCGTCGCCGATTCGGCCAGCCGTTGGGTCAGGGTTTCGAACGACGGCAGCGCGGGCGCGTCCGCCTGCGCAGGCGTGTCGGCGGTTGCGGCGGCCCCGGCGGAGCCCTCGGGGGGCGTACCTGCCGGGTCGTTGGCGGGCGCGACACTGGCCGACGCCGACTCGGGCGGGCCCAGCAGCAAGCGATCGACGGCGACCACGCCGACGCCGAGGACCGCGATCGCCGCGAGGATTTTCTGTTGCTTGGTGAGAGTCATCGCTGGGCTCCGATCGGTCTAGTCGGCCGGGACCGCGGCCGTCGCGGGCGCGCCCTGGGCCTCGTCGCTGACGACGTACCACGCCAGTTCGAGTTGGAAGGCCACGCCGCCTTGGGCTCCCATCCGCGCGGCGTTGAACGAGATCACGCCGAGGTCCCCGCGGGCGTGGTTGGCTTGACGCATGAAACCGAGCAGGTCCGGGTAGGCCCCCTCCCCGGCGAGCGAGATCGGCACGTAGTCGTAATACGCCAGCGAGACGGGCCGGCCCGCTTGCGTCCGGGTCATGCTCAGGCCGTGCTCGTCCGCCCAGCGCGCGAGCTCGGCGAGCAGCGGGTTGATCGACGCCGAGGACTCGAGGTGGACCGGCTGCTGGCTCAGCCGGGCGCGCACGTCTTCGAGCCTCGCTTCGAGCTTGTTGAGCCGGTCTTTGCTTTCGCGTGCCGCCTGCTGGGCGTGCTGGTACTCCTGGTTGACCGCGGCGGTTTGCTGGGTGTCGGTCAGCAGCGGGCCGAGCCCGAAGAACCAGCCGCACGCGAGCAGCGTCGCGCACGTTACCGCCCCGCCGACGTGCAGCGGCAAGGTCCCGCGGTCTGTGATCGTGCTGGCCTTCACGCGATGCTCCTTGATTACTGCACCCGGCACGCCATGACGAACCCGGTCCGCGCGGCGCCCGCGAACGTCTCGCGCTGCGTGCCGGTCATCACCACCTGGTCGAAGAGCCCGAGCGATTCGAGCCGCAGGATCAGCCCGGGCACGTCGCTGTTCGCCGCCGCCACGCCGGTCAGGATCAGCCAGACCGAGCCCTGGGGCGCGTCGGCCGCGACCGGGCCGAGCACCGTGCGGACCTTGGAGTCCGTGATCGGTCCCAGCCTGAACCCGGTCATGACCATCTCGCCTTGGAACTGCGCCGCGACGCGATCGAGGACCGCGCTCCAGTCGGGCCGGCGTGTCAGGTGCTCGCCGGCCTGCAGTTCGCGTTCGAGTTGCTTGAGCCGCGTTTCGAGTGTCGTCGCCAGCGCCTGGTTCTGCACCCGCCGCGCCTCGGCCTGCGCGACGCCTTCGCGTGTCAGCGCCGAGGCGTGGTCCGGCCGGCCTGTCGACGCCAGCCCGACCGACACCGCGGTGACCAGCAGGCACAACGCCAGCACGGCCAGCCACCGCCGCAGCACGGCGCGCGACCGGCAGCGGTTCAGGTACGTGTTGGGAGTCAGGTCCACCCTCGTCATGGCGTGCCCCCCATCGTCAGAGCCGCGCCCAGCGCCGCGGTCAGCCTCGGGTCGCACGCCTCGCTCAACGCGTGCGGGTTGGCGCACAGGTCGGCCGGCACCATGACCGACGCTTCCAGTTCCAACTCGCGGGACAGCGTTTGGGCAAGCCCGGGCACGCTCGCCGGCCCGCCGACCATCAACAGCGGGCCCAGCTCCGCGTCGGGGTAGAGGTGGCTGATAAACGCGAATGACATCCCGATCTGCTCGCACAACTCGGCGACGGCTTCGTGCAGCATCACGCCCAACTCGCTGCAGATCACGCCCTCGGGCTCGTCGGATAAGCCGTAGCGCCCCAGCGCCGCGGTGACCAGGTGCGCGCCCACGCCGGTGTGTTCCTGCAATCGCTGCTGCAGGCCCGTCGCGTTGAACTCCGGCAGGTCGCGCTCGTGCACCACGCGGCCCGCGTGCAGGAGGACCAAATGCGCCGCGCGCGAGCCGAGGTCCATCACCGCGACGATCCGGCGGGGGTCGATCGGCCGCCGCTGCGCCGCCGCTTGCAACGCCACAGAGCCGGGCACCGTGCGCGCCACTTCGAGCCCGAGCCGGTCGATGCACGCGAGGGTCGGGTCGACCTTCGCGTGCTGCAGCGCCACCGCGTGGGCCTGCGCGACCTTCCCGCCCGAGGCGCTGGCGGGCAGGTCCCACCACGCGTACTCGAAGCCGCCGGGCACGAGCCGGTGCGCACGGGTCAGCTCCATCTTCACGATCGCGTCTCGTGACGCGCCCCGGTCCGCCGAGGGCAGGTTGATGCTGGTGCTGATCAGCGCGTCGGACTGAGCGACCAGCGCGATGCGTGTCGCGTCAAGTCCTCGGCGACGCATGATGCGGATCAGCCGCTCCGCCTCGTCGTCTTGCAAGCCGTAGCCGTCCTGCGCCCGACGGATGCATAGCGTCCCGTCGAGACGCGGCCCCCTGGACTGGGCGGTTACCTGCACGGCCTTGACCGACGACCGGCCGATATCCAGCCCGATCAGGCTGCGGAGATGTTTGCCGTGATTGCGCATCAGCCGCCCCCCGCCATCGAGGTGAGGTCGAACATCGGCATGAACATGCTGATCGCGATCCCGCCCACCATCAGGCCCAGCACCACGAGGATCAGCGGCTCGAAGAGGCTGGTCAGGGCGCGCAGCCGCACGTCGTTTTCCTCGTCCATGAAGTCCGCGACCGTGATCATCAGCATGCTCAGCCGGCCGGACTGCTCGCCGTTGCGCACCGCTTCGTAGAGCGCCGGCTCGATTAGCTTGTCGTTGGCGAAGGCGTTGCTGACCGGCTCGCCGCTGACGACGGTCTGCTCGGCCTGCACCATCAACTTCTCGTAATGCCCGTTGCCCGTCGCGGTGCGGACCAACTGCAGCGTATCCAGCAGCGGGACGTTGCACTCGATGAGCACGCCCATCAGCCGGGCGATCCGAGCGGTCGCGTACGAACGGGTCACGCTCGACAGCGTCGGAACGGTGACCATCAGCTTGTCGATGATCCCTTTGCCCGTCGGTGTCTTGACACCGAAGCACAGCCCGACGATCAACCCAACCACGCCACCGAGCGCCGCCCACCAGTACGCAAGCAGCAGGTCCGACATGGCGACGAGCATCTGCGTCGTCGCGGGCAGCGGCACGTCCAGCGATTCGAACATGCCCGTGAACCGCGGCATGACGAGCGTGAGCATCACCACGAGCACCGCGATGCTGATCAACACCAGCACGCAAGGGTAGATCAACGAGCCGGTGATCTGCGAGCGGACCTGCACCTGCTTGCGGGTCAACAGCGCCAGGCGATCGAGCATCGTCGGCAACGCGCCCGCGGTCTCACCCGCCTTGATGATGTTGCGGTACACCTCGTCGAAGTATCGCGGCGCACGCCCGAGCGCTTCGTACAGCGTCGAACCGTGCTCGACCTGCTCTCGGACCAGCCCGATCTGCCCGCGGAACGCCTCGTCCTTGACCTGCCGCTCGAGCGCCGCAAGTCCGTCGGCCAGCGGCGTGCCCGTCGCGACCAGCACGTTGAGCTGGCGCGAGAACATCGCCACCTGCTTTAGCCGGTGCGTCTTGCCTTTGAGCGAGATGTTCTTAGAGCCGATTTTCTTCGCGGCCGCTGCCTTGGCCTTCTGCTGGCTCTCCGCCTCGATCTCGGTCACAAACAAGCCCTTGGCGCGCAACTCTTCCATCGCGTCTTCGATGCTCGCCGCCTCCATCACATCGCTCACCGGCGTGCCGGTCGTACTCACCGCGTGGTAGGCCAGTCTCATGCCGCCTCCTTCCTCGTCTCATCGCCGGGGCCGCTCGGTGGGGTCGTGAGTTCGTCGTCGAAGTCGCCCTCGCTGCGTGTAACACGCAACACCTCCTCGAGCGATGTTGCGCCGGACAACGCGAGCTCGGCACCCTCCTCGCTGAGTGTGCGAACGCCCTGCTTGCGTGCCACATCGCGCAGCTCGTGCGCCGCGGCCCCACGATGGATCAGCCGGCGGATCTGCGGCGACACCTCCATCACCTCGTAGATGCCCAGCCGCCCACGGAATCCGGTGTCGTGGCACTCCCGGCAGCCCGTGCCGTGGCGGAAAGCCCGCCCGACCTTCTCCAGCAGCCCCGCCTCTTCGAGCAGCGACGGCTCGGGGTGGTACTTGCTCGCGCAGGCGGGGCACACCTTCCGCGCCAGCCGCTGCGCGACCACGCCGACGAGCGCGCCCGAGAGCAGGTATGGCTCGATGTTCATGTCGAGCAGTCGCGCGACCGCGCCCGGCGCGTCGTTGGTGTGCAGCGTCGCGAGCACGAGGTGGCCGGTCAGCGCGGCCTGCACCGCGACGCGCGCGGTTTCTTCGTCGCGGATCTCGCCGACCATGATGATGTCGGGGTCCTGACGGAGGATGCTGCGCAGCGCGCGGGCGAACGTCAGGCCGACCGAATCGTTCACGTGGATCTGGTTGATCAGGTCCATCTGGTACTCGACCGGGTCCTCGACGGTGACGAGGTTGGTCTCGGGGCTGCGTAACAGGTCGAGCGCGGAGTACAGCGTCGTCGTCTTGCCGCTGCCGGTCGGGCCGGTTACGAGCACCAGGCCGTACGGCTGTCGCAACATGCGTTTGAATACGTCAAGCGGCCCCTCGCGGAAGCCGAGCTGTTCCATCCGTACATTCAGGTTCGACTTGTCCAGCAGGCGGATGACGAGCTTCTCGCCGAGCAGCGTGGGGATCGACGAGACGCGCAGGTCCACGTCGCGGCCCTCGGCGACGATCCGCACGCGGCCCTCCTGCGGCAGCCGACGCTCGGCGATGTCCATCTTGCCCACGACCTTGACGCGCGACACGATCGCCGAGTGCATGCCCGGCGGTGGCTTCATCAGCTCGCGCATGACGCCGTCGATCCGGTATCGGATGCGCGTGCCCTTGCGGTCCGGCTCGATGTGGATGTCGCTCGCGCCGTCCTTGACCGCCTGCAGCATCGCGACATTGACGAGGTTGACGATCGGGCTGCCATCGACCAGCCGGTCGAGGTTCGCCGCCGGTTCGTCGTCGGCCTCGTCGGTCGCGATCACCTCGACGTCGTTGGAGTGGTGCAGCGAGGCGAGGAAGTCGTCGACGTCCAGGTCGCTGCCCGAGTTCTGGTCGATGAACTGCTCGATGTTCTGGGGCAACGCGAGCACGGGCTTGATCTTGCAACCGGTGAGTTGGCGTAGCCGGTCGATGGCGGGCAGCGATTGCGGTTCGGCCATCGCGACGGTCATCGTGTCGCGCACGCGGAACATGGGCACGGCCTGGAGGCGTGTCGCTTCTTCGTGCCCGATCTCTTTGAGCAGGCTCGAGTCGATCAGGCCGTGCCGCAGGATCACGCCGCGCAGGCCGAGCTGCTCGGCGAGGATGCCGACCATCGCCGAGCCGGAGACCATGCCCTCGCCGATGAGCACGCTGCCGAGCATCTTGCCGCTGCGTTTTTGCAGCGAGAGCGCTTGAGCGAGCTGGTCTTCGGTGAGCAGGCCCGCGTCGATCAGCAGTTCGCCGAGCTTTTTCTGTGGCGCACGCAGCTTCACAGGAAACTCCTCACCGCGAGGTTGGCGTCATCGTGGAACTCGAAACGGTTGGTCAGCCCGGTCAGGTCGAGCACCTCACGCACCGTCGGCGACACGCTGGCGAGCCGCAGCGTCTGCCCGAAGTGGTCAAGCTCGTCCGCGAGATCGAGCAGCGCTTCGAGGCCGACCGAATCGATGTAGGGCGACGCGGACAAGTCCACGGCGATCCTGCCGAGCATCGCCCGCCCTCGCCCGTGGGTCGCTTCGCCCAGCAATCGTGCGTCGTCCTGGATGAGCGGGCCGTCGGGCTTGACGACGAGCACCGCGCCGTGCCGCTGTTCGGTGATCCCGGGCATCTCACACCCCCTCCGCGTTGATGGGCAAAACCAGGCGGAAGGTGCTGCCTTGGTTCAGCACGGACTCGGCGGTGAGCTCCCCGCCATGCAGGCGGACGATCTCGTGCGACAAGGCCAGGCCCAGGCCCGAGCCGGTGATATCACCGAGGCGCGGGTCGTTGGCGCGGTAAAACTTTTCGAACACACGGGGCAGGTCGTCTTCACCGATGCCGATGCCCGAGTCGCGGACTTCGACGTTCAGCTCGGTCGCCGACAGATCGACGCCGACGCTGACCTTGCCGCCCTCGGGGGTGTACTTGATCGCGTTGCCCAGCAGGTTTTGCAGGACGATGGCGAGCTTGTCGCGGTCGCCTTGCACGGCCGGGAGTTTGGGCGGCAGGTCGAAGCGGAGGTCGATGTTCTTGTTCTTCGCGTTCGCGCTGTAGTCTTGCTCGAGCGACTTGAACAGCTGGTCGAGCCGCACGTCGTCGCGTCGGATCGTCATCGACCCGGCCTCGATCTCCGAGACCGACAGCATCTCGCTGACCAGTCGTTCGAGCCGTTGCGACTCGCGGCTGATCACGTTCAGGCACTCGCCGCGCAGCTCTTTATCGTCTTCGCCGTCTTCCTGCGCGGTCTCGACGTACAGCCTGATGTTGGTCAGCGGCGTGCGCAGCTCGTGCGTCGCGCGGCTGACGAAGTCGTGTCGCGCGGCCTCGGAGACACGCTGCTGGGTGATGTCCTCGCAGGTCAGTACGACCCCGCCGCTCTCGCTGAGCCGGCGGATGGTCACGCGGATCGTGTTCGCGTCCGGCCCCTCCGCGGTCGCCTCGTGCGTGACTCGGCCCGGGCCGTTGCCCGAGAGCACCTGCTCGATGCGCTGCTTCAGATGCTCGTCGGCGATCAACTCCGCCAAGGGTTTGCCGACCGCCGCCTCGACGTCGAGCTGCAGCGACGCGGCACCCGCGCCGTTGAGGTAGCTGACCCGGCCACGCCCGTCGGTCAACAGCATGCCCGTCCAAAGCCCATCGCAAGCGACCTCGAGCGATCCGCCGTCGCTGCGCGCGTTCAGCCGATCCAGTTCCTGGGCGACCGCCTCCTGCTCGGCGTGGTCGCGCCCGGTGATCAGCCGGTTCCACCCCGCGGCCTCCGGCCCCCACTTGGGATTGACGGTCAAGGCCGAGAGGTCCAGCGACGCGTCGGACGCGTCGCGCAGCGCCCCTCGGATCAAGGCGAGCACGGTCAGCCGGCCACGCATCTTCCGGTACAACAGCATGAAGGCGATAAGCCCCAGACCGCCGATCGCCGCGGCACCGGGCAACACGGGCTTGATCCCGTTTCGCGCCGGCGGCAGTTCCGCCGTCAGCGACAATACGGCCTCGCCCTTGCCGGGCACGGGCACGGGCCGATCGACCATGATCTTGCCATGAAGCACGCGTGTCTGTCCCTCGCCCGCCTCGGTCTCGGGCCAGTCGGCGGGCAACACGGTCATCTGCGGCTTGTCGAGGTTCGCGTCGGCCAGCGGGCGGCCGTCCGAGAGTTCGAGCCGGCAATCGATCACGCCCCGCTGGTACCCCGCTTCGCTCACCAGCCGACGCACGGCCGAGAGCTCTTCGCTTGCGAGCAGCGGCTCGATCCCCGATGAAAGATTATCGGCCAACAACTCGGCGCGGGCGACCTCGGCGTCGCGCTGCTGCGCCAGCGTCGCGTGGCCCATCCACCACACGCCCGCCGCGTACGACACCAGCCAAACCACAACCAGCGCCACCACAAAGGGCCAGGTCAATGCTTCGGGGACGCCGCCCGCGCGCTGGCGCGTGGGTCCGATTGTGAGGGTCTTGCCTTGCATCGGCCTCCGGACACAAACGTGTCTGTCGTCTGTATCGACTCGGGGGACAGACCGCTGAAGGCGATCGCGAGCGCTAAATGGTCCGGCATATCAGGCCGATAGACTTTGTGACGCTGAGCACGGAGGTACCCGGCCCCATGGAATCGCAGATCACCGTCCTGATCGCCGACGACGAACCGCATATCCGACACCTGGTGGGCGCCAAGCTGAAGTCCGCGGGCTTCAACGTGCTGGTCGCGTCCAACGGCCGGGACTGCCTCGCGCTGGCGCAGCAGCACCACCCTGCGATCATCGTCACCGACTTCCAGATGCCCGCGCTCAGCGGCTACGAGATGAGTCTCGAACTGGCGGGTGACGACAACACGTCCGCCATCCCGATCATCCTGCTCACCGCGCGGGGGCACAAGCTCTCCGATCAGGAGCTCGCGCAGACCGGCATCCGGCTGCTGATGGACAAGCCCTTTAGCCCCAACGACCTGGTCGACAAGGTTCGCGGGGTGCTTCAACAGGCGGCGTAGTCACCCTTCGTTTGTTTCGCTCACCGGCTTGGCCGGGCAACGCTTTCGACCCGATGCAAGGCAGCCTTCACAAATCGATGACCGACGCGGCGACGGAAACTTTCCTCCGCCGTTGCGATGAACTGGGCCTGTGGGTCTGGACCTGTTACGAAGGGGCGCTTGCCCCGTTCACGCCTTACCAGTGCGATGAAGACGATAAGGCGTGCCTCGACGGCCAAGTGCAGGCGATCGTCGAAGAGCTCGAAAGCTCACTCGTCGCGCTGCAGCGGAGCAACGACGCGGTCCGGCTAGAGACGGGCCATTGGTCGGCGTGGGTCGTGGACCGTGATGGGCCGAGCGACGGTTTCGTGCTGATAGACCCGCGATGCGCGGACGATGCGGGCGCGTCGCTCGGGCAGCTGGCCCAATCCTTGCGGTGGGCGATCGACGATCTGCGTGCGATCGATCAGAACCAGTTCGCGGTGGACGACCTCGCCGAGCAACTCGGCCAGAGCTACGAGAACATCACGCTGCTGTACAGCATCGGCCAGTCGATGAGTTCGATCCAGGCTCCCCAACAACTCGCGCAGGGCATCTGCGAGCAGTTGCGGCTGACCCAGGGCTATGGTTGGTCGGCGGCGCGTTTCAAGAACGACGCGGACGACGTGTCCGGGTTGACCGACGCGTGCCTCACGGCGGGCAAGATGCCGTGCGAGAAAAGGGCCTTCCGTGAAGCGACCGGGCGGCTGCTCGCGGAATGGGACGACGCGTCGTGGTGCAAGCTGCTGCAAGTCGGCGAACACCCTCTCGCGGACCTCGTGGGGTCAGAAGTCATCCTCGACCCGATCCGCCACGACGGGCAGGTGATCGGTGTGGTGCTGTCCGGCGGCAAGACCGGGCCCGACGCCGAGGCCACCAGCGGCGACACCCAACTGCTTGACGCGATCGCCGGATTCCTGGGCGCGTTCCACGAGAACGCCGCCCGCTTTACCGAGCAAAAAAACATGTTCATCGGCAGCCTAGAGGCGGTCTCCGCGGCGCTCGACGCCAAGGACCGGTATACGTTTGGTCACTCCGAGCGCGTTGCGCACCTGGGCATGCGCTTGGCCGAAGCGATTGGCCTGGACCCCGACGAGGTCGAACGCATCCGAATCAGCGGGCTGGTCCACGACGTGGGCAAGATTGGCGTGCCCGAGTCCGTGCTGTGTAAGACCGGCCGGCTCACCGAAGACGAGTTCGAACAGATCAAAAAGCACCCGCGTATCGGCTTTAATATCCTCAAGGGCATCCCCAAGATGGCGGACGTGCTCGACGGCGTGCTGTACCACCACGAACGCTGGGACGGGCGCGGCTACCCGACGCGATTGGCGGGCGAAGCGATCCCGCTCTACGGCCGGATCCTCGCCGTCGCCGACACGTTCGACGCCATGAGTTCGACGCGTTCTTACCGACAGGCCATGCCACGCGACAAAGTCCTCGCCGAGATCGTCAACTGCAGCGGTACGCAGTTCGACCCGTCGCTGACCGGCCCATTTGTCGCGCTCGACTTCAACGAGTACGACGCGCTGGTGCAGCGGCACCAAGGTGCCACGGAGCAGCCGGCTCAGGCCGATCGTGCGGCGTAGGCAGCGGAGGCAAAAAGCGTCAATCGAAGCGTGCCGAGGGGCGTGGTCCCTCGCCTCGAGCGGGATAGGCGTCCCGCCTTTTATCAAGTCTCGGATGGTTCATGACGGGCCGGACGCCCATCCCACCCGACTACGACACACTATCCGTCGCCGCCCGGCACGATCATCGTCTTTGCGCCTACCGGTACGGCGAGACCGCGACCAAACAGCTGCGCAGCGCCCGCGTCGAGCAGGCCTTGCAGCGCCTCGTCGTCGATCGGCCCGAGCGTGTAACGGTTCAATAGCCGGCCGCCTTCGCGGTCCAGCAGGAACAGGCCGAACGACTTGGGCTGGTCCAGGCGGTTTGCGTCTTGCGTGGGGTCGGTCACGGCGATCATCGCGACGCGTGTTTCACCGATCAGCCCGAGCACCGGCTGTTTGTACGGCAGACTGACCGAGTCGGACCAGCGCACGGCCGGCGACGGACCGAGGCGATACAGCCCGCGGCCCGCGGTAACCCAAAGGTCGTGATGCATCGCCTGCAACGCCACGCCCGACGCGTCCGAAGCGCCGCGCACGACGACTTGCCCGGCCACGCGTCCGGCGCGGGTGTGGTCGAGCAGGTGCACAGTGCCCTGCTTGGTCGCGACCGCCAACAGTGTCTGCCCAAGCGCGAGGTCGGGGCCCAGCGTGCCGTCGGCGACGGCGTAGCCCCATACCTCCACGCCCGAGCGGGTATCGACCGCCGCGACCTTGTTCTCGCCGACGACGATCGCCCGGCCGGCATCGAGCCGCATGGCCAACGGCGAGAGCGCGAGGCGCAGCTCGGGCGTCTGGGTCTGCGGCTCGCCGGTGAAGAGGTTGAGGACCGCGAGATTGCCCTCGCTCGCGAGTTCGGCCTGGCCGATGCGACCCGCCGCGGCAAGGGTCCAGTGGTCGGCGTCAAGCGCGGTCAGCCGCGTCATAGTCGGTTTGCTGCGCCACAACACGCCGCCCGCGGCACGGTCGATCGCGACGAGCTTCGCGTCGATGCGTCGGCCGAAGCACACCACCGTGTCGGTCACCGCGAACAGCGTATGGTCCTGTTCTTCGCCGGGCAAGGGCGCCTCGGCGGAAGGGTCGAGGCCGAAGCCGAGCGCCGTGGCCCACAAGGTCTCGCCGGTCGCCGGGTCGAGCGCGGCGACGACGCCGGCGTCCGCCGCCCACAGCAGGACCTGCCGCTCGCCGTACGCAAGCACCAGCCAGCTGCGCGCCTGAACCGGCAGTTCGGCGGTCCACCTCGGCTGCCTGGGGTTGTCCGGGCCGTGGCAGGTCAGCGTGTGGTCGGGGTGGACGAGCAAGAGGTTTCGGCCGAGCGCGTGGGCGTCCACGCCCTTGGCCGGGGCGACCAACCTGCCCTCAAGCATGAACGGCGTGCCGAGCGCCTCGGCCAGCCGCGGGCGCTCGCCCGGTTGTACGTCCAGCGCCTCGACACGCTGGCGCCAGGCGGCCGGCGGCAACGGCTTGTCGCCGTCGATCGGGTACAGGTCCGGGTTCAGCCGGGCCTCGCGGTCCAGGAGCGCCTCGGCGGCGTCGGCGCGTTGGTTGGCGAGGTAGTGGTTGAGCAGTTGGCCGACCGCGAGTTGGCGCTGCCGGCTCTGACCGGAGCGGACGACGGCCTGCTGATACAGGGCGGCTGCGCCGATCGCATCGCCCTGTTGCTCGAATGATCGCCCGGCCTCGATCAGCGCCTCGACCGCCGCGAGCGATAGCGGGTACCGCCGAGCGATGAGCGCGAGCGCGGCGGCGTCGGCCTGCCCGGCGGCCTTGAGCTCCGCGAGCCGGGTGCGCGCCAGCGCGTCGTACCGGGCGTAGACCTCGCGCCCGTGGGTTTGGATCAGCTTGAGGATCTGGTCCTGCGCGACCGCGCCGGCCGAACGCGTCGTGCCCTCACGCTTGTACGGCTGCGAGGCGAACGCGGGGTCGGCGACGACGGCCTGGAAGTGCTGCACCGCGCGGCCCGCCTCGCCAAGCCCGGCGTAGAACCGGCCGGCGTCGAGGTGGTAGGCCGCCTCCTGCGCCGCGGTGTTGGTCGCCAGCGCCAGGCGGTCGTACAACTGTCGGCGGGTCGCGTCGTCCATCGCGCCCGGCTGTATCGCCAGGTCACGCAACTGGTCGATGACCACCTGACGGGTCAGTTCGGCCCGTTCGGGCGTCTGCAGATCGATCGCCGCCAGCGCGTAGCCCACGCCCTGCATCACGGCGTCGCGCTTGCCGCCGATCCGCAGCGCCAACGACGCGAGCGCCAGCCCCGCCGTCGGGTCGCCCGGCTGCTGCTCGACACGCCGGACCAGCCGCCGGTACGCGCGGTCCCAACTCGTGTACGAATACAGCCGGCCCGCCTGCGTCGCGAGCACCTCGCCTTCGCTCACCGTCAGGTTCCCGCCCGAAAACCCGACCGCTTCGAGCAGCGAACCATCCGCGCGGTCCAGCACGACCAGGCGTTGGTTGGTTGGCACGATCACGTAACGCTTGGTCACGTCGCCCATGCCCTTCGCGCGCTCCTGCGCATCGAGGTCGAACGTCCACTGCACCTTCGCGTCGCGCGCGTTCCAGTACGCGACCGACTTGAGCGACACGACGACCGCCCCGTCGCCCGCGTCCATCAGGTACTGCGCCCCGCCGAGGTGCGGGTCGTTCTTAAAGTCCTGCAGCGTCGTGCCGTCCGACGGATCGAGCAGCACCAGCCGATCCCCCGACAGCGCGATGGGCACGAGAAGCCCCGCGTGGGTCAGCACCGGCGGCGACACCATGCCCGCGGTTTCGACGCTCAGCCGCTTGCTTTGACCCGAGCCCACCGGCAACACGCGCAGCCACTTATACCCGCCGCTGCGCGTGTCCAGCGCCGCGACCGTCGCGATGTTGTCCGTGATATACAGCGTCTCGCCGTAGAGCAGGAACTGGGGGGTCAGCTCTTCCGCGTCGCTTCTAAACGAGAGCTGAGACATCGCCAGATGCCGGAACCATCGCAGCGAGCCGTCTTCCAGGTCGAACGCGAGCAGCCAGGTCGTCTGCGTCCCCGCGGCCTGCTCGGTGCCGCGACGCAAGAGCACAAACACCTGGCCGTTCGCGATGATCGGTGTGCCGACGAAGTGCGTCAGTTGGAGGTTGGCCCGGCCGAGTCGGCGGTCGTCGCCCTGCGTCGGCTCGTCTTCTTTCAGTTCGCCCGCCTTGCGCTCCCACCGCAGCTGCCCGGTCAGCTCATCGATGCACACCAGCTTGTTCGGGTAGACGTAAGGGTTGCGCGCCTCGGCGATGGCGTAACACTCGCCGATCACCGCGCACACCGCGTCGCGACCGACCGCCACGCCACGCGTGTCGTACCAACGCTCGCCCCCGCCGACCGGGCGCACCAGGTCCGCCGAGTCGTCCGACGGGTACCCCCAGAGCCGTTGGCCTGACGCGCGGTCTAACGCGATGACCTGCCTGCCGTTGTTCATCAGCGCCATCGACGGCGTGACGACCGGCATGACACCCTCGGTCCGCAGCCAGGCGGCGGCGCGGTCGGCTTCCGACAACGGCTGATCCCACAGCGACAGCCGCAGTTCCTCGGGCTTGATACCCGCGTCGAGCAACCCGGGCTTATCAACCAGTGCGCCCGGCCCCATCGACGCGGCGAGCTGGGCCAAGCCATCGGCAAGCGCCTGCTGGCCGATCTCGGCGAGCCGTTCACGCGACTGGTCCAGGGCCTCGGCGTCCTGCGTGTACACCGCCGCGGCGCCTTGCAACATCAGTACGCGGGCGAGTTGCTTGTCGCGGTCTGGATGGCGCTTGAGTTCGTCGAGCAGCGCGGCGGCGGCCGCGGCGTCGCCCGATTCGAGCAGGCGGCCGGCAAGTTGCAGGCCCGCCTCGAGCGCCGGCTCGGTCGCGATGTACTGCCGTACGGTCTGGTCGAGCGCGGCGACCGGTCTATCCGACGCCATCGCCTGATCCAGCGAGCGCGTCGCCAGCGCTGTGTAACGCTCCCGGTACGCCTCGCGCAACGCGGGGTCACGCAGGAGTTCCTCCCGGCACCAGCGCTCGGCGTCGGTGTAACGCCCCTCGCCAATCCCCACGAGCTTGAGCTGTGACTGCTCGATCAGTTCCTGCGTCAGCTCCGCCGCGGCGTCGTAGCGGCCGGCCCGGCGCAGTTCGTTGACTTCGCCAAGCCGCTGCTCGGCCGTCGGTTGCTCGTTCACGGTGACGTTCTGGTTCTGCCCCCACGCGGCGACCGGCACGCACGAGCAAAGCCCGGCGAAAAACAGTCGGCGAACAACTCGGTTCAAACCCATAGCATCGGCTCATTGGTTGGAATCGCCTCTTCACGCCCGCCATCCGTGACGAGCCTCCGCAACACTCTACGATAGATGTTTGGGCCTGGCCCAGAGTTCCCGAGGATTTCGTGCTTCCCATCGGTCGGCCGAGTGATCTATAATCAGCGATTCGCCACGACACGCCACAGGAGCCTTGCCATGACGTCCGCCCGGACGCAGCCGACCCCGCCCCACCCAGCCACGCACCCCACCGTCGCCATCGTCGGCGCGACCGGGGCCGTGGGCCAGGAGTTTCTGCGCGTCCTGGACCAGCGCGGCTTCCCGATGGACGGGTTGAAGCTGCTCGCCTCGGCGCGGTCGGCGGGCAAGACTGTCGCGTTCCAAGGCAAGACGCACACGATCGAAGAACTTTCTGCGGACAGCTTCGAAGGCATCGACCTCGCGCTGTTCTCCGCCGGCGGTTCGATCAGCAAGCGGTTCGCGCAGGCCGCGGTCGACGCGGGCGCAGTCGTGGTCGATAACTCTTCGGCGTTCCGTATGGCCGATGGCGTGCCGCTGGTCGTGCCCGAGGTCAACCCCGACGCGATCGCCGACGCGAACATCGGCCTCGGCCCGGATCAGCTCCCGGGGATCATCGCCAACCCCAACTGCTCAACGATCATCATGCTGCTCGCCGTGACACCGATCCACCGCGCCGTCGGCGTCAAGCGCGTCGTCGTCAGCACGTACCAGGCCGCGTCCGGCGCGGGCGCGGCGGCGATGGCCGAACTCGAGCAACAGACACGGGAGGTGCTCGAAGGCAAAACACCGACCTGCGACATCTTCCCCCAGCAGTACGCGTTCAACCTGTTTAGCCACAACTCGCAGATGCAGCCCAACGGCTACAACCAGGAAGAGCTGAAGATGGTTTACGAGACGCACAAGATCTGGAACCAGGTCGGCGACGACAAGACACCGATTACCGCGACGTGCGTCCGCGTGCCGGTCATGCGCGCCCACGCCGAGTCGATCAACCTCACGCTCGATAAGCCGCTGACCGAAGACGAAGCGCGTCAGGTGCTGGCCGACGCGCCGGGCGTGTCGCTGATCGACGACCGGGCGAACAACCGCTTCCCGACGCCGCTGGACGCGTCGCACGCCGACGACGTCTTCGTCGGCAGGATCCGCCGGGACATCAGCCAGCCCGACGGCGAGGGCCTGGACCTGTTCGTCTGCGGCGACCAAATCCGCAAGGGCGCCGCGCTCAACGCGGTGCAGATCGCAGAACTGCTGGTCAGGTAGTTGGAATCAATTTGGAAACGGTTTACGCGGCCTTCGGCTTGCCTTGCGCTTTGGGCACGAAGACGCGGACGGCGTTACGCCCGCCATGCTTGGCGGCGTAGACGCCCCGGTCCGCGGCGCGGACCAGTTGCTCGGGGCGTTTGAACGCTTCGCCGTCGTACGTCGCCACGCCGATCGACGCGGTCAGCGAGACAGACACCGGTTCCTCGTCGCTCACCTCGCAAGCGGTTTTTTCGATCTGGACGCGCAGCTTCTCGGCGAGGACCGCAGCCTCGGCGCGGCCGAGCCCCTGGCACAAGAGCGTGATCTCGTCGCCGCCGTAGCGGAACGCGTCGCCGCTCGATGACGCCGTCTTGTCAACCGCTTGCGCGATCGCCAGCAAGATCGAATCACCCACGGGGTGGCCGTGCGTGTCGTTGACCTGCTTGAACCCGTCGAGGTCGATGAAGATCACGCTCAAAGGCGTGTCGCCGTCGGCCATCAGGAACAGCTCGTCTAACCGCTCGTCGAAGCGCCGACGGTTCAACAGGCCCGTGACGGCGTCACGGCTCGCCTCGGCCTTGAGCTTCTGGTTGTCTTGCTTGAGCTGATGATTTTCCTGGGCGCACCCGAGGCTCACCGCCTCGAGTGCTCGGTTCGCGCGGGCAAGAATGTCGTCACAATTGCCCAATTCACCGGTCGGCAGTTCGAACAGCCGCTGCATCTCGCTGGCGTCCTTGAAGACGTTCTTGATGATCGCCTCCGCGTCGGGCTGCTCGATGTCGAAGTGCTGCTGCATAAAGGCGTGGAAGTCTTGTACACGCGTCTGGTCGTCGGGGAACTCGATCAGGCCCGCCGCCAAACCCCCGGCATACACCGCGCGGATCAGGCCGACTAAGTTCTCCGGTGCGTCCTCCGGACGCTCGTGAAAGCGGACCGATTCGACCAACAGCGGCGGCAGGCTCCACGACTCGGCCATCGCCGCGCCGACGTCCGCGTGGTCCCCGCCGAGCGTCTCGCGCTCAGCGGCGGCGAGCTTGCGGTGGTCGCCCCGGGTCGTCTTGACCAGCTCGATGTACGCGTCTTCCATCACCTGCGAGAGCGCCAGCACGCCGACGTCCTGCAGCAGCGATGCGATGAAGACTTCTTCGGCCTGGACGATGTTGAGTCGGTCGCACAACTGCTTCGCCGCGGCCGCGCTCAACAGGCTGCGCCGCCAAAAGGCCAGGTGATCAAAACCATCTCCGCCAGCGGTCGTCAGATTGTTCACCAGCGAAAAGCCCAGCGCCAAGGTCTTGACGCTGTTGAGCCCGAGCACGATGACGGCCTGCTGCACCGACCCGACGGTCTTGGGCAGGCCGTAAAAACTCGAATTGACCGTCTTGAGCAGCTTCGACGACAGCGCGGGGTCGAGGCTGATCGTCTCGGCGATCTTATCGACGTCCGCATCGTCTTCCTGCACCAGTTGGATAATCTCCAACGCGATCGCAGGCAGACTCGGCAGCTGCGGCGAGTCGAGGACGCTCTCGACGAGTTGTTGATCGATCGGCATGACGGGGTGGCTCGCCTGGAGCGGTCGGGAACGCTGAGCCTGCACTGATTTAAACGACGACCCCCACATGGATTATCGACGCTTGGCAACATGCGTCTGAACGCCGTCACGCGTTCGGGCACGAAAAGACGCAGCCCCGGCGGGCGGGGCTGGTCGGTCGTCACGGTTGTAGCGATCGTGCGGGCTTAGCCGGGCGTTCCGGCCTCGGTGACGGCTTCTTCGTCGGCCTCGTTATCGGGGCCGTCGTCTTTGCCCGAGCCCTCCTTCGGGGGCGCTTCGGTCGATTCGAAGACCAGGTGGTCCTTGTCCTCGGGCTTGGTGACCTTGACCAGTTGCCCGTCGCGGACGTCGCCCCGCAGGATCTGCTCGGACAGCGGGTCCTCGACGTACTGACCGATCGCTCGACGCAGCGGGCGGGCGCCGAAGTCGGGGTTGTAGCCCTTGTCGATGAGAAACTCCTTGGCGTCCTGATCCAGTTCGAGCTGCATACGCCGCTCCGCAAGCCGCTTGAACACCTTGGCCAGTTCGAAGTCCACGACCGTGTACAGGTCTTCCTTCGTCAGCGGCCGGAAGACGATCATCTCGTCGAGGCGGTTGATGAACTCGGGGCGGAAGTACCTTTCGACCTCGGTTTCGAGCGTTTTCTTAATCTTGCCGTAGTCCGCGTCGGGGTCGTGCTTGGAAAAGCCGAAGCCGCCCTTGTTCTTGATCAGGTCCGCGCCGACGTTGCTGGTCAGGATCAGGATCACGTTTCTGAAGTCCACGTGTCTGCCAAACGAGTCGGTCAACTGGCCTTCTTCCATGACCTGCAGCAGCATGTTGAACACGTCGGGGTGCGCCTTTTCGATCTCGTCGAGCAGGACGACCGAGTACGGGCGACGGCGGATCTGCTCGGTGAGCTGGCCACCTTCTTCGTAGCCAACGTACCCGGGCGGCGCACCGATGAGGCGCGAGACGTTGTGCTTCTCCATGTACTCGGACATGTCGATGCGGATGAGCGCGTCCTGATCGCCGAACATGAACTCGGCGAGCGCCTTGGCGAGCAGGGTCTTGCCGACGCCCGACGGCCCGATGAACATGAACGAGCCGACGGGCAGGCGTGGATCGCGGAGCCCGGCGCGGGACTTGCGGATCGCGCGGGACACGGCCTTGACCGCGTCATCCTGCGAGGCGACGGTCTTGTGCAGCGCGTCTTCGAGCTGCAGCAGGCGTTCGGACTCTTCTTTTTCCAGCCGGGTCAGCGGCACGCCGGTCATCTTGCTGACGACTTCGGCGACGACTTCTTCGTCCACCACGCCGTCGATCTCGCGGCTCTTCGCGCGCCAGTCGCGCTGGATCTGTTCCTTATTACGACGCAGCGCCTCGGCCTCGTCGCGCAGCTCGGCGGCCTTCTCGTAGTCCGCGGCCTTCACGGCCTCGTCCTTTTCGATCGACAGCCGCTCGATCTGCTCCTCGATATCCGCGAGGTCCGGGGGCTTGCTCATCGACTTGAGCCGGATGCGCGCCCCGGCCTCGTCGATCACGTCGATCGATTTGTCCGGCTGCACCCGCGCGGTGATGTAACGCTCGGACATCTCGACCGCGGCGGCGAGCGCCTCGTCGGTGATCTTCACGCGGTGGTGCTGCTCGTAACGCTCGCGCAGGCCCTTGAGGATCTCGATCGCGTCTTCCACGCTCGGCGGGTTGACCGTGATCGGCTGGAACCGCCGGGCCAGTGCGTTGTCCTTCTCGATGTACTTGCGGTACTCGTCGAAGGTCGTCGCGCCGATGCACTGGATCTCGCCGCGGCTGAGCGCGGGCTTAAGGACGTTGCTCGCGTCGATCGCGCCCTCGGCCCCGCCCGCGCCGACCAGCGTGTGCAGCTCGTCGATGAACAGCAGCACGTTCTTCGCCCGACGCACCTCGTTCATGACCGCCTTGATGCGCTCTTCGAACTGGCCGCGGTACTTCGTGCCCGCGACCATCATCGCCAGGTCAAGCACGACGATCCGCTGGTCCAGCAGGATCTCCGGCACGTCCTGCGCGATGATCTGCTGCGCCAGGCCCTCGACGATCGCGGTCTTGCCCACGCCCGCCTCGCCCAGCAGAACCGGGTTGTTCTTCGTGCGTCGGCAGAGGATCTGCACCAGCCGTTCGATCTCTTTCGCGCGGCCGATGACAGGGTCCAGCGAGCCCTCACGCGCCAGCTCGGTCAGGTCGCGCCCGAACGAATCGAGCGCGGGGGTCTTGGACTTGCCGCCCTTGCCCGACGGCCGTTCGCCGCCCCCGGAAGTTTTCTCATCACCTCCCGATGCTTCCTCTGGTTCCACACCCGCCCCCAGCAGTTCGAGTACTTCTTCGCGGACTTCTTCGAGCTTCAGGCCCAGATTCATCAGGACCTGCGCCGCGACGCCCTCGTGCTCACGCAGCAGGCCCAGCAGCAGGTGCTCGGTGCCGACGTAGTTGTGGTTGAGGTTGCGGGCCTCTTCGATCGCGAACTCAATCACCTTCTTCGCCCGCGGGGTCTGTGGCAGCTTGCCCATCGTGACCATGTCCGGGCCGGACTTCACGAGCTTCTCGACCTCGAGCCGGACCTTGCGCAGGTCCACGTTAAGGTTCTTTAACACGTTCGCGCCGACGCCCGACCCTTCCTTCACCAGCCCGAGCAGGATGTGCTCGGTGCCGATGTACTCGTGGTTGAAGCGCTGGGCCTCCTGGTTGGCCAGGGCCATGACTTTGCGGGCTCGGTCTGTAAATCGTTCAAACATCGTTCGATCCGTTGGGTTGCGATTGACTGTACGTCATTCTAGGGCGGCCCCATCGTTTCGTCAGAGGGTCAACACACCACCACCTGAATCAGACAATTTGAGCAAGCCCGATGCCACACCGGTTTATCGGTCAACCGGCGTTCACGGCCGTATCTTCCCTATCGGCATCGTCGCGCACCGCCTCCAACCCGCCACACAAGGACGATAACCCTTTGCCCGCTGCCGGTTTGGCGTGCGCGACGCGGATCAGAACAGCCCCATCTGGCCGTGCGCGCTCGGCCGGCGGAACCGGTCACGCCGCAGCGGGCGGACGTCGCGGTTGATCCCGTACCGCCGGCAGTACACGTCGAAGACCTGCGCGATCTGGTCGGCGAGCGGGCCCCTGCCGCGCATGCGCTGGCCGGTTTTCGCGTGGTAGAGCTTGCCGCCGTGGACCTGCCGGATCAGCGACTCGACGTGCCCGGCCCGCTGGGGCGCGTGGCGCCAGAGCCAATCCAAAAACAAGTCCTTGAGCTGGTAAGGCAGCCGCAGCATCACCCACGCCACGCGCTTGACACCCAGGTCCGCGACCGCCTCGAGGATCGCCGGCACCTCCTTGTCCGTCAGCCCCGGGATCACCGGCGCGATGTTGACGCTGACATTCACCCCCGCGCGCACCAGTTCCCGGATCACACGCAGCCTCCCGCTCGGCGGGGTCGCGCGCGGCTCGAGCTTGCCCGCCAGCACGTCATCGAGCGTGACCAGCGTCACAGTCACCCGCCCGGTGTTCATCGCCGACGCCGCGGCCCACAGCTCGGTGTCGCGCAGCACCAGCGCGTTCTTGGTCATCGTCGTCACCGGCTGGCCCACCGGCACCATCTGCTCGAGCAGCCGGCGCGCGATCTGGTGTTCTTTCTCGATCGGCTGGTAGATGTCGGTGATCGCCGACATCACGATCGGCTCGCCCCGCCATTTTGGATGGCTCAACTCTTTCACCAACATGCCGGGCGCGTCGAACTTCGCGACGAGCTTGGTCTCGAAGTCCATGCCCAGCGAGAAACCGAGGTACTCGTGGTACGGCCGGGCAAAGCAGTACACGCACCCGTGCTCGCAGCCGCGGTATGGGTTGATCGTCCAGTCGAAAGGCACGTCCGCCGTCGGCGCGACGCGGTTGATCAGCTTCTTCGTGTGGTCCTTGTACACGGTCAACGGCACGGTGACGGGCCGGCCGTCCTCGCCCTCCCATTGGCGTTCGAGCTGCTGGCGGTCCAACGCGTCGCCGAGCACGTGGACGCGCGTGTCCTCGAACCGGTTGCCGGGGT
Organism: Phycisphaeraceae bacterium; assembly: GCA_046290505.1. GTDB lineage: Bacteria > Planctomycetota > Phycisphaerae > Phycisphaerales > Phycisphaeraceae > JAHQVV01. The sequence continues at coordinate 104,091 of JBKAGS010000026.1, read as the reverse complement.
TTAAGCCGGCCCCGCGCTTGTGGGCCGGGCCGTCGGGCAGCGCGTCGCGGTAATCGCGCTCGGCGGGAGGCAGTTCGTCATGTCCATCTTCTCGGCGGGGTTCACGTCCTTGCATATGCGAACAATATCCGTACATGCAACGACGTCAAGAGGGAAAAAATATTGAAAAACAAGGCGATTCCACGGCCCGGCCTGCGTCGGCAGGTACACTGGGAATCAAAGCTGTTACCCCTTCTTTCCGGAGCCTCACGATGCGTCCGATCGCCCGCCTGGCCTTGACGTCGTTTGTCCTGCTGATCGTGCCGGTTTCGATCGGCTGCCAGACCCACCGCGCGGCCGACCGCACGTTCGTCAGCGCCAACGCGCTAGAGCGGGCTTATGTCTCGCACATGGCCTTGAGCGTCGAACTCACCGACCCCGCGACGGGCCTGCCCGAGCACCCGTCGGCGGACGAACTCCGCCCGGCCGTGTTGCGCGAGGTCGAGCGCCTGACGTTCGCGCTATTGCTGCGGGCGGTCGTGAACCAACCCGCCGTGCAAGCGACGCGGTGGTTCGCGCCGTTCGACAACGACCTGGACGACGCCCACTCCGCCCTGTACAAGGTGATCGGCGTACAGAACATCGAAGGCTCCCCGATAATCTACGTCCACGCCACCACCGCGCACCGCGACGACGCGCAGATCATCCTCACCGCGTTGCATGACGAATACATGCGCCAGCACGAGATGGCGCGTCAGTCCGCCGAACAACGCGCCTTGCAGGCCGCGCAAAAGCGGCTCGATGCCGCCGAGCAGCACGCGACGAGCGTCAACGCTTCCCTCAAACGGCTGCTCTCGGTCAAGCAACAGGCCGGCCCCGACGAACAGGAAGCGATTGACTTTCAGTTCGAAACGCTCGAGCGCAAACTCATCCACGCCGAGGAAACGGTCGCGCTCGTGCGATCGCGGATCGCCGACCTGATCGAGAGACAGCACAATGGCGGCGGGCTGCTCGGTTATCGCATCGTTGTCGAGTACCCGCCGCAGAAGGCGGTCAGGGAAGACATCGATTAGAGGCGTGCGCCGAAACGCGACCGATAACAAGCGCGGACCTGCTTCGGCCACGCCATCCTGCCGATAGCTCTGACATGACTAACGTCGCCGCCAGTTCGATGTCGCAGGCCCAGGTGCAACAGGAAGTCGCGTTCGCGGTCGCGCGCAAGGCCTTGGACAACGTCAAGGCCCAGGGCGACGCGGCGCTGTCGCTGCTCGCTTCTGCCGCTGAGGTCCAGCAGTCGTCACAAACCCAGCGCCCGCTCGGGCCGGGGCAGACGATCAACGTGGTGGCGTAGGCGGGTGCGAGGCGCTCGTCTCTACTATTGATCACCTTGGGCCGTAGCCGGCGCGTAACACGCGGGGGTCGTATGGCCTGTCGACGTTTTCTCTCTGATCGAATCTGACAGGTTCGACTCGCCCGCCAGGGGTGGCACTGACAAGCGGAGTCCGCGGAGCTTGTCAGTGCGATGAGGCAAGCACTGACAAGGCTCAAAGCAGCCTTGTCAGTGGCACCCGTAGGAGAGAGTTGAATCGCTCTGCTCTAAGAACAGCATCAAAGCTCGCCCCGCTCGCGCGCCTCGGCCAACATCGTCAGGATCTCGTCCTTGTTCTCGCGGAACAGGCGCAGCGGGGTCTGGTAGCGTGGCGTGATCATGCCGAGGGGCGACATGATCGACCAGTCGGAGAGGTCGTCGGTGCCGTGCGTCCGCCGGTCGCCCGCGTTGACGCCGGTGACCGAGTGCGGCTGGTTCATGAGCGTCGCGTCGATCGACCCGTCGCCGAGCGCATGGACCTCGTGCCACATGTGTTCGTAACCGGGGTCGGCCGGGTCCGAGCCGTCCACCGCGTAGCGGATCTTGACGATGACCATGCGTTCGAGCTCGCGCGTTTCTTCTTCGATCTTGCGGAAGTGGTCGAAGGTCTTGCGGGCCCGGTCGGCCATGAGCAGCGACGCCTCGTCGGTGAAGTAGTGCATCGCGGTCTCGTCCACCGGCCGGCGCAGCCAGCGCGAGGGCTCGATGCCCCGGCCCATAAGGCGCGACAGCTTGCCGCCCGGCTCGCAGAGCACGACGCGCTTGCCGCGGTGGTCCTCGTCGTCGTCGCGCAGCTGGGTCCACTTGCCCGCGGCCTTGGACTGGAACTGTTTGCAGTCGATCAGCGCGACCGCGCCCTTGCTGGTGATGAGGCAGGACGCGCCCGGCTTGACCCGGCCGGCGAGCATGTTGAACGCGAGGACCCGGCCGTGGTCGAAGAAGCCGGGGTGGTGCGGCTCGCCGGGCGCGAGGATGTCGAAGTCCCAGATACCCAGCGCTTCGAGCCCGTGGGTGTGGTACCAGGCGATCGGCACGTCTTCGTCTTCTGCGAAGTCGCCCTCCGCGGCCACCATGTGCGTGGTGTACAAGCAGCCGATGTCCAGGTCCGCGGGGTGGGACAGCTCGTCGCGCAGCTCGGTGCGCGACCAGAAGCGCTCGGCCAGGTGGTCCAGGCAGACCACGCCCTCGCGGCCCATCAGCGCCGCGAGCATGCGCAGCAGGGACTTGCGGTCTTTGAGCACGTTCTTTTTGCGGCCCTTCATCCGCACGCTCACCATCGAGCCGCACGCGAGCGCGTCTTCCTTCTCACGCGGGCTCAACCAGGGGTCCAGCCCGATGAGGAACGGCGGGGGCATCATCGGGTCCTTCAGGCTGATGACCGAAACCTCGCCCATCTTGGGGTGGCGCAGGTTAAGCAGCCAGCCCCCGCCCTCGCCCCGCTGCTGGTCGGTGACCTCGAAACCGCGGTCCTTCAGCGACAGGAACTCCTCGACCCTCGGCTGCATCGTTCCGCGGAACAAGACGCTGCCCATCATGTCGAGGCTTTTATTCAGGAACGGGATCATCGCGTTACCCCTAGAAGATGAAGGACGATATGCGACGGGCGGCCGCCGCGCGATCGATGCGTGCCGTGCAAAGCATGAAGCAAGCGGATCGCGATGTCAATCGCCTCTCGATCAGCAAGCGGTGCGCCCGTGTCGCAGGAGCACGAGCGTGGACGAAAACGTGGCGTGCGGGACCCCCGTCCCCACGCTGGCGTTTCGCGCACGCGCCATCAGGCGCATCGCCTGACGAACGCAAGCACCACCTCCGCGTTGAACGAAATCTCTGAAGATACGTGGTCAATCCCCGCGGCTCACAGCCGCGCGGGAGCGTGTCTCGCGGTTTGCCGCGCGGCTGTTCGCCGCGTGCTCGTGATCTTGTGTTAAACAGGACGGGGCCGCTTACGCCGTCGCTTCTTCCCTCGGCCGGCCGCACTCGTCGTAGGGCATGAAGGGCTTGGGGAAGGTCTTATTCAACAGCGGCTCGACCTCGGGCAGCGAACGGAGGTGGTCGATGATCGCGGTCTGGCCGACGCGGCGGATCAATGCGCCCATGTCTTCGCCGTTTTGTTGGTTGGCCTTGAAGTAGTCGAACAGCGCGGCGGTGACGGTAACCGCGTCCTTCTTGCTCACGCGGCGCAGCAGCCACTGCTCGCCCTTGTCCGGCTTGTCCGGGTCCACGCCGATCATCCATTGACCCTGGTAGCGCCCGTCTTCCGAGCCGCCGAGCTTGAGCGCATACTGGTCCGGGCCCTGGCCGACCCAGCCGATGGTTTTGAGCCCGGGGCGGAAGCACTGGCGTTCGCAGCCGGTGATGCCGATGGACTCGGTCATCTCGCCGTAGCCCGCGTCTTCGAGTTGGTCGAGGAACTGCGGCTCCCACTGCTCCGAGTCGGTGTACGCCAGCCGGCACGTCGGCAGGCCGACGCACGCGCCCGAGAGCACGCGCAGGGTCGAGTAGGCCTTGCCCTTGCGCTTGCCGTAGCCGTACTCGGCGAGCGCGGCTTCGAAGTCTTGCTTCGCGTCCGGCTCGATATCCGTAAACAGCAGGTCCTGGTTCGCGGTGATCAGGACTTGAGCACCGAACTGTTCGAGCAGCGGCGTGACCATCGACTTCTGCCGGCCGTTGCCCGTCGCCGGGTCGGTGTCGATGAGCCGGCCGTTCTCGATGTACGCGCCGTAGGCGAGCTTGCCGGTGGTTTCCAGTTCGTGCCAGCCGTGGTGGAGCATGCGCGGGCCGAGGTCGAAGCCGGGGTCGGGCTGCTCGAACTCGACGCCGAGCGCCTTGACTTGGTTCTGGTACCACGCGATGCCCTGCTTCTGGACGACGTACTTCATGCGTGCCCAGACGCGGTTCTTGCGGTCGCCCCATTGCTTGTGGACATCGACGATCGCCTTCATCGCGGGGAACAGGCCGTCGGGCGCGACGCGGGCGAAGGGCAGCGCGATGCCGGCGAAGGTCGGCTTGCCGTTCTTCTCGCCCTGTCCGCCGCCGATGAAGACCTCGTAGGCGATGACCTTCTCGTTTTCCACGACGGGGGCGACGCCGATCTCGCAGGCGCGGGCCTCGACGCAGTTGTCGCCGACATAATTGCCTTCGTTGTCGCGGACGACGGCGCTGAAGGCGATCTTGAACTTGCGGTTCAGGAGCTTGGGCCCGTAGCTGTACTGCTGTTCGGGGTCGTCGATGTGGTTGGGATCGATCGCGAAGACCTGGATGTGCGGCGCGGCGGGCAGGCGGAAGTACTCGCCGTACTGGTGCGCGAGCTTGTTCGCGTCGCAGACCTTGGAATACTTGCTTAGCGGGCAGCCCATGACGTTGCGCACGTTGTCGCCGCAGCCGTTGAGCGTGTAGTACCCGGTGGACGCGACGTCCTGGACGAGGTTGACCAGGTCGGGCTTTTTGAGCCAGTGGTACTGGATGTTTTGGCGGGTGGTGAGCCGCAGCGAGGCGCCGCCGTCGGGGTTGTGGTCGCAGTATTTATCCGCGATCTGGTCGAGGACGCGCCACTGGTCCGCGTTGAACGACCCGCCGCCGGGGCAGGTGATCCGGACCATGTACAGCCAGTCTTTTTCGCGCCCGGTCTGCGCGCGGTTGTACTCGAGGTAGATCCCGTGGCTCTTGGCGAGTTGTTCGGACTCCTCGCCGATGTTGCCCTCGGACTGGTCGCGGACGTGTTCGGGCAGGGCGCCGACGACGCCGTTGGAGTTGAGTTTGTACTGCTCGACGGCGTTGAGTTGGTCGTCGGGGGTGTTAAAAACAGGTTCTGGGACCTTTTCGCGGGCCATGGTCGGCGTCCTTCGCGTGGTGGGCTTGAGCGGGGGTAAACAAGCTATTCTAGGGCAATCCTTCTGCCGGACAACCCGACGGGGCGTCGGTTTTCCCGGCTCGGACTGCATCGTAGGCCGTGAGCAGCCGAAGATAGCTACACTGCGACCCCCTCGATGGCGGGGTCCGTATAACGTTGACGATCAGGGAGCACCTGCGATGCGCATCACGATGGTTGGTACCGGTTACGTCGGTCTGGTGACCGGCACCTGCTTTGCGAACGTCGGAAACGACGTGACCTGCCTGGACATCGATCAGAAGAAGATCGACAAGCTCAACAACGGCGTCTCACCGATCTACGAGCCGGGCCTGGACGAGATGATCCGGCGCAACACCAAGGCCGGCCGTCTGCACTTCACCACCGACGCGAAGAGCGCCTACCAGTCCGCCGAGATCGTCTTCATCTGCGTCGGCACCCCTAGCGACGCGAGGGGCAAGGCCGACCTCAAGTACGTCCTCGCCGCCGCCGCCGACATCGGCAAGGCGATCGAGGCGGGGCCGGGCGCGACCGGCGGCGGCGAAAACGAACGGCGTGCCAAGATCGTCGTCGTCAAGTCCACCGTCCCCGTCGGTACCAACAAAAAGGTGCAGGCCGAGATCGCCAAGCACACCAGCAAACCCTTCAAGATGGGCTCGAACCCCGAGTTCCTCAAGGAAGGCGCCGCGATCAACGACTTCAACAAGCCCGACCGCGTCGTCATCGGCGCCGAAGACGAGGGCACCGGCGACCGGCTGCGCAAGCTCTACGACCCGTTCACGCGCAACGGCCACCCGATCTTCGTCATGGACATCCCCTCCGCCGAGATGGTCAAGTACGCCGCCAACGCGATGCTCGCCACCAAGATCAGCTTCATCAACGAGATCGCCACGCTCTGCGAGGCCTACGGCAGCGACGTCGACGAGGTGTGGCGCGGCATGACCTCCGACACCCGCATCGGCAACAAGTTCCTGTACCCCGGCCTGGGCTACGGCGGGTCGTGCTTCCCCAAGGACGTGCTCGCATGTATTTCCATGGGCGACGAGTGCGGGCACCCCACGCCGCTGCTCACCTCCGTCCACGCCGTCAATCAGGACCAGCGCGGCCGGTTCATCGAGAAACTCGACAAGCACTTCGGTGACGCCGGCCTCAGCGGCAAGAAGATCGCCGTCTGGGGGATCGCCTTCAAGCCCGGCACCGACGACATCCGCGAAGCGCCGTCGCTGACGATCATGGACGCCCTGCTCGAACGCGGCGCGACGGTCACCGCCCACGACCCCGTCGCCCACGAAACGTGCCAGGACCACGGCATGAAGGACCGCATCGCCTACAGCGAGGACATGTACGCGATGCTCGACGGCGTGGATGCGCTGGTCATCTGCACCGACTGGTCCGAGTTCAAACAACCCGACTTCGAGCAGATGCGCAAACGCATGGGCACGCCGATCGTGTTCGACGGCCGGAACCTCTACCACCCCGAGACGATGCGCGAAGAAGGGTTCACGTACATCTCGGTCGGACGGGAGGCGGTGAGTCAGCAAACCGCGGGCGTGTGAGTTCGTCATCGTTTAGCGCCAGGCCCGCAAGGGCCGGGCTTGAACAACAAAACAAGACAGCAAGCCCGCCGATCCGCGGGCCTGCCGTCTGCGCCGGCCACGCACCGACGCACCCCGAAGTCGTGGAAAATACGCCCCGGCCGGTGGAGGAGGCCCGCCGGGACGCGGGAATGATCCCATCACGCGGGGCCGGCCAAGAGTTCGCTGACCACCGCCCGCGCCCGCTCACGCGACCGACGCAACCAGCTCACCACGCCGCCCACCGCCAAACACGCGAACGCCAACGCGATCGCGAGCGCGCCCCATCCCAGCCGGTTGGTCGGCACGATCGTTAACACCCAGTCGTAGCCCCAGCGGTACAGCCATCGCGCGTGAGCGAGCATCGCGCCCGGCGTGTGGCCCAGCGCCGCGGCGAGCCACGGCAGCACACTGTTGCAAAGCCCCGTTAACCGACGCCCGCTCACCCACCAGCCCCAGCAGAGCAAGAGCGGGGAAACGATCAGTACGCCACGCAACGGCGAAAAGGCGAACCACGTAGAGCCCGACGACTCGGCGATCAGCGCCTCACCCGGCATCAGGCTCGCTACGACCGCGGACGCGACCACCAGCGTCGCCGCGTGGGCCGTCGGCCGCCCGCCGCCGAGCGCGCGGTGGTGACGCAGCATCACCGCGGCCAACCCCAGCAGCACCGGCGACAGCATCGCCGGCTCGAACGCGTTCTCGTACACCCACAGCGCCGCGGCCGCGTGGCCGATCAGCGAAACGACCGGCAGCACGATCAAACCCCCCGCGACCAAGCGCTGCAGCTGCCGGTGGTCGGCCGAGTACGCGACGCCGAACTTCACCCAGCGCAGCGGCACCGCGTAAAGCGCGACGACCACCCCGAGCCCGCACCACACCGCCATCGCTTGGGGCTGGGTGAGAAAGCCGTCCGACGCGATCGACCGGACGACGACGGGCGAGCCGTACATCGCGCCAAGCGCGAGCGTCGCGACCGCCAGCGCCGGCCACGACGCGTGGATGCGCAAGGACCGCAGCACCAGTCCGACCTTGCCGACGCCGAGCAGCGTCGCCACCGCCGCGATCGCGACGCCCACACCGGGGCTGGCGATGCCCGACTCGGTGTAGACGAACGCCGCGTCGATTAAGAGGAGCAGCGCCAGGCCGAGCAGGTGCCGGGCGTCACGCACGAGCGTGCGCGTCTTGGCCAGCGCCAGCCCCAGGCCGATCACCGCGAACTCGTAGACGTTAAGCACAACCAGCAGGCCGACGAGCATGAAGACGAGCTTTGATTCGCCCACCTCCGCCGGGTCGACCGCATGGATGTGCCGGCTCACAAGGAAACACCCGGCGAGCATGAACACGCCGCTGACAAGGAACATCGGGTTGCGGTCGATGATCCAGCGCCACCAAGGATCGCGCGGTCCGTCGTCGTGCAGGTCGACGGTCGGGCGCTGCGATAGCGGGGCCTGAGGGTCGGGGGTCGTGTCGGGCATGGTGGGCTCCTTTCGAACCGTCCGCCCGGGCGCGGGACCCACGCGTCCCGCGTCGCGGGCGCACCGGGGGCAGTTGAAAGAAAACCCTGGCGGCCACCATCGGCGGCCACGCACGCGTTAGCCCCGCCTTAAACTTGGCGTGTGCACCGCCTGGCCTGGTATGCACATGCCCCATGGACGCGCCCCGGCCCTGCCTCAATACGTATGGCACAGCCGATGCGACGCCGTCGCTGGCGAGGCCCCGCCGGGATGAACCGCCAGGGCAAAACTCAAGTTGTCGGGGGGAGCTGCGAGGGAGGGAAGGAAGGAGGTAGGAAAATAACGGTTGGATCGGGTCCCTTGGCAAGCCGCCTAGTTCAGGTTGTCTATTTCAATCTTATCGAGTCATCGCCAAACACAAAGTGTTTTCTAAATAAAATATGCAAAATTTTGTCGTGCAGGCAGCGGGTTGTTCCCGCTTTTCGCAAGTCTGCTCGTAATTCAATTTTCACGCAGAGGCGCAGAGGCGCGGAGTTACAACGGACAAGCTTTAGCACATTGCCCTATCTCCGCGCCTTTGCGCCTCAGCGTGAGATGAAGTCTTAAATCCCCGCGCCGATGTTCATGTGTCCGCCGTAGGTTTCGAGGCGTTCGTCGATGTGCTTGCGTTCGATCTCCGCGAGCCGGTCGGTCGAGAACTTCTCGATCGTGTAGCTGGCGACGACCGTCCCGTACGCCATCGCGCGTTTGATCGCGGACACCGACACATCATCGACCGACGAGAGGTAGCCCATCATGCCGCTGGCGAACGAGTCGCCCGCGCCGGTGGGGTCGACGACGTTGTCCGCGGGGTACGCCGGGAGCACGCCCGTGCCGTCCTTGTGTCGCAGGACCGCCCCGTGCTCGCCCTTCTTGACGACGACGAACGTCGGGCCCATCGACAGCACCTTGTCCGCCGCGCGGATCACGTTGTTCTCCCCGGTCAGCATCTTCGCTTCCGAGTCGTTGAGCACGAAGCCGTCAATCTTGCCCAAGAGCTCGACCAAGCGGTCACGCTCGGTCTCGATCCACAGGTCCATCGTGTCGGCGACAACAAGCTTGCGGTCGGGGAACTGTTCGAGCAGCGCGAGCTGGCCGGCCGGGTGCGTGTTGGCGAGGAAGATGTACTTCGAGTCGCGGTACGCCTCGGGCACCGGCGGCAGCGCCTCGCCGAGCACGTTGAGGTGGACCTCCAGCGTGTCGCGGTCGTTCATGTTCTCGTGGTAGCGCCCGTGCCAGCGGAAGGTCTTGCTGCCCACGCGTTGTTCCAGCCCCTCGGTGCAAACATTGAATTGCTTGAATTGCTCGTGGAAGTGGCCGGGGAAGTCTTCGCCGACCGCGGCGACCAGGCGGACCTTGGTAAAGAACGACGCGCCCGCGGCGAAGTAGATCGACGACCCGCCGAGCACCTGATCGGCTTTTTGCCCGTCGGGGGTTTCCACGGTGTCGATGCCGACGCTGCCGGTAACAATCAGTGACATGTTCGATATCCGATGTTCGATGTCCGATGTAAGTCAAAGCTCAAGCGTTCAACCGCGATACATCGCACATCGCACATCGAACATCGCACTGTGATCAGATCCCCGCCATCTTGCAGACGGTCTTCCATTCGCTCGCCCTCACCGGCTGGACGCTCAGGCGCGAGTTTTTGACCAACACCATGTCCTTAAGTGACGCCTTGGCCTTGATGTCCGCGAGGGTGACGGGCGTCTTGGCTTCGGCGACCGCCTTCACCGTCGGGTAGCCCCACGGCTCGTCGGGATGCTCGGGGTCGACCTGCCACTGCTTGACGACTTCGACGACGCCGACGATCGTCTTTTCCTTCACCGAATGATAGAAGAAACAGCGGTCGCCCTTCTTCATGGCCTTGAGGTTGTTGTTGGCCTGGTGGTTCTTGACGCCGTCCCACTCGGTGGACTTCTTCGGGGCGTTCATCTGGTCGTCCCACGACCAGGCGCCGGGTTCGGATTTGATCAGCCAGTATTGCATGGGGTCTTTCGGTGGGACAGGCATTCTTGCCTGTCAACAGGCGTAGGCCTGATGGCGTGTTTGTATCTCGGCGACGCCGAGCGACAGGCAGGAATGCCTGTCCTACTTCTGTGTGGCGAGGTGCGCCTTGGCTTGTTCCAGGCACCGGTCGATGCGGTGCAGCGTCGATGACTTGCCCAGCAGGTCGAGCACGACGTCGATCGGCGGGGTCACTGGGCCGCCGGACACCGCGATGCGTACGGGCTGGGCGTACTTGCCCATGTTGATCCCGGATGCTTCCGCGGCTTGTTCGATGGCCTGGTGGGCGGCGGTACCGAAGTTTTCTTCGGGTAAGGTATCAAACTTGACGCGTAGTGCTTCGAGCAGCTTGATGCCCTGGCCGTCGCTGCCGGTCATCGCCTTGCGCACGGGCTTGGGCGAAAAGTCGTAGCCGATCGATTCGTCGTCGGCGATCAGGTACGCGTTCGCGTTCAACGGGTCGGGCAGCGTCTCGGTGCGCTCCTGCACCGCGGCGCAGAAGGTTTGCCAGTCGTCGCCGTTGAAGACGCCGGCCTGCTCCCAATCGGGGCGGTAGGCCTTGACGTAATCCGCGAGCAGGCAGGCGAAGTCGTCCGCGGGCAGCGAGCGGATCGTGTCGCCGTTGAAGTGCCGCAGCTTGTCGCGGTCGAACGTGGAGTTGGCCTTGCCGACGCGGTTGAAGTCGAAGTGCTGGCAGAGGAAGTCGAGGTCGAAGCGTTCGACATCGTTGCCGGGGTTCCAGCCGAGCAGGGCGATGTAGTTCAGGCAGACTCCGGGGAGGTAGCCGGAGCGGCGGAAGTCGTCGACTTCGATTTCCGGCAGTGTGATTCCGAGAAACCCCGCTATTGCTTTCGCAATACGATTGTCGTCGTTGCTTTTATTGAGAAATTCGTCGATGTCACTAGATAGATGCTCAGTCTTTTTCGATTCTCCAGTCCGCATGCTTGCTAATACTTGGACTTGTCCATCAAATCGAATTGCACCGTCTATCAAATCATCTTTATCAATTTCTGAGTCAATCGCCGCTTCGCGTGCCGCTTTCGCCTTATCCCGCTTGCTCATCTTCGACCCGCCGGGATTCATAATCGAAGGCGTGTGCACCCACACCGGTCGCGCCCATGTCACCGCGTCGGCGGTGATCTTCGCGAGCGCGTCGTAGATCGCGGCGTGCTTGGTTGTGTTGCTGAGGTGTTCCTGGCCGCGGATGACGTGGGTGACGCCCATCAGCGCGTCGTCGCAGACCACGGCGAAGTGGAACGTGGGCAGCCGGCCACCCTCGACGCCCTTGCGGATGACGAAGTCTTCGTTGTCGTCGGCCTTCACTTCGACCCGGCCGAACACGGCGTCGTCGAACGCGAGATCGCCGCGGTGGGCGCCCATCTTCAGGCGGACCGCGCCGTCGTCTTCGTACGCTTCGCCGGCGTCGAGCAGGAGGGCAATATAGTGGTCGTACAGGCCCTGCTCGGCGCGCTGGCTCTGGGTGTAAGGGCCGTTGTCGCCGACCTGGTCGGCGTAGGGGTCGGCGCCTTCGTCGCCGCTCGGCCCTTCGTCCCAGTTCAGCCCGAGCCACTTGAGGTCGCGGACGATGCCGCGGGCCGACTCGACGCTCGAGCGTTTTTTGTCGGTGTCTTCGAGGCGGAGGATGAACTTGCCGTGATGGCCGCGGGCGTAGGCCCAGGCGAACAGCGCGGTGCGGGCGCCGCCGATGTGCAGCGCGCCGGTGGGGCTGGGCGCAAAGCGGGTGACGACGGGTCTGTCTGCGGTGAAAGTCATAGGGCAAGGATTGTAGCGGGTTCACCGTATGATTTTTTAACCGCGGAGGCGCGGAGGTCGCTGAGGAAGACAAGGAGGCTGGTCCGGAACGATCTATCTCAAGACACGACTTAAAGAACGCTGCTGCCATTGCTAATGGCCTTATGCAGCCTCTACGTTTGGCGTTACGCCGCGCCCTCCGCGCCTCTGCGGTTCGATCCCGACTTTCAGTAGAATGCTACGCCATGAGTGACGACGCGAAAACCACCGAGCCGGCCGAAGACAATTTCTTGCGGAAGATCGTGACCGAGGATCATCGCACCGGCAAGCACGCCGCGCCGGTGACGCGCTTCCCACCCGAGCCCAACGGCTACCTGCACATCGGCCACGCGACGACAATCTGCCTGAACTTCGGCATCGCCCGCGACTTCGGCGGGCGCTGCCACCTGCGCTTCGATGACACCAACCCGGTCAAGGAAGAGCAGCGCTACATCGACGCGATCAAGCAGGACATCCGGTGGCTGGGCTTCGACTGGGGCGAGCACGAGTACTATGCCAGCGACTATTTCGATCGGTTGTACGAGTGGGCGTGTCTGCTGATCAAGAACGGGCTGGCGTACGTGGACGATCAGACGCTTGAGCAGATGCGCGCGAGCCGGGGGACCGTGAACGAGCCGGGCAAGGATTCGCCGTTCCGCGGGCGGTCGGTCGAGGAGAACCTCGACCTGTTCGCGCAGATGAAGGCGGGCGCGTTCCCGGACGGGAGCAAGGTGCTTCGGGCGAAGATCGATATGGCGTCGCCGAACATGCTGCTGCGGGACCCGGTGATGTACCGTATCCTTCACGCCGAGCACCCGCGCACGAGCAAGGCGTGGTGCATCTACCCGATGTACGACTACGCGCACGGCGAGTCGGACTGGATCGAGGGCGTGACACACTCGCTGTGCTCGTTGGAGTTCGAGGCGCACCGGCCGCTGTACGAGTGGTTCATTAATCAGATCGACGCGTTGGGCGGGTCGCCGCAGGGCGTCACGCATCACCCGCGTCAGATCGAGTTCGGGCGGTTCAACCTGTCGGGCACGATGATGAGCAAGCGCAACCTGCTCGCGCTGGTCGAGGAGGGCAGGGTCGCGGGCTGGGACGACCCGCGGATGCCGACGCTCGCTGGGTTGCGCCGCCGGGGCTTTACGCCCGCGGGGCTGCGGAATTTCGTGAACACGGTGGGGATGTCCCGCCGGCACAAGACGATCGAGATCGCGCTGTTAGAAAACTGCATCCGCGAAGACCTCAACAAGGTCGCGCTCCGCCGAAGCGTCGTGATCGACCCGATCAGGGTCGTTATCACGAACTACCCCGACGACCAGGTCGAAGACATGCAAGCGGTCAACAACCCCGAGGACGACTCGGCGGGGACGCGCTCGGTCCAGTTCTGCAAGGAGCTTTACATCCAGCGCGAAGACTTCATGGAGTACGCGCCCCGCAAGTTTTTCAGGCTTAAGCCGGGGGGCGAGGTCCGGCTGCGCTACGGCTACTGGATCACGTGCAACGAGGTCGTGAAGGACGACGCGGGCGAGGTCGTCGAACTGCGTTGCACGTACGACCCGCAGACGCGTGGTGGCGACAACCCGCCGCCCGACGCCGAGGGCAAGGTGCGCAAGGTCAAGGGCACGATCCATTGGGTGAGCGCCCGGCACGGCGTCGAGATCGAAGCACGCCTCTACGATCGCTTGTTTATGACCGACGACCCGAATGAAGGCAAAGACGCGGGCCGCGACTGGCGCGAGAACCTGAACCCGGCGTCGCTTGTGGTCACCAAGGCGGTGGCCGAGCCCGCGCTCGCGGACGCGCAGGTCGGCGAGCCGATCCAGTTCGAGCGTGTGGGCTATTTCACGCTCGATCCGGACAGCGACAAGGCCGGCGGGAAGCTTGTCTTCAACCGCACGGTCACGCTCAAGGACTCGTGGGCCAAGCAGGCGCATAAGGGCTGATCGGGTTATCGCGGTCGTATCGATCGGGTGCTACTGCGCGGCTGCAATCGAGAATCAGCGATCGATCCTTCGTGGGCGTGCCTAGGATTAGAGTGTAGCGTCGCATACGCCTGAACGCGGCAGCGCGTGTTTTTCACACGGCGCTTGATATCGGACCCCGGCCCGCCGATAACGTGGGAAGACCGCATCGCTTGGCACACGTATGCAAGCCGGGCGGCGCCGGGACGGCGGGCGTGCCCGCCGACGGGGTGGCGTAGCGGGTCGATGGTGCGTGCGTTGCCAATGCCGCGGGGGTGGGCGACGCCCTACAAGCCGACCGCGACGAACAAAGGAAACTCCATGCGATGCCGAACGAAGACCAACGCGACCGAGGTGTGCAGGCTCCGCCGTTTGGCGCTGGCGGGCCTGTGTCTGTTGTTGCTCGTCGCGGCGCCGTCGCACGCCGAGCTCGACCCCGGCTCGGCCGACCGGCCCAACCGCACGCTGCCGCAGTGGCTCAACCAGCAGCTGAGCGCAGGCGCGAAAAAGGTGACGATCCCGCCGGGGCGCTACTACGTCGCTCCCTACAAGAAAGAACACCTGCGGCTGAGCCACCTCCGCGACGTCGAGATCATCGCGAACGACGTCGAGCTGGTCTGCACGCAGACGACGCGTGCCATCTCGATCGCCAACTGCAACAACCTCACGATCCGCGGGCTAACGATCGATTACGACCCGCTGCCTTTCACCCAGGGCCGGATCGTCGAGCTCTCGGGCGACAAACGCAGGCACACCATCCAACTCTTCGATGGCTACCCGCGTGCCTCTGCCGTTAAGGCATGGAAGTACGAGATCTTCGACGGCGATACCGAGGCACTCAAGACCTACACCTACCACGGCATCGGCGTCGATAAGCTCGGCGACAACCGCCTGCGAGTGACCAAGCCCTCGCACTACCTGTCCGATATGGCGGATGAATCGGTCGGTGACATCGTCGTGATCGCGTCGGAATACGCGCCCGATGGCTCGATCCCGCACGCCGTCTTCGCCGACAACTGCGTCGCGTTGGAGTTCGACGGCGTGACGGTGTACAGCTCGACGACGTTCGGCTTCGCGGAGACGAACTGTGTCGGCAGCGAGTACCGCGGCTGCGTCGTCGATCGCCGGCCCCCGGGCGACGACCTCAAGCCGCGCGGGCACCGCCGGCTGCGCAGCCTCAACGCCGACGCGTTCCATTCCAAGCACGCGATCGTCGGGCCGATCTACAAGTCCTGTGTCGCGAAATACATGGGTGACGACGGCATCGCGATCAATACCGACTATCACCTGGTCGTTGCGTCCGAGGGCAACGCGCTGCGGATCGTTGCGAAAAACGACGGGCCGCCGGACCTGAAAGCCGGGGACCGCGTCGAGTTGATCACGCATGACGGCCGACGCCTCGAGCCCGCGACCGTGCGCATCGTGCAGTCCGCCGCCCTGCTGACCGCCGACGAGAAACGATTCATCGCCCAAGAAGACCTGATCGGCGACGTGAAGCGCAAGACGGCAAGGACCGGGCGGGCCTACTACGTCGAGTTGGACCGTGACGTCGAGTTGATGCGGGGCAGCGTCATCGGATCGGCGGACCGCAAAGGCGACGGCTTCAAGGTCATCGATTGCGAGGTCGGCCCCAACCGCAGCCGGGGCATCATCGTCAAGGCCGGCCAGGGCGTCATCGCGGGCAACACCCTGCGCGACAACTGGGGCGAGGCGATCAAGGTCGCGCCCGAGTTCGACTGGCTTGAAGCGGGGGCGACCGACCGCCTGCTGATCGAGAACAACACGATCCTCGCGCCACGCAGCGTCGCCATCGCCGTCTACGCCATCGCCGGCAACGGCGAGGTGGCGCCCGCGGGCCTGCACCGCGACATCACGCTGCGCAACAACCGTATCACCGGCGCGCCCACTCCCGCGATCTACATCACCTCTACCCTCGGCGTCGCCGGCGGGAACAACGTCATCGACCTCGACTCCACCCGCGAGTTGCTGCCCTGGGTCGCCAACAAGATGGGCGTCCGCGGCGTCGAGCAGAAGGTGTACACCCGCAACACGCGTCAGTGATCGCCGAGCATCGCTCCGCGTTCGACCATCTCGCCGTACACCATGCCTGCCGTGGCCACGCCGGCGTCGTGCCGCCTGATCCACAAAATTGCCGCGTGAGTCTTGTCACGCCCGGCCCGTCAAATATGATGGCGGCATAACGAACAGGTGCCGTACCGAGGCGAGTCCATGATCCGTGCCAGGGCCTTCACGCTGGTCGAATTGCTGGTGGTCATCAGCATCATCGCCCTGTTGATCGCGCTGCTGCTGCCGGCGCTGGGCGCGATGCAGACCTCGGCCCGCCAGGCGATGTGCGCGTCGAACCTCGGGCAGATGGGCGTTGCCAACACCGCGTACGCCGCCGACAACGACATGTATGTGATGAAGATGCACGAGCGCGGCACGATCTACCCGTTCGACATCGCCAAGAAAGACGACCGGCCCAACCAGCCACAGGTCTGGTCGATCCAGGGCATCCAGCCCTACATCGCCTCGTTTAGTGGGCCGACCGTCGCGCTGGAGGGCGCGGGCATCGCGGTGTGCCCGGAGGTCGATGCGGAACTGATGAACAAGTTTTACGCCGTGCGCAACCGCACGTTTCCCTTCATCGAGATCCAATACGGGTATTTCGGCGGGGTGGACCGCGTCGCGCTGACCAGCGAGGTACGCAACGGCGCCGAAGACCACTGCGTCCAGAGCCAGCCAGGCGGGGCCGACCGCGTGTGGATGACCGACATCCTGTACACCGATGGCTCGGACAAAAACAGCACGCTGGGCGCCTGGCGTTTCAACCACGGGCGCCGCGGCTGGGCGTACAACGAGTACGATTGGATGCCCAACGAAACCGCGCGCACCCCACCGATCACCGGGATCAACCGATTGATGGGTGACGGCGCGGTGAATTGGAAGCCCGACAACGCCTTCGACGGCCTGGACAAGATGATCCAAGGCACGTACCAGGGCCCCTACATCGGTCGGCGTGGCGGCGACTCGGCGTTCTTCTGAGCTTTATAACGGCTCTTTCCACAACAGCATCACGCGTAGCGGGCGAGCAGGAACAACGACCACGCCACCGGCACGCACGCGATCGCGATACTAAGGAGCGAGAGCGTCCGGCCGGTCGTGTCGCGCAGCGCACCGACGGCCTCGCAGATCACGATAAACACCGTGATCAGGACGAACTTATAGATGACCATCCCGTCGAGCCCCCATTCGTCGATGACCGCGTCGGCGACGGGGTTCGCCTCGCTGCCGCCGAAGTTGATGATGATCCACGTGAGGATGACGTCGAGGGCGGAGAACAGCAGCAGCCAGGCGTAGGCGCTTGGGTAACGCAGGTGGTGGTTGAGCAGCGCGAAGCCGGTCGTTTTCGCGCGCCGCGTCGCGCCCTCGGGCTCGGCCGATTCGGCGGGTTGTTTCGGCTCATCCGTCAAACGCAAACCCCCCGGCGGACTCGAGCGCCTTCGCGATCGCCTGCGTGCCCAGCTTCCCGCCGCCCTGCTCGGCGACCTGTTGGAACAGCGCCGCGGCGTGCGCGGTCGTGTCCAAGGGCAGCCCGGCGCGTTTGGCGGTGTCGAGCACGATGTTGAGGTCTTTCAAGACCAGGTCGATCATGAAGCCGGGCGCGTGGTCGCCCTGCGCGATCTTTGGCCCGAGGTTGGAAAGCTGCCACGACCCGCCCGCCCCGCCGCCGACGACCTCGATCATTTTGTCCGTGCTCAGGCCGGTTTGTTTTGCGAGCGCGAGCGCCTCGCAGACGCCGAGCAGCGCGGTGACGACCGCGACCTGGTTGCACGCCTTGCACGCCTGGCCGAGCCCGGCGTCGCCGAGGTGGACGATGTTCTTGCCGACGACTTGCAGCATCGGCAGGACGCGCTCAAACGCGTCGCTTCGTCCGCCCGCCATGATGCTGAGGGTGCCGTTCTGCGCGCCGACATCGCCGCCGGACACGGGCGCGTCGACGAGATCCACTTGCTGCTCGGTCAGTCGCTCGGCGAAGTCGCGCGTCGCGTCGGGGCTGATCGTTGAATGATCGACGACGATCGTGCCGGGCTTGGCGGCGGACGCGACGCCGTGGTCGCCGAACAGCACCGCCTCGACGTCGGGCGTGTCGGTCACGTTCAGAAAGATGACCGACGCGCCGCGTTTGGCGACGTCCGCGGGGCCGTCCGCGAGGGTCGCGCCGGCGTCCACGAGCGGCTCCGCCTTGCTCGCCGTGCGGTTCCAAACGACCATCGGATACCCGGCGTCAAGCAGGTTCTTCGCCATGGGCGCACCCATGATCCCTAAGCCGATGTAGCCGAGGGTTGGCATGCTGTCTGTCACAAACTTCCTTTCAATCAAGCGGATTGTGGAACCTTAAACGATAACGCCTCGACCGGCTGCTGGCTGGTCAATACCTGCTTGAGCGGATCGACCGGGCTGTCCGTATCGATCTTGATGCACGCGAACTCGGCCGGTGCGTTGCTGCCAAGCGTCGCGAAGGCGCGATCAAACCGCAATGCTTTCGCGCCGTTGATCGTCGCCATCGCGAGCAGGGTTTCGGGGTTCGTTTGGTCGCGGTGATAGAGCCTGCGCATCGCGCTCATCAACCCAAGCGGCTGCGGGTCGTCGGGCAACGCGCACACGATCGAGTCGGTGCCGAGGCAGACATTGATCCCCGCGTCGAGCATGTCCCGGTAGCGGTGGTTCTGGTGGCCGAAGTATTCGCTTGCGATCGGGCAGTACGCCACGTGCGTGTTGGTGTCGCCGAGGATCGCGATGTCGTCATCGTCGGTGTAGTTGCCGTGCGCAACGAGCCAGCCGCCGTCCGCGGCCGCAGCGTTGAGGTACGGCTGCATCCATCGCACAGGCGAAAGCCCCCGGCCGTAGTGCGAGGCAAAGCCGTCGTCCCACTTGCCGATCTGCTTGAGGTAATCGACATGTGGCCCCGAGCACGAGCTGACGAATGCGACCTCGTCTTTTGTCTCCGCAAGGTGAGTACTTACCGGCTTGCCCGATCGTGCTGCCGCCTCGTAGATCGCCGGGCCCGCGGAGTACGGCGCGTGCGGCTGCAAACCGACAATGGCTGTTTCGATTCTTTGCATCGCATCGGCGTCGAACGGCGGACCGAGGCCAAACAATTCGAGGTAGCTCACGCCCTCCAGACCTTGATCCATGCGCGCCGCTTCGAAGAACGCCTCGGGCACGATGTTACCGACCGCTTGAACGCCCGATTGTTTCGATAACATCGCGCCCCGTCCCGCCGATTCACCTCGGCCGGCCAAGTGGCTCGGACAACTCGCTCGAAGGAATTTCACCCAGCCCAAGAACCCACCCGCCGGGTTGTAAGGTTGCGGCCCGACGTCGGTCAGTTCCAGGTGTGTGTGAGCGTTGACGAAACCCGGCAGCAGCAGGCTCTCGCGTCGATCGATGACCTCGGCCAGACAGACGAGTTCTGGCGGCAATGATGCGGGAACCCCGGCCGCCAGGACCCGGCCGTCTTTCACCACCAGCGACCCCGGCCTGGCGTTCAAGCCCGCGGCGTCGCGGAGGGCGGCGGCGTGTACAACAGTGAGGCCGGGCTGTTTCATGCTGGGTCGCCGTTGCTTCCGATAACAAATCGGGTGATGCGGCCGTCTGGAGCGCGCCCGGAGCGGTTGGTCGCCACGCCTTGGCCGCGGTTCGGGCCCCGATTACCCCCGCCGCTCGCTACACGTTAAACTCACCGAATCGATCCGTACTACGTTAGCACACGAACCGAAGGACCGACCATGATCCGAGCCAAGACCCTGACCACCGCCCTGCTCCTCGCGGCCTCTGCCATGCTCGGCACGGGCTGCGTCTCGCAGGGCAGCCACGACGACCTGCTGCGCATCAACCGCCAACTCGAAGAGCGGCGGGTCGAGCTCGAGCAGGAGGTCGCGCTGTTGAAGCAGACCATCGCGCAAAAAGACGCCCAGATCGCGGCGATGCAGGACCAGAGCGGCGCAAACGCGGCGTTGCGTCAGCGGCTCGCCGAGGAGCAGCAGAACGTCGCGGCGCTTCGGGCCCAGCTCGCGGCGCTGCGGGCGGAGCTGGACAACGCGACGGGCGCCGAGCCGATCGTGATCGTCAATGGTCTGCCGCCGGAGGTGAGCGACGCGTTGCGAGACCTGGCGGCGGCGAACGCGGACCTGATGATTTACGACGAGGCGCGGGGGATGATCCGGCTGCGCAGCGACCTGACGTTTGCGTTGGGCAAGGCCGACGTCAACGACGCGGCGAAAGCGGCGCTCGGCCGGCTGGCGGGCGTGCTCAATAGCAACGCGGCGAGCAAGTTCGACATCCAGGTCATCGGCCACACCGACGCGGTGCCGGTCCGCTCGGCCTTGGGCAAGCAGCAGCACATCGACAACCGCGGGCTGTCGAGCAACCGCGGCGACGCCGTCGCCCGTGTGCTCATCGCCAACGGCGTGAGCGCAAGCCGGGTGGTCTCCGGCGGTCGCGGCGAGACGCAACCCATCGAGCCCAACGACGCACGCGGCCGCAGCCAGGCCAACCGCCGCGTCGAGATCTTCCTGGTCAAGGCCGCGGACAACGCGGGCGCCGCGGCACCGGCGCCCGCGCCCAGCCGACCCGCCGTGGACGAGGGCGCGCCCGCCGGCGGCGGCGTCACCGAAGGCCGGCCGGACCCGCAGGACGACAGCGTGTTTAAGTAAGACACAAATCAGTTGAGACAACAAGAAACCCCGCCGTGATTGGCGGGGTTTTTATGTCCAGAGACTTCTTCCGAATCGGCCGACTCAATAGCCGGCGGCCTACGGACGCCGGACGAGAGAAAAACGCCCGGTACAAATTTCAGTCTGCGTCCGGCCGTCCGTAGGCCGCCGCTTTCATACGCAATCTGCAGGAACGCCTTACCCCATAAACTGCGGGACGTATGCTGCGGCCTGTTTGATGTCGCCGATGCGGTCGTCGCCGGCCTCGCGCTCGATGACCAGGTCGCCTTGGTAACCGCCCTGCTTGAGCGTCTTGAAGAACGCCTCCCAGTTCACCTCGCCGGTGCCGACGGCGACTTCCGCGCCCCATTCGCCGGGCGACGGCGGCGCGGTGGCGTCTTTGATGTGGGCCTGGCGGATGCGCGGCAGCAGCTTGGCGACCGCGGCGATCGGGTCGCCCATGCCGTAGAGGATCATGTTCGCCGGGTCGAAGTTGACCGCGACGTTGTCACGGTCCACGGCACTCAGGAACCGGTCCAGCGACTCGGCGGTCTCCTGCCCGGTTTCGAGCAAGAGGTCCGCGCCCGCGGTGTCCTTGAGGATGTCGCCGAGCTGCTGCAGGCGTTCGACGAGCTTGTCGTGGACCTCGGCGTCGTCCTCGGGGATGAAGCCGGCGTGGAACGAGACGGCGGGCAGGGACAGGGCCTTGGCGACGCGCGCGGTCTCGTGGAAGGCGACCAGGTTGTCCTGCCAGGTGTGGTCGGGCACGACCCCGCCGGTCTCGCGGATCGTCGCGGGCGTGGAGTAGTCTTCGCCCTTGGGCGTGAACATGCCCGAGACGATCGTGACGCCGGCGTCGGCGAGCTTGCGGCCCGCGTCGGCCCAGTCGTCGGGCTGTTCGAAGATCGGGTTGAGGTGCAATTGGACCCGGCTGATGCCGATGGCCTGCGCGTTGGCGGTCAGGCAGTTGGGGCACTTGGGCTGGGTGGACCAGGAACAGAACGCGAGGGAGTCTTCGATGGTTTTCAAGGTTGTCGCTGCCGTCGGGTGAGGGCCCAGCCGCCGAGCACGAAGGGCGTCAGCGTGGCGGGCTCGGGGACTACGGTGAACGTGCCGGCCCGCGTCGCCGGGGGGAACTGCTGGAAGATCGCCTCGGTCGGCGGGTCGGGGAACTGTGAGCGTGGGATCGTAACAAGCCGGGAGGTGTATGGGTAGTCGCCCGCGGGCAACGCACCGAGGTCCGAATCGAGTTGGAGAAACGTAATGGCCTGCGTCACCGGGTCGCCGGGGTCGGGGCCTTGGACGAATACGTCGATGACAAACCGATCGGGTGCGACGAACGTGACTGCCGACCCGCCGATCCGGTAGCCGCCGGTGTTAAAGGTCAGGTCGTGGCGGATCACGACCGAGTCGGCCGGCGTCGGCGAATCGGGCAGGACGGTGATGGTAACCGGCTCGAGATTGATCTGGGCGGACGCTGCAAGGCCCACGCTCGCTACAAACGCGACGGCCACCAACATCGCGCATAAAACGCTGCAATTTAATGATTTGAAGTTTTTCATGACCCGCTCCTCCTCCAAGACACAGACTGGACTGCCCACAGGATAACCATATAGGGTTATATGTTCAATCCCCATGTTTCAGTCGAGATAACGCGGTCAGCCACGGTCACCGTCAGAGAGGGCCGGCGAACTGCCCGTCGCCGTTGCCCGTCATCGCGAGCGCGGCGGCGCCGATGAAGCCGGCGTCGTTGCCCAGCTCGGTCGCGTTGAGCGTCGGCTGGATGCCGCCGGCGATGCCCCAGTTCTGCTCAGCGAAGGCCTTGCGCAGGGGATTCAGCAGCAGCTCGCCCGCGTTCGCCACGCCCCCGCCGATGACGATCGCCTGCAGGTCGATCACCCGGCAGAGGTTGATGCACGCGACGGCGAGGTAGCCGGCGAGGTCCTCGACCAGGCGCTGGGCCAGCAGGTCGCCCTGCTCGGCGTGGTCGAAGATCGTGCGCGTCGAGAGCGTGCCGTCGGCCAGGCACTGCTCGAGCAGCGAGCGCTTGCCCGCTTCCATCAGCTCGGTGGCCTGCCGGACCATGGCGGTCGCGGAGGCGTACTGCTCGAGGCAGCCCTGCTGGCCGCAGGCGCACAGGCGCCCGCCGGGCTCGACGATCATGTGGCCGACCTCGCCGGCGAGCCCGCCCCCGCCGTGGAACACCCGCCGGCTGAGGACGATGCCCGAGCCGACGCCCGTACCGAGGGTGACCAGCGCGAGGTGGTGGAGCCCGGCGTTGCGTTTGAGCGCGATGGAGAACTCGCCGAAGGCCGCCGCGTTCGCGTCGTTGTCCACCGTCACGGGCAGGCCCATCGCTTGGCCGGCGAGTTCACGCAGCGCGACGTCCTTCCAGCCCTTGAGGTTGACGCAGGCCTTGACGATGCCCGTCCGGCTGTCGATCAGCCCCGGCACGCCGATGCCCACCGCGCCGACCTGATCCCAGCGCCGACCCGCGTCTCGCACCAAGCGCTGGGCGACCTGGTTCATCACCCGGACGACCACCTCCGGCCGGCTGTCGGTCGGTGTCGGATCGACCGTGCTGGCGAGCACGTGGCACGCCGGGTCGAGCAGGCCCGCCTTGATCCGCGTGCCGCCCAGGTCCAGGCCGAGGTAACAGGTTGATGCGGTCGGCGTTGCGATCGGCGAGTTCCCTCCTGTTTACTCAAGCCGCTCGTCGGCTCAGCCCAGCGACACCGGGCCGCCGCTCTTCACGCTCTGGACCTCCGCCTCGATCAGCCGGACCGCCTCCGCCCCGTCGCGCATCGTCACGCGCCGCGGCTTGCGGTTGTGCTTGACGCAATCGACAAAGTAGGCGATCTCGTGGTCGTAGCCCATGCCGGATTCCAGCTCGACCGCTTTGGTTTCGCCGGCGTGGCTGAGCCTGAGCGCGTCGTGTGCGGCGCTGTCGAAGACGGCGGTGGCTTGTTCGAAATTTACCGTGTACGACATGCGGAACGAAAAGCCGTCGGCCATGGCCCACGAGCCCTCGGCCCGAACGATCGGCACGCCGGCGACCGCGTAGTGCGTGCTGATGTGATCGACGGCGCTGGTTGGGCTCGAATAGCCAAAACTCGTGACCGAAGCCGGCATCCCGAACAGGTGCTGGATGAAGTCGGCGTCGTGGATGTGCAGGTCCAGCGCCGCCCCGCCGTTCTGCTCGCCGTCGGCGTAGAACGGGCCCTTGGGGTGCGACGCCACGCGGCGGAAGGTCGCGCTGAGCACGCCGCCGTAGGTCCCCGCGTCGATCGCCTGCTTGAGCCAGACCCAGCCCGGCCAGAACCGCATGCACATCGCGGGCATCACGACCCTGTCGCTGGCCTCGGCGGCCTCGACCAGTTTCATCGCATCCGCGTAGGTGCGCGCGACCGGCTTTTCGAGCAGCAGGTGCTTGCCCGCCTCGATCGCCTTGAGCCCGAACGGCACGTGGGCCGGCGTGGGCAGGCAGATGTCCACCGCGTCCACGTCGGCGTCTGCGATGAGGTCGGCAGCGTCGGTGTACTTCTTCGCTTTGCTGTAGTCGAAGCCGCCCTCGTTCGCGCCATCGATGTTGCCCGCCGCCTGCTGCTTGCCCTCGAGTCGTTCCGGGTCGCGGTCGGCCAGCGCGACGACCTCCACGCCGTCGAGCCTGGCGTACGCGTCCAGGTGCGTTTGGCCCATGAACCCCAACCCGATGACGCCGACTCTGATTGCCATGTGCTTGTGTCCTTGTGCGGTCGATGCTGCGTTGTGAGAAACACGAAGTCTAATGGATACGGCGATCCCGCGAGGTGGTCCCGCGCGCGTGAGGCACTTTCTTGTGGGATGGGCGTTGCGCCTATCGTCGAGCCTCGCGCAAATCGGTGACGGGCGGGACGGTGATGCCACCACAGGCAAAAGCAGCAAGACCGACCAAGCCCGCGCGCAAACACAAACGCCCGCCACGGCTGTGGCGGGCGTTTGTGATTCAGCGAGGGCGACGGGACTCGAACCCGCAACCTCCGGCGTGACAGGCCGGTGCTCTAACCAATTGAGCTACGCCCCCAGAGGGGACCTGCGATCGCTAGCCGGCAGTGACGCCGAGCCGGATAATGTAGCCGGTGAGCATCAACTGTCAAGTTGACGTGGCGGCCGCTTACTTCACCTCGCTCATCTTGATCGGGCAGCGGTTGTCCGCCGCGAGCACGGCCGCTTCGAGCACGCGTTGGGTCTCGTACGCGTCCTGGAAATCACACAGCGGCACGACCGGCTTCTTGTTGCCCAGGACGTTGAACATGTCCGCGGCCATGTTCACGAACGTGTGCTCGTAGCCGATGATGTGCGCCGCGGGCCACCAGTTGCCGACGTAGGGGTGCCCGTCGTCGCCGCGGGTGACGTTGATGGTCGACCAGCCCTGCTCCCGGCCGGGCAGGGTGTTGTCGTACCACTCCAACTCGTTAGCGCGCTCGAAGTTGTACTTGATCGCGCCCTTCTCGCCGTGGATCTCGATGCGGTTGGCGTTCTTGTCGCCGGTCGCGAGGCGCGAGGCCTCGAACGAGGCGACGGCGCCCTTCTTGAACTTGGCGAGGAACAAGAGCGCGTCGTCGACGGTGGACTTGC
Source organism: Phycisphaeraceae bacterium (assembly GCA_046290505.1). Lineage (GTDB taxonomy): Bacteria > Planctomycetota > Phycisphaerae > Phycisphaerales > Phycisphaeraceae > JAHQVV01. Next base: position 78,725 of record JBKAGS010000026.1, on the reverse strand, counting down.
CGTATTTCTTTTTCTTCGCGCCCGAGCCGGCCTTGGCGCTGATGGAGTTCTTCCCGCCGGACTCGATGATCTCGCGCTGCTTGATGAAGGTTTCCTTGATCGCGCCGGTGACCTCGGTGATCTCGTCGCAGGTGATGAACCGGGCCATGTCGACGATGTGGGCGTTGAGGTCGCCGTGCGCGCCCGAGCCGGCCTGCTTGCCCTTGAAGCGCCACAAGAGCGGGGTTTCGGGGCCGCCCCAGTCCTGGAGGTAGGCCGCGCGGACGTGGTAGATCCGCCCGAGCTTGCCCTCCTTGACCATCTGGTGCGCGAGCGCGACGGCGGGGACGCGGCGGTAGACGAACCAGCAGAACGTCTTGGATTTCTTGGCCTTCTTGGCGGCCTGCGCCATCGCGCGGGCGTCGTCGAGCGTGCCGGCCAGAGGCTTTTCGCAGGCGACGTGCTTGCCCGCCTCGAGCGCGGCGATCGCGTGCGTCGCGTGCAGGTGGTTGGGCGTGACCAGGTCGACCAGGTCGATGTCCGGATTGCCAAAGACATCTTTCACATCGTTGGTGTGTTGCTGCCAGCCCCACTGGTCGGCGAACGCGCCGAGCGTCGGTTCGATCGAGCAGATCGTATGCATCGTGGGATCGCTGGGGATGTCGAAGAACTTGCCGACCTTGAGGTAGGCGTTGGAGTGGGTCCGGCCCATGAAGCCCGACCCGATCAGCGCCACGTTCATTGTTTTTTTCTTCGCCATCGCGGTTCTCCTTGTGTGTCGTCGAGTGTGCGTGAGTCGGGCAGAATAAAGCGCCGGGCGCGCAGCGTAAAGCCGGTGCGGGCCTGCCGGCTGGTGTTGGGCGAAGGCCCGCGACTGGCCGTCAGCCTGCCGCTGTGCATCACATGGGCATCCCGGTGATGGTGCCCTCGAAGACGAGGTTGCCGTTGACCACGCCCTGCGCCCTGCATATGGATCGACGGGGTTTCATGTTGAAGCCGTCGATCAGGATGTACAGCCGGTCGCCGGGGATGACCTGGCCTCGGAACTTGACGTCGTTGACGCCGGCGAAGCCGATGAAATCGACTTTTTCAAGCGAGTTCATCGTGAGGTAGGAGGCGAACTGGGCGGCGGCCTCGATCATGAGCACACCGGGGAAGATCGGCCGGCCGGGGATGTGCCCGGGGACCCAGAACTCGTCGTCGCGGACGTCTTTGTAGCCGATGGCTTTGGGGTTGACGGTCGAAAAGTCTTCCCAAATAATCGCGTCCAGCAGGCGCATCGCGCCGCGGTGGGGGTTGAACGACTCGATGTGGTCCGGGCCGTGGAGGACCTTGTCGAGATCGTGCGCGGACAGATCGAAGAGCAGTTGGGGGGCCATAGGCGCTGGGCGTCGCGTCAAGCAGGTCCCGGCCTGGTCGAGCCAGGCCGGGTCCGCAAGGGTGCTGGGTCAGGAGCGTGGGCTGTGGCTGGCGTGACTGGGCGTCGGGTCAGGCCGAGTCGGAGTCGCGGGCTTCGAGCACCTGTTTGCGCAGCTCCTGGGCGCAGTTCTTGATGTCCTGCATCTGCTTGCGGACGCGCGTGCCGGCCGCCTTGTTGCCCCCCGCCGCCTTGCGGATGTCGTCTTCAACGGCGCTGACCAGGTTCTTGAGCTGTTCGTAGGTATCGAGCATCGGGGTCTCCTTAGGATTCCTGTGACCCGGCGGTCCGGGGCGATGTGTGGAGCGTAGCGTAACGCGGCGCTCACGAGGGGGCAACAAGGCGACACCCGCTCAGCCGCGGGAATCGCCTTTAATCAGGTGCTGCACCGCACGGAACCGGCTGTCCCCCGCGTCCGCCAACCACTCCATCAGGGCCGATTCGACCGTCGTCGGCACCGCACCGGCCATCGACAGCCGCTCACGGGCCGCGTACTTGTCCTCCGCCCGACGCGAGCTGATCGCGTCCCACGCCGGGAACACACGGTACCCCGCTTCCAGCAAGTCCAGGCACGTGCCCAGGATGCACACGTGCGCCTCGATCCCCGCGACCACGACCGCCTCGGCCTCGATCAGTTCCAACTGCGTCCGTACCGGGTCGATGCACGCCGAGAACCGCGTCTTCTCTTCGATGCAGTGCGGGTTGACGAAGTGCCGGGCGATCTCATCGACCGTGTCCCCCAGCCCGCGCGGGTACTGCTCGGTGACCAGCAGCGGCACGCCGAGCAGGTGCGCCCCCTGCACCAGCCGGGCGGCTCGGCGGATCAACCGCTTGGGGTCACGCATCACCGGGACCAGGCGGTCCTGCACGTCTACCACGAGCAGCGCCGATCGCTCGGCGACCAGACGCGGGGGCTTAGTGATGGGCTGGGTCATGATGGTGGTTTATACCCGAAGTCTTGCGGGGAATAGGCCAAGGCCGGCATCACGAAACGGGGCGCGGGCTATTCACCCTGCTGGCACGCAACCAGCGCCTTGATCAAACCATCGAGGTCGTGCTGCGTTGCCTGGGTCGCGATGTCGAGCTTGGAGTCGCGCATCGTCGCGCTGGTCTGCGGGCCGATGGACGCGAGCTTGCACTGGCCCAGCAGACCCGCTTCGTTACCGAGCAGCTCGACGAGGTTGCGCACGGTCGATGAGCTGGTAAACGTGACCCAGTCGGCTTCGCCGGCACGCAGCGCGGCCAGGACGTCGTCGGGCAGGCCCTCGGCGATTGTCGTTTCGTAGACAGTGATCTCATCGACCACGCAGCCGGCGGCACGGAGTTTTGTCGGCAGCGTCGGCCGCGCGATGTCGGCCCGCGGCAGCAGGACGCGCTTGCCTCTCATGCTTGTGGCCGACAACAGCTCATCGACAAACGCCTCGGCGACCGAGCGCTTGGGCACGAAGTCCGCGGCGATCGCGAATCGTTCGCGCAACACCGCGGCCGTTGATCCGCCGATGCACGAAACGTGCAGCCCCGCCAATGCCCGGCTGTCCAACCCGAGCGCATCGAGCTTGTCCGCCAGGGCGTGGACCGCGTTGGCACTGGTGAACACGACCGCGTCGTAATCGGCGAGTCGCGCGATCGCGTCGCCGAACGCCTGCCGATCTTCTGGGCCCGGTTCGACGATCCGGATGGTCGGCGCTTCGAGTACCTCCGCGCCGAGCGACTCGAGTTTGAGCCGCAGGCCCGAGGCCTGCTGGCGTGTGCGGGTGACGATGATGCGCTGGCCGAACAGCGGGCGGTTGGTGAAGTAGTCGAGCCCCGGCTCGTCGATCGCCGCGACCTCGCCGACGACGATGATCGCGGGCGAGCCGAGGTTGGCCTGGTCCACTTTCTGCTTGATGTTGTCCAGCGTGCCGACGGCGTGTCGCTGGGCGGGGAGCGTGCCCCACTGGATCAAAGCGGCGGGGGTGGTGCGTGCTAAGCCGCAATCGGTGAGCGAGTCGCAGATCGCCTGGAGCCGTCCGACGCCCATGTAGAAGCACGCGGTGCCGCCGGCCTTGATGAGGTTGGCGAGCGCCTGGTAGTCGATCGATGTTTCGCCCTTGGTCGGGTCCTCGTGGCCGGTGATGATGGTGACCGTCGAGGCGACCTTGCGGTGGGTGACGGGGATGCCCGCGGTGGCGGGCGCGGCGAGGCCGGCGGTAACGCCGGGCACGACGTCGCAGCGCACGCCGTGCCTCGCGCAGAACGCCGCCTCCTCCGCGCCGCGGCCGAAGAGGTAGGGGTCGCCGCCCTTGAGCCGGACGACGCGTTTGCCTTGCTTTGCGAGTGTCACCAATAGGTCGTTGGTCTGGTCCTGCGTGAGCTTGTGGAACTTGGCTCGCTTGCCGACGTCGTAGCGCTCGGCGGACGCGGGCGCGGCGTCCAATAACACCGGGTTGGCGAGCGCGTCGAACACCACCGCGTCGGCGGCCTTGAGCGCCTCCATCCCGGCGACGGTGATCAGCCCCGGATCGCCCGGGCCCGCGCCGACGAGGACGACACGTCCGTTTCCTGTTTTTCCGTTATCAGTGTGAGGATGAGTCAAGTCAGATAAACCTTGGGGGTTGTTCGGCCGATGCGTTGCAATGGCCCCCGATCCGGGCCGGGCATTGTAGCCCCGGCGACGGGTGAAACGGGGCAACCGATCTGGAGGCTTCTCATGAGCCAGGCCCTTCGTCTCAACGACCAGTCCGCCGTCATCTCCGATTCACTGTACTTCGAACGCCGACGCCACCCGCGCCGCCGCGCCCGCGGCCAGGTCACCGCCGTGATCCGCGAGCCCGGTGCCGACCGCGACGACCCCGCGAAGATGCTCACGCTCGACCTGATCGATATCTCCGACTCGGGCGTCGGCATGGCGGCGACGCAACCGATCGCCGTGGGCAGCCGCATCACCGTCTTCTTCCCGCCCCACGGCCCCGAGCCGGGCTTCGACCTCATCGGCGAAGTCGTCCGCTGCGTCAGCGTCGACGACCGGCACACGATCGGCGTGGCGTTGGAGCAAACGAAGAAGCAGGCGGGTTAAATTGATTGATGATTGAATGAATCACGTGCTCAATAGCCGCGACGCTGCGCGTCGCAGGCGAGTCGTGATGAACGTGTCACGCTTTGCCTGCGACGCAGCAGTCGCGGCTTTCGATGCGCTAGTTCAACTCGTCGAGCGCTTCACGAAGCATCTCATAACTCTCTTCCAACGCCTGCGGGATCACGCGCGCCCCGGCGACGACCTGCATGAAGTTCGAGTCGCCGTTCCAACGCGGGACCAAGTGCATGTGGCAGTGCCCGGGCACGCCCGCGCCGGCGCATCGGCCGAGGTTCATCCCGAGGTTGACGCCCTGGCAGCGCATCGCCTTGCGCAGCAGCGTGCCGCCCAGCGCCGCGAGTTCCATCACGCCGGCCCGCGCTTCGGGCGTCAGGTCGGCGATGTCGGCGACGTGGTCACGCGGCGCGATCAGCAGATGGCCGTTGCTGTACGGGTAGCGGTTCATCATCAGCGAGCCGCGCGCGTCGGTGACGAGGATCATCCGCTCGCGACGCGACTCGTCGCTGAGATCGTCATCGAACGCGGCGCAGAGGAAGCAGCCGCCGGGCCCGTCGTCTTGTGGTTGTGCCGGATTTTCGTCGACGAGCCCCTTGAGGTAAGAGATCCGCCAGGGGGCCCAGAGGTTCTGGTGTCGCATGTTAAAAGTGTACTCCTGAACGAGCCGCGACCGTGAGGGAGCGGTTCCCGTATGGCATGATTGTCATGATTCGGACCTCCCTCACGGTCGCAGCTCGTTGAACTCTTCGCCTGACGCGGTTCCCGTATGGCATGATTGTCATGATTCGGACCGCTCCCTCACGGTCGCGGCTCGTTGAACTCTTCGCCTGACGCGAACGATTACCGGGCGTATGCTATGGCGACCGCCCGCGTCGGTTACACAATTGCCGCCGAGCGCGGACCTGTTCAGTTGTTGATCCCCGCGAACCGATGAAGTTTGGTCGGTGGGGACCGGTCCAGGGATCGATCAGGGAATCGCATGAGCCCCGTCTGGATAGTCATGACCGCCGTGTTCGCGCCCGTCACGCTCGGGTTGGCGACGCTGTGGCTGCCTCGGCCGTGGATCGAGCGCCGCATGGCGGTCGCCGTCGCCGGGCCGCTGTTGTCGTTCGTCCTGCTGATCGCGACGGCGATCAACGTCGGCGGGCACCTGGGCGCGGGCGCGTCCGGGCATCACGGTGAATATGTTGACGGTGCGAAGCCGCAAGCGGCTTCTGTTGAGCATCTGACAACCGGCAAGCCGATCGATTGGATGCCGTCACTCAACATCAACTTCGCGTTCCTCGCCGACGGGCTCGGCCTGTTCTTCGCGCTCTTGGTCAGCGGCGTCGGCGTATGCATCTTCCTTTATGCACGCGGCTACTTCGGCAAGGCGGCGCCGAGTTCCGCCGACGATCTCTATCGCTTCTACCCGACGATCGGCTTCTTTACGACCGCCATGCTCGGCGTCGTGCTCGCGGACTACACGCTGCTCACGCTGCTGTTCTGGGAGATGACCTCGATCAGCTCGTTCCTGCTCATCGGCTGGGACCGCTACGACAAGAAGGCCGTCAAGCTCGCGATGCAGGCGTTCTTCACCACCGGCCTGGGCGGCATGGGGCTGTTCGGCGGGGTGCTGGTCTTCGGCAACGCGACCGGCGGCATCGTCGAGGGCGGCATCTGGCGCTGGAGCGACATGATCGCCAACAATGCCGCGGTGATCGAACTCATCACCAGCGGTGACGCGCAAGTCATGTGGGCGTTCGTCCTGATGTTCATCGGCGCGGGCACCAAGTCCGCGCAGTTCCCCTTCCACTACTGGCTGCCGGGCGCGATGGCGGCGCCGACGCCCGTCTCGGCGTTCCTGCACTCGGCGACGATGGTCAAGGCCGGCGTCTTCCTCGTCGGCCGGCTCTTCCCGGTCTTCGCCGCCCTGCCGCTGTTCCCCAAGCTCATCATCCCCTTCGGCGCGGTGACGATGCTCTACGGCGGTGTCCTCGCGCTGCAGCAGCACGACCTCAAACGCATCTTCGCCTACACCACCGTCAGCCAGCTGGGCCTGCTCATGGCGATGTACGGCCTGGGCGCGATCAGCTTCGAGTCGCACGGCCACACCTACGCCGCCATCGACTTCGACGTCACGCAGATCGCCAACCATGCGTTCTACAAGGCCCCGCTGTTCATCGCGGCCGGCGCGATCGGCCACGTGCTGTCGCGCGACATCACCCAGCTCAACGGCGCGTTCAAGAAACACCCCGCGATCTGCGGCACGATGATGGCGGCGGCGCTCGGCCTCGCCGCGGTGCCCGGCACGATCAGCTTCCAGGCCAAAGAGCTTTTCCTCTACGCGATCTACCACGCCGCCAAGGTCAGCCCGTGGCTCTGGCTGGTCATGCTGATGACGATCGTCACCGCGGTCTGCAACGTCGCCATCGCGACGCGCGTGATCACCACGCTGATGGGTTGGAAAGGCGGCATGACCGAAGCCGACGCCCCGCCCAGCGATCATCACGACGACCACCACCACGAGCATCATCACGAGCACGGGCTGCTCGCGAACCTGATCTGGTTCCCCGGGGCCGTCATCGTGTCGCTGCAGTTCATCGGCGGCATCGCGACGCCGGTGTGGAACTGGGTCTTCGGCGTGTTCGAGCAGCCGGCGACGGCGACCAATTACTTCGGCGACAAGGGCGTGCCTAGCCTGTGGTACGTCCTCACGCACGTCTTCGAGAGCGTGCCGTTCTGGGTCTCGATGTTCTGCCTGGTCGGGGGCTATTTCGTTGGGCGATCCAAGATCGGTCGTGGCGCGGTCAAGGACTTCGCCGACAAGATCTACCCCGCGATGTACTGGCTGTCTGTCACCGGCGGCGGGCGCTGCTTCCGGCTGGTGCAGACCGGCAACCTCAAGCACTACCTGCTGTTCGTCCTGGGCGCGCTCACGCTCGGCTTCGGCTGGTCGGTCGCGGTGGACCCGGCGATGTGGGACGTGCTCCGCTTTACCGCCGGCAGCGAGTCCGCCAAGTTCTTCGAGTACTGGCCCGGCCTGCTGCTGGGGCTGATCGTCTGCCTGACCGCGGTGATGATCCCGCTGAGCGAGGTGCGGATCGTGCGCGTCGTGTTCCTGGGCGCGTGCGGCTTCGCGGTTGTTGCGCTGTACCTGGTCTATCAGGCGCCGGACCTCGCCTTGACGCAGCTGATGTTCGAGATCATCTCGGTGATCCTGTTCGTGATCGTGCTGCGCCTGTTGCCGCGTGAGAAGCCGGCGAAAAAGGGCCTGGGCCGGGCGTGGCGCGTGCCGGTCGCGCTGTTGATCGGGCTGATGTTCGGGTGGATGACGCTGGTCGCGGCGTCGCACAACCGCGGCAACCCCAACGGCACGTTCGACTACGCGACCAACCCCGACGCCCAGCCGCTGGGCCTGACGCACGCCCAGCACAGCTACGGCCTGAAGAAGGACGCGTTCGGTAACCCCACGATCGACACCGCGATGTCCGGCGAGGTCGGCACGCGCGGCGGCGGGGGCAACAACATCGTCAACGTCATCCTCGTGGACTTCCGCGGGTTTGACACCTTCGGCGAGATCACCGTGCTCGGCCTCGCGGCCATGGGCGTCTGGTCCATGCTCCCGCACCGACGACGCAAGGGCGACCCCGCCTGCGACGCCGTGTCCGATTACCCGCAGGAAGCGATCAACCCCCTTGACCACGACGGCGAGGAGGTGACCGCATGAGCTCGATGATCCTCCGCACCGCCAACGGCATCATCTTCCCGCTCACCCTGCTGTTCGCGCTGTACATGGCGCTCAAGGGGCACAACTACCCCGGCGGCGGGTTCATCGGCGGGCTGATCGCCGCGGTCGCGCTCGTGCTGTTCCGCATGTCGCACGGCCGCGACGCGATGTACCGGCTCATGCCCATCCACCCCCGTGTCATCATCGCCGTCGGCCTGACGCTCGCCACCATCACCGCCGTCGTCCCGCTGTTCTTCGGGCTACCGCTCTTGACCTCGCGCGCGCCCTACGTCGATTTCGGTGTCGGCGAGCCGGTCCACCTGCCCACCGCGCTGTGGTTCGACCTTGGCGTGTTGCTCGTGGTCGTCGGCGTGTCTGTCGGCATGATCGTCCGCCTGGGCGAGGAGGTCGAAGACGAATGACGATGGTGATCGCGATCTGTGTGGCGGTGACGTTCGCCGTGAGTATTTACCTGATGCTCGGCCGGGAGCTCAAGGGCATCGCCATGGGCGTGTTCCTGCTCGGCCACGCGGCGAACCTGTCGATCATTGCGATGAGCGGCTCGCCCGTCGTGCCCGAGCCACCCGCCGCGCCCGCGCAGCAGGCCACGCAGGCCGGCGACGCCGAAGTGCGCCTCACCGCGGCCGACTCGCCAGACATGAAAGACCCGCCGATCCTCACCGGCACCGTGCCCGCCGAGCAACCGCTCGCGCAGATCGTGGACCCGCTACCCCAGGCGCTGATCCTCACCGCGATCGTCATCGGCTTCGGCGTGATGGCGTTCCTGCTCACGCTGCTGGTCGTCACCAACCGCAAGGCCCAGACCATCGAAGTCAATGAATTGGCGCGGGACCCCGAACAGGAGGCGCGCGAGGCATGACCGACCACCGCATCGTCCTGCTCACGATCATCCCGCTCGTCGCCGGGCTCATCAGCATCGCGCTGATCAACCGCAAGGTGCTCTCGCGCCTCGTCGGCGTGCTCAGCTACACCACGATGCTCGGCCTCGCGCTCTCGCTGGTGTTCAAGATCACCCACGCGCCCGAGCGCGAATCCGTCCTCGTCTCGCAGATGGGCGACTGGACCGCGCCCTTCGGCATCTCGATTGTTTTCGACTCGCTGTCGGGCCTGCTCATCTGCGCCGCCTCGGCCGTCGGCCTGGGCGCGTACATCCACAGCTTCTCGGTCTTGGACCCGCGCACCGAGCGGCGGTACTACCACCCGCTCATGCAACTATTGATGTTCGGGGTCAACCTCAGCTTCCTCACCGGCGACCTGTTTAACCTCTTCGTCGCCTTCGAGATCATGCTCATGGCCAGCTACGCCCTGCTGGTCATCGGCACCGGCGTCAAGCAGCTGCGCCAGGCGTACAAGTACATCCTGCTCAACATCCTCGCCTCGACGATCTTCCTGATGTCCGCGGGCATGGTCTACGGCATGTTCGGCACGCTGAACATCGCTGACCTCGCCCGCATCATCGCGGAGATCGAGGCCGACCCAACGCGCTCGCTGCCCGCGGGCTTCCAGGCGCTCGCCGTCCTGTTCCTGCTGGTCTTCGGGCTCAAGGGCGCGTTCTTCCCCCTGTGGTTCTGGCTGCCGGATACGTATTACACGATCCCGATCTCCATCGCCGGGCTGTTCGGCGGGCTGCTGACCAAGGTCGGCGTGTACACCGTCGCGCGGCTGTTCCCGCTGATCTTCGCCAGCGATGGCACGACCTCGCTGATCGGCGACCAGTGGGTCGGCGGCACGTCGGGCGTGATCAAGGTCCTGCTCATCGTCGCCGCGGCGTTCACCATGTTCCTCGCCGTCCTCGGCGCGGTCAGCCAGCACAACGTCCGCAAGATCCTGTCGGTCCACGTCATCAGCCAGGTCGGGTACATGGTCTTCGGCATCGCGGTGATGTCCGGCCACGCGCTCGCCGGCTGCGCGTTCTACATGGTCCAGCACATGGTCGTGAAGTGCGCGCTGTTCCTGTGCTGCGGCGTCATGGAAAAACACGCGGGTACGGACGACCTGGACAAGCTCGGCGGGCTGCTCAAACGCGACTGGCCGCTGGCCGTGCTGTTCTTCATCGCCGCGATGTCGCTCGTCGGCCTGCCGCCGCTCTCGGGCTTCTTCGGCAAGATGGTCATCATCAAGGAAGGCTTCGGCCAGGGCCAGTGGTACCTCGGCGTCATCGGCCTGGTCACCGGCGCCCTCACGCTGCTGTCCATGCTCAAGATCTGGAGCTACGGCTACTGGAACCCCGACCAAGCCCCGACCGTCAACAAGCCCGCCGCGGTCAAGGCCTCGTGCCGCTCGGCCTATGCGGGCATCGCGATGCTCGTTGTCTTCGCGCTGTTCCTGGGCTTCGGCGCAGAAAGCGTTTACAAGGTCGCGAACCGCGCGGGCGACCAGCTCGAAAACCCAAGGACGTATATCACCGCCGTGCTCGGCGAAGAGGCCTACGACCGCGTTGAAGTCGCGCTCGAAGCACGCTCGGCCGATCCCGGAGCGACGACCCCCGCCGTGCCGCAGGTCAGCCTCGCGACCGACGGCGTCGAGGAAGGAGCGGCCGGGCTATGACGACCCCCCTTCTGCTGAACATCGCGCTGACCCTGCTGTGGATGATGCTCAACCGCGACACGTCGTTCCTCAACGGCGTGCTGGGCTTCGTGCTCGGGGCGGTGGTGGTCGATCTGGGCTACCGGGCGCTCGGCCGGGCGAGCTACGCCGGTCGGGTGTGGGGGCTGTTCCGGTTCGTGTGTTATTTCCTCTATATCCTGGTGAAAGCGAACCTGGACGTCGCGTGGGAGATCATCACGCCGGGCTTTTCGATGCGGCCGCGGATGATCCGCTACGACGTGACGGGGTTGACCGAGGTGCAGGTCACGACGCTGGCCAACGCGATCACGCTGACCCCCGGGACGTTGAGTGCCGATGTCAATGAGGCCGGCGATACCTTGTACATCCACGCGATGTACGCGGAACAAAAAGAAGACGCGTTCGCGGAAATCGACGAGTTGCGCGACAAGCTGTTGAAGCTGGTGTTCGAGACGGACATGACGACGCTGAGCAAGAAGAGCGATGCTTGAGACCCTGCCGAACATCCTGATCGCCGCCGCCGACGCGGGCCACGCCGCCGACGCCGCGAAGCCCGAGCCGAGCCTGATGCACTGGCCGCTGATGCTGGCGGTGCAGGTGGGCGTGGGCGTGCTGGTGGTCGGCGTGCTGCTGTGCCTGTGGCGGATGATCAAGGGCCCGCACCTGGCCGACCGCGTGCTGGCGGGCGACACGATGGCGATGCTCGTCGCCGGGCTGGTCGTCGTACTTGCGATCAAGTACGGCAACGGGCTGTTCTTCGACGCGGCGCTGGTCGTCGCGATCCTCGGCTTTGTCAGCACGGTCGCCTTCGCGCAGTACATCGGCGCGAAACGCAAGTTCGCCGACGACCCCATCGACGGCCCAAGCGACAAGCCGGAGAACCAGCCCGGCGTGCACCGGGGCGAGGAGGGCTCGGCATGACGACGCAGCTGATCCTCGACACGTTCGCGATCTTTTTCCTCATCGTGGGGCTGTTCTTCATGCTCGTCGGCGCGATCGGCGTCTTCCGCCTGCCCGACGTCTTCCACCGCCTGCACGCGGCGAGCAAGTGCTCGACGCTGGGCATGATGGGCCTGGTGCTCGCGGCTTCGCTGCACGTCGGGACGGCGGGCGTGATCGCCAAGTCGATCGCGGTCGTCCTGTTCATCTTCGTTTCCACGCCCGTCGGCTCGCACATGCTCGCCAAGGCCGCCCACCGCGACAAGGCCCCGCAATGGAAGGGCACGCTCAGCGACGAGCTGGCCGAGGACAACGCGAAGGCTGACAAGACCGAAGCGAAAGCCGACTCAAAAAAAAAGTCTAAGACGCGTGCGGCGTGATGCCCGCGTCACTCATCAAGCGGGTCGCCAAGCTCTTCAAGTACCGCCCGGGTGAGTGCAAGCAGCGGTCCGACGTCATGGGTGATCGTATCCCACACGGTGCGATGGTCCAGATCGAAGTACTGATGCACCAGCACATGACTAAGCCGATGATCATCGGGCCTTCTCGATAGCGGGCGTAGGTGTCTGGCGCCCGCTCGCGTAGTTGGATCAGGCCCTCGCCGATGATCTGGAAATCGCGCTCGACCGATCTTCGGATCGTCTTATTCTGAAGATATCCCTCGGCATCCAGACCCGCTGTTGCTTCGACGATGTGCTCACACGCATCGATGATGTCGGCGAGATAAGCCGCGATGCTACGCCGCATACAACTGCTCCCGCGTCGCCTCGATCCCCCGTTTGTAATACGCGTTGCGGATCCCGCCGGGCTCGACCAGGTCCACTTTGCGGCCGAGCAACGCCTCCAACTCGGCCTTCAAACCAAAATACGCCCGGAACCGACGGATCGGCATCGCGTCGTCAAACTCGACCAAGAGGTCCACATCCGATCGGGCCGGATCAAACCCCCCCGCCGCCGCGGAGCCAAAAACATCCAGGCGCGAGACATGGAATCGCTTACAAAGTTCGACGATGGTTTCGCGATTGTCGGAGAGCAAACGGTGCATGTAAGCATTCTATATCGCCACCGAACCGCTGAACAGCCTCACGGCGTCTGATCATCGCGACGATATGTACACGCCTGCCGGCAGCCACATTCGGGACATTCAACCCACGCCTTGCCTCTCGACTCGCCCCCACGCAAGTCATAGCCGCATGCCCTACACAACCCGCGTTTACTTCTAAGCAGGGGAATATCTGCGTATCGCTGAAAGACAAAAACACGCAAACCCAGAGAATCGCCCCAACAATAAGTGTGAGCACGGCAAACAAACGGGTGCGATGTGACGGAATCAAGATGACACCTGCGATCAAGCAGAGCATCACCGCTTCAGCAATCCATACAGACCACCGCGATTTGGGGTTCTTACCGCGTGGCGCGTTTGAATCCTAAGCCGAGTCCCGCTCGACCACGCGGTAGTCTTCGCGTTCGCCGCGGCCCTTGACCGGGTAGTCCTTGCGAAGCGGGTGGGCGGGGTAGCTTTCCCAGGTCAGGATTCGGCGGAGGTCGGGGTGGTCGGTAAAGCGCACGCCGAACATGTCGTAGACCTCGCGCTCCATCCACTCGGCGCCGGGCCAGAGGTCGGTGGCGGTGGGCAGTTCGAGCGCGGGGTCTTCCTCGATGCCGTCGGTCGGGAGCGTCGGGTCGAGCAGGACTTTGATGAACAGGCGTTTGGACTCCGGGCCGTTCGTGCCGGTGGCGACGAGGTTGTAGATGATGCCGAAGCGACCGGTCGGCAGGCCCTCGGGGGAATTCTTAGGCTTGGGGTAACGCAGGTAATCGATCCCGGCGATGTCGCTGAGAAGATCGTACTTGCACCGCTCATCATCGCGCAGGAACTTGAGCACGTCGTGCAACACCGCGGGCTCGACCACGAGCGTCGTCTGCCCGCGGAACTCGGTAGCGAACAGCTTCGCGTCGGGGAACGCGGCTTTAATCAGCGGCAGTGTCGGGTGGTCGAGGTTGGGCATTGTTTGGGGGTAAGGAGTTAAGAGTTGGTAGTTTGTAAGCCGCTCGCGGCTTAGCACGCATCAAAGCGCCTCGACGTGCTCCACGATCGCGCCCAGCGCCGCGTCCCAGCGCTCGGTGATCTCGGGCCACTCGTACTGCAACGCGTCGGCGAGGGTGACGTAGTCGTTCGCGACCACGGCGTCCTTCAGCTCGATCAGGCTGGCGATCAGCTCGTTCATCCGCGCGAGCACGGACTGGTCGTCCACTTGGATCGCGTCGAGGTCGAGTTGGAGCAGCTGCGCGGACTGGCCGACGGCCTGCTGGGCCTGGAGCCAGCCGTCGATCGACTGCTTCACGAGGTCCATCGCGCGGGCGGGCTCGTCCTGCTGCAACAGCTCGGCGGCCTGCTGCTGCATCTGTTGCGACGCGGCGAGCTGGCCACGCACGTCTTCGAGCACGCCGACGACGAGTTCACTCGGCTCGGCGGTGTAGACGCGGATGTCGCTGTCGGCGGCGGTCGGTTTGTCGTCTTCGAGCGCGGGCCCGGTGATCGTCTCGCCATCGATGCGCACCTCGACGACGACGCGTCCGGTCGGCGCGAGCTCGTCCCGCGCGGCGGCGAGCAGTTCACGCATCGAGGTCGCGGGCAGTTGGGTCGGTTGGTCGTCGATGTGGATCGGCACAAGTGCATCATACGGGCAACCCCGACGATCGACCAATGCGCTGATAGGATGCCCGGCTCGAAAGGACTGCACATGACGCGAATCGTTGTATTGGACGGCCACACGACCAGCCCGCTGGCCGCGGACCAAGTGCCCGGCGAGGCCGAGGTCGGCTGGCAGCCGTTGGCTCAGCTCGGCCAGCTGGAGGTACACCCGCGCACGCCGGCGGGCCGGGTCGCGGAACGCATCGGCGACGCGGCGGTCGCGCTGACCAACAAGGTCGTCTTCGACCAGGCCGTGTTCGAGGCCTGCCCCGCGCTCAAATACGTCGGCGTGCTCGCGACGGGCGTCAACGTCGTCGACCTCGACGCGGCGCGGGCCCATGGCGTCACCGTCACCAACGTGCCCGGGTACTCGACCGCGTCGGTCGCCCAGCACGTCTTCGCCCTGCTGCTCGAACTGGCCAGCCGTGTCGCCGAGCACGACAAGGCGGTGCATGGCGGCGGGTGGGCAGGCTGCGACGACTTCAGCTTCACGACCGGGCCGCTGGTCGAGCTCAGCGGCTTGACGCTCGGCGTGGTCGGCACGGGCGCGATCGGCCAAGCGACGGCGCGGATCGGCCAGGCGATGGGCATGACGATCGCGGCGCACAGCCGGACCGAGCGCGACCTCGGCTTCCCGGTGGATTGGCTGAGCGTCGACGAGTTGTTCGAGCGCGCAGACGTTGTCACGTTGCATTGCCCGCTGACCGACGAGACGAAGGGGCTGGTCAACGCCGATCGGCTGTCGCGGATGAAGCCGAGTGCGTACCTGATCAATACCGGCCGGGGTCCGCTGATCGACGAGGTCGCGCTGGCCGAGGCGCTGCGTGCCGGGGCGATCGCCGGCGCGGGGCTGGACGTCTTAAGCCGCGAGCCGCCGAGCGCAGACAACCCGCTGCTGACCGCGCCGAACTGCGTGATCACGCCGCACGTCGCGTGGGCGAGCGTCGCGAGCCGTCGGAGATTGATGCGAATCGCGGCGGATAACGTGCGCGGTTTCCTCGACGGCGCGCCGGTCAACGTCGTAAGCTGAGCGCCATGGCGCACGACCTCACCGACTACAAGCGCATCCTGCTCTTTGGCGGCAGCTTCGACCCGCCCCACCGCGCGCACGTCGAACTGCCGCAACAAGCCGGCCGGGCGATCGCCGCGGACCTGATCGCCTACGTCCCCGCCGGGCGCGCCCCGCACAAGCTCGATCAGCAGCAGACCGACCCGCGGCACCGGCTCGCCATGCTGCGTCTGGCGCTGCAGGACCGGCCCGGGCCGATCCCCACCGCCGTGCTCACCGACGAGATCGACCGCGGGCCCGACCAGCCCAGCTACACGGTCGATACGCTGTCGGCGATCCGGGAACGGCTAGGTCCCGAAGTGGAGCTGCGCTTATTGATCGGCGCGGACCAGTTACGGATCTTCGACCAATGGCGGCAGCCGGGGCGGATCGTCGCGTTGGCCGAGCCGGTGGTGATGGTGCGCCCGCCGGACACGCGCGTGACGTTACTGAAGGCGTTACCCGCGGACCAGCGCGGGGCGTGGCGCGATCGGCTCATCGATATCGATGTGCTCGACATCAATTCGACCGAGATCCGCGAGCGCCTAAGCGTAGGGCGCAGCGTCGACGGCTTGATCGCGCCGAGCGTCGCGGCGTACGCAGCGCAGCACGGGCTGTACCGCTGACGTTTAAGGGAACACGCCGCGGATGGAATACACCTCGTTGATGTATTCGAGCGCGGAGCAGTACGCCGCGGTCCGCATGTCGCAGCCCATGCGGTCGGCGATCTCGGTGACGCGGTCCGCCGCGGCGTGCATCAGCCGACGCAGCTCTTCGTCGACGTGGGCCTCGGACCAGCGCTCGGCCTGGCGGTTCTGTTTCCACTCGAAGTAGCTGACGGTCACGCCGCCGGCGTTGCACAGGATCGCCGGCAGGACCTGCACCCCCCGCTGCTCGAGCACACGGTCCGCCTCGGGGGTGCACGGCGCGTTCGCGCCCTCGGCTAAGACCTGACAATCGATCTGTGCCGCGCGGTACTCGTCCACCATCTGTTCGAGCGCCGCGGGGATCATCACGTCGACTTTGGTCTTGTAGAACGCGTCCGCGTCGATCGCGGTCGCCTTGGCGTAGCCCTTGACCCCGCCGGCCGTGATGACGTGCCGGGCCAGTTCCTCGGCGTCGATACCGTCCTGATTCAGGATCGCGCCGGTGTGGTCGATGACGGCGCGCAGGGTCGAGCCGCGCTGCTTGAGCAGGCGCGCGGTCCACGAGCCGACGTTGCCGTAGCCGATGACGCTGTAGCTCATCTTCGCCGGGTCGATGTGCAGCGCGGGCAACAGGACCTCGAGCACAAAGACCAGGCCCTGGCCGGTTGCTTTTTCGCGCCCCGCCGACCCGCCGAACGCCAGCGGCTTGCCGGTGACCACCGCGTTGCCGGTGTTGCGGTGCATCCGGCCGGTGATGTTCATGTAGGTGTCGGCCATCCACCCCATGATCTGCGCGTTGGTGCCGACGTCGGGCGCGGGGATGTCGTAGTCCGGGCCGATGTTGTCGCCCAGCGCGCTGGTGAACCGTCGGGTCATCCGCATCAGCTCGTCTTCCGACAGCTTGCGCGGGTCTACCTGCACGCCGCCCTTGCCCCCGCCCAAGGGCAGACGCACCAACGCGGTCTTCATCGTCATCAGCAGCGCCAACGATTTGATGTCGTCCAGCGACACCGACGGGTGGTAACGCACGCCGCCCTTGTAAGGCCCGAGCAAATTGTTGTGCTGCACGCGGTAGCCCTTGAACAGCCGGTACGTGCCGTCGTCCATCCGCACGGGGAAGTGGACCATCAGCTCGTTCTTCGGCTGTGCGAGGATGAGCTGAAGGAACTTGGGCACCTCGAGCAGCTCGGCGCTGCGCAAGACCTGCGTCGCGACCTGCAGGTACAGGTTGCTCGGGTCGAAGCGGAAGCCGAGTTCGTTCAGGATCGTCAGCGGCGGGCTGGCCATAAGCGTGTTCCTCTCTGGCTTGTCTATCGGTCAAACCCGGGTCGGGCCGCGCCATATTCCTCACCATCGAACGCTTCTCAATCGCTTGTGAGTGGCGTCAGACGCCTCCCCCTCCGAGGGGGAGGCCGGGAGGGGGTGACATCCAACTTGTGCGATCTTCAAGCACAAAATCATTCGAGCCCCACCCCCGGCCCCCCCCACAAGGGGGATCCAGACCCGGCACTTACCCTGATGAAGCGCGCTGGACGCGCGCGACCGCTAAACTGCCCGCATGATCGTCTACTGCTGCGCCGACCTCATCTTCGCGACCAAGATCCGCTCGACCTGCGATGCGCTCGGCGTCGTCTCGCGCCCGGCGCGCAATACCAACATGCTGCAGAAACGGCTCGACCGCGTCGACGACGGCAAGCCCAACGATGCGGTTACCCTCGTGCTGATCGATCTCGAGATCGGCGAGCCGGCGCTCGAACTCATCAGTGCTGCACGCACGTACGACACCGACCTGCCGGTCATCGCGTGGGGCCCGCACGTCGCGGTGAAGTTATTGGAAGCGGCCGGCGAGGCGGGCGCGTCGCAGGTCATGGCCCGCGGGGCGTTCACGGCGCAGCTGCCCGCGATCGTCGAACGATTCAAGCCGGCATCTCGACCACCCGGATGATCACCGGTTCGCCCCGGATCGGGGATAGTTCGGCGATCTCTTTTGCCGCTTCTTCCACGTCGCCCAAGCGCGTCATGTGCGTTGTCACGACCAGCGACACGACCTCGCCCGCCTTCGATTCGTGTTGCAACACCGCGCTGAGCGAGATGCCCTTGCCGCCGAGGATCGCCGTGACCTTCGCCATGACGCCCGGCTCGTCGAGCGTCTCCATCCGCAGGTAGTACGCGCTCTCGGTGTCCGCCCGGTCCAGCAGTGGCGCGGGCTCGGTCAGGTCCGGCGTCAGCTTGAGGTTGCCAAACGCCGAGGGCACCCACCCGCTGACGATCCCCAGCAGATCGCTGACCACGGCACTCGCGGTCGGCATCTGACCGGCGCCTTGGCCGTAATAAAGCGTGTGGCCGACGGCGTGGCCGTGGACCGACAGCGCATTAAACGGCCCGCGCACCTGCGCCAGCAGCTCGCCCTTCTTGATAAAACAAGGCTGCACGCCGACGTTCACCCACCGCTCGCCCGGCCAGCGCTCGGCGATCGCCAGCAGCTTCACGTCGTAGCCCAGCTCATCGCCGAACCGGATGTCCTTGAGGTCCAGCCCATCGACGCCGATCGCCGGCACGTCGTCGCCCGTCACCTGCACGCCGAACGCCAGCGACGCGAGGATCGCCAGCTTTTGAGCCGCGTCCGCGCCCGACACGTCGAGCGTCGGGTCGGCCTCGGCGAAGCCCGCGTCCTGCGCTTCCTTGAGCGCCTGCGCGTAGGTCTTGCCCGCCGAGGTCATCTCGGTGAGGATGTAGTTGCACGTGCCGTTGAGGATGCCGAACAGCCCGTCGATGCGGTTGGCCATCAGCCCGCAGGTCAGCGCGGTGACGCAGGGGATGCCCCCGCCGCAGGACGCCTCGAACGCGATGGAGACGCCCGACCGCCGCGCCGCGGCGAACAGGTCCGCGCCGTGCGTCGCGAGCAGGCTCTTGTTCGCGGTGACCAGGTGCTTGCCGTGCTCGACCGCCCAGGTCACGATCGACTGGATCGGGTCGATCCCGCCCGCCACCTCGATGACGACGTCGATGTCCTCGGCCGAAATGATCGCTTCCTGATCGTCGGTCACGATCGCCGGGTCGACCACGCCGCTCGCCTTCGCCTTGTCGGTATCGCGCACGAGCACGCGCCGCAGCTCGATCCGCTTACCCGTGCGCTGCGTGTACAGGTCCGCCTCGTCGCGCAGCAGCTTCGCCACCCCGCTGCCCACGGTGCCCAGGCCGATCATCCCGACGCCGATCACATCGCTGTTTGCAATTCCGCTCATGGACCGCAAAGGATACCGCAAAACCGCGGCGCTTAACGCCAAGCGCGCCACGACGATCTACAATGCCCCCATGGCGAAGACCAAACCCAAACCGGCCGACACCGACGATTTCACGTTCACCCCGCCGATGTGCGCGATCTTCCGCCGATTCCTCAAACGCAAGGGGCTGAAGTTCACCACCGAACGCGCGATGATCCTCGACGCCGTGCTCGGCAAGGACGGCGTCTTCGAGGCCGACGAACTGCTCACCGACATGCGTGGCGGCGAGCACCGCGTCTCCAAGGCCACCATCTACCGCACGCTCAAGCACCTCCTGGAAGCCAAGATCATCCAGGAAGTGCTGCTCGACTCCAGCCGGGCGCACTACCAACTCGCCTTCGGCCAAAAACCGACCGGCCACCTCGTCTGCCTCGAGACCAACCAGATCATCGAGTTCCCCACCGAACAACTCGACACGATGATGAAAAAGATCTGCAAAGAACACGGCTACGAACCGCTGAGCCACCGCTTCGTGATCTACGGCTCCAGCCCCGCGGCGCAGAAGACCGAGCCGGCGGAAGAGGATTGAGCGTGTAGCGTCTAGGGCCTAGCGTTTAGCGTTGGACGAAAGCAGATACATCGCTTGCGACTTGAAGCCCCACCTTTAATCCACGCCCTCTTCCAGGTCCCGCTGCTCGATCGGCCTAGTAATCTTATATTTCTCATCGACCCACCGGCCTAGGTCGATCGTTTTGCAACGCTTGGAGCAGAACGGGTAGTTCGGCATGTCGTGCGTTGTTAACGCGCGGCAGACCGGGCAGTGCGTCTTGGTCTTGATGTCGTGGGCGGTCGGGTTTTTCATGGCTCGGCTCCTTCCACGATGTTGAGATCGGCTTGGAGTAGCGACGCTTTCACAACCTGCATTTTACCCGACCAAGCGCCCTGCGCCGACAGGGATATACGTCTTCCCTTCGATTCGTGGCGCAGTTCGACCCACAGCAAATCGTCGCCGAGCGCCGGCTGGATCAGCGACGCCCACTCGACCGCGACGACGGCGCCCTCGCGCAGTTCTTCGCCGTGGCCGTGCCAGCCGATTGACGCGAGGTCCTCGTCGCTGTTGATGCGGTAGGCGTCGATGTGAACGAGCAAACAATGGGGACCGTCCCCATATGCTTCCGGCTCGTACTCCTGCGCCATGACGAATGTCGGGCTGCTGACCTGCCGGGGGCTGAGGCCCATGCCTTTCGCCAGGCCTCGGACGAACTGCGTCTTGCCCGCGCCCAATTCGCCCTGCAGCCCGACGATGTCGCCCGCCTCGCAGCAGCGTCCGACCGCCTCGCCGACCGCCGCGGTTTGCTCGGCGGAACTGGTGTCGATCACGATGGCTGGCGTGCGCTTCGTCACCCGTGATGCTCCCAGCCCAGGCCGTCGATCGCCGTGCGCTCGGGGCCTTGGATGAGCACGATGCCGGGTGCTTCGACGACCCGGCCGACACGCGTGATGCGTACGCCGTCGATCTTCGGCGGGATAGGCGCATCCGCTTTCGCGGCGAAGAGCAGTTCGTAGTCTTCGCCGTCGGCGACGGCGTGCAGCCAGCCGGGCTTGGCGTCACGCAACGCGCGTTGGCGGGCGACGGCGCTGACGGGCAGCGCATGGGCCTGGACCTCGGCGCCGGCGACGAGGTGCGGCAGGTCGCGCGCCAGGCCGTCGGACAAGTCGATCATCGCGGTCGGCCGGGTGTCGGGGTGCGCGGCGAGCTGCCGGGCGAGCTCGACGCGCGGCTCGAAGTCGAGGTGGTGGACGCGGCCTTCGTACTCGAAGCACGACCCGCCGAGCTGTCCGGTGACGTAGATCGCGTCGCCGATTTGTGCGCCGCTTCGCAGCACCGGCTCGATCCCCGCGGGCTCGGCGAGGATCGTGACGCTGAGCGTGAGCGGCCCGTCGTGCGTGCCCGTGTCGCCCCCGATCACCGGGCAGCCGTAGTGCTCGGCGGTCTGTCTGATCGCATCGAGCAACCGCTCGGCGTCGGTCGTCTTCATCCTGCGCGGCAGCGCGACGGCGGCGAGGGTGGCTAGCGGCTTGCCCGCCATCGCCGCGACGTCGGACAGGTTGCGCGTCACCGCCTTGCGGCCGATCTGTTCCAGGCTCGCCTGTGCACGGTCGAAGTGGACCTGGTCGATGATCTGATCGACGGCGACGAGCAGCTGCCTGTCGCCCAGCCGGATCGCCGCCATGTCGTCGCCCGGTGGGATCGTCACCGCGCCGGGCAGCGACGCGTTGTTGCCGGTGATCGTGCGGATGAGATCGAACTCGCGCATGGCGGGATTGTAAGGGGGCGATGAGACCGGCGACGCGTAGCCTCGCGGCTATTGTGTTTCCGTCGAATATGTCGTGATTACTTCGCCAGCTTCGCCACCAAACGCCAGATAGCGTGGCGTGACAATTCCAATCCCATCTCGGCGTTGAAGCGCGTGCAGACTTCCTCGAACGCCGGCGTATAAAGCAGCTGATCGCGCTTGGACAGCGCGCCGACCTGTTGTTCGATCAGCGACGCGAGCTGTTTTTCCTGCTGGGGCGTGATGCGTGGGCGTTCGCCTTGCGCCCGGCCGAGGCGGGGGAGCTTGCCGGCTTTGCGCAGGTTGTGCAAACGATGGAACACCTCGGCGCGCGTCGGCGTGTACGCGTTCGCGTCGTCCGCATCGCCGTACATCGCGGCGTAGATCGCCTCGAAGGCCTCGGTGTAAGGCAGGTCGTCGAGGGTCCGGCCCTGCTTCTGGTAGACGCTGATGAGCAGGTCGTCATCGCTGGTTGGGAACAGCAGGTCGTCGGGCATGGATCGCATTTTATGCGGATCCTGATCAGAGCGCGAAGCGTCAGCGAGTGACAATAAATCCAAAGGACTCTTATCACTCGCTGCCGCTTCGCGCTCTGGAGGGCCGCTCAGTTCACCGGCTGAGGCTCGTGCTTCTCGATCAGCTTGGGCGTGGGCTGGCCGTCCCAATAGATCAGGCCCGGCTCGGTGACGCCTTCCATGAGTTCGCCGCCGGGCACGATGCGCAGCGCCAGGCCGTGGGGCCCGCAGCCGAACGCGCGTGCGCTGCATGTATACAGGCTGAGCGCATCGCCCGGTTCGGCGCAGGTCATGTCCACGATGCCTGGCGACTGGAGCCGGCCCTTCTCGTCGACCTGGCCGATCAGCGCCTGCACGCGGACCTCGCTCGGGTCGAGGCCGGCGAGCTTGACCTTCGCCCTGACGCGGATGGTGTCGTCGGGCTTGAGGGTCTGGCCGGCGTTGGACTCGACGTGCGCAAACGCCAGCGAGGGCCAGGCGAAACGCAGCTTCTCCTTGAGCTGGGACCGCGCGATCGACTTGCTCAGCCCGTCGCCAGTGAGCATCCGGGCGCGCTGCAGCGCGGGCAGGTAGTACTGCTCGGTGTACTGCTGCACCTGACGGTTGCTGTTGAAGAACGGCGCGAGCTCGGCGATCGACCGCTTCATCATCTGCACCCAGCGGTTGGGAATGCCGCGGGCGTCGCGCTCGTAGAACATCGGCACGACCTGCTTTTCCAACAGCTCATAAAGCATGCGTGACTCGATGTCGTCTGCGACGTCGGGGTTGTCGTGTTCTTCGCGGTAGCCGATGGCCCAGCCGACGTGCTCGTTGTACGCCTCGTCCCACCAGCCGTCGAGGATCGAGCAGTTGGGCACGCCGTTGATCGCGGCCTTCATGCCGGACGTGCCCGACGCTTCCATCCCGCGTCGCGGGTTGTTCAGCCAGACGTCGCAGCCCTGGACGAGGTAGCGGGCAGAGTGGATCGAGTAGTTTTCGATGAAGACGATCTTTCCGGTCAGGCCGTGGTAGCGCGTGAACTGGACGATGGACTTGATCAGTTCCTTTCCCCCGCCGTCGGCGGGGTGCGACTTGCCGGAGATGACGAACTGGACCGGGCGATCCTTGTTGCTCAGCAGGCGGATCAGGCGTTCGGGGTCGCGGAGGAACAGGCTGCCGCGTTTGTAGGTCGCGAAGCGGCGGGCGAAGCCGATGGTCAGTGCCTCGGGGTCCAGGTCGTTGTCCGCGTGTCGCACCGGGCCCAGCCCCTCGGGCCGGGCCGGGTCTTCGCGCTTGGTGTACGCGACCAGGCGGTGTCGGCGCTCGGTGTGGATCGTCCAGAGCGTGTCGTCGGGCAGGTCGTTGACGACGCGGTAGATCTCGTGCTCGGCGGGCTTGAGCAGCCGCGCGTTGGTGCCGGCCTGGCGGTCCAGTGCCTCGGCGAGGGGTCGCGACAGCCACGACGCGGCGTGCACGCCGTTGGTCACGTGGCCGATGGGGACTTCTTCTTCGGGCACGCCGGGCCAGATGCCCTGCCACATCGACCGCGACACGACGCCGTGCAGTGCCGACACGCCGTTGGCCCAGTCGCTGGTCCGGATCGCGAGCGTCGCCATCGAAAACGGCTCGTCCTTGTTGAACACGTCGTCGCGCCCGAGCGCGAGCAGGCCTTCCATGTCCAGCTTCAGCCTGGGGTGGAACTCCTTGAAGTACTTCTTCACCAGGTCGGCGGGGAAGCGGTCGATCCCCGCGGGGACGGGCGTGTGCGTCGTGAAGACGTGGCTGGCCATCGCGGCTTGGCGTGCCTCATCAAACGACAGGCCGTGCTCGTCGATCAGGTTGCGGATG
Source organism: Phycisphaeraceae bacterium (assembly GCA_046290505.1). GTDB lineage: Bacteria > Planctomycetota > Phycisphaerae > Phycisphaerales > Phycisphaeraceae > JAHQVV01. The sequence goes on along the minus strand of JBKAGS010000026.1, from coordinate 54,733 downwards.
CGCTCGAGCGCGAGGAACGCGGAGTGCCCCTCGTTCATGTGGCAGACGTCGGGCGTGATGCCCACTTTTTTGAGCGCGCGGACCCCGCCGATGCCGAGCACGATCTCCTGGCGGATGCGCATGTCCATGTCCCCGCCGTAGAGCTGGGCGGTGATCAGGCGGTCGTGGTCGTCGTTCTCCGGCAGGTCGGTGTCGAGCAGGAACAACCTGATGCGACCGACGGTCGCTTCCCACAGGGCGACGGTGACTTCGCGCTTGGGCAGTTGCACCGTGACCTTGACCTGCTCGCCGCCGTCGCCGACGACCGGCTTGACGGGCATGAGCTCGAAGTCGAGGTCGGGTAGGTACTCCATCTGCCAGCCGTCGGGCGTGAGGTACTGCTGGAAGTAGCCGTGGCGGTAGAGCAGGCCGACGGCGACGAGCGGCAGGCCGAGCTCGCTGGCGGACTTGAGGTGGTCGCCGGCGAGGACGCCCAGCCCGCCGGAGTAGATCTGGAAACACTCGGTGATGCCGAACTCGGCGCAGAAGTAGGCGATGGTGGCGTCGCCGGCCTGCTGCTTGTAGGTCTCGTAGAACCAGCCGGCCCGCTCGCGGTGGCGCGCCAGGCGGTCGCAGGTCGAGCGCATCATGTCGATGAACGACTGGTCGCCGGCCAACTCGTCCAGCCGCTGCTGGCTGATCAGCGTGAGCATCTGCACGGGGTTGTGCCGGGTCTTGCGCCACAGGTCGCGGTCCATGCGGATAAACAGGTCGATCGCGTCGCTGTGCCAGGACCACCACAGGTTGTGGGCCAGGTCGGCCAGCGGCTGGAGCGGCTCGGGGATCGACGGGGCGACTTGGAAGCGGCGGATGGTGGCAAGTTCGGGACGGGTCATGGTTTGCCCTGATCGGTGTTGAAAACGAAGGCGCAGAGCCGCACTGAGTGTATCGGTGCTCGGCCGGCCAAACCAGCATTAGTCGCGAACTCGAACCGGCCGACGCCGATAATCCTCACGAATCCTTAGCGGAATCGGCGTTTTTCGAGAGCGCCGCCGCGACCAGCGACTCCAAACGCGACAGCGAACGGTCGGCCTGGGCCCGGAAGAGGTTGTAGGGAAACAGCGTGACGAGCGCGACGGTGATGCCCGCGGCGGTCGTGATCAGTGCCTCGCCGATGTCCCCGCCCAGCTGGTTGAGGTCGAGGTCCGCCCGGCTGCCGGAGAGCTCGAGCTGGCCGAACGCCCCGATGATGCCGATCACCGTGCCGAGGATGCCGAGCATCGGCGCCGCGGTGATGATCGTCGAGAGCATCGGCAGGAAGCGCTCGAGCCGGCCGCGCTGCGCCTCGATCGCGTCGACGCCCGCGGACTCGCTGACCGGCTCATCGAGGATGCGCGAGACCGCGTCGCCGTAGACGCTGCGGTCACGAGCGGCCTGCCGCTTGGCATCCTCAAGGTCGCCCGCGCGCAACAGCTTGCCGAGTTGGTAGATGCGTTCCCGCCGAAGCGGGCTGTTGGTCGTGAGAAAAAAGAACGTGCGCTCCAGGATCAGCGTCACCGCGAGCACGCTGAGCGCCAGCAGCGGGTACATGACCACGCCGCCGCGGGCGAAGAGGTCGGCGAAGCTGAAGGCGGCGAGGGTGGGCATGGGGGGATTCTAATCCCTCGATCGGTACATGCGAAGCCACAGGCGGCTCACACCGGCATCGCATCCATCATCGCGATCGCTTTCTTCGCGATGTCGTCCGCGCTCAGGCCGCAGTACTTGAGCAGGTCCGCCTCGTTCTTGCCGGACTTGGCGATCTTTTTCACGTACATCTGCTCGACGGTGAAGCCGTCGCCGCTGGCCGCGACGGTGCTCGCGACGTGCGCGCCGATGCCGTTGCCGTAGTTGTCCTCGACCGTCAGCACCAGGCCGTTGCACGCGTTCGCCAGGTCGAGGATCGCGTCCTCGTCGTAGGGCAGCGAGTACAGGTCCACGATCGTCGGCTCGATGTGGTGTTCGTCGAGCTGCTCGAGCGCGCGGTTCACTTCGTGCACCATGTAGCCGCTGGCGATGATCAGGATGTCCGGCCCTTCCATCAGGACCTGGTGCCCGCCGAGCTGGAACTCTTCCTCGGGCGAGTACAGGAACTCGGTCTCGGGACGCAGCGTCCGCAGGTAGACGCTGCCCTCGTGTTCCGCGGCGAGGCAGGTCAGCGCATATGCCGAGTACGCGTCCGACGGCGTGAGCACGTAGAAGCCCGGCTTGCCCGTCGCGTTATGCGTCATCGTCGAAAAGCTCGAGAACCACGCGACGTCCGGCAGCGCCATCTGCGACGGCCCGTCGGCGCCGAGCGTGATGCCCGCGTGGCTGCCGGCGATTTTCAACTGGCAACCCGAGTTGATCGCCATCTCGATCTGGTCGTACCCGCGCGTCACGAACTTCGCAAAGGTCGAGCAGAACGGCGTCTTGCCGCCCGCCGACAAGCCCGCGGCGACGCTGAACATGTTCTGCTCAGCGATCCGGCACTCGAAGAACCTTTCACCGAGCTTGTCGTCGTTAACAAATTGCCCGGCGAAGGTGGAGTTGTTGACGTCCGCGTCGAGGGCGACCAGGTCCGGGTGGGCGTGGCCCAGCGCGCGGAGCGCGACGCCGTAGGCCTTGCGCGTCGCGAACTTGCCCGAAGCGAGCGCCTTGTCCTGGCCGAACGCCTTCATCGCGTCTTCGAACGAAAGCGGCTTCTTCTTCTCTGCCGGCTCACGCGACGGGCGCGGCGACATGAGCGCGATCTTCAACGGCGTGTCGTCGATCGCGCCGAGTTTCACTGCCGTCGCGTCGAGCTCGTCGAGCACGCCCTGCAGCGCCTCGCCCTTCACCGCGGTGCCGTGGTGCCCGTTGCCCTGCTGCGACGCGGCGCCCCAGCCCTTGACCGTTTTCGCAACGATCGCAACGGGTTTCGCCTCGGGGTTGACCGCCTTGGCGTGCTCGGCGAGCGCCTCGGCGATGTCGCTGCCCTTGTGCCCGTCGATGACGACCGCGTTGAACCCCGCGGCCTCGAGCTTCTTCGCGGTCGTCTCCCAGTTCTGCTGCGGGCTGACTTCTTTCGTCTGCGCGAAGGCGTTGCAGTTGAAGATCGGGCACACGGCCTTGAGGTCGTGATCCTTGAGAAAGTCGATCGCCTCCCAGATTTGTCCTTCGCGCGATTCGCCGTCGCCGATGATGCAGAACACACGCTTGTCGTAGCCGTCCAGCCGGGCGGCGAGCGCGAGACCCGCGGCGCTGCTCAGGCCCTGGCCGAGCGAGCCGGTCGCGGTATCAAAGAACGGGAAGCCCTCGATCGGGTTGGGGTGGCCGTCGATCGGCGAGTCGATCTCGCGCAGCGTCTTGGCGACGTCGAGGCTCAGCGGCTTGAGGTTGTCCTTGTCCGTGCCGTAGTGCACGCCGAGGTCGGCGCACGCGGCGTAGACGATCGGCACGGCGTGGCCCTCGGAAAGCACCAGCCGGTCGGCCGAGCGGTGCATCGGGTTGGTCGGCTCGTAGCGCATGTGCTGGTACATCAGCACGCTGATCAGGTGCGCCAGCGACGCGGCGGTCGAGGGGTGCCCCGAGCCGGCGGCGCCGGTGATCTGGTAAGCGAGCTTGGTGATGTGCACGGCCTTGGCGTTAATCGTCGAATCGAACGACATGGCGGGTCCTTCCTGTTGTCTTTGTGTCTTGGTCTGATCGTAAGCCGCCGGAACCCGGACAAGTCGGCGGGCCACGTATCATATCTGATGATCGCGTCGCGTATCGCGGGGTACACGGGGCACAACCGATTACGCGATACGCAATCAAGCGTCAGGTGACCGAGAGCGCCAATGATAATTAACCGCGATATCGTCGTGCTGACCGGCGCGGGGTCGTGAACGAAATGTTGCGATAGAAGCATCGACGCTGCGATCTCGCCAGTTGGCCAAGCCTAATGCTCGCCGCTGCCGTTGGGCGCTGCGCCGGGCCCGAAGCAGATCGCGTTTTTGCCCTGGCGTTTGGATTGCAGCGCCATGGCGTCGGCCCGGGCGAGCAGTTCTTCGGGGGTTCGGCCGTCCCAGGGGAAACCGGCGAGGCCGCCGCTGACGGTGAGGTTGCCGACCGCGTCTTCGCCGAGCGCGGGGAAGCGGTGCTCACAGATGGCTTTTTGGAAACGCTTGGCGATGCCGATGACGCTGTCGGGGTGCTGGCTGCCGAGGTGGCGCGGCTCGCCCTTGTCCCAGAAGACGACGGCGAACTCGTCCCCGCCGATGCGCGCGACGACGTCGTGCTCGCGGACCAGCGACTGGATGAGCTTGGCGGTCGAGCGGAGGATCTCGTCGCCCGCGGGGTGGCCGTAATGGTCGTTGTAGGTCTTGAAGTTGTCGATATCGAAAACCAGGAGCGTCGCCTGTTGCCGGCCCTCGGCGGCGTGGTCGATGACGCGTTCAAGGAAGCGGTCGAAGTACCGCCGGTTCCATAAACCGGTCAACTCGTCTCGCATCGCGAGGGTGTAGAGTTCGGACTGTCGGCGGTCCAGCGCGACCCAACGCGCCAGCCACGCCGACCACGACCCGAGCGAGCGGGCATCGGCGGAGGGCGAAGCGAGGCCGCCGTAGATTCGCCCGGCGTAGGCGACGTCGACCACGCCGGGCGGCGAGTCATCGGCCGAGCCGATGGGCACGAACTCGGCGTCGGCCAGGCCCGACTGGTTGCGGAGCAGACGCATGGCCAGGGGCAGCAGCGAGCCGTCGTCGCGCATGACCGCTTCGGCCAGATCGACGTCGCCGATGTCGTCGGTCGGCAACACGGGCGAGGTCTGGTCGAACGCGTGACGCAGCCAGTCCTGTTCGCCGGCAGCGACGGCGGTGGTGGCCTGCTCGTTGGTCGCGGCGAAAGACGCGTCGGCCCGGTCGTCCGTCCGCGCTGGATGCGTCGGGTCGATCGATTCGTGGTGTTGCTCGGGCTGATCGTATGCGTCGTGCGGCGATTGGATCGGCGGCGATTCGTGTGGCGCCTGCTTCTCGGCGTCGAACAAACGCATCGCGGCGAGCAGCGTCGTCGCGTCCACGGGCTCGGTGACGCACTGGTCAAATCCGGCGGCCGAAGCGGCGTCGGCCTCGGCGCGCTCGCTGCCCGTAGCGACCGCGACCAGACGCGTGCCGGGCGCGAGCCGGCGAAGCGCCTTGGCCGTCGATGACACCATGCCGGTCATCGCCGACACCGGGCCGATGATGACGTCGGCGCGTTGGTGGGTCAGCCAACCCATCGCCGAGAGGTAACTGGGCGAGGCGTCCACCTGCGCGTCCAGGCGTGCGCCGGCGATCGCAGCGCCGACACGGTCGCGCAGCGCGTCGCTGCGTACCACCAGCACCCGCGGTTTGTCCGTGCGCTGCCCGCTCATCGACGACGCTCCGGCCGTGTGTGTCTGCCCGACTTCGCCCATGGTCAACCCGCCTCGCCAGGGACCGGCCCGAGCAGCATCGTCAGTTCCTGCTGCGTGAGGCTTCCGGGTCGACAGCGGCCGGCCCGGCACTTTGGTCAACAGCGCATCGACCGCCCGGCGTCGCGTCACGATCCTGCCGATCGGGCCGTGATCGGCGACGTCTTGATCCGCTTGCGCGTTGCGGCTTCGCGGGTCGGCGGTTGGGCTGGGTCCCGGGCCGCGGAAGCGCTGGTCGAGCGTTTTGAGCCGCGGCCCGCCGTCGTCGCGCTCCGCGTACTGCCAGCACAGGACCTCGCTGTGGTACGCGTGGACCGCGCAGACCAGTTCCGCCAGGCGCCGCCACTGGCCCGGCTCGACAACGATCAGCACCCGCCGACCCGCCGGCCGCTCGGCGAACAGGCTCATCACCGCCGGCTCGTCGCACGCGACACGCGTCGCGAGCCCGCGCGACGCGAGCGCCCGCAGCAGCGCGTCGGGCGTCGGGGCACCAGGCCGGACCAGCACCACGCACCCGCCTGGGAACACCCGCGGGGCATGGCGTGTTGTCTGGTACATCGGCGTCGGCATCCCATTATCTTAGCCGGCGAACCGGCGGCCCCCAAATCGGAGATCGAGATTGATCGCCGGTGATACGGCATCGCGACACGACTTGCCCAAGCCACCTAAACTGCCCGTCATCGACACCGCGAATCCTTTATGCAACTACTCGCCGCCGGCATCCTGACCCCTTATGAGATCACGATCTTCCTGCTGTCGCTCGCCGTGCTGCTCGGCGTCGCCCGGCTGTTCGGGGAGATCGCCAAGCGCTTCGGCCAGCCCACCGTGCTGGGCGAGATCCTCGCGGGCGTCGTGCTCGGCGCGACCGTGCTGGGCAACTTCGCGCCCGGCATCTACGACAAGCTGTTCCCCCAGTACCTCACCGACCACCAGTCCAACCAGCCGGTGTTCTACGACAAGACCAACCCGGAAACGGGCGAGGCCTACACCCAAACCGTCACCGACCCCAGCACCTTGGAGCAGGTCGTCGTCGCCATCCCCGATCGCAACTACGACTCTCAAGGCAATCTGACCAGCGAGGGCCGGGTGCCGAGCCTGATCAAGGTCGGGCTCGAAGCGTTCTTCGTCCTCGCGGTTTGTTTGCTGCTGCTGGTTGCCGGGCTCGAGGTGGACCTGTCGATTGTGACCAAGCAGGGCAAGGCGGCGGTGCTCGTGAGCCTGCTGGGGATGGTGTTTCCCTTCGCGGTCGGCTTCGGCGTCTCGTACCTGCTCGCGGTCAACGCGGACGAATTGATCGGCTACAACACCGAGTCCGACTCGCCGATCCCCTTCGCGCTGTTCCTGGGCATCGCGATGTCGATCACCGCCTTGCCGGTCATCGCCAAGATCCTCATGGACCTGAACATGTTCCGGTCTGACATGGGCATGTTGATCATGTCCTCGGCGATGGTCAACGACCTGCTGGGGTGGATCGGCTTCGCGCTGGTGATCGCGATGATCCTGCCGGCGGGTGAGTCGGTCATGTCGCTGCCGTTTGTCATCACGGCGACGCTCATCTTCGTCGGGTTCATGCTTACCGCCGGGCGTTGGCTGATGGATAAGACCATCCCGTGGATTCAGGCGCACTCGTCCTGGCCCGGCGGGATCCTCGGCTTCGTCTTCGTGCTCGCGCTGCTTTGTGCCGCGCTGACCGAGTGGATCGGCATCCACGCGATCTTCGGCGCCTTCCTCGCCGGCATCGCGCTGGGCGATTCCAAGCACCTCACCGCGCGCACCCGTGAGACGATCGAGCAGATCGTGACCTACCTCTTCGCCCCCGTGTTCTTCGCCGGCGTCGCGCTCCGCGTCGATTTCTGGGCCGACTTCGACATCGTCATCGTGCTCATCGTCCTGGTCATCGCGATCATCGGCAAGGTCTTTGGCTGCTACGTCGGCGGCAAGCTGTCGGGCATGAGCACCCGCGAGAGCTGGGCGATCGGCTTCGGCATGTCCGCCCGCGGCGCGATGGAGATCATCCTCGGCCAGATCGCGCTGAGCTTCGGGCTGATCGAAAAAGACCTGTTCGTCGCCATCGTCATCATGGCGATCGTCACGTCCGTCATCGCCGGGCCGCTGATGCAAAAAGCGCTCGACCGCCGGCAGCAGAAGCGCTTCGCCGACCTGCTGTCGAACAAGGCCTTCGTCCCCAGGATCAAGGCGGGCACCCGACGGGCGGCGATCCGCGAACTCGCGCAGACCGCCGCGGAGGTCACCGGGCTGGACGCCGACGCGATCGACCAGACGGTGTGGTCGCGCGAGCAAATGCTCTCGACCGGTATCGGCAACGGCGTGGCGGTGCCGCACGGGCGCATGGACGGGCTGAGCAAGCCGCAACTGGTCGTGGGCGTCTGCCCGGCGGGGGTCGACTTCGACGCCGCCGACGGCCAGCCCGCCGAGATCGTCTGCCTGCTGCTGACACCCGCGGACGACCAGCTCTCGCAGATCGAGATGCTGCGCGCCGTCGCCGAGGCGTTCAGCGACCCGGCCCACCGCCGCGCCGCGGTCGAGGCCGAGGGCTACACGCAGTTCCGCGCGGCGCTGGCGGTCAACACCCAGCCGGCACACTGATCGAGCCAAGCGTCAGTCGGTGCCTTGGGCAAGCCGGCACCGGCCACGCGAATCGCAACACAACCGAATCAACAACCACCATCAAACCTGCCGCGCACTCGGTTGGTCACGGCAATTCGCCGCGCAGCAGGTTTGCTGCGGGCGAGAACCGAACAGAACGCGATCGACGAATCCGATAGACTCTTGCTCGACACGCGTCCGACGACCCGCCCATGCACGACTCGCTGAACCTACTGCTCGCCGCCGGCGACGCCGCGCTCAACGAACGGGCGATCACCAAGCTGCTGCTCGCGATCGCGGTGTTGCTCGGCCTGGCGCGGCTGCTCGGCGAGCTGTGCCGCAAGTTCGGCCAGCCCGCGGTGCTCGGCGAGATCCTCGCGGGCATCATCCTCGGCCCGACCCTGCTCGGGCTCGTCGCCCCCGCCATCCACGCCTACCTGTTCCCGCACGACGCGCAGTCGCCCGCGTGGATCGCCGAGGAAGGCTTCATCACCCTCTCCGCCGCGCTGTTGCTCTTCGTCGTCGGGCTCGAAGTCGATCTGAGCGCCGTCGTCCGCCAGGGCAAGGCGATGGTGCTGGTCAGCGCGATGGGTATCGCGATCCCCTTCGCGCTGGGCTTTGGTGCCGCGACGCTCGTGCCCGACCTGCTCGGCGTCGGCGATCGGGCACAAGGCAACCTGCTGCCCTTCCAGATCTTCTGCGGCCTGGCGATGTCCATCACCGCCCTGCCGGTCATCGCCAAGATCCTCATCGACCTGAACCTGAGCAAGTCCGACATGGGCGTGCTGGTGATCAGCTCGGCGATGTGCAACGACCTGATCGGGTGGATCGGGTTCGCCGTCGTCCTCGCGCTGCTGCCCGCCATGCCCGGCGCGTCCGGCGAACCGGCGACCGCGGGCGCGTCGCTCGGGGTCACCGGCACGATCCTCGCCACCCTCGGCTTCCTCGCCTTCATGCTCACCCTCGGCCGGCTGTTCATGCACAAGGCCCTGCCCTACGTCCAGTCGCGGTGGTCCTGGCCCGGCGGGGTCATCAGCTTCGCCTTCGTCGTCGCCATGGCCTGCGCCGCGCTCACCGAGTTCCTCGGCATCCACTCGATCTTCGGCGCCTTCATCGCCGGCGTCGCCATCGGCGACTCCCACCACCTGCGCGAACGCACCCGCGACACCATCCACCAGTTCGTCATGAACATCTTCGCGCCGATCTTCTTCGCCTCCATCGGCCTGCAGATCGACTTCCGCACCGCGTTTGTCCCTCACACCGTCGCGATCGTCTGCGCGATCGCGCTCGTCGGCAAGGTCAGCGGCTGCTACCTCGGCGCCAAGCTCGCCAAGCTGAGCAACCGCGAGTCCATGGCCGTCGGCTTCGGCATGGCCGCCCAGGGCGCCGTCGGCATCATCCTCGGTCAGCTCGCCTTCCAGGCCAAGCTCATCAGCGAGGAACTCATGGTCGCCATCGTCATCATGGCGCTGGGCACCTCGATCCTCGCCGGCCCCGCGATGCAGCGCATCCTCCAGGTCCGCAGCCAACGCAAGCTCCAGGACTTCCTCACCGACCGGCACATCCTCCTCGACCCCAAGGCGACCGACATCGAGTCGCTGCTGCACGCGATGAGCGAACGCGCCGTCGAACTCACCGAGATCGAGGAGGCCGCGATCTTTAAAGAAGTCTGGGCCCGCGAGAACGTGATGCACACCGCGCTGCCCAACGGCCTGGCCGTGCCCCACGCCCGGCTCGACGCGCTGACCAAACCCACCGTCATCATCGCCCGCTCCAACACCGGCGTCGACTTCGACGCGCCCGACGGCCAGCTCGCCCGGCTGATCTTCCTGCTGCTCACCCCCACCGACCAGCCGGCGACACAACTGGAACTGCTCTCGTTGGTCGCGAAAACGTTTGATTCCGCCGACACGCGGGCAAGATGCTTGCAAGTCAAAACCGCAACCGAGTTCCGCGCCGTGCTCAACCTCGCGACGAGTGCGGACCACGTGATCGAGCACGACGAGGAGACGCTGGGGGTGCACTGAAACGCATCTGCCGCGTTTAGCGCTCGGTCGCCCCTTTGCCCGCGATGATCTTGTCACGGAACTTTGCGATCCGAGCAATGCGCGTTTCGGGTTTCTTCGCCGAGTTGAGGTTGATCGCGTAGCCTCGCCGCCGGCCGGGCGTGAGTGCGAAGAATGCGGTCTCGAAATCGGGGTCTGCCTGAAAGGCCTGTGTCAGTTCGTCGGGCAAATCGATCGCTTGTTCTGTCACTGATGGCTTGACGCCCGCCTCAGCATACCCCATCGCTTCTTCGAGGTACGCAGCGATCGTCGGCATTAACCGCTTGACCTGAGCAACATCGGTGAACCGAATCATGTCGGCGTGTGGGGTGTTGGACCCCTGTTTTTCGAGCACGCCTTGCGGGTCTTTCATCAATGCCGCGTTGAAGAAACTGAGGCGGAAATCCTCACGGAATGCGCCAAAGATCGCGATGTTCCGATCGGCGTGCGTGTAGCACGGCTGGCCCCACTTGACGGTTTCGACCAGGCCCGCGTCGTTGCAGATCTTCCGCAACGCAAGCAGCCCTGCCGACCACCGCCTGGCCGAGCAGTCCGCCGTCGCGAAGCGGTCGCAGCGGCCGCAACCATCGACGAAGTACTGCTCGATGTCGGTGATCATCGCCATGGCAGAAGCATACGACCAATCGTTGACCGCCGTACGTTTTGCCAGAAGGATTCGATTACCCGGCGTTGAAGAACCGCGAGTTGGTCCCGCCCGGTCCGATGCTCGCCTTGGCCGGCGTGGCGCACTTGGGGCACCGGCCTTCGTAGGCGGTGCCCGCGCGATTGCGGTAGATGCGGCTGTACGCCGAGCAGCACTGCCAGCGGACGGCGATCCACGGCCGGCCGACGTGCGAGGTGGCCGCGTCCTGCCGACTCTCGCGCGACGCGTCGGGCGTCGCCAGGCCTTCTATTTTCACGATGTAGTCCGGGCCGGGCATGTGCAGAGTATCGGCAAAGCCGTGGCGTGGCCTGCACCATCGCTGCTCGGCGCGGGACGCTGCGCGTCGCCCGCTACACCACGCGGACGCGTCTTACTCTGCTTCGTCTTCGGCTTCCGATTCTTCTTCGACGGCCTTCTTGGTCACGCCCATCTTGTCCAGGACCAGGCCGCGGATCTCGTTGAACAGGTCCTCGTTCTCGCGGATGAAGGTCTTGGCGTTTTCCCGGCCCTGGCCCAGGCGGACCTCGCCGAAGCTGAACCACGCGCCGGACTTCTGGACGACGCCCTCTTCGACGGCGAGGTCGATCAGGTCGCCGGACGCGCTGATGCCCTCGTCGAACATGATGTCGAACTCGGCCTGGCGGAACGGGGGCGCGACCTTGTTCTTCACGACGCGGGCGCGGGTGCGGTTGCCCACGGCCTTGTCGCCGTCCTTGATCGAGGCGGTTCGGCGGATGTCGATGCGGACGGACGAGTAGAACTTGAGCGCCCGGCCGCCGGGGGTCGTTTCGGGGTTGCCGAACATGACGCCGATCTTCTCGCGGATCTGGTTGATGAAGACGACGGTGCAGTGGCTGCGGTTGATCGCGCCGGTGAGCTTGCGCAGGGCCTGGGACATCAGCCGGGCCTGCAGGCCGACGTGGCTGTCGCCCATCTCGCCCTCGATCTCGGCGCGGGGGATCAGCGCGGCGACGGAGTCGACGACGATGAGGTCCACGGCGTTGGAGCGGACGAGCATCTCGCAGATTTCCAAGGCCTGTTCGCCGGTGTCGGGCTGGGAGACGAGCAGTTCCTCGAGGTTGACGCCGAGCTTGCGGGCCCAGGACGGGTCCAGGGCGTGCTCGGCGTCGATGAAGGCGGCCATCTTGCCTTCTTTTTGGGTCGATGCGATGAGGTGGAGGCAGAGCGTGGTCTTGCCGGAGGACTCGGGGCCGAAGATCTCGACGACCCGGCCGGTGGGGATGCCGCGCCCGCCCAGGGCGAGGTCCAGCGAGATCGAGCCAGTGGAGATCCCGGGGGGGATCTTCGACGGGTCGTCGTCGAGCTTCATGATCGAGCCCTTGCCGAAGGCTCGCTCGATCTGGCCCACGGCGGTGTCCAGGGCCTTACGCTTGGCCGAGTCGTTGGCGGGGGCGTCTGCGACGGTTTTGGTGGGCGATTTCATGGGCTTGGCTTTCTTCTTGAATCCGTTCCTGGTCGGCTTGGTCTGTTCGAGCGTCGCGGCGGTCACCATCGTAGCGTCTCCGTAGGGTTGGACTGAGCGGGCAGGTGTTAGGTTTTCGATCGGACTGCCCTACGATAGTGTTTGTTTGGGATTCGTCAAGGGGGTTGTTCAATATTTTTTCAGGTTTTTGTTTGGTTCATGGCCGGGGCTCGTTTTCGGGCCATCCGCACGATGACGACCAGCCCGAGGACCCAGATCAGCAGCCAAGCGACGGCGTAGGCGGGGATGAGCCAGGGCGGGCCGGGCGAGTGGCTTGCGCCGGCGTGATAGCCCGCGTTGTCGAAGCCTTTTAGGGTGAACTGAGGCGAGCCGTTCAGCAGGCCGTCGAGCGTGCCCGCGACCGCTTGGGCCTCGGCCTTGACGTCCGGGCGGGCCGTATCAACGCCGGCCGACTTGAAGTAGGCGAGGACGTCCTGATCGGTAAGCGGCCCCTTGCTTCGCTGCGGGTTGCCCTGGTTGTCGGTCCATCTCGCTTCGCGGGTCTGCGGATCGACTTCAAAGCGCGGGGCGTAGGTGTTGACGGTGTTGGGGTAGGCGGTCATCGCTTCGATCCAGACGCGGTGGATTTTGAGGGTGGTGTTGGGCGAGGCGATGGTGATCGTGGCGGTGGGTGCGTTTCCGCCGGTCGTGCTCGCGTTGACGCCGGAGGAGGCGGGTACCCCCGCGGGGTAGATTTCGGTGAACTCGGTCTGGAACAGGATTTCGCCGTACTGCCTGGACGCCGGGCTCACGGAAAAGCCGACGCTGCGGTCGGCATAGGTCGGCAAGGCGAACTGAGCGAGCATCGCGAACAACAACCCCGCGACGATCGGCAGCACCAGCGTGTAGGCGAGCGGCAAGAGGCAGCCCAACAGCGCGGCGTTGGTCGCCCCGCCCTTGCGGGTGCCGACGACGCGCAGGTCCGCGCCGCACTCGGGGCAGTTGAACCCGCCGATGCCGCGGACCGGGTAGCCGCAGGCGGCGCAGCCCATCTCGCCGGGCGTGCCGCGGCGGGCGTTAGCGGCGCGGACGACAAGGAACGCGATGGTGAGCGCGATCCCGAGCACCACGAACACGAGCAGGACGAGTATGAACAGGGAAGCCATCTCAACAGTATCGCACGGGCATCAAGGCTCATGCAATTCAATGCCAAGCGGTAGCGCGCACTTGAGGAAAGCAACTCGAGATCGGTCGATCCGGGCCTTCGCTGTCGCCCGGGAGCGGCTTCGCGTGAGTCTAGTTATTCCGGGGGCGGGCCCTTCGGTCTGCGGTGTTTCGCGAAGGTCGCGCTGCGCTGGCGGTAGTCCTTGGGCTGGGCGACGCGGTGGTTGATCCATTCGATCACCGCGGCGTGGCCCAGCGACTTAGGGTCGTGGGGCATGTAGTCCTTCACCACGGCGATCACGCGGAACCCACGCTTCAATTGAAACGTCAGCGTCGGGTCACCCAACTCGCGGGCGATCACTTTCAGCACGTACTGCTCGGGCGTCAGCGACTCGGCGAAACGGTGGTACCCGGCGAGCCGCGCGCCGGCGCGGATCCTTCGCAGCATCAAATCACGGCACAACTGTTCGCGCGCCTTGTAGATCAGCTTGCCGATGCCCCGGCCCTGGCTGTCGGGATCGACCATCAGGTCGGCGCCGTACAGCGTCTTGCCCTGCGGGTCGTGGTTGGTGAAGTAGCCCTTGTCGGTAAAGGTGTTCCACGAATCAGAAAACGCGTAGTCGTCCCAGTTAACGATGAGCGACGCGGCGTAGCCGAGCACCTGCCCCGTGTCGTCATCCACGGCGACGAGCTGGCCCTGCGGGAACACGTCGATGTGCGTGCGGAAGTACGTCTCGTCCCAGGGGACGTCCCTGGGATAGATCTTCAGGCCCATCGCGTGCACGGCGTCGAAGTCGCTCGGCTCGAGCGGGCGGACGTGGGCGCGGGGATGAGAGGGTTTGCGGCTCATACTGAACTCATCCATCGCCCGCAGCAAGCCTGCTGCGCGGACGCGTGATCTGCTGTTAAACCACGCAGCGGTTCGCCGCGGGCGACGGGTGCACCGATGGCATCCACTACAGCGTGACCTGTTCAAGCCGGCGGGTGACCTCCGCGGTCGTCAGTGAATCACGCAGCGGGAGCACGGTGCCGTTCTCGCGTGCCTTCTGGATTGTATCGAGCCCGACGTCGGCGATCACGAGCTGTTCCTGGTTGATGTTGCCCTGCGCGGCGATGCCGTCTCTTGCGAAGGGGAAGTCGCTGGGCGTGAGGATCGAGGCGCTGCCGTAATTCATCGACACGGCCGGGACCATCGGCAGCGAGCCGACGGTGCAGGCGTGGACGACGTACATCGTGTTCTCGACGCAGCGCGCCTGGGCGCAGTACCGCACGCGCAGGTAGCCCTGCCGGTCATCGGTGCACGACGGGCAGACGAGCAGGTAGCACCCGGCGTGGGCCGCGGCTCGCGCGAGTTCGGGGAACTCGACGTCGTAGCAGATCGTCACCGCGAGTTTGCCGAAGTCCGTCTCGATGACGTGGAACAGACGCCTGGGCGAGACGAGCCACTCCTCGGATTCCCAGCGGGTCATGTGCATCTTGCCCTGCACGACGTGCTCGCCCGACGGCCCGAAGACGAAGCTGTCGTTGTGGACCTTCTGCTCGTCGTGTTCGTCGAGGTTGGGGATCGAGCCGGCGACGATGTACAGCCCGTGCTTCTTCGCCAGCCCGGACATCAGCTCGACGAACTCGGGCACGCGTCGCGCGAGCTTGCGGACCTGCTCGGTGACCGGGCGGGTGATGTCGCCGAGCGTGAGCAGCTGGATCGTGAAATACTCGGGCAGGACCAGGAGCCTGCTGCCGTAGTCCCCGGCGGTCGCGACGACGCCGGTGACCTGGTCGACGAACTGGTCAAAGCTCTGGACCGGGCGGATGTAGTACTGCGCGGTGGCGATGCGGATGCGGTCGGGCGTCAAGGCGGCTGCTTTCTTGAATTAATGTAGGATCGAGCGCGTGAACAAATGTATCGTATCGCGTATGTAAAACGCGTCACGAATCTTCGCGCTATTTGACGCGCAGGCGTTTTCGAAATAGCCGGCGGCCTACGGACGCCGGACGAGAGAACATTGGTGCAGTAAACGGGAATCGCTGTCAACGCGTCCGGCGTCCGTAGGCCGCCGGCTAGCAAACGCTTGTCTAGATTGTCCTCTATGGCTACACGCAACCAAATCCTCCGCGTCAGCGTCGTCGGCGGCGAGTCCACGGGCAAGTCCACGCTCGTCGCGGCGCTCGCGCAACACTACGACACGGCGTACGCGCCCGAGTTCGCACGCGACTACCTCAGCGTTTACGGCAGCGCGTACACGCCCGAACAAGCGCCGATCCTTGCCCGCGGGCAGATGCAGCGCGAAGCGGAGTACGCCCTGCTCGCCGACCGCGTGCTGTTCTGCGACACCGACGCGATGACAACGATGCTGTGGAGCGAGTTCTACTTCGGCCGGGCCGTGCCCGAGATCGTCGAGCTGGCCGAGCAGCACACCCACGACCTGTACGTGCTGTGCGCCGACGAGCTGGCGTGGGAGGACGACGGTTTGCGCCGCAGCGCGGGCAGCGCGGCGTGGTTCGACCGCCGGCTGCGCGAGGTGATGGACGCGAGCGACAGGCGGTACATCGAGGTGCGCGGCGATGTGCCGACGCGGGTTGGGCAGGCGGCACAGCAGATCGACGCGCTATTAAATGTTTCCAACAACGTGTAGCGGACGACGCGCAGCGTCCCGTGCGAACGGCCTGATTACTCGATAAACATCCCCGCCACCGTCGCGGTCATCCACGACGCGCACGCCCCGCCGATCATCGCGCGGGTGGCGAGCCTGGCCAGGTCGCCCCGGCGTTCGGGGACGAGCGCGGAGATCCCGCCGATCTGGATGCCGATGGACGCGAAGTTCGCGAAGCCGCAGAGCGCGTAGGCCGCCATCTTCGCGTGGCGCGGGTCGCGGAAACCGAGCGTGAGTTCGCCGTTGGTCGTGGCCTGGCTGAAGCTCAGGAACGCGACAAACTCATTGACCGCGAGTTTGAGCCCCAAGAGCGAGCCGAACACCCGGCAGTCGTGCCAGCCGTCCACGCCGATGCACCACGCAACCGGCGCGAGCAGCGTGCCGAAGATCAGCGCCAGCGATAACGGCTGATCGTCGGAATAGGTCGCCCAGCCCAGGCGGTCGAAGACCGGGTTGCACACGTGCTCGCCGAACAGGCCCAACGGCCAGTCGATCAGCGCGACCAGCGCGACGAAAGCGATGAGCATGGCGATGACGTTCAACCAGAGCTTGAGCCCCTCCTGCGTGCCGATCGTCGCGGCCTCGAGCGTGTTGCGCGCGTGCCGCTCGACCCTGAACGGCACGCGCGCGCCGGTCTGCGTCGGCTCGGTCTCCGGCAGCATGACCTTGGCGATCAGGAACGCCGCGGGCGCCGACAGCACGGAACCGGCGATCAGGTGCGGCGCGTACTCTTTGCCGATAAAGCCGATGTAGACCGCCAGCACCGAGCCGGCGATCGTCGCGAACCCGCCGGTCATCATCGCGTTGAGCTCTGACATCGTGAGCCTGCTCAGGTAAGGCCGGATCGCCAGCGGCGCCTCGGTCTGCCCGGCGAAGATATTCGCGGCCATCGCCAGCGCCTCGGCCCCGGACACGCCCATCAAAAACGACATGATGCGCGCGAGCACCCAGATGACCGCCTGCATCACGCCGAGGTGATAAAGCACCGCGAGCAGCGCGCTGAAGAAGATGATCGCGACCAGCCCCTGGCCCGCGAAGGCGAAGATAAAGCCGAGTTCGGAGTCGCCCGTCGACAGGTCGCCGAAGACCATCGACCCGCCTTCGGTGGAGAAGCTCAGGAGCTTGACGAAGCCGTCGCCCAGGGCCTGGAAGACGGCGAACCCG
The DNA here is from genome assembly GCA_046290505.1 of Phycisphaeraceae bacterium. GTDB lineage: Bacteria > Planctomycetota > Phycisphaerae > Phycisphaerales > Phycisphaeraceae > JAHQVV01. The sequence continues at coordinate 37,605 of JBKAGS010000026.1, read as the reverse complement.
GACGCCGTCCTCAAGATCAGCACGCCGAGCAAGACCTGCATGACCAGCCCGACGAGCACGATCCGCAACGGGAACGCCTTGCGGTTGGACGACAATCCCCACGCGACGAGGATGAAAAACGACAGGCCAAGCAGGGCGCGGGCGATGTGCATAGGCGTTTGAGATCACGGGTGATGGGTCGCTGCAGGCGGCGTGATGATATCGGGATTCACTCAACTGCTCGCGCTCGTATAGAACCGCAGCGCGTACCGCCAGAACAACCGCGCCGCGATCAGTAGCACCGCCGCGACGCCCAGGCCGCCGACGACCCACGCGGCGCCGCCCCGGCCCAGCAGCGCGTCGGCCGGGACCGTGGTCATAAAGGCGACCGGCAGGACGAACGTGAAGAACACCCGGTACGCCGCGGGGTACGCGTGCACCGGGTACCGCCCCGCCTCGAGCAGCGCGTGCATCGCGTGCGTCACGTTGCTCAGCTTCGTAAACCAGATCGACAGCGTCGAGAGCAAAAACCCCAACGCGTAATAGATCGCGACGCCCGCGCCCAGCGGGATCACCAGCCGGAAATAGTCGGCGAGCCCGGCCGTGGGTTCGAGGCGGAACGTGCCGACGTAGACGATCATGGCCAGGCCGAGCACGACGTTGGGCACGCCCCAGACCGAGACCCTGCGGACGCTGAGCCAGAACTGCGTGTCGATCGGCTTGATGAGCACGAAGTCGAGCGTACCCTCGCGGACAAACTCGCTGATCTGCTGGCGGTTGGGCGCGAGCAGCGTCTGCTGCAGCCCGTCGAGCACGGTGTAGATCGCCACGACGATCAGCGCCTGGTCGAACGACCAGCCCGCCATCGCGTACTCGGTGCGCAAGAGCGCCCAGAGCGCAAACAGCGACCCGCCGAGCGTGACCAGCGACGACAGCGTCGCGAGCACGAAGTTCGCGCGGTACTCCATCTCGGTCGAGACCGACGCGGACCAGAAGACGCAGAGTGTTCGGAGGTACCTGTTCATTTGGTGATTTGGTGATTTGGTGATTTGGTGATTTGGTGATTTGGTGATTTGGTGATTTGGCGATTTGGTGAATGATCCCTGCGCCACGATTGCGATATGCTTGGAACGAGTGCGTAACATTGTCAACGATCAGTACTTGCTCGATCCGAGATTCGCTTTCTTGACTCAAACTTCACCAAATCGCCAAATCGATAAATCACCATATGATCACGCCCCCATCGCCGAGTAGTGCTTCAGCCCGCGGTTCCAGAGCACGCGTTGGAGCAGGGAAAACACGATCAACCAGGCCGCGATCGTCGCGATGCCGCGCGCGATCATGTCGGGCGGCATCGCCTCGGGCGGCGCCGCGACCAGCATCGCCGGGAACCAGAGCACATACGGGTAAGGCGTCCACAGGATCGCGTCCTGCAAGCCCGCGGGCAGCGTCTGGATCGGCACGACCAGGCCGGACAGGAACAGGTACGGCAGGTAGTTGATGCCCTCGAGCGCCGAGACGCGCTCGACCCAGAACGCGAGCATCGAGATCGTGTACGCGATGAAGAAGCGCAGCAAGAACGCGAGGTACCCGCACGCGATCGCGAGCCCGATGCGCCACCACGAAGGCAGCCAGACGCCCTGCTCGCCGCTGCCCCACAGGGCGTCGGGGAAGATAAACAGGCTCAGGCCGATGAAGATCACGCTGAACGGCAGCCGGCAGGCCTGCTCCCCGCCATGCATGAGGATGTAGCGCCAGATCGGGTTGAGCGGTTGCAGTAAGAGCGCCGACAGCCGGCCGCTGACGACGTTGTACTCGAACTCGTAGATGACCCAGCAGATCGTGAGCTGGCGGAAGATGAACACGCCGATGAAGTACCGCGCCGCGTCCACGGACGTGAAGCCGGCGAACGCCCCGCTCGCCCCGGCCTGCACCCACACGCCCATCATGATCAAGGGCAGGCTCGTCGCCAACGCCCACAAAAAGATCTCCGCCCGGTACGTGGACATCAGCGCGTAGTACGCGCTAAAGAGCGACTGGATGGTGCGCGGGGTGGGGGTCATCGAGGGCTTTGTTCATGAAACCACAGATTCACACGGATCAACACGGATGCAAGGCAATTTTTACCGCAGAGTGCGCAGAGGGCACGGAGTTCTATAAGCTGTCTTTGAATCTTCATGAATCGACCCTGCGCTCTCTGCGAACCCTGCGGTGAACGAATCCGTGACCACCTGTGGCTAATCTGCCTTGCCATTTCCGGATTCAAACAATCTTGCGATCACGTCTTCGATCGGCGGGTCGGTCACGGTTAAGTCTTCGACCGCCAGTTCGTTCAGCAAACGCCCCACCGTCGCGGTCAGCGCTTCGCGTTGGACGAGCAGGCGGGCCGACCGGCCGTCGTTCGCCTCGATTTCGCCGAAGTGGTTCAACACGTCGTCGCCGACCGGCTCGCGCAGGTCGAGCTTTACCTCGCGCAGCGGCGCGAACTTCTGCACGACGCCTTCGAGTGAGCCGTCGTACAGCAACCGGCCCTCGTGGATCACGACGACGCGCGGGCACAGCGCGGTGATGTCCGCCATGTAGTGGCTGGTCAGCAGGATGCTCGCCTGCTGTGCTTCGTTGTACTGCTTGAGGAACCGTCGCACCGCGGCCTGGGCGTTGAGGTCCAGCCCGAGCGTCGGCTCGTCGAGGAACAACACCTTGGGGTGGTGCAGCAGCGCCGCGACCAGCTCGCACTTCATCCGCTGGCCGAGCGAGAGCTTGCGGACCGGCTGGGTCAGTTCCTTATCCAGGCCGAGCATCTGGGCGAACGCCGCGATGCGGCGCTGCGCCTCGGCGCGCTCGATCCCGTAGACCGCGGCGTTGACGTGCAGCGAGTCCATCGGCGGCAGGTCCCAGATCATCTGCTGCTTGTTGCCCATCACCAGCGTGATCTGCTTGAGCAGCTCGGCCTTGCGTTTGAACGGTTGATACCCGAGCACGCTGACCTGCCCCGCGGACGGGTGGACCAGGCCGGTGAGCATCTTGAGGGTGGTCGTCTTGCCAGCGCCGTTGGGGCCGAGGAACCCGACGATCTCGCCGGGCGCGATGTCGAGATCGACGGCCTTGACCGCTTCGATCGCCCGGTGGCGACGCTTGATGAAGTGCTTGAGCGTGCCGACCAGCCCCGGCGTCTTGTCCGCGACGCGGTAGGTCTTGCTCAATCCACGGGCGCTGATCGCGGGCATGGCGGGGATTCTACCGGCCCGAGCGCTGGGCGGGCCTTCGGAGTTGGTCGGTTGCCGCGGCTGTCGCTTTACGAATTGCCTCCGATGACCCGTACGATCACGCGACGTAGACAAAAAGTCATTCCGCTTTGCTTGAGCGCCCGTTACACTGACAGTGTCTACCGGCTCTCGCCCCGCAACTGCCTGTACTCGAGCGATCCTGTCCTTTTACCCCGCGTGCATCTCATGAAACCAAGCCGGCCCGCCTTCACGCTCATCGAACTGCTCGTGGTCATCTCGATCATTGCGCTGCTGATCGCCATCCTGCTGCCGGCGCTGGGCAAGGCGCGTGACGCGGCCGAGTCGATCCAGTGCCTGGCGAACACGCGCTCGTTCGCGCAGGCGTCCACGATGTACGCGATCGACCACAAGGACCGCCTGCCGGGCAGCAACGGCGACCAGGGCGGGGTCAAGTTCCCGGCGTGGGCGACGCGGCTGCTGGACTACGCCAGCGATTCGTACAAGAACTACCACTGCCCGTCGCGCGGGCCCGAGTTCGCGTGGGAGCGCGCCATGCGCGGCGAAAGCGGCCGGCCGGCGTGGGCACGCACGTTCGCCAACGCCACGACCGCGCGTGACTACGGCCTGAGCGTGGACGAGGCGATCCCCAACGGCTCGGCGGGCATGTCCTTCAGCTACGGCTACAACGACTGGGGCATCGCCGGCCACCCGTTCAACCACACGTCGCTCAAGCTCGGCGCGGGCGGGGACATGTGGCTCAAAGACCCGTGGGTGCTGACCAGCGACCTGAAGCAGCCCAGCGGCTTCTTCCTGCTCGCGGACCGCGGCGACGCCGACCATTTGCACCGCGGCAACCCCTGGAAGTGGAACATCGACCCGTACAACCCCCGGCCCGATGACCCGCTGAAAGACCCCAATTCGCGCGAGAACCCCGCGGGCCTGCACAACCAGAGCGCCAACGTGTCGTTCGGCGACGGGCACGGGGAGACCGTCAAGCAGATCGACATGCTGCTCAGGACGCGCGACGAGAACGCCATCGCCCGCGATGCGGCGATGACCGACATCGCCCGGCGGTGGAACGCCAACGCCCAGGTCGATCCGGACGGCTGACGCCGAAACGCGCTCGCGGTGCCGGTCCCGATCGATTGCTATAGTCGTGCCATGATCAAGACGCGATGGATGCCGTTCGTCGGCCTGGCCGGCGTGATCGTGTTGTGCGGCGTGGTGCTGTCGGTCGGGCCCGACGCGTTCGCGCAGAACAACACGCCGACCGACGCGCCCGCGACGAATGAGACGCCGTTGTCTGGGGACAAGCAGGCGCCCCCGCCGACACCCGGCGGCGAGAACGCCGGCGGTTGGTGGGACCGGCTGATGGAGCAGGACCTGGGCCACACGGCGGCGAAGGTCTGGAACGCGACGCTCTTCACCGCGGGCGACACGGACATCAAGCTCAACCAGCTGATCATCGCGCTGCTGGTGGTCATCCTCGGCCTGTGGATCGCCAAGCGGATCACCCGGTTCATCAGCGCCCGATTGGTGCGCGTCAGCAAGGTCAGCGAGGTCGTCGCGGACACGCTGGGCAAGATCGTGTACTACGTCGCGGCGGCGGTCGTGATCCTGATCGCGATGCAGGTCGCCGGCATCCCGACCACGATCTTCACGGTGCTCGGCGGCGCGTTGGCGATCGGCGTGGGCTTCGGCGCGCAGAACCTGTTTAACAACCTCATCTCGGGCATTATCATCCTCACCGAGAAACCGATCCGGCGGCAGGACATCGTCGAGATCGACGGTATGGAGGGCAAGGTCGCGGAGATCGGCAACCGCCGAACACGCATCCGCCGATTCGACGGCATCGACGTGCTCGTGCCCAACTCGACCTTCCTCGAAACCAACGTCATCAACTGGACGCTGCACGACGCGATGATCCGCGGCAGCGTCACCGTCGGCGTGGCGTACGGCTCGCCGGTCAAGCAAGTCCGCGAGCTCATGCTCCGCGCGGCGAGAGAACACGACAGCGTCATCGACACCCCCCCGCCGACCGTGCTGTTCACGGAGTTCGGCGACAACACGCTCAACTTCCAGATCTATTTCTGGACGACCGTCCAAAGCCCGATGGACCGCAAACGTTTGGAGAGCGACCTGCGTTTCGCGATCGATGAACTGTTCCACGACGCGCAGATCACCATCGCCTTCCCGCAGCGCGATGTTCATCTGGATACGCTCAAACCGATCGAGGTAAAGATGGTCCAGGACGCGGAGCAAGCGCGGGCCTGATCGACATCGCAGTGGACGCCGGCCCGTCTCGAACGATTTGAACACGGCAGACGCCGAGTCGGTTGATCGTTTTAGCGCATTTTCACTGTCTTCGTAGCGGTATCTGCCCCCACTCCCCTGAGGGAGGGGCCGGGGGAGGGTGGCGAATCATCTTGCGCGTTTGAGATTCAAGACGATCCTACACCCCTTTCGGCCTCCCCCTCGGAGGGGGAGGGGTTTCAAGGCCGCTGCGGAGAAGATGAAAACGATCTAGTGCGTAGAACTTGCGTGTTTCCTGAGGCCAATGGTTCACGCCACTTCACCACCTTGCGTTAAAACCATAGGTTGGGCGGCAAAAGAAATACACGCTAATCGCTAGGCAACCACGCGTCGCCGAGCGATACGATGCGTGTGCTGAATCTGAGGGCGGTTCGTACGACATCTCAACGATTCACTCGCGTATCACTGCCGCCGCGTCGCGTGCGGCGCTTGCCACATCCCCTTTCACTTGGAGGTTTACATCATGCCCACGAGCACACGAACGCTGTTGATGTCTGGCGCTTGCTTGATGACCGCGATCACGGCGACGCCCGCCGCCGCGAATGTGGATTCATTCTTCGATATTTTCGTCGAGGCGGTGGGCGAGCGGCCGCAGCCGCGCGTCTGGAAGGAGATCGATAAGGCCACGCCGATCCTCTACCAACTGTCGGGCGGGGGCGTGGAGACCGAGATGATCAGCATGTCGCTGCGTGAATCCAGCACCGCCCCCCCGCCGCAGGTGACCGACCTGGGCGGCGGGCAGTTCCGCGTCGATTCGTTCTTCGACATCGAGTACCGCCTCTCCCCGCCGGGCAGCAGCGACTTCTCGGTCGATAGCTTCTTCGACATCGAATATTCGATCACGTTCACCAACGACCCCTCGCGCAGCGGCCCGGACCTGCAGTACTTCGAGACCGAGATCCTGTCGATGGACCTGACCGGCGCGAGCCCGGGGCCGACGAACACCGGCTCGCTGTTGCGGCTTGCCCCGTCGGCCGACCACCGCGGGCACGTGACGGTCCTGAAAGCCGCGGGCGGCGGGCCGGGCGGGGACTTCACGGTCGATAGCTTCTTCGATATCACCTACGAACTGAGCCTGGACGGCGGGAACACGTGGCTCGACGCGTCGTCCAGTTCCCAACTCACCGAGAGCGCCACGGGCGTGCCCGAGCCCGCCGGCGTGGCGCTGGTGCTCGCCGGCCTGGCGCTGACCGCCCGCCGACGGCGCGGCTGAACCGCAACGGGCCTTGCCCGGCGGTTGCCCGGCGGTTGCCCGGTGCGAGCGATTGCGTACCGCAACGCCGGCGGGCCGAACTAGCAGGCCGCATGATTTCTCTCCACGGGTGCCACTGAAAGCGGGGTCTGCGGAGCTTGTCAGGGTGTTGCCGTGAAGCGCCGGCAAGGCTCAAAGCAGCCTTGTCAGCGGCACCCACTGAAGCATGTTGTTGCACGCTGCTTTAAAAACATGCGCCGCCACGCGTTGGGTGGCGGCGCATGTTTGGTTGGGGTGGTCACCAGGGCGTGGCGTTATTCGCCATCGTCCGGGCGGTCCGGGCGATCCGGCAGCGCGTCGCGGATCGCGGCGACGGCCGCGGCCCGCGCGTCGTTGACCGACTTGGCGTTCTCACGCGCCGCGGCGTTGACCGCTTCCGCCAACTCCGGCGCGCCCAGGCGCTCGAGCAACTGCGTGCAGCGTTCGGCCTGACGCTTCAGGCCCTCGACGCAGCGGCGGGCATCGTTGTTGATGTTGTCGATCGCTTTGCGTGCGACGAGCACGGCCTCGCGTCGCTCGCCATCTTCCAACAGCGACTCGATCTTGTTTACCGCGCGCTCCCCGGACTTGGTGATGTGCTTTTCCCAGGCGTCGGCGCGCTTGTCCAGCGCCTCGATGCAGCGCTCGGCGACGGCGGCGGGATCCGGCGTTTCGCGGTCGGGCCGCTCCGGGCGTTCACGTTGGGCGGCCGCGGTGTTCGCGGTGAATCCCAGGGCCAGGGCGGTGAGCAGGCAGACGATCAGCGTGCGAGGATCGATCATGTCGATCTCCTTTTGTCAGCAGGGTTTGGTTGACGTTCCCGATCGCGGTTTCTGCCGGCGTGGCCGCGTATCACATGGAAGATCCAACGCGGTAACGCCGGCGGTATTGCCACCCTTGAGAACGAAAAACGAAAATCTAAACGCAATCCATCAAACGGATTACAAGCACCAGCGCGCATCGGGCGGCCCACCGCGCACACGTTCCACGCCCACGCCGCGGGCGCGACCGTCCCGGCGTTCTGACGCGTCGCGGCCTGGAATAATGCTTGGCCCGCGTGCGTTGGGCTGGAAGTCGGGCGTGTGGCGTCCTACGCTAATGTCACGCAGACGTATCGAACCGCACCCAACCATTCAAGGAGCCCAGCCATGACCAAGCTTGTGACCTCGCTGACCGCGTTGTGCCTTGTCGCCGCCGCGGCCGTCGCCTTTTTCTTCGTCGGCCAAAGCGAAGCGATCGCCGCCGACGCCGCCGCCATCGGCGCCGACGCGCCGGCCTTCACGCTCAAGGACGTCAAGACCGGCGACGACGTCTCGCTCGAAGCCCACCAGGGCAAGGTCGTCGTGCTGCTGTTCCACTCTACGAACTGCCCTTGGTACAAGATGCGCGAGGGCGGCGGGTACGACCGCGTATTCGTCCCCATGGTCGAGTCGTACAAGGACAAAGACGTCGTCTTCCTCGGCGTCAACGCGAACAAGAACGAATCAGTCGACAAGATCAAGAGCTACGTCGAGCAGCACAACATCAACTACACCGTCGTGAAGGACGAGGGCAACAAGGTCGCCGACGCGTACGGCGCGAAGGTCACCCCGCACGTCATGGTCATCGACCAGGACGGCAAGCTGCGATACCGCGGCGGCGTCGAGAAGCGCCCGGCCAACCCCGGCGCCTGCGGCCAGAGCGACCAGCAATACCTCGGCCCGGTCATCGACGCGCTGTTGGAAGGCGAAGACATCCCCGTCGAGAGCGAGACCCCGGCCGTGGGCTGCGGGATCAAGCGGGTGTAAACACCCAGACAACGTCGATCAACAAACAGCCCCCGCCGCGAGGTGGGGGTTTTTTCACAGATGCGCTTCACGCTGCGTCAGCGCGTCGCCGCCTCGCGACGCAAAACAACGGCATCAACACGAGCGCGGCGAGCGCGGGCTCGGGCACGTTGTTCGGCGCTTGCGGGCCGGTGTAATTGACAAACGCGGTGCCCAGGTCGGTGTCGTCGACGTCGGCGTCGCGGTCGGCGTCGCCTTGCATCGACGTCTTGCCGCCGATGCCGAGCGCGAGCGGGCCGGTGTAGTTCACGAAAGTCGTGCCCAGATCGGTGTCGTCGAGATCGCCGTCGAGGTCCGTGTCGCCGGGCACCCCCGGCACGAGTTTGATCACGAAGCCGTCGCCCTCGCCCGCATTGATCTCGCCATTGAGTGGCCCTGTGGTATCGCCGGCCATATAAACCTGGTCGGCGTCATCGATCACCAACGCGAAAGGCCAGTCCCAGCCCCCCGATGCGAACTCGATAAAGTCCAGCAGGTTGCCATCGGGGTCGTAGATCGCGATCGCGGCCGACGCGGTCGTACCGGACAAGCCCGGGCCCGAGAAAACCGTGTCGTACCCGACCGCGACATACAGGTTGCCCTCGCTGTCCATGCCGATCCCGTCGGAGTAATCGGTATTCGGCGTGCCAAGCTGGCGTGTCCAGAGCAATTGGCCTTCCGTGTCGTACTTCGAAACAAACGCGTCGCTGCCCCCGTACGCGGTCTCGCCGTGCAACGACCCGGCGACGTAGCCCGTGACATAGACGCTGCCTGTCTCGTCGGCATACGTCTGCCAGGCCTCGTCGTAACCCGCCGACCCGAATTGTCGCGTCCAGACCCTGGTGCCTTGCGGATCGAGTTTCGTCAGGAACAAGTCGTTGCTGCCCAGGTTCGGCCCGGCGAGGTCCCCGTCGGTCGTGCCCGCGACGAAGATATTCCCACTGTTGTCCAGCGAGAGCCCGATCGCGTTCTCGATCTCGGTAAAGGATTGCGGCAAAGTCCCGAACCGCTCGTCCCAGATCAACTGCCCGGCCGGACTGTACTTCCTCACGAACGCGGTAGACCCGGTAAAGTAAACGTCCCCCCATCGAGCCCACCGGAGAGATAGACGTCTCCGGCGTCGTCCAGCACGACATCCCAGGCCCCATCATTGCCAAGCCCGCCGAATTGCTCGGCCCACAACCGGTTGCCGTCGGTGTCGTACTTAACCAGGAACGCGTCCCTCCGATTCGGGTCCGCCGGATCGCTGCTCCCGGCGTTGGCCTGGCCTTGCAAGGCCCCGGTGGTGCTGCCCGCGACGTAGACCGTGCCGGCGGCATCGACCGCCAGGCCGAACGACTCGTCATCCAGGCCCGACCCGAACTGCCTGGTCCAAATCTCGTTGCCTTGCGGGTCGTACTTCGCGAGAAAAACGTCCTTACCGCCCGCGTTGGTGAAACCAGGCAAACTCCCTTCGCTCCAGCCGGTCACGTAGACGTTGCCGGCGGCATCGACTTGTACCTCGCCGCCGTCGTCGTCTGCGCCGGTGCCGACGAGCCGGGTCCAGCTTTCCGAGAACGAGGCGGCCGCGTGTAAAGGACACACCGACAGTACCGCGGCAACGACGGGTGCCGCGGACCGCAGGGCTCGCGCAGTTCGAGTCGGGTCGCGGACGATCGACGTGACGCGTTGCATCAGTTCCATCGTTTTCTTTCTCCGATAATTGAAACAAGAAGTAGCCTATCAAAACGTACAACGGTGTCCACACTTTCTCGCCAAGATCGCTTACTCGCCGCCCATCGCTTTGGTAGCCCTCACATCGTGAATGCATCCGGGCGTGGATCAACGCGACGGGAGCGCAACCATGGGCAACGGACCCAAGGATGGATCGTTGCGAAGCAACAGCCAAGATGTCGCTGCTATTGACTTTACCCGCTCATCGCGACGTACAGCGCCGACGGGCTGACGTCGGGGATTAACAGCTTGTTGACGTTCTTGACCGGGTCGCCCTCGGTGAGGTACTCGTGCAGGGCCGAGGCGGCGCGGTAGCCGGAGCGGACGGCGCCTTCGCGGGTGGTGGGCCAGCCGGTGGAGGCCCAATCGCCGGCGACGAAGAGGTTGGCGATCTCGCCGGAGGGGTACGGCCGGTATCGCTTGCCGCCGGAGCGTGGCGCGGAGGCGGCGCGTTTTTCGCGGACGACGTGGGCGGTGTGGAGCGAGACCTCGTCGGTGATGCCGGGCATGGCCTTGCGCATGTCGTCGAGCGCGGCGTTGACGATCTCGTCGTCGTTCGCGTCCTCGAAGTCGACCGCGTTGCCGATGACGACGTGCACGTGGTGCAGGCCGTCGTAGGCGTTGCCGCGCTCGACACCCTTGGCGAAGGCCCAGCGGACGCAGCCGTCGGTGAAGATCAGGTGTGTGCGACGCATGACGTCGTGGCCGTCGGGGGCGTTGAAGTACATGTGCACGCCGAGGATCGGCACGTCCTCGATCTGGTCGAGCTTGGCCAGGCGGTCGTCGTCGCGTTTCATCTCGGCGTCGGCGAGAGTTTCGAGCCGGGCGTGGGGCAGCGCGGTGACGTAGGCGTCGGCGTCGAGGGTCCGGCCGTCGGCCAGGTGCACGCCGGTGACGCGCTTGGCTTTGCCGTCGTACTCGAACCGATCGACCATGACGCCTGCGAGCACCTCACCGCCGTTGCGCGCGACCGCTTCGCCGGCCCGCTGATAAAACTCGGCCCGGCTCATCTTCGAGAAGCCTAGCTGGTAGCTGGTGTTGGAAAGCAGGAAGCCCTCCTGCAGGATCCGCACGCCGTAGGACGCGCTGATCTGGCTGGGCAATTGGTTGCACGCGCCGGCGATGATGGCCGACCAGAACGCGTCGATGACGTGCTCGGGCTGGTGCACGCTGACCAGCCACCGCCGGAAGTCTTCGCCGCTGAGGCCTTCACGCGCCCGGCGGCTGACCTGCAGCGCCGCGAGGAAACCGGCGAAGATCGAGAACTTCTCGCGCCAGTCGAAGCGCTTCATCGCCATGAGCCCGCGCGTGAGGTGGAAGGGCGCGGGCAGGTCGTCGCCGACGAGCTGGTCGATCAGCCCGTCGGACCCGGTGAAGTACAGCGTCTTGTGCCAGTCGATGTCGCGGATCAGGCCGAGCCGGCGGTACAGGTCGGTCTGGTTGGTGCACATGCGCATGAGCGTGTGCTGGGAGGCGTCGGTCGCCTCGCCGGAGGTGGACTGGCCGACGTGGATGTGGGACTCGACGACGCAGACGCGGTAGCCCAGGTCGGTCAGCCGGACCGCGGCGGCGACGCCCGCGTGCCCGTCGCCGACGATGATGACGTGTTTGCCCGTACCGAGTTGATCGTGGTGCATAGTGGTATTGGACCGCAGACGGCAGGTTCATGCAACGCGGAGGTGCCGACAGACTCAGCGATGCTCCGCGTCGGACTCGAGCTGCTGCAAATCTTCCTCGCTGATCTTCGGGCGAAGCGGTATCAATTGAAGCTTCGCCGTCACCGGGTAATGGTCAGAGGGGTAGCGCCCGTCGCGCGGTTCCTGGTCGATCGCCGCGTCGATGACTTCGATATCACGCGTGACGAAAACGTAATCGATCTTCGCGCCGTCTTGCTTGCCGGTGTAGCCGCCGTTGCCCGTGCCGACCACGGTCGCGTCGGGGTGGGCGACACGGAAAGTATCGACGAGAGCGATGGGCGGCTCGTATTGAAAGGCCGGGCCAGACACTGGCACTTCATACGGGATGCCTTTGAGGTACCGCACCGCGTGATTGTCTTCACCCGCATTGAAGTCGCCGGCGAGGACGACCGGGTCGTCGTATTCGCGGTCGGCGATGCGTTTGGCGATCAGCTTCGCCGACTCGACACGCGCGTTCTGCGACCGGTGGTCGAAGTGCGTGTTGTAGAAGTAGAACGACCGGCCGGTGTTCTTGTCGATCAATCGTGCCCACGTACAGACGCGGTGCAGCGTGTTGCCCCAGCTCTTCGAAACGACCTCGGGCGTGTCGGAGAGCCAGAACGTGCCGGAGGCGGCGACGTCGAACCGTTCGGCGCGGTAGAGGATCGCGCAGTATTCGTTGGCCGTACCGCCGTCGCGGCCTTCGCCGATCTCGCGGTAGCCAGGCAAACAGGTTGCAAGCTCGTCGAGTTGGAAGCGGTACGCCTCCTGCACGCCGAGCACGTCGGGCTTGTATTGCTGGATGACGCCGCAGACCAGTTCGCGTCGGCGTTCCCACCGGTTCTCGCCGTCGTTGGCCTTGCCGTTGCGGATATTGAAGCTCATCACGTCCAGTTCGGCGCTCGACTTCGTCGGCGAAGACGTTTGACACCCGACCAGCAAGAGCAACATGGTGAACGCGGTCGAGAAAACGAAGCAGTTGATATTCATGGCATTGTCTCGTGCAATCGGTTGGCTGCATGCATCCCAAGAACAGCCTGCGCACCGATCGGATCAGTCGCCGCCGGGCAACGCCCGGGGGGTTGCACGCTCTGTTATCCGACCCCCGCGTGTTAAGCGGCGGTTAGGTGGCATCCTCCCTGGAAACAGTGATCAAAAAACCCGTCAAATGCGCGCGGTTTGATGATCAGGCGCTGCTCGCCGTCGGCACCTCGAACCCGGCGCGGTTATCGTCCTTGAGCAGCTTGTTCGCGTCGTCGGCGTGGTCGCCGGTGAAGCGTTCGGTGTCGGGGTCGAAGGTCAGGGTCGGGCCGACGGTGTAGTGGCTGCCGTCTTCCGGCACGCCGACGCCCTTGGCCATCACGTCGTGCAGGATGCCGAAGTGTTCCGCGGCGTCCGCGTTGTCGCCGAAGCGCCCGGCCTGCTTGTTGAACGGCACTTGCTTGCCCAGGCGGTACGAGTTGTTCATCAGGTGCCCGAGCGTGCAGCTGCGGTGGGCGGTGAGCGCGTCGGCGTTGGACATCGACGGGTCGCCCGCGCGGACCGCGGCGATGAAACTGCCGAACGTCCCGCCGGGCGTGACCTTGCCCGGTTCGACCTTCACCGGCTCGCCCTTGTCCGAGCCTTTGGCGTAGTACTGGTTGCCGAGGATCTTCCCGCCGTCCTCGAAGTAGAACTCGTTGGTGACCTGGCGCTGGTAGCCCTTGTAGTTGACGTTGCGGACGTTGAAGAACACCTGTTGGCCGTTGGGGTACTGGGCCATGGCGAACATCGTGTTGGGCGTCTCGCCCTGGTCGTCCCATTGGAAGCGTCCGCCCAGGGCCATGGCCTTGACCGGGTGGACCTGGTCGTCGTCGATGGCCCACTGGGCGACGTCGAGCTCGTGCGTGCCTTGGTTGTTCAGGTCGCCGTTGCCGGTCTTCCAGAACCAGTGCCAGTCGTAGTGGACATAGTTGGCGTGGTAGTCGTCGATCTTCGCCGGGCCGCGCCACAGGTCCCAGTCCAGATGATTCGGCGGGGTCGAGGTCGGCTTGTGGCCGATGCCGTTGCGCGGCTTGCAGCAGTAGCCGTAGGAGATCTTAAGCCTGCCGAACTTGCCGGCCTTGATCGCTTCGCAGAGCCCGGCCCGGCCGGCGCTGCTGCGCTGTTGCGTGCCGTGCTGCACGACGACGCCGTACTTCTCCTGCGCCGCGACCGCGACTCTGCCTTCGACGACGTCGTGGCTCATCGGTTTTTCGACGTAGACGTGCTTGCCGGCCTGGGCGCCCCAGATCGTCATGAGCGCGTGCCAGTGGTTGGGCGCGGCGATCGAGATCGCGTCGATTGTTTTGTCTTCGAGGACTTTGCGAAGGTCTGTCTCGCCGACCGGGGCCTTGCCCGTCTTCTTCTCGACTTCCGAGACGCGCTTGGCCAGCACGTTGCGGTCCGGGTCGACCAGCGCCGCGACCTCGACGTTCGGCTGGCCGATGTAGCCGCCGATGTGCGCGTTGCCGCGGCTGTTGATGCCGACGACGGCGACGCGGACACGATCGTTCGCGCCGAGGACGCGCCGCGTGTTCAACAGCAGGGGCGAGCCGGCAAGGAGGGCAGAGGTCTGTAGAAAACGACGGCGGGTGATGTGTTTCATGGTGTTGAGTTTATCAGGCGTAAGGAGAGATGAAACGCTTTTCGCTTGGCGGAACAAGACGGAACCTGCGATCATGACGCCGTGAGCCAGCCAAGCGATACAGCCAACCCGTCGGCAGGCGACACCGCGGTGAGCCGCAAGCACCTGGCGATCGCGGTGCTGGCGATCGGCGCGATGGTCTTGCACGGCGTGCTGTGGGCGCTGTCGATCGAGTCGGCCGTCGATTGGCCGCTGTGGGTCGCGCTCGTCCTGGGCGGCGGGCCGTTGACGTGGGACCTGTTAATCAAAGTCTGGAAGCGCGAGTTCGGTGCCGACCTCCTGGCCGGCATCTCGATCGTCACGTCCGTGCTGCTGGGCGAGTACCTGGCGGGCGTGCTGGTGGTGCTCATGCTCTCCGGCGGCGAGGCGCTCGAGGTCTACGCGGTCCAGAGCGCGTCCTCCGTCCTCAAGGCGCTAGCCAACCGCATGCCCGCGACCGCGCACCGCAAAGAGGACGGCGGTGGGCTCGTCGAGATCGCCACCGAAGACATCAATGTCGGCGACACCCTCGTCATCCTGCCGCACGAGACCTGCCCGGTCGACGGCACGGTCATCGAGGGCCACGGCGTGATGGACGAGTCCTACCTCACCGGCGAGCCGTACATGATGTCCAAGACGCCGGGCAGCGCGGTGTTGTCGGGCGCGATCAACGGCGACAGCTCGCTGACGATACGCGCGGACAAGCTCGCCATCGACTCGCGCTACGCCAAGATCATGCAGGTCATGCGACAGAGCGAGCAGAGCCGGCCGAAGATGCGGCGGATGGGCGACACCCTGGGCGCGTGGTACACGCCCGTCGCGCTGGTCATCGCGATCGCGGCGTGGGCGATCAGCGGCGAGGCGATCCGGTTCCTCGCCGTGCTCGTCGTCGCGACGCCGTGCCCGCTGCTCATCGCGATCCCCGTGTCGATCATCAGTTCGATCTCGTTGGCGGCGAAGCGCGCGATCATCATCCGCGACCCGGTCGTGCTCGAGAAGATCGACACGTGCCGGACGATGATCTTTGATAAGACCGGGACGCTGACGTACGGCAAGCCGGCGCTGATCGACCAGCACGTCGCCGAGGGGTTTGACGCCGACGCGTTGCTTGCGCAGGTCGCGTCGCTGGAGCGTTACTCGAAGCACCCGCTGGCGAGCGCGGTGGTGAAGGCAGCGCAGGACAAGGGGCTGCAACTCGTCGAGGCCCGCGAAATGGCCGAGCCGCCCGGCCAGGGGTTGGTGGGCAAGGTCGGCGGACGATCATTCGAAGTCACCAGCCGAAAGCACCTGCAGGAAGACCACGCCGACTTGCTGGATCAACTGCCCGAACCGACCGGCGGGCTGGAGTGCGTCGTGCTGGTCGATGAGACGTTCGCGGCGGTCTATCGCTTCCGCGACGCGCCGCGACGCGAGGGCAAGTCGTTCATCGAGCACCTCGAGCCGAGGCACCGTGTTGACCGGGTCATGCTCGTGTCCGGCGACCGGGAGTCGGAAGTGAAGTACCTCGCTGAAGCGGTCGGCATCCATGAAGTCCACGCGGGCAAGAGCCCGGAGCAGAAGGTGCAGATCGTGCGCGAGGAGACGCGCAAGGCCAACACCGTGTTCGTCGGCGACGGGATCAACGACGCGCCCGCGCTGCTCGCGGCGACGGTGGGCGTGGCGATGGGCGCGAACAGCGACGTGACGACCGAGGCCGCGGGCGCGGTGATCCTCGAAAGCAACCTGGGCAAGGTGGACGAGTTGATCCACGTCGGGCGCCGGATGAGGCGGATCGCGCTGCAGAGCGTCTTGATCGGCATGGCGCTGAGCATCGTCGGGATGTTCGTCGCCGCCGCGGGGTACCTGCCCCCGGTCGCGGGCGCGATCGTGCAGGAGGCGATCGACGTGTTCGCGGTGCTCAACGCGCTGCGCGCGTCGCTGCCCGCGGGGTCGCTGAGGGATTTTGAGTAGACGATGCAACACTTCAGCAGCCCGCAGCTATAGCATCTTGCACCATTTGTGGCATTGCGGTTTCGGCTCCCTCTCCCTTTCAGGGAGAGGGTTGGGGTGAGGGTCCAGCGTGATAAACCCAGAGACATCGAGAGCAAGCCGCGGCCCGCTCAACGCCCGACCCTCATCCCCCGCCTTCTCCCTAAAAGGGAGAAGGAGCCCGAGCCAGGCCAGAAAAGATGCACGTTGCTCTAACAGCTGCGCGGCCAATCGTTAGACATGCATCCGTGCCGCTGTTCGCCGTGGGCTGTTGATTCAGCCCCGACGAACGCCGTTCCATTGATCCGCACGCGCCGACGACGCCGATACCTCTTGCGGACGATGGTGTCCGAAGGTTGTCTTTTTTCATGCGCATCGGTCTCGACGCACGGACGCTGTTCAGCCCCCAACGCCGGGGCATCGGCAAGAGCCTGCTCAAGCTCTATCAGCGGCTCGCGGCCGTGCGCCCCGACTGGCAGGTCGTCGCGTACCACCGCAACCCCGCGTACCGGCCCGACGACCTGCCCGGCAACTTTAGCCCCAAGCACATCGAGATCCCCGGCGACCGGTACGACGCGTGGACGCAGGTCCGCCTGCCCGCCGCGGCCAAGCTCGACCACGTGGACGTGCTGCACTGCCCGGCGAACGCCTGCCCGCGCTGGATGCCCGTGCCCACGGTTGTCACGCTGCACGACCTGATCCCGCTGGACCTGCCCGAGGGCCGGTCGAACGACGAGCTGTCGCGCTTTGAGCAGGCGGTTGCCTCGGCGTGCGCCCACGCGACCGCGGTGCTGACGCCGAGCAAATACACCCGCCGGCGGCTGATTGAAGACCACGGGCTGAACCCCAAGCGCGGGATCGTCGTGCCCTGGGGCGTGACCCTCGGCGACGACCGCACGCCCGACATCACCAACGCCGACGACGTGCTCGCGCGCTACGGCGTCGAGCGCCATTACCTGCTGCACATGGGCGCGGGCGAAGCGCGCAAGAACACGCGCGGCGTCGTCGAAGCATGGGCGATGGTCCGCGCGGCGTACCGGCAGAACTGGCGGCTGCTGATCGTCGGCCTGGACGACAAGACGAAACAAGACCTCAAACGGCTCTGCAACGTGCTGGGCATCGACAAGCAGACCGCGCTGCACGGCTACGCGGAAGAGGCCGACTTGCCGGTGCTGCTCAGCGGCGCGTCGGCGCTGGTGTACCCCAGCCTGTCTGAGGGGTTCGGATTGCCGGTGCTCGAGGCGTTCGCGTCGGCGACGGCGGTCATCACGTCCGACACGACGAGCCTGCCCGAAGTCGCGGGCGACGCGGCGGAGCTGGTCCCACCGGGCAGCGCGACGGCGCTGGCCAGCGCGATGACCCGGCTGATGAAAGACCCGATGCGCCGCGGCGAACTGGTCAGCCGCGGCGCGCACCGGCTGACCCGCTTCCGCTGGGCGGACGCGGGCGACAAGTTCGCGAGCGTGCTGGAGGTCGTCGCACGCACCGGCCGACGGCGTAAACACGCAGACCCGACCGAGCCGCCCCAACAGGCCGCGGCGTGACGACGGAGCCGACCATGCAACCCAGCCCCGAGCCACAACTGGACGTGCTGCTGGTCAGCGAGCTGCCGCTGTGGCCGCTGGACCGCGGCTTCCGCGTGCACGGCGTGAACATGCTCAAGGCGTTGCAAGACGCGGGGCTGCGCGTCGGCGTCAGCACGCTGCGGCCTTGCGACGAAACGATGCCCGGCTGGCTGATCGAGCGCACGCTCGACTGGCCGGCCGCGGGCGCGACCGATGTCAAGCGCTTCGGCCTGGGGTGGTCGGGCAAGGCGATGGGCCTGCGGTGCAAGGTCGCCGAGCACCAGGCGCTCAGCGGTCGCGAGCTCGCGGGGTTATTAACGCTGGTGGATCGCGCCCGCCCCGCCGCCGTCGTCGCGGTGGGCCAGCACGGCCCGGCGTTCTTACGCGGCCTGAGCTGGGCGTACCCGAACCTGCCGCGCGTGTGGTACGCCGCCGACGAGCCGGTGAGTTTTCAGCTGTCGCTACTGCGGCGCGAGGGGATCAAAGGGGTCAGGCACCGTATTCGCCTCGCGCTGGTCTTCGGCCTGATGCAGGCGCTCTTTAACCGCGGCAACCCGGCGCACCGCCTGTCGGCCGCGATCGGCGTGAGCCCGCGCGACACCCGACGCCTCGCGCGCTTCGGCGGCTGCCGGGCGGTCACGATCCGCAACGGCGTCGATGTCGATCTGTTCCAGCCCGACCCGACGGTCATGCGCCTGCCGCGCACCTGCGTCTTCTGGGGCGACCTGTCGTTCGAGCCGAACGTGGACGCGGTCACGTGGTTCGCCCGCAAGGTCTGGCGGCACATGTCCTACCGGCGACCGGACGCGAAGCTGACGATCATGGGCCGGCGGCCTTGCGGCGCGGTGATGGCGCTCGCGGACCTGCCGGGCGTCGAGCTGCTGCCGGACGTGCCGGACATCCGCCCATATCTGCGTTCGTCGAGCGCGGCGGTGATGCCGATGCGTTGCGGGCACGGGATCAAGAACAAGCTGCTCGAGGCGGCGGCGATGGGCATGCCGATCCTCGCGTCGCCGCGCGCGGTCAAGGGCCTGGCGTTCGGCGAGGGCCGGCCGCCGATGGTCGTCTGCAAGCGGCCCGACCAGTGGATGGACGGGCTGGAACAAGTCTGGAACCACCCGGCACAGGCGGGCACGACCGGCGCGCTCGCCCGGCAGTGGGTGCTCGAGCGTCACACCTGGCCCGCCGCCGCCGACCAGATGCGCACGCTGCTGCAAAGCCTCGCGCCCGATGAGCCGATCTATTACCCGGACACGGATCAGAGGCGTCCGGCAACCACGCGCCCCACCCGCCGCGACGCGGCGTAAGCCCGGCAGAGCACTTGTCAAACGCATGGCCTTCACCACGATGCATTTCGCCGTCGGCATGGCGGGCGCGGGCACGCTCGCGGCGGTCGGCGCGCTCGCGCTGCGACGCGGTTGGCGTTGGATGCCACTCGCGTTGACGGCCGGCGGCATCTGGGCCTGCGTCCCGGACATGCCGCGCATCTTCAAGGAAGACTTCCCCAACCTCCCGTTCGCGCAGACGCTCTCGAGCAAACCGCTGCAGCAGTGGCTCAACGCCCACGGCGACTGGTTCTTCCTGCACCGCACACTCGACGAGCAACCCAAGGAGTTCGCGCTGCACGGCTTGCTGGTCATCCTGACGCTCTACACCGTCTCGTCGTTGCTGCTGGCGGTGACGCACCGGCGTCCGGGGCGTAACGATCCGGCGGACACCGAATCGCCCGAGCATGACGCGCAGGCGGCGCAAGACGCGCTGGATCGCGCGGCCTAACCGCTTACTCATCCTGCCTGAACCGCACGCTCGTCCGCGGGCGTTATTTTTCGCCGTCGGTCCGGGGCATGGCTCAAGTGCGACACCGCGACCGCCGATACCGGCATCGGATGATCGCGTGGGGCCTCGACCCTTCCCGCCCCGCGTGCGTCCACGACCGGGCCCCGAACCTGCGAGGCGAAACGCGACC
The DNA here is from genome assembly GCA_046290505.1 of Phycisphaeraceae bacterium. GTDB lineage: Bacteria > Planctomycetota > Phycisphaerae > Phycisphaerales > Phycisphaeraceae > JAHQVV01. Next base: position 17,518 of record JBKAGS010000026.1, on the reverse strand, counting down.
GCCGACGACATCGGCGGGCTCGTGGGAGACTTGAACGATGGATCAGCACAAGAGCGAGACCTGGCGTTTCACCGTTCGGCCCGGGCAGGCGGACCGCGTCTACCTGGTCGTGGACGGCCAGACGATCCCCAGCCGGTGGGTGCCGATGCACCAGTCGGCGGACCAGCCGGGGTTGTGGGCGATCACGGCCCAGATCGCGCCGGGTCGGTCACGCGTGCGTTACTTCACCGAGACCAACGGCGCGTTCTTGAACTGTGGCGGCGCCGGGCTCTTGGGCGAACGCACCAGCGAAGCGAGCCCCGCGGTGCACCTCGACGATATGGGCCTGGCCGCATCGGCGTGATTGTTTGTCGCTGTTGACAAAGAGCACGAAGCGACGCGGCTCCGCCGTGCATCGCGCCATCCACGCTACATCCCCGGCAGCCCCAGCCCGCCTGTCGCGTCGCCCAGCGATTGCTTGAGCATCTCCTGCACCTTCAACACGGCGGCGTTCACCGCCGAGGCGATCAGCTCTTCGACCATCGCCCGATCCGCGTCGCTTCCCTCACCCGCGAGCGCGACGACCATCGCCGGGTCGATCTTGACCGACAACACCTCGAACTTGCCATTCATCGTGACGCGGACCGCGCCCGCGCCGCTGTCGGCTTCGACGGTTTTCGCTTCGAGCTCGGCCTGCATCTTCTCCATGCGCTCGCGCAATTCGCCGAGGTTGCCCATCATGCCCGCGAGTTGTTTCATGTTCTTGAACTGGTCGAACACCACGTGTGTCTCCGGTTGTTGTTTGGTCTACTTAGTCGCGCTCGCCCGGCACACCGATGATACCGCCCAGGGGCACCGGCCGGATGTTCAGGTCGTCCATCGGCCCGGTGACGCGGTAGGTCAACAGCGCATCGGTCAGCGCGCCGAACGGCCGACCGATCGCGCCGATCGCCTGCTGGAACTTTTCGAGCGGCCCGGCGTTCATGTTCATCTTCAAACGGCCGGTCAAAAACACTTGCCCCTGGGCGCGCAGGCCGAACCACGTGCCCTCGATGTCGGCCTTGCTGACCTGGGCGTGGTCGCCCTTGAGCGTGAACACGACATCGGCCTTGTCGCGGCCGGCGGGCTTGCCCTGGGCGTCTTTTGGGTCGATGTCGCCCGCGGATTCGAGGAACTCGACGAGGTCGGAGACCAGCGGGAGGCGTGCGATGCGCCCGTCGCGGATGCGCAGCTCCCCCTCGCCGGTCATCTGCTCGAGCACGCGCGTGAGCGGGGCCTGGGCGTCAAGTTGCAACGCCACCTTGCCGGCGATGGGCGGGGCTTCGCCTTCGTTCTGCGCTTGGGCCAATTCGTCGAGTAACAAGCCGTTGCCGCTGAGGTTGAGCTTCGCGGGCATGTCGTCGCCGAGCGCCACCCCGCCGTCGCCGGAGATCTCCCCGCCCAGCAGTTCGCCCGCCAGGCGTTTGACGGTGACGTATCGATCGGCGAGCTTTGCTTCGACGGTGAGCGTCTTGATCGGCAGGCGGTAGCCCCCGGCCGTGCCGTGCGCGTCGGCGAGCGTCAGCGTCAGATCGCTGGTCGAGCCGGCGACGTCGTTGAGGTCCAACTCGCCCGACGCGCTCATCGATAGCACGCCGACCAGGTCGTACTGCCTGATGAACGCCTGGACCTGCGGCGGCAGATAACGGTCCTGCTCGCGCGCCACGTCCAGCTCGGTTGTCAGCCTGCTCACCGCGAGCTTCAGGTTGTTCAGGTCGGCGTCGGCGTCGAGCGTGAGGTCGAGCACGTTCTCGCGGGCCAGCTCGAGGTCGAGCTTATACGTCCCGGCGTCGTGCTCGGCGATCTGCAGCTCGGTGTCGATCTTGTCGAAACGCATCGGCGCGGTGTCGGGCGTGCGTGCGTCGTACTCGATCGCGCCGTCGCGGATGATGATCTCGGTGATCTGCAGGACCTCGCTGAGCGGCGGCGCATCGCCGGGCGTCTGATCGACGAGGAAATCGGAGAAGCCGACGAGCCCGCCGGCCCTGCTGGCGACCAGCCGAACACTCGCGCCGTCGACCCGGACGGACTTGAGCCGTACCGGCTCGCCGCGCTTGGGCAGCTCGGCGAGCTCGATCTCGATGCGCTTCGCGTCGATGATGTTCACACGCTGGTTCGCGTGGTCCGGGTCGTCGGCGGAGAGGCGGACGTTGGTCAGCACGACCGTGCGCGGGGCCTGGTAGTCGAGCGAGTCGAACTCGAGCTGCGGCTTGAGGTGAGCCCCGGCGACTTGCTTGAGCTCGCCGCCGACCCACGTCTCGATCGCCGACTCGCCTGCCCCGCCGACGACGACCACGAGCGCGACGACCCCGCCTGCGAGGAGCACCAGCAGCGCGGCGAAGCCGAGGGTTGTACGCTTGAGTCGTTTCATCGATCGTCCGTGGATGGGCATATGCGGAGGGCTTGCGCGTCCGGCGTCCGTAGGCCGCCGGATGTTTCCATACGTCTTCGAAACACATGGCCTTCGACGTTTGTACGTTGACCGGTTCACGTTGGTGCGGTCAACCTTCCTCTGCCTCAAGAGGCCCTTCGTTAGGCTCGGCCGATCGCTCCTTGCGGGCGTCGATCAGCACGGCCTCGGGAAACACGTCGAACACGTCCTTGACCAGCGGCAGGTCGAGCGCTGCGCGGCGGGTGCCGGCGGACGAGCGGTTCGTGCCCGCGTCGGCGTCGCCGGGCGCGTCGTGCTGCGGTGCGCTCGGTCCGGGGGCGTCAATCAGTTCGACCCGGCAGCGGCGCGCGGTGAGCTTGGTGAGCTCGGCGGCGAGGCGGTCGCACTGCCGGGGCGTGACGAAGCCAGCGATGTCGCGGTGGCCCTGCCGCGGGCGCACCTTGCACAAGCCCGACTGCGCATCGATGCCCGCCAGTTCGAGGCGGTCGACCCAGGCGAACGCGCTGACCGACTCGACACGCTGCATGAGCGCCGACCATACCTTCGCCGGCTCGTCGAGGTTGATCACCGGCTCGTCCTTAGCCGCTTGCGGCTTCGCGGACGCGTGCGCTTCTATCGCCTGCGTTGCGTACCGCTTCGCTTCGTCAACCCCCACCTCGCGGCGGGGGCGATGGCGGGCTGTGGCGGCGCGATCGACCGGTGTGATCGACTCAGCGGCTAACTTTTTTTTTTCGGTCACGCCCGGCGCAGCGCCCGCCGCGACGAGCCCGCCAGCCAACACCTTCGTGACGTCCGCCATCTTCTCGGCCAGCGCGAGGCGGACCACCACCGCGTCCAAGAGCGCTCGCGGGTTGCTCGACGACTTGCCGTTGCGCGCGAGCCCGTCGCACAACGCGATCATGTGCACCAGCCCCGGCGCGTCGAATCGCCGGGCCTGCTCGGCGACCTGGTCGCGCGACTCGGGCGACAGCTCGATCAGCTCCGAGTCCTTGCCGCACGCCGCGATCAGCATCAATTGCCGCAGGTGCTCGATGAGGACTTCGACCAGCTGGTCCTGCCCGATGCCGGTGGAGAGCAGGCCGTCGGTCTGTTTGAGCGAGTTGGTCACGTCGCCGTCCGCGAAGGCGTCGACGAGCGCGAGGACGCGCTCGCGGGCCGGCAGGCCGAGCATGTTCTCGAGGATCGCCGGGGTCAGCGGCGTCTCGCCGGTCGCGAGCAGGCGGTCCAGCAGCGACAGCGCGTCGCGCATCGAGCCGTTGCCGAGCACGGCGATTTGGTAGAGCACCTCGTCGTCGGCGTCGATCTTCTCGGCTTTCAGGACGCCCCGGAGGTGCTGCTTGATCTCGGCGACGGGGATGTTCTTGAAGTCGAACCGCTGGCAGCGCGAGTGGATCGTCGCGGGGATCTTGTGCGGCTCGGTCGTCGCGAGGATGAACTTCACGTGCGAGGGCGGCTCCTCCATGGTCTTGAGCAGCGCGTTGAACGCCGCGGTCGAGAGCATGTGGACCTCGTCGATGATGTAGACCTTGTAGCGCGCGTTCGCGGTCGGCGCGAGCCCGGCCGAGCCGATGAGGTCGCGTGCGTCGGCGACGGAGTTGTTGGAGGCCCCGTCGATCTCGATGACGTTCAGGTCGTCGCCGCGCATGATGGCGGTGGCCATGCGGTCCTGGACGCCTTGTTCGGGGTAGTCGTAGTCGTCGCCCTCGGGCGTGGGCGCGTCGGGCACGGTGGCGGGCGCGTTGAGGGCGCGGGCGAAGATGCGGGCCATCGAGGTCTTGCCGACGCCGCGCGTCCCGCAGAACAGGTACGCGTGGGCGACGCGGTTGGTGCGGATGGCGTTGATGAGGGTCCTGGCGATGGCGCCTTGGCCGACGACGTCGCCGAACGACTGGCTGCGGTAGCGTCGGGCTAGCACGGTGTAGGCCATGGGTAGGCTTGAGGCTTGAGGGGTGAGGCTTGTGGAACTTTTATGCAGGTTCCAAATATTTTACCTCAAGCCTCAGGACGCAAGCCTCGGGACTCGCAGGCTTGAGGGGTGAGGCTTGTGGAACTTTTATGCAGGTTCCAAATATTTTACCTCAAGCCTCAGGACGCAAGCCTCGGGACTCGCAGGCTTGAGGGGGGAGGCTTGTTTGCGCCTCGAACTCGTCTTCTCCGACACTGTAGTCCTCAAGCCTCAGGACTCAAGCCTCAGGACTCAAGCCTCAGGACTCAAGCCTCAGGACTCGAACGCCGCGGAAACAGACGGCCAGGACACCGACGGCACCGGGCAGACGCCACTTAGGGCTGCTCCGATCAAGGCCTGACCCGGTTCGCGAGCCTACCCGTGCACCGGGCCCAGCCGCCTGTCTCCGCGGCGTGTCGCAACGGGTTTGCTGCCCGTCACCGCGAACCGATGAGCATAACCAAACCCAACCAAACCGGCAAACCGTTTGGACATTGCCCCCGCGTGCCTTATGCTTGGCGTATCCCCCCAACTCTATCTCATTCATACGCTTACGCAACTGGGGCAACATCATGATCCTCTTCGTCCTCCGTGGGTTGGTGCTGGTCCTGATCACCGCGGTCAGCGTCCTGTTCCTCACGACCAACCAAGAGCAAGGCGGCATCAGCTTCGGCCAGTTCTCGCTGATGCTCGCGATCACGCTCGGCCTCGCCGGGCTGGTCATCGCCGCCGACGCCCTGTCGCCTAAGAAAAAACTCTCCGCGATCTCCGGCGTGTTCATCGGGCTCATCGTCGGGCTCATCGTCCTGCTGCCGCTGGCCTACGTCGTGGACCTGGTCGGCGCGCTCAGCCGGCCCGCCGACCCGCCCGCCCAGCTCAGCTACGAGCAGGCGCTGGAACAGGTCAACCAGAGCCGCGGGCCGATCGACGAGCAAGACCCCCCGGCGGTCGATGGGCCCGGCGAGGACGCCGAACCGGACGCGGCGACCGCCTCGCGTGACGAGCAGGCCCGCGCGATGCTCGACGCCAACCGCCGAGCCATCGAAGAAGCCGAGGCCGCGATCCAGAGCCAGCGCAACCTGCTCCTTGGCGTCAAGGTCGTGCTCGGCGTGATCACCTGCTACTTCTGCATCTCGCTGGTCCTTCAGACCAAGGACGACTTCCGATTCATCATCCCCTACGTCGAGTTCGCCAAGCAGATCCGCGGCAACCGCCCGGCCATCCTCGACACGTCGGTCATCATCGACGGGCGGATCCTCGATGTCATCGACACGCAGGTGATGCAGGGCGTCATCATCGTCCCGCGCTTCGTGCTCGACGAGTTGCAGCTCATCGCCGATTCGAACGACAAGCTCAAACGCGCCCGCGGCCGGCGGGGGCTCGAAGTGTTGCAAAAACTCCAGGCGTCCACCATCGTCGAGGTCCACATCGAAGAGCGCGAGGCGGAGGGGATCAACGTCGACCAAAAGCTCATCGACCTCGCCCACCAGATGCAGGGGCGGGTGATGACCAACGACTTCAACCTCAACAAGATCGCGTCGCTGCGAGGCGTAGACGTCATCAACATCAACGACCTGGCCAAGGCCCTGCGCCCGGTCGTGCTGCCGGGCGAACACATGACGGTCAAGCTGATCAAGCCCGGCGAATCACCCACGCAGGGCGTAGGCTACCTCGAGGACGGCACGATGGTCGTCGTCGAGAACGGCCGGTCGCACCTGGATCACCACGTGGATCTGGTCGTCACCAGCACGCTGCAGACCAGCGCCGGGCGGATGATCTTCGGCCGGTTCGCGCACGAGGAAGACGAGGCCGGGCCGCGCGGCGGGAACGAATCCAAACCGCCGACCGACGACAAACCCGCCGACACGACGCGGACCGCCAACGCGGACAACCCGGACCAGTCCTCGGGGCCGTACCCGCCACAGAACCCGCGCAAGGGCGGCAACGGCTCTAGACGGAACCCGCGAAGGGGGTGAGGTGGGGCTCGGTTTCCGGTGCCGTGGTCTAGCTTGCGCCGGCCACGCGAATCAGTTCGTCCTTGTTCGGCGTGACCGGCTCAAGCTTGACCACGGCACCGACGATCAGTCTCTGCCATCAATCGATCAACGAAAAATGCCCGCGCCGCCCCCACGCGCTGTCGAGCATGGCCCGCGCTTGTGCGCGCATCGGTTCGGCCCGGCCACGCGCGGGCGCCACCAGGTAAAACCGCGTCGTGCCGCGGTGGAAGCGCAGCGCGAAGCAGTCCCCGCGATCGACGCCGAGGCGGTCGCTTATTCGATTTAAGCCGTGGTCGGCCTGCGTTTGGGCGCTGCCCTGGCGGTGCGCGTGCTGATAGACCACAAGCGTCCGCTCGCCCTCACCGTAAAAAGCCGCGCACTCGTCGAGCGCCGCGTATTTGACCGCCTGCTTCGCGTTCGGCGAGACGCGGTCTGCCATGAGCCCGTTGTCGGGGTCGAGCACGACGAGGTCGGCATCCTGCGCGGCACGCAGCGCGCGTCCGAGCCAGCCGGCGCGGTACGCGGCGCGCTGCTTCGCCGGCACATCGGCATAACTGATCGGCTCGGCGAAGTAACAGACGTTTGGCAGCACGCCGTGCTTGTCATACACGCCGACGTGCTTCTCGCCGGTCGCGTGGATCACCTGGAATCGGCGGTACAGCTCGGGGTGGCAGTCGGCGATGCGGGCGCGGTCGCCTTCGAGGTAGGCCGTGTGCCTGCCGTCGTTGTTGTGGTGATCGCCGACCTCGCGCGGGTCGACGAGGTACCAGATCAGCGCGGTGCGGAGCGTGCCCTGATTCGACAGCGCATCGATCACGGCGAACTTGGAGAAGTCGCCGAGGTCGGGGACGTAGCGGTGCTGCATCGCTCAGCGCCCCACCAGCCGCAGACGCAGGGACTGGTAGCCGACACGCCGGCGGTACGTCTGCTGCACCTCGATGTTCGGCCGGCTGTCGAGCAGCGTCACCGAACCGACCCGCTGGGCGAGTGTGCTCAGCAGCGTGCGCAGCAGCAGGCGGGCGTGGTGGACGCCCAGGCAGTTGTGCGGCCCGGTGCCGTACGCCAGGTGCGGGTTCGGCACGCGGTCCAAGCGCACTTCGTCAGGCGTGTCGAACACCCCGGCGTCGTAGTTGGCCGACGCCCAGCACAGCGCGACGCGATGATCGGCGGGGACCGCGACGCCGTGCACCTCGGTCGGCCGCGGGCAGACGCGCCCGATGCTGGTCAGCGGCGACAGCACACGCACAAACTCCTCGGACGCCGTGCGCACCAGCCGCGGCTCACGGCGGATGCGTCCGAGCTGGTCCGCGTGCCCGGCGAAGTACGCCAGCACCTCGGCGACGCTGTGGATGATCGTGTCGCGCCCGCCGGCGAACGCGAGGTTGGCGAAGCCGAGCATCTCGCCACGCGTCAGCGCCCTGCCGCGGAACTCGGCCCGGGTCAGGGCGGTGAAAAAGTCGTCGCCCGGCTCGGCGAGCGCTCGGTCCAGCCGCCGATTCAGGTACGCCTCCAGCACCCCGCCCTTCGCCTCGACGTCGTCGCCGTCGTGGAACACGTGCGTGCCCCAGCCGATCCACTCGTCCGCCTCGTCTTCGTCCACGTTCAGCAGGTACGCCAGCGCCTTGGACTGCAACGGCAGCGCGAAGCCGCGCACCGCTTCGACTTCGCCGAGCGCGATCGCTTCGCGCAGCAGCCGATCGACCAAAGAGGCGATCTGCTCCGCCATCGCCGGCGTGCGCGGGCGCTGAAAAAACGGGTCCGCGATCCGCCGCCACTCGGCGTGGTCCGGCGGGTCGGCCTCGATCGGCAGCTGCCGAACGCTGCGCATCGTTTCCTCGGACGGGATCGGCACGCGGAACGCGGCGTCGCTGCTGTACGACCGCCAGTCTTTCGCCGCGGCGCGCACGTCGTTGTAACGCAGCATCATCGCGATCGGCTCGCCCATAAACGGGCAGCACATCACGCCGTCGGATTCACGGGCCTGCTTGAAAGGGTCGCGGGGCGCATCGGGCTCGGGCATGGCAGGAGTATACGACGGTGAATCGAGTAACCCCCATCTTGCGATGGGGGCTATTGATGACCATTCATTCAAACTGGAGCTGACGTGTCTACGCCATCGCGGGCGAGACGCCGAGCGCGACGGCCATGGTCGTGCCCAGGTCGGCGGGCGACTTGGCGATCGCGCAGCCGGCGGCCTCGAGCGCGGCGAACTTCGACTCGGCCGTGCCCTCGCCGCCGGAGATGATCGCCCCGGCGTGGCCCATGCGTCGCCCGGGCGGGGCCGTGACGCCGGCGATGAACGCGGTGACGGGCTTGTTGACGTGTTCCTTGATGTACTCGGCGGCCTTCTCCTCGTCGGTCCCGCCGATCTCGCCGATCATCACGATCCCGTCGGTCGCGTCGTCTTCGTTAAAGAGTTGAATGACATCGATGAAGTTCAGCCCGCGGACCGGGTCGCCGCCGATGCCGACGCAGGTGGACTGGGATAAACCATGTTGCCCCGTCTGCCAAACTGCTTCGTAAGTTAACGTACCTGATCGCGAAACAATACCGACATTCTTTGACCTGGGTTTGTCAGGATGATCAGCGATATTCCCCATCGTGCCTTCAGGCCAAGGACCGCCTGAATGAGGCGGCGTGTGGATGTAGCCGGGCATGATGCCGATCTTGCATTCGCCTGGGGTGATGACGCCCGGGCAGTTCGGGCCGAGCAGCGTCGCGTCTTTGTACTTGTCCTGCGCCAGCGCCTTCTTGACGCGCATCATGTCGAGCACGGGGATGTGCTCGGTGATGCAGACGATCATCCGGATGCCCGCGTCGGCGGCCTCCATGATCGCGTCGGCGGCGAACGGCGGGGGCACAAAGATCATCGTGGCGTCCGCGCCGGTCTGCTTGACCGCTTCATCGACGGTATTAAAAACGGGCAGGCCGTTTTCGTCGGTCTGCCCGCCCTTGCCGGGCGTGACCCCGCCGACGACCTGCGTGCCGTACTGCAGGCACTGGGTGGTGTGGAACTGGCCCGCCGAGCCGGTGATGCCCTGGCAGATGAGTTTGGTTTGCTTGTTGACGAGGATGCTCATAGGTGGGGCAGGATAGCGAATCACGCACGTCCCGACAATGACGCAGTTCGACAACCCCGTCGATCGTATCGTGTAAAGACGTTGGGTAGCCGGGGTGGGGGTTCGGCGACCCCCCGGAACAAACCCCGCGTGCGTTCATCGATCGTGATACGTTCCAAGGCCTCGCGGACCCGATCCCGGCCACCCACCGCGCAGCGCGCACCCTTTAGACGGTGGCGTGGTCATGCATTCGCACCTCCGGTTGATGCCATGCGTCGCATGGGTCGGCCGACCCACCCCGCGGCGACCAGCAGCGCGATGACGGACACCGGCTCAGGCACGTTCGCCGACCCAAGCGGTCCGGTGTAGGCGGAGAAGGCGGTGCCCAGGTCCGAGTCGTCGACGTCGCCGTCGCCGTCGGCGTCGCCCTGGGCCAGCGTCTTGTTGCCTGTGCCGGCGGGGAGCGGTCCGGTGTAGTTGCTAAACGCGGTGCCCAGGTCGCTGTCGTCGATGTCGCCATCGGCGTCGGTGTCGCCGGGCAGCGGGACGCTGAGCGCGAAGCGGACGAACTCGAGCGCGTCCAGATCGCCGTCGCCGTCGAGCGAGGCGGGCAGCTGCGCGAAGGGGTTGAGCGGCGTACCGTCTGCGGTGCCGTAGACCCCGACGGCGAGGTAGATGGCGTCGGGCAGCGTGCCGAACTCGGCGAGCAGATCGATGACGCCTTCGAGTACCCCGCCGTTGTCGCCGGTCGCGGATTCGACCGCGCCCTGGGCGTCGAACCACGCGTGGTACCCGTTGTCGTTCTCGTCGGCGAGGAAGGCGTCCCACTGCGCGACGCGCCCGGCCTTGGCCCAGTTCGCGTCGGTCAGCCCGCCGGGGCTCTGCGCGAGGTAGATAAAGACGTCTTCGCCTTCGCCCGCGTCGTCGGTGGCGACGTACAGGCGCTGGCCGTCGAACGCGGCGTGCAGGGACCGGCCGGCACCGCTGGCGACCAGTTCGGCGGTTTCGTCGAGCTCGCCATCCATCACAAACGCGACGGGCGGCTGCCCGCCGTTCACCGCGAAGTGCCAGTCCGCCCCGCCGTTATTGTCCCACACGCCCGCGCCATTGTTGAAGACCAGGTCCAGCTGCGACGCCGACGCGTCCACCAACACTTGGGCGCTGAACAGCCCGCTCTGGGCGTCGAACTGCATCGGCGTGTCGGCAGCGATCGCTTGCCAATCGTTGAAGCCGTGGTGAAGGAAAACCTGCGCGGCCTCGGCTAGCGGTCCGCCCGCGGGGTCGTAGGTGATCAATGTCAGCTCGCCGGCCACGATCGGCCCGGGCCCGGCGGTCACGCGATCGCCCCCGCCGGTCGTTGTGTCGGCACCGACCCAGACGTGCTGGATATAGGTGCGCGCGAGGTTGCCCAGTCCATCGACCGCTTCGACGTAGTAATCGACCAGCACGTTCTCGAGCCCGGCGACGACGGCTGCAAAACGCTCGGCCCGGTAGGTCGGCGCGAGCACGCCGTTCTGCGGGCCCACGTCGCTCGCGCTCATCGCCAGCGCGACCCACTCGCCGACCTCGGCCCCGCCGGCGTAGGTCTCGTTCTGGATCGAATCGAGGGGGTTCTCCCCGTCCTCGTCGATGCGGTATTTGAGCACGATTGACTGCAGGCCGCTGACGTCGTAGGCGTAGGTCCAGACCTCGAAGTCACCGGGCTGTTGCTGACCGAACTCCTCACCCCCGGGGTTGTACGACTCGCGCTGGGGGATGAAGACGCTGGGCGCGGTTGCTTCCAGGCCGGTGAAGGCGTTGATGACCTGGTCGGCGTGTGCGACGGCTAGGTTGGAGCCGCGCGTGACGTTCGAGTCCCACACCTCCGTGCCGTCCCAGTACCAATGGTCACTGGCCTGCGCGGACATGAGGTCGTGCCAGGCGCGCTCGGTCGGCGTGCCCGTATTATCGATCACGTGGTCGAGGTTCGTCGCCGGGGCGATATCGTCGGCGGTAAAGACGCGGTTCTTCGCCGCGGTCAGCACGGCCCAGGAGTTGCGGTCCGGGCTCCAGCCGGTGTTCGGGTCCGGGTCGCCCAGCCACTTCTTGAACTCCGGGTCGCCGTTGTCTGCGCCGGCCCACGAGCCGTTCTCGATATGCACGACCGCATCGGCGGGCACGGGGTACTTGTCGAGGTAGTCCTGGATCGTCGAGACGTTGTAGTTGGGGCTTGCCTGCGCCCAGTTGACCATGTTGTTGAAGTTGCCGTGGTAGTACGCCTCGCTGCCGCCGCCGAAATTGTCGCCGTCGTGGTGCAGCACGACGAACATCGGCCTGGCCGGGTCGGTGTTGAACTGCCGGTACTGGTCCATCACCTGCTCGTACTGCAGGGCGCCGAAGCCGCCCCGGCCGTCCTCGTTGCCCTCGTATCGCGCGGCGGGGACGGCGACGATCTTGCTGATCGCCCCGGTGTCCGGGTCCACGTGCTGCACGTGGTGCGGGCGGTAGGCGAACGGGGCGGCGACCTTGCTCGGCGCCCACAGGTTATTCAACTGTACCCACTGCTCGTCGGGCAGCGCGGGGTTGATCTGGTCGGCCTTGTTCGGGCGGTAGAGGTTCGAACTGTCGGTGTGTGGATAGCCCTGCGTCGCGCGTTCGATGTGGATCGAGTCGACGATGCTCCACTCGATCCCCTCGGCAACCAGCGCGGGGATGATGCGCGTACTAAAGGCGGTTTCCGGCGGGAACAGGCCCTTGCTAAGCGGCACGCCCGGGCCCCAGGTCCGCTCGTGGATGCGTTTTTGCAGCTTGACCTGCATGCGGATGTCGCGCTCGTCTAACAGCGGCATGAGCGGGTGGTTGAAGCCGAAGTTAACCAAGTCCAGGCGCGGGTTTCCCTCGGCGGTGTCCCAGTTCGCCGCCTGCCGGTACGCGCCGTCCCAATTGTTCCACTGACCCCCGTTGACCCCCGCGGTTTCGAGCGTGTTGAGGTTCTGGATGAGTGAACCGGAGAACGAGACCTGCGCCCCGAGGTTGGGCAGCGACAGGCCGGACTGCACCGCGTCGCGTGGCCAGGTGGTGTAGGGGCCCGAGCGGCTGCCGTGCACATCGTTGACCAGGTCGAACGAGAACACGCCCGACGCCTGGGTCTGGAGTACGGTCTCGCCGGGGCGGTACTGGGGCTGGTGCATGTGCCAGAGGAAGCCGACCTCGACCGGGGCCTGGGCCAAGGCGTTCCCCGCCGAGCCAAACAGACCGGGCAGGCCGAGCAGCCCGACCACAAGCAGCGCACGGGTGGAGTAAGCCATCCTGGGTCTTCCTGAAAAGTGCAAAAACAAGCAGGTTAAACGGTTTACCAACGAAGTGTACCGCGTCCCGGCCTCGAAGGCAAGGCGTGCCGTGCGGCGGATCGTGTTAAACGGCTGCTGCAAAACATTGCCGGGAGGGCGAATCTCCCGGCGGGCCGCAAACGCCATAGGACACGCGGCTCGACAACAGCCTCGCCGTCCCATCACACGTGAAACGAGGTAAAAATGCCCGTGTGCCAGGATAGCCTGCGAAACGAATACAAAGAATCGTGTCGCGGGCGATGCACGCGGCGAATCAACCCGGGCGGCCCGTGAGCGCTAAAACCCCGGCGGGCGGCCGCGTTCGGGGGCTTCGAAGTCTTCGTCGTCGTCGTAGTCATCGTCGTCGATCGGCGCACCGCCGGGCGGGGTGCCGAACTCGACGCGGATGGTCGAGCGGATGCCGCCTCGGCCGCGCCAGTCGGTGATCAGCGACATCCAGCGGGGGGCCATCGCCTTCTCGAGGTCGGTCGCGATCTTGTTGGTGACCGCTTCGTAGAAGATGCCCTCGTTGCGGTAGGCCTGGAGGTAGAGCTTGAGCGACTTGAGCTCGACGCACGCCTTGTCGGGCACGTACTGGAGCGAGACGACGCCGAAGTCCGGGTGCCCGGTCTTCGGGCACACGCTGGTGAACTCCTCGGCGACGTGCTCGATGACGTAGTCGCGCGATGGGTTGGGGTTGTCGAAGCAATCGAGCAGCGATGGGTCGGCCATGTCGTCGTCCGTGGGTCGTCGTCCGTGAAAGCGTCGGTCGGGGAAAGCGGCATGGTAGCCGGTCGGTCAGAAGTCATCCGACACGTCGGGCTCGTCGTCGTCCGCGTCCGGGGGTTCATCGGCGGACCAGTCCGGTTCGTCATCCGGGTCGTCGGCCATGGGCTGGATCGAGATCGCGACGGCGTCGAACTCGGCGAGGCGCTCGATGTCGCCCATCGGCAGGTTGCCGAAGAGCGTGATCAGCATCGGCCCGTCCTTCGCGACGTACGCGACGCGGCGGGTCGTCTGCCCGGGCACCTGCGGGTACAGCAGGCGGTGGAGGGTGAGGTGGTCGGATTGGAGTTCGGTGGTCTCGACGCCGGCGGGGATGTCCGCGCGCCGGCCGCGCAGGAGGATCGACTTGCCCGGCTCGATGATCGGCGAGGGCTGGCGGCGCTCGAGGCCGGCGAGCTTGTGCACTTCCATCGACAGCCAGGTCCCGTCGGCGAGCGGCTCGGTGCGGATCGCGGCGCGGGTGGTGGAGACCAGTTCGAGCGACTCGGGCAGCGTCAGCCCGTAACCCTTGCCGCGCGGGCCGACGAGGTCGGCGGGGCCCGCGGTCGCCTGGGCGTACTGGACCAGCGCGTCGAGCATGTTTGAACCGGCCTCCCGCTTGCCGGGCATCGGCGGGGTCGAGTCGCCAAAGACCGAGCGGTGCCCGGGCTCTTCGAGCAATTCGAGGTATCCCTCATCCTTCGCCGACGCGGCGACCGCCTCGGCGCGGTCCAGCAGGGTCGCGGCACAGATGATCCCGTCGAGCGCGAGCGGCTCGAACGTGATCTGCGGGTGCACGTCGTATCGGAAGATGGCCATCGTGTCGCCGAGGTACCCGATGTAGCAGACCAGCTTGCGGGGCTCGGGGCCCTCACCGATCGCCGGGACGTTGATCGCCTTGATGTCCAGGCGGATGAAGGGGTAGCCGCCGAAGAGCGTGCCGAAGGCGGTATCGACCAGCGCGTCTTCGCGGACAAAGACTTTTTGGGGTGTCCACGGATCGAACGCGATGACCGGCAGGTCCTCGGGCTTGTGGTCGCGGGTGTACGGCCCGTCGCTGCCGAACATCGTGTGGCTCATCGTCTTGGCCTTGATGACCTGCGGCCAGACCTCGCCCGCCTTGGGCTTGGACTTGAACGTCGCGATGCTGACGCCGGTGCTCTGCTCGGGCTGAACGGCCATCAACATGCCCGCGTCCTTCGCGCTGGGCTGCACCCCTAGCTCGACAAGCTTTTCAAGATGCGACGTCGCTTCCCAGGTGCGTGGCACGAGCAACTCGATCCCGCGGAACCGCACGGGTTTGACCAACCGGCCCGCCTCGGCGCGCACGTCTTGCACGGTCCAATCGACCACGTCGGCCGGGCTTTCGGGCAGCAGTCGCGTCTGGCTGCGAGTCGCCTTGGTTTCCTGGTTTGCGTTGTCGCCGTCTTCGTCCGCGTCGCCGGTGTCTTGCTCATCACCCGCCGCATACGACCCGCCGGGGACCGAGCCGCCGGCGATCGACAGGCCGCCGGCGGAGGCGGCGTCGTCCTTGCCGTCGTCCCCGCCACCGCTGAAGACGACGGCGGCGACGATGACGATGACGATCAGGCCGACCGCCCCGCCGCCGAGCCCGAGGATCAGGCCCATCGGCAACGCCGCGGATTTTTTCCTCGGCGTGTTGGCGAACGAGACCGAAGGGTTGAAGCCGGCGGGTTCGGCGGTGGGCGCGGCGACCGGGTCGCCGCCCGCCGAGCCGTAGAGCGAGGAAAGGTCGCCCTTGGATTTATCCGGCGGGCCGCCGAGGCCCAACGGGTCGTCGTCGCGCGGGGCCCGCGATTGCTTCTTGGGTTTGGCAGGCTTTGACGCCTTGGCCGCGGGGATGGGCATGACCGCGCCGCAGGCCTTGCACTTGGCCTTCTTGCCGGCCGCCTGGTCGGGCAGGTCGTACTGCTTGCCGCACGATGGACACGTCGCGTGGATCATGAAGATGCCTTGCCGGGTGCTTGGGGGTCGGCACCGCCGGATGCCGCGCCAACCGCTTTTATAGCAGGTTGTTGCGGCCAGTCCAAGGCGCGTAACCATGGCGTCGGGTGGCCGGGGTGGAGGCTTGGCGACCCCCCGGAACAAACTGCGGCGGACGCAGACGAGAACGGTTCGTTCCGGCGGCTCGGTAGCTCGACCCCGGCCACCCCACGACGCTTGTGGCCATCGCGGCTTTGGCCCGTGAGCCCACGATTCGCTATTCGATCTTCGGCGGGGGCTTGTAGATGAGCGTCGCCATCGACGTGTCGATCGCCTGGAGTTGCACGGCCTGGTCGCGTTCGAAGTCGGCGGAGATGGTCAGGCGTCGGCCGGGCATCTCGGCGATGTAGTAGCAGCGGCGCAGCGACGCCGCACCGATCTGCGGCATGACGATGCGCCAGACGCGCAGGCCGCGCGACTCGCGGTACGCGACCGACACCTCGCCGTCCTCGCGCAGCGTGCGGTTGCCGATCTGCAAGAGCGTCTCGCCGGTGTCCGGGTCTTTGCTGACGGGGATCGCGATCGGCTGCTCGCCTTCTTCCAGCAAGTCGATGCGCATCGAGATGCTGACCCGGCCCGAGTCGGTGTTGGTGAACCACTCGGTGCGGCGGTCGTTGCTGCGCGACGAGCGCTTGAGTTCGGCGATCGGGCGGATCGAGATCGGGCCGACGCGCTCGGCGTCGCCCAGGTGCTTGTCCAGTTCCGGGAACCCGCCCCACTGCTTGAACGGCTCGAGCTTGCTCGCGGCCAATGGCGGGTAGATCGGCACGTACCGGCCGGTGTCCGGGTCGATGTTGGTCGAGAGCCTGGCCCGGCCCAGCGCGTCGATCTCGAAGGCCTGGGCGACCGTCGTCCCGCCGGCGAGCGGCAGGTCGGCCTTGCCGCCCTGGAGGATGCCCGGCACCCAGTCGCGCATCGCGGTCGAGTCGGCCGCGACCTCCAGCGCGCTGGCCAGGCGGATGCGGCGCAGCGCGTCTTCGAGCTCGCGCATCGGCGGGCCCTTGTCGGCGTCGCGGAACAGCGACGCGGTCATCCAGTACCCGCCGAGCCTGCCGTAGTAGGTCACGGCCTGGGTCGATTCGCCGCGTTGGATGCTCGTCACACCGTGCTCCACGCGGATGAACAACTCGTCGTTCCACAGCCGGTCGTGGTTGACGTACCCGCCGAAGGCGTGGATCGTTTTGCCGGTGAACCCGTCGCCGGGCGTGGGTGCCCGCACCGGTCCCTTGGCCTGCACGCGGTACGCGCGCGTTTGGCCGGGCTGGATCGGCTCGAGGCGCAGCGCGATGCTCGCGTTGTTGCCACCGATTGAGTAGGTGACGTAGAGCCCGCCGGTGTTGGTATCGGCGGCCCGGCCGTAGAGCCCGGCGGTGGCGAAGATCCCCGCGGTGCGCCAGCGTGTCTCGCGCAGCGTCGGGTCATCGAAATCGATCAGCGAGTTCTCGACGTCCACGCCCTGGGCCGGCTGGGCGTCGGCCATCTCGACCGGGTCGCGCTCCAGCGAGCGCGCCATGAACTCGCTGGCGAGCAGGTCCGCGTCCGGGCGTTTGTCCACCGGGATGCGCATGACCACGCGCTCGCGGGTGTCGGTCGTGCGCGCGAGGTAGACGACCTGTTCGCGGTATCGGTCGCGCATCTTGTCGCTGGGTGCGCCGCGGACAAACTGCATCGTGCCGATCATGCCGTAGTCGATGAAGTGCTCCTCGTCGTCAATGTCCTCGGCGCGCAGCAGCAGCGGCCAGTCCCCGACGCTGACCCCGCCGTCGCGGCGCGTGGGGTAGGGGACCAGTTCCAGTTCGAGCGCGGTCGAGGGGTTTTCGCGTTGGGGCCCGACGATGCGCAGCGTCCGCCGGCCGTCGTCGGTGCCCTTGAGCGCGACGCGGTAGCCCGGCAGGAGCTCGAGCCGGTAGCCCCAGCATTCGACGGTCTGGTTGGGCTTGACGTCCAGCGTCGGCGGGTCGTAGGGCAGCCAGGCGGTGTCACGCGAGGGCAGCCGCTCGGTGCCGCGCGGCAGGACGAACTGGGTGCCG
>JBKAGS010000025.1:0-149828 GCA_046290505.1 Phycisphaeraceae bacterium | reverse complement strand
GAGGCCCACGCCCCCTTCCAGCTGCCGACGACGACTGGATCCGGGATGTGCGCCGGCACCGCGCGAGCGGCACGGGACAACGCGACGCGCGTGCTCCGGCGGACGGCCGCGGACCAGGGTCGCACGCACCCACCGGTCGTCCCACCCAAACAGCAGCGCCGACAACGCGTCGGGCACGCTACCGCCCCCGGCAAGCCGGGGCAGGTCGATTGTCGGCTCGACCACAACAAGGTCCGCGACGCCGCCCGGCGACAAGCGCCCGCCGTCGGCCCAGCCCAGCGCCTCCGCGTTGCCCCTCGTCACCGCGTACCACGCCTCCGATGCGCTCGGCAGCGGGGCGCGATCGACGCGCCGTGCAGACGCATCGATCGCCAACGCCCCGGCCGTCTCGACCACCGCCCGCGCCACCCGAACCATCGAAGGCTCGTACCCCGCGCCCAGGTCGCTGCCGAGCGCCACCCGCACGCCCGCGCGAATCGCCCGCCCGCGGTCGAACCGGCCGGACATCAAAAAGCTGTTCGCCAGCGGGCAGTGCGCGATCGTCGCGCCGCGCGACGCGAGCAGCGCCCGTTCGTCGTCGTCGAGGTAGATGCCGTGCCCGAGCACCGCGCGGTCCGACAGCAGGCCGGCGTCGTCATACACCTGCGCGTAGCCCGACCCGCCGAACAGCTCGCGCACGCGCCCGCACTCCGCCGGCGTCTCGGCCAGGTGCGTCTGAATGAGTGCGCCGTGTTTCGCCGCCAGTTCGCCCGCCGCGTTTAATAAGTTTTCGCTGCACGTGGGCGCGAACCTCGGCGTCACCGCCGCGCACACCCGCCCGCCCGGCGGGTACGCGTCCAGCAACGCCGCCGACTCGTCGATCAATTGGCCCGCGGGCCGGCACAGTGCCGCGGGCGCCCCGCGGTCCATCAGCACCTGCCCGACGTGCGCCCGCACGCCCATGTCGCTGGCGACCTCGAGCGCCGCCCGCGCGCCCTCGCCGTGCACCGTCGCGTACGCCGCGAAGCCCGTCGTCCCGCACGCCAGCATCCGCCCGATCGCCGAGCGCGCCTGCGCCCGTGCGACCTCGGCGTCCGCCCACGCCGACTCGGCCGGGAACGTCACGCGCGTCAGCCAATCCAGCAGCCCCATCCCGTGCGCCCCGACGATCCCGAACTGCGGCAAATGCACGTGCGCGTCGATCAGCCCCGGCATTACCACGCAGCCCGGCCCGCCGAGCTCGCAATCACTTTCCTCGTCACCCTCGACGACCTCGACGATCCGCCCGCCTTCGACCTCGACCGCCCCCCGCGAAAGCCGCACCCGCCCGGCCGAGCCTTCGCCGTGCGCGACCTCGTCCACCAGCATCAGCCATCCCGCGATCCGCATCCCGCTACTGTAACCGCTCCGCCGACCGCCAATCCGCTACGCTACCGCCATGCCCGACACGCCCAACCAGGACAAGCCGCTCGTCGCCGTCATCATGGGCTCGGCGTCCGACTGGCCGACCATGAAACACGCCAGCGACTTGCTCGCGCGCTTCAAGGTCCCGCACGTCAGCCGCGTCGTCTCCGCGCACCGCACGCCCGATTTGATGAACAGCTTCGCCAACGACGCGGAGGACGCGGGCCTGGAGGTCATCATCGCCGGCGCCGGCGGGGCCGCGCACCTGCCGGGCATGGTCGCGGCGCAAACCACCGTCCCGGTCCTGGGCGTGCCCATCCAGTCCCGCGCCCTGTCCGGTCAGGACTCGCTGTTATCGATCGTCCAGATGCCCGCCGGCGTCCCCGTCGGCACCCTCGCGATCGGCGACAGCGGCGCGAAAAACGCCGCGCTGCTCGCGATCGCGATCCTCGCCAACAACCAACGCCCCGACCTGCGCGAACAGCTGCACGCCTATCGACAAGAACAGGCCGACGCCGCGCTGAGCAAGCCGCTGGACTGTGGGGCGGGAGTCTGGACAAAGGGCTGCTACGACAAAAACGACTCCGACCTTCCGACCCGACCCCTTTTCCGACCTGGTTTGTTCCGGGGCATCCCAAAGCCACCTGCCCCGGCCACCCGCCGGGTTGTTCTACGAGGCGCGTGATCACCGGGATATCGATTTCCTGACGTTTTCACTTGAGTGGCTGATGGGCAAGCAGCAGCCTAAGCCGGATCAACGAAGTTGTTTATTCGTTTCATGCCTGAACGCTATATTGGATGCCATCGATCCAACTCTTTCCCGGAGGAGAACCCATGCCTACACGCCTCTATTGGTCTGCGGGTCTGTCGATCACGGCCAGCGTGCTGCTGCTGACGCTGTTGTCGGCGGGGGGTTCCGGTGCAGTTACTCTGGAAGGCAGTGTGGGGAAGCGGGGGGCTGAATCAAGATGGGGCGCGTTTGCTTGCAGCCTGGCCGAGGCCGACGAGGTGGCGGAGATCCCTGCCTTCAAGGGGCCAACGCCCGGGGTGAAGCGCGAGATCGACATGGCGTTGGTCGATCTTTCGGCAGACCGGGATCGCCACAGCGTCGTCGCGGCGGGCACGAAGGCGGTCTACCAGGGCCATTGCGACACCGTTCTTCTGCCTGACGGGAAGACGATGTTTACCGCGTGGTGCCTCGGGCATGCGCGATGGATCGGCCCCATTGCGAAAAGCACCGATGCGGGTCTTACCTGGAGTCGGCCGCTGGACGTGCCCGGGAACTGGCACAAGACCTCGAATACGCCCGCCCTGCACCGTTTGGTCGGGCCCGACGGCAAGGCCCGCCTGTTTTGTTTCGCGGGCGGCCTGGACTGGAGCCGAAAAGGCAAGCCTCCGTACCCGATGCACCAGGCGTACTCCGAGGACAACGGCCATACGTGGACGGCCATGGCCCCGAACGGTGTCGAGGGCGAAGTCCCGCCGAAGACGATTCACGCCTTCGACGAGGGTAAGCGGCTTGTGATGTGGAGCGACCTGCCCGGCTACGTTGTCCAGAGCGAATCGATCGACGGTGGGCTGACCTGGAGCGCCGGCCGCCAGGTCCTGAGTGTTCCGGGGCGGTGGGGTCAGCCCTGCGTGATCCGTTCGGCGGACGGGAAGACACACCTCATGCTGCTGCGTGAGAACAGCCGAAAGAACCAGTCGCTGTACTCCGTGAGCCACGACGGCGCGAAGACGTGGAGCGCCCCGCAGGAGTTGCCCGCTAGTCTTACCGGTGATCGACACGTCGCCGGGTTCGCCCCTGACGGCCGCCTCATCGTGGCCTTCCGCGATGTGGCCAGGAGCAGCTCGACCTATGGCCACTATGTTGCCTGGGTCGGGCGTTTTGAGGACATCCTCAATGGTAAGCGGGGGGACTACCGCGTGAAGCTCTTCCATAACAGCCTGCGCAGGAAGTCGGACAAGCCGGGGCAGGGCAACGCCGACTGCGGGTATTCCGACCTCGAAGTCCTGGCAGACGGGACGATCATTGCCACGACCTACCTCAAGTATGCCGAGGGCCCGGAAAAGCATTCGGTGATGAACACGCGGTTTACCCTTGCGGAGACAGACGCCTTGGCTGTAGATTTGCCTCGGCCGGGGAGCCCCGATTAATACAACCAAGTCTGAGACACAAAGGGGGCAGAAAAAGGGTCGGGAGTCGTTTTGGCGCGATGGGGCCGCGCGGTTAGGCTCGGTTCATGCCGAGAGCCAAGCGTGTGACGCCCGGGGGTTATGTCTACCACGTCCTGAACCGCGGCGTGGGGCGGATGACGATCTTCAACAAGCCCGAGGACTACCGGGCGTTCACGCGGGTGTTGGTCGAGACCTGCGAACGCGTGCCGGGCGTCGAGCTGCTCGCGTACTGCCTGATGCCCAACCACTGGCACCTGCTGCTTCGGCCCAGGCGTGGCGGGGACCTGTCCGAGTTCATGCGGCTGCTGACGGTGACGCACACCCAGCGATACCACGCGCACTATCGAACGGCGGGGACCGGGCCTGTCTACCACGGGCGGTTCAAGAGCTTCCCGATCGAGGACGAGGCATACTTCCTCGCGGCGGCGCGTTACGTGGAGCGCAACGCGCTGCGGGCGGGCCTGGTCGAGCGGGCGGAGGACTGGCTGTGGTCGAGCCTGCGTGCTCGGCGGGAAGGCGCGGCGATGCGGGTGCTGGTGATTTGGCCGGTGCCGGGGGCGGGGCAGGGCGGGGTGTGCCGCGGGTGGTTGGGGACGGCGACGGGGCGCAGACGCAGAAGGAGCTCAGTGATCCGGCTGTTGTGATACGGGCCGTTCGGCGGCGGGGGCTGGGTGGAACAGACGGGAGGATGGGGCTGAGCAGCTCGCTTCTGGACCGGGCCGCCGCGAAGGATGCGAAAACTCCCGGCATTGCGGACCCTGGCCCAATACGGCTGTGGCACAGGGCAAAACGACTCCCGACCCCTTTTCCCCCTCGAATCGAGATGGGGTCTGGCTCGTCGATCGCTCCGGCAGGCTCAGCGCGATCCTAAGGACCGGCCAAACCTTCGACGTCAACGAAGACCCGAACGTCGATGACTTGCGCACGATCCAGGCGATCGACATGATCGGCGGAAGCGGCGGCGAAGACGGCCGGCCGGTTTCGATCAACGACGCCGACCAGGTCGCGCTGCGGCTCAGTTTCACCGACGGTTCGCAGGCGATCGTCGTTGCCACCATCCCGGAACCGGGCTCGCTTGCGATCACCGCATTCGCCGGGCTGGGGCTCTTGGGTATCAGGCCGAGAACAAGCTCAAACGGTTCAAATGCAACCTGACCGCTCGGCGGGACCGGTTTTCGGTTCGTCTGCAGCATTCGACTTGAAACCCCCTGAAACACCCCACGCCCGGCTGCGTCTCTCGGTCGGCGGTGGGGGGATCGTGATGCTTCGTTCGTGTATTACAATGCGGCGGTCCGTTGCTTTGAGTCGCTTACCAGGGAGCTTGTCATGAAACACGTCACGTCTTTGATCTGTCTCGTCGCGCTGGGCTGTGTGGGGGCGGTCGCGTCCGCTGACAACTGGCCGGGGTGGCGCGGGCCGACGCAGAACCAGGTCGCGTCGGAGGGGGATTACCCGGTCAAGCTCGACCCGTCGGAGAACGCGGTGTGGGCGGTGGACCTGCCGGGCAAGGGCAGCTCGACGCCTTGCGTGTGGGAGGGCCGGGTCTTTATTACCTGCGACATCGACAACGAGGACGGCATCCTTTGTTACGACCTGAAGTCGGGCAAGGAGCTGTGGCGGAAGAAGCTCGGCGAGCAGCGGCCGGGCAAGCACCGCAACGCCAGCGGGTCCAACCCCACGCCGATCACCGACGGGCAGCGCGTGTTCGTCTATTACAAGTCGGGCACGGTCGCGGCGCTGGACTTTTCGGGCGAGGTGTTGTGGAAGACGAACCTGCAGGACGAGTACGGCAAGGACACGCTGTGGTGGGACCTGGGGACCTCGCCGGTGCTGGCGGGGAAGAACATCGTCATCGCGGTGATGCACGACGGCGAGTCGTACCTGGTCGCGCTCGACCAGCAGAAGGGCTCGGTCGCCTGGCGGACTTTGCGTACGTATCAACGCCCGCGGGAATCGGACCAGGCCTACACCACGCCGATCGTTGCCGAGATCGACGGGCAGACCCAGATCGTCACCTGGGGCGCGGACCACGTGACCGGCCACGGGCTGGACGGCGAGCTGATCTGGACCTGCGCCGGCTTGAACCCGGAGGACAAGCCGATGTGGCGGGCGATCGCGTCGCACGGGATCAGTGACGGCCACGCCGTGGTGCCCTACGGCCGGGGCGACTTCGTCGCGTTTATCAAGCTCGGCGGGAAGGGCGATATCACCAAGACCGCGCACGTCGGCCTGGTCGAGGGCCGGGGCGTCGGCTCGGACGTGCCTTCGCCGATCGCGGTGGACGGCAAGGCCTACGTCCTGACCGACAAGGGCAAGTTCATGTGCTACGACATCACCAACGGCAAGCCGATGTGGGACGAGCCGTTCGAGCTGCCGCGCGCCGCGGCGAGCTACTACAGCTCGCCCGTCAAGGCCGGCCAGCACTTCTACTTCGCCCGCGAGGACGGCACGATCTTCGTCGCCCGCGAGACCGACGGCGGGATGGTCCTGCTCGCGACCAACGCGATGCCCGAGCGCCAGATCGCGACGATCGTCCCGGTCAACGACCGCATCCTGCTGCGTAGCGAGAAGAAGCTGTATTACTTCGAGTAAGTGCCAATCCTAGAAGCAACGATCAAACTAGCCGGCGGCCTACGGACGCCGGACGCGCAAGCCGTGATCGCATGATTCAATGACGGTCTACTTGTCCGGCGTCCGTAGGCCGCCGGCTACTTTCAATGGCGCTTCACATGCGTGTTCCCGCCTGCTTCGTGCTGTTCACCTCGGCGTGTCGCGGGGCAGGCCGGAGGAGTGGTCGTGGACGATCACCCATCGGCCGTCGATCTTGCGCATGAGCAGGGTGGTCAGGCCGGTCGCGTAGGCGCCGTCGTTCATCGTGTTGTGGAAGCGTGCGAAGACGAGCGCGGCGTCGGGCGTCAGCGCGGTGACCTGGATGTCGCTGAAGGTCAGGTCGGACTGGTCGATGCTGTTGGTGTAGCGGGCCTTGACGTTGTCCCAGCCGGTGGTGATCCCGCTGGGGGTGGCGAAGACCAGGTCGTCGCTGTCGTGGAAGCTTCGCATGAAGGCGTCCAGGTCGTTCGCCGTCCAGTCCCTGGCCGACTGGTGCATCATGGCGTGGACCTCGGTGGTGATCGCGTCGGCGTCGGGGGCGGTGCCGCAGCGCGGCGCAGAGTGGCAGCCGAGGGCGGCGAGGCAAAGCATGGGCAGGGCGGCGAGTAAAAGGCGTTTCATGGCGGGCTCCCAAAACTGACAAAATCTAGAAATATTGCTAGGAAACATCTCGTATCTTCGCTATCTTACTCAAAGTGACATGTTCTTTTAGCATCTCAAAGGAAGCGATGATGAAAAACTCACTCACTCACTCACTCACTCACTCACTCACTCACTCACTCACTCACTCACTCACTCACTCACTCACTCACTCACAACGGTAGCTTTTATCTTTATAGCATTTAGCGCAGGCGCTCAAACTCCAGAAGCGAATCACAGTACTTTTGCCGCCCCTAATAGTGATAGTGGGGCATCTACTTCCAGTTCCTTCGGCAATTTTGGTGGCAGTGCAACTAGTTGGGAGGCGATCGATGCATATAATGCGAGCCGCTATCGTTACTTTGGATTTTTGTCAGTTAGTGAAGACGCGGATTTTGGTGATCTAAGCCTTTCCGATGCTACTACTACGTTCACTGACTTAGACAGTAGCGAGCAGTATTTAGTATTTTATTTGCCTGTGGGATTTGTCTCGGGCAACGGTAGTGCGCAACTTGATGTTTTGGTTAATACAACTGTTGAGCACAGTATATTTTATGATACTACTGGTACCTCAGAAACAGGAACACCGGTCTATTTACTTTCCAGTGCGAGTTCTTTTACCGTCACCTTCAGCAGTGGTGCTTTTGACGTAAGTGAAGCTAATGCTTCTGCGTTTTTAACGGTGCTACAGGTGGTTGACGATACGTCACTATTGAATGATTGTGATATTAACAATGATGGTATTGTTGATGACGAAGACATAGATTTTCTAAATTTTGCACTGCAAACAGGTGCATTTGGTACTGTCACTGATGAAGATGCAATAGCAATGTTTGACGTTGATGGTGATGATGATGTAGATACCGCAGATCGGGATATGTTGGTCGAACACGTCAATTGCTTAAATACTTTATACGGAGACACAGATCTCGACGGGGATGTAGATGATAGTGACCTAGGAACGCTCTTCTCAAACTATACCGGCCCTATCGGTCGTGCTGGTGGAAAACTGTGGGCGGATGGCGACACAGATGGTGACGGTGATGTTGATGATTCAGATTTGGGTACTGCATTTAATAACTATACAGAATAACACATTGTAATCTCACGGCATATTGTTTGGCCGGCGGACAACAACGCGGCGCGCCAGCGCGTCGCCATGATCAGCTACCACTACCGCGCGACCTTCGACTACCCCCACGAGCCGGGCGAGAACGTCGCGGTCGGCGACATGAAGCCCGCCGACCTGTCCAAGTCCGGCATCGGTTCCGACACCCCGATCAACGCCGACCACTGGACCCGCCGCGAGCAGTGGTTCGGCGTCGCCTACGGCCACGGCGAGGTGTACCAGACCCTCTACGCCGACATGCACGTCGAGGTCTCGCAGATCACCCAGGACCAGTTGCAGGACGAGCTGGGCAGGGGCTATTCCAATGGCTCGTGGGGCAAGCAGCACCTGGCGTGGGACAAGCTCTTCGTGGATTGACCCGTCCTCGCGAAGACATCCACAAGGCACTTGCGTTGCGTGCCCGGCGTGGAGCCTCGGCGAAGAACCCGCAACGACTTGTCTGTGATGGCTCTGCTTCAGTTTGTTACGGGGACGCGCAAGCTCGCCCCCGGCCACCCGGCGCAAACAACGACACCCGCGCTGTATCAACCGGCGATGCCCGGCGTCTGTGCCCGTGTCAGGCCTTTTCCTTCGATCTACGGAGTTGTTGTGATGAACCGGTTCGACCCGATCCGCTTGAACATGTTGGCGCTGCTCGTGTTGACGAGCCTGTGGTGCACGGCCGCCGCTGATGCTGAACAGTACGCCGTCACCCCGCCGACCGCCGAGCAGCTCGCGTATTACGACCTCGACCCCGCGTTTTACAAGAAGTCGGTCGTCGTGCAGGACATCCTGATCGCGACGTCGGACAAGGTCTCGGACTACGCGCTCAAGGAGTCGGCGTACCTCTTCGACAAGATGATGCAGTCGATCGACCCCGACGTCGCCCAGCGCGTGCGCGACAAGAAGCTGCTGTGCCTGCTGGTGGGCGCGACCGAGCTGACCAGCGACCTGCCGCAGTTCAAGACCGACAAGACCGGCGACGCGCTGGACTACTACAACTGGCGCAGCCGGGGCTTTTTGACCTCGCGCCGCATCAACGACCGCAAGCAGCCGATCGTCCTCTTCGCCGAGGAAGACGTGCTCGAGTACCCCGGCGGGATGCAGGACGAATCGATCCTGATCCACGAGTTCGGCCACGTCGTCATGTTCCAGGGGTTCAACGACGCGCAGATGAAGCAGGTGACCGCGTGCTTCGAGAACGCGCGCGAGAAGGGGCTGTACATGGACGGCTTCGCGTGCCAGCGCTTCGGCCGGGTCGAAGGCGACAAGCCGGTGCGGCTGCTCGACGCGCTGGCGGAGTCGTTCCCCGACCAGCCGCGGGCGCTGCTCTACGCCGCGCTCGCGGGCGGGGACATCACGGTCAACGGCCGGCCGGCGACGCCTTACCTGATGGTGGACGGCGAGGACGACGTGCTGATCAAGTTCGGCGGGCCCAAGGACTGCTACGCGGTGAAAAACCGCGCCGAGTACTTCGCCGAGATCTTCCAGGCCTGGTACGACACCAACCGCACGATGGACCACGACCACAACCACATCCACACCCGCTCCCAGCTCAAGGCCTACGACCCGATGGGCGCGAAGCTGTGCGAACAAGTGCTCGGCGACGGCGACTGGCGTTTCGTCTCGCCGCGCCTGCGCGCGGGCACCGGGCACCTCAAGGGCTACGACCCGGCGAGCGCGCCGACCGTCACCAACCCGCCGAACATCCGCAAGGCCGGGCTGGATTATTACGACGCGTACTGGGCGCCGTACTGGCAGCGCCTGCACGAGAAGTACGCCGAGGCGTTGAAAGACGCGGGCGAAGCGGAGTAATGGCCGAGTTTGCTTCAGCCTCTTGCGTGCCCGGCAGCTTGCCGGCCGATCTGTCACAACCCGCCTCGCCCCGGCGGGCACGACGCCGGCGTATCATTGCTTCGATGCAACCGATCAACCCCCGCCCCCTCATGCTGCTGTGCGTGCTCTGCGCCGCGTGCGTGAATCCCCACGTTTTCGCGGCGGATCGCGACTGGCAAGGCCCGCGTTACTTCGAGCCCGCCGAGGTGGGCGAAGCGAAACCGCTCGGCTTTGACCTCGCGGTCTACGGCGGGACGCCGGCCGGCGTCACCGCGTCCATCCAGGCCGCGCGCATGGGCCAGCGCGTCGTCCTCCTGTCGTTCGACCAGCACGTCGGCGGGCTGACCTCCGGCGGGCTGACCGCGACCGACGTCGGCAACGCGCCGTCCATCGGCGGGCTCGCGCGCGCCTTCTACGACCGCGTCGGCGCCCTCAAGAACTTCAGCCCGTCCAAGGCCGAGGCCACCTTCCGCGCCATGCTCGACGACGCCGGCGTCACCGTCCTGCTCGCCCGCCCGCTCGAATCGGCCGACGTCCGCGACGCGCGAATCCAAGCGATCACGCTCGTGACCGGCGAAACGGTCCGGGCGAAAGCCTTCATCGACGCGACGTACGAGGGCGACCTGCTCGCCGCCGCAAACGTGTCGTACCGCGTCGGTCGCGAGCCGCGGAGCGCGTACGACGAGTCGCTCGCCGGCCAGTGGCAGACGGTCTCGTGGGCGGGCGTGTACCAGTTCTGCGGGCTGCCGATCAGCCCGTACCGCACGCCGAACGACCCCGCGTCGGGCCTGCTGCCGGAGATCGCGCAGGAGCCGCCGGGGGAGCCGGGGCAGGGCGATCACAAGGTGCAGGCGTACAACTTCCGGATGTATTTGTCGAACAAGCAGGGGAAGATCCCCTTCCCCAAGCCGAAGGGCTACGACCCGGACCGCTACGCGCTGCTCGCCCGGTTTCTGAACGATGACGCCGACCTGACCTGGACGCTCAACTACACGACGCGGCCGATGACCGACGGGCCGGTGCAGATGCGCAACGGCGACTCGAACAACGCCGGGAGTTTTTCGAGCGATTACGTCGGCGGCAACTACCGCTGGCCGGACGGCACGTACGAGCCCGGCTCGTTCGACGCGTTGCCCGCGCCGCGCCGTGGCCTGCCGATGCCGATGCGCGCGTTGTACGAGCTGCGTGAACACATTTTCCAGGACCACGTCGAGTACCAGGTCGGGCTGATGTACTTCCTCGCCAACGACCCGCGCGTCCCCGAAGAACTGCAAGCGCGCGTCAACCGCTTCGGCCTGGACCCCGACGAGTTCAGCAGCAGCGGCCACTGGCCGCACGCGCTCTACGTGCGCGAGGGTCGGCGGATGGTCTCGGGCTACGTCATGACCCAGGCCAACTGCGAATCCAAGCGCGTCGCCCACGACAGCGTCGGCCTCGCGTCCTACCCGATGGACTCGCACTTCTGCC
The DNA here is from genome assembly GCA_046290505.1 of Phycisphaeraceae bacterium. Taxonomy (GTDB): domain Bacteria; phylum Planctomycetota; class Phycisphaerae; order Phycisphaerales; family Phycisphaeraceae; genus JAHQVV01. The sequence goes on along the minus strand of JBKAGS010000025.1, from coordinate 138,607 downwards.
AGCGCGTCGTCGTCGAGCGCGACGGCGTGACGACCGTCCGCAACGAGGGCGGCTTCGGCCACCGGTGCCCGAAACCCTACCCGGTCTCGTACCGCTCGATCGTGCCGAAGAAGGGCGAGTGCGAGAACCTGCTCGTGCCGGTCGCGCTCAGCGCGTCCCACGTCGCCTTCGGCTCGATCCGCATGGAGCCGGTGTTCATGATCCTCGGCCAAAGCGCCGGCGCCGCCGCGAGCCTGGCCATCGACGCGGGGATCGCCGTGCAGGAGGTCGATTACGAACAGCTCAAGGCAAGGCTGTTGAAAGACGGGCAGAAGCTGGAGTAGGAAAAGGAGTAAGAAAAGGTGCCAGAAACCTTTTGTTTGGCCCCGTCACGCGCCCGTATGCGCCTTGAGCAAGGCCTTGACGCGTTGGAGCGTGTCCGCGTCGGCCGGGCCTTTGTCTTTCCGCCACCGGCTCATGCGTGGGAAGCGGAACGCGACGCCGGACTTGTGGCGGGTTGAGGGTTGCAAGCCCTCGAACGCGATCTCGAAGACGAGCTGTGGCTCGACCGCGCGCACCGGGCCGTGGCGCGCGGTCGTGTGCTTGCGGATGAACCGGTCGACCTCTTCGATCTCGTCGTTCGAGAGGCCCGAGTACGACTTGGTGACGGGCACGAGCTCGCCGCCGTCCCACACCGCGAAGGTGTAGCTGGTGTACAGCCCCGCCCGCCGGCCGGTGCCCTGCTGGCCCTGCACGAGCACGGCGTCGATCGTGTACGGGTCGGCCTTCCACTTCCACCACGGCCCGCGCGTGCGCCCGCCCGAATAGGGGCTGTCCCTTTTTTTCAGCATGACGCCCTCGACGCCGCGCTCGCGCGCCGACGCGACCAAATCGTCGACCGCCGACCAATCCGCCGCGCCGACGATCGGCGACAGCTCGAGCCCCGGCGTCGATGTGACGAGTGGTTCGAGCAGCGCGCGGCGCTCGGTCAACGGCCGGTCGCGCACGTCCGCGTCGGCGTGTTCGAGCAGGTCGTACGCCATGAACACGACCGGGACATCCGGGAACAGCGACAGCGCCACGCGCTTGCGACCGATCCGCCTTTGCAGCACGCCGAAGGGCAGGGCCCGGCCGTCTTCCCACGCCAACAGCTCGCCGTCGAGCACCGCGTCGTCCGCGAGCACCCCCGCCGCGGCGACGACCTCGGGGTAGGCGTCGGCGACCGACTCCTCGCCGCGCGACCAGATGAACACCTGCCCGTCCCGCCGGATCAGTTGGGCGCGGATGCCGTCCCACTTCCATTCGACCTGCCAGTCGGCGGTGTCGCCGAGCGTGTCGGGCTCGGCGTCGAGCGGGCTGGCGAGCATGAACGGGTAGGGCTTGTTCGGCGTCGGCTCGGCGTCTTCGCTGGCCAGCAGCGCGCGGTACGCCTCAGCCGACGGCCGCCAGCCGCCCGTCAGCCGGTGGTCCACGACCGCCGGCTCGAGCCCGGCGACCTCGGCGAGCGCCCGCACCACCAGCCCGCGCGACACGCCCACCCGCAGCGCGCCGCGCAACAGCTTGTGAAACATAAAACGCTCGTCGCGATCCAGCCGCGACCACGTGTCGAGCACAAGCTTCTTCTGGCCCGGCTCGTCGAGCAGCGCCAACGGCTCGAGCCGGTCACGGACGACGACGTGCAAGGGTTCGTCGGCGAGCGCGTCGGGGTCCGGGTCCGGCAGGATCAGCGCGAGCGTCTCGCTCAGGTCGCCGACCACTCGGTAGCTGCGGTCGATCAGCCAGGGCTCGTAGCCGGCGGCCTCCGCGGCCCAATCGCGCAGCAGCCTGCTCTTGACCGTGCGCGTGACGCCCTTGCCCGACAGCGCGGCGACGGCCCAGCACGCGTCTTCGGCCGGCGCGTCGGCGAAGTAGTCGCGCATCGCCGAGACCTTGTCGTGGGTCTTGGTCGTCGCGTCGAGCGTCAGGTACAGGCGGGTGAAGCGTTTCAAGGTTTCGTGGTTTGGAGGCGGCCGCGGCATGTTTGATCCCGCGGCGTGGACGCTCGTTGTACTCGCGTCCACGCCGCGGGCTTGGGGTTTTTCCAACTCCCGACTCCAGACTCGCTGAATCATGCCGCCTCGTCGTCGTCGGCGACGAATCGGGTCGCCAGTTCGTAGCTGTCCAGGCCTTGTTCGCGCAGGTAGCGCGACAGGGCGTCGGTGTAGCCGTGGGCGCAGCCGACGCGTGTCGCGCCGGTCGCACGGATCGTGTCGAGCAGGCCCGTCCAGTCGGCGTGGTCGGAGAGGACGAACCCGCGGTCGGCGGCGCGGAACCGGCGCTTGCCGCGCACCGCCATCCACCCCGACGCCAGCGCCGTCGAGCACGGCCGAAGCTTCTTCATCCAAGGCGAGCCGTTGGCCGAAGGCGGGGCGAGCACGAGCGCCCGGCCCCTGTGCGCTTTGCACGCCGCGGGGCTCGCGTACTCGGCGGCGGGCAGGCCGACGCCCGCGCCGCGGTACACCTCGGTCATCCCGTGCACCGCGCCGTGCAACAGCACCGGCCCGATCGACGCGTCCAGCCCCGCGAGCACCCGCTGCGCCTTGCCCAGCGCATAAACAAACACGACGCTGTTGCGCCCCTGCTCGGCGTTGGACCGCCACCAGCCGTTGATCGAGTCGAACACGCCCGCCGCGTCCTGCCAGCGGTAGATCGGCAGGCCGAAGGTGCACTCGGTGATGAGCTCGTGGCAGCGGACGGGGTCGAACGGCTCGCAGGTCGGGTCCGGCTCGGTCTTGTAGTCGCCGGTGACGACGGTGACCCGCCCGGCGACTTCGAGTCGGACCTGCGCCGAGCCGAGCAGGTGGCCGGCGGGGTGGAGGCTGACGGCCGCGTCGCCGAGGGTGCGTCGTTCGCCGAAGGCCAGCGTGTCGATCGCCGCGCCTTTGTGCATGCGGTGGGCGAGGACGCGCTGGCCCGGCGTGGCGCAGAGGTAGCGTTGCGAGCCGGGCCGGGCGTGGTCGGCGTGGGCGTGGGTGACGACGGCGCGCTCGACCGGCCGCCAGGGGTCGATATGGAACCCCCCGGCCGGGCAGTACAGGCCGTGATCGGTCAGGGTCAGGTCGGCGGGGCCGGCGGTCACGATGCGATCATAGCGCGCGGTGCGCGATCCGACACGCGGGTTCGTGGGGCGTGGGGCGTGTCACGGCCGCCGGCGTCGCGCGACGAGCAGGCCGGCGAGCCCGATCAGCGCGAGGGACGTCGGCTCGGGCACGGCGCGGATGTTGTCGAGGTGGACCTGCGCGGGCACGCCAGAGATGAAGCTGCCGCCTTGCATGTAGCGCAGGCGGATCTCGGTGACGTTGTCGAGTTCGGTCGCGCTGCCGATGAGCAGGGTGTCGAGGGGGATCTGGTAGGTGTTCCAGCCGCTGCCGGGCGTGATCGTGCCGGTGTCGGCGGTGAGCGCCGAACCGCTGTTGATGCTGAACCCGAGGCTGACGTTGTTGCTGCCGACGTTGTTGGCGTCGAAGCGGATGGCGGTGATGCCCTGTGCGTTGTAGTCGCCCAGCCACTGCAGTTCGTTGAAGACGACGAGCTTGCCGCCGGCCCCGCCCGTCCCGTTGGCGGTGACCTGCAGCGCGTGGTCGCCGACGCCGGCCGGGCCCGCGTCGGTCACGTTGATGGGCGGGTTGGGGTTCGACGTGCCGGACACCCAGCCCTGCGTCGTGCCGTCCTGGAAGTCATCGACCTGGCCGAGCGAGATCGCGCCCGCGGCCGGCGCAATCATGCACGCCAACGCCGCGCCGAGAAAACGATGTGAAAGATAGGCCATGTTCTCTGCTCCTTTAAGACAGGCTGGGTCTTCGCATTGTCGCGTTGTTTCGCCGTGAAATCAAGCTTTTTTTACGCGCGTGGAGCGTGTGACATCGGCCCAGGCGGCGATCAGCGGTACCGCTTGCCCTTGGGCATGTCCGGCTCGCGCTGCGGCAGCATCTCGGTGCGCGAGCGCTTCATCAGCTCGGCCATCTGCTCGGCGACCCGCGGGTGCTCATCGGCGAGGTTGTTCTGTTCGCCGACGTCCACGCTCAGGTCGTAGAGCAACAGCGGCTGGTCCGCGCCCATCTTGACCGCCTTCCACTTGCCCTTGCGCACCGCCTGCATCAGCCCGCCGGGCACGGGCCGCTGTTTGCCCCAGTCCCACGCCGACCACTCCCAATACAGGTGGTCGTGGAGGGCTTGTTCGCCCGCGCCCAGCAGCGTCGGCACGATCGACACGCCGTCGATGTCGCCCGGCACCGCGGCCTGCGCCTCGGGGCCCGCCAACGCCGCGAGCGTCGGCATCACGTCCGGCGAGTACGTCGGCAGCGCGCTGGTCGTGCCCGGCTTGATCCGGCCCGGCCAGGCGACGATCAACGGCGTGCGCAGCCCGCCCTCGTGCATGTCGCGCTTGCGGCCACGCAGCGGGCCCGAACTGTCCAGCGTCCCCTCGAACCGCTGCGACGCGCCGTTGTCCGTCGTGAAAAACACGATCGTGTTGTCCGCGACGCCCAGTTCGTCGAGCAGCGCCAGCGTCTGCCCCACGTGCCGATCGACGAGCGTGCAGAACGCCGCGTGCACCTTCGCCTGCATCCCCCACGGCTTGTCCTTGTAACGCGCCCACGCCGGGTCGTCCTCGGGCAGCTTGTACTCCGCGTGCGGCGGGGTCCACGGCGCGTAGCAGAAGAAAGGCTCGCCCGACGCCGCCGACGCACGCAAGAACCGTTTCATCTCGTCGAAAATGACGTCCTGGGTGAACTGGCGGACCTGACCGGTCTGCGGATCGACGCGCGGGAACGGGCCCGCGTTGCGGCGGGGGTGCTTGTCGTAAAAGCCCTTGTTGCCCGGCAGCTCGACCTTCTCGCTGTTGCGGATCAGGTACTCCGGGCAGAAGTAGTGCGCGTGGATCTGGTGGTAGTAGCCGAAGAAGACGTCGAAGCCCTGCTTCTCCGGGACGCCGGGCGTGCCCAGGTCGCCAAGCCCCCACTTGCCGAACCCGCCGGTGCGGTAGCCGGCGGCCTTGAGCACCTCGGCGACGGTGACCTCCTCGTCGCGGATCGGCACGCCGCCGGTGTTCAGCCGCATGTACGTGTGGCCCATGTGGTAGCCGGTCATCAGCGTCGAGCGCGTCGGCGCGCAGACGGTGCACCCCGCGTACGCGTCGGTGAACCGCATGCCCCGCGTGGCGAGCCGGTCGATGTTCGGCGTGTGCACGGCCTCGCTGCCGAAGCAGCCCAGGTCGCCGTAGCCCATGTCGTCAACGATGATGTACAAAATATTCGGCGGGTCCTGTCGAGCAGCGCAGGGCAGCGCAAGGCCCAACAGGGCGGCGAAGCAGATCAATAAACGGTGCATGGTGGTCGCTCGCGATAGAAGGCGAAAGGGGCGGGGGCGGCCCGCTCCGTCCCCGATCTTAACCCACGCCGTACCCCCCGGCACCGCGGCGCGCATCAAAAAAAGCCCGCGCCTCTCGACGCGAGCCCTTCGGAGGATCAGCGGTTGGCGTCAGGCTTCCTGCAGCTGCCGGACCGCGGGGAAGTCGACCTCGGTCTGCGCGACGTGGTTGACGAAGTTGGTGAAGATGTTCTTGATGACCTGCCCGACGACTTCGAGGACCTGTGCGTCGTCGATCCCCGCGTCGCGGGCCGCACCGAGCTGGTCGTCGGTCACGAAACCCTCGCGCTCGAGGATCGCGTCGACCAGGCGGAGGATTGCCTGGGTCTTGTCGTCGTCGGCCCGGCCCTGCCGGGCGGCGATCGCCTGATCTTCGCTGAGCCCGACGGACTTGCCGATCGCGGTGTGGGCCGACGCGCAGTAGTCGCACCCGTTGCGCTCGGCGACGCGCAGGGCGATCTGTTCCTTCACCGCGGCCGACAGCGACCCGCCGTCGAGCGCCTCGCCGAGCTGCAGCAGCCCGCCGAGCACCGAGGGCGCGTGGCCGAGGGTCCGGTAGAGGTTGGGGACCTTGCCGACCTTCTGCTTGATCGCGCCGAACAGCTCGGCGGCTTCTCCGGTGGCTTGTTCATCCGATAGGGGTTCGATACGTGGCATGCGTGGGCTCCTGTTGGGGCATCGCTCGCCCCGACACCGCGCCGGGGCACGCCTACAGAACCCGGTCGCCCGGGAAGATGTTCCAACGGCGGTCTGTTTTTCCGACGGCTTCTCGGTGCCGGCATCACGGGCAAGGCCGTCGGCCGGCGTGACACTCAACTCGCGGACGTCGGCTTGCGCTTGCGCCCCGGCTGTTTGCCGTTCTTGGTCACGACCTTGCGGTCAGTGGGGACGCCGTCGGCCGCCGAGGCGATGCGCGTCAGCGCCCGCTCGCGGTAGTCCGCGCTCAGCTCGCAGCCCAGCCAGTCGCGCCCGAGCTTGTTCGCCACGGTGAGCGTCGTGCCGCTGCCGGCGAAGGGATCAAAAACAAGGTCGCCCGCGTTGCTGCTGGTCCGGATGATCCGCTCGAGCAACGCCTCGGGCAATTGGCAGGGGTGCCACTGCTCGCGCTCCTTGAACGTGCCGCACAGGCGTGAGAGGTACCACGTGTCGCAGTCCGCGTCGAAGTAGCCCCCGTCGGGCGCGTTGTCGTCGACGTCCGGGCCCATCCGTTTCGCCGACGCGTCGATCGCGTCCTGCGGGCGCTGGTACCAGTCCTTCGCGCTGGGGAAGCGCTGGTACCACGTGTCGTCGGGCAGCTTGCCGCGCTGGTTCGAGCGCGCATCTTGATACGTCGTCAGGCGCGCGGAAGGCACGGCGACCGCGTCGTAGTTAAACGTGAAGGGCGGGTTTTTGGTCAGGTTGCTCTTGGGCTTGCCGGTCTTCGGGTTCACCGCGGCGCTGCCGACGCAATACAACAGGTGCGCGTGGCTGCGGTTGAACTTGATCTTGCAACGCTGGCCGAACGTGTAGTGCCAGACGATCCAGTTGCGGAACAAGAGCTTGCCTTCTTTTTGCAAACGCTTGAGGTGCATGCGGGTTTCCGCCGCGTACTCGTCGCCGATGAGGACGTACATCGACCCGGTCGGTTTGAGGAGGTCCGCCGCGGCGCTGATCCAGTCCTCGGTCCACGCGACGTACTTGTCGCAGTCCAGCGTGTCCTGGTACTGGTCGTACTTGAAGCCGATGTTGTAAGGCGGGTCGGCGAAGACCAGGTCCACACTCTCCGCCGGCCAGGCACGCATCTGCTCGATGCAGTCGCCCCCGGCGATGGTGTTGCGGCCGATCTCGCAATCGGGCTGGGTGATGGTTTTTGAAGGCATTTAAGGGATTGTAGCGGGCGCGGTACGATAGCGCCAACACACCGGGCAACCCCTATGCGCAACACACCCCACACGCTCCGGGCCGCGATGATCGCCTTGCTTGTCCTGCTCGCCGGCTGCGGCGGAGACGACCCGGCGACCGAAGGCCCCACGACCCCACGCCAGGCCAAGGCCCAAGCGCCCGGCGAAGTCGTCGTCGAGCCGAGCGAACTGACGATCACGATCGGAGCCGAGCCGACGCCCGCGCTCGACCTGGCCCGCGACCTGCTGACGGCCGACCCGCCGATCGCGCCCGCGGGCTACACGCTGCGCATCGACGAGACGTACGACCGGCCGAACCGCCTGCGCTTCGTCGTCGAGCCGGCCGATGGTCAAGACGACGACGCGACCAAGCAGGCGGCGGGTGCAGCGTACGACGCGTTGGCCGCCGCGTTCGCCAAGGCGACCGAGCAGGCGATGCGCGCGGAGCTTGGCTCCACGGAAGAAGCCTTCGACCGCACCAGCGCCGCCCGGCAAGAAGCGCAGGACGCGCTGCGCAACTACCTCGCGCTGCGCTCCGGCCTGCCCGACACCAACGAGGTCCGCCTCGAAAAACGCCGGCTGAATCTCAAGGTCGAGCAACTCCTCGAGCAGCAGGGCGACTTGAAAAAACAAGCCGAATCGCTCGAACGAAACCTCGGCCGAGAACGCTGGGCCACCCTCCGGCGGATCCGATGACACCCCACCTACGCGCCAATCCAAATAAGCCGGCCCTGAGCGCGAGCGAAGGCCCGGATCGAAACCAAACCAGTGACCCAGTGGACAGGCACGCCTGCCTGTCCCCTTTTTGCTACGGCGTTTACCGGTTACGATCCCCCCATGCCCAAGGCCGTCATCACCGAAACACTCGATCAACGCTGCGCCGACTGGCTCGGCGAGCGCTGCGACGTCGTGTGGTGCAGGCACGACGCGCCCGAACTCGCCGACCAACTCGCCGACGCGGACGCGCTGATCGTGCGGACGTACACGAACGTCGATGACGCGTTGCTGGATCGCGCGCCGAACGTCAAGGTCGTCGGGCGGGCGGGCGTGGGGCTGGACAACTTCGACTTGCAAGCGTGTGAACGCCGGGGCGTGCGCGTGGTTTACACCCCCGACGCGAATACGCAGGCCGTCGTCGAGTACGTGTTCGGGCTGATGCTCGACCGCTACCGACCGCGCACCCGGCTCAAACCCGGTACCGACGCGGACGCGTTCCACGCCCTGCGCAAGAGCGAGGTCGGCGTCGAGATGGCCGGCCTCACGCTCGGCGTCGTCGGCCTGGGCCGCATCGGCAAGCGCGTCGCGACCGTCGCCCACGCGCTGGGCATGAACGTGCTGGCTTGCGACGTGCTCGACGAAGCCGGGCTCCGCAAGGCGCTGCCCGGCGTGCCGTTCACGTTTGTCGACCACGCCTCGCTCTACGCCGGCAGCGACGTCGTCACCCTCCACGCCGACGGCCGGGCGGCCAACAGGCGCCTGGTCGACGCCGAGGCGCTGCAACACTTCCGCGACCACGCGATGTTGATCAACGCCGCACGCGGGATGCTCGTAGACCACGCCGCGCTTGCAAACTGGCTGGACGCGCACCCCGGGGCGTGCGCGGTGTTGGACGTGCACGACCCCGAGCCGCCCGCGCGGGATTTCGCGCTCTACGGCCGAGCCAACGCCGTGCTGCTGCCGCACCTCGCGAGCCGGACGGACACCGCGCTGCGCAACATGAGCTGGGTCGTGCGCGACGTGGCCGCGGTGCTCGAAGGGCGCGAGCCTACTGACGCCGCGGTGTGAGAGCAGTCGGGCCTCTGGGTGCCCCTGACAAGGCTGCTTAGAGGCTGGTCAGTGCTTGCTTGATCGCACGGGCAAGCCCCGCAGACCCCGCTTGTCCGTGGCACCCCATCGCGTCGCTTGGTTACGATGGCATGTTCGATGAACGATCCGACACCGATCCAACGCGAAGTGTTTGAAGCAGGGCGCATCGTGTCCCTGCCGGTCTTGAACGCCGAATTGGATGCGCCGACAACGCCCGAACCGGCACCCGACAAGACGCCGCCGCGTCACGCGCTCGCGGAGATCGGCGGGCTGCGTTTCGTGATCGTGGCGTGGTGTTTCTGGCTGCTCGGGGCGTGGGCGATCGCATGGCTGAGCGACACGTCGGTGCCGCGCGTGCGGTGGATGCTCTTCGCCGGCAGCTTCGGTCTGATGCTCGTTTGGCCGGCGTTCCGATTGAGCCAGCGCAGCGAGCCGGGCGACCTGACCTCGTCTGCGGTGGTCGTGCTGCTGGACTGGCTGGCGATGGTGACGGTGTACCAGGCGGTGATCTGGTCGCTGCACCTGATCGCGGGCTGGCCGCTGGCGCGGGGCGCCTGGCTGGACGCGGCGATCGTGTCGTGGTCGCTGATGAGCGCGCTGATCGTCGCGGTTGCGCGGCTGTGGCCCGGCGCATGGGCGCGTTTGCTCGGCATGTGGCTGTGCATCGCGCTGGTCTTCGCCGAGCCCGCCGGGGTCTGGCTGTCGCAACTCGGCGGCGGGGCGGGCTGGCCGATGCGCGTCAGCCCGGTGCAGGTGCTCTGGGAGCTGACCGACCCGCCGCGCACCCAGCGCGTCGAGCAGTGGGGCCGGCCGATCCTGATGGTCGGCCTGACCGCCTTGGTCGGTTGGCTGTCGCTGGGCGTCTGGGCGGTTGGTGCGAAGCTGACGGCCCGCGGCGGGAAACGGTAGGGCCGGGCCGCGTGCGGATTTTGCTACAATCATTTCCCGGCCGGAAACCAAGCCACCGCCCGCGCGCCACGCCAAGCGTGGCGTCGTTCGTTGAAGGGCGTGGCCGATTCATCGCGACGCTCAAGAAACAGGGAGACGCCCATGGAGTTCATCACCCGCGAAGAAAAAGACGCGCTGCAGAAGAAGCTCGACGCGCTGCTCGCCAACCGCCCGGTCCTCGCCCAGCGGATCAAGGAGGCCCGCGACCAGGGCGACCTGAAAGAGAACGCCGACTACCACGCCGCGCGCGACGATCAGGGCTTCGAGGAGGCCGAGATCAAGCGACTGGAAGCGCGGCTCGCCAACGCCCAGGTCGCCGACGACGTCGAGAAGCCCGACGACATGGTGTTCCTCGGGTCCGTGGTGAAGCTGCGCGACACCGACGACGACAGCGAAGACCTGTACAAGCTGGTCGGCGAGGCGTCGGGCAACTTCGACGCCGACGAGATCGAGGTCACCGCATCGAGCCCGCTGGGCGCCGCGCTGATGAAGGCCCGCGTCGGCGAAACCGTCAAGGCCGATTTGCCCAGGGGGACCAAGCACTTCGAGGTGTTGGCGATCGTTTAGGGGGCTTGTCAGAGCACGAAGCGTGAGCGAGTGGCACGCGTGCTCCTGGTTGTGTCACTCGCTTACGCTTCGTGCTCTGACGAACACGTTACTCGCTTACGCTTCGTGCTCCGATGAACACGTCACTCGCTTACGCTTCGTGCTCCGATGAACACGTCACTCGCTTACGCTTCGTGCTCCGATGAACACGTCACTCGCTCACGCTTCGTGCTCTGACGAACACGTTACTCGCTTACGCTTCGTGCTCTGATATCTTTTAGAGCATGCAGGACCCGCTCGCCTATTTTCTCACGTTTCATACGTACGGATCGTGGCTCCATGGGCGGCGGGAAGGTTCTGTTGACTATCGGCACCGGTCTTATGGTCAGGCTCATCTACCGCCTGATGATCGACAACTGGCACGCCGGCAACAGCAAATGAAGCATCCCGAGATTGTGTTGGATGCGGCAAAACGCGAGGCGGTTTTTGACAGCATTCAAGAAACATGCGGATATCGCGATTGGAATCTGTGGGCGCTGCACGTGCGTGAAAATCATGTGCACGCGGTGGTCACAGCAATCAATACAAAGCCGGAAAAGGTTCTCTCGGACTTGAAAGCGTACGCTACGAGAAAACTGCGCAAGTCCAAGCTAATCGGCGTGGACCGGCCCCTGTGGTCCGAGCACGGCAGCACGCGATATCTGTGGGATGAGGCTGAAGTCTACGAGAAGTGCGATTACACGTTGAATCAACAGGGCCAACCCATGCAGCGATTCCCCGAGGACGGTAAACCTAATCAATCAGAGCACGGAGCGTGAGCGAGTGGCACGCGTGCTCCTGGTTGTGTCACTCGCTCACGCTTCGTGCTCCGATGAACCACTGCCCGTTCACTCGACGTCGCACACCAGCCGGATGCCCTGGTAGTAGTGGTCGCGGTACCAGAACCGGCTCTTCGGCTCGTTGGGGTAGGTCTCGTTCCAGATCTCTTGCGACGCGACGGCCTTCCAGTCCTTGGTCAGCGGCTCTTCGTCGACGTCCAGACGGAAGTGCCCGCCGCGGACGATGCGCTGGGCGCCGGTGTCGACGACCCACTCCGCCGCGTTGCCGAGCATGTCGTGGATGCCCAGCGCGTTGGGCTTCTTCGAGCCGACCTCCGCGGTCAGCCAGAGGAACGGCGGCTCGAACTGTTCCTCGGCGTTGTTCTTCAAGACCGCCTGGCTGAGCAGCTCGTCCTTGCTGTCGGGGATGCCCCCGCCGAGCTTGAGCGCGGTCTGCCACTCGGCGTCGGTCGGCAGGCGGTAGTTGCGCCCGGTCTGGGCGGTCAGCCACTTCGCGTAGGCCTCGGCGGTCGTCCGGCTCATGCTGACCGCCGGGCGCTTGCCCAGGCCGAGCTTGAGCTGCTCGCAGTCTTCGTACAGCGGGCTGGGCCGGAGGTCTTTCTTCTGCAGGCTGGCGTACTCGTTCGCGTCCAGCCCCACGCCGTAGGCCCAGCTGTAGAACATGTCCCAGGTCACTTCGTGCTTGGCCATGTAGAAGGGCTTGACCTCGCCCTCGCCGGGCACCAGGACCATCTCCAGGTCGATCGGGTCCTTGCCGGGGTACGCGACCTTGTCGGTGAAGGTCTTGGGCAGGCTGGCGACATCGACCGCGGGCCCGGCGGACACGCCGGCGGCGACCTTGCGCTCGAGCGCCGCGATCGCGTCCTTGATCAGCGCGAGCTGGGTGTTGAGGTTCTCGTTGGTCGCCTTGAGCGCCGCGATCTGCGTGCCCTGCGCGTTGATCATCTCCGCGAGCGCGCCGACCGCCAGGCCCGCGTCCGGCTCGGCGGTGACCGACGCGGTGATCTGGATCAGGTCGTCGACCTCCGAGCCGGGCAACGGCTTCTTGGGCGCAACCTTGAACGCCTCCCGGCTGATCGCGAAGGCCGTGTCGATCCTGAGCGTGTCCCCGTCGAACGCGACGACGGCGGGCAGCTCGAGCTGTTTCTCCGTGCCGTTGAGATCGAACGTGCCCTTGATCAGGTGCGTCCAGCCCTCGGGCGCGTTGTCGTAGTCGGTGCCGACGCCCTGGGCCTTGGCGACGAACTCGGTGGCGGCGAAGGTGGCGTCGGGGTGGTCCTCGATGTTGAACCAGGGGTCGAAGCCGGTCGGCGGGGGGGTGCCCTTGCCGATGACGGTGTTGATCAGCCCGCCGGGCGCCGGCGACTCGCTGCCGTAGCTGTTGAAGCTCTCGATGACGATGACCACTTCCAGGGCCTTGAGCGCCTTGGCCTTGGGGTCGTAGACGACCGCCCCGCCGAGGCTGGTCCACGTGCCGTCGAAGTCGTAGCGCTGGCCGCCCTGAACCTTGCCGGTCTCCCAGATCAGCTTGGTGTTGCCGCCCTGCAGTTCGCTTTTGAGCTCGACGACCCGTTCGCCCGCCTCGGTGTCGGGCGTGTAGCCGGCGACTTCCGAGAGGTCGGTCTGGACCTCGATGTTGACGTCGTTGACGGCCTGGGTCTCGAAGGCGGTCTTGTACGCCAACCCACCCAGCACCAGCCCGCCGACACCGGCGACCAGGGCGAGCAAGACGACGACGATCCCGGCACCCATCAGAAATTTCTTCATCACGCGCTCCCGTTGCAGTTCGTTCAAACAGGGCTGGCACAACCGAAAAAACAACCCGGTCTTCGCCGGGTCCGCAATCCACTAAGTATAGACGATCAAAACTAGGACGTGAACCCGGGCCGGGGCGTTACGCGGGGGGACGCCCGCCCCACCGGTTCATACGGGCTCTCAGTGCATGGTTTGTCAGTCGTCAGCCGCCGGGCGCCTCGCCCTCGTCGCACGCCAGGCGGATGCCGGTGTAATAGAAGTCTCGGTACCAGTACGCGGTGTCGTCCGGGTCGATGGGGTAAGGGAATGAGGCGTTCCATACTTGCAAGTCTTCGACCCAGCGCCACCCGGACGAGAGCTCGTCGGGCTTGACCATGAAGTGCCCGCCCCGCACGACGCGTTCGTCGCCGGTGCCGGTCACCCACTCCGCGGCGTTGCCCAAGAGGTCGTGCAGGCCGAGCGCGTCGGGCTGTCGCGCGCCCACCGCCGAGGGTACCGGGAACCAGGGTGGGTCGGCCTGTTCCTTGGCGTTGTCGGCGAGCGTGGCGCGATCGAGCAGCGTGGCCCGTTGTTTCGGCACGCCGCCGGACAACCGCAGCGCGTGTTCCCATTCCGCCTGTGTCGGCAGTCGGTAGCGCCGGCCGGTGTGCTGGCTCAGCCAGTCGCAGTAAAGCTCCGCGGCCCGCCGACTCATCCCCATCGCCGGGCGGTTCGGCGGGCCGTACAGCCGCGCCGCCTCGCTCATCCGCGAGGGGTGCAGGTCGTACGACGCCCAGCGTTCGAGGTCTTTGCGTTTGAGCCCTTCGCCCGTCGCCCACGGGAAAAACAGGTTGGCGGGCACCTCGGTCGTGGACAGGTAGAACGGCGCGACGCCGCGTTCCGCGTCGCCGGGGATGCGCGTCATCTCGAACGTGATGTGCTCACGCCGGTCCATCTTGATCGGCACGGCTTCGAGCAGGATCGGCGAGCCCCGCAGGTTCTTCTTCTCGAAGTCGAACACGTAGCGGACCTCGTCGGTGAAACGATCCGGGCCTGGCGCGGATCCGCATCCATTCAGAAGGCACGCGAGCAGCGAGAACCCGGCGGTCGTGACGAGGCTGCGGAGGCGCGGCGTTTTACGTTTCATCCCGGCCTTTCGATTCAGGGTGTATCGGTCGCGTGTCGGCAAGCGTCCTTCGCCCCTGCACGCTTAAAAACAGCCGGCGGCCTACGGACGCCGGACACGAGAACCATGGCCAACTCACCACCATAATGCATACGAAAGAACTGCAACGCCGGACGCGAAAACAAGGACAGACAAACGAGCCGTTTTCATACAAAAGAACCGCAACACTGAGCATCAAGATCGACGCCGCGGCTTGCGTGTCCGGCGTCCGTAGGCCGCCGGCTGTTTTTGCAAGCGCGAGCCCGATCGATAAGCGGTTCTACAATCAGCATGGCCCACTCGAGACGAACCTCTGACGCGGAGTACGACAAGATGCGGAGCAAAACATTCATTATCGCGTGGGCGTTGCTGCTCTGTGCGTGCTCGGCGTTTGCGCAGGAACCGCCGGAAAAACAAGGCGATTCGCCGACGCCCGCTAAGCCGGAGGCGGCGTTGGCGCACGCGGACGCGATCGCGAAGCAGGTCGGGCTGTCGCGGTTCGAATACGACAGGAAGCTGATGGGCACGGCGTGTCGGATCACGGTGTACGCCGACAACGAGAAGGAGGCCGCGATCGCCGCGGAGGCGGCGTTTGAGGAGATGGCCCGGCTCGAATCGGTGATGAGCGACTACGTCCAGTCGTACCCCGATTCCGAGCTCTTGCAACTGGCCAAGCACGCGAGCGAGGACCCGGCCGACGCGCGCGAGGTGTCCGACGACCTTTGGCCGGTGCTCGTTCGGTCTAAGCAGGTCCACGACGCGACGGGCGGCGCGTTCGACATCACCGCCAAGCCGTTCACGAACATGTGGCGGACCAGCCGGCAACGGATGGAGCTGCCGCCGAAAGCAGCGATCGAGCGCATGCGCCCGTTCGTCGGCATGGGCCACCTTCGCCTGGACGAAGCCAACCAGACGGCGCGCTTGGCCAAGCCCGGCGCGTGGCTGGACCTTGGCGGGATCGCGAAGGGCTTCATCGCGGATCGTGCGTTGGACGTGTTGAAGGAGCGCGGGCTGACGATCGCGCAGGTGCAGGCGGGCGGGGACATGGCGCTCGGCGACGCGCCGCCCGGGCTCGAAGGCTGGCCGATCCACGTCGCGGACTTCCCGCCCCGGAAGCTGGGCAACGGCGAAGAAACGGACCAAGGCCTTTCGTTCTGGCACAAGAACGGCGGGGTGTCGGTCTCGGGCGACGCGTTCCGCTTCGTTGAGATCGCCGGTGTTCGGTACTCGCACGTGATCGACCCGCGCACCGGCCTGGGCGTCACCGGCAGCCGGTACTGCTGCGTCAAGGGCCCGAGCGCCTTCGCCACCGACGCCGCCGCCACCGCGGGGTGCATCCTCGATCAGCAGGCGTTCGACGCGGCGCTCAAAAAGCTCGCCGAGATCGAAGGCCCGCTCGAGGGTTGGCGGTTCCAGGGCGAAACACAGGCCTCGGGCGACGAACAAGGGCGGTCAGAAAACCCTTGACCCGCCCATCGCGGCGCAACATACTTGTCGCATGAAACAACTGCTCTGCATCGCCTGCTCGGCCTTGATGGGTGTGATGGTGTTAACCGCGCCCGGCGAAGGCGTCGCGGCGAGCACCGCGCGTGGCCCGGTCTTCCTCGAGGCCGACGGCGTGGTGGTCATCGAGGCGGAAAGCACCGCGTCCAAGCCGGGCAAGTGGACGGGCAAGACCGACATCGAGGGGTACACGGGCAAGGGCCACATCGAGTACACGGGCAACAAGCCCGCCGGCGGCCAGGCCGACTCGCCGATGGTCTACTATTTCAAGATCAACAAGGCGGGCACGTACCGCCTGCACCTGCGGGCGCACAAGCGGCTGGAGGGCGAGGCATCGGACAAGTGCAACGACGCGTACGTCCGCGTCGTCGGCGACTACGGCGCGACCGACAAGGCCGGCGACAAGCACAACGACGACGCCCGGCTGGAAGACCTCAAGAAAGACACCAAGTGCTTCGGCGGGCTGGCCAAGGGCTGGGGCTGGGCCGAGACGCTGGACCTCGGCGGGCACCAGAACAAACGGATGCCGCGTTACGTCTTCAAGGCCGGCGAAACCTACGCCCTGGTGATCTCCGGCCGCAGCCAGCGGTTCAACATCGACCGCGTCGTCTTCTGCCACGAATCGGTCGATGTCAAGCGGGCGAAGGACCCCGAGCGCGCGGAATCGCAACGCGAGTGACGCGGGGGCGGTATCCGCCCGACAGTGGGCCGTGGTCCGCGTTGGCTTGGGTGGGATGGCGATCCCGCCTGAACGTCAAGCACGACCTGCAAGTGAACCCCACCCCCGCCCGGCCGTCTGAATAAGTCGGGGCCCGCGCGTGTTATGCGCCGGCAAACCGCCCCGATTCGGCCGATGACCCTTTCGTATGCCCGTCTCGCCGGCCTATAATGACGGTTGACAAGCTTGTTTCACCCCAACCAACGGAGCATTGACATGATGCGCTCCTCGACCTCAACCACGCTGACGACCGCGGCCCTGCTCGCCGCGTCGCTGGCCTGTGCCCCCGTGCTCGGCCAGAACCAGGTCCAGAACGGCAGCGCCCACGACGCCAACCAGCAGGTCGGCTCGGGCGGGTACAACCGACCGGCCGAGCAGGTGGACTACCGCGCCCGCAACCTGCTGATCACCGGGAACGTCGGCGGGGGGCGCGCGTTTCAGGGCGAAGTGGGCTACACCGCGCCCGGTGAGTTCCAGGGCACGCTCGGCAGCGACACGCTGTTCAACTTCCGACGCGACAGCATCTACTCGTCCATCGGCCTCGGCGGGCTGCAGGCACGCGGCTTCGGCGACCAGGTCATCGTCACCCGGCCCACCACCGCCGTGCCCGGCTACCAGGTCGGCAACGGCTACAACCTCGCCAACCGGTCCACCTACGACCCCCGCTCGGGCGTGCTCACCTTCCGCCAGGACAGCGGCGCGCTCGTCTCGGTCACCGGGATCAGCGACCCCCAACGCTTCAGCCCCGGCGTGTCGTCGCTGGGCCTGGTCCAGACCCCCCAGGGCCTGGTCAGCATCGACGCCTCGCCGCTCACCGGCATCCGATACAACCCCCTCGACGCCAACACCCCCCGCCGGCTGGTCCCCGACCGCGACCGCGTGGACATCACGCCGACCGACCCCGGCCCGCTCGACCCGCGCGACGTGGACCCGCGCGACGTGGACCCCGACCGGTCGATCACGCCCGACCGGCGCATCGAGGGCCAGCGCGACCCCAACGCCATCGACCGCGACGCCGAGAACCCGTTCAACCCGCCCGAGGACCCGCTGTCGGTCACGCTGGGCATGCAGGTGCAGTCGGCGATGCAGCTGCAGCTCGCCGGCCGGGTGGACAACAACATCCCCAACGCCCAGGCCCAGCTGATCCGCGACACGCTGTTCGCCCAGGCCGAGCGCAACCAGCCGGGCCAGCCCAACGAGGCGCCCAAGCCCCCGGAGAACCCCTACGACAAGGTCATCGCCGACATCCTCGCCCAGTCCCGGGGCGAGCCGGTGGAGCCGGGCGACGCCCCGGCCCCGGGCAGCGAGGACAAGCCGCGTTGGCAGCAGATCCTCGAGTCGCCCGACGCCGCGCTCGCCGAGGCCAAGCGCAAGTCGCGCGAGACCGCCGTGCGCATCTCGCTGGGCATGGTGGACGAGAACGGCAACGTGGACTTCGACCAGGAACTGCCGACGATCGACCCCGACTCGGAGCTGGGCAAGCTGCTCGATGAGTTGGACTACGACCTGCCGCGCGTGCAGTCGCTGGCGGGGATCGACGAGAACCGGATCAACACGCTGTTGACCCGCGGCGAGCAGGAGCTCAAGGCCGGGCGCTACACCCTCGCCGAGGGCGTGTACCGGCAGGTGCTGCGTGAGACCGGCGAGCAGCCGCTGGCCAAAGCCGGGCTCGTGCACAGCCAGATGGGCGCGGGCATGATCCGCTCGGCCGCGTTCAACCTCCGCGGCCTGTTCTCCGACCACCCCGAGCTCATCGCCCTGCGCTACGACGAGAAGCTGCTGCCGGACAACGACCGGCTGCGCTGGCTGCAGACCCGGCTGATCAACCAGATCAACGACGAGACGACCGGCTCCGAGCCCGGCCTGATCCTCGCGTACCTCGGTTATCAGATGGGCCCGGACGCGAAGTCGCTGGTCGAGTTCGGCCTGAACGTCGCCGAGACCGCCGCACCGCGCGACCCGTTGATGCCGATCCTCCGACGCATCTGGCTGGAAGGCGGCGACGCCGAGGGCGAAGGGGAAGCGGAGAAGTGATCGCGCGTTTCGCGCGTAGACCTCTTGGTTAATAGCCGGCGGCCTACGGACGCCGGACGCGTTGACAACAATTGCAACTGTTGGCACGCCAGTTCTCTCGTCCGGCGTCCGTAGGCCGCCGGCTATTTCGTCGCTTCTGTTGTATGTTTTCGCGTTTGCGCCTAGACCAACACAACCGCATTACAGCTTCACGCCTCACCGACTCGCGCCTCACCCGCGTTGTGTTGTCGCACACCCCTCTGAAAGGAGCTTCTCCATGCAACACGCGATGAAACAGTGGCCGGTGTCTGAGGCATGTTATCGCCACGATGCTTGTGGTGAGATCGTCATGCTGCCGCCGGGCTGGTGCTGGGTCCGCGGGCTGGTGTGCTGCGTTCACGTCGGTTGCGATCGGTTGGCCATCGGCGTCATGCTGATGGGCGCCATCGACAAAACCAACCCCCAGAGCAGAGAAAGACCCGTATAACCAGGTAACAAAACGCTGGACATGCCGCACGGAGGATTGGATGGGGAGGGCGGCTCCCACCGAGCCACCGCCCCCCTTCATGGCGGAGCCTCGCCCTCCCGAAAATGTTTTGCAGCGGCCTGCTAAAGTCAATCACGCGCTGCACCCAATCGCCCCCGCCGCGAGGTGGGGGTTCGGTTCGGCGTGATCGTTTCCCAAGTCGCCCCCCCACCACGCGGTGGGGCGATTTGACGAGGGCCGAATCGAGCGTTCGTGCATTTCTCTCCCGCCGCGTCACCCGCGGGGCCGATATCATTTGCGGCCCTTGAACACACCGACCCTCCAACCCGACGCGGCGGCGAAGCTCTCGCTGACCGACTTCATCGACGCCGGCACGCTGCAGGAGCTGCAGGACTCGTTCACCAGCTTCGCCCGGCTGTCGATGCGCGTGCTCGACGCGCAGGGCCACCCCGTCACCCGGCCGACGGACCTGCCCGCGCGGGCGTTGGCGGACCAGGCGTTCGAGCAGCTGACCTACGCCGAGCGCGAGGCGGACGGCTCGCTGCGCGCCCCGATCAACATCGGCGGGATCGAGCTGGGCTCGATCGTCGTCCACCCCCACCAGATCGAGGCGGACCACGGCCTGTCGCCCGGCCAGCGCGACAAGCTCGTGTCGCTCTGCGCCGCGCTGGGGATCGTCGGCGAGGCGCGCGAACAGCTGCTTACCGCCGCGGAACAGGCGTACACCGCGACGACCGGCGCGTCGCTGGGCTTCATCCACCTGATGGCCAACTCGATCGCCCAGCTCTGCTACGAGCAGCACCAGAACCGCCAGCGGATCCGCGAGCTGCGCGTGCTCTACGAGCTGTCCACCCTGCTATCGGCGCAGGCCAACCCCCAGCAAACCATCGACGCCGCCGCCAACGCCATCGCCAAGGTCATGGACGTCAAGGCCGTAGTCATCCGCCTGCTGACCACGGGCCCGGACGGCAAGCCCGCGCTCGAGGCCCGCGCGATCCACGGCATCGCCCGCGCCATCGCCGACAAGGGCAAGACCCTGGTCAACAAGTCCGAGCTGACCCGCAAGGCGCTCACCGGCGAGATGGTTTACATCCAGGACATGACCACCGACCCACGCAGCTACTACCCCGAGGACGCGAGGGCCGCCGGCATCACGTCGATGCTCTCGACCGGGCTGATCTACCAGGAACGCGGCATCGGCACGATCCAGCTGTTCACCGAGAAACCCCGGCGGTTCAGCGGGTTCGAAGAGAACCTGGTCCGCGCGATCGCCCAGCTGCTCGCGACCGCGATCCGCAACGCCCAGCTCGACGCCGAACGCCGACGCACCCGCGCGCTGTCACGACAGGTCGAGCTCGCGCGCGGCGTGCAGCAACGCATGCTCCCCAAGCGCTCGCCCCGCATCCCCGGCGTCGAGATCGCCGCGACCTACGTGCCCAGCCAGGACCTCGGCGGGGACTTCTACGACTTCATCGGGCTCGGGGGCTCGACCGGCATCGCGATCGGTGACGCGGTGGGCAAGGGCGTCGCCGCGTCGCTGCTCATGGCAAGCGTCCGCGCGTCGCTGCGCGCCTACGCGCACGACCTCTACGACCTCGACGTCGTCATCGACCGCGTCAACCGCGCGTTGGACCGCGACACCCTCGACAACGAGTTCGCCACCCTGTGGTACGGCACGATCGACCACCAACGCAAACGACTGACCTACTGCAACGCCGGCCACGACCCCGTGCTGCTCTTGCGCGGCGAGAAGGTCCTGCCCCTGGACGTCGGCGGGATGGTCGTCGGCATCATGCAGGACGTCCATTACACCAAGAGCGTCGTCGATCTGGAGCCAGGCGACACGCTGCTGCTCTATTCCGACGGCGTCACCGACGCGATGGACCCGAGAGACCGCCGCTTCGGACGCGACCGCCTGGAACAAACCCTCCGCCGGTTCGCCGGCCTGACCGCGCAGCAGTGCGTCGATCTGCTCTTACAAGAACTCGAACGACACCGGGCCGGCCGCGACGCCAACGACGACGTCACGATCGTGGTGGTGAAGGTGGATTGAAACAAACACCAGCAGAACCAAAGAAAGCCCGCGGAATATCGAGTCAAGTTGATTCAACCCCCAAGGCCGACACCGGTCCCACGGCGTGCCTCTCCTACGCACCCCAAAAGCACAGAAGCCTATCCCATAGCACCAGGCGGAAGCCAGGTGCGTGGATGAACGGGCTTGCGCAACGCGCCATAGCGCTATGAAGCCGCACGCTCCGGGCTCACGCCCGGAGCTAGGGCAGATTGCAAAAATTCTCCAGCGGGTGCCACTGACAAGGCTGCTTCGAGCCTTGTCAGTGCTTCACGGCAACGCACTGACAAGCTCCGCAGACTCCGCTTGTCAGTGGCACCCATGGATAGAAATCATGCAACCTGCTAGGGGTCTGTGAACCCCTACGAATGACTTGGGATGCGTACCACTGGGCAAGCCGTGGGCTTGTTGGCGACACTCGGCATTACGGTGCCGGCGTGATCGTCACGCTCAACCCATCGACCCACTGCTTGTCCTCGTCGGTGTAGTACAGGTACGCCCGGCTCGCCGGGCCGGTGTACGTGCCGGGCACCGCGGCGACGCAGCGGATGGGCAGCTCGACGACCTGCTCGCCCTTCATCTCGCGCCAGTACAGCACGACCTCCCGGCCGATCACTTCGAAGCTCGCGATCGTGCCGGCTTCGACCAGTTCCTTGAGCTGGTCGTAGCTCGGCTCGAGACCGCCGGGGATGCCGACGATCGCGATCGGGGTGGGCAGGCCGTCCTTGGAGACGTTGGTGACCTTGACGTTGATCTCGGTGGTCTCGCCCTCGGGCACGATCACGTAGCCTTCGGGCCCGACCGTATCGCCTTCTTGCAGCGGCGCGATGCCCGTTTGGACCCGCAGCTTGCACGCCTCGCTGCTCGCCGGGGTGTTGGCGTAGTAGTCGACGGCGATGGTGTAGGGCATCTTGCTCCCGCCGTCCATCAGCACGCCGATCGTGTGCTTGCCGGGCGTGAGTTTGCCGGCGAGGTCGGGCAGCTTGATCGCGCCCTTGGTCTCTTCGTTAAACGCGACCGGCTCACCGAACGGCTCGCCGTCGACCAGCAGGATCAGGCTGCCGGGCGCTTTGGGCGTGGAGCGGGCCTTGTCGTATTCGACGATCGCCTTGAGCGCGAGGACGGTGGACTGCGTCGAGCCGAAGCGCCCGGCCTTGCAGCGCTCGGTCAGCCACAGGATCGACTTCTCGACCTGGCCGGTGTACGCGTCGTCGCGCAGCCAGGCGAGGATCGCGAGCGAGGTCGTTTCGATCCGCAGCGCGTCGCCGCCGGAGCGCGTGATGCTGGTGACCGCACCGTCCACGTAGCCCTCGTCGGTGAGTTTGCCGGCGAGTTTCTTCGTCAGCGCACCCGCCTCGTCGCGCCCGGCCAGCGCCGCGACGTTCGCGCCCAGCGCGACGATGTACGCGTCGTCGCCCTCGTTTGCCTGCTTGAGCACGTGATCGATTTCCTTCTCGATCTTCGCCGGGTCGTAGCCCGCTTCGAGCATCGACCAGACGATGTACGCGTTGGTCGTTTCCTGCGGGGCCCGGCCGAACGAGTCGAGCGCCTTGGAGTCGAGCTTGAACGAGCCCTTGCCGTCGCGCCGGCTCATCAGCCAGTCGGCGGTGCGGTCGATCATGGCCTGGTCGACGTCCATGACCTGTTTCATCTCGTTGAATTGCAACAGGCCGTACGCCGTGAGCGCCTCGTGCGGCGGGGTGGAGCCGAACCACTCGTAGCCGTTCTTCTCGGTCTCGAAGCTGATCAAACGCTTGTAGCCGGCGTCGAGCTTCTCGCGCGACTTGGCGATCAGCGCGGGGTCGATCCCTTGGTGAGAAAGGAAATACTGCTGGGCCATGACCAGCGGGAAGGTGGTGGAGGAGGTCTGCTCGAAGCAGCCGTAGGGGTCACGGATCAGCGCTTCGAGGGCCTCGGTGAGGTTGGCCATCGGCGTGGGGTAGACGGTGACCGACGCGCTGAGCGAGCCGGGGATGACGGTCTCGGGGATGGTGATCTCGTCCTCGACCTCGCTGTCGGGCTGGAGCATCCCGCCGGAGCCGTCCTTGATCGGGAAGCCCCTGGGCACGACGCGGAGCCTGCGGTTGTTCTGGTCGAACATGGCGCCGCCCCCGGAACCTGCGCGGGCCTCGATGTTGAACGCGAGGTTGCCGTAGGTCTCGCCGACGGTGAGTTCGTAGAGCGTTCGGCCGCGGGTATCGGCGGCCAGCGCGATCTTGTCGAGCTCGACGGTGCCGGCCTTGCCGAGCTTGCTGACGATCAGCTCGACGGGCAGCTGTTGGTTCGTGTTGTTGACCATCGCGATGGGCAGCTGGACGACGTCGCCTGCCGTGAGTTCGAGCGGGAGCTTGGGCTCGACGTAGAACGGGCGAACGGACTCGATGAGTTGGGTCGAGGCGCCCAGTGCGCCTTTGGCGGTAAAGGCGTCCGCCTTGACGCGGAAGCTGGTGACCGAGTCGGAGAGGTCGAAGGTGACGGTCGCGGTGCCGTCTTCGCCGGTCTTGGTCGCGGCGGACCAGTAGACGGTCTCGGTGAAGTCCGAGCGGGTGCCGAAGGGCTTGCCCTCGGGCTGCTTGTGGGCGTACTCGCGGACGTAGACCATCTGCGGCGCGGCCCGGCGGGCGAAGGCGACGTCGCCGGCCACGTCGTCGGCGGGGGCGATCAGCTCGGCCTGCTCTTGCGCCTTCGCCGCTTCTTCGAGGGCTTGCTGCAGGTCCCGCCCCGGCTCGTCGGCGGCCTTGTCGTCGCCCCCGCCGGCACCTTCTCCCGGCGCGTTGGGGTCGTTCGCGGCGCCCGCCTGCGCGGCCCGGGGCACGGGCACGCCGTCGGCGAGCGCGAAATCGACCGCCTCGTTCTCGACCGCGTTGAGCTTGCGCACCGCGCGCTCGCGCTCGCGCATCACCGGCACGCGCAGCGCCAGCACGCGACGCGCGTCGTCGCCGTGCGCGAGGATGAAGTCCTCGACGTTCACCAACGCGAACCGGCGCCAGCCCTGCGTGCCCAGGAGCAGGTCGAGCTGCTGCGCCGCGTCGGGGTTGTTCGGGTCGAGGTACACGTGCGCGTCGGCCAGGTCGTCCACTTCCTGCTCGAGGAACACCATCGCAGGCAGCATCGGCGCCTGCTCACGGGTCTCGATCATCTCAAGCACCGCGTCGTCGGTGACGGTGAGCCCGGCGACGGCGGGCACGGGCTGGCCGTTCTCATCCGTCGTCAGGATCGTCAGCTGCACCTGGCCGGCGGGCGTGTACCGCGCCGAGTCGGGCAGGATCGCGATGTTGACCTGGTGCTTGGGCGCACGGTAAATCAAACGCTCGGCGAGCGGCTTGCCCTCGGCGTCGTAGGCGGTAACGGTGAGGACCCCGGTCGCGGTGTCGGGCAGTTCTAGCACATCCTTCGCCGGTTGTTTCGCATTGGCGGCGGCGGGAACGATGTCGATGTCCACGAATCCGTTGGCGGTGAAGAGCACCGGCCCTTCGGCGACTACGACTTCACGCTGCCGCACCTGGATCAGGGCCGAAGCGAAATCCACATCATCGGGCTGCCCAACGCTGTGCGATACCTTGAAGCGCAGTGCCTCGTCGAAGTCGATCACGGTTTGATCGAAATGCAACGCAACGCTGCCGCTGCCGGTGGCGGGCAGATCGAAGGTCTGTTTCACGCTAGCCGGCTCGGTGATCACGATCGAGTACGACCGGTCGGGCTTGGGCGTGAAGGTGAAGCTGCCCCGGCCCTCGTGGCGGGTCTCGAACGTGGTGAGCGTGGGGAACACCGGGTCGGTGCCCTCGGCCGCGCGCTCGATCACCATGCCCTTGATATCCGCGGGCTTGCCGTAGGGCGTGCGCGCCTCGAAGTACACACGGTTCTCGACGCCCGCGACCAGGTCCCCGCCCTCGGGGTAGAGGTTCAGGTCGAGGGTCTGCAGCAGGATCGGAAGCGTCTTGCTCGCGGTCTCGACGACCCCGCCGTCCTGGATGACAAACGCGAGCGAGCCCTCGCCGCGCTCGATCTTCTCGGGCAGGTCGAAGCTCACCTCGGCGACGCCGGACGGCCCCATGGTCGTCTCGACGCGGGCGGCCTCTCTGCCGTCGATACGGGCGATGGCGGTGATCTTGGCGCCCTCGGGGACGCCGCCCTCGGCGCGGGTGGCTTCGAGCGTGGCGGTGACGGTGTCGCCCGGGCCGTAGCCGTCGCGGACGAAGTCGATCTGCGATCGGATGCGTGGGGCGCGGTAGGCGCGGATGTCGAAGGGGCGCTCGGCGGGCGCGAGGCCGGACCACGGGTGGGTCACTTTGATGGTGTACTCGCCGCCGGCCTGCCCGTCGGGGACCTGCCAGCTAAAGCCGAAGACGCTGTCTTCGAGCCGGGCCTGCCCGCCGGTGAGCGTGACGCCCTTGGGGTCCTTGATCTCGATCATCGGGCTGATGTTCCAGCCGCGACGCGGTTCGTCGGCGTTGGCGTTGGGGTCGAAGGGCTGCTGGGTAAACGCGTGCAGGATCGTGCCGCGGACGTACACGGTTTCGCCGGCCCGGTAGATGGGCTTGTCGGTGGCGAGGTGGGTGAGGTAGCGGTCGTCCCCGCCGAGCGTGTCGGTCAGCGTGGGCTCGGCCGGTTTTTCGGGCTCGGCGGGCTCCTGGGCCGGCTGATCGGGCGCGGGCTTGGCGGGCTCGGCCTGGGCGTAGAGCCCGGTCATCGGGCCGACGGCGGCGAAGGCGACCGCGGCGAGCAGGGCGTAGAGCAGGGCCCGCGCGCCGGCGGGTCGGCGGGTCGGCCGGGGCGTGTGGGTCGGTCGTGCGGGGCGGGGCGTCGTGGCGTTCGGGGCTGTCATGGGGGTCGCTCCCTGGGTGGATCGCTTCGAAAAACGGTGCTGGATCAGAATAGACGCATGAGGCGGTGGGCGGTTCGCGCCGCGCGGCGGATTGCCCCAGCTTACCGCCCGAGGCGGCACAACCGGCCGGGGGCGCGGTGAAACGGGGGAAAAAGCGGCGTTTTCTTCGCGGGGCTTGACAGCCGTGCTATGGTTGAGGAGCCGGTTTCTACGGAGAAGGACCGGTGTTGTTGCCCCGTGTGGCCGACCGGCCAGCCAGACAAGCCGGCCAGACAAGCCGGCCAGAGAGGAATGATGCACCCGATGTCGTACCGCCGCCTACCGATCCTCGGCGTCGTTGTCGCCGCCGTCTTGTGTGGCCTGCCCGCGAGCCCCGCCCGGGCCCAGATCGTCGAGGTCACCACGCCCCTCGGCCAGATGTACTTCAAGATGCGCCCCGGCGATGCGCCGATCAGCGTCGCAAACTTCCTCAAGTACATCACCGACGGCGACTACGCCGACTCGTTCATCCACCGCTCGGCGTTCCTGTTCGACTCGGGCGTGGACGTCATCCAGGGCGGCGGCTACACCATCGACCAGCAGGGCACCTTCGGCCTGGTGCCCACCGACCCGCCCATCCTCAACGAGCCGGGCGTCAGCAACCTCCGCGGCACCGTCGCCATGGCCCGCAGCGCCGGGGTCAACAGCGCGACCAGCCAGTGGTATGTCAACCTCAACGACGCGAACCAGGTGCTCGACACCAACAACGAGGGCTTCACCGTCTTCGCCGACGTCGTCCAGGGCATGGATGTCGCCGACGCGATCCACAACCTCAGCCGCGTCAACATCGGCAACCCCTTCACCCAGCTGCCCCTGCTCGAAGAAGCCCAGCCGCCGAGCGTCGATTACGACGAGGTCGTGCTCACGACCTACAAGATCGTCATCCCCGGCGACACCGACGGCGACGGCGACATCGACGACACCGACCTGGGCACCGTCTTTACCAACTACACCGGGCCCGTCGGCGCCGCGGGCGGCAAGCTCTTCGCCGACGGCGACACCGACTTCGACGGCGACATCGACGACACCGACCTGGGCACGATCTTTACCAATTACACCGGCCCGCTCGCGCCCGCGTCCGTCCCCGAGCCCGCCTCCGCTACGCTGCTTAGCCTCGCGGGGCTGGCGCTGGTGCGTCGTCGTGCGGTGTAGAGTTTTGGCTCGGCTTGGGCTCCTTCTCCCTGCCAGGGAGAAGGCGGGGGATGAGGGTTGGGCCTTAGGTTGACCGCGGCCTGGTTTTTGTTTCGCAGTGTTTTTCACGCTGGACCCTCACCCCAACCCTCTCCCTGGGAGGGAGAGGGAGCCCGACACGCGATACCACAAAACACGCATGAGGCTCAAGGCTCGGCCGTCACCGCCGAACCGCGAACGCGTTGGGCAGGGTCGGGTCGCCCAACTCGGCGCTCGGCACCGCGTCCGTCACGTCGCGCGACACGATCTTTAAGCCCATCGCCTGATCGACCGCGTCGAGCAGCGCGTTGACCTGGTCCGCCTCGCCCTGCGCATCGAGGCGCACGCGCCCGTCGTCGAGGTTCTGCACCCAGCCCGCGACGGCGAACCGCTGCGCCAGGCGGTGCGCCGTGAAGCGGAACCCCACGCCCTGGACCCGGCCGGTGTAATAGACGGTCTTGCGGATCATTGCCTTCAAGTGGAAGTCCCGTGATCATCCCCAACAACAACGGGATGATTTCGTGTAGAGGGTGCCACTGACAAGCGGAGTCCGCGGAGCTTGTCAGTGCGTTGTCGTCAAGCACTGACAAGGCTCAAGGCAGTCTTGTCAGTGGCACCCACTGGAAAATGTTTTACAACCTGCTCTAACACTGACAAGGCTCAAGGCAGTCTTGTCAGTGGCACCCGGCGTTCGATGGTTCAGCCCCCGATGCGCGCCATCTCTTCGTCGGAGATCTCGAAGTTCGCGTGGACCTTCTGTACGTCGTCGTGGTCTTCGAACGCTTCGACGAGCTTGAGCACCTTCTCCGCGTCCTTGCCCCGACATTCGACGGTGGTCCCGGCGATCATGCTCAGCTCGGCCGAGTCGGGCTCGATGCCCGCGTTTTCGAGCGCTTCCTTGACCGCGATGAACGACGACGGGTCGGTCACGATGTACCAGGCCTCGTCCTCGTCGCGGATGTCCTCGGCGCCGGCCTCGAGCGCGAGCTCCATGACCTTGTCTTCGCCGGCCTTGGCTTTCTCGATGTAGATCTCGCCCTTCTTCTCGAAGTTGTAGGCGACGCAGCCGGTCGCGCCGAGGTTGCCCCCGCCTTTCTCGAAGACCTTGCGCAGTTCCGAGGCGGTGCGGTTGCGGTTGTCGGTGAGGATCTCGATGAGCAGCGCCACGCCGTTGGGCCCGTAGCCCTCGTAGACGATCTCCTCGTAGTCCGAGCCCTCGCCGCCGCCGGTGCCTTTTTCGATGGCCTTGGCGATGGTGTCCTTGGGCATGTTCTGCGCTTTGGCCTCGTCGATGGCGTAGCGCAGGTTGAGGTTCATCGCCGGGTCGCCCCCGCCGGCCTTGGCGGCGACGATGATGGCGCGGCTGCACTTGGACCAGACCTTGGAGCGCTTGGCGTCCTGCCGGCCCTTGCGGTGCTTGATGTTGGCCCATTTGCTGTGGCCTGCCATGGGGTCTACTCCGTTGCGGCAAACCGGTAGTTTAGCAGGCGGGCGCGGGTCAAACCGGCCGGTACCGCGCCGGCCCTTGCCCGGTAAACTGCCCGCCCATGCGACGCGCGATCCCCGACAACCCGATCGGCCGGCTGGTCCACCACCCCGCGTTCCAGGGCGCGGTCCTCGGCCTGATCCTGCTCGCCGCCGTGCTCGTCGGGCTGGAGACCTACCCGTCGCTCGTCGAGCGCTACGGCACGGTCCTGCACCTGTTGGACCAGCTCATCATCTACCTCTTCGCGCTCGAGGCGGCGCTGAAGATGGCCCAGCACCGGGCGAAGTGGTTCCGCTACTTCCACGACCCGTGGAACGTGTTCGACTTCACCATCGTCGTCGTCTGTTTCCTGCCGGTGGACGCGGAGTACGCCGCGGTGATGCGCCTGGTGCGCGTGCTGCGCGCGATGCGGCTGATCACCACGGTGCCGCAGCTGCAGCTGATCGTCGGCTCGCTGATCAAGTCCCTGCCTTCGATGTGCTACGTCGGGCTGCTGCTCGTGTTGATGTTCTACATCTACGCGGTCATGGGGGTGTTCCTCTGGCGCGACAACGACCCGGTCCACTTCGGCAACCTGCAGACGTCGATGCTCTCGCTGTTCCGCGTCGTCACGCTCGAAGACTGGACCGACGTCATGTACATCCAGATGTTCGGCAGCGACCAGTACGACTTCAGCGCCCAGACCCGCGCCGCCCACGAAGGGCAGTTCCACTCCAAGGCCAGCCCCGTCCTCGGCGCGCTCTACTTCGTCAGCTTCGTGCTCGTCGGCACGATGATCATGCTCAACCTGTTCATCGGCGTGATCATCAAGTCCATGGAAGAGGCCCAGGACGAACAGGAAGCCGACGACCGCGAGAAACACCTCGCCGAGACCGGCCACCTGACGATCGGCGACGAGCTGATCCTGCTCGAGCACGAGCTCGAGACCCTGCAACGCCGCGTCCGTTCGCTCAAGGACAAGGCGTAGCCGCGTCGCCCGCGTCACCCCGGCGCGCGGTGGAAGGTCACCCACGCCTCGGGCGACCACATCGTCTCGCCGGCTTTCGACGTCGGGTCCGTGCGGACGTGGTAGACGTAGCCGGCCTTGCGGTTGGGCACGGTCAGCGCGACGGACAAGCCGTCGTCGGACGCGACCGCCTGGGTCGGGTCGGCGCGGTGCAGGTCGATCTTCGGCCCGCCGTAGTCCGCCGTGGGCCTGTACGTCCACGCGTCGATCGCCCACGCCGCGAGGTCTTCGAGCTGCGCCTTGTCCACCGGCTTGGTGAAGCTCACGCGGAAGCCGTCTTGGGTCGCTTGGATCGTGTCGAACTCGAACGCGGTCTCGCCGGTCGGCCGAAGGCGCTGCAACCCGAAGCGCTTGTTCCGCCAGCCCCAGTTCCCGCCCCCGCCCATCCCGCCGACGTACAGGCAGCCGTCCGGCCCCCACGCCAGGCGGTTCAACCCCGACTCGAAGCCCTGCGAGTGGCGGAACACCGCGCCCTGCCAGACGCCCCCGACCTCTTCGAGGAAGACCCGGCGTAAGCCGCCGAGCGTGATCTCGGCCATGAGCATCTGCCCGGCGTGGGGCCGTCCTTCGGGGATCAGGATCATCTCGGCCGGCGAGTTGCTCGCCTCGTTCTGCGGCAGGTACACGGCCGGCGGGGTGGGGGGCCGATCCGAAAACGCCGAGGGCGCCCCGCCGTCGGGGTAGAAGTCCGACTTCGCCGCCGTGTTGTTCACGTGCCCGAAGAACGCGCCTTGTTCCGCCGCGTAGACCCCGCTCGCCGGCTTCCACGCGCCCTGGTTGTCCGGGCACAGGATCACGCCGCCCGGCCCGACCGACACGCCGTTGGGCGTGCGCAGGCCCCCGGCCACAACCTCGAACGCGCCGGTCTTCGCGTCCACCTTCAACAGGCACCCGCGCAGCGGCGGGTTCGGGCCGTTGAGCCCGACGACCGGGCCCTGGATGTTCTCCTGCTCGATCATCTGCTGGAACGTGATGTTGGTCGACAGCGCGAGGTAGAAGTGCCCGTCGTGATACGGCAGGCCGAAGGTGAAGTGGTGGTAGTTGTCGCTGATCCACCCGGACGAGAACGTCTGCCGCTTGTCGGGCAGGCCGTCGCCGTCGCTGTCGGTCCACTTGCTGATCTCGTTGCGGTCGGCAACAAAGAGCGCGCCGTCGTGCCAGCGCAGGCCCAGCGGGTCGTGCAGGTCGTCTGTGATCTTGTGGACGTTGATCTTGCTCGTGTCTTTGGAGGTGACGTTGTCGAGGATGTAGAGTCCCCCGTTGAATTCTTCGCGGAACTGGCCGTTGTTCTTGGGCGGGAAGGTGGTGAGCGCGAGCCGGCCGTCGGGCAGAAACGCGAGCCCGCCGACCTGCGGCTCGAAGCCGTCGGGCCGGGCCCGCTCGATCGTGAAGCCGGGGTGCGGCGCGTCGAGCGGCCTGCCCGCGCCCGGCCGGGCCTCGCGCACCCCGCGCACCGCCACGGCCTTGTTCCCGCCCTCGGTTTTGACCTCGCGTTCAGTCGTGTACCACACGCCCTTTGGCACCAGCGCGAAATCGTCGGCGCCCGGCGTCTTCCACGCCAGCCTGAGCCCCGAGTCCTGGATCGCCTGGAACATGCGGACCGACACGACGTGGTCGCCCTTCTCGAGCTTGACCCCGCCGTCCTTCGGCTTGCCCGTGACCAGCCCGTCGTTGTCGATGACCACCTCGCCGTCGATCAGCAGCTTGCTGCCGTCGTCGCTGGTCAGGCGGAAGGCGTAGGTGCCGGGCGTGTCGATGCGCAGCACGGCGTCGGCCTGGGCGTAGAAGTAGCGCTGCCGGTTGCCGAACGCGGCGCGTCCGGGGAAGTCGATCGTCGGGCGCACCGCGTGGAAGTTCGGGGCCTGGCCCTTGACGAGCGTGGGGAGGCGCTCGTACGGCTTGGCGAGGTGGTACACCTTCAGGCTCACGCCGGGCACCAGTTCGTCCGCCGCCGCGGGGCGGGCGGCCATCGCCTGGGCGAGAACGAGCAGGGCAAGCACGAGCGGGCATGCGGTTCGGTTCATGGCGTGGTCGATCGGGTTGGATAGCGAGGGTGGTGTTTAGTTTAACGCTGTGCCGGTGTAAATAAGCCCACACCTCCAAGGCGTGGGCTTCGTGTGGGTTCAATCCGTGTTGACCATGCGCTTTACTTGGGCGCCTTGTGGAAGGTGTACCACGCCTCGGTGGTCCACATCGTTTCGCCGGCCTTGGACTTGGGGTCGGTGCGGAAGTGATAGACGTGGTTGGGCTTGCGCTCCTGGGCGAAGACGAGCTCGACGCTCTTGCCGTCCGCCGACGCCTTGGCGGACTTCACTTCGACGACCTGCTGCTTCTGATCGCGCGGGATTTTGGGCCCGCCGTAGTTGCGGGTCTGCTTGTAGGTCCAGGCGTGGATCGACCAGTTGTCGATGTTCTCCAGTTCGGCCTTGTCGACCGGTTTGGTGAAGCTGACGCGGAAGCCGTCTTTGGTCGCCTGGACCTTGTCGTACTCGAACGCGGTCTCGCCGGTGGGCCTCATGCGTTGCAGGCCGAAGCGGGTGTTGTTCCAGTTCCAGTTGCCGTTGTGGCCCATGCCGCCGACGTACAGGCAGCCGTCCGGGCCCCATTCGAGTCGGTTGAGCCCGGCCTCGAAGCCGTGGGAGTGCCGGAAGATCGCGCCCTGCCACGTGCCGTCGATCTCTTCGAAGAACACGCGGCGCAGCCCGCCGCGCGTGATCTCGGCCATGAAGAACTGTCCGGCGTGGGGGTAGCCCTCGGGGATCTGGATCATCTCGCCCGGCGAGTTGGCGCACTCGTTCTGCGGGACCCACACGGCCGGGGGGGTGATCGGCTGGTCGGAGAAGGCCGAGGGCGCCCCGCCGTCGGGGTAGAAATCGCTGGTCGCCTCGGTGTTGTTGTAGTGGCCGAAGAACGCGCCGGGGATGTCGAAGTAGATGCCGCTGGCGGGCTTCCAGGCGCCCTGGTTGTCGGGCATGATGATGCGGCCGTCGGGCCCTTCGGACACGCCGTTGGGCGTGCGCAGCCCGCCGACGACGACCTCGAAGTCGCCGGTCTTCCCGTCGATCTTCAGCAGGCAGCCGCGCAGCGGCGGGTTGATGCCGTTGAGCGAGTAGATCGGGCCCTGGATGTTTTCCTTCTTGATCGTCTTGTCGAACGTGATGTTCGTGGACAGCGCGAGGTAGAAGTTGCCATCGACATAGGGCAGGCCGAAGGTGAAGTGGTGGTAGTTGTCGGTGATCCAGCCGGAGGCGAAGGTTTCTTTCTTGTCCGGGATGCCGTCGTTATCGGTATCGGTCCACTTCGAGACTTCGTTGCGGTCGCAGATGTACAGCGCGCCGTCGACGTAGCTCATGCCCAGCGGTTCGTAGAGTTTTTTGCCGACGTTGACGACCTCGATCTTGCTGGGGTCTTTTTCGGTCGGGTTCTTGATGACGTAGAGCGTGCCGGTGTAGTCCTCGCGCAGGTCGCCGTGGTTGGGCGGGGTGAACTCGGTGACGGCGAGCATGCCGTTGGGCAGGAAGCACAGCGCGCCGACCTGCGGCTTGAAGTCGGCGGGCCGGGCCTGTTCGAGGGTGTAGGCCGGGTTGGGCGCGTTGAGCGGCTGGCGGTCGCCGGGGCGTTTGTCCTGGGCCGGGGCCTGGCCGGCCGACAGCGCGAGCAGGGCGGTCAGGCCGAGGAAAAAGCGGGTCGATCTACGCATAAGGGCTCCTTCTCCAGCGTTGTGGGATGGCTCATGATCAGGTGTGAGGGACGGCAGGCGGGCGGGTTATGTTACGCCATCGGTCGGCGGAGCGGGGCAGGGGCGGCGCTGCTGGACATCGGGTGGCCGGGGTGGGCCAGCTCGAACTGAAGCCCGCCCCACCTGAGGCAAATCGATCCACGACCGCAGGCTGGCCAAGCCGATCGCGTGCCGTTTGCGTCGGCAAGGCCGACTGCTGAGACGGATCGGCCGTGGCACCCGCGCACCATACTTCGACGTCTTGCCTCGACGTCTTACTTCGGCGCCTTGCGGAACGTCAGCCACGCCTCGGGCGACCACATCGCCTCGCCCTCGGCGGTCGTCGCGTCGATGCGGATGTGGTAGACGAAGTTCTCCCGCCGATCACCGACGACCAACTCGGCCGACTTGCCGTCGTCGGCGACGCGCACGGCGGTGGGCGTGACCTTGTGGGGTTCTTCCTTCGGCCCGCCGTAGCGCGGCCGGAACACGTACGTCCACGCGTCGATCAGCCAGTTGTCGAGGTTGCGCAACTGGTCCTTGGGCACCGGCTTGGTGAAGCTGACGCGGAAGCCGTCTTGGGTCGTCTCGATCTTCTCGAACTCGAACGCGGTCTCGCCGGTCGGGCGCAGCCGCTGCAGGCCGTACTTCTTGTTGTTCCAGCCCCAGTTGCCCTGCCCCGCGCCGTGTCCGGCGACGTACAGGCAGCCGTCCGGGCCCCAGGCCAGGCGTTGCGGGCCGGCCTCGAGCCCCATCGTGAAGCGGAACGCCGTGCCCTGCCAGACGCCATCGACCTCTTGCATGTAGACGCGGTGGATCGCGCCCTGGGTGATGTCCGCGAGCAGGACCTGGCCCGCGAAGGGCTGATCGTCGGGGATCGTCAGCGTCGCCGACGGCGAGTTGCCGATCTCGTTCTGCGGCAGCCAGACCGCCGGCCAGGTCATCTCTTTCTCGTGGAACAGCGAGGGCACCCCGCCGTCGGGCATGAACACGTGCTTGCTCGTCGAGTTGTACTTGCCCAGGAACTCGCCGCCCTCGACGACGTAGATCATGTTCGCCGGCTTCCAGTCGCCCTGGTTGTCGGGCACGAGCAGGATGTCTTCGGGCCCGAGCCCCACGCCGTTGGGCGTGCGCAGCCCGCCGGCGATCCACTGGATCTCGCCGGTCTTCGCGTCCACCTTCATCACGCACCCGCGGTGCGGGGGGTTGGGCGCGTTGCCGCCGATGAACGGCCCTTCGAGCGTCTCGCGCTCTTCCTTGCTCATGTGCAGCGTCGTGGACAGCGCCCCGTACAGGAACCCGTCGCGGTAGGCCAGGCCGAAGGAGAAGTGGTGGAAGTTGTCGCTGATCCAGCCGGACGCGAAGGTCTGTTTTTTGTCCGGGATGCCATCGCCGTCGGTGTCGGTCCACTTCGAGACCTCGTCGCGTTCAAGCACGAACAGGCCGTCGTCGATCCACGCCGCGCCCAGCGGGTGGAACAGCTGGTCGCTGATCGTGTGGACCTTGATCTTGGCGGTGTCTTTGGCGGTGGGGTTTTCGAGGACGTAGAGCGTGCCGTTGGGTTCTTCGATGACGCCCCAGACGTTGCGCGCCTCGAAGCTGGAGATCGCCAGGAACCTGCCGTCGGGCGAGAACGCCAGCGCGCCGGACTGGGGCAGGAAGTCGTCGGGCCGGGCCTGCTCGATGGACCAGCCGGGGTGGACGCCCTCGACGTGCATCTGGTAGCCGGGGCGTTTCTTGAGGTCGGCGCTCGCGTCGCCGGCGGACGCCGAGCCGGCGAGCAGCAGCCCGATCGTCAGGGCCCGGGTGAACAAGCGTGCG
Source organism: Phycisphaeraceae bacterium (assembly GCA_046290505.1). Lineage (GTDB taxonomy): Bacteria > Planctomycetota > Phycisphaerae > Phycisphaerales > Phycisphaeraceae > JAHQVV01. Next base: position 103,447 of record JBKAGS010000025.1, on the reverse strand, counting down.
GTGAGTCGCATCGTGCGGTCTCCATCAAGGTGTGTGGGAGGGCGAGGCTCGCGCCGAGCCGCGAATCCCCAGAGGCTTGCGGCTCGGCAGGCGCCCCGCCCTCCCATCGTATTGCGCTCTGAGCAACTTCTGTCAGTCCTTCGGCGCCTTGTGGAACGTCACCCACGACTCGGGCGACCACATCGCCTCGCCCTCGGCACTCACCGCGTCGATGCAGATGTGATACACGAAGTTCGGCTTGCGATCTTCGATCACCAGCTCCGCCGACTTGCGGTCTTCCGCGACGGTCACCTTCGTCGGCACGACGTCGTGCTGCTCGCGCTTCGGCCCGCCGTAGAAAGGCGTCGCCACGTACGTGTACGCGTCGATCACCCAGTTGTCGATCTGCTCGAGCATGCCCGCCTTCACCGGCTTGGTGAAGCTCACGCGGAAGCCGTCCCGGGTCGCCTCGATCTTCTCGAACTCGAACGCCGTCTTCCCCGTCGGCCGAAGCCGCTGCAGGCCGAACAGCGTCGTGCCCCAGCCCCACGTGTTGCCGCCCGCGCCCATGTGCGCGACGTACAAGCAGCCGTCCGGGCCCCACTTGATGTCGTTGGGCCCGGCCTCGAAGCCCATCGTGTGCCGGAACGCCGCGCCCTGCCACGTCCCATCCACCTCTTCCATGAAGATGCGGTGGATCGCGCCCTGGGTGATGTCCGCGCTCAGCACCTGGCCGGCGAAGGGCTTGCCCTCGGGGATCAGCAGCGTCGCCGACGGCGAGTTGCCGATCTCGTTCTGCGGCAGCCAGACCGCCGGCGGCGTCGGCTCCTTCTCGTGGTACAGCGAGGGCACCCCGCCGTCGGGCAGGTTGATGTGGCTCGCCGTCGAGTTGTACTTGCCTAAAAACTCGCCGCCCTTGACGACGTAGATCATGTTCGCCGGCTTCCAGTCGCCCTGGTTATCCGGCGCGAGCACGATGCCCTCGGGCCCGATGCCCGGGCCGTTGGGCGTGCGCAGGCCCCCGGCGATCCACGCGATGTCGCCCGTCTTCGCGTCGATCTTCATCACGTTGCCCCGGTGAGGCGGGTTGGGCGCGTTGCCGCCCAGCGTCTTGCCCTTCGAGTCACTGACCCGCCCGGCGATCGGGTCGTCGGGGTTTGGCTTGATCGTGTCGCGCTCTTCCTGCGACAGGTGCAGGCTCGTCGACAGCGTGCCGTAAAAGTACCCGTCGTGGTAGGGCAGGCCGAACGAGAAGTGGTGGAAGTTGTCGCTGGTCCAGCCCGACGCGAAGGTCTTCTTCTTGTCCGGGATGCCGTCGCCGTCGGAGTCGGTCCACTTGGACAACTCGAACCGGTCCAGCACGAACAGCCCGTCGTCCAGCCAGTTCGCGCCCAGGGGCAGCGAGAAGTCCTCGCTGACCTTGGTGAACTTGATCTGGCTCGGGTCCTTGTCGGTGATGTTCTCGCTGATCCACAGCGTGCCGTTGCGGTCCAGCCCCGCGCCGGTCCGCTTGGGGTTGAAGGTCAACAGCGCGAAGTACTTGCCGTCGGGCGAGAACGCGATCGCCCCGCACTGCGGCTCGAAGCCCTCGGGACGCGCCTGCTCCAGCGTCCAGCCCGGGTGGACCTTCTCCAGCGGCATCTGATAGCCCGGCCGCTTCTCGATCTCACCGGCATCGGCGGCGAGCGGGGCGGCGGCGAACAGAGACAGCCCCGTCAGCAGGGCAACACAAAAAATCGATCGCATGGGGAACTCCCGTTGGTTTCTTCACGGATTCTCGGCGCATCAGGATACCTACTGACGACGAATCTGCGCAACGCATCCTTACAATCACGCAGCCCAAGCCCCAGGCGTGCCGGCTTGGGGCACACCGTGGGATCATCGCGCCAAAGATCGCCGTTCCCGACAACTTGTTCGTCCTTGCCCCCCACGCTTGGTCGCGCTTGCTCGCGGGCTATACTTGGGATCGCACCCAGCAAACCCCGCCGAGGCCGCCAAGGATGGCAAAATCCCCAACCAAGCCCGACCCGACGACCCAAGCCGGGACACTCACCGGCAGGTTCGTCCACCTGCACCTGCACAGCCAGTACTCCCTGCTCGACGGCGGCAACCGGCTGGACCGCCTGGTCAAGCACGTCAAGGCCCTGGGCATGGACGCCGTCGCCGTCACCGACCACGGCAACCTCCACGGCGCCGTCGAGTTCTACAACCTCGCCAAGGCACAAGGCGTCAAGCCCATCCTCGGCATCGAGGCCTACGTCGCGCCCGACCTCGCCGGCAAACCCTCGGACCGCACCAACCGCGAGTTCACCGGCGTCAGCGACGGCGGGTTCCACCTCGTCCTGCTCGCCGAGAACAACACCGGCTGGCGGAACCTGCTCAAGCTCTCCTCCGACGCCTTCGTCAACGGCTTCTACTTCAAGCCGCGCATGGACAAAACCACCCTCGCCCAGTGGAACCAAGGCCTCATCGCCATCAACGGGCACCTCGGCTCCTCCGTCGCCTACCACCTGGTCAAGTACCACCAGTCCAAAGACCCCACCCACTACAGGAACGCCAAGGCCGAGGCGCAGTGGCACAAGGACCTGTTCGGCACGAACGACAACGGCGAGCCACGCTTCTACCTCGAGATGCAGCGCCACGAAGAGAAGCTGCAGGACGAGATCAACCCGTACATCAAGCAGCTCGCCGAGGAACTCGACATCCCGCTGGTGTGTGACAACGACGCGCACTTCATGACCGCCGACGATTGGGACGCGCACGACACGCTGTGCTGCATCTCGATGGGCAAGATCAAGTCCGACGAGGGCCGGCTGCACTACCCGCGCGACCTCTACGTCAAGACGCCCGACGAGATGATCGCCGCCTTCCAGGACACGCCCGAGGCGGTGAAGAACACCGTCCGCATCGCCGAACGCTGCAACGTCGAGATCGACTTCGACGCCAACCACGCCCCGGTCGTCCGCCCGGTCTATACCGACCGGCTGAAGAAACTCATCGATTCTAAAAAAAAGACGAAACCGAACGAACTGGTCCTCGCCTTCGAGTCCGATCACGCGACCGGCTCGAACGCCTGGCTTAAAGATTTTTGCGCCCAGGTCGTGGTCGAGCCTGTGAAGGAAGACCCAACGAGCCGCGACCATGAGGGAGCGGTCCAAGCGACCCGTGATTCGTCTCAAGGCAACCCGCTTCCTGACGGGCGCGGCTCGTCGAGACGGGAACTTGAACAACAATGCGACCACGCGCTACGCCTGCTCTGCGAAGCCGGCCTCGTCTGGCGCTACGGCAAGGACGGCATCACCGAAGAGATCCGCGCCCGCCTCGAGCGCGAGCTCAAGATCCTCTCCGACAAACTCATCTCCGCGTACTTCATCATCTGCTGGGACTTCGTCAACCACGGCCGACAAAACGGCATCCCCTGCAACGCCCGCGGATCGGGCGTCGGCACGATGACCGGCTTCGTGCTCGGCCTGTCCAACGCCTGCCCGGTCGAGTACGGCCTTCTCTTCGAACGCTTCACCGACCCCGACCGATCCGAGTACCCCGACATCGATATCGACATGTGCCAGGACGGCCGGGGCGATATCCTGCAATGGGTCCGCGAGAAGTACGGCTACGTCGCGCAGATCATCACCTTCGGCACGCTCAAAGCCCGCGCCGCGATCCGCGACGTCGGACGCGTCCTCGACCTCCCGCTGCCCGAGGTGGACAAGGTCTGCAAACTCGTCGGCGACGGGCTGAAGACCACGCTCGATTCGGCCCTCGAATCCGAGCCGGACCTGCGCAAGGTCTACGACGACTCGCCGCAGATCAGAAGCGTCTACGACACCGCCCGCCGGCTGGAAGGCATGGCCCGGCACGCGGGCGTGCACGCCGCGGGCGTCATCGTCGCCACCCAGCCGCTCGACAACATCTGCCCGCTCTACAAGCCGCCGAGCACCGACGACCAGATCGTCACGCAGTGGGACGGCCCGACCTGCGAGAAGGTCGGCCTGCTCAAGATGGACTTCCTGGGCCTGCGCACGCTGTCGATCATTGAGCGCGCAAAATCCCTTGTCTCGCAGGACTTTTCGACCAACCAGGTCAAGGCCGCGGTCAAGCCCGCGGGGGGCTCGACGCAGAAGGAAGGCGCCAACCAAGACGACCCGGCGTACGACCCCTTAGACCTCGAACGCCTGAAGTACGACGACCCACGCGTGCTGCAACTGTTTGAACGCGGCGAGACCGCCGGCGTGTTCCAGTTCGAGTCCGGCGGGATGCGCAACCTGCTCATGGCGATGAAGCCCGACCGGCTGGAAGACCTCATCGCCGCCAACGCGCTCTACCGCCCCGGGCCGATGGAACTCATCCCCAACTACAACAACCGCAAGCACGGCCGGGAGCAGGTGCCCAAGGTCCACGAGATCGTCGACAAGCTCACCGCCGACACCTACGGCATCATGGTCTACCAGGAGCAGGTGATGCAGGTCATCAACCAGCTCGGCGGCATCCCGCTGCGCACGGCCTACACCGTCATCAAGGCGATCAGCAAAAAGAAAGAAAAGACGATCAACAGCGCCCGCGCCGATTTCATCAAGGGCGCGAAACAGATCAACAACGTCCCAGAAAAGGTATCGGCCGAGCTGTTCGAGCTGATCCTCAAGTTCGCTGGCTACGGCTTCAATAAGTCGCACTCGACCGGCTACGCGATCGTCGCGTATCAGACGGCGTACCTGAAAACGCACTTCCCGCTTCACTACATGGCTGCGGTGCTGACCTACGAAGCCGGCACGACCGACAAAGTCATCGAGTACATCGACGAGTGCAAAAAGCTTCTCAAGCCCGACGGCCAGCGCGGCGTCGAGGTCCGACCGCCGGACATCAACCTGTCCGACGTCGGCTTCACCGTCGTCTACATGCCCGGCGAGGAGAAGACGCCGTCGACCGGGCACATCCGCTTCGGCCTGCACGCGGTCAAGGGCGTGGGCGAGAAGGCGATCCGCTCGATCGTCGACGAGCGCGAGAAGAACGGCCCGTTCGTCGGCCTGTTCGACTTCTGCGAACGCGTTGATCTCAAGACGATCAACCGCTCGACGATCGAGGCGCTGATCAAGTGCGGCGCGTTCGATTCGTTGCACGGGCTGGACCAGCGCGCCGCGATGTGCGAGGCGCTCGAGTCGGCCGTGAAGGCCGGCCAACGCGTGGCGAGCGACCGCGCGTCCGGCCAGCTCAATATGTTCGGCGTGCCCGTCGATGGCGGCGAAAACGCCGACGATACGCAGGAAAAAGAGCAGGTCCCGCTGCCGAGCGCCGCGCCCTGGACGACCGCCGAACTCTTGAGCTACGAAAAAGAAGTGATGGGTTTCTACGTCTCCAGCCACCCGCTGGACGAGCACGTGGACACGATCGAACGCTTCGGCACGGTCACCGTCGCGGACATCGCCGGCCTGCCTGCGGACCAGAAGGTCGTGCTCGGCGGGATGCTCACGCGCGTCCGCCCGACCATCGTCAAGAACGGCCGGTCCGCCGGTCAGAAGATGGCGATGATCACGCTCGAAGACAAGCGCGGCAAGATCGACGGCGTGATCTTCTCCGACAGCTACGCGATGAACTACATGCACATGGAACTGGACGAGGTCGTCTTCCTCTGCGGCAAGGTCGACCGCCGACGCGAGGAGCCGAGCATCGTCGTGGACAAGGTCGTCCCGGTTCGCCAAGCGAGTAAGGCCCTGGCCGAGGCGATCAAGATCGTCATCAAAGAGCCGGCCAAAGTTTCGAGAAACGGCGAATCGCGCGAACAGATGAACAAGCTCAAGGAACTCTTGCGTCAGGCGGGCCTGCGCAATGGCGGCGCGGCGGGCGTGTTGTTCGAGCTGCACCAGCAGGGCACGGTCGTCGACCTGCGTTTGCCGAATGTCCGCCTGAGCGCCGACGACAACCTGCTGCACTCGATCCGAACGGTCTTGGGCGGCCTGCCCGACCGCGAATCGCGCTGCGAGCTGGTCGGCGCGCCCAAGGTCAGCCGACGCAAGGCCATTGAGCAGCACGGCGAGGTCCGCAGCGAAAACAACCTCACCTTCGGCATGCGCGACGACGAAGGAGTCAGTATTGATCGTTACTAAACAAACAATCACATATTTCTATTTTCTGCTTGTGGTTACTTTTGTTTTAGGTTGCTCGGGTAAAGCCCGGCAAGTTAACTTGGTCGATCTTTATGAATCGGACGGTGTGCAGTCAGTTAAGGGATATGTTCTAGAGAATCCGGAGTCTATCAATGATAGAAATGAATCCGGCGACTCCGTCTTGATGCTTGCTACTTTTGATGGGAAGGCAGGGCTTGTCGATTTTTTAATCGCTCATGGGGCCAACTTGCAGCTAGAAAACGAAGTGGGGCATTCTGCGATTACGCTCGCCTGTTTGCGTCGGAATCACGGAGTCGTGAAGAGTTTACTCGAAGCCGGGGCGAATCCTAATGCGCGGGAAGGCACACCGCTTTGCTTGGCCGTTGAATCGCGTGACGCCTTGCTTTGCCACACGTTGTTGGAAAGTGGTGCAGATCCGGACCTTAAAGCAGTCACGATCGTTGGGCGTATTGGGCAAACCCCGCGTACGATCGCTGAGGAGATTGGTGATGACAAGGTATTGAAAGTATTTCGGGAGTATTCTGATGGTGACGAGTGACGGCGTTATTTAATATTGTTTGACTGAGTACGAGCAAATGCCACGTTTACTTTTTGTATGTTGCCTGCTACTTGTTTTTCTCACCGCCTGCGACGGCAGTTCGACTGGCCAGGCTGGAGTTCAAGGCTACGGCTTGGTCGATTCGACGAGCGACAAGCGTGTCGGATCGCCTTCCGGCAAGCTGATCTACCAGCCGATGCTCACCTGGGACGAAGGCGAGCCGACGTTCCAGGGCACGGGGTTTCTCGTGCTGACGCCCGACGGCGAGGTCGTCGGCGTCACGTCGGCGCACTTCGTGGACTTCGATGCGAAGACGCTGCTGAAGGTCGATTACATGTCGGTCACCAATGGCCGGTCGGTTGCGGCGTTCGACAAGCTGCTCGGCCCGATCGGAAAGGGGTTCGTGTTCGAATCGGAAGAAGCCATGGGCGACGCGAGCGCGGATTTTCTGTTGTTTACAAGCGAAAACGTGCCGGCGGGCCTGCGCACGCTCGAGCTGGACACACGTGATCGGTTCGAGAAGCGCGAGCCGGTCTGGCTGGTGAACAAGGACGCGATGCAGGGCCCGGGGTAAGAGTTGCTCGAGGGCTACCTGCACTCGGCGGGCCGGGATTGCGTTTATGCGGTGTTCGAGCCGGCGTTCGAGTTGCGCAGCCAGAGCGGCTCGCCGGTGATCAGCCAGCGGACGGGCAAGGTCGTCGGCGTGCTCGCGGCGGGCGGGACGCAGGGCGACCAGACGGGGATCTATCTGACGCCTGCTCGGTTTGTTGCTGCCGCGCTGGAAAGCGATCAGCGGCGGGCGCTCAGCGGTGTTGATGGCCCGTGATCGCCGCCCGCTGTTTGTTCAACCCGCCGGTTCGGGCGTCCTGGATACGCGTGCCGTACCCGTCTTCACCTTGCTTGCTCGACCCCCGGGCGTGGCCCGGCGGCTACGTCGCCCGCCGGTTGAGCACGCCATCGGTATGACAACCCTGTGGCTCACACCACCAGGCCGTGCGTGTGGCCGTTGCTGGTGCCGTTGAGTTTGAGCCGGGGCTTGATCGTCGCGGCGGGTTGTGAGGGCAGCGTTTCGGGGTTGCGGGCTCTTGCGATCGAGCGGTAGCCCCGGCCGGTCTTCGCGAAGCGGTGCAGGTCGGCGAGGGCGTCGGCGTCGATGAGGTGCATCAGGGGTTGCTCGACGTCGAAGAACGTTTTGAGCACGGGCCTGAGCGTCGCGTCCCAGGCGGGCACGAGCTTGAGGAAGTCGCAGGCGCGGATGTGGCCTCGGCAGGTCGGCTCGTTGCAGATCAGCGGGCCGAAGTCGTCGGTGTAGATGCCGTAGTCGTCGGTGATCTCTTCGCCGGGTTGGAGGTCGCGGAGCGCGACCTGGAAGCCGTAGCCGGTAGTGAGGGTGTTGGGCGTACAGGAATGGTTGACGTACTTGCCGATGTCCCAACAGACGACGCGCGTGCCGTCGGGGTCGAGGTAGCTGTAGCACTCGATGTGCTCGGCCAGCGCGGGGTCGTTCAGGCGCGGGTCGTCGGGGGCCAGGCGCAGGTCCAGCGGGTCGGTCTGGTAGACGGCGGTGCCGGCGGGGATGAGGCGTGTTGCGACGACGCCGACGCCGATCTCCTCGGAGATCGGCTGGACACGGGTGTGGGGGTGCATCATGGTGGGGTTTGAGCGGGAAACGCCCTGAGGTGGCAGGTCGATCGCCTGCGACCCGCTGTCGCCACGGAGCCCATCGGCCCGACCGGCAAGCGGCATGCGCGGCAGTATACGAATCGGCGGGTAGGAATCAATAGCTAAGTTGCTGATGGCACAAGTTATTTTTGTGCAGGGAGTCGGGAATCGGGAGTAGGCAGTCGGCTACAGTGACTCGCTGCGGTCGAGTGAACGGATGAGACCCGTCAGCATTTTTCCCGTGTCTTGCAAGAGCGCCCAGGCGTGCTTTGCTTGATCTTTATCGGTGAAGGCGAGTCGGCCGGCGATGATCAGTTGCGTTTCGACTTCCTTGAGTGAGCCGTTAGCGATGTCGAGATGGTGCAGGTATTGGGCCCGCCTCCGACGGCCATAGCCCTCGGCGATATTGCTGGGCACGGAAACCGCGGCGCGACGAATCTAACTGGTCAAGCCAAACCGCTCGTCGGCAGGGAACGCAGAACTGACACGATAAACCTCCTCAACCAACTCCACCGCGCGCTGCCAGACATGAAGGTCGCGGTAAGTCCGTATCCCGGACTCCTCTTGTTCAGACATCAACCGACTCCCGACTCCCAACTCCCGACTCCCCACTCCCCACTCCCCACTCCCCACTCCCCACTCCCTACTCCCGACGCCCCGAACGAACGATCGCCTGGGCCGGGCGGACGCTGCCGGTGTTGATCCAGACTTCCTGCCAGTGCCCGGTGCGGTACTTGCCGTGGCTGAGCAGGGTGTTGAGTGCGGCGAGCTTGCGGTCGGCGTCGGGCTCGATGGTTTTTTCCTGTCCCGGGGGCAGGCCCCAGACGATTCGGCAGGGGATCGGCCGGCTGTTCGCGGTGGGCACGACGTAGGTGTTCAGCACCAGGCGGATGCGGTTGCGCTCGTCGGTGACGTCGACGGAGATCGAGTCGATGTGGTCCATCGCCGGCGTACCGCGCAGGGTCTTGATCAGCGCGAGCGCCGCGGCGACCTCCTGTCCCTGCCAGCGGTACTCGCCGAGGTTGTCCTTGGGCCGGTACGCCGAGTTGACCCCGAGGATCAGCGGCAGGCCGAGGTGGCTGACCTCGGTCATGTGCTTGGGCCCGTACATCTGGTAGCCCAGGTCGTCGACGACGTGGTAGCCGTCGGGCGAGGGTTCGCCGGTGTTGGCGTTGCGCATCTGCACGATCGCGGCGGGGGTGCGGAAGCTCAGGTCGATCTGGACCGTCCCGTCGGGAAGCCGGCGGACCTGACGCAGCTCGCGCACGAGCTTGTGCTGGTCGCGCAATTGGTCGGCGGCGCGCTCGAGCCCGGCCCGGTTCAGCGGCTTGTCGCCGATGGTCCGGGCCAGCTCGGCCCGCAGCAGGTTGATGTCCGCCGGCGACATGAGCTTGGGCTCCTCGGAAAAGCGGATGTCCTGCGCGGTGATCGGTCGGGCGTGGTGCGCGTTGACGTACGCCTCCAGCCGGTCGCTGCCGAAGTGCCAAACCAGCGCGACCGCGAGGACCGCCCCGCCCACGCCCGCGAACTTCATCCCCAGCAGCGTGCGCTGCGGGTCCCACTTCGCGTCGGCGGACTTGCCGCGGCGCGTCTTCTTCTTCGTGTTCTTCTTGCTCGTGAGGAACCAGCCCATGGGGTCTCCTTGCGTACCGTGATCACTGATATCGGCGGGTCGTTGAAGACCGCGACAACGAACGCGGTTCGGTGCCGGCCGGCTCGGGCTCCCTCCCCCTCAGGGAGAGGGCGTGGTTGAAGGTGAGGCCCAAAATGACCCGCGGCAAGCGTTTCATTTCTTGGTTTTTACCACGCTGGACCCTCACCCCAACCCTCTCCCTGGGAGGGAGAGGGGGCAAACGATCACGCCAGCGCCAACCGCACCAGGTGGTCGCAAAGGTCCGGGAACGTGACGCCGAGGTGTTTCGCCGCCTTGGGCACCAGCGAGTGGGACGTGAAGCCGGGCATCGTGTTGGCTTCGAGGATGTAGGCGTTGAGCTGGTCGTCGACGATGAAGTCGATCCGCGCCAGGTGCCGGCAACCCAGCGTTTCAAACGCGTGTTGGGCCGCGTCGCGCACCGCCTCGATGCACGCCCCCGGCAGGTCGATGTCGAAGCGGTACTGCGTGTCGTCGCGCGTGTACTTCGCGTCGTAATCGTAGTACGCACCGGCCGGGACGATGTGGATCGGCGGGAGCGTCACCGGCTTGGCTTGATCTGCGGGCGGGACAGGCATCTTGTCTGTCAGCAACAGGCTCGAAGCCTGTTCCACCACCCCCACCGTCAGCTCCTTGCCCGACACGAACCGCTCGACCATCAGCCGGTCGTGGTCGAAGAACAGGTTGCCGACCGCCTCGTCCGCCTGTTCTTCGGTGTGGCAGATCGACAGCGCGAAGCTCGAGCCCTCGTCCAGCGCCTTGACCACGCACGGCGCGGCCAGCGACCGTTTGTCGCCGGGATTCAACAGCTCCGCCTCGGCGGTGGGCAGCCCGGCGTCCTGCAGCACGTTCTTCGTCTCCCACTTGTCCATGCACAGCCGGGCGGCTTTTTCTTCGCACCCGACGTACGCGAAGCCCGCGTCGTCGAGGATCGCCTGCAACGGCCCGCCCTCGCCCCAGGGCCCGTGCATCGCGGGGAAGACGACCTGCACGCCCAGCTGCTTCGCGTCGTCCAGCGCGGTCAGGTCGTCGGGCGTGATGTCGCGTTCGTAGGCGGTGTGCCCGACCTCGCGCAGCGCCTGGGCGACCTGCCCGCCGGACTGCAAAGAGACCGGCCGTTCACGATCGGGCCCGCCGCGGAGGACGAGGACAGTGAGGGTTGCTTGGCCTGTGCAGGATATCGGCAAGACCCGGCCGATTTCATTAGACGGTGTCGCGGGCGACGGCAGCGGCCGTGCGAAGCGTGATCGATCGTTCGCACGGGACGCTGCGCGTCGCCCGCTACACGGCACATCCGCGCCGTTGCGTCACCGCCGCGTCACCACGCGGGGGCGAAACGGTATTGACTATTCGCTGACTTAGCGTAACTACCCACTCATCGCGGTAGATCGCCGCGCAAGACCACACTCGGGGCAAGCGCCTGGGCTGGCGCGCAGGTCGTAACCACACGCAACGCATAGGCCCCGTTTGGCTTGCTGGCTGGCCTTCCAGTTTCGCAGCAAGACGCAAGACCAGTAGGTAAAGAAGGGGCCGGCGATGGCTATTACGAAGGTCCATGACCAACCCAGTAAAACGAAATGATTCTGCGGGGTTGAGAAACGCACGTAGTCGTACACATAGAAGTCAGCATTGTTCCAAATCAAGCTACCGCACGAATGAAAATCAATATCGCCATACGTCGCGGATCCGACATAAACACCGCACCGTTCATCGGATTGGATCAATCGGATCGTCGTCGCGTCGAGTTGCACGACACGATTGTCGCGGGACGAGGGCACCGCGAGCGTGACGAAAGCGCTGCCAAACACCAGCAGCAAAGCTAAGAAGGTGCCAAGGTAGAGCAGGCTTTTCGACGCATGTTGGAGCATTTGAAAACCCTACGGTCGTTGACGCGTAGGGGTTCAAAATACTTCGAGCCCATCACCCCGCACTACTCGTAATACACCGCGAGATCGGCGTCAGCAGCTCGGGCACCAGCTTGTCGATCGCCAGCTGCCCGCAGTGCTCGGCCAATTCGGGCAGGTAGCTCTGCAGGTGGTCGATCGTGTCCACCGGGCCGTACTTGCGTACAGTCAGGAAGACCGAGATCGGCTCGTCGCGATAACGCCCGGCCGAGCCGCGGCGGGACTTCTGACGCGTCTTCACCTCGAAGTACGCCTGCAGGTCGCCCGAGTCGTTGAGGTTGACCGAGACGAACGGCTGGCAGTCGAGCACGCGCCCGCCGTCCACGTCCATCACCTTGCCCAGCGGGGTGTCGGCGAACAGCGCGTTGTAGACGACCTCGTCGTGGTTGTTGTCGCACTCGAGGTCGAAGCCGTAGGTCAACTCGACGTAGTCGACGTCCAGTGGGCTGATCGACAGGTGATAGGGCACCTGCTGGAGGATGAACTTGTGGAAGTCCAAGGCCTGTTGCATCGTGTCGGGGTTGACGTGTCCCGAGCGGATGGAGTTTCGACGCAGCGCCAGCCACTGGTAGCGCGGGTCGTCCTTTCGGCGGGCGGATTCGAGCGCGAGCTCGCCGTCGTATCGGCGGAAGCGCGACATGGCGGGGAGCTGCTGGCGGATGCGCTCGAAAAAGTGCAGCGACGCCTCGCGTTCCGAGGGCAGGTCCATCTTCACGGCGAGCTTCTGGTTGACGTAAAAATCGGTGCAGAGGGCGCCGAAGCTGGTGGCCATGGGGCTGTCCTCGTTGGGGGTGCGGGCCGCCGACCGGAAGCCGGGGCGGGGCGTTTCAACCCCGTATCATACCATTGGCGCGGTCGATGGGCGCGGTTCATTGTGTGGGTTGAAAGCGCCCATCGCGGTTGGGCAGGCATTACTGCCTGTCGACAGGCTAAAGGCCTGCTCGGGGACCGATTCGGCTGCGCCGATCGACAGGCAGGAATGCCTGTCCTACCGATCGTCGCTAGTCCGCAAACAAGTGCAGGTACGCCGTCGCCGAGTAGAACTTGAAGTTCACCTCGCGCAGGAACTCGACCGGGCCGGCGTCCTTGACCTTCTGCACCAACAGGTCGATTTGCTTCTGGCTCTGGTAGGACGCGATCGCGTCGAGCTTGGCTTGGAACCGCTCGGCGTCGCATTTCAGTTGCAGGTTCGGCGGGTCGGGGAAGTCGCAGTAGATCGCCATCTGGTAGACCTCGGGCACGGCCGTGGGCTCGCCGAGCTCGGGCCAGATCGCGCCCGCGGCGTGGAAGATCGCGATCTGCATCTCGTTGTAAACGATCTGGTGGTCGGGGTGGTAGTCCATCGGCGAGGGCATGAACAGCCGGGTCGGGCGGATCGCGCGCAGCTTGTGCGTGAACGCGTTCTGCAGGCCGGTGTACCCCGCGGTCTGCGGCTCGCCGTCTTTCGCGGGGCGTCGGCCAAGGAAGCGCGACAGGTCGCAGTCGGGGAAGCCGAGCAGGTGGACCTTCGATTCGTCGTCGAGGCCGAGCTGTCTGCACGATTCGATGAGCTCGGCCCGGCGGATCTGGGTGATGGTGTCGCGCTGGTCGAGCGTGCAGTAGCCCATCCGCCCGTCGGTCGCGGCGAGCAGGTGGACGTCGACGCCCGCCTCGCAGGCCGCCTTCATCCACAGCCCCCCGCCGATGGCGATGTCGTCGTCGTGCGGGCAGGCGAACAGCCAGGTTTCGTCGGCGACGTCGGCGCTGCCGGTGATGCCTTCGAGGCGGTCGTAGCGGTGGACCTTGTTGGCCGATCGTCTTGCGTAGTGGAAGGTCATGGGGAACAGGGAGTAGGGAGTAGGGAGTGGGGAGCCGGTCAGTTGCCCATGCACCAGGTTACGAGCTGGGTGAAGAAGCGCGCGTAGTGCTGGCCGACCTCGACCGGCGGGGCGGCGGGTGCCTGGCAGGGCACGCGCGTCGTTGGGTCGTTCGGTTCGGTGCCCCAATCGACCAGCGGGCCGACCCAGTGCGGCGCGGCGTCGGTCGCGAGGCACGCGGTGCGGGCGTTGCCGTTTTCGCTGACGACGAGCATCGGGTCGGCGACCGCGTTGGTGACTTTGAAGGTTTCGCCTTCGCGCACGACGCGCTGGCGGACGACTTCGATGAGCGTCGTCGCGCCCTGCTTCGCGGTGAACCGGCTGTACCCGCCGACCGCGGGCGGGCGCTGGTCCCAGGGCAGGTCGGCGAGGATCGGGTGCTCGTTGACGCGTCGCAACAGCGCCGGCTGGTCGTGGTTGATCCGGTCGTCGTCGTCGCTGATCACGACCGGCAGCCGGTCGGCGACGAGGGACGTGTCCCAGTCCCCGCCCACGCCGTGGTAGCTCTCCCACCCGCCGATCATGAGCAGGCCGGCGCCGGCGTCGTGGAGCCGGGCGACCTGGTCGTGCCCCTCGGGTTCGAGCGCGTGTGCGGGGTAGTCGCTGAGGATGATCAGCTCGCGCGGCCCGGCCTTGAGCGCGTCCAGGGCCGAGCGGTCGCTCTGCACGTAGTCGAACGACAGCCCGGCGTGGTGCATGACGCCGGCCAGGTAGCTCGCCGCCTCGTGGAGCAGCGTGTCGCCGAGGTACAGGATCGGTGCGGGGTCGGGCATGGGGGCATCTTAAGAAATCGCGTCGCGCGGTGGGCCAGACATTATCATGCGTTGCTCGGGATCCCGCAGCATGGCTGCGCCACGCCGCGGGCTTAAAGCGATCGCCCCAACACCCAACACCCAACACCCAAACCACCATGCTCCAAGGCAACGCTATCGTCGGACAGTCCGGCGGCCCCACGGCCGTCATCAACGCCTCCATGGTCGGCGTCGTCGATGCCGCGAAACGCGCCAAGGCCATCGACCGCGTCTTCGGCATGCGATTCGCCATCGAAGGCGTCTTGAATAACTACCTGCTCGACCTCGGAAGCGAGAGCGACGAAACGCTGAAAAAAGTGCGCGTCACGCCTTCGAGCGCGCTCGGCTCGTCGCGCCTTAAGCTCCAGCCCGAGCACTTCCCCACGATCCTCAAACGACTCAAGCAGTACGGCGTCCGCTACTTCTTCATGATCGGCGGCAACGACACGATGGACACCATCCACCGCGTCGTCGAGTACGCCAACGCGCAGGGCTACGCCATGCGCGGTGTCGGCGTGTCGAAGACCGTTGACAACGACCTCTACGGCACCGACCACACGCCCGGCTTCCCGTCCGCCGCGCGATACGTCGCGCTGTCCATCCAGCAGGGCGGCCTGCTCAACCGCGACATGCAGAAGGTCGACCAGTTCAGCGTCTTCCAGACCGTCGGCCGAAGCGCCGGCTGGCTCCCGGCCGCCGCGGCGGTCGCGCGTCGCAAGAAGGGCGACCCCCCGCACATCATCCTCATGCCCGAGCGCGCGTTCGACAAGGACGCGTTCCTCAAGAAGGTCCGGGCGACGTACAAGAAGCACGGCTACGTCTCGATCGTCTGCGGCGAGGGCGTGACCTACGCCGACGGATCGCCGATCTCCGCGAGCCAGACCAAGGACAAGTTCGGCAACGTCGAGTTCGGCGCGATGGGCGGGACCAGCGCGGCGATGTCGATCCACAAGATGCTCAGCGACACCTTCGGCTGGCGCGGCGAGTTCCAGGTCGTCGAGTCGCTGATGATGGCCGCTCAGGACCGCGGCGTGAAGCTCGACTACCAGGAAGCCTACAACTGCGGCAAGAAGGCCGTGCAGCTCGCGACGAAAGGCGCCCCCGGAGAAAACTCGGGCGTCATGGTCACCATCGAACGCGCGAACAAAAAAGGCGAGCCCTATCAGGCGACCTACGGCACCGCGCCGCTCGACAAGGTCGCCAACTACGAGCACCAGATGCCCGACAAGTACATCGCCAAGGACGGCATGGACATCACCCCCGCGTTCATGGACTACATCCGCCCGCTCGTCGGCGAACTGCCCGAGCTCGGCCACCTGACCATCAAGAAAGCCAAGCCGTAACGCCTTGGCAGAAACGGAAACCCGATGAAACCCAAATGGATCGTCCGCATCGTCGCCGGCGTCGTGCTCCTGGCGCTGCTCGCGCTGGCGGGCGTGGACTACCTCGCCAAGTCGCAGGCGAGCGAAACCGCGGCGGCCTTGCTGGCGGAAATGGACTCCAACAAAGTCGAGCTGGACCTCGAGCACCACCTCGTCGGCTCGCCGGACCTGGATATACAGACACTCACCAAAACCGAGGAAAAACTCGTTTACACCTGGTCGGGCGTCATCCGCGACTACCGCGTCGAGGTCGAGTGCATCGGCCCGGCAGACAAAGACGGCAAGCGCTTCGTCAAAAGAGTTGAAGGCCCGTTGAGCGATTGAGCACGTAGCCGATTGGTATTCAACAGAAAGATCCGGGATGAATATCACAAGCAGAAAAGTGAAACTGATCGTGCTGATATTCGCGTTGGTGTTCGCGGGAGTCGCTGTTTATGTCGTTGTTGGCGTCGCCATGTTTTGGACGCCGACGTATTACGAAGGGTCGGGGGACAAATACCCAATCACCGAGGCGCAGGTCGTCAAGGCGGAGATGGGTTTCGACCTGCCGACGTCCGCGCGTGAGGTCCGCCTAGCGTTGTATGGCGGGAAGGACTATTCGCTGGCGGGTCGGATGCTTGTCGATGGGATACGGCTTAGAGTAGTGCTGCAAGCCAATGGTTACGAGCAATACGACGCTTCACCTTTTCAAGATATGACTCAGCTTTACCCGCAATTGTCGTGGTTTGTTTTGCCGGCGTCGGACCTGCACATCGGCTTTCGCCATCCGGAGAGCGGGGCGGAGGTTCTCTTTTCAACAAGGCGCGGTGCCGCCGGCCTTACAGAGGTCTATTTTCAGCCTACATCGCTTAAGCGAGACCCGATCACTTGGCAATACTTCGAGTAGCGATTCCAATACAATCGCGGCACCATGAACAACAACGCCCCGTACTCCGACTTCGGCCTGACCACCGACATGCTCGCCTCGCCCGACATCGTGCGCGGTTTCGACGCGACGCGTTTTTCCGCGGCCGCTGATGCTGTCAACGACATCGGCAACCTGCACCTCACCGGCGAGGGTTCGTCGCGCCTGTTCCCGGCCAAGCACGCGATCAAGGTCGCGCGCCAGCGCGGCTACGACCTGAACCTGCACACCGAGGCGGGTTGCCAGAGCCGAAGCTACGACCTGGCCGATTGGGTCGTGCTGGGCGCGAGCAACTCCGGCCGGACCGCGGAAGTGATCCAACTCTTCAAGCAGCTCAAGGAAACTTCCGGGGGCGACAAGCTCTTTAGCGTCACCGCGTTCGCCGATTCGACGCTTGAGTCGTTTGCCAACGCCGGTTACGTGCTGCGGTGCGGTGAGGAGGGCGCGGTCGCCGCGACCAAGAGCGTGATCGAGCAGGCGCTGGTCGTGCAGGCGATCGTCGAGAGCGCCGCGGGCGACGAACAACTCGCCGAACAACTGCCCGCGCTCGCCGACGCGATGCAACTGGCGTTGACCGCCCAGACGCCCGAAGACATCACCAAGAAGGTCGCCGACAGCCCGGTGATTTACTGGGCGGGCCCGAACGACGGCGTCGCCGAGGAACTGACGCTCAAGACCAACGAGATCACCCGCAAGCCCAGCGACTTTCTCGAAGGCACCTACGCGGCCCACGGCGTCGAGGAAGTCATGAACGCCGGCGACGTCGTCCTCTGGATCGACCCGTTCGAGGATCAGGAGCAGAAGTTCGAGGACGTCCTGGTCAAGGGCGTGGGCGTGAACGTGATCGCGATCGCCACCCGCGACACCCGCTTCCCGACCATCAAGGTGCCCGATTGCGGCGACCTGACCGGCTTCGTGTATATGGCCGCGGGTTGGAACGTCCTTGTCGAAGCGGGTTTAGCCCTGGGCGTCGACCTCGACAAGCCCCAGCGGGCCCGCAAGGTCGGCAACGCGTTTACCGGCTGAAACACCGGTTTGATGCCATGGCCCCGGCCACCCGAGCACGTTGCCGGTTACGATCAGAAAACGCCAAACCGGATCAACCACGCCGGCGTAGATACACTATTTTGGCCCCAGTCTCTGACCCACCCATACGCCAACGAAAGGCCCCCGATGAAACGATTCGCCCCCCTGACATGTCTGCTCGCCCTTGCGCTGCTGCTCCTGCCCGCCACCGCGCAGGCCGGCGAGGCGATCGAGCCGCTGCGCGGCGCCTGGACCGCCGAGTCGTTCAACGGCGAGGCCCCGCCCGAGGGCATGAAGATGGTGCTGACCTTCGTGAACGACTCGACGATGCGCATGGAGATGACCTTCGCCGGCGAGACGCACAAGGAAGAGGTCAAGTACACCGCGACCAAGGACGGCAAGATCACCGTCTTCGCCGAGCCGGACACCAAGCCCGAGGGCGAAGAGGCGAAGTGGGAGATCAAGGCCGACAAGAAGCTGTACATCACCAGCGCCGAGGGCGAAGTGATGATCCTCAAGCGCTAAGCGCCGCGCGGGGCCTGCCGAACACCCAACCTCAAGATCGGAGCGAAACGATGAAACCCAAGCAAACCCTCGGCCTGCTGGCGCTGTGCCTGGCCCTGTGGGTCCCAGCGACCAAGGCGACGGCCGGCGAAGCGATCGAAGCGCTCAAGGGCAGCTGGACCGCCGAGACGTTCGACGGCGAAGCGCCCCCGGCGGGCATGACGATGGTCATGACCTTCGTGGACGACGCGACGCTGCGCATGGAAGTGACGTTCAACGGCGAGACGGAGAAAGAAGAGATCAAGTACACCGCGACCGAGAACGGCGATATCACGATCTTCCCCGATCCCGAGGAGAACCCCGCGGGCGAGAAGGCGACGTGGGAGGTCAAGGCCGACAAGAAGCTGTACATCAAGACCGCCGAGGGCGAGACACTGGTCTTCTCCCGCAAGGCGGGCTGACCACGCCGACGGACCACGCCCGCGGACCCGGGCCGACGGGTCCGAGCCGCGACAACCGACGCCTCACCACCGCCCCCGCCACGAGACGGGGGTTGTTTTTTGTCGGTCGCCCGTCGCGCTGCACGCGCTGCCGCACCGCCGTCCACCCGCCGCGCGGTGATCCGTCGCCCCGCGGCTCACGCCTTGGGGGTGGGGCTGTACAGCCGGTCCGACAGGATCTGCCTGCGGTAGGCGCTCGGCGTCATGCCCAGCTCGCGGATGAAGAGCTTGTTCATCGCGTTGGCGCTGTTCAGGCCCACGGCTGGCGGGATGCTGGTGATCAGGCGGTCCGGCTCGGCGAGCAGGCGCTTGGCCTTTTCCAGGCGTAGCCGGCGTATCTCGTCGCTGGCCCCGACGCCCAGGTGTTCGGCGAAGCGCTGCTGCAGCAGGCGGGGGGAGACGTTCAACGCGTAGGCGATGCCGATAATGGTCAGCCGGTCCTGCAGGTGGTCGGCGATGTAGTGCAGCGCTTCGGCGACGACGGGGTCCGCGACGACGCGGTAGTCGGTGGATTCGCGTGCGATCAGTTCGCCGTGAGCGATGAGCAGCGGTTCATCGGGCGTGGGCCCGCCGTCGATCAGCCGGTCGAGCAGCTCGCCGGCGCGGTAGCCGATGCGGTGCCAGTCGATCTCGTATGTCGAGATCGTGGGGCTGACCTCGACGATCGAGGGGATGTGTCGCGCACTGAGCACGGCCATATCGCGCGGCACGTTCCAGCCGTTTGCCTGAGCGAGTTGGATCAGCACGCGCGCCATGGACGCGGTCGAGATGTAGACGCCGACCGGCGGTTTCAGGCCCGTGAGCAAATCCATGAGCTCTTTCTTCATCTTCAGCCAGGACCGCTTCTGGTCGTAGGAAGGTTCGGCGATGTACGAGACCGCGCAAGGCACTTGCTCCTCTTGCGCGTGCCGGGCAAACGCCTTGCTGGCATTGACCGAGCTCTTGTGGATCTTGTCGGTGATGAAGCAGAGCCGATGCACGCCCAGGCCGATCAGGTGCTCGGCCGCGCCCCGGCCAATGAAATCATGATCCGGGTAGACCCCCGCCACACCGCGGCGGTGGTGCTGGTAATGGATGTTGACCAGCGGGATGCCCAGCCGCTTGAGGTTGCGCTGTGTCGACGGCGTCGTCCGCGCGATCACCCCGTCGTAGTCCGCTTCGCCGCTGAGCATGCTGCCCTTGCCCGTGTCCGGGTACTCGTCGAGATAGCACGCCCATGCGGGTTGATCCTGCGCGTAGTGCAGCACCCCCGCGTAGACGTCCTGGTGGTGGGGGTAGGGCTTGTCGAGCTCGAGCGCGATCGCGATACGGCGAGGGGTCGTCATCCACAAACCTTGTTAGCCCGTATGCGGTATTGCGCAAGCGTCACAACTTTATGCGCGTATTTACAAATACACCGGTGTAATCTTATCCCGTCACCCGTTCCGTGCCAAGCCTTGTCACAGGAGAGTAAGATGAAACATCTTTTCCCCGCATTCGTCGCACTCGCCGGCCTCGGATTCGCCGGCACGACCGACGCCGCGACGGTGCTCGTCTCGTCGGCGCTGGATAACACGCAGACCGACATCACCGGCAGCAACGGCATCTTCGCCGGCACGCCGGGCGGAGACGGCTCGTCTGCGGTCGGCGGTGTGACAACCTTCGTGGTTTCAAACCCCGGCCCGTTGGGCGGCAAGCTCGCCGGCGGGACGCTCGGGCCCAAGACCACGACCCTTCGGGCCGTTTCCGCTGCCAACGGCATGGACCTGACGTACGACGTCACGTTCGAGCCGTTCCTCTTCGACGCCGGCAGCGACACGCCGGTCTCGACGCGGATCGGCGGCTACGCGGCGGTGAGTTCGGCGAACAGCAACGCGGAGCGCGAGCAAACCACCGCCAACGCCGACGGCGTCGAGTTCTTCCGCGTGACGATCGACAACGTCGTGAACAGCGGGGCGACGTCCTACTTCCTCGAGGGGGCGGTCGAGCTGCGGTTCAACGGGCTGTCCGGCATCTCGGTCAGCGACACCTATGTCAATGGCGTGACGGGTGCCGTGCTCGCGACCGGCGGGACGGGCACGTCGGTCTCGGGCGATTCGGATGTCTCGCTCAGCAGCCCGGCGGCATCGTTCGCGATCGTCGCCACGGCCGACGACCTGGTCGGCCCGCGCGCGAACTTTGAGAACCGCTGGGAGGGGCTGGCCGTGCAGTTCACCGATGTGCCCGAGCCCACTTCGCTGGCGCTGCTGGGGCTTGGTGGTTTGCTGGTCGCGGCGCGTCGCCGGCGTTGAACACGCTGTATCGATCCTTTTCGTTCCTCGACACACAACCTTCTGGAGAACCATGATGAAACGACTGCTTCCCGCCCTCGCCGCCACCACCAGCCTCGGCCTCGCCGGCACGAGCGGGGCCGTGACCCTCGTCTCGTCCGCGCTGGACAACACCGAAACCGACATCACCGGCAGCAACGGCATCTTCGCCGGGACGCTCGCCGGCGACAGCTCGGCCGCCGTCGGCGGCGTGACGACGACCGTGTTGTCCAACCCCGGGCCCCTGGGCGGCAAGCTCGCCGGCGGCACGCTCGGGCCCAAGACCACGACCCTGCGGGCCGTCTCGGCGGCGAGCGGCATGGACCTGACCTACGACGTCGTCTTCGAGCCGTTCATCTTCCGCGACGGGGCCGATGTCGAAGTATCAAGCCGCGTCGGCGGCTACGCCGCGGTGAGCTCGGCGAACAACAACCTCGAACGCGAGCAGACCACCGCCAACGCCGACGGCGTCGAGTTCTTCCGCGTCACCATCGGCAACGTGGTCAACAGCGGCACCACGAGCTTCGACCTCGACGGCGCGGTCACCCTCCGATTCAACGGGCTCTCCGGCATCTCGATCAGCGACACCTACGTCAACGGCGTGACCGGCACGGTCCTCGGCTCGGGCGGCACGGGCACCTCGGTCTCCGGCGACGCGGACATCGCGCTCAGCGGCCCGGCCGCCTCCTTCGCCATCGTCGGCACCGCCGACGACCTGGTCGGCCCACGCGCGAACTTCGAGAACCGATGGGAAGGCCTCGCCGTCCAATTCACCGCCGGCGGGACCGCCATCCCCGGCGACACCGACAACGACGGCGACATCGACGACTCGGACCTGGGCACCGCCTTTAGCAACTACACCGGCCCGCTCGCGCCGGGCACCGGCGGCAAGACCGCGGCCCAGGGCGACACCGACGGCGACGGCGACGTCGACGACAGCGACCTGGGCACCGCCTTCTCCGGCTACACCGGCCCGCTCGGACCCGCGGCCGTGCCCGAGCCCACCGGCCTCGCGCTCGTCGTCGGCCTGGGCACGCTGATGATCGCTCGACGCCGACGCCCCTAACGCCCCGGCCCGCGTCGATGACAACGCACGCGACCGACACCGCCTGCTCCTTCGGCGGTGGCCCGCCCGCCGGCGGGCCGCCGCTTTCAAACCCGCCTCCCACCATCCAACGCGCAACACCCAACAGGAGTCTCACGTGGCCCGTTTTATCCCCCGTTCGATCGCCCGGTGTCTGCCCGTGTCATGCTGCGTCGCCGCCGTCTGCTGCGCCGCGCCCGCGACCGCGCAGCCCGTCAAGGTCTACCTCATGGCCGGCCAATCCAACATGGAGGGCTGGGGCCGGTGGTACGAGAACGACGGCGTGACCCAGCACGCCACGCTGGTCGACCCGACGGACAACTACCCCTTGACGCAGGCCGAGGCCGACGCCTACACCGTGCCGCTGAACCGCGTGTGGGTCGCGCACCCCGGCACGAACCGCAAGGCGACCGGCCCGCTCGAGCCGGGCTTCGGCGCCGCGCCGAGCAACGGCGTGAACATCGGCATCGAGCTGAGCATGGGCCACGAGCTGGCCGCGAACAACGCCAACGATTTTTTCTTCTACAAAAGCGACCGCGGCGGCACGTCGCTGGCGTCCAACTGGCGGCCGCCCAGCGCCGCGGCGCAGCGCGGCGGGTCGGTCGGGGCCGAGTACCGCGCGATGATCCGCGGCTTCCACGACCTGCTTGAAGGCTTCGACTCCAACCCGCTGAACAACGGCGAGGGCTTCGAGGTCGCCGGGTTCGTCTGGCTGCAGGGCTGGAACGATTACAACACGACCTCCGCCGGCGAGTACGAGCAGAACGTGCTCGACCTGGCGCGGGACGTGCGGCGTGACCTGGGCATCGCGGACCTGCCGATCATCCTGTCCGACGCCCCGCGCGACGTCTCGGTGCCGCTGCACAACGCCGTCGCGACGGCGAAGGCCAACGCGGTCAACACGCTCAACAGCGCGCTGCCGGGCAGCGCGGTGTACGTCGATTCGCTCGGGGTGGACCCGGACGGGGGCGGGGGCTGGTTCCACTGGAACTTCACGGCGTCGAACTACATCGAGATGGGCAAACGCAACGCCGCGGCCGCGCAGTCGGTGATGCGCTCGACGCCGATCAACCACGAAGGCGACGCCGGCGTCGCCGCGGCGTGGGACCGCTTCCGCGACGAGAACGCCCGCATCGTGCGCTACGCGATGGAAGAGGGCCCGGGCACCACGATCTTCAATACAGGCATGAACGCGGTCGCGGACGCGCTGTTGACCGACGCCGCCGCCCGCACCGGCGGGCTGGGTGGATCGGCTGGGGCGATCGACGCGGACGTCGGCGTGATCCGCGCGACCAACGACTTCGGCAACATCAATCAGACGTACACCCTGGGCGCGTGGGTCAACCTCGACCAGTTGGCCGACGCGCAGGGCCGCTTCGCCATCCTCTCGACCGAGGACAACGACGGCTCGGGCAGCGACACCGGTTGGAACTTCGGCATCGAACGCAAACAGGTCGGCGGCGAGTGGCTCAACTACCTCTACTTCGACCTGCGCAACCGCAACGACATGGACTCGCTCAACGACTCGAACGACGGCACGGACCTCGTGCTCGAATCCGACCGCGAGTACTTTGTCGCCTTCGTCCGCGACGTCACGATCGGCTCGAGCAACAAGGACAACACCCTGTTCTACCTCTACGACGCGCTCACCGGCGAACTGGTCGTCAGCAACGGCGGGTCGAGCGAGACCCAGAAGGCCACCACGTTCAAGAACATCCGCGTGGGCATCGGCGTGGACGGCTACAACGCCGAGCAGCCCGGCACGCGGTTCCAAGGCCTGATCGACGACGCGCAAATCTGGGACCTCGCGCTCGGCGAAGCCGACATCTTCACGCTGGCGCAGAACGGCTCGCTGTTCGGCCAGGCCACGCTGCCCGGCGACACCGACAACGACGGCGACATCGACGACAGCGACCTGGGTACCGCCTTTAGCAACTATACCGGCCCGCTCGCGCCGGGCACCGGCGGCAAGACCGCGGCCGACGGCGACACCGACGGCGACGGCGACGTGGACGACTCGGACCTGGGCACCGCCTTCGCCGGGTACACCGGCCCGCTCGGGCCGACCGCGGGGCAGACCGTCCCCGAGCCGGCCGGCCTCGCGCTGATCGGCCTCGGCGGGCTGGCGCTGGCCCGACGCCGACGCGGCTGATCACGCGGGTCTCGAGTCTCGCCCGACGGTGCCGCTGGCAAGGCCGCTTTGAGCCTTGCCGGAGATCGCCAGCTCGGCACCGACACGCGCCGCGGACCGCGCGTCTCGGTGGCACCCCGGCCGGACTTCACGCGCGCTGCGCGGGTTCCCGCCGCCGCGACGGGCCGCGGTTGATTTTCGCAGGCGCGGGAGGTCCCGGCTCGTTATGCTTGTGACGCCGAAGGACCGAGGGGCATCTCGCCGGGCCAGTCACGCCCGGCCTTGTCGAGGGAACGACACGACACCCGCCGCCCCGGGCCGGGCCTTGCCCGTTGCAAGGCCCGACGCTGTCCCGCCGCGCGGATCGCGGCGTTGCCGAACAAACCAACGCCATGAGCGAGTTCATCGACGCCATCCTGAGCCCGGTCAACCTCGTGCTGAGCCTGTGCCTGCTCGCCTGCCTGGCCTACTGGGCGATGGTGTTCCTGGGCGCGCTGGACATCGACCTGTTCGACGCGGATGTGGATGTGGACGCCGACGCGGACATCGATCTCGATGTCGACGCCGGCGACCACGGCCTGTCCACGATCAGCCTGATGCGGTTTTTCAACCTCGGCCAGGTCCCGCTGACCGTGCTCGCCTCGCTCTTTGTGCTCATCCTCTGGGTGATCGGCGTGGGCACGCACCGGTACGTCGGCGACTGGAGCATCTTGTTGCAACTGCTCGCGCTCGTGCCGATGTTCGTCGTCGCGGCGCTCTTGACCAAGGTCGTTTCGACCCCGCTCAAGAAGCTGTTCCGCGAGCTGGAACGCGCCGAGTCCAGCGGCGAGATCGACTTCATCGGCAAGCGGTGCACCGTCTCGTCACTGACCATCGACCAGGACCACGGCCAGGTCGAGGTCGTCACGGCAGGCTCGCCTATCAAACTCAACGCCCTGCTTGAGGGCGCCGACCACCCGCTTCAAAAAGGCGCGGAGGTGGTGATCGTGTCACAGGATCCAGACAGCGGTGTGTACCGTGTCCGGGGCTTTTAATCGGAGGTTTCCCATGACCCTTGCGCAAGTTCCTACTGTCCTCGCGGTGGACCCGACCACGGCCGGCATCGTCGCCGTCGTCGTGATCTTCGGCTTGTTCGTGTTGTTCGGCCTGGCGGTGCTGCTGATCAAGTGCTACCGCAAGGTCGAGCCCGGCACCGCGATCGTCATCCGCGGCAAGGGCGGCCCACGGGCCGAGTTCAACGGCAAGGTCGTGATCCCCGTCCTGCACCGCGCCGACGTCATGGACATCTCCGTGCAGCGGATCGAGATCTTCCGCCACGGCAGCGAGGGGCTGATCTGCCAGGACAACGTCCGCGCCGACATCAAGGTCGCGTTCTTCATCCGCGTCAACAACGTCGCGAAAGACGTCTTGCAGGTCGCCGACTCGATCGGCGTCCGGCGGGCGTCGGACCCGGCGAAGCTGTTCGAGCTCTTCGACGCGAAGTTTTCCGAGGCGCTCAAGACCGTCGGCAAGAAGTTCGACTTCACCGACCTGTATACCGAACGCGACAAGTTCAAGGACGAGATCCTCGCGCACATCGGCACGGACCTGAACGGCTACATCCTCGACGACGCGGCGATCGACTACCTCGAGCAGACCGACCTGGCCAAGCTCGACCCGAACAACATCCTCGACGCCGAGGGCATCAAGAAGATCACGGACCTGACGGCCCGCGAGGCGGTGATGGCGAACAGCATCGCGCGTGAGAAGGAAAAGACGATTAAGAAGCAGGACGTCGAGGCCCGTGAGGCGATCCTCGAGCTCGAGCGCCAGCAGGCCGACGCCGAGGCGAAGCAGGAGCGCGAGATCGCGACGGTCCGTGCCCGCGAAAAGGCCGAGGCCGAGAAGGTCCAGGAAGAGGAGCGCTACAAGTCGGAGAAGGCGCGGATCGCAACCGAGGAGGAGCTCGGCGTCGCGGAAGAGAACAAGCAGCGGCAGATCATCATCGCCGCCCGCAACCGCGAGAAGGCCGACAAGGTCGAGGCCGAGCGCGTCGCGCGTGAGCAGCAGCTCGAGGCGACCGAGCGTGAGCGGCTGGTACAGCTGGCGACGATCGAGAAGGACAAGGCCGTCGAGGTCGAGAAGAAGGCGATCCAGGACGTGATCCGCGAGCGCGTGGTGGTCGAGCGGGCGGTCGTGGAAGAGCAAGAGAAGATCAAGGACACCGAGGAGATCGCCGCGGCCAAGCGTGCGAAGCAGGTGAAGGTCACCGCGGCCGAGGCGCAGGCCGAGGAAGACAAGGTCAAGGAAGTGAAGAAGGCCGAGGCGGGCCAGCTGGCGGCGAAGTTCGAGGCCGACGAGATCCTGATCGAGGCCGAGGCGAAGCGCGCCGCGGCGGAGAAAGACGCGCTGGGCAAGATCAAGCTGGCCGAGGCGGCGCGTGCCGAGGCGGCGGCGTCGGGCCTGGCGGAGGCGGAGGTCATGAACGCCAAGGCGGGCGCGGTGCAGAAGTACGGCGGGGCCGAGGCCGAGGTCGTCCAGAAGAAGGCCGAGGCGGAAGCCGCGGGCGAGCTGGCCAAGGCCGACGCGATCAAGGCGCAGGGTCTGGCGAAGGCCGAGGCCGAGCGCGCCGGCTACGACGCGGAGGCGGAGGGTATGCAGAAGCGATACGCCGCCGAGGCCGAGGGCGTCGCCGCCAAGGCCGAGGCGATGCAGAAGCTCGACGGCGTGGGCAAGGAGCACGAGGAGTTCAAGCTCCGGCTGGACAAGGACCTCAAGGTCGAGCTCGCCGAGATCAACATCAAGAAGGACATCGTCGCCGAGCAGGCCAAGATCCTAGGCGAGGCGCTCAAGTCCGCCAAGATCGACATCATCGGCGGGGAGACCGAGATCTTCGACACGCTGCTGCACTCGGTCACGCAGGGCAAACGCTTCGACCGCATGATCAACAACAGCCAGCACCTGTCGGACATCAAGGCCACGTTCTTCAACGGCGACGGCGAGTACTTCGGCCGGCAGGTCAAGAAGTTCATCGACCAGTTCGGCATCGACTCCGAAGACGCGAAGAACCTGACCGTCGCCGCGCTGCTCACGCAGGTCATGGCCAAGGACAAGGCCGGCAAGTTCAAAGAACAACTCAGCGAACTGCTCGGCTTGGCCCAGGACGCGGGCGTCGAGGACAAGACCGTCGGCTCGCTGGGGCTGCTGCGGTAACACCCGATTCCGTACCGGGCTTCCGGCCTTTGTTTCCGGGGGTAAGTCCCGGGGGCTTCCGGGGGTAAGGTCGGGCGCACTGCTAGCGTGCCCCGGCCGACCCGGGGGGCGATGAGGTGTGTTGTTCAACCATCACAGAGGACGCGGAGGCACAGAGGCACAGAGAGATGAAGTTTGTGAATGGCGTGCGAGACCGACTGGCTGCTTCTTCATCTTGTAATGCATGTTATTGCTCGTGTTGCTTGGCTTTACTCTGTGCCTCCGTGCCTTTGTGATCTCTGTGATTTGCCTTGCTTGTCTTGCTTAGATTTGCCTTGAATCAAACTAATTATGGCTGAATCGCCCGAAACATCTCAAGCCCAACAGACCGGCCACGCCGCGGGCGAGCAGCTGGACCGGGGCACCTACGAGGTCATCCGCAGCCGCCTGCGCGACCAGGGCGACGCGCTGCGCACCAAGCTCGACCGACTCAACGCCGAGCGCAAGGACGTGTTCGGCTCGATCGAGTTCACGCTCACCAATACCGACCGCATCACCACCGCGCACAACTGTATCCCGCGCGACATGGTCGCGATCGGCCGACAGGTGCTCGTCGGCTACAACGTGCAGTTCGGCCTCAAGCAGGGCATCGCGCTCACCGACGTGTTCGCCTGCTACGACTTCATCGACGGCAGGTTCGAGCCGACCAGGCTCGACCTCTTGAACGACGAGGCGTTTAAGAAAGACTTCGCCGACCTCTACCGCTACTACAAGACAACCACGTTCGCCAAGTTCTTCGTCAAGGGCCCGTTCCTGTACATGAAGTTCCACGTCGGGCGCGACGTCAACGACTTCAAAGCGTTCAAGTGGGCCTTCGAGGGCACGGGCGACGCCCGCGCGATCAAGTACATCGACAACCGCTCGGACCACGAGGTCCGCTACCCCGACCAGCACGACTTCACGTGGACCCGCGCGGGCCGGGATGAGCAGCGGCCCGGCAAGCACCCGCACATCGCGATCGACGACCGCGTCTTCGTCGAGACGACCGGCGGGGACCTCACCATCAAGGTCGAAGACAACACCGCGACCGGTCAGGGCATCTACAGCGAGCCGGTCGAAGACCCCGACCAGACACTCGACGACGCGGAGTACCAGTACGTCATCGATGGCCACCTCATCCTGCTGCGCATCCGCCCGTACCAGGAACGTACGCACCGCTACTTCATCTTCAACGACAAGCTCAAGGAAGTACACCGCTGCGATGCGCTCGGCCACGCCTGCGTGCTCCTGCCCGATGACCACGGCCTGATGTTCGCCGGCGGGTACTACCTCGCGACGGGCGAGCTGCAGTCCTTCCCCAACGTGCCCGACGACCTGACGTTCGAGAAGCGCGTCGCCGCGCCCAACGGCGAAGACTTCCTTTACGTCTTCTACAACCGCAAGACGGGCGTGTACGTCTTGATGGCGTACAACCTGATCGCGCAGCGCGTCGAGACGCCGACGATCTGCAACGGCTTCGCGCTGTTCGAGGACGGCACGCTGGTGTACTTCAAGTCCGACGACGAGCCGCAGAAGCACCACGCCGTGCAGGTCTGGCAGACCCCGATCGTCGGGCCCAACTACGTGCCCGCCCAGCAGAGCGACAGCTACCTGTACAAGATCGGCAACCGCGACATCGTCCGCGGCATGGCCGAGTGCGCGCAGGTGCTGGGCCTGATCGACCGCGACGACCCGTACGCCGAGCTTTATCTGGATATCGTGCAGACGACGACGGACCTGCTCGATTCTTTTTTTTGGTTGGGCGACGACGCGTGCTTCGGCCTGGCGGGCACGCTCGGCGAGGTGCGCGACACGGCGCAGGCCGCCGTGGGCGAGTTCGAGAAGGTCACGCGCATCCGCAAGAACACCCGCCGGCAGACCGACGCGGTCGCGCAGCAAGCCAAGGACCTGGTCAACCGCAACGCGACGCGGATCTACGACAACATCAACGCCTACGTCGAAGCGCTCGGCTCGCTGCGCGGCGTGCGCGGGAAGATCATCTCGCTCAAGGAGCTGCGCTACGCCGACCTTGAATTGATCGACTCGCTTGAAAACGAGGTCCAAACGCAGGTCGATGCGCTGAGTCAGAAGACGGTCGATTTCCTCTTGCAGGAAGCGTCGCTTGCGCCTTACGAGCAGGCGGCGCAAGCGCACGACGCCGCGATCGAAGGCGTGACGAAGGTCGCCGAGGCGAAACAGCTCGAAGAAGCCATCCTCAAGACGTCGGGCGAGCTGGAGCTCTTGATCGACATCGTCGGCAACCTCAAGATCGACGACGCGACGCAGCGCACGGCGATCATCGATGGGATCAGCGCGATCTTCGCCGAGCTCAACGCCGCGCGCACCCGCCTGGGCAACAAGCGGCAGGCGCTGGGCGAGGCCGAGGGCGTCGCCGAGTTCAACAGCCAGCTCAAGCTGCTCAATCAGTCGGTCGTGAACTACCTCGATCTCTGCGACACGCCGGAGAAAACCGACCAGTACCTGACGAAGGTGATGGTGCAGGTCGAGGAGCTGGAAGGACGTTTCGCCGAGTTCGACGCGTTCGTGCTGCAGCTGACCGAGAAGCGCGACGAGGTGTACAACGCGTTCGAGAACCGCAGGGTGCAGCTCGTCGAGAAGCGCAACAAGCGCGCCAACGCATTGGCGCAGGCGGCGGACCGGATCCTCGGCGGGATCAAGTCGCGCATCGAATCGATGCAGAGCGTCGAACAGATCAACGGCTACTACGCCGGGGATTTGATGATCGACAAGCTGCGCGACATCGTCGAAGAGCTCGGTGAACTCGACGACACGGTCAAGGTGGACGACATCCAGTCTCGGCTGAAATCGACGCGCGAAGACGCGGTCCGCCAGCTCAAGGACCGCAACGAGCTGCAGGAAGGCGGCAACGTCATCCGGTTCGGCAAGCACCGCTTCTCGATCAACACGCAGGACATCGACCTCACGACGGTCATGCGTGGCGACACGATGCAGCTGCACCTCGCGGGCACGCGCTTCTTCGAGCCGATCACCGACCCGGACTTCAACGCGACGCGCCCGGTGTGGGACCGCGAGGTCGTAAGCGAATCCGACGAGGTGTACCGCGCCGAGTACCTGGCGTACCTGATCTATACCGAAGCGACGCGGCTCCGCCGCGCGAGCGCGGGCGAAACGTCCGGCAGCGCGGTCATCGTCCCGCCGCTCGCCGACCTCGCCGACCTCGACGATAACCAACAGCTCACCCTCGTTCAGCGGTTCATGGCCCCGCGTTACAGCGAGGGCTACACCAAGGGCGTTCACGACGCCGACGCCGCAAGGCTCTTGCGTGAGCTCGTTGACATCGGCACGTCGATCGGCCTGCTGCGTTTCCCCAGCGCCGCGCGGGCGATCGCGTCGGTGTTCTGGCAGACGCGTGGCGACGACGCCGAGCGGGCGCTGTTTCGGGCCCAGCTCGTCGGCTTCGGCGCCGTCCGCCGGCTGTTCCCCGGGGCGACGCGGCAGCGGCTTTACATCGACCGCGCGACCGATCTGTTGCGGGGTTTTGTCGAGCGCCACCCGGTGTTCGACGCCGCCCTCGTCGCCGACGCCGGGGCGTATCTGTTCCATCAACTCACCACCGACGCGTCGGGCTTCGTGATCAGCCCCGAGGCGAACGCGTTGCGCGAGGCGTTCGAGCAGCAGCTCACCGACTCGGCGAAGCGGACCGATTTCGACCGCTCGCTCGCCGAGCTCGAGGACCACCCGGTCGAGCGTTTCACGCTGATACGCGACTGGCTGGTCGCGTTCTTGGATGGTGACACGTCCCCCGCGGAGGTCGATGCGCTGCGTGAGTGCGTGGATGAGTCGGCGGCGTTGATCTTCGAGGGCCGCAGCGAGCTGGGCCGGGTGCTCGACGTGTCGGTTCGTCGGACGGTCGAGGGCCTGATCGGCACGCACGGCCGGATCGAGGGCGGCGAGCTCGACCTGCACTTCAACGAGTTCATGTCGCGCCTGGGCCGGTTCGTCGCCGAGGACGTGCCGCGATTCGAGCGCTACACCGCGATGAAGAAGCGGTTCATCGACGACGCGCGCGACGAGATGCGGCTCGAAGAGTTCGAGCCGAAGGTGCTGACGAGCTTCGTGCGAAACAAGCTGATCGACTCGGTCTTCCTGCCCTTGATCGGCGACAACCTCGCGAAGCAGATCGGCACGGCGGGCGAAAACAAGCGCACCGACCGCATGGGCTTGTTGCTCTTGATCTCCCCGCCGGGCTACGGCAAGACGACGCTGATGGAATACATCGCCAACCGCCTGGGCATCGTCTTCATGAAGATCAACGGCCCGGCGATCGGTCACGGCGTGACGTCGCTCGACCCCGCCGAGGCCCCCAACGCCTCGGCCCGCGAAGAGGTCGAGAAGATCAACCTCGCCTTCGAGATGGGCGACAACGTCTTGATCTACCTCGACGACATCCAGCACACCAACCCCGAGCTGTTGCAGAAGTTCATCTCGCTCTGCGATGCGCAGCGCCGCGTCGAGGGCGTGTACAAGGGCAAGACGCGCACGTACGACCTGCGCGGGCGTAAGGTCGCGGTCGTCATGGCGGGCAACCCGTACACCGAGTCCGGCGAGACCTTCCGCATCCCAGACATGCTCAGCAACCGGGCGGACACCTACAACCTCGGCGACATCATCGGCGAGCACGGCGAGGCTTTCAAGCTCTCTTACCTCGAAAACTGCCTGACCAGTAACCCCACGCTCAACCCGCTGGCGACGCGCAGCCAGAAGGACGTCTACGCGGTCATCAGGTACGCCCAGACCGGCAGCCGGGAAGGCCTTGAATTTGAAGGCAATTACGCGACGCAGGAGATCGAGGAGATGGCGTCGGTGATGCGCAAGCTCATCAAGGTGCGCGACGTGATCCTCGCGGTGAACCAGCAGTACATCAAGAGCGCGGGCCAGGAAGACCAGTACCGCACCGAGCCGCCGTTCCTGTTGCAGGGTTCGTACCGCAACATGAACCGCATCGCCGAGAAGATCGTCCCGGTGATGAACGACGAGGAGCTGATGCGCCTGCTGATCGCGACGTACGAGCAGGACGCGCAGACGCTGACGACCGGCGCCGAGGCGAACTTGTTGAAGTTCAAGGAACTCATCAACGTCATCACGCCGCAAGAGACGAAGCGATGGGACGACATCAAGCAGTCGTTCCAGCGCAACAACGCGGTCAACGCGCTGGGCGGGGACAAGACCGCCGCGGTGATCAGCCAGCTCGCCGCGTTCAATCAAGGCCTTGGCGGGATCAGGGACACGCTGGGCGAATCGCTGACGAAACTCGTGGAATCGAGCGTGAGCGCCAGGGCGGACAACCAAGACAAGCCCGACCTCGGCGAACGCCTCGCGCCCGTGCTGTCGCAGGTCGCGGGGCTGGGCGATCGTTTGGACGGCATCCGCGCGGCGCTGGACGCGGGCGCGGGCGAGTTGGCGAAGGCCGCGACCGCGCAGGCTCAGGCGTACGAGCAAACGCAAGGCAACAACACCAAGCCAACTTCGGTGACCGCAAAGCTCGATAAGAAAACGCTCGACGCGTTGCACACGTTGACGGATCGGCTGGGGAATCTTCCGTGGGCGCAGGGTGTTTCAGCTCCCGAAGCAACTCCGTCGCGTGCTAAGCCGCAAGCGGCTTCCGGGGGGCAGGAGATCACGGTCGTCAACAAGATCCCCGCGACGTTTTTGTACGTGATGAAGGAGCAGTTCGCATTGATGAAGGGCTGGCTCGAGCCGCTCACACGCATCACCGCCGACCAGGACGACCAGCTCAAGCAACTGCACACGAAGATCGAGACCGTGCTGACCAAGTACGACACGATGATCGACAAGCTGGAAAAGAACCGCCCGGCCGACGACACGGACAACGCGTTGCTGGGCGATGACGAATAGGCGATCATGGCGCGGACACGATCCACGCATGCCCGAAGACGAACACAACCTGACCCTTTTGATCCGCCCGGGCGAGAAGCTGTCTCACTCGCGCGGGCTGCCGATGATGGCGCGCGTGTCCGACCCCGGGCCGAGCTTCCCGCGCCTCCGCCGGTTCTTCCGGCCGTGGCGGTTGGTCTTTAAGCTCGTCGCCGTCGGCATCCCGTTTTGGGTCGCCTCGATGATCGCCGCGGTCGGCGGGTGGCTGGGCGACGTGTTCGCGTCCGCGCCTTCGGCCGACCCGCTCATCGGCACGCCGACGATCCTTGCGCTCTTGCCGCTTGGGATCCTCGCCTTGTGGGCGGCATTGGTCGGCTTGCGTGACCTCACGGAGCTCGGCCGACACCGCGCCGACGACAAGGCCTACCGCGAAGCGCTCGCGCGGCTCGGCGACCCGGACATCCTCACCCCGCGCGACCTCAAGTCGCCCGGCATCCGCGAGGGGCTGGTCACGCTCGGCCACTTCGAACAGCTGCTCGCCTCGGTCGATCGCGAACGCGGCCGGGTCAGCGCGCTGCTGCTCGTTTCGCTGCATCAGTCCAGGCGGCTCGTGCAGCGGTCGGTCCTGGACCTGATCCAGACCGAGCGCCGCCTCGCGGAGTGGTCCGCCCGGCTTGGCGACGAATCGACGTACAAGGCCAAGCTCGAACAGCGGCGCGACCGGTTGGCCGGCGCGTACCCCGAGATTCTGGACCGGTGTTTGCACGCCGCGGACCGCGCGCTCGCCCGGGCCGACGAAGACCCCGCCGACCTGCAGCGCTCGGTCGACGGCCTGCTCGATTCGTGCCAGCGGGCGCTCGCGGCGGTCGAGCGCGACGGCCCGGCGATCGACGAGCAGGAATTGCTCATGCACGCCGCGAAGGCGCGCGAGGCCGAGGCGGCGGGCGGCGACGACGACGCCGAGCGGGAGGACGATGAATCGCGCGGGGTTGACCGGGATAGCGGCTAGTAGCCGGTGCGACACGCCCGCGTCGTGAGATTGTTGGGAGGGCGAGGCTCGTGCCGAGCCGCGCGCCGCAGTCAGTACGCGGCTCGGCAGGAGCCTCGCCCTCCCGATCCCGGCGATCGCGACGCCCGGTTCTGCAAGGCTGGGGCCGCGCAGCCGATCGTGACGATGTAGGATTTACACATCGGCGCAACACGCCGTCGAACGCCGGCCCGACCCCACGCCAAAACCCGCGGGCTTCAGGAGACCCCCCATGTTCAAAGCAATCGGCCGATACTTCCGAGCCCTGGGCTACCTCGTCACCGGCAGGATCGACGCCGCCCGCCGCGCTGTCTCCGCCAACCCCAACGTCGTCAACGCGACCTTCGACCAGATCATCGAGTCCAAGCGCAAGAGCGTCCAGCAGTACAAGGACGCGATCGCCCGGCTGATCGTCCAGCACGAGGCGAAGATGAGCAAGATCAAGACGCTCAGCGACGACGTCAACCGCCTGGAACAGCTCAAGGAAGGCGCCGCCGCGAAGGCCCGCACCGTCGTCGCGGAGATGAAAGCCAACGGCGCGACGATCGAGCAGATCAAGTCTGGCGAGGACTACCAGACCTGCATGGCCGCCTACAACGACTTCAGCACCAAGATCAACGAGAAGTCCGACCACATCGCCGAGCTCGAAGCCGACGTCAAGGAGATGGACCAGACGATCTCGGGCCACAAGATCCAGCTGCAGCAGATGCTGCGCGAGATCGAGAACCTCAAGGAAGAGCAGGCGACCACCGTCGCCGAGATCATCACCGCGAAGGAAGAGGCCGAGCTCAACGACATGCTCTCGGGCATCAGCGCCGATCGCACGAGCAAGGAGCTGAGCGACATGCGGCAGCTTCGCGAAGAGATGAAGGCCAAGGCGAAGGTCAGCAAAGAGCTGGCCGGCACGGACACGAAGGTGCAGGAGGCCGAGTTCATCGAGTACGCGACGAAGCACAAGGCGAACGATGAGTTCGACCAGCTCATCGGCTTGGCCGGCGAGGCGGACACGACCGAGGCCGCGACCCCCGAAGAACGCACGGGCGAGTCGAAGCTGCCGGAGTAGATGTTGAACTCACGCAAAGGCGCGAAGGCGCAAAGGTGACTGATTCACCATCGAGATTCTTATGGACTCAGTGTGGGTTTTCAACGGCGAAAACAGCAACTTTCCATCAGGTGTTTTTTCAACGCGTGAGAAAGCCGAGGCATGGATTTCTTCACACGGGTTAAGCGGCTGTCTGACGCTGTACCCGTTAGACCAAGGTGCCTACGACTGGTCTATCGAGCGAGGATTATTTTCACCTCAGAATGACCATCAGGAATCAGCCGGTTTTATCGCTCGTTTCTCCGGTGGCTCAGAACACTACCATTACGATAACGGTGCGTGCTGATTTCTTTGCGCCTTAGCGCCTTTGCGTGAGGAATAAACAACTGTGTCAACCCCCGCCCCCAAGTACGCCTTCTTCAGCGACCTCGCCCGGATCGTCAACGCCGGGCAGTCGCGCAGTGTGCTGGTCACGGGGGATGTGCACGATCTGTTCTTCGTCAGCGACAGGCCTGCCAAGCTCGACGAAGCTCAAGATGACGACAACAGCCGCGGCCAAACTTCCGGGGGGGAGTACCTGCCGCTTTTGCCGTATTTGT
Source organism: Phycisphaeraceae bacterium (assembly GCA_046290505.1). Classification (GTDB taxonomy): domain Bacteria; phylum Planctomycetota; class Phycisphaerae; order Phycisphaerales; family Phycisphaeraceae; genus JAHQVV01. The sequence continues at coordinate 67,370 of JBKAGS010000025.1, read as the reverse complement.
GCAGGCAATGCGACATCCCCGGCGTCGTCGTGCTCGTCTACGAACTCAACGGGCCGATCCGCTGCGTCAACCCGGACGACAAGCAGCGATTGCGAGACGCGTGGATCACGTGGAAGACCGGCCTGTCGCCGGACCACTTCACGCTCAAGGCCCTGACCGACCCGGACGCGGGCAAGAAGAAACAACAGCTCGAACAGAGCTTCGACCAGCACATCGCCGACGCGACGGGCAAGCCGACGGTCGCGCTCGAGCTGCTGCGCCAGCTCACGCTCTGCGCCCAGCACGCGCGTCAGCACGCGGCGCGATCGACCGATGGCTTCAAGCTCATCATCCTGATCGAGGCGGCGGACCTGCTCTTGCCCGCGGGCGACGGGGACATCACCAAGCTCGGTCAGCCCGACCGCCACCGCGTGTCGATCATGCAGGACTGGCTCAGCGACCCGGGCTTTATCGAGGGCGACGACACGCTGATCATGCTCGCCGAGTCGCGTGGCGGCGTGCACGCACGGGTGTCGAAGCTGCCGCAGGTCTTGAGCGTCGCGGTGCCTTCGCCGGACGCGGCGGTGCGGGAGCACTACATCGAATGGTTTGTGAGTCAGCGCGAGCAGCAGGGCAAGCCTTCGCCGGTATTTGCTTCCTCTCCCTTTCAGGGAGAGGGCCGGGGTGAGGGTGGGGCGCACAAATCAATAGGCGGTTTTGACGGGTCGGGAGCTTCACCCTCACCCCAACCCTCTCCCTCAAGGGAGAGGGAGCCATCCATCGATCGGCTCGCCGCACTGACGGCGGGCCTTTCGATCCACGCGCTTCGGCAGTTGCTCGTGCAGTCGGCCTACACGCAGACGCCGATCACGCCCGGCCAGGTCATCGCGCAGGTCGAGTCGTACATCCTCGGCCAGCTCGGCGAGGACGTCGTCGCGTTCTCTAAGCCCACGCACACGCTCGACCACGTCGTCGGCTACGCGCGGTTGAAGCAATTCCTGCAAAGCGAACTGATCCCGCGCATCAAGGCGACCGGCGACGAGGCGCTGCCGGGCGCCGCGATCGCCGGGCCGATCGGCGCGGGCAAGACGTTTATCTTCGAGGCGGTCGCCGGCTCATTGGGCCTGCCGGTGCTCGTGTTGAAGAATATCCGCAGCCAGTACTTCGGCCAGACGGACGTGATCTTTGAGCGGCTGCGACGCGTGCTCGAGGCGTTGGGCAAGGTGATCCTGTTCGTGGACGAGGCCGACACGCAGTTCGGCGGGGTCGGCCCGGACGCGCACGCGACCGAACGCCGGCTGACCGGCAAGGTCCAGGCGATGATGAGCGACCCGAAGCTGCGCGGCAAGGTCGTCTGGCTGCTCATGACCGCGCGGATCGAACGGCTGAGCCCCGACATCCGCAGGCCCGGCCGCGTCGGCGACCTGATCATCCCCGTCCTCGACCCCGAACCCGGAAGCGAAGACCAGCGCGCGTTTGTGCGTTGGGTGTTGAAACCCGTCGGGCTTGATGAGAGCAGCGACGCGGTGGCGGAGTTGATGGATTTGACGTCGGGCTATTCGTCCGCGGGGTTCGCGGCGCTGCGGTCGCAGCTCAAGGCTTTATGCGTGCTAAGCGGCGAGCCGCTTTCGATGCAAGGCGTCGCCGACGCGGTGCACGACCAATTGCCCGCGGACATCGGCCCGACCCGTCGTTACCAGACGCTGCAGGCGCTGGTGAACTGCACGAGACGGTCGCTGTTGCCCGACCCGGACGTGAGCGACGAGACCCGTGCCGCGTGGGCGGAGGAGTTGGCGACGCTGGACGGGGTTTGATGTGTCCACAGAAGCACACGGCAAAAGCAAGTGGAACCGCGGATGAACGCAGATGGAGCAAGCTCATGCTTCCGAGGAAGGTTGCGGTGATCTCGGGGCTTGTTTATTTTCCAGCTTTTTGCCTTCTGTATTTGCTTATCAAAAGACTGCCCGAGCCCAGCAAGGGTTTGGGTTTTATTTTGCTCATTGGATTGATCGGTAACTTTTTTGTTCCAGCGTTTGCGTACTGGATTGCCGAATCAATTCAGAGGCGATATCCGTTTTGGCGTTGTCGTAAATGTGGATACGATCTACGTCACAGTGAAGCGATAAGTTGCCCGGGATGCGGCGTAGAGACGCGTCATTCTCAGAAACTGAAGCTTCACGAGCTCATCGATTACTGAAGATTATCCGCGTTCATCCGCGTTCAACTGCGGTTCCAAAACAAACTACTTCTCAAACCGCTCCCACACCTCGGCCTGCAGCTGGTCGAAGTGTTCGAACTGCTGCATCAGGTCTTTGCGCAGCGCGTCGAGCTTGTCCGGGTCGGCGGTCTCGTTCAGCGACGCCTCGCGCAGGGCCGCCGCGGCGCTTTGCAAGTCCTCCGCGGCCTTGGCGTACGAGCGCGCGGTCGCGTAGAGCTCGAGGTTGTTCAGGTCCTTCTCGTCCGGCGGCCAGACCAGGCGCGACGGGTTGGCGCGCAGGTCGTCGATGAGCCCCTCAAGCTCATCGACGCTGCGCTGGGCCGATTGCATCGTGCGGTCGATCGTCGGGCGGTTCTCCGCGAGCATCGCGCGGGCGTCGGCGGTCGTGCCGGTCAGCTCGGCGATGAGCTCGTCCGTGCCGTCGAGCGACGTCTGCGCCCGCTCGACGAATCCCTCGGCGGACGCGACGAAGTCGTTGATCTCCGCAAGCGTTTCGGGCAGCTGCGTGTCGAGCTTGGTCGTGATCGAGTTGATGTTGGCCAGCGTCTTGCGGATGTCTTCGCCGCTGTCGCCGAACACGCCGCGCACGTCGGTCATCACGCCGGTCGCCTCGGCGAGGAAGGTGTCGACGTCCTTGATGATCGGGTCGATGTCCTTCTCGACCTTGTCGATCAGCGCGGTCGCCTCGTTCGCGGAGGTCTCGATGCTGTCGGCGGTCTGGACGAGCTCGGCGGAGACGGTGTCGAGGTCTTCGCGCACGGCGGCGAGGGTGAGCTGCATCTCGTCGCTGACCTCGTCGATCTCGCCGCGCACGGTGGTCAGGGTCGTATTCATCTCGTCTCGGACGTCGCCGATCATCGCGAGCAGGTTCGCGGTCGTGCCGTTGACTTCCCCGTTCTCGGCGAGCGGCGCGCCGGTCCCGACGCTGAGGATGTTGAGCCAGGCCCCGCCGGTGACCGCGGTCTGGAGCTCGACGCGCGGCGCGGTTTGCCGCAGCTCGACGCCGTTGCCCACCGAGAACCTGACGCGGACGGTCGCGTCTTCGTTGGCGGTCTTGGGCGGGGCGACGTCGACCGAGTCGACGCGGCCGACCTTGACGCCCAGCAGCCGGACCTCGGCGCCTTCCGATAACCCGCCGACGTCTTCGCCGGCGGGGAACACGGCGGTGTAGGTCTTGGCATCGGCGGGGGCGCTGCGGCTCTCGGCGACGCGGGCGACGAGGAAGATCGCCGCCGCGATCGACAGCAGGATGAACAGGCCGGCCTGGAATGCGTACTTGGAGGGGTTCATCGTCAAGGCTCCCGCGGCTATCGTCTGTCGCGGCTCGGGCTGCTTCTCCCTCCCAGGGAGAAGGCGGGGGATGAGGGTGGGGCGAACGATTCACGACGGCGCGTTTCATGCAAGAGCATCACGCGCCCGACCCTCACCCCGGCCCTCTCCCTAAAACCTAAAAGGGAGAGGGAGGAAACCGCCGCGTCAGCCGCCGGGCTTCAGCAGCGCGTCGTGGTACAGGCTTGTGTCTTTTCGGTCGGTCAGCGGGCCTTGCAACAGGCCGTGCACGAACTGGTGCACCAGCGGGTTATCGCTCTGTTTCATCTCGTCCGGGGTGCCGTCGGCGACGAACCGGCCCTGGTCCAGCAGCACCAGCCGGGTCGCGATCCTGAACGCGCTGGTCATCTCGTGCGTGATCACCACCGTCGTGACGCCCGTCGTCTGGTTGAGGTCCACCATGAGTTTGTCGATCTCGGTGACCGACACCGGGTCGAGCCCGGCGCTCGGCTCGTCGTAGAAAATGATCTTGGGGTCCAGCGCGAGCGCCCGGCCGAGCCCCGCTCGCTTCTTCATCCCGCCGGAGATTTCCGACGGGTACTTGTCACGGTGCGCGAGCAAGCCGACGAGGTTGAGCTTCATCGTGACGATCGTGTCGATGGTCGATGGGTCCAGGTCGGTGTGTTCCTGCAGCGGCAGGGCGACGTTCTCCGCGAGGGTGAGCGAGTTGAACAGCGCGCCGGACTGGAACAGCACGCCCATGGTCTTGCGGTAGTCGTCGAGCTGGTCGTCGGACATGCCGCAGATGTCCTTGCCGTCGATCCTGATCGTGCCGGTGGTCGGGCGGGTCTCTGCGGCCATGAGGTTGAGCAGGGTGGACTTGCCCGCGCCCGACCCGCCGAGCATGACCAGCCGTTCGCCGCGCTTGACGTCGAGCGACAGGTCGTCGAGGACCTTGGTCGCACCAAACTGCTTGGTGACGTTGCGGATCTCGATGATGTTGTCGGGGGTGGTCATATTGCTTTGGTAGGACAGGCATTCCTGCCTGTCACGACTTGAGTGGATGCTTGTATTCGGCTTCGCCGATCGACAGGCAGGAATGCCTGTCCTACCAACAAATCATCAATCAAACTCACCACCCCAGCAGGTAAAATACCGCGGTGAAGCCGAGGTCGACGACGGTCAGCGCGACGATGCTGATGACGACGGTCCGGGTGGTCGCGTTGCCCACGCCCGACGCCCCGCCGCGGACGGACAGGCCGAGCTGGCAGGCGAGCGCGCCGATGAGCACGCCGAACACCGCGGCCTTGACCAGCCCGGTGACGATGTCGGTGGTTTCGGTGGAGCTGAAGGTCAGGTCGAGGTAGGCGTGGAACGGCATGCCGGTGATCGAGCGGGTGGTCAGCATCCCGCCGACGATCCCCATGATGCTCGACAGCACGCTGAGGCAGACGGTCATGACCATGGCGGCGAGGACGCGCGGGACGACGAGGAAGCGGATGGGGCTGATCGCGTGGGAGCGCAGGGCCTTGAGTTCTTCGTTGACCGCCATGGTCCCGATCTCCGCGGCGATGGACGCGCCCGCGAAGCCGGTGAGGACGATCGCGCCGACGAGCGGGCCGAGCTCGCGGAAGAAGGCGATGCCGATGATGGTCGCGATCTGGTCGGCGGCGCCGTACTGTTCGAGGATGGGCACGATCTGCAGCGACAGGATCACGCCGATGGAAAACGTGACGAGCATCACCACGCCGATGGACTTGACCCCGACGCGGTAGAGCTGGAACCACAAGTTGCGCCAGGCGAGCCGCCGGCCGCGCCTCTGCACCACCATGCGTGGGCTGGCGCCGAACGTCTGGCTGATGAGGATGCCCAGCTGTCCGATAAACGTGACCGTGCCGATCGCCCGCTCGCCGAGGTCCGTGATGGGTTTGGTGATCAGGCGCATAGATCGACCTGCTGCGAGCGAGTAAGTCCGCAGCATGTATGTCGGTTGATCGATGGCGATTCAAGCAAAGTCGAAGCGATCGATACGCTGCGTAGCGCGCGGCGCGAAGCGTCCCGCGTGATTCACCGCGGCCAAAGCACGGGACGCTACGCGTCACCCGCTAAACATCATTGGTTATTGATCGTTGGCTGCGTTATCGGAACCGCGTCACTCCGACGCCGTCACCAGCTCCGCCTCGTCGTCCACGAAGTCGAACACCGCGTCCAGGTTCATGATGCGCATCAGCCCGCGGACGTCGTCGTTGACGTTCGTGAACGTGACCGAGCCGTCGTTCGCGACCATCTGCCGACGGGCCTCGACGAAGACGCCCAGCGCGCTCGAATCGACGAAGTCCACCTCCGCGAGATTGAGCGCGAGGACCTTGGGCGTGTGCCGCTTGATCGCCTCGAGCAGGCCGACGCGCAACTCCGGCGCGTTCATCACCGTCATCGAGCCGGCGAGGCGGACGATCGTCGTGCTGCCCCGGGACTGGGTGTCATGGATGGGGTTGGCCATGGTGTTCTCTTGCGGCTTGGCGTGGCGGGGCAAAATCGGTCCATCAATCGGGGTCGGCGTCGGCGGTGGCGTCTGGCGAGTCGCCGTCGAGCCAGTCGTGCCAGCGGGCGATCGCGGCCCGGCGGTCGTCGGCCGAACCATAATAACGATACCCGAGCGTCTGGCCCGTCCGCTGATTCAACGCCTGGATCGCGAACAAACGCACCGCCGCGTCGTCGTCCGATAGCGCGCGGACCAGTTCGCCCAGCGTGCGGTCGTCGTCCCGGCCCGCCGCGTCGACCAGCGCGGGCACCCGCCCGGCCGTATCGGTGGCGCGCAGGTCCGCCTTCGCGGGCGTCTGCCTCGGGCTGCAGCCGGCTAACGCGAACAGCAGCACCGCAGCGGCGAGGCAACTTGAGCAACGTACCGAGCCGCGGAATGGAGTCGTGTCGTCTGTGTTCATGCACGGCCGATCGGTCGGGGGCAAAGGCATTCCTGATTGTATCGGCCCACCAACGCGGTCGCCCATGTTTATCGCATCTCACGCGTTCTAAAAATTCGCCTTCTGCCGCGTGTCCTTCACCGGCTGGCGCTGGCCCGCGGGCAAGTCGTTCACGTGCTCGGCCCAGCGCATCCAGCGCTCGCTCAGCTGCTCGACCATCTCCGGCCGATCGTTCGCGAGGTCGTTCAGCTCCGTCCGGTCCGCAGACAGGTCGTACAGCTCCCAGGGGCTGCCGCGGAACGAGACGAGCTTCATGTCGCCGACACGCACCGCCCGGTTGTTCCCGAAGCGGAAGTACAGCGCGTCGTGCGGCTCGCGCGTCTTGCCTTCGAGGATCGGCACGAGCGACCGGCCCTGCAACGGCTCGATGTCGTCTTCTTCCGGATACCGCGCGCCGGCCAGCTCGATCGCCGTCGCCATGATGTCGATCAGGTGCGCCGGCTGGTGCGTGATCGATCCCTTCTCCGCCTTCAACCCCGCAGGCCAATGCGCGATCGCCGGCGAGGTGACGCCGCCTTCGTGCTGGTTCTGCTTGTACAAACGAAACGGCGTGTTGCAGACGTGCGCCCAGCCCGGCGAATAGCACCAGTACGACTTGGGGTCCCACGGCCGAACCTCGACGCCCCTGCCCCCGCGGATCCCCGTCCGGTCGAACGGGCACGCGCCGTTGTCCGACACGAACAGCACCAGCGTGTTGTCGAACATCCCGCGTTTTTTCAGATGATCGAAGACCCGGCCCAGATCGATATCCACCCGATGGATCATCGCGGCGTACGCGGCCATCCGCTGCGACTCCCAGTCTTTTTCGTCGGCGCTGAGCGCGTCCCAGGGCTTGACGTGGTCCGGCCGCGGCGCGGGCGTCGCACGCTGCCCGTCGAACAGGCCGAGCTGTTTTTGCTTGTCCTGCCGTTGTTTTCGGATCGCGTCCCAGCCCGCCTTGTACGTGTCTTCGTAGACCCGGTAGTCCTCTTCCAGGCATTGCAGCGGGTAGTGCGGCGCGTTGAACGCCATGTACAAAAGCATCGGCCTGCCGGCCTGTTTCGCCTCGTCGATAAAGCGGATGGCGTAGTCGGCGTTGGCGGTGGTGGTATAGAAGTCTTGCTTGGGCACGCCCCACTTCTCGCCGTTGAGCCGGAACGTGTTGTCGCCGGTGAAGAAGTTGGTCGCGCCCGAGAGGTGGCCCCAGTAGCGCTGGAAGCCGTGGTCGGTCGGCTGGTCCTTGAGGTGCCACTTGCCGGTCATCGCGGTGAAGTACCCCGCGTCGGCGAGGACATGCGCGATCGTCACGCCGTGCGCGAGCGACTCCTGCCCGGCCTGGTTCGAGTACAAACCCGTCATCAGGCACACGCGCGACGAGTGGCACTTCGCCGTGTTGTAGAACTGGGTGAACCGCAAACCATTGTCCGCGAGCGCGTCGAGGTTCGGCGTCCGGATCTCGCCGCCAAAACAGCCGACGTCGGAAAAGCCCATGTCGTCGACCATGACGACCAGGATGTTCGGCCGCGCGTTTTCCTCGGCGAACACGCCGTGATGAAACGCGCAACAGGCGACAACAAGCATCAGCAACGTGCGTATCTGCATAGGAATCCTTCGTGTAGCGGGCGACGCGCAGCGTCCCTTGCGAAGTATGTCAGACCGATCGGAACGGGACGCTTCGCGTCGCCCGCTACGCATCAAGTCAAGATGTCTTCCACCACGTGCCCGTGCACGTCGGTGAGCCGGAAGTCGCGGCCTTGATATCGGTACGTCAGCCGTTCGTGGTCGATGCCCATCTGGTGGAGCACGGTGGCCTGGAAGTCGTGGACGTGGACCTTGTTCTCGACGACGTTGAACGCGAAGTCGTCGGACTGCCCGTACGCGATGCCCGGCCTGACGCCGCCGCCGGCCATCCAGAACGAGAACGCGTTGCCGTGGTGGTCGCGGCCGGTGTTGGAATTGCCTTGCGCAAAAGGTGTTCGCCCGAACTCGCCGCCCCAGATCACGAGCGTGTCGTCCAGCAGTCCCCGGCGTTTGAGGTCGAGCACCAGCCCGGCCGAGGGCTGGTCGGTGTCCTTGCACTGGACCTTGAACTGGGTCTGCAGGTTGTTGTGCTGGTCCCAGCCGGCGTGCATGAGTTGGATGAACTGGACGCCGCGCTCGGCCAGGCGTCGCGCGAGCAGGCAGTTGCGCGCGAACGACCCGGGCCGGTGAACGTCCGGGCCGTAAAGCGCCAGCGTGTCTTCGCGCTCGTCCGACAGGTCGGTCAGCTCGGGCACGGACATCTGCATCCGGTAGGCGAGCTCGTACTGCGCGATGCGTGCCTTGATCTCTGGGTCGCCGACCGCGTCGTGCTTGAAGTGGTTGAGCGTGTTGATGTCGTCGATGGCCTTGCCGCGTTGCGCGCGGTCTACGCCGGCGGGGTCTTTGATGTACAAGACCGGGTCGCCCTGGCCGCGCATGCGCACGCCCTGGTACTCGCTGGGCAAGAACCCGCTGCCCCAGTAATGGTCGTAGAGCAGCTGGCCGCAGGAGTTTTCCCGGTCGCGCGAGGTCATGACGACGAACGCGGGCAGGTCCTTGTTCTCGGTGCCCAGGCCGTAGCTCGCCCACGCGCCCATCGTCGGCCGGCCGGGGATCTGGCTCCCGGTGAGGCAGAACGTCACCGCGGGCGCGTGGTTGACCGCCTCGGTGCTCGCCGAGCGCACGACGCAGATGTCGTCGGCGATCGACCCGGTGTAGGGCAAAATCTCGGCGATCTCGGTACCGCACTTGCCCCAGCGTTTGTAGGGGTGTTGGCCGGCGAGGACCTTGAACTGTTTCTGGCCCTGCGTCGTCGCGAGGCGCGTGGTGTCCATCAGCGACTCGGGCATCGGCTCGCCGTTGTGCGTGTGCATCGCCGGCTTGGGGTCGAACAGGTCGACGTGGCTCGGCCCGCCGCCCATCATCAGGTAGATGACGCGCTTGGCCTTGGCGTTGTGGTGCGGGCTGGGCAGGACGCCGGGCGCGCTCTGGGACGCGCCGGCCTTGATCGGGTTCATCAGCGAGCCGAGCGCGATCGCGCCCACGCCCACCGCGCCTTTGCCCATCAGCGTTCGGCGGGTCATCGCGAGCATCGGGTGCGTGTCCGGCGTGCCGTCGAGTTTCGGGGGGTTGATCTGCATGGCGGATGACTTTTGTGAATTGATGTAACTGAAGCCCACGCTCAAAGCGTGGGCTTCCGCGGTTCAAACGCGTTATTGCTTCGTCAGCGTTTCGTCCAGGTTCAGGATCGTCTGCGCGACCGCCGAGAGGGCCGCGAGGTGTGCCCGGTCGATGCCGTCGGGCACGTCCAGTTCGCCGACGCCCAGGTACTTCTGCGCTTCGGCAGGCCGCTGTTTGTACCAGTCGTGCTCGCGCTCGTACGCGGCGAGCAGCACGTCCAGCTCGCGCTGCTCGGGCGAGCGCAGCAGCACCAGCCGCACCATCTCGCCGATCAGGATCGGCGCTCCGCTCGCGGGCCTGCGCTCGATCGCGTGCAGCGCCAGCCCGCGCGCCGCCTCGACGTACGTCGGGTCGTTGAGCGTGACCAGCGCCTGCAACGGCGTGTTGGTCCGCGAGGGCTTGACCGTGCACGCCTGTCGGTTGGCGGTGTCGAAGAGGTTCGGCGGGGCGAGCGTCCGGCGGAAGAACGTGTACAGGCTCCGCCGATACAAATCGGCGCCCGTGCTCTGGGTGTACTCGAACTGCGCGAAGCTGATATCGACCCACAGCGCCGGCGGCTGGTACGGGTACACCGGCGGGCCGAACATCGCGTCGTTCATCAGCCCCGCCGCGGCGAGCGCCTGGTCGCGGATCAGCATCGAGGGCAGGCGGAAACGCGGCCCGCGGGCCAGCAGCTCGTTCTCCGGGTCGATCTCACGAAGCTGTGGCGAGGCGCTCGACGACTGGCGGTACGTCGCGCTGGTCACGATCTCGCGCACGATCGCCTTGGTGTCCCAGTCGGCGCGGTATTTCGCCGCGAGGTAGTCGAGCAGCCCGGGGTGCGTCGGCAGCGCGCCCTGGAGGCCGAAGTCCTCGGGCGTCTTCACGATGCCCACGCCGAAGACCTCCTGCCACAGCCGGTTAACGAGCACGCGCGCGGTCAGCGGGTTGGCGTCGCTGACCATCCACCGCGCCAGGCCCAGGCGGTTCTTCGGCAGGCCTTCCAGCGAGCCGAGCGCCTCGGGCAGGCGCGGCTCGAGCGGCTCGCCGACGGGCGCGTTGTACTGCCCGCGGTCACGCCGTCTCACCTCGCGCGGCGTGTCGCGGTCGCGCATGACCATGACGATCGGCATGGTCGCTTCGTGGTCCATGCGCGCGATCTGCGCGTCGTTCCAGGCGGTGTACCCCGCCAGCCAGTCGCTGTCCGCGGGCGCGACCTGCCGGGCGTAGTAGTCGCGCAGCTTCGCCTGCTGCATCGGCGCCTGGAAGCCCCGGCCGTAGCGCGAACGGCCTGCCAGGCCGTGGACCAAAGGCGGCAGGGCGCTCAGCCCGTCCTCGTCCAGCCCGGCCGCCCAGTCGCGTGCCGCGCGGTTCAGCCTGTTCTCCGCGTCCTTGCCGCCGAACGCTTCGTAGGCCTTCTTTTCCAGCCCGCGCAGGCGGTTGAGTTCCTGCTTCTGCGCGTCGGTCGCCAGCGACATCGTCGGCTCGGCGGTGAGGAACTGGAAGTCCCACGTGTAGAGCGCTCGCCCGCGTCGGCCGGTCTCATCGACCTGCCCGAAGAACGCAAAGAACGCGAAGTAGTCGTCGTGGCTGATCGGGTCGTACTTGTGGTCGTGGCACTGCGCGCAGGCGTAGGTCAGGCCGAGGAAGGTGGTCGAGGTCGTCTCGACGCGGTCGAGCACGTAGTTGAAGCGGACTTCCTCGGCGATCGCGCCGCCCTCGCCGTTGAGGAAGTGGTGGCGGTTGAACGCGGTCGCGAGCAGCTGGTCCCGCGTCGGGTTGTCCAGGAGGTCGCCCGCCAGCATCTCGACGATGACCTCATCGAAAGGCCGGTTGTCGTTGATCGCCTTGATCAGCCAGTCGCGCCAGGGCCAGGCCCAGCGGTCGTTGTCGAACTGGTAGCTGTTGCTGTCCGCGTAGCGCGCCGCGTCGAGCCAGGGCAGCGCCCAGCGCTCACCGAAGTGCGGGTTCGCGAGCAGGCGATCGACGACCTTCTCGTACGCGTCGGGCGTTGTGTCCTTGACGAACGCGTCAACTTCTTCGGGCGTCGGCGGCAGGCCGATCAGGTCGAGGTAGACCCGCCGGATCAGCGTGCGCCGGTCCGCCTCGGGCGAGGGCTCGACGCCGTACGCTTGGAGCTTGGCCAGCACGAACGCGTCAATCGCGTTGCGCGCCCACGCGTCGTCGTTGACCTCGGGCAAGGCGGGCATCGTCGGCGGGATGAACGCCCAGTGCGGCTCGTAGTCGGCGCCCTGATCGATCCAGCGCCGGATCAACTCGACCTCATCCGCGGTCAGCGGCTTGTGCAGCTCGGCGGGCGGCATCCGCAACGCGTCGCGCGTCGTCGTGATGCGCTTGTAGAGGTTGCTGTTTGTCGCGTCGCCGGGCACGATCGCCGCGCCGCTGTCGCGCTCCGCGACGGCCGCCTCGCGCACGTCCAGCCGGAGCCCCGCCTCGCGCGTGTTGCGGTCGAAGCCGTGGCAGGCGAAGCACTTGTCTGACAGGATCGGGCGGATGTGGCGGTTGTAGGAGACCGACTCGGCGTCGCGGGCGTCCGCCTTCACCGCGGCGACGCGGGCGCGCGGTTCGCCTTCGGCCCGCGGCGTGTGATCGCCGGCACCGGTCGCGCCCAGCCACGCCAGCACGCCCGCGCCCGAGAGCGTGAGCACGCCGACCAGGGCGGGAAGCGTCTTCGCGAGTGGTCGTTGGTTCGTCGGCATCGTGATCCCGTCATACAGTCTAGGCGTTAATCGCGCACGATCGTCTCGTCCAGCGACAGGGCCGTGCTGGCGAGCATCATCCACGACGCGAGTTCGGCCGGGTCGTACGCCTCGGGCAGCGGGTGCTCGCCCTGTTTAAGTAGCTCCACCGCGTCGTCGGGCGACTGGGCGTAGCGCGTCATAAAGTGCGCGAGCGCGTCATGCAGCACGACCAGCTCGCGCTCGGTCGCGACGCGGCCGGTGCATCGGCGGAAAACCAGCGACAGGCGCGCGTCGGTGCCCTGCGCCTCCGCCAGCGTCCGCTGCGCCAGCACCCGCGCGGCCTCGAGGAACTGCTCGTCGTTCCACAACACCAGCGCCTGCATCGGCGTGTTCGTCGTGTCCCGCCGGACGACGCACGACTCGCGGTTGGGCGCGCCGAATGTCGAGAGCTGAGGCGGCGGGCTCTTGCGCTTGATGAACGTGTACAGGCTCCGGCGGTACAGCGCCTCGCCGTCGTCACGCTTGAACACGTGCGTGTTCGAGCGCGGGCTCATCGACACCTCCCGCCAAAGCCCCGGCGGCTGGTACGGCTTGACGCTCGGCCCGCCGACCGTGTCAACCAGCAACCCCGACACCGCCAGCGCCTGGTCCCGCACCAGCTCGCCCGGCAGGCGTCGGCGGGGGAACGAGCCGAGCAGGCGGTTGTGCGGGTCGAGCTCGCTCGCGTCGGATCGCGCGACCGCGCGCTGGCGGTACGTCGCGCTCGTGACGATCTGCTTGATCAGCGCCTTCTGGTCCCAACCGCGCTCGACGAAATCGACCGCGAGGTAGTCGAGCAGTTCGAGGTGGCTGGGCCAGGCGGCCTGGCTCCCGAAGTCCTCGGCGGTTTCGACGATGCCCGTGCCGAACAGCGTCTGCCACACCCGGTTGACGTGCACGCGTGCGGTGAGCGGGTGGTCGGGACGCGTGAGCCAGAGCGCGAAGCCCAGGCGGTTGTTGGGCGCGCCGTCGGGCATGGGCAGGTCGATGAAGCCGGGCAGCTTGAGCTCGGCCGGCCGGTCTTCGATCGGTTTGTCGTACAGCCCGCGCTCGAGCACGAACATCGGCTTGGGCTTGTCGAGTTCCCGCATGATCGAAACGGGCACCGCCCGCGATTCGATCTGCCTGACCGCGCGCTCGGCCTGCGCGACCGCGCTGCTGAGCTGCGCGTAGCTCGGCGAGTGGCGCGTCCGCCACTGCTCGGCGAGCGTCTTGTCGCCGTGGGCCGTGCGGTCGTCCGGCGGGATCAACGCGAGCGGCTGGAGCGCGACGGCGTCGTTGTCGTCGGCCTCGGCGTGGTCGGGGAAGGCGCGGACCACCGACGCGTCGGCCGACGCGAAGCCCAGCCTGACACGCCCGAGCGTTTGGCGGGGCTGTCCCGAGCGGTGCTCGATGAACACTTGCAGCTCGGTGCCGCCCGCGAAACCAAAGGGTTCTTCGGCGACGAGCAGCAGCGTCCGCGGGTCCTTGTCCTGCGACGAGCCCGTGCCCCAGCCCGGCTTGCCCGGCTTGAGCAGGTTGTTCGCGTCCAGGTCTTTCGCTTTGCCCTTGACCTTGCCTTGTTCGGACTTGGTCGCCCAGGCCCAGACGAGTTTGACGTCTTGTTGTTGGCTTGGTTCTTTCAGCGACGTCGCGGTGATCTTGATGTGCGTCGGCTGCGCGCCGCCGTCGTTCGCCCGGCCGACGCGGTCGCCGTTCCACGGGTCGGTGAGCGCGTCGAGCTTGATCAGTCGCAGGCCCGTCGCGTCCGTGCTGTAGACCAGCGTCAGGTCTTCGGCCGCCGGGCTGTCGCGGCTGCTCAGCAAGACCGAGCCGTCGGGCTTGAAGTCGAACGTCCCGCTCTTGTGCGTCGTCTTCGCGTCGACGAGTTCGGCGTCGGCCCAAGTCACGGCGTGCCGTTCGCGCAGCGCTTGTTCCCACGCGTCCTGCGCCCGCGCGACATCGGGCGCGGCTTGTTGTCGTGCGTGTTGCGCTTCGGTCAGTTTGGCTCGCGCTTGCGACAGTTGCGATTTCGTGTCCCGGCTCATCCAGTCCATGCGCGGGGCGTACGCGATCGCGCGCTCGGGCTTGTTCGAGTGCACCCCACGCTCGTCGATCGAATGAAAATATTTGAACAGGTTGTAGTAGTCCTGCTGCGTCGTCGGGTCGTACTTGTGGTCGTGGCACATCGCGCAGTTGTAGGTCTGGGCCATGAACACGGTCGCGACCGTCTCGATCCGGTCCGCCACCGCGGTGACGCGGAACTCCTCGTCGATCGACCCGCCCTCGTGGTTCATCATGTGCATCCGGCAGAACGCCGTGGCGAGCTTCTGCTCGTCGCTCGCCCCCGGAAGCAGGTCACCCGCCAACTGTTCGACGACGAATTCGTCGTAGGGCTTGTTGGAGTTGAACGCGTCGATGACCCAGTCGCGGTACGGCCAGGCGTTGCGGTAGTGGTCCAGTTGATAGCCGATCGTGTCGGCGTAGCGCGCCGCGTCGAGCCAGACCAACGCCATGCGCTCGCCGAAGTGCGGGCTCGCGAGCAGGCGATCGACCAGTTGTTCATAAGCGTTCGGGTCGTCGTCGTGGATGAACGCGTCGATCTCGTCGGGCGTCGGCGGCAGGCCGGTGAGGTCCAGCGACAGCCGGCGGATCAGCGTCGCGCGGTCGGCCTCGGGCGAGGGCGTCAGGCCCGCCTGCTCGAGCCGGGCGGCGACGAAGCGGTCGATGTCGTGGCGAACCCAGTCTTCGTGGACAACCCTCGGCGGGGCGGGCTTGGTCGGCGGCTGGTACGCCCAGTGGCCTTCGTACTTGGCGCCCTGGTCGATCCATCGCCGGAGCAGCGCGACCTCGTCGTCGGTGAGCGACAGGTGCGACGCCGGCGGGGGCATCACGAGGTTGGGCTTGTCGCTGGTGACCCGGCGGATCAGTTCGGACCCGTCCGCGTCGCCGGGCACGATCGGGCGCTTACCGCTGCTGGCGGGCGCGGTCGCGGTGTCGAACCGGTCGAGGCGGAAGCCCCCGGCGTTCTTGGCGACCGCGGCGTCCGGGCCGTGACACGCGAAGCACTTGTCCGACAGGATCGGGCGGATGTCGCGGTTAAAGCGGACAGGCGCGTCGCGCTGGCCGTGCTTGTCGGCGACGGCGTGCGTGGCCGGCGCGGGGTCGTTAGACACGGTGGGGCCCGGCCGAAACACAGCGGTCAACAGCCCCAGCCCCGCGACGCAGCACACCGCCGACGCGACACGCCGCCGCCGCTTGGGACGCGTTATCTGCTTAACCGCTTCCAAAATCATGGCTTACAAATAGAGTATTGCCTGTGACACCACATCTTACCCGACACGGGCGTCATCTCACCCGGTTCGACGTTTTTTGGGTTTGGGCCTTACAACCCCGCTTCCCGGCGGGACGGGCGTCCCGCTTTTTCAAACGTGGCGACAAAAAACCCCGCGTCGCACGGGCGCGACACGGGGCTGCGTTTGGAAAGGATTTGTTCTACAACGAGCCGCGACCGTGGGAGCGGGCTGTTGCAACTGTTGGGGGTTCGGCCCGCTCCCTCACGGTCGGGCTCGTTGAATCCGTTCACCACTCCAGCAAGCTTCTCGGTACCGTTCGAAGAAGTTCTTCTCCTTCGCCAGGTCGATCACCTCGCTCATCCACGGGAACGGGTTGCGCACGCCCTCGTACTGCGTCGGCAAACCGATGCGCTCGGTCCGGCGGTTGGCGATGTATTTGACGTACTCGTCGAAGGCCTCGGCGTTCAGGCCCAGGACGCCGTTGGGCAAACAGTCCTGCGCGTACTTGATCTCGTATTCGACCGCCCGCTTGATCAGCTCGATGCACTCGGCCTTGAAGTCCTCGGTCCAGATCGCCGGGTTCTCCTCGCGGATGCCGTTGATCAGGTCGATGCCGAAGTTCATGTGGATCGACTCGTCGCGCATGATGTACTGGAACTGCTCGCCGATGCCGACCATCTGGTTTCGGCGGTGGAAGCTGAGCATCATCACGAAGCCCGAGTAGAAGAAGATCCCTTCCATGATCACGTAGAACCCGATCAGGTTCTTCACGAACGTCTGGATGTTCTCGACGCTGTCGGTCTTGAAGTTGTCGTCCATGATCTCCGCGGTCAGCGACATGACGAAGTCGTCTTTGCCGGCGATCGAATCGACCTCGTGGTACATGTTGAACACCTCGCGCTGGTCGAGGTTCAGCGACTCGCAGCAGTACTGGAACGTGTGGGTGTGGATCGCCTCTTCGAACGCCTGGCGCAAGAGGTACTGCCGGGCCTCGGGGTTGGTGACGTGCTTGAAGATCGCGAGCACGATGTTATTCGCCACCAGCGACTCGCCGGTCGAGAAAAAGCCCAGGTTGCGCATGATGACGCGTCGCTCGTCGTCGGTAAAGAGGTCGGGGTTTTTCCACTGCTCGATGTCTTTCTGCATCGAGACCTCGGTGGGCATCCAGTGGTTGGCGCAGCCGTTGATGTAGTGCTCCCACGCCCAGGTGTACTTGATCGGGCACAGCTGGTTGACGTCCACGGCCTTGCAGTTGATCAGCCGCTTGGCGTTGACGTCGATGGGCTTGGACAGGTCGTATTGTTCGCTGGGTCCGTCGCAGCAACTCATGGTGAATCTCCGTGCTTGGGGTAAGTATTTTCTTTGCTAGGACAGGCATTCCTGCCTGTCATTGGGCGTAAGCCAAGTCGTGTTGTGGTTCAAGGCTGCTTGTCTTGACGAGCCGCGACCGTTAGGGAGTGGTCCAAACGCTGCATCAATTCGCCAAGTGGTCCAAACGCTGCATCAATTCGCCAAGTGGTCCAAACGCTGCATCGATTCGCCAAGTGGTCCAAACGCTGTATCGATTCGCCAAGTGGTCCAAACGCTGTATCGATTCGCCAAGGCAGACCGCTCCCTTACGGTCGCGGCTCGTTTTCAATCACTGGCACGCCTCGCAGTCGGGGTTGTCGATCGAGCAGGCGTTGTTGGGCACGGCCTTGCCGTCCAGCAGCTGGTCGATGTTCGGGTCGTTGACCGTCGGCTCGACCGCCGCTTGCGGCTTCGCAGGCTCGGCCGCGGCCGGCGTTACCGCCTGCGGCTTCGCGGGCGTCCGGATCTGCTTGGACGTGTCGCCCACCGCCTTGGTCGTCGACTTCTCGATCCGCGTCGCGCCCTGGCCGCGGAGGTAGTACGTCGTCTTCAGGCCCTGCTTCCAGCAGCTCATGTACATGTCGTTGAGCAGCTTGCCCGACGGCTGGTCAATGTACAGGTTGAAGCTGATGCCCATGTCGATCCACTTCTGCCGACGGGCCGTGCAGGCGATCAGCGCGAAGATGTCGATCTCGAAGGCGGTCTTGTACAGGTGCTTGAGGTCCTCGGGCACGCGGTCGATGTGCTGCAGCGAGCCGTCGTAGTACTTCAGGTCGTCGAGCATCTGCTCGTCCCACAGGCCCAGCTGCTTGAGGTCGTTGACCAGGTACGCGTTGGTGATCGTGAAGTCGCCGGAGAGGTTGGACTTGACGAACAGGTTGCGGTAGGTCGGCTCGATGGACTGGTAGCTGCCGGCGATGTTGGAGATCGTCGCGGTCGGGGCGATGGCCATCACGTTGGAGTTGCGCATCCCGTACTTGGCGACCGCCTCGCGGACGGGCGTCCAGTCCAGCCGGGCGTCGTCGTTGAAGTCGCAGTAGGCGGCGCCGCGGTGCTCGGCGACCAGCTTGTTCGTGTCCATCGGCAGCATCCCGCGGTCCCACTTGCTGCCTTCGTACGTCTGGTACGTCCCGCGCTCGGCGGCGAGCCGGGTCGAGGCGAGGATCGCGTGGTAGCTGATCACCTCCATCGACTGGTCGGCGAACTCGATCGCCCGCTGCGACTCGTAGGGGATCTTCTGGATGAACAGCGCGTCCTGGAAGCCCATCAACCCCAGGCCGATCGGCCGGTGACGCGTGTTGGCGTTGCGCGCTTCCTCGGTCGGATAGTAGTTGATGTCGATGACGTTGTCGAGCATGCGGACCGCGGTGGCGACCGTGTCTTTCACCAGCTCCTGGTCCAAGCCGTCCGGGGTCGTGTGCATCCGCAGGTTGACCGAGCCGAGGTTGCAGACCGCGGTTTCGTCGTTGGAGGTGTTGAGCAGGATCTCGGTGCAGAGGTTGGAGTTGTGCACGACGCCGGCGTGGTCCTGCGGGCTGCGCAGGTTGCTCGGGTCCTTGAAGGTCATCCACGGGTGGCCGGTCTCGAAGACCATGGACAGCATCTTCCGCCACAGCTCGACCGCCTCGACCGTGCGGTGCTGGTTCATCTGCCCGTCGCGGGCCTTGGCCTCGTACTCGGTGTACTTGTCTTCGAACGCCTTGCCGTACAGGTCGTGCAGCTCGGGGACTTCGTTGGGCGAGAAGAGCGTCCAGGTGCCCTTGTCCGCGACGCGTTTCATGAACAGGTCGGGGATCCAGTTGGCGGTGTGCATGTCGTGGGTGCGTCGGCGGTCGTCGCCGGTGTTTTTACGCAGCTCGAGAAACTCTTCGATGTCCAGGTGCCAGGTCTCGAGGTACGAGCACACGGCGCCCTTGCGCTTGCCGCCCTGGTTCACGGCGACGGCGGTGTCGTTGACGATCTTGAGGAAGGGGATGACGCCCTGCGACTCGCCGTTGGTCCCCTTGATGTGGCTGCCGGTCGCGCGGACGCGCGTCCAGTCGTTGCCAAGCCCGCCGGCCCACTTGCTGAGCGCCGCGTTGTCGCCGATCGACTTGAAGATGTGGTGCAGGTCGTCGTCGATCGAGGTCAGGTAGCACGAGGACAGCTGCGGGTGCCGGGTGCCGGCGTTAAAGAGCGTCGGCGTCGCGCTGACGAAGCGGAAGGTCGAGAGCAGCTCGTAGAAACGGATCGCGTAGTCCTCGCGCGCCTCGGGCTTTTCACGCAGCGCCAGGCCCATCGCCACCCGCATGAAGAAGAACTGCGGCGTCTCGATCCGGCGTTTGTTGATGTGGATCAGGTACCGGTCGTACACCGTCTGCGCGCCGAGGTAGGTGAACGATTCGTCGCGATCGATCTTCAGGGCCCTGGCGAGCCGGGCCAGGTCGTAGGTCAACAGCTGCTTGTCCAGCAGGTCCGCCTCGACGCCGGATCGAAGCGCATCTTCGAACTTGCCGCGGTAGGCCGTGTCGAGGTCGGCCTTGGTCGGCACCTCGCCCAGCGCCTCGCGGTAGACGATGTTCAGGACCAGCCGCGTCGCGACCTTGTTGTACGCCGGCTCCTTCTCGATGTGCTGGCGGGCGATCATGACCATCGCTTTTTCCAGCTCGGTCGTGCTGATGCCGTTGTACAGGTTCGCGTAGAGCTCTTGCAAGAGCTCGTTGGGCTTGCACTGGGGCAGGCCGTGGCAGGCCTCGTAAATACGCCGCTTGACCAGGTGGGTGTTGAGCGGTTCGGTCGCGCCGCCACGCCGGGTGACGGTGAAGTCCGACGCCTGCTTGACCGTTTCCATGCGCAACATGCGGGCGCGGTTGCGTTCCTGGCGGTAGACGATGTACCGCCGGGCGACGGAGAACTCGCCCGAGCGCATGAGTTTTTCTTCGACCAGGTCCTGCACGCCCTCGACCTCGAGCACGTCGCCGCTGCTGTCCTGCTCCGAGCAGGCGGCGATGACCATCTTCGTGATGTTCTCGACGTGCCGGCGCTGTTCGTCGGAGAGCGGGGCGTTGGTCTTGTCGGCGTACTCGGCGTGGAAGGCGGCCTCGATCGCGCGTTGGATCCGTGCCGGCTCGAACTCGACGACCCGGCCGTCACGCTTGGTCACTTGCAGGGTGATCGACGGGCCGGCCTGGGTCAGGTCCGGGGCGAGGCGCTGGGTGGGGGTCTGGGTCATGGAATCGGAGCTCCAAAAGGCGTGGGGGTGATTCTGTTGTGCCGTCGCCGGCGTCCGTGCGTCTGGATCGTGGCGTAGCGATCGCGCTGAGGCTCACGGCTCCGCCGCTCGCCCGAAATGTCCTCGTTAGAGGGGGCTGAATTGTCGGTCACTTCGCTCTTCCGCGACCGTGGCGTCCGCCAGGGAGCCGCGACAAGCGTGGCCCCGGGCGGGGCCCAAGGAATACGTCTATCCGGTCGGCACCGGCTGGTCCGTCTTGGACAAGCACAAACAGCGACACGAGGGGCACACGCCCGCGCCGCTTTCCGTCTGCCGAGCGGCCGGCACACAGGTCCAGGACGCACGAGCCGTTGTCGATCGGTGGGTCATAGCCGGTGACCTCTCAAATCGGTGAGTCCATCCAAACGGTCGGCGTCACGCGACGCTGACCCGGCGTCTGATGGGTCGCAAGGGATTTTAGGGTCTTGTTCGGACAATACAAGGAGCGGGCCGCGAAAAATCCCCCGCCTGGCGAGTGCCCAGACGGCGAAGGCGTTCATCGGCCCCGATTGTCTAACAAGTCCCGTGCCGTAGACCGGACTTCCCTCTGACCATCCCCACCAGATTCGGTAGGGAACAAACGCTCGACCACTATATGTAGGTGTATCGCACCGGTCAATCCGTTTGCTTGAGTTGTTTGCCAAAAAAACGACGAGCGTTCAAAGCTGCTGATTTCGCATGAGTTTATAGGCCCCGGCCCGGTCACGATGACTGTTGCTCGCGCGGTGGAAAACATGGTTCAGCCTGTCGCCGGCCCACGCGCGAAAAAATGAATGCGGATCAGTCAGAAATGTGTGAGCGGCGATCAGCCGGCCTGGATTCTGTTAAAGCAGGCTGTCGCAAGATGTTAAGCCGGTGTAAACACGCCTCGCTATGATGCCCGCCGTGACAACAGGCCCAAACCAACCCGCCTGGCGCGTCGGGGTCGATACCGGCGGGACGTTTACCGACCTGCTGCTCGCCGACCCGCATGGCGTCGTCCGTGCCACCTGCAAGGTCCTGTCCACCCCCGACGACCCCGGCCGGGCCGTCATCCAAGGCATCGACCGCCTGCTGGACGCCGCGGTCCAGCAAGGCCGGCTCTCCGATGCGGACCGCGCCGACTTCCAGGCGAGGGGCACGGTGGTGCACGGCTCGACCGTCGCCACCAACGCGCTGCTGGAGGCCAGGGGCGCGCCCGCCGCGCTGGTCACCACCTCCGGGTTCGAGGACCTGCTCACGCTCGCCCGGCAGGACCGGCCCGAGCTCTACGCGCTGTCGCCCGCGCGCCAGGCCCCGCCGATCCCGCGCGACCGCGTCGTCGGCGTCGACGAACGGCTCGCCTACAACGGCCACGTGTTGACGACGCTGACGCGGCATGAAGTCGAGCGCGTGATCGATGCGTTGGCCGGGCTCGACGTCCAGGCCGTCGCGGTCTGCCTGCTGCACAGCTATGCCAACGACGCGCACGAACGCACGCTCGCCGAGGCGATCCGCGAGCGTTTGCCGGCGGTCCATCTCACGGTGTCGAGCGAGCTGTTGCCCGAGCTGCGCGAGTACGAGCGAGCCACGACCTGCGCGGTCAACGCCGTGGTCGGCCCGACGATGGCGCGCTACATCGGTAACCTCGACGACGCGCTGGGGCGAGGCCGGCTGCGCATCATGGCCAGCGGCGGGGGGACGCTGCCGCCGCGCGCGGTCATCGAGCGCCCGGTCCAGACCGTCATGTCCGGCCCGGCGGGCGGGGTCATCGGCGCGTGGGCGATGGCGCAGGCCGCGAACGAGCCGCGCGTCATCGGCTTCGACATGGGCGGGACCAGCACCGACGTGGCGCTGTGCGACCGCGGCCCGACGCGCACGACCGAAACCACGATCAACGGCCTGCCGATCAAGCTGCCGGTCATCGACATCCACACCGTCGGCGCGGGCGGCGGCTCGATCGCGTGGATCGACGACGGCGGGGCGTTGCGCGTCGGCCCCGAGTCCGCCGGCGCCGACCCGGGCCCGGCGTGCTACGGCAGGCAGGGCGCGTCGCCGAAGCCCACGACGGTAACCGACGCCCACGCCGTGCTCGGCCATTTGCGTGACGGCCGGCGGCTTGGCGACGCGTTGTCGGTTGATCGGGGCGCGGCGATCGCGGCGGTCGGCGCGATCGCGAAACGCCTAGATTTACCGGTAGAAACCGCCGCCGAGGGGATCCTGCGTGTCGCCGACGCCGCGATGGCCCGGGCGATCCAGCGCGTCAGCGTCCAGCGCGGCCATGACGCACGGGCGTACACGCTCGTCGCCTTCGGCGGGGCGGGCGGGCTGCACGCCTGCCGGCTCGCCGACCTGCTCGGCATGACCCGCGTCCTCGTCCCGGTCCACGGCGGGCTGCTGAGCGCCTACGGCATGCTCGCCGCCCCGCCGCGCTACGCGTTCTCGCAGGCCGTCCTGCAAACCCTCGAACACGACGGCGAGCAATATGCAAACCCGCTCGAGCATCCCGCCGTGCAGCACGCGCTCAACCAACTCAACGAACGCGCCGAGCAGGCCTTACAAGACGACGGCGTAGCGGCATCGGACCGGTCGTTGACCCCCGCGCTCGACCTGCGCTTCGCCGGCCAGTCGTACGAGATCACCGTGCCGATCGACCACCACGCGACGCCGATCGATCGCTTCCTCGACGAGCACCGCCGGCTGTACGGCTACGCGCCCACGGGCAAGCCCGTCGAACTCGTCGCCGCACGCATCGAAGCGCTCGGCCCCGCCCCAACCATCACGCCATCCCCACCGCTTAAGCCCGCGGGGTCGCGACAACGACCCCGCGGGATCGGGCCATCGCAACTACCCGACCAGGCCGAAACAATCCAGGTTCACGAAACCAATCAGGCAAGCAACTGGCTACGCCTGGATCGAACCACCCTCACGCCCGGCGAGGCACTGCCCGGCCCGGCCGTCATCGAAGAGTACGCCGCGACGACCGTCGCCCCGCGCGGCTGGTCGATCACGACACTCGACGACGGCCAAATCCTGCTTGAAAACAAGGGGAGAACGAATGCCTGACGCCGACCCGATCGCGTTGGAAGTGTTCCGCCATTTGTTCGCCGCGGTCGCGGAGGAGATGGGCGAGCGGCTGATGCGCAGCGCGTACTCGCCGAACATCAAGGAGCGGCGGGACTTCTCGTGCGCGCTGTTCGATGCGCGCGGCGAGATGCTCGCGCAGGCGGCGCACATCCCGGTCCACCTCGGTTCGACGCCCATGGCGGTCCGCGCGGTGATCGACGCGTTTCAATTGGACCGATCCCCCAAAGCTCCGGGCGCATGTAAAAAAGGGGATAAGTACATTTTAGAAAAAAGGGGCTTATCCCCTTTTTCTGACTTATCCCCTTTTTCTGACGGCTTTGATGCGGTGTACGTCCTCAACGACCCCTACGCCGGCGGGACGCACCTGCCGGACATCACGGTTGTTCGGCCGTTGACGCTGCCCGGTAGTGATCGGCCTTCTTTCTACCTCGCCAACCGCGCGCACCACGCGGACGTCGGCGGGGTTTCGCCCGGGTCGCTGCCGATCTCCCAACACATCGACGACGAGGGCCTGCGCATCACGCCGCGCGTGCTCGACGACGACACGCTCGAGTGGATCGCCAGCGCGTCGCGCACGCCCGACGAGCGGCGGGGCGACCTGCGCGCCCAACTCGCGGCGCTGCACGTCGGGGCCGAGCGTTTGCAAGCGATGGCCGGGCGCTACGGCGTCGATGCGCTCGCGCGGCGCGGCGATGCACTGCTCGGCTACACCGAGCGGATCGTCCGCAAACTCGTTGCCGGCCTGCCCGACGGCGAGTATGGCTTCGACGACGTACTCGATGATGACGGCTTTGGCACCACGAATATCGCGATCCGCTGCACGCTGCGCATCGCGGGCGACCAGGCGCGGGTCGATTTCACGCGAAGCGCCGACCAGGTCGCCGGCCCGGTCAACGCGGTGCGCGCGATCGCTCTGTCGGCGGTCAACTACTGTTTTCGCTGCCTGCTGCCGACGGACCTGCCGAGCAACGGCGGGGTGATGCGGCCGATCGACGTGCTCACGCGCCGCGGCTCGGTCGTCGACGCGCAATACCCCGCGCCCGTCGCCGGCGGGAACGTCGAGACCTCGCAGCGCTTGGTGGATGTCGTGTTCGGCGCGTTGGCCCAAGTGCTGCCCGAGCGTGTACCCGCGGCGTCGTGCGGGTCGATGAACAACCTGACGCTCGGCGGGATCGACCCGCGCCCGGGCATGCATCGCTGCGCGTTTGCCTATTACGAAACGTTGGCCGGCGGCGTCGGCGCGTCGCCGCAGCGCGACGGCGCGGACGCCTTGCACACGCACATGACCAACACGCTCAACACGCCGGTCGAGGCGTTCGAGCACGCGTACCCCGCGCGCATCGTGCGCTACGCCGTGCGCGAACACAGCGGCGGGGCGGGCAAGCACCGCGGCGGCGACGGCGTCGTCCGCGCTTACCAGTTCGACACGCCGGTCACCGCGACGCTGCTGACCGAACGCCGCGCGTCGAAACCTTACGGGCTAAACGGCGGCGGGCCCGGCGAGCCCGGCCTCAACACGCTGACCGACGCAGAAGGCCAAATCGTTGAATTGCCGGCAAAAACAAGCGTCGATGTGCATCCCGGGCAGACGCTCAGCATCGAGACACCTGGCGGCGGCGGGTGCGGTTCATCATCAGAGCACGACGCGTGAGCGAGTGACACGATCATTGGCCGACAATGTCACTCGCTCACGCGTCGTGCTCTGATGGATGGTGCGTTACTGCCGAAGTGCTTCGCCCGCGTTGGTCAATTTCAGCACGGCCCCGGGGTTGTTGAGCACGACGTAGATCGTGCCGTCGGGTGCGCATGCGACGTCGCGGACCCGGCCGTGGTTCTTGAGGACCACTTCCTGGTGGACGACTTTGCCGTCCTGGATGTTGAGTCGGCGCAGTTCCTCGTAGCCCAGGCCGGTGACGAACAGGTGGTGTTTCCAGCGTGGGAAGTGGTCGGCCTTGACGAAGTCGATGCCGCAGACGGCGATGCTCGGCGTCCAGTAGAGCACGGGCTGGGCCATGCCTGCTTTGGCTTGCAGGTTGCTGACCGCGGTGCCGTTGTAGTTGATGCCGTAGGTGATGACCGGCCAGCCGTAGTTCGTGCCGGGCTTGATGAGGTTCAGCTCGTCGCCGCCCATCGGCCCGTGCTCGCTGGCCCAGACCTCGCCGGTGGTTGGGTGGGTGGCGAGGCCTTGCGCGTTGCGGTTGCCGTAGGTGTAGATGGATTTGAGCGCGTCGTTGGCTTGCGCGAAGGGGTTGTCCTTGGGGATCGAGCCGTCGCGGTGGATGCGGTGGATTTTGCCGTTGGGTTTGGTGAGGTCCTGCGCGTCGTTTTGCCGGCCGCGGTCGCCGATGGTGAAGTAGAGGTGGCCCTGCTTGTCGAAGGCGATCCGGCAGCCGTAGTGCACGCCGGAGCTGACGTAGGTGTCGCGCGGCGCTTCGTAGAGCACCTGCTCGTCGGTCCAGGCGTGGTCTTTGATTTGTCCGCGGACGACGCGCGTCATGGCCGGTCGGTTGCGTGCGTCGCCGGGCCCGGGCGCGTGCGCGTATGCGAGGTAGACCCAGCCGTTGTCCGGGTAGTCCGGGTCGATCGCGACGTCGAGCAGCCCGCCCTGGCCGACGGCGAAGACGGCGGGCGTGTCCTTGATCGGCTCGGGGTGCAGCTTGCCGTCCTGCAACAGCCGAAGCGCGCCCGAGCGCTCGGTGAGCAGCGCGGTGTCGCTGTCGATGAACGCCAGCGCCCAGGGCGTGTCTAAGCCCTCGGCGACGACATCGACCTTGACGTCGTAATCGCGCGTCTCGAGTTTCTCCGGCAGGGGCGGCTTGACCGGGTCGGCCTGCTTTTCCTGTTCGAGGATGAAGCTCACGACCTGGTTGATTTCGTTGTTGGAAAGCTTGTTCTGGTAGTCGGGCATGCCGAACGCGGAGATGCCGAACTTGATGTTGCGGGTGATGCTGCCCCGGCCGGCGCCGTACTGCCAGACGCCATCGATCATGGACTGCGCGTTGCCGCCGGTGAGGTCCTTGCCGTGGCAGGAGGCGCAGTGTTGCATGTAGAGCGTCCGGCCGGCCTCGAGGTTGTTTTGGGCGTGGGCGGTGGTGAATGCCAGGCAGCAGGCGAGAGCGGTCGCGAACCGGGAAAAGCAAGTCATCTATTTGGCCTTTCGTTTGACATACGTGTGGGTTTGGTTTGTTGGGAGGGCGAGGTTCCTGCCGCGCCGGTCGTGATCGAAAGTTCGCGGCTCGGCGGGAGCCTCGCCCTCCCGCTGTTGGTTCATCACCGCTCGGCGAGGATGTCCCAGATGGCGTGTTGAAGCGGGTTGTTGGCCGGGCTCAGGCCGGTGCATTGGTTGAGCGGGTCTTCGAAGTCGGTGCGGTCGCGCCAGGCGACGCCGGCGTCGGCGTAGAGGGTGTGGACGCCGGTGATGTGGCGCGAGTCGAGGCGCTGCGGCAGGCCGACGCCGTCGGCCAGGAGCGGCTGGTCGGCGTCGAGCTTGTCCAGGCTCGGCCAGGGCCTGGGCGGGTCCAGGTCGCTCGGCGTCTTGGCCCACACCCAATCCATGAACGGGTAGGACGCGAAGCCGCCCTCGGTGTTCGCGGTCGGGTTTTCGCCCGGCGGCCAGGGGTTGTCGGCGGTGTTGAATGACTGCTGGGGCGCGGTCTCGGCGGGGCAGTACAGCGCGCCGCCGTCGGTCGCGTAGCCTTCGGAATACAGGTGGCCGAAGAGCACGATCTTGCCGCTGGTGCCGGAGTAGACCATCGTGTTCCACTGGACGCGCCCGCCGCGGTAGCCGAGCGGCAGCTTGCCGTGGCGGTCGGTGGCGAAGGCGTAGAGCGTCTGGTGGGTCGAGCGCAGGTTGGCCTGGCACTGGGTGTTGATCGCCGACTGTCGCGCCTTGCCCAGCGCGGGCAGCAGCAGCGCGATCAAGAACGCGATGATGCTGATGACGACCAGCAGTTCGATGAGGGTGAAGGCGGTTGGGTGTGTGGGCTTGTCCCGCATGAGCTCATGATTGTAGGACGTGATGGCGAGAGCAGAGGGCGATCACATGATGGCGACGTGGTCGAGCTTGCGTGATTGGCGGCCATCCGACCTCAGGCAAGATGAACGACTAACCGCGGGTGCCACTGACAAGCGGAGTCTGCGGAGCTTGTCAGTGCCGACAGGATCATCACTGACAAGGCTCAAAGCAGCCTTGTCAGTGGCACACGCGGGACAACGATCGCACCATTCACGCTAACGCGTTGCAGGTTTTTCGAGCCACTCCAACACCGCGTCACGGACCGGGGCGATGACGCCCTTGCCCAGCGAGTTGTGCGACTCGCCGGGCACGGTGACCAGTTTGCTGCCTTGCGGGGCGGCGTTGAGGACCGCGCGGACCTGCTTGATCGGCACGCGTTCGTCGGACTCGCCGGCGATCAGCAGGACGGGCACCTTGACTTCTCGTGCGGCGCGGATGTTGTTGGTTTGCTCGAGCGTGATGCCCGCCAGCTTGCAGACCGCCTCGGCGTAGCGCGTCCACGTGTCTTCGGGCACGAGCCTGGCGAAGCCGGTGTACGCCTCGGCGAACGACTCCATCACCTCGTCCAGCCGGGCGTAGGGCGCGACGGCGATGACGGTGTCGATGCGGTCGTCGGTCGCCGCGAGCTGGATGGCCGTCGCCGCGCCCAGCGACCCGCCGAGCAGCACGAGGGGTTTGACGAGTTGGCCTTGTTGTTCGAGCGCGTCGAGGACCTGCGCGGTGTCGTCGGCCTCGCGCACGCCGAAGCCGACGAGTTTGCCCGTCGAGTCGCCGTGCCCGCGGTTGTCGATGAGCACGCAGCGGTAGCCGCTCGTTGCGAGCAGGCGCGCCCACTCGAGGTAGACGCGCTTGGTCTTGCGGTGCTTGAACCCGTGCAGCAGCACGACGGTGCCGCGTGGTTCGATCGTTTGGCGCGGCTTGTCCGGGTGGGCGAGGACGAAGCCCAGGCCGTCGGCCGAGGGTTCCAGGGCCTGGTCGTTCGCGTCGATGATCCAGACCGACAGCTCGGCCGGCCCCGCGCCGTACGACCCGGCGACGGGGAGGCGCAGATCCCGGTCGACGACGATGTCGCGCACATCCGGCGGGTACCGGTTGGCGCGGATGTCGTCGTCGGCGCGGTCGGCGTTGGGCGCGAAGGCGACTTTCTCGGCGACGAACGACGCGCAGCCGGTCAACAGGAGCAACCCGATCGCGAGGGCGGGCGTCAGTGCGAGGCGTGGGATCTGCATTTCGTTGTCCGTCGGGTGGCCGGGGTCGAGTCCGCGAGCCCCCGGAACATAACACGATTGAAGCACGCAGATGCCGTTCGTTCCGGGTTCTTCGCCTAGCCTTTACCCCGGCCACCCATCACAGGTCAAGCGTTGTGATTGCCTTGCAAGACGATCATCGCGCTTGGTGGGCGTGTGCTCAAGGGTTATGATCGATACATTGTTTTCGGGAGCAGCCGATGGGTATTTTGCACCGTGTGTTTGGTCGCCGTGTCGCCGAGGTCTGGGCCGCCGAGCAGCGGATCATGCACCGCCTGGGCGTCGTTGCGCCGCCGGTCGCCGTACAGTGGATCAGCACGTCGCGCTGCGACCTGACCTGCCCGCACTGCTACTCGAACGCGGGGGCCGCGACACGGGGCGAGTTGACGACCGAGCAGGCGGTCACGCGCCTCCTCGACGAGCTGGTGCGGCTGGACCGGCCGATCTTCGTCATCGCCGGCGGCGAGAGCACGCTGCGCCAAGACTTCGACACGATCATCCGCGAAACGCACCGACGCCAGATCCCCTGGGCGATCCACACGCACGGCGGGCTGGTGCACCGGCACGCGAAAACGTTTGAAGACTGCCCGCCGAGCATGGCGGCGGTGAGCCTCGACGGCCCGCGCGACTTCCACGACGCGTTCCGTGGCAGGCCCGGCGGCTACGACAAGGCGCTGTCGGCGATGGCGTTCTTAAAAGACTGCGGGGTGCAGGAGGTCGTCGCGGGCACGACGATCAACCGGCTCAACGCGGACCGCTTGGGCGAGATGCTGCCCGCGGTGCTCGCCAGCCGGGCCGACTCGTGGGGCTTTCATTTAATGACGCCCGAGGGACGGGCGGGCGAGAACCGCGAGCTGCTGCCGACCGCCGCGCAATTGCGTCGCACCGCGTCGCTCGCGCGGCGGCTGCGCAGCATGATGCACGTCGAGCTCGACAACGAGTGGGGCAGCGCGGGCAGGGACGACTGCTTCTACCGCGACGAGCCGTTCACCTGCGGCGCGGGGCGCGTGTCGTGCGTCGTCAGCGCGACCGGCGAGCTGATGCCTTGCACGACGACGGACCACGGCGAGTCGGCGGGCAACATCCTCGACACGCCCCTGTCCGAGCTCTGGGCGAGCGGCTTCGGCAGGTTCCGCGACGGGAAAGACCCCTTGCGCGGCGACCTGTTCGACTGCTGGCTCAACACGCGTCACGGCGTGAGCTGCCGGCAGGCCGCGTTCACCGCCGACCTGTTCGACGATGCGCTGACGACCCACGGGGCGACGCGCGTGCCGCTGACGATCGGGGGCGCGCGATGAAACTGCTCGCGTCGATCGTGGCCTGGCTGCTCGCCTGCGTGCTCGCGGGGTGGGTGGTTTATCGTTTGGTTCGCCGTCGGCCGGTGGTGTTGAGCGGTAGGCTGAGCGGGCGATTGGGCCGTCGGGCGATCCGCGTCGCGGCGGTCGTGATGGTCGCGCTGGGCTTGAGCGCGGCGCTCAGCGACCACGCCACCCCACCGGCGCAGGCCCAGCAACCCGCGGAGCCGTCGAAGGGCGACGGGCCGGCCAACGAGAACCAAGGCCATCGAGCCGCCCCCGCCGACGCATCGCCCGCGCCGCTTCCCGAGACCGCCAAGCGCCAGGCCGATCCGGGCCCGGCCCGCACCGCGCGCTTCCTCGAAGACTACGCCAGGCACCTGACCGAGTTCGGCGCGAACACCGGCTCGGCCGCGCGCTTCGCCCACGAGCTGCTCTACTACGAGTACGCCACGCGGGAACAGCGCGATCCGGTTCGACAGCAATGGATCGAGAGCCTCCGCAAGCACTACGCCGAGTTGCCCGGCCTGCTCGCCGTGATCACCGACGCGATCCGGCAGCACAGCAACCACCGCGCGCCGCCGCCCGGGCCGGCGTACAGCGCGGACGACATCTCTAAGGCGCTCGACGAGGTCTACACGCCCGACCGTTTGCACCCGGCGATCAACGCGTACCTGTGGGGCAAGCTGATGGCGTTGCCCGCGGCGACCGACGACGCGCAGGCCGAGGCGTTCGCGCTCGCGCTGTTCCGCGTACACCGCAACGCGCGGACGCTGCACGCGATGATCCGCGCCGAGCGCGACACCGGCGTGGCCGGGCTGTTCGGCGCGCTGGTGAACGAGAACGCCCGGGCGTGGATGAGCAAGGCCGGGCCGAGCAAGGCGGACATCCAGCGCATGCACCGACTCAACGCGCTCACGCTCACGCAGGCGAAGAAGCTCGCCGCCGTCGTCGAGAAGTACCGGCAGGACGAAGACGCGGGCGCGTGGGACCGCGAGGGCGCGGTGCTGCTGTCCCCCGCCGAGGGCTCGGCCGCGATTCAACTCGTCCGGCCCGACGCGACCGCGGCCATGGGCACCACCCAACCAACCCGCATCACGCGCCTCGACCTGATCCGCACCGGCCCGCAAGGCGGGCGCGTCGTGTCCGACTGGCTCGGCGAGATCGCGCTGCCCGCCAACGCGACGCTGCGCGTGATCGACCTGCCCGGCTTGTTGACCGAGGCGCAGACGACACGCGTGAAACAACTTGTTGAAGACGTGAAAACCAACGCGACCCGGGCGTGGGAGCTGCGCACCAGGCAGTGGAAGACCGCCGAGGACCGCGCCCCGCGTGAGTCGGCGGAGGCGGGCCTGCTGCTGCTCGAGCGCCACCTGCCGCTGGTGTACCCCGCGCTGCGCGAGGCCACGAACACCCCGCCGATCGGCGATGCGTGGCTGAACTACGCGGTGTCCCCGCGCGGCGTCGGCGAGGTATACCCCTCGACGATCCACGACCTCGCCTACGCGCCCGACGGGACGCAGGGCCTGCGGTTGATCACACGCTTGTACGACGAGTCGGTCTTCCTCACCGCCGAGGGCGTCGTCGAACCGTACGGCTACGCGCCCAAGCCGCTGACGCTCGAGCCGGACGAGCCCGGCGAAGACCCCGAGCGCCCGCGTCGGCCGGGCAACGAGGTGCCGCGCGGTTTCTAGCAGCCTGCAAGAGCGCTTCCAAACTTTTTGTAGCGTTTTCAGAAGCCGCCCCCTCCGAGGGGGAGGCCGGGAGCGGGTCGCGACGAACCGGTGCGACCGGCGAGCAGCAAGCGCGTCCGACACCCTCCCCTCATACGCATCCCAAGCCATTCGTATGCGTTCGAGGATCAACAGTTCCGTGGCGGGAGCCCGGAGCGTGCGGCTAAAAAGCGCGCTTTCGCGTTGGCCAAGCCCGCTGATCCGCGCACCGGGCTTCCGCCGGGTGCGATGGGAAACGCCTCAATACTTCTTCGGATGCTTATCAGTGCTTGACCCAAACGCACGGACAGGCTCCGCAGACGCCACTTGTCAGTCGCACCCGTGGAGAGCAATCATCCAAGCCGCTTCAGGAGAAGCGATCTGGCCCGAAGGCTGCGGCGCTTGCTAGTCCGCCTTGATGTGCCAGCCTTCTTGATGGGCCGTGCGGATGACGTTGCCCAGCCGCGCCATCCCGCCGTCCAATCGCTGCATCGCCGCGGTCATCTGGGCGTAGGCCTGCTGCATCCGCTCGACGCGTTCGGTGTCGGCCTGAGAGAAGCCGCTCGCGTCGTGTGTCTGGTGATTGTTCGCCATGTGTGTTCCCCTTCATGTGAGAGATGTGGGGAGCATCGAATGCGGGCGGCAAGAAATCAACCAAAACGTTCTGTCGCCTACCGTTTTGGCTGTTTTCTCGCGACGACTGGCTCGGTCGGGACGGTTGTACGGCGGGTGGCGCGCGGTGTAACGGTTGCGCAGGCCCGAAGCTTTACAGCGTGTACTGCGGGATCTTCAGCAGTTCGCCGTCCTTGAGCGCCGACTGGTGCGCGACGATGCCCGCGACGGTCATGTTCAGCGCGGCGGTGATATCGACCCACGGCCGACGCTCGGCGAGGACGGCCTCGACGAACTCGCTCATCAGGTAGCCGTGGGACCCGCCGTGGCCGCCGGCCTTGACGCCCGGGGGCAGCGGCGGGCGCTGGGTGGGGGTGTTGCCGCGTTTGTCGGACTGGCCGTAGACCCGGCCCTTCTCGCCCTGGCCGGTGGGCACGTCCCAGGACATCGCCATGCGTGACATGCCGGCTTCGCTGGTGCGCAGCAGCGCGACCTCGGTGCCGAAGGGATTGCGGTAGGGGTTGTTTTCCGGCTGGAGGTAGCCGATAGGGCTGGGCATGCCCATGCACGAGACCTCGGTGAAGCGTTCGCCGGTGACGCCGGTGTAGTACGCGGTCGCGTGGGTGGGGTACCACATGGGCGGCAGGCCGAGGCGCCAGCCGCCGGGCTCGACCTTGTTCGTCTTGGGGTTGTAGCCGGGCAGGGGCGTGGGGAAGTGGTGGAAGTATTCGCCTTCGGCGTAGACGATCTTGCCCAGTTCGCCCGCGTCGTAGCGTTGGTGCGCGGCGTAGAGCGAGGCGTGGTAGTACGACGTCTCGAACATCATGTACGTCAGGCCGGTCTTCTTCACCGCGTTGAACAGCGCGTCCGCGTCCTCCAGCGAGCCCCACACCGCGGGCACGGCACAGGCGACGTGCTTGCCGCGCTGCAGCGCCATGATCGCCAAACGCGCGTGGCTGGGCGCGTCGGTCGCGATGTAGACCGCTTCGATCGAATCGTCGTCGAGCATCGCCTCGCAGGACTGGTACGTCTTGTCGCACCGGCAGGCCCTGGCCATCGCCGCGCGGCGGTCCGCGATCAGGTCGGTCACCGCGACGACCTCGACGCTGGGGTGGTCCTGGAACCCGAACGCCGCGCCGAACCGGCACAGGCCGTGGCCCGCGATGCCCACGCGCAGCTTGCGGTCCGAGACGGGTTGCCATCGGCCCTTCGCGCCGGGGCCCGCCTGGTGTTCTTCGAAGCCGGGGATGACGTTGCCGTCCGCGTCGGTGGGCGGGGCGGTGTCGTCGCCGCGCACGCCGTAGGCCGCGGCCGCGCCGGACAGCGCGGTGAGCTCGATGAAGCGGCGTCGGGAGATCGGGTGGCCGGTCGGGTCGGTTTTCATGCGATGGTCCTTGTGAGGTGTCGCGAGCCGCTTAGAGTTCGGGCACGCACTTGCAGCTGCTTTGGATCGGGTGGTCCGCGCCGGCCCACGCGCGGTCGAACGCGGCGCGGGCCGCGAGCGCTTCCGCGTCCTTGCCCTGCAGCGCAAGCGCCTGCGACAGGCCGAACAGCGACCAGCCGTTGCCCGGCCATTCGTCGAGGTCTTCGCGGTAGACGCGCTCGGCGTCGGCGTAACGCCCGGCCTTGAGCAGCACGACCCCGAGCGTGTGGCGCACCGGCTGGACCCAGCGCGGCGGCTCGCCGTAGCCCATGCCATCTTCGTACCCGACCGCTTCTTCCAGCAGCGCGATCGCCTCGTCCCACTTGTCCTGCTGCAGCGCGATCTCCGCGGCGACGAAGCGGTCGTTGAGCAAGAGGTACCGGTCCTTGGGCCGTTGATCCAGGAACACGCGGAACGCGGCGTGCTCGGCCCTGGCGTTGTCGAAGTCCTTCTTCGCCGCGAACGCGATCGCCCGGCAGGCGCGCCACAGCGCCGTGGTCTGCCGCAGGTAGCTCGGCGGGGCGGGCTCGGCGAGCAGCGCGTCCCACCGCCCGAACCGCCGAAGCACGTCGTACTTGCCGCACATCGCCCGGTCGTACCGCCGGCCCATCGTCTCCATCACCTCGTCGGGCATCTGCCAGACCCACTCGGCCCCGCGCATCGCGTCTTCCTCACGCCCGACCATCATCGCCGCGAACGCGAGCATGTGCCCGTTGTGGGCGCTGTACCCGTGCACGCGGAACTGCATCGGCGAACGCGCAAAGTAGCGCCGGTCCGCTTGAATCGCCAGCAGGTTCTGCTCGACCGCGCGGTCCCACATCCCCACCTGCACGTACAGGTGCGAGGGCATGTGCACCAGGTGACCGGCCAGCGGCACGGACGCGCTCAGCCGGTCGGCGGCGGGGACGCCGCGCATCTTGTCCCGGCTCGCCTCGACCGCGTGGATGTAGAAGTGGTCCGCGCCGGGGTGGCCGGGCGACAACGCCATCGCGCGCTCGAGTGCCGCGACGATGGTGTCCACCTCTTCGTCCTTCGCCGAGCCGTCGGCGTCCCACAGACGCCAGGGCCGCTTGAGCATCAGCGCCTCGGCGTAGAACGTCGCGACGTCCGCGTCGTCGGGGAAATCCGCGTAGACCTTCGCCATCGCCTCGGCGTAGTCGGCCTTCATCTGGTTCTGGTCGCGCTTGTCGTTTTCGTCGGCCGGGTCCTTAAAACGCGTCTTGAGCGCGCGGACCAGCGCCTGTTCGATCGGCGTCTCGTCGTCGAGCGCGGCGAGCGCCTGTTCGGTCGCTTCCCACGCCGCGGCCTGCCGGGCGTCGTTCATGCCCGCGGCGTTGTAGTTCGGCCCCTGCGCGCAGGCGACGCCCCACCACGCCATCGCGCACGACGGGTCGAGCTCCGCGGCCCTGGTGAACGACCGCACGGCCTCGTCGTGGTTGAAGCCGAACATCCACTTCATGCCCTGATCGAAGTAGCGCTGGGCGGTGCGCGAGTCGGTGGTGATCGGCCGGGTGTAAGGCCCCATGTCGGGGAAGAGTTGCGCCGGCACGCCGTGGCCGTAGGCCGTGTCGAACCCGCCGCGCTGGGCGTCGGCGGTGGATGCGGTGTTGGTGCTCTGGCATGCGACCAGCAGCAGGCATAGCGCGAGGGCGCCGGTCGGGACCAATCGTTTCATGCTCGGGCCTTGTCTAATCAAAAGATGATGCAAAACGTTTCCGGGAGCCTCGCGCTCCCATCAAACCCAAACCACCTTGACGGCCCGACCTACCGGGGTGGGTTTAGTCGTCGTCCGGCACGTCGTACTGCTCGCGCAGCTTTTTCAGCTCCGCGTGCAGGCGTTTCTGCACGTCCGCGTACGCCGGGTCGCCGTAGAAGTTCTTCGTTTCCAGCGGGTCGGCCTCGAGATCGATCAGCTCCCACGCGTCAAAGCCCTCGCGCTTCGCGCCTTCTGCCTTGTAGAAGCGGATGAGCTTGTACCGCTTGGTGCAGACCGCTTCGTGGCGGTTGACCATGTGGACCGACGGGAACTCGTAGTAGTGGTAGTAGTGGCTGGTGCGCCAGTCGTCGGGGGTGTCGCCCTCGAAGACGGGGACGAGCGACCGGCCCTGCATGTCGTCGGGCTGCTCGACGCCGGCGAGGTCGAGGAACGTCTGGGCGAAGTCCAGCGGCGAGACGATGTCGCCGTTGACGCTGCCCGGCTTCACCGTGCCCGGCCAGCGGACGATCATCGGGGTCTTGAGCGATTCCTCGTAGACCCATCGCTTGTCGTACCAGCCGTGCTCGCCGAGGTAAAAGCCCTGGTCGCTGCTGTAGATCACGACCGTGTTCTCGGCCAGGCCGTTGTCTTCGAGGTACTTCAGGACACGCCCGACGTTCTGGTCGATCGACTCGATGCACGCCAGGTAGATCTTCATGTAACGCTGGTGCACCCAGCGGACGCGTTCTTCTTCGGTCATGCCGTCTTTTTTGGCTTCGAACTCGGCGTTGGCCTGGGCGAACATCGCGCGATAGGCGGCCTTCTGCTCGTCGGTCAGGTTGTTCGGGGCCCAGTTGCGCGTCTTGTCGTCGTAGCCCCGGCTGAAGTGCTTGGCGAGGGTCATCTCCTGGGCCGCGCGCGGCTGGACCTGCTTGCTGTAGTCTTCGAACAGGGTCGCCGGCTCGGGGATCTTCACGTTCTTCCAGTGCTCGTACACCTCGGGCTTGGGGCTCCACTCGCGGTGCGGGGCCTTGTGCTGGCACATGAGCATGAAGGGCTTGGACTTGTCGCGCCCGTTCTCGAGCCAGTCGAGGGTCAGGTCGGTGATGATGTCGGTGACGTAGCCCTCGTGTTTTTCTTTCGTCCGCTTGCGGTTGTCGCCGGTGCCCTTCGCGTCCTTGAGCATGACGGGGTTGTAGTACGGGCCCTGGCCCATCAAGACCTCGGAGTAGTGGAAGCCCTGGGGCGCCTGGTGCGTGCCGAGGTGCCACTTGCCGATGACGGCGGTCTGGTAGCCGGCTTTCTGCAAGAGCTTGGGGAAGGTCTGCTGGTCGCCGTTGAACCGGTTGCCGTTGCGGATGAAGCCGTTGAGGTGCGAGTACTTGCCGGTCTGGATGACGGCGCGCATGGGCCCGCAGATCGAGTTGGTGACGAAGCAACGTTTAAAAAGCATGCCGTCGTCGGCGAGTTGGTCGAGGTGGGGGGTCCGGACGACGTCCTGAAGGTACCCGCCGTAGGCCCCGAGGGCCTGGTAGGCGTGGTCGTCGGCGAAGATGAAGACGATGTTGGGCCGGTCGCCTTGCTCGGGGGCCGGCTCGGCGAGCGTCGGCCGGGCACAGGCGGCGAAGAGCGCCAGGGCGAGCAGCAGCAGGCCGGCGCGGGCGGTCTGATAAGGTGTCAGCATGCGGGGTCCTCGGGATAGAGCGACGGCGGGTCGGGTCGCCGGGTGATTGGATGGCTTTAATATAGTCCAAGACGCGGAATCGGCCGAAGGCGCACGCTTTTGTCGGGCTCGGTGGGGATTCGCGGGCCGAGTGAACGGCTCGGGTTTGTCGGCGCGTCCTCACCCTCACAATCCAAACAACCGGCCGGCTGGGTGGGTCGCAACGCCTGGGTCGGCCGGGGTCGGCTTGCGCGCCGCAGGATCGCTTACCGGGCCTTACCCGCTTCCTCGATCGCATCGATAGCACTTCTAGCGGGCCTTGATGCTCAACCGCCCGCGATCCAGGAGTGCAATCGATGATGAAGCGTCGTTCTATTGGTGGGTCGCCCCGTTTGTTCGCTGGCATCCGCGCGGTGCTGCTACTGGCGCTGCTGATGCCGGTCGTCGGCTGCACGGGCCTGCGCGAAGGCCGCGTCGCGTACAAGAAGGGCGATTACCAGGCCGCGGTCGAGAGCTGGCGCCCGCAGGCCGAACAGGGCGACGCGACCGCGCAGTACCTCGTCGGGCTGATGTACGAGCGCGGGCACGGCGTCCCGCAAGACGACGCCGAGGCCGCATCGTGGTACGCCCGCGCCGCAGCGCAGGGCCATGCGGAGGCGATGAACAACCTGGGCATCTGCTACCAGCTGGGCCGGGGCGTGGACCAGGACATCGCCAAGGCGTACGAGCTGTATACCCGCGCGGCGGACCAGAAATTGCCCAACGCGCGGTGCAACCTCGGGGTGATGTATTACTACGGCATCGGCGTCGAGGCGGACAAGCGCCGGGCCGCCGGCCACTTCCGGTTCGCGGCGCTGCGCGGCAGCCACAAGGCGCAGTACTTGCTCGGGCTGATGTACCTGACCGCGGACCACGTGCCGCTGAGCACGCGCGAGGGGACGCGTTGGGTGTCGGCGTCGGCCGAGCGCGGCTACGCGCCGGCGCAGTTCGAGCTCGCGCAGCTGCACGAGCAGGGCCGGGGCGTGCCGCGCTCCGACCACCTGGCGAAACGCGCTTACCGAAGCGCCGCGCTGCAGGGCCACACCGGCGCACAAACGAACCTCGCGATGCTCTTGATCGAGCGCGGCGACGGGGAAGCGGACCTCGCCGAGGCGGTCGATTGGCTGGAGCAAGCGGGCGCGCAGGGCGTCGTGCAGGCGCAGTACGCGCTGGGTCGGGTGTACGCCCAGGCCGGCGCGCTGAATAACGACGACGAAGCGGCATGGTGGCTGAAACGCGCGGCACAGCAGGGCATGCCCGAAGCGCAGGCGTCGTTGGCGGTGATGGTCGACCGGGGCCGGGGCGTCGCGCAGGACCCGGCCGAGGCGGCCCGGCTGTACCGGCTGGCGGCGGGGCAGGACTGGCCGCGGGCCCAGCACATGCTCGGCTATTTCTACGAGACCGGCCGGGGCGTGACGCAGGACCGGGCGACGGCGTTTTACTGGTACACCCTCGCCGCGGCCAACGGCTACGAACCCGCCAAACGCCGGCGCGACCTGCTCGGCTTCCAGATCACCCCCGACCAGTACCACGCCGCGAGCGCAATGGTGAGCCGCTGGTACGACGAACGCGAAACGCGAGCGTCAATCGACAACGGCTTGGCGGGGGTCGAGACCGACAACTAGGCTCAGTCGGAAAACACGCTTGGCAGGACAGGCATTCCTGCCTGTCACGAATCGTTGAGCGTTCGAGACAGGCAGGAATGCCTGTCCTACCAGTTGTCGAGGTTTTCCGACAGAGCCTCAAGCAACTGACATCTTTTTTGGCATGACTCGGGCTCCTTCTGCTTTATTGGAGAAGGCGGGGGATGAGGGTCGGGCTTAGAACTGACCGCGGCATATTCAAGATGTCGCGGTGTGTATCACGCTGGACCCTCACCCCAATCCGCTCCCTGAAAGGGAGCGGGAGCCGTAACCGCAATGCCACTCGCGGTGCAAGACGCGCTAAACGGGTCGTACTATTGCGAGTCGGGCTCGTGCAGATTCGCCAGCCACGCGCGCACGCGCTCGCGCGCGGCGAGCACTTCGTTCTTCGATAGCTCGCCCTCGAGTTTCGCCCGGCGTTCGCGGGCGCGCGCGTCGTTGCCCAGGTCCGCGAGGTAGTACCAGAAATACGCCGTCGGCAGGTCCTTGTCCGTGCCCCGGCCCGCCTCGTGCATCGCGCCGAGCATCCGCTGGGCCCGCGGGACGTTCTGGTGCGCCGCGCGCTCGAACCACGCCAACGCCAGCGCGTCGTCCTGCTCCACGCCCGTGCCACGCAGGTACATCAGCCCGAGATCGACCTGCGCGAGCGACAAACCCTGTTCGCCGGCCGCGGTAAGCAGCTTGGCGGCCTTCTCGGGGTTGTGGGTCACGCCCCGGCCGTCGATGAACATCCGCGCGAGGGTGAACTGGGCCTGGGCGACGCCCTGGTTCGCCGCGCGGTTGAGCCACAGCGCCGCCTCGGTGAAGTCCTGCTCGACGCCCTGGCCCTGGTAATACAACAGCCCGAGGTTGGTCTGGGCCCGGGCGTGGCGCTGGCTGGCGGCGAGGCGGTACCAGCGCGCGGCCTCGGCGGGGTCGGCGTCGGTGCCCCGGCCCGCCTCGTGCATCACCGCGAGCGTGTACTGCGCCGTCGCGTTGCCACGGTTCGCCGAGCGCGTCAGCCAGGCGATCGCCTCGGCGTCGCTCTGCTCGACGCCCAGGCCGTCGTAATAAAGAAGCCCCAGCGCCGCCTGGGCGCGCTCGTCGCCACGCTCGGCGGCGGGGCGGAACTGCCGGGCCGCCGCCGCGTAGTCACCGCGCTCGTACGCCGACATCCCCGCGCGGTAGTCCGCCACGGCCCCGTCCCCCGGCAAGGCCGTCGCCACGACGATCACGATCCAGAGCGGGTTGTTCAACTTGCTGTGCTTCATCGCCTGCACCGCCCATCGTCAGTCAAGACGCGGCTGGCCCGTCCAACTCCAAACTATGACAGACAACCGCCCTCTATTGGTGAGCGAAGCGCTAGCAACGCGATCCCGGCGTTAGATTTCGGTGAGTCGATGGCCTGTGTTGTGGATTGTTTGGGCGAAACGGTCCGGTTCTCGGATTTCACACAATGTTACAAACATGTTTTTATTGTTTTGATATCGGTGCTGTTTTACCGTTTTCGATGTTTGAGGTCATCACAAGCGTTTTGTCGTGCTGAGATATCGCATCGAGGATTGATCGGCGAGACGCGCCTGCTGCCCTTGGCGTGTTTAGCCCGATCGTTGCAAAGGGCTAACAGTCCACTCATCACGCCCCCTTACGCTGCCGCACGGATGAGAAAGTCGTTCGGTGCTGGCGCTGTGTGGTGCCAGCGGATGGATGGTCCCTGAAATGCCCGCGAGAAAGGAAACCACGTGAACTTAAGAACAGGACTGACGACCGCCGTATTGTCCCTGGCCGCGTTGGCCGGCGGCCAGGCCTACGCCGCCGACGCGTACGCCTACGTGCACCGATCGATCCCCGCGAACTCGGACGTGCTGGTGTCCGCCCCGGTGAACACCGCCATCGAGGCTGAGCTGACCGTGACCAACAAGGCCGGCTCGGTGCTGAGCTTCGTGAACTCGCCGAGCTTCTCGTCCGGCGACTTCAACGCCGGCACGTTCGCGAAGTACTACGTCCGAATCACCAGCGGCCCGGCCGAGGGTTTGTGGGCGAGCATCGCGGTGAACGGGGAGACGACGATCACGATCACCAACCCGCTCGTCGCGGCGCTGGTGACCAACGGCAGCAATTTCCGCGTGTACAAGCACCAGACCGTCGGCTCGATGTTCCCCGCCGCGCTCACCGGCCAGTCGTTTGTCGATGGCACGCAGCTGCTGTTCTTCAGCGACGCCGACGCCCAGTTCAAGAACCCCGGCAGCGGCGGGATCGTGAACTATACCACCTACTTCGACCTGGGCTGGGGCAACAACG
Organism: Phycisphaeraceae bacterium; assembly: GCA_046290505.1. GTDB lineage: Bacteria > Planctomycetota > Phycisphaerae > Phycisphaerales > Phycisphaeraceae > JAHQVV01. Next base: position 26,478 of record JBKAGS010000025.1, on the reverse strand, counting down.
CCGAGCGCCCGATCCTGCCCGAAGAGGCGTTCATCATCCGCAACAACTCGGCCTCCGCGCTGACCTACGTCGCCGTCGGCTTCGCGCCCGACCACGCGGTGGCTTATCTGGTCAAGCCCGGCGTCGCGCGCGACACCGCGCTGGGTACCGGCTACCCGGTCGCGGTCACCGTGCAGGAGACCGGGCTGGGCGCCTTCAACGGCCGGCAAATCCGCCTGCAGGGCACGTCCAAGAACGCCTTCCCCGGCAGCCTCGCGACGTACACCTTCAGCGGCAGCTGGGGCGCGAACGCCGGCGTCGAATTGCAGCCCAACAGCGCGTTCATCCTCCGCCAAACCGCGTCGGACACCGGCGGCAAGGCGACGGTCGTGAAGCCTTACTAAACCCGTGCAACGCGACGCTTTAAGCCCCGGCGACATAGAAAGCCCGGGGGACAAACGCACCACGCAAGCATCAAACGAGGAGATCAACTCTTTATGAAAACGATGACCCCTATGATCGGTGCCGCGGCCGCGCTGCTGGGCACCTCGGCGAGCGCGACCGTGCTCTTCGGACCCGCCGTGTCCGGCCTGAACCAGTCCAACGGCGCGCCCGCCAACGGCCCGTCCAAGACCATGGCCATCATCGACGTCGATAACGACGGGCTGGCCGGCTTCAACCTCGGTGCCTGGGACGGCTCGAGCTTCCTGCCCGACGCCAACGACGTCATCGTCAACGGCATCAACGGCCTGGGCAACTGGAACGAGGCGACCGGCGACGGCGACGGCTTCGAGGCCCTGGTCCCCAACCCGCAGGACAACAGCGTGCTCGACGCGTCCGGCACGCCCTATGAAATCAACGTCGCCTCGACCAACACGCCCTCGGTCGTCGGCGGCGGCGACCGCGTGTACCTGTTCTTCTTCCCGGGCCTCAGCCCCGCGGCGTCCAGCCCCGGCTCGGGCCAGGCCTTCGGCATCATCGACCTGGGCGTCCTGCCCGGCACCTTCGGCAACCTCTCGCCCAACCTCATCAGCCCGGCGTCCGACTACCGCGCCATCTTCACCACCGTCGGCGGGCTGCCGGGCGACACCGACGGCGACGGCGACATCGACGACACCGACCTGGGCACCAGCTTCGTCAACTACACCGGGCCGCTGCCGTTCGGCACCGGCGGCAAGACCGCGGCCGACGGCGACACCGACGGCGACGGCGACGTGGACGACACCGACCTGGGCACCCTGTTCGTCAACTACACCGGCCCGCTTTCACCCGCCTCCGTGCCCGAGCCGACCAGCCTGGCGCTGCTTGGTTTGGGTGGGCTGGTCGTGCTTCGGCGTCGCCGGGCGTGATCGAAACGCTACACGCCGAACACTTGTTTGCTGATTACGAAGACACGCTTGTTTTTATACAAAACCCCCCCACACACAAAACCACGAATTAGGAAGAGACTCGCTATGCGAACCACCACCAAACTTCTTCTCGCTGCCGTCGCCGGGCTGGGCATGGGCCTGAACGCCTCGGCCCTTGACGTGACCGCCGACATCACCACCGACACGACATGGACCAAGGCCCAGAGCCCGATCTTCCTTAAGGACCCGATCCTGGTGAAGAACGGCGCGTCGCTGACCATCGAGGCCGGCGTCGTGGTCATCACCCTCGCGGCGGACGACGGCGGGATCGTCGTGACCCGCGGCTCGCAGATCTTCGTGCAGGGCACCGCCGCTGAGCCGGTGGTGATGACCTCCGGCAACGACGTGGGCACGTGGGCCGGCTCGGTCGTGGTCCCGGCCAACGCGCCGCTGGGCCCGGACGGCTTGCCCGACACGGCGGACGACCTCGACGTCACCGCGGTCACGACCGTGGGCAACCCGGGGACCGGCGTGCACCGCCAGGTCGCCCAGGAGTGGCGGAACCTCACGGTCATGGGCAACGCGGTGATCTCCGCCAGCCAGTTCGACTTCGACGGCAACGGCACGCCCGACGTCCGCAACGACCCGGACACCGGTTTGCCCAACCCGACGGTGCCCAACGGCGCGGCGTCGGCGCTGATGGAAGGCCTGGACTCGGGCGACGGCACGGTGGTCGAGCGTGCGTACGGCGGCGGGGACGACGACGACGACAGCGGCACGATCACCTACCTCTCCAGCCGGTACACCGGCCGGGTGCTGGGCGAAGGGGACGAGCTGAACGGCTACTCGTTCGGCGGGCTTGGCCGGGGCACGGACATCAGCCACATCGACCTGATCAACAACGTGGACGACGGGATCGAGATCTGGGGCGGCACGCTGAACCTGAAGTACTTCAACATCTGGTACGCGGGCGACGACAGCTTCGACGTGGACCAGGGCTGGCGTGGCAAGGCGCAGTTCGGCCTGATCGTCCAGGGCTACGCGGGCCGGACCTCCCCGTCGCAGGGCTCGGGTGCCGGCGACAACATTTTCGAGACCGACGGCGCCGAGCAGTCCAACGTCCAGCCGCGCACGACCGCGGCGATCTACAACGTCTCGGCGTTCGGCATGACTAACGGCGACGGCGCGACGGCCTGGCGTGACAACGCCCGGGTGCAGTACCGCAACATGCTGTTCTGCGACATCGGCGAAGAACTCGTCCGCCTGGACAACGCCGACGGCGACGGCGGGCAGGGCTACGGCTTCGGCGGCACGCACCAGTTCTTCAACCCCGGCGGGCCGGACATCTGGGACACCTCGGCGTCCACGCTGCCGACGCTCGGTGCCGGCGTCGGCGCCTACGCGCCCGCCAGCCTGTACACCGCCCAGGACCCGGCCGGCAAGCTCTCGGAGATCCGTGACTCGGTCATCTACGACCCCGATGGGCTGAGCGACTCGGGCGAGGTCGCGTTCATCCTCGGCCTGCTCGAAGGCGCGGGGGGTGCCCCGGCCAGCTCGGGCGCCAACGCCAACGTGTACAGCTCGGTCGTCCCGGTCGCGGTGTACAACCGCACGGGTGATTCGGCGTCGATCGACGGCAAGACGTACACGCTGATCGCGGCGGGCGGGCTGGACCCGCGTCCGGCGATCGACGCGGCGAAGCAGAGCGTGGGCACCGCGCCGGCCGACGGGTTCTTCACCCCGGCGCCGTACCGCGGCGGCTTCTCGCCGACCAACAACTGGGCCGAGGGCTGGACCGCCGCCGACGCGTTCGGCTTCTTCGCCAACACCGGCACGAACGCCGCCGACCCCGTGCTCGGCAGCATCACCCTCGCCGCCAAGCTCAACTTCCCGACCGTGGACGGCGTGTTCTACACGGTCTACGAGTCGGCCGACGGCGTGACGTTCACGCCGATGGCGACCGTCGAGGGCGACGGCGGGACCGTCTCGGTCGCGGACCTGGACGACTTCGATCCGTCCAAGCTCTACAAGGTCGAGGCGCAGTAAGCGCGTCGGGCAGGGACCGACGGCGGGCAACCGCCACCCATCTTGACTCCAAGGGTTTGATGGCAGGGAGACCTGCCATCAAACCTTTTTTCAGACGCCGACCGGACCGAATGTGATGGATGTCAAACGAATCACCGTTGTGTTGCTTGTTGGGCTTTTATCGCTTGTGAGCGGTACGGGTGTCCGCGCCCAGGCGGTGGTCGGGCTCGACCGCGGGCCCGAGCCGCCGCACCTGCTCCATGATCGGCCGACCGACGACTTCCGCTTGGAGTTGCTTGGCCTGGCGTGGGAGGCGGCGACGTCGTACCCGGTGAATCCGCACATCAAAAACCGTGCGCGGGCCGAGGAGCGGGTCGTGCTCGGGGCGCTCGAGCTGGACCAGCCGCACCTGGCGTGGGGCTACGCGAAGCGGGTGGTGAACTGGCGTCGCGGGGCGTGCTACGCGGAGCTCGCGCACTACCTGCTCGAGCACGACGAGCCCGAGCACGTCGAATACTTTCTTCGCCAGGCGGTGCTGCACTCGAAGGACCCGGACCAGGGTTGGCGTCACGCGCGGGTGAAGGCGCGGGTCGCCGAGGCGCGGGTGCGGATGGGCGACGCGTCGTCGGCCGAGGCGCTGGTGGAGGAGGACGACCCGTCGGCGCCGGGGCGCGGGCTCGCGGTGCGGGCAAAGGGCGCATCGGACCAGGACTTTTCTCGCCTGGTCGAAGCGTTGGACGCGCTGGTGCAGACGCAGGGGTACGACGCGATCCTGGGCGCGATCGACGGGTACGTGGGTCTGTACCGCCGGTTCTACGACGACCCGCAGCGGCGGGCGCTGGTGCTGGCCAAGACGCGGCTGGCCTGGGAGCAGATGCCGGGGCTGGTCCGGTTCCGGACGCTGCTGCGTTTCGCGGACGCGGCGCTGTCGCACGGCGACGCGGAGGCGGCCGGCCGGCTGGTGGACGAGGCGCAGGGGGTGCACGGCTCGTACCGCTGGTCAGTGGATTTCGATCTGCCGTTGCGTGCGGAGCTCGCGCGCTACCGCGTCCGGCTGGGCGAAGACGGCGCGGCGCGGGCGCTGCTGGACGGCGCGGTCGCGCTGGCGGACGAGCGGTTGGGGGCGCTGTTGAACTACCGGCGGGCGGACGCCTTGCGCCCCGTCGCCGAGGGTTACGCGGTGCTGGGCGACGCGGCGACGGCGCACGGCTTGTACGCGCGGGTCGTCGAGCTGGGCGCGGTGAACCCGAACATCCGCCCGCGCACCCACGACGTCACCGCGACGTGCGTGTCCATGGCGGTGCACGGCGTGGAGCCGGACGCGGGCCTGCGTGACGCCATCGAACAGATCGTGAGCGGCCTGTCCCAACCATGACGCATCGGCATCTGATCATCATCGGCCTGGGGGTCGCGCTGTCGCTTGTCAGCGCGCGGGCGTTCGCGCAGCTGGCCGGCTCGATCCGCGGGCTGGTCACCGACAAGGACTTCAACGACGAGCCGTTGGGCGGGGTCCGGGTGCTGATCGTGCAGACCGAGCAGTCCGCGGTGACCGACGACCTGGGCGGGTACCTGATCGAAGACGTCGCGCCCGGCACGTACACGGTGATCTTTTCGCGCGAGGGGTTCAGCACGCAGACCCGGGCGAACGTGCTGGTCAGCGCCGGGCAGCTGACCGAGCTGAGCGCGTCGATGGGCGGGCAGTTTACGGAGATGGACCCGTTCATCGTGCAGGAGCTGAAGCTGGACGCGGGCTCGGAGATCGGGCTGATCGAGCTTCGGTTGGAGACGCCGCAGTTCCTGGACTCGGTGGGCGAGGAGCAGCTGAGCGCGGCGGGCGTGGGCGACGCGGAGGGCGCGCTGGGCCTGATCGCGGGCGCGACGGTGAACGACAGCAAGGCGGTGATCCGCGGGCTGCCGGACCGCTACGTGAACTCGCAGGTCAACTCGGTGCGTTTCCCCTCGGCCGACGCCGAGACCCGCGCGCTGGAGTTGGACCAGTTCCCCACCGACGTGATCGAGTCGATCCAGGTGAGCAAGACGTTCACGCCCGACCAGCAGGGCGACGCGTCGGGCGGCGCGGTGAACATCGTGCTCAAGGGCATCCCGGACGAGGACGTGTTTAAAATCGGCGTGGGCACGAGCTACAACACCAACGTCACGGGCAAGGACGACTTCCTGACGTATCGCGGCGGCGGGGTGAACACGTTCGGGATCGACAAGGGCCGGCGTGACCTGCCGACGACCAACCCTTCGCCGGTCGAGCTGGGCACGATCCGAGACGACGCGCCCTACAACTACAACACGAACATGACGCTGGCCAAGCGGCACGAGTTCGTCGAGAGCGGCTGGACGGTCGGCGGGCTGTTCAACTCGTTTTACGACCACTCCGCGAGCTTCTACGACGACGGGCTGGACCAGGAGTACGCGGCGTTCAACGTGGACCCCGACGGCTTCGGGGCAAGGCCGGCGCAGTACTTCTTCCTGCCCGACGTCGGCGCGTTCAGCGCGCTCCAGGCGCCCGACGACCGCGAGAGCAACGTGTTCGACGTGGTCCAGGGCACCGAGAGCGTGCAGTGGGGCGGGCTGGCGACGCTGGGCGCGGAGAACGAGTTCAACAAGCTCGACGTGATTTTCATGCAGACACGCACGACCAGCGACACCGCGGTGCTGTTCGAGGACACGCGCTCGCGCGGGATCGTCACCGACACGATCAACGACCTGGGCCTGTCTCCGATCGACAAGATCTTCGGCAGCATCGCGGACCCGGCGACGGCGGGCTCGGACCTCGCGTTCGTCCGCAACCAGACGCTGCAGTACCAGGAGCGGCTGGTCGATAGCCTGCAGTTCAAGGGCACCCACACGCTGACGTTCATCCAGCCGGTCGAGCTGGAGGGCATCACGCTCAAGTCCCCGGAGGTCAGCTGGATCGCCGCGTACAGCACCAGCCAGCTGCGCGAGCCGGACCAGCGCGTCTTCCGCACGATCTACAACCCCGACTCCCCGACCCAGGACGTCTTCGCCCAGAACTTCGACGCGTCGGTCACCGGCTACGCCCAACGCTCATGGGAAACGATCACCGAGGACAGCGACCAGTACCACCTCAACTTCAAGCTGCCCTTCGAGCTGGACAACAACGAGGAGGGCTCGCTCAAGCTGGGCTTTTTCAGCGACCGGGTCGTCCGCAAGTTCGACCGCGAGACCTTCACCACCGAGAACGGCACGCAGGTCCCGCCCAGCGACACCCTGCCCGGCGGCGTGGACTTCACCGACTTCTTCCTCACCGACCTGCTCAACGACTCGGAACAATCGGTCAACTTCGCCAGCGTCACCAACGACGTCGACTTCATCGGCAACTACGACATCACCGCCTTCTACTGGATGCTCGACGTGCCGATCACCGACAGGCTGCGCGTCATCGGCGGGCTGCGCTTCGAGACGACCGAGATCGGCATCGGCCTGACCGACATCGACCCGCTCGCACGATCGGTCAGCCCCGACGGATCGAGCGCCGACCCGCTGCTCACCCCCGGAGGCGACCGCATCGTCGACCCGGTCACCGGGCTGCTGCGCGGCGACGTCGATTTCCGACAAGACGACATCCTCCCGAGCCTCACCTTCATCTACGACGCGACCGACGCGCTCACCCTCCGCGCCGCGTTCTCCCAGACCGTCGCCCGCCAGACCTTCCGCGAGCTCTCGCCCATCCGGCAGCAGGAGTTCCTCGGCTCCGAGCAGTTCTTCGGCAACCAGACCCTGCAGATGAGCTCGATCAATAACTACGACTTCCGCGCCGACTACAGGCCAAACCCCGGCGGGCTCATCTCGTTTTCCCTGTTCCGCAAGGACATCACCGACCCGATCGAGTACGTCCGCGCGGGCAACGTCGCCTTCGGCGGCTTCACCCTCCCGGTCAACTTCAGCGAGGGCACGATCAACGGCCTGGAGGTCGAGCTCCGCCAGGACATGGGCGAGCTCGTCCCCGAACTGCTCGGCCTGACGCTGGGCGCCAACGGCACGCTCATCGACTCGGAGGTCATCGTCAACGCCGACCAGATCACCGCGCCCATCGGGCAGACGTCCCGGCCGATGCTCAACGCCCCCGAGTTCCTCGTCAACTTCTTCGCGACCTTCAAGTACGAAGACACCGGCACGGAGCTGGGCCTGTTCTACACCGTCCGAGGCGACACGCTGGTCGTCGGCTCCTCGGCGGCGCTCGGCCCGACCGACGCGTTCAGCCCCAACATCTTCGAGACCCAGTACGACACGCTCAACTTCACCGTCAGCCAGGACCTGGGCAAGTACCTCAAGCTCAAGTTCTCGGCCAAGAACCTGACCGACCCCGACATCCAACGCGTCTACCGCTCGCCCATCACCCCCGACGTGGTCCACAGCTCGTACAGCAAGGGCGTGAGCCTCTCGGTCAGCCTGTCGGCCAGCTTCGAGTTCTAGGAGACACGACCATGACCCCCGCACCCCCCCGTTTCGCGACCGCCGGCCTGCTGCTGACCGCGGCGCTGTGCGCCGCGCCCACCGCCGCGCAGGACCAGCAGGCCCCGCCGCCCAGCACCGGTCAGACCATCGGCGACACGCGCGCGACGATCGAGCGCTGGCTCGAGGTCCGAAAGACCATCGCCAAAGAAAAGGCCGACTGGGCCCAGGCCCGGGCGATGATGCTCGACCGCATCGAGCTGTTGAAGCGCGACATCGAGAAGGTCAGGGCCGAGATCGAAAAAGAGCGCGAGAAGCTCGCCGGCTTCGAGACGAACATCGAAGCGCTCCAAGCGCAGAACGACGCGCTCAAGCGCTCGTCGGACGAGCTCGCCGAGATGATCGCCGCGATGGAACGGCGGACGCTCGCGCTGCTCGATCAGGCGCCCGAGCCGTTGAGCGAGGCGGTCAGGCCGTTGGCCGTGCAGCTGACCGGGTACCGGTCGGGCAAGGACGCGCAAGCCGGGCCGCAAACCGGCGAACAAACCGCGGACGCGACGGCGCAAGCCGGGCGCGGGCCGGCGCAGGACAAGCCGGCGTCGCCCGAGGTGCCGTTGTCGCGCCGGGTGGAGAACGTGACGGGCGTGCTGTTCGTGTTCAACAAGTTCGCCGGGAAGATCGAGCAGGCCAGCGAACTGGTGGACCAGCCCGACGGCACGGCGCTGAGCGTCGCGACGATCTACCTCGGGCTGAGCTACGGCTACTACGTGGACGACGCGGGGACGACCGCGGCGGTCGGCTCGGCGGGCGAAGGCGCGTGGACCTGGACGCCGAACAACGACGCCGCCGACGTGGTGAAGACCGCGCTCGCGGTACTGAACAAGGACCGGACCGCCGCGTTCGTCCAGCTGCCCGTGGAGGTCAAGCAACGATGAAGCGATTCAACCCCCACCCCCGCTTTCGCGGATTGGCGCTGCTGCTCGCGCTGACGATGACCACGGCCCCGGCGACCGCGCAAGACGCGAGCGCCGATACCGACGCCCAGCCGACGAAACAGCAGAAGGTCGAGCGGCTCAACGAGACGGCGGGCGGCTTCAAGCAGCGCCTGGTCGAGAGCGAGGCCGAGCTGTCCGCGCTGGTCGAGGCGATCGGGCAGGACAAGGCGCCGATCAACGCCGAGCTGCGCGCGCTCGAGGACGAGCTCAAGCGTGCTCGGCAGGAGCTGGATTTGGTCGCGCGGCAGTCGGCGAACCGCGCGCTCGAAGAGAAGCGCCTGGACGACGAGATCGCGGCCCGGCAGAAGTCGGCGAGCTTCGTCGCCAACCGCCTGGACGAGTACATCCGCGAGTTCGAGGCGCAGCTGCACATCGCCGAGCTGCAGCGTTACGAGGACGAGCTAGACGCGGCGAAGCTGGCGATGGAAAACCGCGACCTCGCCTCGGCCGACCGCTTCGGCGTGCAGCGCGCGGTCATCGAGGCGTCGCTGGGCCGGCTCGAACAGATGCAGGGCGGGGCGACGTACACCGGCTCGGCGATCGACACGCGGGGCGTGCTCGGCAAGCCGGGCGCCGCGGTCGTCGGCACGTTCGTGCAGGTCGGCCCGGTCGTCGTCTTCAGCGACCAGACCGGGGAGCTGCAAGGCGTCGTGCAGCAGAAGATCGGCACGCTCCTGCCCGAGGTCGTGCCCTACGCCAACCCCGACCACGCCGCGGCGGTCAAACAGCTGGTCGAGCAGGGCGAGGGCAAGCTGCCCTTCGACGCGACGATGGGCGAGGCACAACTGACCGAGCAGATCCAGGAAGAAACGCTCGAGGACGAGCTGCTCAAGGGCGGGCCGGTCATGTACCCGATCATCGGCCTGGCGCTCGTCACGGCGTTGGTCGGCGTGTATAAGCTGCTCGCGATCCTGCTGACGCCCGGCGTGTCGCGGCGCAGGCTCGGCGACCTGCTCCGGGCGGTCGCCGAGCGCGACCACGACGGCGCACAGCGCGTGGCGAAGTCGATCCGCGGGCCGGTCGGCAAGATGCTGCGCGCGGGCAGCGAGCACCTCGGCGAGCCGCGCGAGCTGATCGAGGAAGTGATGTACGAGCGCGTGTTGACCGCGCGGTTGAAGGTCCAGCGGATGCTGCCGTTGATCGCGATCTGCGCCGCCGCCGCGCCCCTGCTCGGCCTGCTCGGCACGGTCAGCGGGATCATCAACACGTTCACGATGATGCAGATCAGCGGCAGCGACATGAAGAACGTCTCCGGCGGGATCTCCGAGGCGCTCATCACCACCAAGTACGGCCTGATCGTCGCGATCCCCGCGCTGCTCTTGCACGTCATCCTCTCGCGCATGGCGCGCGGCGTGGTGGACCGGATGGAGAAGGCCGGCGTCGCGTTCATCAACCAGGTCATGAAGACCCCGCCGACCGAGGGCGACCGCCTCGCCGAGCCGTCTACCCCCTCGCCCGACGACGACACCCCGCCGACCGAGCCGGACCCGCAAGACGCGGCGGACAACGAGCAGGCGTCGGACGAGCAGGGCGGCGCGGACGACGCGGCAGACGATACCGACGGCTCGGACGACGCGGACATCCTCCCGGCCGAGGAACGGGAGAAGGAGCCGGCGCTGGTGGAGAGCCGCGCGTCGGGTCGGAACTAAGCGATGGACCTGAAACCGCCCCCACAACTCGAACGGCTGATCGAGCAGGCGAACGCCGTCTGGCTCGACGGCGGGTGGGCGATGATCGCGATCGCGGCGGTCGCGGTCGTCATGTTCGCCGTGGGCACGAACATCTACCTCAAGCTGCTGGCCAAGCGGTTCGAGCTGTCGTGGCGCTCGGCGTTGATCGTGGCGCTCGGCGCGCTGGGCGTCGCGGTGATCTCGATCGTCGCGAGCGCCCCGGCCGACGGCGCGGGCGACGCGAGCCTCGTCGAGCAGGTGTTCGTCAGGCCGGCGGTGGTGTACGAGCGCGCGGCCATCATCGCGGGCGTCGGGCTCGCGCTGGGCCTGCTGCGCGTCCTGTACAGCCTGCTGCGTGTCAGGGGCTGCGGCGACTGGCCAACGTGGATCGGCCAGCCGAGCAAGCGCCGCGGGCCGATCGGCCAGATGCTCGACTTCGTCACCGGCGGGCGCGACATCGAGCAGACCGGCGTGTTCTTCGAGGAGCTGCGCTCGACCGAGGTCAAGCCCTTCGAGCGTGACCTGTTGGTCATGAAGGTCTGCGTCGCCGCGGCGCCCCTGCTGGGGCTATTGGGCACGGTGACCGGCATGATCGCGACCTTCCAGGCGCTCACCGGCGGGTCGGGCGGCGACCAGACCCAGGCGCTGGTCGCGGACGGCATCTCCGTCGCGCTCATCACGACCGAGACCGGGTTGGTCATCGCCCTCGCCGGGCTGTTCTACCAGTACCAGCTCGCGCGCAAGCAGCAGCGGTACAAGGCCTTCATCGCGCACATGGAAAGCCAGTGCACCCAGACCGTGTACCACCAGACCAAGGACGCCGGCAACGACCTCGGCGGCCAACGCCAGGCCGCATAAGAAAGACCCAGACCCCAGACCCCAGACCCCGAACCCCAACACGCCATGGGCAAGTTTTCAGACAACGTGGAAGACGAAGAGGTCGGCGCCGACATCGATATGTCGCCGTTGATCGACTGCGTGTTCATCCTGCTGATCTTCTTCATCGTGACGACGGTGTTCGTGACGGTGCCGGACGCGGAGACGGACCGGCCGTTGACGATGACGGCCCAGCAGCTGGAGCGCAACAGCATCCTGATCGCGGTGACGCCGAACGACGAGGTGATCTATGGGGATCGCGAGATCGGTATCGCGGGCGTGCAGCCGTTGGTGCGTCGGATGCTGAGGGACGAGGACCTGCCGGTCGTGATTTTGGGCGACACGAACGCGAAGGCGTCGACGGTGATCCGCGTGCAGAACGAGGCGAAGCTCGCGCAGGCGACGCGCGTGTGGTGGGCGACGGAGGGGGCGAACTAAGCCGGGCATTCAACACATGGCCAAGCGATTCCATCAACCCGAAACCGACGGCGAAACGAAGGTCGATCTTTCGCCCCTGATCGACTGCGTGTTCATCCTCTTGATCTTCTTCATCGTGACCACGCGGTTCGTGGACGAGAAGGGCAAGCAGATGCCGACGCCCGACTCGGCGGCGGCGCAGAACGACAGCGACGAGGAGCCGTCGAACGTCGTGATCGAGGTGACCGAGCGCGGCGACGTGATCAGCGAGGGGCAAGCGGTCGGGGTCAACGGCGTGCGGACGCTGATCCAGAACAGCCGCGACGGTCGGCAGTCGCCGGTGATCATCCAGGCGATCGGCGACGCGCGGGTGGGCACGGTGCTGCGGGTCAAGGAGCAGGCGGAGCTGGCGGGCAGCGAGACGATCAGCGTCGTGCACCGGCACGGGTCGGGCGGGTAACGCGGAGCAGCGATGAACTTCCTCAAATCCATCTTGCGTTGGTCGCTGGGCGTCGTCGCCGCCGCGGTGGTGACGCTCGGGCTGTTCCTGATCCTGCCGATGATGCAGTGGATCGGGGAGAAAGAGCAGAAGGAATATGCGATCCAGGAGGTCGTCGCGGTGCAGGAAGAGGCCCCGCCGGACGTCGAGGAAGAGGAACCGGAAGAACCCGAAGAAGAGCCGGAACAAGACAAGCCCGAGCTCGAGACCGAGCCGCTGGTCGCGGACATCACCCAGCTCGAGCTGGCGCTGGGCACCGGCACGGGCGTGGGCATCCCCGCGGCGGACACGACGATCAACATCGACAGCCTCGTCGGCTCGGGCGACGACTTCGAGCAGATGTTCGAGCTTGACCAGCTGGACCAGGAGCCGCGCGTCCTGTACCAGGCCGCGCCCAAGCTGACCGATTCGCTGCGGCGCAAGCTCGCGTCGTCGTCGGCGACGGTGATCGTCGTGTTCATCGTGGACGCACGCGGCCGGGTCGCGAACGCGGCGGTGCAGAAGTCCTCGGACCCCGCGTTCGACAGCGCGGCGCTCACCGCCGTGAAACAGTGGCGCTTCGAGCCGGGCCAGAGCAAGGGCCAGCCCGTCGAGTCGCGCATGCGCATCCCCATCACGTTCCCCAAGCAGGAGTAGCAAGCGATGCTGTCCTTCACTGTTAAACCCGCTTCCCGCCTGCTCTCGGCGTCCGCGCTCGTGGCCGTTTTGCTCGGCGTCGCCGCGCCCGCTTTCGCGCAGGACGCGCCCGTGCCCGACGTCGCGATGACCGACCTCGAAGCGCAGGTCTGGCGCGACCCGGACTTCCGTCGTCGCTTCGTCGAGAGCTACCTCGCCGAGACCGACCTCGAGCCCAAGCCCACGTCCGTGCAGGAGATCGAGCTGATCAACCGCGTGCTCGACCTGATGCGCGACGAGAAGATCGGCGAGGCGCTCAAGACCGCGCTCGACGCCCGCGAGGCCGACGAGACCTACTCGGTGCTGATCGATTTCCTCATCGCGAACCTGTACCTCAACACGGCGATGAACCTCGCCGAGCCGGGCGAAGACGCGACCGAGTCGGACGCGCAGGCGTACACCAACGAGCGCAGCGCCCTGCTGCTCAAGTCGGCGGAGTACTACGGCAACGCGGTCGTCGCACACCCCAAATACCGGCGCGCGTGGCGGAACCTCGGGCTGGTGCACGTGCGCTTGAAGCAGTACGACGAAGCGCGCAAGGCGTTCGGCAAGGTGATTATGCTCGGCGGGGGCGACCCGGACACGTACGGCCTGATGGGGTTTTGCTACAGCGCGCTCGGCCGGCACCTGCCCGCAGAGTCGGCGTACCGCATGGCCAACCTGCTGGACCCGGACAACCCCAACTGGGAGATGGAACTGGTCCGCAGCTTCCTCTTGCAGAAGCGCTTCCCCGAGGTCGTCGCGCTCACGTCCAAGCTGCTCGAAGACGACCCGACCAACGAGCGGCTCTGGCTGTTCCAGGCCAACGCGTACATCGGCATGGATCAGATCGACAAGGCCGCGGAGAACTACGAGATCCTCGACGGCTTGGGCAAGGCGTCGGTGGACAGCATCAGCCTGCTCGCGAACATCTATACGAACAAGGGCATCTACGACACCGCGGCGGCGTACTACGAACGCGCGATCGACCTCGCCGAGGGCTCGGACGTGGACGCGCTGTTGCCCAAGCTGCTGCGCTCGGCGAAGGTGCTCTCGACCCGCGGCGAGCAGGCGCGGCCGGCGACCAAGCGGCTCGTGCAGGCGATCGACACGGCCTACCGCGAGACGATGCGTGGCGAGGACCGCAAGGCGCTGTTGATGCTCCAGGCAAGGATCGCGATGGCCGAGGGCGCCGGCGACGAGCAGGCGGGGATCCTCGAAGAGGTCGTGAAGCTCGACCCGCTGGACGGCGAGGCGCTGAACCTGCTGGGCCAGTACCACTTCCGCGTCTTCCGCGACCGGCAGGCCGAATCGACCGAGCCGGGCGACCCGGCCGACCGGGCCGCGAAAGCCGAGCTGGACCAGGCGATCCTGTACTACGAGCGCGCGGCGAACATCGAGGGCTTCGAGGCCGACGCGCTGGTGTACCACGCCCAGGCGCTGGTGCAGGCCGACCGACCGGCCGAGGCGCTGCCGCTGTTGCGCAAGGCCCAGCAGCTCAAGCCGCGCGAGAGCGTGCAGCAGTACCTCGAAGCGGTCGAGCGGATGCGCCAGTGAGCGAACGCGTTGGGGCGGGTGCCACCGACCAGGCTGCCTGGGGCCTTGTCGGTGCCTGGCTTGTCGCACTGACAAGCTCCGCGGACTCCGCTTGTCGGTGGCCCCCGTTGAGTGCCCGTCGGGATGCAGCCGACGGACCGGCCCTCACCCCTCGCACAAATCTAACGCGGCGCAAACGATTCAAACAAACGGCCGGGTTAAGGTTGCGCTCGGATCGGGCGGTCGGGGGTCGCCGACGGACGATGGGAGCGAATGATGCGGACCGGAAGGACTTGGCGACGGGCCTTGGCGTGGTGTTGCGTGCTGTGTTTGACGGCCGCGCTGCCGGGGCGCTCGCTCGCGCAGGACGCGCCGGAGACGCCCGACGCGCAAGCCGCCGACGAGCAGATGATCCGGCTGAGCCTGCCGGAGAACGTGCCGCTCAAGACGCTGACGGACTTTGTCGGTGCCCGTCTGAAGCTCAACATCGTCTACGACCAGGCGCTGGCGAGCCCGCACGTCACGCTCAAGACGCCCAACGAGATGCCGGCGAGCGCGTTGCGTGATCTGCTGGAGAACATGCTGAAGATCAACGGGATGGTGCTCGTCGAGCAGCCGGGCGTGCCGGGCCTCTTGCGGGTGACCACGGCCGAGGCGCTGGGCCAGGTCGCCGGCGCACCGCTGGACGCGGGCGCGCCGTTGCCCGAGGGCGGCGGGGCGCAGGTCGTCTCGAAGATGTACAAGCTCGAGCACATCGGCCCGGACCGCGCGGCGAAGACGCTGGAGGGCTTTGTCAGCAAGGGCGCAAGCGTGCTCAAGCTGCCGCGTCACGACATGATCATCGTGACCGACTACAAGTCCAACCTCGAAAGGCTCGAGCGCATGCTCGCGCTCGCCGACCAACCGGGGCTGAAGATCGAGGTGCGCTTCGTTGAGGTCCAGCACCTGAGCGCCCAGAAGCTGGTCACGCAGGTCGAGGCGCTGATCGGCGCGCAGGCGTCGATCCGCGGCGAGGCCAAGGCCGAGGGCGCGTCGGTCCGGCAGGTCGTCCTCGCCGACGCACGCACCAACCAGGTCATCATCGCCGCCCGGCCCGAGGAAGTCGCGCAGATCGAACAGATCATCGCCTCGCTCGACGTGTCGCTGGGCCTGGTCACCAAGGTGTATCGCCTGAACGTCGTCAAGCCCGACCACGTGGACGAGGTCGCGGTCGAGCTCATCGGCGAGGACAAGGCCAGCCGGCTGTACAAGTCGGTGACGGACGAGGAGACGGGCCTGTTCGCGGTGACGACGACGCCGGAGATCCACGAGCAGCTGCAGGCGCTGATCGAGACGATGGACAAGCCGGTGCCCGAGGCGCAGAGCCCGATCCGTTTTTACAAGCTGCAGAACGCCAGCGCGCTGACCGTCGCCGAGACGCTCAACGGCATCGGCGGGGAGGGCGGGCTCAAGGCGGTGACGATCGACGGCATCGGCAGCGGCTCGCTCGCGGACTACAAGACCGAGGACCTGTCAACGCCCGGGCCCAGCGGGTCGCGCACCGGAGGGCCCGCGTCGGACAACGGCCCGTTGGCCGGCGGGGCGCTGCCGGACACGCGCGTGCTCGCCTACGAGCCGATGAACACGGTGATCGTCGTGGCTCCGCCTTCGCTGCAGCCGATCTACGAGAACCTCATCAAACGCCTGGACGAACGCCGGCCGCAGGTGCTCATCGAGGCGACCGTCGTCGCGCTGGACACCACCGACGAGTTCTCGCTGGGCGTCGAGTTTTCCAAGACCGACTCGTCCGACGGCGGGACGCTCTTGAACTTCAGCCAGTTCGGCCTGAGCACCGCCGACCCGTCGACCGGGGCGCTGACACTGAACCCCGGCGTGGGTTTCAACGGCGCGCTGTTGAGCGCCGACATCGCCGAGATCGTGATCCAGGCCCTGCAGCGCGACACGAACTCGCGCGTGCTGACGCGCCCGAGCGTCTTGGTGAACGACAACGCCGAGGGCAAGCTGCAGAGCCTGGACTCCGAGCCCTACGAATCGGTCAACGCCAACACGCAGGTCGCGACGACGACCTACGCCGGCGATTTGGAGGCGGGCACGGACATCGTCGTCAAGCCGAGCATCTCCGACGGGGACTTCCTCAAGCTCGACTACGAGATCAACATCAGCAGCTTCGTTGGCGAGCGCACGGTCACCAGCGGCGGGGGGACGCTCCCGCCGGCGCGCACCGAGAACAACATCAAGAGCTCGGTCACGATCCCCGACGGGCACACGATCGTCGTCGGCGGGCTGACGCGCGAGATCGACAGCGAAACGATCCAGCGCATCCCGCTGCTGGGCCAGATCCCGATCGTCGAGTACGCGTTCTCGCAGCGCAACACCACCAAGCGGCAGATCACGGTGTTCGTGTTTCTTCGGCCGGTCATTTTGCGCGACGACAAGTTCGCGGACCTGAAGCTGCTCTCGGGCGGCGCCGCGGGCCACGCCAAGCTGCCGGCGGACTTCCCCACGTCCCTGCCGATCGAGGTCCGCTGACCGTGAGCGCCGCGACCCCCACCCAGCTCCAAGCCACCCGTGAAAGGCCCGACGCGCCGGCGCAAGACGCGACGCGCGACGGATCGGTGCAGCGCGGCCCATCGCTCACGACTGCCCACTCCGCGGGCGCAGACGCGTTCACCGATCGCACCCCCGTGCCGCTGGACGCGCCGCCCTCCGCGGCGTTTGTCAAGCGCGTGCCGATCGGCTTCGCCAGGGCCAAGCGCGTGCTGGGGCTGGCGACCGACGGCGGGCCGATGCGCGTCGCGATGGCCGACCCGCACGACCGGCAGACGCGCGACGTGCTGCGTCGTTGGCTGGGCCGGCCGATCGCGGTATCGGCCGCGTCCGAGCAGGCGCTCACCGCCGCGATCAACCAGGCCTACGGCCAGCAGACCGGCGCCGCCGCCGAGTTCGTCGAGAAGCTGGACCGCGGCACCGTCATCGAACAGGTCAAGGACCTCGACGGCCGCGAGGACCTCCTCAACGTCAGCGACCGCGCGCCGGTCATCAAGCTGGTCAACCTCGTGCTGTTCGAGGCGGTGCAGCAGCAGGCGTCGGACATCCACATCCAGCCTTACGAGGACCGCCTGGTCGTGCGGATGCGGATCGACGGCGTGCTGTTCGACACGTTCGACCTGCCCGCGGGCGTGCAGGACGAGGTGGTCAGCCGGGTGAAGGTGATGGGCAGGATGAACATCGCCGAGAAACGCCTGCCGCAGGACGGGCGATCGACCGTGCAGGTCGGCGACCGGGTGATCGACCTGCGGCTCTCGACCGTGCCCGCGAGCCACGGCGAGCGCGTCGTCATCCGCCTGCTCGACAAGAGCGCCCGGCTGTACACGCTCGACGACCTGGGCATGGACCGCGACACGCTCAGGCGTTTCACGCAGGTCATCGGCGTCGAGCACGGGCTCGCGCTCGTCACCGGGCCGACCGGCTCGGGCAAGTCGACGACGCTCTACGCGGCGCTCAACCAGATCAACGCGAAGACCCGAAACATCATCACGCTCGAAGACCCGATCGAGTACCAGCTCGACGGCATCAGCCAGATCCAGATCAGTGACAAGAAGGGCATGACCTTCGCCAGCGGGCTGCGCAGCGTGCTTCGGCAGGACCCGGACATCGTGATGATCGGCGAGATCCGCGACCGCGAGACCGCGGTCATGGCGATCCAGGCGGCGCTCACCGGGCACATGGTCTTCTCGACGCTGCACACCAACGACGCGGCGAGCGCGGTGACGCGGTTGCTCGACCTCGGCATCGAGCCTTACCTCGTGAGCAGTTCGCTCGTCGGCGTGCTGGCCCAGCGCCTGGTGCGTCGGGTGTGCCAGGCGTGCGGGCAACCCTACCAACCCAACGCCGCGGAGCTCGACGCCCTGCGCGTGTCGCCGACCTCGGAGGAGAGGGCCGGCTACCGCAAGGGCGCGGGCTGCGAGGCCTGCCGGGGCACGGGGTACCACGGTCGGGTCGGCTGCTTCGAGCTGCTGACCGTGGACGACCCGGTGCGTTCGCTGGTGCACGAGCGGGCGACGGCGTCGTCGATCGACGCCGCGGCGAAGCGCGCGGGCATGCACGCGCTGTCGGACGACGGGCTGGCGAAGGTCGCGCGCGGGCAGACGACGCTCGAAGAAGTGATGCGGGTCTCGGTCAGGGCGGCGTTTTAACGATGGCGGTCTACGCATACATCGCGCTGCCGGCGACGACCGCCGGACCATCCGCCGGCCCGAGCCCCGCGCCGGTCCGAGGCACGATCGCCGCCGACTCGCCGCGCCAGGCGCGTGACCAGCTGCGCGCCCGGGGCCTGTCGATCCGCGACCTGACCGAGCAGCGGGCCGGGAACAAGGCCGGGTTTTTCTCGCGCTACCTGGTCAAGCGTCATTCGTCCAGGGTCGCCGGGCTCTTTCAGGAAATGACGACGCTGCTCTCGGCGGGGATCCCGCTGCTCGAAACGCTCGACACGATCACGCGCCAGCACAGCGGGCGGTTCAAGCAGTCGATCATGCTGCTGCGCGACCACGTCGCCGCGGGCGGGTCGCTCGCCGAGGCGATGGGCCGGCAGCCCGCGCTGTTCGACGCGCTGTGCTTGAGCATCGTCGAGGTCGGCGAAAACGCGGGCACGCTCGACGAATCGCTCGCGCGCCTCGTCGAGTTCAAACGCCGGTCCGCGACGCTCAAGAACCGCGTCGCCTCCGCGCTGATCTACCCCGCGATCGTCTTGTCCGTCGGCGTGGCGATCTCGATCTTCCTCATGACCTACGTCGTGCCCAAGCTCCTCGGCGTGCTCGAACAGGCCGGCAAGCCGCTGCCCTTCGCCACCGAGGTCGTTCAAACCATCAGCCAGTTCATCCTCGGCTGGTGGTGGGCGATCGGCATCGGCGTCACGCTGTTCGTCGGTGCGTTCGTCGCGATCACCCGCGACCCGCGCGGCAAGCTCGCGTGGGACCGGTTCAAGCTTCGCCTGCCGCTGATCGGTGAACTGATCCGCAAGCAGGGCATCGCGCGCGTCGCGATGGTGATGGCGACGCTGTTAAAGAGCGACGTGACGTTCATCCGCGCGGTGCGGATCGCGCGCAAGACCGTGAACAACGGCGTGCTGAGCGGCGCGCTCGAGGCGTGCGAACACGCCGTGCTCGCCGGCCGAGACATCGCCGACGCGTTGGAGAAGACCGACGCGTTCCCGCCTTTGGTGATCCAGGTGTTCGCGGTCGGCCAGGCGTCGGGCCGGCTGGAGTCGATGCTCGAAGACTTGGCGCGCGATTACGACACGCAGGTCGAATTGACCAGCGGCCGGCTGACCGCGCTGCTCGAACCGTTGATGATGATTTTGTTGGCGGTCGTGGTGGGGTTCATCGCGTTCGCCACGATGATGCCGATCCTGGAGGCAGGCCATGTGCTGTAAGAAAACGCAAGAAGAACAAGCGAATCGTGACACGGGGTGGCCGGGGTGGAGGCTCGGCGACCCCCCGGAACGCGCTGTGCTGGCGTTCGTTCACAGAGATTCGTTCCGGGGGGTCGCAAGCTCCACCCTGGCCACCCGGAGGTGTCGCGCGTTCTCGCTCATCGAGATCATGGTCGTGGTCGTCATCATCGGCCTGATGGCCGGCGCGGTCGCGGTTGGCGTGAACAAGTACCTCGACTCGGCCAAGCGCAACCGCGCGAAGTCGGACCTCGCGGTGATCGTCACGGAGGTCAAGGGCTTTTACTCGATGAACAGCCGGTACCCGACCAACGAAGAGGGGATCGAGGCGTTGCAGATGGACAGCGGGTACCAGGACCCGTGGGGCCGGCCGTACCTGTACCTCGAGCCCGCGGCGGGCAACCCGGACGAGCCGTTCGAGGTCTTCACGCTCGGGCAGGACGGCCAGCCCGGCGGCGAGGGCGTCGATGCGGACCTCTACTCGTGGCAGCTCAACGACGCGGAGCAGGCGGGCACGCCATGAACGCTCGCCGAGGCTTCACGCTGCTGGAGATGATGGCGGTGGTCGTGCTGGTGGGCGTGCTCGCGACCGCGACGGCGATGTCGCTCGCCGATCAATCGCAACGCGCGACGCGTGCCGACGCGCTCGATCGATTGATCGACGCCGACCGCGGCGCCCGCCTCGCCGCCAAGCGCTTGGGCCCGAGCACGCTGCGCATCGACCTCGACGACCAGCGCCTCTGGGTCGTCACGCCCGACGCGGCGAGCGAAGCGGCCCGGCCCGGGCACTCGATGCAGATGCCCGCCGGCTTCCGCATCACGCAGATCACGTGGCTCGCCCCGCCGACCGACGCGCGGCGCAGTGGGCAGGCGCGCAAGCGTGTCGCGCACCGTCACGGCGTCGTCGAACTGCCGATCGCCTCGAACGGGATCACGCGGACCTACGCGATGCAAATCGAAGGCCCGCCGGGCGAAGACGCCGATGGGCGCGGCGAAGACAAACAATCCACCTGGCTGGTCGTCTGCGGGATGACCGGGCAAACGCAGCTTTACGATGAAAGACGCACGGTCGACAACCTGTTCGAGGCGCTCGCGAGCGCTCGGCCTGACGCTGATTGAGGTCGTCGCGGCCCTGGCGATCCTCGGCACGCTGCTCGTGGGCATTGTGCTCGCCAAGTCGCGGCACAACGACCAGCTCGCGCGCGCCCGCGCGCAGGCCAATGCTGTCGAGCGCGCCGACCGGCTCATCGCGGGTTGGTGGGCGTCGCCGGGGGGCGTGCCCGTCGGCGAAGACGGCGCGCTACCCGGCGGCGACCGGCTGCGCTGGCGCACGCGCGTGGTCGACAACGCCGAGGTCGCCGCGCTGGGCGTGCGCGTCGTCCGCGTCGAGATCATGGACCCGGCGCGTGAAGCACGGCAGGGCGACGACGATGCGACACGCAACAACGGCCCGTTGATCGTGGTTGATTTGGTCCTGCCCGACCCGGAAGCCGAGCAGGACAAGCGCGAGAAACAGCGGGAAGATAAGCGAAAGCGGGGGGCCGGCGATGCGTAAGACGCACGGGTTTACGCTGCTCGAACTGCTACTCGCATCGGTGCTGCTCGCGGTGCTGATGGTCGGCGTGTTGTCGGTCATCACCAACGTCGTCCAGCCCGCCGAGGCGGCCGCGCAGCAGGGCGAGGCGCGGAACAAGATCGACTCGGCCCAGGCGTTCGCCGACCTGCTCCGCGAGGACATAGAACATGCGTCGGTCATCGACGAAGTCGGTGCGCGGTCGATCGCGTTCATCGGCCACTGCGGCTTCGACCCCGTCACGAACGAACGCGCCCAGCGCCCGGTCCGCGTGCGGTACTTCATCGAAGACGTGGATGGCGTGCCCTGGGTGTTCCGCAGCGAACAACCGCTGGACACCGAGGCGAAGCGCGACGCACGGCGGGCGCTGGTCGGCGCGGGCGTGACGCGTTTCGAGTTGATCGCGCCGCAGCGCGACGCGTTGCAGGAAGGCGAAGCGGATGACGACGCCGAACGGCCGAGCGACGCGGTCTGGCGGCTGCGCGTGTGGGGCGACGATGAACAGACGCCGGCGGTCGATCGCCAGGTCGTGCTGAGCCGCAGCGTGAAGAGGAGCAAGCCGAGGTGACGGACCGCAGGCGACAACGCGGGTTCGCGCTGGTGCTCGTGCTGGTGCTGCTGATGGTTGCGGCGGTGGCGCTCACGGCGGCGGCGCGTCAGAGCGCGAGCGAGGCGCTGTCGAGCAGGGAGGCGACCGAAGCGCTCCAACGGCGGTGGGCGGTGACGAGCTGCCGGTCGACGCTGTTGCCGCGCGCGGCGGGCTTGCTGGATGCGGCGCAGCGGCTGCCGGTCGACGAGGCGGGCGAGCCGATCGCCGGCGCGCCCCGGCCCGAGCCGGGCGCGCACCTGTGGGTGTCGTGCACGCTGGCGGGGATCGATTACGACCTGGTGCTGACCAACGAGCAGGCGAAGTACAACCCCTCGGCGATGGGGCAGCTGCTCGAGGACCGACCGGTGCGCCCGGCGTTGGAATCGCTGGCGCGATCGGGCCGCGGCGCGGGCGCGTCAGCCGGTCCGACGCGCGTCGTGTTGCGGCCGATGGTGGGGTTGAACGCCGACGGCACAAGAGTCGACACGGACGATGTACGGGTTGAGCAGTACGCGGGCTACGGGCAGCTCTTCGACCCCGCGGACCCGGCCGCGCTGCTGGGCACGGCGGACGCGCCCGGTCCCGCGGCGCGCGTGACCTGCTGGGGCGACGGCAGGCTGCAACTCGCGCACGCGGGCGGCCGTGTGGTCGCGCAGGTGCTCGGCCCGGTGCTCGGCGACGAGGGCGTGCACGCGCTCGTTGAAGCGCGCAAGGCGTCGCCCGAGCTCGGCGTGGACGAGTGGATGAAACAAGTGCCGGGCGTGTCGCAGGAAGGCCGGCAGCGCGCGCGGTCCCTGCTCACCGAGACGAGCCGGGCGCAGGGCCTGTGGGTCGTGGCGCGCGGGCCGACGCGGTCGTGGTACAGCTACTCGGTGCGTGTGTTTACGCCTGTGAAAGAAGGTGAAACGCTCACCGACGAGGCGGCGCGGGCCGGGGCGTCGGCCGGCCGGGGGGCGCCCGACGCACACGCAAACGCCGAAGCGCAAGACGAAGAAGAACGGCCGGACCCACTACAGCGCTACGACATGGATTGGTAAACCGCGATGACGACCAAGCAGACCCAACGCGTGTTGAAGTGGGGCGCCGTATCGGTGCTCGGGCTCGCGCTGTGGGTGTTGGGGTGGGGCGTGCTGTCGCCGGCGCGCGTGGCCGAGCCGACGGCGAAGCCCGGCGGCACGACGCGCACGAACGCGGCCGACCCCGCCGACGCATCGACGCGCGGGCCGACGCTGCAACAGCTACACGGGCTCGGTGCGCTGGACCTACGCCGGCCCTTGCGTGACCCCCCGCCCGTCGTCGTGACCCCGCCGCCCTTGAGCGCGCGGCTGCTCGGCACGGTGCAGGACGCGGCCGACCCGGGCCAGTCGATGGCGTACTTCCGCCTGTCCGACGGGACCGAGCGATGGGTCAAGCCCGGCCAGCGGTTCGAGGACCCCGCGGGCACGGTGACCGTCGATGCGGTGGGCAACCAGCAGGCGACCGTGACCTACCGCGAGACCCAACACGAACTCACCGCGAGCACCCCATGAGCCGATGGAGCAACGACGAGCGATGAGCGGGCGGTGCACCGTCTTTGTCGAGGACCGGGCGTGGCGCGTCGCGTGCGTGGGCGAGCCGGGCGTCGTGGTGCGCGCGGTGGTGTGCGAAGATGACGCCGACCTGTTGACGCGGGCGCGCGCCGCGGCGGCCGAGTACGACCAGCTCGGCGGGGCGGGGCCGGTTGTGGTTGCGTTGCCTTCGCACTGGTGTTTGAGCGCGACGATCGCGACCGACGCGCTGGGCCGTGGTGCGCGTCGCCGGGCGATGGCGTACTTGTTGGAGGAGCACCTGCCGTTGTCCGCCGAAGACGCGGTGGCCGACTACGCCGAGCACCGCAGCCGGGCCTTGGGGGTCTGCGCCGAGTTGGATCGCCTGCGCCCGATCGTCGAGGCGTTGGAACAGGCCGGGCTCGATGTCGCGCACCTGTGCCCGGCCGCGCTGCTCGCCGGGGCCTGCTACGCCGACCCGCACCCCGACGCCGACGGCGTGCTGGTCTCGCCGACCGACGCAGACCTCGCGACGCCCGCCGACCTGGTCCAGCTCGATCGCGGCGTGCCGCTTCGCTGGTGGTGGCTGACCGACGAGGTCGCGCTCGCCGAGCAGCTCGACGCGCTGGGCGGACAAGCCGAGGAGAGGCCGATCAAGCTCGTCGTCAACACGCCATCGGGTATGCCCGACGCGCCCGGCTGCGACTGGGTGACATGCGAAACGACCGAACCCGACGCCGCCGCGGCTTCCCACGCCGCGAAGGTCCTGGCCGGCGACGCCGCGGCATGGATCGACTTGCGTCGCGACGCGCTCGCCGCGCCCGGGCGGTACCAGGCGTACCAGCGGCCGGCCGCGTTACTCGCCGCGGCGGTCGCGCTGCTCTTGTCCTGCGTGATCGGCGTGACGGCCTGGCGCGCCGCGCAGTACGGCCAGCAGGCCGACGCCTTCAACGCCGCACAGGCCGACGCCTACAAGCAAGCGTTCCCCGACGCGCAGGGCGTCCCGGCCGTCGGCGTACGCAACCGCCTGCTCAGCGAACAGCGCAAGCTCGAGGGCCTCGGCGGGCGGGCGACGAACGGGTCCCACGCCCGCAGCACAAACACCGAGCCGCTGCACCCGACCTCCGCGCTCACGCAACTGCACGATGTTCTGAGCGCGCTGCCCACCAACCAGCCCGAGTCGATGCGCTACCAAATCCAGGCCCTGTCGGTCCAGCCGGGCAAGGTCCGCATCGACGGCCGGGCGATCAGCAGCGTCGTGCCCGAACAACTCGCCAACGCGCTGCGGCAGACCGGCCGATACGACGTGGACCCGCCCAGCCCGCGCCTGCTCGGCGACGCGAGCTGGGGCTACGACTTCGAGGCCCGGCCGATCGCGCACACACAAGCCCGATCGCCATCGCAAACCCAAACGCCCGCGGAGCACGCCCCATGACGCCGGCGCAAAAGCGACAAGCCGCCCTCGCCGGGCTGATGCTCGTCCTGCTGGCTTTGGCCGCCGGCTGGTCCACGCTGCGCATGATCGACCGGCGCGACGCCGCGCAGGCCGGCGCACGCGAGCTGGCCGAGTCCAAACGCATCGCCCGGCAAATCGAAGCGCTGCGCGAACGGGACGCCGTCGCCAGCGACGACCCCGACAGCGCCCGCCAGGAAGAAAACCTCGCCCAGCAGATCGATCAGGCCGCGCAGGCGGTCGGGCTCGTCGGGGACTGGCGCCGCGGCATCGACCACAAGCCGTCGCGTCGCGTCGGCGACACGCCCTACACGCGCAAGCCCGCCGTGCTGCTCACCCGCGGGCTGACGCTGGACCAGCTGGGCGCGCTCGCCCACGAGTTGACCTACGATTCGCCGTTGACCGTCAGCGAGCTGCGCCTGACCACGCCCAGCGGCGAAACACGGGGCAACCGCTGGGACGCCGACGTGACCCTGACGTACCTGATCTACGACCCGCCGGACACCGATCGCTGACCGACCCGCCGAACCCGACCGCCGGCCGCGCCCGTTGGAGCCGAATGACCGCCATGCCGATTCACCGCGACAAGCCGATTGCCTTGGGACGCCTCGCCGGCGCCTTCGCCGCGTTGTTCGTGCTGGGCGCCGGGATGCCCGCCTGCCAATCGCCGCCGAGCCAAGGCCCCGACCCCGCCCGCTACCGCACGATCCGCGCCGAGCCGTTGCGCGACACCGACGCCGCGCGCGCCGCGAACGACAAGGGCCTGGCCCACCTGGACCGGGGCGAGCTCTACCAGGCCGAGCAGGCCTTCCTCAAGGCCCTCGACGCCGACGTCGAGTTCGGCCCGGCCCACAACAACCTCGGCAAGGTCTACTACCTCAAGCGCGACTTCTACCGCGCCGCCCACGAGTTCGACGACGCGATCAAGCTCATGCCCCAGCGCGCCGCGCCGCACAACAACCTCGGCCTGACGCTCATCGAGGCGAACAAGCTCGACGACGCCATCGAACGCTTCCGACAGGCCGTCCAGCTCGACCCCGGCACGATCGACTACCAGGCCAACCTCGCCCGCACCCTGATCCAGCGCGGCGACCGCACCGCCGAGACGGTGAACTTGCTGCGCGCCGTCGCGGCCCTGGACACCCGCATCGAATGGCGCGTCTGGGCCAGGCACGAGTTGGGCTTGATGGGCTTGGATTGAGCCCCGGCGAAGCCCGATGGGTGCCCGGCGTCTGTCTTCGATCCTGAGGCTCTGACCCGAAGGGAGCCCGCAAAGACCCGGCTTTCATAGTTTCTTTTCCGATCCCGCACGCCATGGGCGCGCGAAAGCGACGCTCAGCAATCACGTAAAATGTACTTAACCTGCCCTGTAGAAAAGCCCAACGATAGCGATCACCATGATGTTGTGGGCGACCGCCATCAGCCCCATCTCGCGGCGTCGGCCCTGGTAGCTTCGTGCG
>JBKAGS010000024.1:0-199871 GCA_046290505.1 Phycisphaeraceae bacterium | reverse complement strand
GCTGGTGTTCCTGCCGCCGTACAGCCCGGACTACAACCCGATCGAGATGGTGTTCTCGAAGGTCAAGCAGCTGTTGCGCTCACTGGCCTGCCGAACCCGTCGTGCGTTGTGGGAGGCGATGCAGTCGGTGCTGGAACAGGTCACACCCAGCGACGCACAAAACTGCTTCAGGCACTGCGGCTACACGCTACGGGTGGGTTGAGAATGCTCTAACCGCGAAAAAACAAGTGAACAACACGCTTCGCGTCGCCCGCGATACCCTTAACGATCGCGCTTGATCAGGACATCGGTCTGCAGCTTCGCGTCGGCGGAGGCGATGTACTTGGTCGGCAGGCCGAGCTCTTCGCGGACAATGTTGCAGCCCTGTGCGATCGCGGACGCCTTGTAGAACGCGATCTCGCGGTTGCAGCCCTGTCGGCCAAAACCGCAGTCGCTGGAAACGATCAGTTCGTTGGGCTCGACGTGCTTGAGCGCCCCGCGGATGCGCTCGGCGACCTCGTTAGGCCGGTCGGCCTGCAGCGTGCGGTGGCTGACCCCGCCGATGGCGAGCTTCTTGGGCATCTTGCCCTTGTAGTTGCCGAACAATTCGATGTCCTGGAAGTGCCGGTCGCACATCTCGACGGTCCAGACGTCGCCCTTCATTTCATTGAGGTACAGGTCGATCGAGGCCTGATAGCTGGTCTCGTCCATGACGCGCTGCATGTTCGGGTTGCCCCAGCAGGTGTGGATCCAGACCTCGACGTCGTCGAGCCCTTCGACCTCGCGATTAAAGCAATCGATCATGTGCTTGACGCGTGAGTCCTTCGCGCCGAAGGTGTTCGCCATGAAGTGCAGGCAGGGCTCTTCGACCTGGATGACGGTCGCGCCCGCTTCCTTGAGCTTGAGCAGCTCCTTGTTCATCGCGACGGACATGTCCCAAACGACCTGTTCTTTGTCTTTGTATGCGTCGGTGTGGATGTCGAGGAACAGGCCCATGACCTGCGCGGAGCAGGTGCCGAACTTGATCGGCCGGGGCGTGCGGGCCTGCCCCATGCGCCAGAGCTTGTCGTAGCCCATGCCCTGCGGGGGCGCGTCGATCTTGCCGGTGACGTGCGGCCAGCGCCAGGCGGTGTAGATCTCGTTGAGCAGCGTGCCCGGCGGGTAGCGGAGCCAGTCGGCGGTGGTCTCGTCGGGCTGCATCAGGTCGCCGGTGAGCCCCGACCAGCGCTGCAGCGGGAAGTGGTGCCAGGACCGGCCGGCGAAGTCTTCGTCCAGGTGGTAGTCGCCGAGCGTGATCAGGTCGAGCCCGGCGCGTTCCTGGTCGCTGACCACGGTGGACAGCGCGTCCTGGAACTGCTCGCGCCACTTGACGTCGAGCATGCAGGTATCCAGCGGGCGCCCCCACATGCACACGTCGAACCAGCGCGGGCGCGGCCAGCTGCCGGTGACGGTGGCGGGGAGCACGAGGTCTTTGGTAGCGGTGAACATCGGTGGTCCTCCTCATCGGGTACGTGATTGACGGATCGCGGTTGCCCAAACGAGTGTCGAGCGGATCGACCGTAAATTAGCAGAAGTTCGGCGTGACGACGATCACGCCTGCCGTTGCCGGGCACCGATCGCCGGGTCGAGGGCGATCAGCCCGGGCGCTCACGCGAATACCTTGACGGGCGACATCGCGCCCGCTTGTGCGAACGCGAACTGATCGGGACCGGCCACACCGTCCTCCCGTCGGTTTGAGCACAATGAAAAACCCGCTGGTCAGCGGGCTGGGAGGCTTGGGGTCGGCGGATCGAGCGCGTTACTTCTTCTCCGCGTCCGGCGGGCTGAGGACCTCGTCGACCAGGCCGTACTCGAGCGCGGCCTGGGCGCCGAAGAAGCGGTCGCGTTCGGAGTCTTCCTGGATGCGGTCGACGGTTTGGCCGGTGAAGCCGGCGAGCATCTTGTTCAGCTCGTCCTTGGTCTTGAGGATCTCCTCGGCCTGGATCTCGACGTCGCTGGCCTGGCCGTAGAGCCCGCCGTAGGGCTGGTGGATCATGACCTTGGCGTGGGGCAGGCAGTAGCGTTTGCCCTTCTGGCCGGCGGCGAGGGTGAGGGCCCCGCCGGACATCGCCTTGCCGATGCAGTAGGTGGCGACCTCGGAGGAGATGTGCGTCATGGTGTCGATGATGGCGAGGGTGTCGTCCACGCTGCCGCCGGGCGAGTTGATGTAGAGGTGGATGTCCTGGCCGGGCTTTTGGTTTTGCAGGTGAAGGAGGCGCATGACCACGCCCATGGCCGAGCCGGTGTTGATCTCGCCGAGCAGGAAGATGACGCGGTTTTCGAGCAACAGCTCGTCGATGGTCATCTCGCGGTAGCGCCCGATCTGGGGCGGGGCGAGTCGCGCGGGCTGGTACCGCGGGTCGTCGGCGGGTACCTGGTGGGCGAGGCGGCCGTGATCGGTTTGGCCGGTCGCGGCGGCGTCCATCGCGTGCATCGCGGCGCGGAAGGGGTCGAACGGGGCGTTGTCTTGGTTCATGGCTTGGCTATCGCTCGAAGACGGAGTCGGGGCCGCGGTCATCCGTGCCGGGCCGGCGTCGGGTCGATGCATGATAGCCGTTGCGCACCGGGGCGTGCGTCGATCAAAACACTGTCTTACGAGAACCTCATTTCGGCCGGTCGGGGCTCTGGTGGCTCCACGGATTTTGATAGGCGAACTTGCTGTGGATGGAGAGGTTGCCGGTCGGCCTCGGCGTGCTGATCACGCTGACGTCTTCGTGCGTACGCTGGTAGATGTTGTCGCTTTCGTTACGGTACGGACCAAACTCGGTGTCGACGATCGTCGAGTTCTCGATCGTCGTGTGCCCGTCGTTCCATGCCAAGCCCATCATAAACGCGCCGGGACTCTTGGAGTACAAGCCGATGTACGCGTCGGGATTGGTGTACTCCTGATTGAGCACGACGATGATCCGGTCTGCAACCATCGGCGTCTTCGAGCCCATGTGGTCGATGTGTCCCGCAGCGACCTTGTACCGATTCATCCCTTTCGTTCCACCATGCCATTCTTCCACGGCGTACGAAAAGTTTCGCCAATTGAAAGCGGAGTTGTTTGAATCCTTACCGGTTTTACCAAAGCTCCAAGCTTCGCGCGGGTAAGGGTCGGCCGGGCTGATCACGTAATCGGACGAGACCAAGTCTTCGTCCACGATGATCGCGAACCGTGTCGCGGGGTTGTCCCCCTGAGTGCGTGCCGAGCTCGTCGGCTTTCCGCTGCGGGTTGGGGCTAGCAGGCCATTGCCTGCCCGCCCTTTCTCCAGCCCCGGGTACCAGCCGTCGTTCGTTTCGCCGTACATGACGAACGCCTGGTGGATCCCGCGGTGGTGGGTGGCGTTCTGCATGATGACGGCCTGTCGCTTGGCCTCGCTCAACGCGGGCAGCAGGATCGCGATGAGCAGCGCGATGATCGAGATCACGACCAGCAGTTCGATCAGCGTAAAGGCACGGCGGTGGATTCGCGGCATCGCGGGCACTCCAGAAAGGATCATTGACAGGACCCCTGATTCTACGTTGAGCCACAAACAAATGCCAAGCGTTTCCGGACGATCGGAGGCCGCAATTCGCTGCGTGCGTGGGCGTCGCGCACGAGAAAACCCGCCTTCCGGGAGGGAAGCGGGCTTCTCGTTGGATCGGGTCTGCGTCTGTTGCGATCGTGGGATCGCGCCTCGTGAGTCAATCGAGCCGGTCGAGTCTGTAAGCCGGTTACTCGGCCGAGTCGTCGTGCGGGTCGTCGGCGTGGTCGCCGTTGGCTTGCTGCTTGTTGATCATGTCGCGGAGGTACTGGTTTTCCCGCCGGGTGGCTTCGAGGTCGAAAACGAGGTACTTGATCGAGAGGCGGAGGTAGTCGAGCGACTCCTGCAGGTCGCCTACGGTCTTTTTCATCTTCGTGTGCCGTTCGCGGGTCTGCTCGGCGAGCTTGGCGAGTTTCTGCCGCTCGGCCTTGGGCAGCGTGGAGATCTCGCTCATGAGGTTGGCGAGCTTGGTCTGGAAGGTCTTTTCGTCCATGGCGGGGCTTTCACGAAGAGGCTTGGCGGGTCTACGCATTTGTACCACGCCAGACCGCCTTGTCGAGACGAATGTGAACGCGCCTCGCGGAAGTCCGATTAAACCCTTGCTATTACGTTGTTTAAGAGGAAAATATAGGCCGATAACGCGTTTGAACGCCGTTTTCGCGCCCGCCGGGCTGGGGCGGGATGTTGCGTGGAAGCAACACGGAGAAGCCAGAGCACGCCCTACAACCGCACCTTCCCGCCGCCCTTCACGATCTCGCCGAGGCGGTACACCGTTTCGCCGGCCTTTTGCAGCTGCCGCTGGACCGCGTCGGCGAAGTGCGGGCGGACGATCAGCGTGTAGCCGATGCCCATATTGAAGACCTTGAACATCTCCGCGTCCGCGACGTTGCCCTTGTCCTGCAGGAACTTGAAGATCGGCGGGACGTCCCAACTGCCCCGGTCCAGCTTCGCGTCGAGTTTGTCGGATAACGCGCGGTTCAGGTTGCCCGGCAGGCCGCCGCCGGTGATGTGCGCCATGCCGCTGATCGGTTTCTTGACCTTGTACTTGTGCAGGACCTCGATGATCGGCTTGACGTAGATGCGCGTCGGCTCGAGCAGGACTTCGCCGAGCGTGCGGTCGGTTTCAAGTTCTTTGTACGCCTTGTCGAGCTTGAGTTTCTTCTGCTTGATGATCGCGCGGACCAGCGAGTAGCCGTTGGCGTGCACGCCGCTCGACGCCAGGCCGAGCACGACGTCGCCCGCCTCCACGCGTTCGGGCCCGGCGATGACCTTCTTCAGCTCCACCACGCCGACCGCGAAGCCCGCGAGGTCGAAGTCGTTCTTCTTGTAAACGTCGCGCATCTCCGACGTTTCACCGCCCAACAGCGCGCAGCCCGCGAGCGAGCAGCCATCGGCGACGCCCTTGATGATATCGGCGGTCTGCTGCGGGATGACCTCGTGCACCGCCACGTAGTCGAGGAAGAACAGCGGCTCGGCACCCTGGACGATCATGTCGTTGACGTTCATCGCCACGCAGTCCTGGCCGATCGTGTCGAGGATGCCGGTCTGCACCGCGAGCAGGACCTTCGTCCCCACGCCGTCGGTGCAGGCGACGAGGACCGGGTCGGCGTAGTTGCGTTTAAACAGTTTCTCGTTGTAGTCCAGCCGGAAGCAGCCGGCGAACGCGCCATGCCGGCCGAGCACGCGCGGGCCGTAGGTCCGCCGCATGTGGTGCTTGATCAGCCCGACGACCGCGTCGCCCGCGGCGATGTCCACCCCAGACTGCGCGTAAGTCAGGGATGCGTTCGGGTTGCCGGTCTTTCCGCGTGTCTTGCTCGCCATGAGCGGCACAGTGTATCGGGTAGAGAGTTGGGAGACAGGAGGTAGGAGTTGGGAGTTCGGAGTTGGGCGAATCGCATGGAAGATGACGGCTCGTGCACGCCCAGCCGATCATCGCCGCCATGCATTACCAACCCCGCCCACCCAGACTCACAGCTTCTAGTTGTTTGCTCCTTGCTCCTTGCTCCTTGCTCCAAACTCCTGATTCGCAACTCAGTCGCAATTCCCCGCCTGCTGTGGATTCTCCACAAAACAGCCGATATGATTCGGTACACATGAGTTGTGAATGCGACGACCCATCCGCGGACCTGTTTTCCAAGCACAACCTGCGCTGCACCAAGCAGCGTAAAGCCATCTATCACGCGCTGACGCAGTCACGCTGCCACCCCACCGCGGACGAGCTATATCGGCAGGTGCAGGACGCGTTGCCCGGCGTGTCGCTGGCGACGGTTTACAACGCGCTGGAGGTCTTCACCGACGCGGGCTTGATCGCGAAACTCCCCGACGCCGGCCTCAACGGCAGCGCCCGATATGACGCGCACCGCGAGCCGCACACCCATCTCCGCGACCGCCGGACCGGTCAAGTCGCCGACGCCCCCGACGACGTCTCGCAGATCATCCTCGACCACCTGCCCCAGGACGTGCTCGACACGATCCGCGAGCGCACCGGCTTCACGGTCGATGAGATCCAGATCGAGTTGATCGGGAAGTTTGAGGACGCGGCGTGTCTTTGAATACTGCTAAGTACGCATTATCTTCGCGTCTGTATTAACCAAATCAAAATGAAGTCGGCACGACGCAAAGCCTTCATTATGATGGCGTGTTGACGTCATGCTATTCCGGATCCGCAATCTGCTATGGAAAGGAACGTGATGAGTTGGGATATCTCCATCGTGCGTTTCGCAAAGGTTTATGAATCCATTGAAGAAATCCCCGACGACGCCGAACCTCAATCCCTTGGCTCGATCGTAGAAATCCACAACAAGGTACTCAAGCACTTCCCGGGAACAGACTGGTCCGACCCTGCCTGGGGTATGTTTGAGTCTCCGTTTGGGTCAATCGAGTTCAACCTCGGCGACGATGACCCGGCAGATAGCATGATGCTACACATCCGCGCATCGAACGAAATCGTTGCACCAATATTGGCGCTCTGTAAAGATGGTGCATACCAAGCGATCGACTGCTCTTCAGGTGCCCTGCTAGATCAAGCCGACAATCCGACTAAAGGATTGGAAGCCTGGCGGGCTTATCGAGACCAAATCGTCGAAGACGATTAATCAGATATGCATCCTTCGTGCATACATCGCCCACTCCAACAACAGGACCGCCAGCGCGCCCCACATGAACCACGGCCAGATCTCCTTGCGGATCTCGACCGCCTGGGCCTGGCCCTTCACGCTCGACGTGCCGATCTTCAAGGTCTCGGCGACGCGCGGGTCCGACTCGGCCGAGTCCGCGAGGTTCACGGCCAACTGCTTGTAACGCGTCGGCACGTCGGCGTCGGTCGTGTAGAGACCCGCGCGGGGGAAGGCGTCGACGGTGAGCGTGTTGCCGATCGCGCGGGCGCTGACCTTGACCTTGTCGGGGCCGGTGTACGTGAGTTCCTCGATCTCTTTGTCCGCCAAAACCACGGCGTTCTCGCCGGTGCGGTAGTCGATGCCCGCGTCGGTCACGCTCGCATCCAGGCCGAGCGTCGGCAGCGTGTTCTGCAAAAAGACCGGGAAGCTGATCCGTAGCGGCCAGACCGACTCGAAGAGGTCGAAGCTCACCGCGACGTGACGAACGCCGTCTCGCGTGACCTCCGCCATCACCGGCCCCTCGCGCCCGATCGCGAGCACCTTGCCGTCGGTCGGCACGATCAGCCGGCCGGGCCGGCGCAGCGGGATGTCGCTCAGTTCGACGTTGCGCAACAACTCGCTCGACCGGTCCCACTGCGTGATCAGCTCGTTGCTCGGCGACTGGGGGCGCGTGTCCTTGCGCTCAAAGCCCTCGATCGGCGGCGCGACGCCGAAGTACAGCGAATTGATCAGCGGCGCGTCCTTGGGGGCGTAGCGGTCGAAGATGATCGCGTCGAAGCCCTCGTCCGCCGCGCCGCTCGCGCCGGTGACCGCCGCGTCGTCCCAGCCGCCGCGTCGCAGCCGCTTGGGGTCCTGCTTCTCGTACTGCTCGGGCGTCATCTGCACGAGGTGCTCGACCGCGATCGATCGGCACGCGCGCTCGATGTAGATATTGCCCGTCGTCACCAGCAGCACACGCAGCTCGCGCGAGGGCGACAGCAACGTCCGCGCCGTGTCGTCCGCGCTCAGCAAATCGTCGTGGTCGTGGCTGACGGTGATCAGCGCGTCGCCCAGCCAGGTCATGTCGAACGTCAGCCCGGTCTCGCCCGGCGTCGGCTTCTTGCCGGGCGACACGTCCGCGCGTTTTTGCGCTGCGGGTACCGTCACCCGGCGGGTCGAGAGCACGCGGTCGTCGGCCTTGAAACGCACCGTCGTCGTCACCGCCCGGTCGTTGAAGTTCAGCAGGCGCGCGTAGACCTGGACGAGCTGCGGCTTCTCGAAGTCACGCCGGGCGCTGAGCGCGGCGATCGCGAGGTTGTCCGCGTAGTCGGTCGCCTCGGCCATGCGGTGGTAACGCACCTCGGCGTTGGCGAGCGCGAGTGGCTCGTCGGTCGACTGTGTCACCCGGCCGTCGCTGAAGATGTGGACGAACAGCGCATCGTCACCCGACGCCTGCCGGGCTTGCGGCTCGATCGCGGCCACCGCGGTGTCGAGGTGGCTCGCCTGGTCGGTCGGCTCGATCTCGCGGATCGCCCGGCGGACGCGCGCGAGGTCGGTCGTGAAGTCCTGCACAACCACCGCGCGGTGCGCATATGCGATCACCATCGCGCCCGCCCCGGCGTCCTGCGTCCCGCCCGCGTCGAGGTTGTCCACCACGCGAAGCGCGCGTTGCTTAGCGGCTTTCAGGCGCGTCTCCCCGTCGGCGTCGGTGCTGTTCATCGACCCGCTGTGATCGATCACGATCACGACCCGCGTGCCCGGGTCGGCGAGCGCGTTCTGCGTCGGCCGAGCCATCGCGACCAGCAAGAGCAGCAGCAGCAACAACTGCACCCACAGCAGCAGGTTGTTCTTGATCTTCTGGAACGGCGCGTTGACCTGCAGGTCCTGCACCGCGCGCTGCCAGAGCAGCGTCGACGGCACGACCATCCGCTTGCGCTTGAGCTTGAGGAAGTACAACGACACCAGGGCCGGGATCGTGATCCCAGCGGCGATGCCAGCGGTGAGGAGTGAAATAAATCCCATTACGCCAGCAACCCTCTTTGCCGCAGGTACTTCAAGACTAAGGTTTCAAACGGCACGTCCGTCTCCGAGATCATGTACGCCAGCCCCCGGCGGTGGGCCTCGTCCTTGATGTGGTTGCAGTAGGCCTGCAGCGTCGCCTTGTACTTCTTGATGAGTGCGGGGCTGACGGAGACTTCCGCGACGTCGCCGTCTTCCAGGTCGGTCAGGCGCAGGTCGCCGACGACCTTGCCCTTGACCGGGTCGACTTCCTGCGGCGACAGCAGGTGGATCAGATATACATCGCGCTTGTCGCCGGCGAGGAATCGGAACGCTTCGCCGACCTCGCCCTTGTCCCAGAAGTCGCTGACGACGATAACGACGCCGGGCCGCTGGTTGGCGATCATGATCGACTTGAACGCCGAAGTCATGTCGCCGGGCCGTTGGGCGTCGGGCGGCAGCGCGCGTTGACGATTGAGGAACTGGAGCATCTGCGGAATCGGCCGGCGACCGCGCAGGCCCTGCGAAGACTCGAGCAACCCGTCGGCCATCGTGTAGAGGCTGGTGCGGTTGTAGTGAGTCAGCGAGATGTAGCCGAGCGCGGCGCAGAGTTTTTTCGCGTAGTCGAGCTTGTTCGGCTCGCCGTAGTCCATGCTGCCGGTGATGTCCAGCACGAGCGAGACGGACAGGTCTTCCTCTTCCATGAACAGGCGGACGAAGAGCTTGTCCAGCCGGGCGTAGAGGTTCCAGTCGACGAAGCGCAGGTCGTCGCCGACGACGTAGTTGCGGTAGTCGGCGAACTCGACGGACTGGCCCTTCTTCTTGGTCCGCCGCTCGCCCTGCTGCGTGCCGCGCAGCATCTTCCGCGACATGACGTCGAGCTTGTCGAGCTGACGCATGAAGTCAGGCGAGAGCAGGTCGCCGGTCTTGCTTTGGCGGGTTTGGGAGTTGAGTTGGGTCATGGTTTGGTTGCGCTTCGCTTAATCACAGAGGGCACAGAGGCACAGAGGTCACGGAGAAATCCCTTTTGACCAATCACTGTGCAATCTGATCCAAATAAACTTAGGAATTTTCCGCCAACTTAGCGATGCCCTCTCGTCTTTACTCTTACGGTATTGAGAACATCCGTGAGTCTCTTTGGTGACGACTTTAGCACATACCTTTTTTGTCCAATAAAGGCAGTAACCTGCTTTACCATCCATTGACATACCTGACTGAAGATAGTGCGAGCAAGTCAAGCATTGCTGATCATCAGGGAAATCAAAAGTAATTGGCAGTTCAATGTCCGACATCATGTTGACAACAAGTTGGGTTGGCCTTGCTCTGTGACCTCTGTGCCTCCGTGCCCTCTGTGATAAAAACGAACTTCTCTTAAACCTTCAACCCCGCGGCCTCAACCGGTAGTTTCTCAATGATGTCGTTGATGACCATATCCGGCGTCACGCCCTCGGCCTGGCCTTCGAAGTTCAGCAGCACGCGGTGGCGCAGGGCTGGCAGCATGATCGACTTGATGTCTTCGACGCTGACGTGGGCCCGGCCGTCTAATAGCGCCTTGACCTTCCCGCCGAGGACGAGCGCCTGGCAGGCGCGGGGGCTGCCGCCGAAGCGCAGAAACTGTCTTGCGAGGCTCCCGGCGAACTCGCCGTCGGGGTGCGT
Source organism: Phycisphaeraceae bacterium (assembly GCA_046290505.1). Taxonomy (GTDB): domain Bacteria; phylum Planctomycetota; class Phycisphaerae; order Phycisphaerales; family Phycisphaeraceae; genus JAHQVV01. The sequence goes on along the minus strand of JBKAGS010000024.1, from coordinate 189,598 downwards.
CGCGAGGACGGCGCGGATCGCGTAGTCCTGCACGTGCGGGGCGATGATGACCTGGCGGATGACCTTCTGGAAATTGACGATCTTGTCCGCGTCGAGCACGGGGTTGATCGTCGGCGACTCGGCCTTGGTCGTGCGGTTGACGATCTCGTGCAGGTCGTCACGCGTCGAGTAGCCGACCTCGAGTTTGAGCATGAACCGGTCCAGCTGCGCCTCGGGCAAAGGGTAGGTGCCTTCCTGCTCGATGGGGTTTTGCGTGGCCATGACGAAGAAGGGCTTGGCCATGTCGTAGGTCGTCCCGCCGACGGTGACCGAGCGTTCCTGCATCGCTTCGAGCATGGCGGACTGGGTCTTGGGCGTAGCGCGGTTGATTTCGTCGGCGAGGATGATCTGCGCGAAGATCGGTCCCTTGCGGAACTGGAAGACGCGGCTGGTCGAGCCGTCGTCGTGCTGTTGTTCGACGGCGATGGTCGTGCCGGTGATGTCCGCGGGCATGAGGTCGGGCGTGAACTGGATGCGCGAGAAGTCTAGTGAGAGCGCTTGCGAGAGCGAGCGGATCAGCAGCGTCTTGCCCAGGCCGGGCACGCCTTCGAGTAGCGCGTTGCCGCCGGTGAACAGGCAGGTGAGTACGCCGTCGATGATCTCGTCATGGCCGACGATCATCTTGGCGATCTCGGCACGGACGGCCTTGTACGCGTCGCGGAACTGGTCGGCCTGCTGGAGGATGGATTGTTGATTGGCAGGATTGTCGGGGATGGCCATGGCTGTTCGATCCTTATGTAACCGCAGATGAACGCGGATGAACGCAGATTCAATCCTTTTCGGGGAGTTGGTGGACGAGGCGTCTCACTTCGAGTGTGGGTTTTCCAAAGTTCAACAGCAAGCCGACATGAAACTGACTGGCTCGCAAATAATTGATGCATTGGGCAACATGCACTGGATCAATCGCTTTCACTGCCTTGATCTCAATGATCAGGCGCTGATCAACAAATAAGTCGGCAACGTAGTCACCGACCACCTCGCCGTGATAAAAAACACGGACAGGATGCTGTTGCTCAACCGCCAATCCAGCCCGTCGAAGATCTAAGGCAAGTGCGTTTTCGTAAACTTTCTCTAAGAACCCCGCCCCCAACGTATTGGAAACCGCGAAAGCGCACCCAATGACCCGCTCGGTGAGATCATTCACCGGCAAAGCTGCCTGAAATCCGCGTTTATCTGCGTTCATCTGCGGTTCCACCACTACTCCTCTTTGCCTTTCATCCGCTCCTGCGCCTTGCGCTTCGCGTCGAGCAGGCGCGACGTTGTCGGGCCCTGGTCCTGGGGTTTTTCGCTCTTGCGCATCGCGGGGGTGATGATCGGCTTGGCGTCGGCGCCTTCCTTCGCGCCGCCCACGGCGGTGCTGAAGTCGTCCGACGCGGCGGCGAGTTCTTCTTCGCTGGCGACGAACTTGCGCGTTCGGCTGACCGCGGGCTTGGGTTTTGTCTTGGTGTCGCTGGTCGAGGTCGAACCGTCGCGCGATTTGATTTGGGCGGCGAGGCCGGCAAGCGCGGTGGCTGGGCGATCCGGGCCTTCGCTGCGCTCAGGACCGGCTTCGTGTTGGTTCAGTTGTTGCGCGGTTTGTTCGCGCTTGGCTTTGAGCACGCTCATCGTCGCTTCGCTCTCGACTTTTCGGCTCTGCATCAAACCCAACACCGCGGCGGTGCGCGTGCGTGTCCAGTCCCAAACCTCCCGGCCTTCCCACGCCAGGCGTCGGCAGGCGACGTCCATCAACAACAGCAGCAGCAGGAACGGCATGAGCTGCCAGCGGAGCGGGCGGGTGCTGGTGCTTTCGATCGGTGTGTCGCGGTTGTAGAGGCGGGCGGACGCGGGGTCGGCCGGATCGAGCACGCGTCCGCCGGTCATGTCGGCGATCTGCTTGAGCGTGGCGAGGTTGGATTGGAAGTTCCGCAGTTCGCCGCCCGCGGGCTTGCTCGCCCCGCCGATGACGCGCCGGCGTTCGCTCTCGCCGCCGACCATCTGCAAGTCGACGATGTAGTTGCCCGCCTGGTGCGCGGGCAGGTGCGCTTCGTACACGCCCGGGCCGACCTGCTCGAGCGTGACGTCCACGGTGTTGCCCTCGGGGTCCTGCACGCTGCCGCGCACGGCGAGGTTGTTGCCAAAGCTCGCGCGGTTGCCCGGCCCGGCGGCGAAGTCGGTGTCGCCCGCGGCGTCGAGGCGGATGCTCAGCGTGTCGCCTTCGATCGTCGCGCTCAGGTCGGCCTGGGTTGACGCGGCGGGGCGCGCAATCTGACGGACCGTGCGGGCCCAGAAGTCGGCGTAGTTCGAGCCCCCGCCCCAGTCGCCAAGCCACTGCTGCGCCCAGCGGTTGGTCGCGTCGGCGGTGAACGCGGCGGACCGGCCCAGGCCGACCTGATGGTGGGCGAAGATCGGCTCGCCCTCGTCCGCGACGATCGGCATCGACACCCGCGGGTCGTCCTTCGGCCCGGTCAGCACGAATCCCTGCAGCTGCGGCACGCGATCGATGCCCACCATGATCGGCGAGGCGACCGGCCGGACGCGCGGGGTGAAGGGCTGTTCCTTGATCAGGTTCTTGCGGATCGAACGCGCTTCCTTGATGAACACCTGCGGCAGGTTGTTGGGGTTGACGACGGGGTAGAAGTTGCCGTTGCCGGTGCGGGCGAGCGCCTGCAGATCGACCGCGTTGTGCCCGTCGCCGACGCCGATGGTGCTGACGGTGATGCCGGCCTTGGCGAGCTTGGGGCCGAGTTGGAAGTTGTTGGGCATCGAGCCGTTGCCGTCGGTGATCACGATCATGTGCTTGATCGCTTCGTTCTTGACTTCGGTCGAGGCGAGCGCCTGGTACGCGGCCTCGACGCCGGCGGCGATGTTGGTCCCGCCGCCCGAGCCGATCGACTCGATCTTCTTGGCGATCGATTGCGGGTCGCGGTTGTACTGGAGCTTGACGATCCAGTCGGCCTTGGTGTCGAAGGAGACGACGCCGACCTTGTCCTGCGGGTACAGCGTCGAGAGCGCGAGGATGGCGGCCTCGGCGGCGACGTTCTGCTGCTTGTGCGGGCTGCCGGCGACGGGCGCGGACATCGAGCCGGAACGGTCGATCACGAGGATCAAGGCGCCCGAGGGCAGGATCGTCTGCGAGGGGATCTGGCACTGCACGGGCAGGACGTACTTGTCGATGTCGGTGTTGGTCCAGCCGCCGGCGCCGAACGAGTCGGGCCCGCCGATCATCGCGAACCCGCCGCCGAGGTCGTGCACGTAGCGGGTCAGTTGTTTCTGGGTGCGGGGCGCGACGGTGTCGGCGGGGACGTTGTGGAAGAGGATCGCGTCGTACCGGCGCATGTCCTGCAGCCGGCCGGGCACGGCGGAAACGGGGAGCATGTCGGTGTCGATGCCGCGTTGGGCGAGGGCTCGGGGGAGGATCTTGCCCGCTTCCCCGCCGACGCCGTCGATGACGAGCACCTTGCCCTGGCCGGCGACGAGGGTGAAGGCCTGGCCGCGGTCGTTGGCGGTGATCGTGTTGGCCAGGCCCGAGCCCTTGGCGGGCAGGAAGACGGCCTCGTAGGTGTTGACGCCCGCCTCGCTGATCGGCCGGTCGATGTACTTGGTCAGGGCGTACAGGCCGACGCCCGTGTCGTTCGAGTCGAGCCGCGTCTGCCACTCCTTCGCCTCGATGGGCAAGCCCTCGCCCTTGGCCGAGCCGTTGAGGTCGACCCACGCGTCGTTGTGTTTGAGCATGAGTTCGCCGGCGACCTTGTCCGCCGAGCGCAGCTCGACCGAGACCTTGATGGTCTGGCCCTCGCGCGCCTCGGGCGTGGCGCGGACGGCCTCGACCATGACCTCGCCCTGGACCTTGTATTGCAACGGCAGGACGTCGATCTGCACGCCCGCCGCGGCCGCGGCCTGCACGGCCTGCATGACTTCGCCGTCCACGTTACCGTCGCTGGCGACGACGATGCGCAGCGCCGCGTCTTCCTGCTGGTTCGTGGCCATGGCCGAATTGATCGCGCGCTGCAGGTTCGACCCGTCGTAAGGCTGGTCGATCACGCCGACGGGCAGCGCCACCTCGCCCAGCGACGGGCTGAGCAGCACGGTTGGTCGGCCGTCGAACGTCTGCACGGACCAGTAGTCCTCGTCGCGCTTGTCGCTGCCGGCCTGCTTAAAGTACGACGCGAGCCACTGCTCGTAGTCCTGCGGGTTGCCGTCGGCGTCGGGCGGGGGCGAATAGAACCGGCGGACCGATTCGCTGGTGTCGATGAGCGAGACGACCGTCAGTTCGTCGTGCGTCTGCACCGTGCGGAAGCCGGCGAGCATCGCGGTGATGAGCAGGAGCACGAAGACGCGGAGGTAGACGGAGGTCCACCGCCTCGCCGGGCCGAGTTGTTGGAGCGACCACGCGCCGAGCGCGAAGATGGGCAGGGCAATGAGCGCGAGCAGGAGCAACAGCGGGCGGTCGAAGTCGAGCTTATCGGCGAGGCCGAAGGCAAACCACGCGCCGACGACGAGCGCGAGCATCACGCCGAGCACGATCGCGGGTCTTGTGATGTTGCTGGTTCGCTCGCCCTTGCCCGTCGCCAAGCGGGGCAACGCCCAGGCGACCCACATCGCCAACACACCGGCCGCGGCGAGGTAAGCAAGGGCCAGGATGAAGAGGGTGGCGTCGAGGATCGGTCAGCCCTTGGATGAACGAACAGCGGCTCGGGACCGCCTCATCGCAGATCAATGTTTTAGTCGTCGTCTTCCTGCCCGCTTAGGATTTGTTCCAGCCTGGCTTGCAGCGCGTCGGGCAGCCCCGCGCGGACCGTGTTATCGATCAAACCCACTTGCGCGAGGTCGGCGACATGCACGCGGTCGATATCGCGGAACGACGTAAGCTTCATTCGCACCAGCGCCGGCAGATCGAGGACCGCGAAGCCCTCGGGGTCGCGTACCGCCTCTTCGACCGAAGGCGAGGCACACGTGTAGGACGGGCGGATCAGCGTGTCGGCCCAGACTAAATGCACGCCCGATCGTTTGCTCGGCTCTTCGGGGTCAATAAATAGCACCAGCCGACGCAAGTCTTGCCGCTCGAAGCCGAGTTCGCTCATCACCGCTGCGATACGCTCGTCGTCGGCCTTTCGGACCAACAGGTCTACGTCCTTGGTCGCGCGCGTCGCGGCGGGATCGACTCGAGACACCCAGGCGGCCACCGCGTTGCCGCCGACAATCGCGTAGGGAATCCCCGCGGTGTCGAGCGCGGCGGACACCTGACGCAGCCTTTTTTCGACGCGGTCCATCGCCATGACAAACGCAGAATAGCCGGTGGTCGTCATTGCTGTCGGCGTGCGGGCGAACTCACCGCGGCGCGGCGGGCGCCCGCCCCTCGTTCGGGTCTTCGGGCAGCTGCTTGAAGTAGTCCTTGATGCCCTCGTGGTAGCGGCGCGGGACGCGGTCTTCGGTGACGGCGCGCTCGGCGGCCTGGACGGCCTCGGTCCGCGCAGCGTTGAACTGCACCTTCGCCTCGCCCGCCGCGACCTCGCCGTTCTCCTGCCACGACGCGATGACCCGGCCTTCGCCCTGCTGGATGTCGTTGGCGGCGTAGCTCTGGTGCTGGTAGCCGGGCGTGTGCGTGCCGTACGGATTGCCGCCGGGCGCGGTGCCGCCCTCACGACCGCCGACGCCTCCGGCCTGCTGGCCGGGCTGGCCGCCTTGGCCTTGGCCCTGGTTGCCCTGCTGCATCTGGTTGAGCTGGTTCATCGCCTGCTGCATCTGCGACTGCTGCTGCTTCATCTTCTGTAGCTGCTGCTGCATCTGCGCCATCTGATTGATCGCCTGCTGCGCCGAGCCGCCGCCGGCGCCTTGCTGGCCTTGTTGTCCCTGTTGTCCCTGTTGTCCCTGTTGTCCTTGCTGTCCTTGCTGCCCAAGCTGCTGGGCCATCTGCTGCAGGCCCTGGCTGAGCTGTTGCTGCATCTGACCGGCCTGGCCCTGGCCTTGCTGCTGCTGGCCCTGCTGCATCTGCTGTTGCATCTGCTGCATCATCTGCTGGGCCTGTTGTTGCGCCTGCTGCTGGCTCATGCCCTGCTGCTGCAACGCCTGCTGCAACTGGTTCTGCATCTGCTGCGTCCCCTGCTGCTGTTGCTGACCGCCTTGCTGCTGTTGCTGCTGGCCGCCCTGCTGACTGTTGGCCTGTTGTTGCTGGTTGCCCTGCTGTTGATTGCCCTGCTGATTGCCTTGTTGCTGCTGGTTGCCCTGCTGCTGTTGCTGCTGGGCCATCTGCTTGGTCATCTGCTGGGCGAGTTGCTGGGCCTGCTGTTGGTTCATGCCCTGCTGCTGCAGCTGTTGTTGCAGGTTCTGCTGGGCCTGTTGCTGGGCCTGCTGTTGCTGCTGCTGGGCGTTGTTCTGCGCCTGCTGCTGCAGCTGCTGCGACAGGTTGTTGAGCTGCTGCTGCAGCTGCTGTTTCTGTTGTTCATCGAACTGGCCCTTGTCGATCTGATCCTGCATCTTGTCGAGCGCATCCTTCGCCGATTCGAAGTCGCCGCGGTTCATGGCCTGGGTGAATTGGTCGGCCGGGCCGGTGCTGCCCGCGTCCAGCCGGCTCGCATCGTTGCGCAAGGGGTTGTAGGCCGCCTCGACGATGTCAGCCTGCTCGCCCAGTCGATCCTCGGCGTCCGACAAGAGCGACTGCGCTTCCTTGAGCTTGTCCGCCGCGGCCTGGGGGTTCTTGCGGATCTCGTCAGAGATCGACACGAGCTGGTCCTTGAGTTCATCCGGCAGGACCTCGGCGATCTGCTCGCTTGTGTCATCCGCGTCCTGCGGGTCTAGGCTCGAGTCCACCGTGTTGATGATGACCTCGCTGCCCTGCTCGGCGAGCAGTTCTTCCTTCTCCGCCTGCTCGGCCTTGGCGACGGTGCCCATCGGATCAAGATGCTTAGGCATCATGAACCACACGCCCAGCAGCGCGATCAGCGCAAACGGCGTCCAGTTCCACACCGGCGTCAGGCCGATCGGCGCGGCCTGGCCGACCATCGACCGGGCACGCGTCGCCGCCTGGTCCGCCTCGCGCGCGACCTGCTCGGTCAGTTCGTTCGTCTCTTGGAGGCTGGCGGTGTACAGCGACGTGCCCAGCGCGTCTTTGAGCCCGAGCTTGTCGTCCAAGAGCACCGCGGCCTCGGCCTGGTCGGGCAAATGACGGACCGCCGCGATCACCGCCGCGACGACGCCGACGCCCGCGATGGCGTAGTAGACCCAGGCGGGCACGACGGTCAGGGGCAGCAGGTTGTCCGCCGCGCGGACCAGCGCCGCGGCGGACAGGCCGACGAGCACCGCCCAGCCCAGCCAGCGCAGGGCCCGGTTCATCGCCACCCGCCGTTTCACTTTCGCCACGCTGCGTTGGATCGGGGTCATGGTTCGGCTCCGCAAGTCTTCCGTGCGCGATTTGATAGTACATCCTACGCCGACCAATCGGCCTTCATCAATAACAATCGGACGGATTTGGGGCGGGATCGGTTCATTCTTCGATATACTAAACAATTGCCAGCCTGGGAGACCGCGCCATGACCGACCCCGCCGACGCCCTGCGAGACCTCGCCAACGCGATGGATGACGACGGATCGGCCCCCGCCGAGCCCGAGGCGACCCCGGAACAGGCCCCGGAACGGGCCCCCAAACCCGCCGCGCCGCCGCTCTCGCCGCACCGCCCCGAGTCACCGATCAACCCCCACCCGCCGGCCGGGAGCCACCGGCCCGAGTCGCCGATCGCCCGGGAGCCCCATCCCGTGCCCGTTGCTCATGCCGGGGCCGCGACCGAGACCGACTCAAAGACCGAGATCGAGTTGGACGAGTTGTCGCTCGCCTCCGCGTCGGCGCTGGCCCAACTCAGCGGGAGCACCAGCGCCGCGTACGACCCCGGCCACGCCTCGACCGCCCGCCGACAACGCGTGCCCAAGCCGGACACGAGCATGATGCAGTTCCGCATCGCCGCGGTGCCGGTGTTGGTCACGGTCGGCCTGCTGATGGGTGCGCTGGGGTTGTGGGGCGTGCTGGTCAAGGCCGGCAACACGTCGCTGCCCGGCGCCGACCGCCCGGACGCGGACAACTATGCCCTGCTCGCGCTGGTGGGTTTGCCGCTGGCGCTGTGTATGTTCGCCGGGGCGGGGTTTTTCCTCTACGTCGCGTCGATCGACCGCAAGAAGCTCAAGGCGTATGAGGAAGCGAAGAAGGGGCAGCGGGGAAAGTGAACCTGAATAAACTGATTTAGAACCGAGATACATAGAAACTGGCAAATTTGATTAGTTTTACGCATTGTCATTTAGCGATTCGATTTCCGAGCATTAAAATAGACATATGGCGACTGATCAATTTGCCAACGTGCTGCATCAAGCCCCGTTCCGCCCGTTCACCATCCACATGGCCGACGGGCGCGCCTTTTACGTGTCTCACCCGGATTTCGTGGCGCGTTCAAAAACCGGGCGTACGGTGATCGTGTTTAAAGACGGCGACGACTACAGCGTGCTTGATCTTCTGCTGATGTCCGAGCTTGAAGTGCACGCTTCGAATGATCAGGCCGCGTGAACGACAGATCTTCTATTTGATGTACCCGGTAGCGAAAGTGGCACACGCGCCAGGATTTCCTTCGGGATATGGGCGGCTGGAAACAGCTTGGGGGTTCGAATCCCCCCCCGGGTACATTCATTTAGTTCTGGTGTGCACATGCGGCAAATTACAGCGCCTTCACCGCCTCATCCAGCTTCGCCAACCGCCCCAACAACCCCAGCACCTGATCGACCGGCAGCATCGTCGCGGCGTCGGACTTCGCGTTTTTCGGGTCCGGGTGGGTTTCGATAAACAAGGCCTGCACGCCCGCCGCGACGGCGCATCTGGCGAGCAAGGGCGCGCGTTCGGGCCGGCCCGCGGTGTGGGTGCCGCCGCCGCCGGGAAGCTGGGTTGAGTGGGTCACGTCAAAACACACCGGCCAGCCGAAGTCCATCATGTCTTCGAGGCCGGGCATGTCGTTGACCAGGCGGTTGTAGCCGAAGAACGTGCCGCGCTCGGTGAGCATCATCGATTGGCAGCCCGCTTCCTCGAGCTTGTTCACGACATTACTCATTTCCGGGGGCGAGAGGAACTGGCCCTTCTTGACGTTCACCGCCCGGCCGGTCTTCGCCGCCGCGACGAGCAGGTCCGTCTGCCGGCACAAAAACGCGGGGATCTGCAAGAGGTCGATGACCTGCCCCGCGGCGTCGGCCTGGTAGGGCTCGTGGATGTCGGTCGTCGTCGGCACGCCGAGCGCCTTGCCCACGCGCTCGAGCGTCGCGAGCCCTTCGTCCAGGCCCAGCCCGCGCGGCGTGTGGATCGACGAGCGGTTGGCCTTGTCGAAGCTCGCCTTGAAGATGTACTGCAGGCCGAGCTCGGCGCAGCGGTCGCGCACCTGTTCGCCGACACGCAGGCACAGGTCCTGCGATTCGATCTGGCAGGGCCCGGCGATGATCGTGAGCGGGCGGTCGGGCCCGACGGTCAGGTTGGCGATCTTGGCTTCGTGCACGGTTGTGGTCCGTTTGAGGAAACAAAGATTCTAAAGCGTATCAGCCGCCGTTGCGTACCCGCCGCGTCACCACGCGGGGGTCGCCTGATGACGCGCTGCCGAGCGGGCCTGCCACTCGTGTTGTGATGGGCTGTAGATGGTTTGTCCCCCGCGTGGTGACGCGGCGGCTGCGGACATTCCGCTTGACTTGTGCGAGGCGATTCGAATCCAGGCGAGTATGCTGGTACGCATGCAACCAGGCCGCGCCTTCATCCTGTCCGCCCTGCTCGCGCTTTTCGCCACGCCCTGCCGCGCCTCGCCGATCGACTACACCGACGTCGTCGTCTTCGGCGACTCGCTGTCGGACGTCGGCAACACCGCGAACCACTGGCTCGCCGGGCTCGCCAGCTTCTTCGGCGACGATACCTTCGACGCCGTCACCAACGGCCGGTTCTCCGACGGGCCGGTCTGGGTCGAGCACCTCGCGGCCAAGCTCGGCTTGCCCGGCTCCGCTTCGTCACGCAGCGACAGCGGTGGGGACAACTACGCCCACGGCGGGGCGCGCACCGGATCGGGCACGCAGACCCTCGGCGTCATCGACAACCTCGGCAGGCAAATCAGCAACTACACCAACGCCAACACACCCAGCGCCAACGACCTCTTCGTCGTCTGGGGCGGCGGCAACGACCTGCTCGACGGCGTCGGCACGCCCGCGTCCATCAGCAACAACATGACCAGCCACGTCAGCGCGCTGGCGAGCGACGGTGCGACGCGCCTGCTCGTCATGAACCTGCCAAGGCTAGGCGACATCCCGCGCAACCGCGGCACCGCCAACCAGACCACGCTCAACAATCAGAGCAGCGCGTACAACGCCCTGCTCGCAACGTCGATGGCCAACCTCGAAACGACGCTCGGCATCGACATCACGCTCTTCGACGTCGAGACGACCTTCGACCGCCTGCTCAACGACCCCGCCGCCTTCGGTTTCACGAACACGACCCAGCCGGCATACGACAACAACGCGGTCGATCCCGCGACGTCGGTGTTTTGGGACGCGATCCACCCGACCACCGCTGCGCACCGGGTCCTCGCCGACGCCGCCTTCGTCGCGCTGCACGACCCCGGCGACTTCACGGGCGATGGGATGATCGACCAAGACGACCTGCAGATTGTGCTGAACCACTACGCTCAACCGACGACGCCGTTCAACCTCGCGCAAGGCGACTGGGATGGCGACGGCCAGGCGTCGATCGTCGAACTCGACCTCGTACTCGCGAACTGGACGCGGGGCAGTGCCGCGGCGGTCAACGTACCCGAGCCGGGGGCCGCAGCGTTGCTCGGCGTATTCGCGCTGTTCATTGCAACCCGATCATCGCCTCGCCGAATGCTTCGCCGATTCGGTAGATGATCAGCGGGCTGCCGAGGTAGTGGTAGCCGTGGTCGTTGCCGTACTTACGCCACTCGTCGATGTCCTCGCGCCAGACCTTGTACTGCTTGGCAGCGACCGGGTCCCAGTACTGGTCGGTCTTGACGACCGAGACGTTCTTCAAGCCCTCGGCCGCGGCGGCCTGGCGGGCCTTGAACTGCTCTTTCTTGTCGTTCGCCTTGTCATCGCCCTCGTAAGGCCCATCGACGCCAAGCTGACCGATGACGAACGGCAGGTCCGCGACGCCGACTTCCTGACGCACGTCTTTGATGAAGTGGCGGAGGTTGTCGGTGTACGCGGCGGAATTGGTCGCGTTGATCATGTCGTTCCAGCCCTGGAACCAGACGAAACCGGCGAAGTCGAGCTCGCGGTCCTTGAACTGGGGGAACAGCGCCTTGTAGTTCTCCCTGACACGCTTGATCTCGCCGACCATGTCGCGGTAGGCGAAGCCGTATTTCGCCTTGATGTCATCCATCGTCGGGAGCGGGTCGTTGCGGTTTCGGCGTTCGTTGTTGCGCGTCGTGTTCTTGATGGCGTTCTCAAGCTCCTGCTGCAGGTGCGCTTCGGCGGGCAGGCCGGCCGAGGGCGGGCGGAAGTCGCGGAACAGCGAGCGCCCGCCGTACGCCGCCTTGATGATGAGCACCGGCTGGTCGTAGTGCTCGCCCACCACCCAGCCGAAGCCGAGTTCGGGGCCGAACTTATCCGGGTTCGCGCCGTAGCCGACGGTCAGAGTTCCACGGCGGTCAATAAAGTCGATGTAGACGTCGTCGCGCGATTTGTACTTGCCCTCGCCGTCATGCAGGTGCGCGAAGACCGCCTCGGTGCGCGGGTCGTGTATCTGGTGGTTGAGGGTGACCATCGAGGCGTGGCCCTGCATGTTGGACTGGCCGACGAGGATGAAGACCTTGACCGGCTCGGCGGCGTGGGCGGCCAACCCGGCCAGCAGCGAAGCGGCGGCCAAGACAAAGGCAAAACAGCGAGGGTGTTGCATGTTCGTGCTCCGTGGGGATCAGGGCTTGGGTTGCCAGCCGTAGACGACGTACTGGTTGTGGAAGGACCCGTCTTCGTACAGGTCGGTGACACCGTAGCCCGGCGCGCACTCGTGGTAATTGCCTTTCCACCACGCGCCGCTGACCGCGCCGTTGCAGCAGTAGGTCACGCCGTTGTAAGTGACTTGATCGACGAGGTGTTCGTGGCCGGAGAGGCACAGCTTGACGTTCTTGTGTTTGTGAAAGAGGTCTTTGATCCGCCTGGCGTCGATGTGCATCCAGGATCCGGGCACGACCCAGTTGCCGGTCTTTTCGTTATTGCCGTCGAAGAAGGACGTGACGGTGATGATGGGGATGTGCGAGAGGACGAGCACCGGTCGGTCGGCGGGGGTCTGCTCGAGCTCCTGCTGCAGCCAGGCGAACTGGTCGTCATCGAGTCTTGCCTTGTAGCCGCCGGTGTCGAGCGGGGTCGTCGAGTCCAGGACGATGAAGCGCCAGCCCGCGCGGTCAAAACCGAAGTACTTGTCTTCGAGACCGAACTGTTTGACGGCCCACGCCTTGCCGGCGTCCTGCTCGAGGCCGAGGATGTCGTGGTTGCCGATGCAGGTGGTGTGCGGCAACTTGCAGTGCGCCTTGAGCGTGGCGTTCCAGACGTCGATGAGCTGATCGGCGCGTTCGCCGGTGTTGCCTTTCGAGTCAACGTTCATGACGTTGTCCCCGCCGAACAGGATGAATGTCGGCGGGTCGTCGAGCGAATGGGCGTGCTTGAGGCAAGCGGCGAAGCCCTCGTCGCCCGCGCGTTCGGGCTGGACATGCGTGTCGGTCATGTGCGCGAGCCGGAGGACGCGCTTGGCGTTGCGCTGCGGCGCGGGGTCGGGCTGGCCGAAGGCGACGGACGCGCCGACACCCGCCCACAGGCTCAGGCCGGCCGCGCCGGCGGTGGTCTTGATGAAGCCGCGGCGGCCGAGCTCGCCCGAGCGATCCGGGTCGGTTTGATGATTCATCGTGTTCTCGCCCCTTGATTGGACAGTAACGCGCGCGTCGTGAAAACGTCCTTTATACAGGAAAGACCCGTCGACGGGCCATTACAATCGTGCCATGAGACAACCGCCTATCCCATTCGCGACCTTGGCCGCCGCCGTCTTGCTGTTTACCGGCTGCTCGAACCCTTACCTCTCCGGCTTTACCGGCGCGGCTGGCGTGCCGATGCCGGACAACGCGCCGGTCGCGGTCATCGGCGCCAACCGGGCCGACCCGCTGCAGATGCGCCGGTTCGACCAGGCGATGGCGGACGCCAAGGCCGGCCAGAAACTGTTGGGCAGCTCGACGATCGTCTCGGCCTCGCCCCTGCGTGACACGGTCGCCGCCGACGCCGGGCGGGAACTGGGCGCGACGCTGGTCCTCTACAACTTCAAGTACCTCAACTCGACCGTCGAGCGCGACACGCAGAGCTATCGCCGGTTCGATCGGTCCCGCGACACGTACTACGACGAACGCCGGAGCTGGGACACGACCCAGCACTGGTACGAGTACCGCGCGTATTTTTTCAGTGACAAGCCGCGCAGCGATTCGCCCGAGCCTTCGGCAGAGTGAATCGGCTTCTATTCAAATCAACCCGCGCGGTGGCTTGCCCGTGCACCAACGGGCAGGTGAGCGGCCCGCGGCCTCGGCTAGCGCGTTTACGCTTCAAACGTAGCGGCTCGGGCCTGTGGTGAATCCGCTCTATTCGATCCGGCTCGTAACAAAACGGATGTAATGGTCGATCATCGCGTCAACGTTCAGCGGGTCCCGGGCATCGGTCCAACCCATGCCCGGACGCGACGCCTTCGCGACGCGCGTGCCGCGCGCGTCGCTGGGCTCGAAAACCAACGGGTAAGGCCCGCGCATCATCGCGGTCAGCCCGCGTCGTAAAGCGTCCTCAACGACCAAGCGGCGCCGCGCGGCGCGCTCGGTCGGGTCTTCGACCAGGCCCGTCTGCAACACACGCCACTCGTAATCGCTCAACCCTTCGCCGCTCACGCGCTCGATCATCCGCAAGACCGGCCAACCCGACACCGTCGCCGGACCGTTCGAGTCGGCTTCCAGCTGGTACACACGCGACAAGTACGCGCCCGCCATCAACACGTGGACCCGTTCCAACACGCCCGGCTCCAACTGCGCTTCGGTATCGAATAAGGCCGGCGGCAGCGTCAGCGTCACGACCGTCGGCCGGGCGATGCGCGTGCGCATGTCGCGGGTGTTTGTCATCGGCCCGATCGGCAGCTCCCACCCCGCGAACAGCTCCAGCACCGCGGCGCGCTGCCCGTTCTGGCTGTAACGCTCGATGTACAGCTCGCTCGGCGTGAGCGTGGACACTCGGACGAACCAGTTGTTGCGCTCGTGCTTCTCGCGTACGCTCGCGCGAAGGCCAAAGCCGATACCCAGCGATTCGTAGTAGCTCGCTTCGGTCGATTCGATGCGATTGAAGACGAACGGTCGAAGCTCGGCGACGCGCGGAAACTCCGAGTCGATCTCGACGCGGTACAGCGTGCCGAACTCGACATCGCCGGTGGTGGACTGCTGTCGCTCGTTCTCGGTCACGCCGGACACGCCGATAGACAGGCGTCCGAGCGCGGTGTCGGCCTCGATGCGCTGGTCGGGCGCGAAGCGTGGGTCCAGCGCGCCCGGATCAGCAACCTGCGCAGGCGCGCCGAACGCCGCGGCGAGCAGCGCGAGGCAAACCAATGCTGGAGAAAACCACTGGGGCACGCTTGGATCATATGCCTGTTCGCGCGGGGCACGCACCCGGTGGCCGGTTTCGTTGCTTAACGCCTTCCGGAACGCACTCCCGCAGTTGGATCACGAGCGGTTCATCCCGAGTCTCCGCAGGCGCGTCCCCCGGCCACCGATCGAACCGAAAACAGCGCTCGCGCCGGCCTGCCGCACCCCCGATCTTTGACCCGCGTCTGTCCCGCTTGCCGATGTTCAGTGAATGTCATCGGGCTCGCGGTGCGCCTGTGGTTTGGCCACGCCCGATAACCTAAACCTTTGCCGGATCATGCGATGGGAAAACGACGCAAGACCTCGACCGACGACGGCTCGCACTCGGCGACGCAGGCCCTGGCGGCGTACCGCGGGGTGGGCTGGGCGGTTGTCGCCGGGCTCTGGGTGCTCGTCGTCGCCGCGCTGGTCAGTTACCACCCCGACGACGCGCCCAACCACGCCGTAGGCATCGCCAATTCGCCCACGCACAACTGGGTCGGCATGGTCGGCGCCGCGATCAGTTATCGGCTGTACACCGTGCTCGGGCCCGGCGTGTGGGCGCTGGTGCTCGGCCTGGCCGTCTACCTGTATCGCACCGCGACCGGGCGCGAGACGACCCAGCTCGTCTTGCGCGGCGTCGGCGTCATCATGATGGCCGTCACCGCCTCGGCGCTCTGGGCCGTCGCGGCGCGCTACCAGCCCGCGCTGCGCTCCGACGCGCCGCAAGGCACCGGCGGGCTGCTGGCCATCTTCATTAACGACCACCTCACCGCCCGCTTCGCCACCATCGGCAGCGTCGTCCTGCTGGGCGTGAGCTTCTGGGTCGGCGCGATCCTCACCGCCGACCGCATCGTCCTGGCCGTGCCCAAGTACTTCGCCGAGCTGCTGCTGCGGCTCTGCGACATCGACCCGAAGAAGCTGCCGCTGCCCCGACTGGCGATCCGGGACAAGATCACCGGCCTGATCACGCCGATCACCGCGCGCTTCCGCCGATCGCGCGAGGACTGGGAAGGCGCCGAGACCGACGTCGAGCAAGGCATCGGGTCCGAGCAGGACGCGCAGGCTCAAAAAGAACAACGCAAGAAGCGGATCAAGGTCCGCGGCCGCCGCGGCACGCAGGCCGACTCGACCTCGACCGCGAAGCAGGCGATGGAGGCGATCGCCAACGCCGAGGAAGACGCGGACGGGGAGGACGCTTCGGCCGAGGCCCCCGAGGCGTACGCGCAGGGCAAGCAGAAGTTCGACCCCGAAGCGCTCAAGGCGAAGATGGCGCAGATGCCGATCAACTTCGCGCCCAAGACGCCGACCGCCCCCGCCGTCGCGCCCGAGCAGGACCTCTCCGGCTACCGGTTCCCCGGCCAGGACCTGCTCGAAGAGCCGCAGCACGACTTCACCGCCGAGCAGGAGCAGATCGTCCGCGACCAGGCGGTCAAGCTCGAGTCGGCCATGCAGCAGTACAACATCCAGGGCGAGGTCGTCGGCATCGACTCCGGCCCGGTGATCACGCTGTTCGAAGCCCGCCTCGCCCCCGGCACGAAAGTCTCGCGGCTCAACGGCGTCTCGACCGACCTGGCCCGCGCGATGAAGGCGCAGAACATCCGCATCGTGCCCAACATGGCGGGCAAGGACACCGTCGGCATCGAGGTGCCCAACCTCAAGCGCGAGCTGGTCCGCATCAGCGAGCTCATGCGGGCCGTGCCCGAGGCCAGCGACATGAACCTGCCGATGTTCTTAGGAAAAGACGCGAGCGGCAACCCGCTGGTGCAGGACCTCAACAAGATGCCGCACATGCTCATCGCCGGCACGACCGGCTCGGGCAAGTCGGTCTGCATGAACTCGATCATCATGTCCTTCCTCTTCACCAAGCGGCCGGACGAACTCAAGCTCGTGCTGGTCGACCCGAAGATGGTCGAGATGTCGATGTTCAAGAACATCCCGCACCTGATGTGCCCGGTCGTCACCGAGATGTCCAAGGCCGCGGCGATCCTCGAATGGGCCGTCACCAAGATGGACGAGCGCTACGAGCTGCTCGCGGAGGTCGGCGTGCGCGACATCGGCAGCTACAACAAACTCGGCTGGGACGAGATCAAGGACCGCATGGAGCCGGCCAGCGAAGACGAAGCCGCGCGCATCCCCAAGAAGCTGCCCTACATGGTCTTCGTCATCGACGAGCTCGCCGACCTGATGATGACCAACAAGGAGGTCGAGGGCTTCATCGTCCGCATCGCCCAGAAAGCGCGGGCCGTGGGCATCCACCTGATCCTCGCGACCCAGCGCCCCTCGGCAAACGTCGTCACCGGGCTGATCAAGTCCAACATGCCCTGCCGCATCTGCATGAAGGTCTCTTCCGGCATGGACTCGCGCATCGTCCTGGACCAGAAAGGCGGCGAGCTGCTGCTCGGCCACGGCGACATGCTGTTCCTCTCGCCACGCTCGTCCGATCTCATCCGTGCCCAGGGCTGCCTGATCGAAGACAACGAGGTCCGCAAGACCGTGAAGTTCCTCAAGACCATCGCCCAGCAGAGCTTCGAGCCCCAGCTCGTGCAGCTGAAGTCCGGCGACCAGGCGAGCGTCGACGACGAGGCGATGAAGGACCCGCTGTTCGAGAAGGCCGTCGAGATCGTGCTCGAGACCAAGCGCGGCAGCGTGTCGCTCTTGCAACGCCGGCTGACGATCGGCTACGCGCGGTCGTCGCGGCTGATTGAGGCGATGGCCGCGGCGGGGATCCTCGGCGACCACAAGGGCAGCCAGGCCCGCGAGGTGCAGATCACCCCCGAGGAGTGGGAGATGATGCAGCAGATGCACGCCGAGCAACAGGCCCAGCAGACGGGCGCTATTCCCGCCGAAGCCGATCCGTCGGCGGCCCAATCAACCGAACCCAATGACGACCCGACGCCCTACGCCAGCGAAATCATCACCGACGAGGACATGAACGGCGAGTTCGTCGAGGAAGAAGACGAGGATGAAGACATCGACGTCGAAACCGTCGACGAACTAGACGACGAAGACTTCGAAGAAGAAGACGCGGAGGACGACGAGGAATACGAAGTCGTCGGCGAAGACGACGGAGAGGAAGAAGACGAGTACGAAGACGCCGAGGGCGAGTACGAAGAGGAAGACGAAGACGCCGACGACGAGTACGGTGAAGACGAAGGAGAGGACGAAGACGGCGAGTGGGAGTACGAGTACGAGGAAGTCGAAGAAGACGAGGACGAAGAGATCGCGGCGTAGAGAATCAAAGCCACTTGAACCAGCAAATAAGACCACATCAAAAGATGTGGTCTTTTGATACATACCCGCTTGCATGATTTCTCTCAACGGGTGCCGCTGACAAGTGGAGTCTTTGGAACTTGCCGGTGCCTTGTCGTCAAGCACTGACAAGGCTCAAAGCGGCCTTGTCAGTGCCACCCAGTGGCATACGTTTTAGCAACCTGCTCTAATCAAGCGTTGTTTTACGCGCTAAAGCTCGACCCGCACCCGCAGGTCGCGTTCGCGTTGGGGTTGTTGAACACGAAGCCGCGTCCCATCACTTCGTCTTTGAAGTCGATCGACGTGCCGTTGAGGTAGAGGTAGCTCTTGGGGTCGCAGACGACCTTGATGCCGTGGACTTCGAACTGCTCATCGGTCTCGCGCTCGGTCTCGGTCAGGTCCAGCAGGTACGAGAAGCCGGAGCAGCCCCCGCCCTTGACCCCGACACGCAGGCGGACCTTTTCAGCGTCCAACTCCTGCTGCTCGACGATGGTCTTGATCTCGCGGGCGGCGGTTTCGGTCAGTTCAATGGCCATGGGTACCTCTTTTTTAATCGGGATGACACCCACGGGATATATCCGTGGGCTACCGTTTACAGCATTATATACGACGCTGCGACCGGCTTTCACTTACGCCTTGGCATCGGCCTCGTCGTGCTCGTGCTCGTGCAGCGAGTCCATCGTCTTGCCGTGCTTCTGGAGATAGTCCTCCAGCGCGTGCTTGATCGCGTCCTCGGCGAGGACCGAGCAGTGGATCTTCACCGGCGGGAGCGCGAGCTCCTGCACGATCTCGGTGTTCTTGATCTCGTCGGCCTCGTGCAGGGTCTTGCCCTTGAGCCACTCGGTCGCGAGCGAACTCGACGCGATCGCGCTGCCGCAGCCGAAGGTCTTGAACTTCGCGTCCTCGATCTTGCCGGTCTCCGGGTTGACCTTGATCTGGAGGCGCATGACGTCGCCGCACTCGGGCGCGCCGACGACGCCGGTGCCGACGTTCGGGTCGGCCTTGTCCATCGTGCCGACGTTGCGGGGGTGTTCGTAGTGGTCAACGACCTTGTCGCTATAGGCCATGTCTGGCTCCTTTGTCTTGGTCTGTATCGGTTGATTCTAGCACGGGTGCTCAAACACCCGGGATTGCGTGATGCGGCCTTAGTGCTCGCCCCACTTCACGGTGCTGAGGTCGATGCCCTCCTGGACCATCTCCCACAGCGGGCTCATATCCAGCAGGTGCTGGACGTTCTTGACGACCTTCTCGATCGTGTAATCGATTTCTTGCTCGGTGGTAAAACGCCCGAGGCCGAAGCGGATCGAGCTGTGCGCGATCTCGTCGCCCAGGCCCAGCGCCTTGAGCACGTAGCTGGGTTCGAGCGACGCGCTGGTGCACGCCGAGCCGGACGACACGGCGATCTCCTTGATCGCCATCATCAGCGATTCGCCTTCGACGTAAGGGAAGCTGATGTTGGTCGTGCCGGGCAGCCGCTTGGTCTTGTGCCCGTTGACGACGGCCATGTCGAGCTTTGACAAGATGCCGTCTTCCAGGCGGGTGCGGAGCGCAAGCAGGCGCTCTTGTTCGCTGTCCATTTCCTGGCCGGCGATCTCGCAGGCCTTGCCCATGCCGACGATGCCGGTGACGTTGAGCGTGCCCGAGCGCATGCCGCGTTCGTGGCCCCCGCCGTCGAGGATCGGCGTCAACCGGACGCGTGGGCGTCGGCGGCGGACGTACAAGAAGCCCACGCCCTTGGGCCCGTACATCTTGTGGGCCGACGCGCTCAGCAAATCGATCTCGTCACGCTGCACGTCGGTCGGCATCTTGCCCACCCACTGCGTCGCGTCGGTGTGGAAGATCGGCTTGTCCTTCTCGTCGAACTTTTCCTTGAGCATCCGGCCGATCTCGGGCACCTCGTTGATCGTGCCCAACTCATTGTTCGCCCACATCACGGTGACGAGGATCGTGTCGTCGCGCAGCGCGTTCCCGACCGCCTCGGCGGTGATGATCCCGTCGGTGTCAGGCTCGATCCAGGTGACGTCGTAGCCCTGCTTCTGCAGACGCTTGACCGGATCGAGCGTGGCCTTGTGCTCGTGCACCGCGGTGATGATGTGCTTGCCCTTGCGCTGGTACATGTCCGCGGCGCCCTTGATCGCCAGGTTGTTCGACTCGGTCGAGCCGGACGTCCAGACGATCTCCTTGGGGGTCGCGCCGATGAGGTTGGCGACCTGCTCCCGGCCGTACTCGATCGCTTCCTCGGCCTCCCATCCGTAGCGGTGGTTACGGCTGGCGGCGTTGCCGAACTTCTCGGTGAAGTAAGGCAGCATCGCCTCGACGACGCGCGGGTCGCAGGGCGTGGTGGCGTTGTGGTCCAGATAGATCGGCAGCTTCAGGGTCATGGTGGAGTTTATCCTCGTTTTCCGCCCGTGAGCGGGGATCAAATGGTAAATTACCGTTTGGAATCATTCTAAGCAGGCAATTCCTCCCGGACAAGCCGTGCATTCTATTTGCCACGCATTAAACTTGCCCCTCTCGCCGAACGATGGCGGGGTCAGGACCCTCCGAGACCGATTATGGCCGAAGACAACCGCTACAAGACCATCCTGCTGTTCGGCGCCCCCGGGGCCGGCAAAGGCACGCAGGGCAACATCCTCGGCCGGATCCCCGGCTTCTTCCACATGTCCTGCGGCGAGGTCTTCCGCAACATCGACATCAACTCGGACCTGGGCAAGGTCTTCTACGAGCACTCGTCACGCGGCGAGCTGGTCCCCGACGAGATCACCGTCAAGATGTGGGC
Organism: Phycisphaeraceae bacterium; assembly: GCA_046290505.1. Classification (GTDB taxonomy): domain Bacteria; phylum Planctomycetota; class Phycisphaerae; order Phycisphaerales; family Phycisphaeraceae; genus JAHQVV01. The sequence continues at coordinate 168,902 of JBKAGS010000024.1, read as the reverse complement.
CAAGAACATCGCCGCCCGCGTCACGCTCGGCATCTACAAGCCCCACGACGACCTGCTCATCCTCGACGGCATCCCGCGCACGGTCGAGCAGGCCGGGCTCATGGACCAGCACATCCACGTCTACAAGGTCATCCACCTGACCTGCTCGGACGAGAACGCGATGTTCGAACGCCTCCGCCGACGGGCGCTGAAAGAGAACCGCATCGACGACGCGGACGAGGGCGTAATCCGCAAGCGCTGGCAGGTCTACAAGAAAGAAACCGAGCCGGTGCTCGATCACTACCCGAAAGAAGACATCATCAACATCGACTCGATCGGCAGCCCGGCGGTGATCCTGCACGACATCCTCGAAGTCGTCACGCCGATCCAGAACACGCACTTCAAGTCGTTTTCGGGGTGAAGTCAATCGTTTAAGGCAGGATGAAGCATTAAGTCGATTAAGCTTTCGTCAATATTCAAATCACTGACATAGGCTCAAGGAGTACCAACCTCAATAACGACCGCAGACACTTCTGATTGGCGAACACACTTAATGAATTCATCGGAAAACTCAGTGTCTGCTGGTATCCAGTCACCGCCTAAAAACCACATCTCGAAATCCGTAAGTTGGACCCAGCCAACGAGGTGTCCATTCCATTTAATCGGTGTCGGCTCTCGGCTCATCGCACGCCATTCAAAGGTCTTCTGGCTTCAACCCAGTCTTCTTCGCAATACGAGACAACATTCGCGGCCCAATCTCCTCCCGATCGTGAAACGCGAACACATAATCTGGCCACCCTCCTCGCTGCAATGTGCGGTGCGAACCACGCTGACGTTTGATCTGCCAGCCAATATGCAGCAGCGCGGCGAGTACGCGCTTCGCTCGGGTGGAAGGCCAGTCCGCCATAATCAAGCCACGATCGAGAAGACGGTTTCCATGTGAGGGAACGTCTCGCCGTGCTCAAGCCGGTCGGCCAGGACATGGAGAGACAGCGACTGTGCCTTGCGGACCGCCTCCTCACGCGTCTGGCCATACACCAAAACGCCGGGCAAATCCGGCACCTCGGCCAGCCACCGGCCGTCTTCTTCCTGTTCCAACTCGATCACGTACATGCCTAAATCATAACGCCCTGAATCGAAAACGCCTATTCATTTTGTCGCCCGGTACGCACAGCCCGCGCCAACCAAATCGCTCATCGCCATCCCGATCGACTTGAACAGCGTGATCTCGTCGGCCGACTCGCGTAGGTTCACGTTGCCGCTGCACATCTCGGTCAGTTCGCCGACGATGTGGTCTTTGGTGATCGCGCCTTCTTTGATCGGCACCAGGATTTCACCCGCTTCCTTGAAGCAGTTGACGTAGCTGTCGGCGTAGACCTTCGATTTCGCAACGAGCGCCGTGTCGCACTCGCGCTTGGTGGCGTGGTGGTTGCCGATGAAATCGGTGTGCGTGCCGGGCTTGACCCAGTCGCCGAGGACCAGGGGTTCGTGGCTGGCGGTGGCGGTGACGATGATGTCGGCTAAGCCGCAAGCGGCTTGCCGGTCTTCGACCGCCTCAAACTGGATGGCGTCGTTCTCATCCGCGAACTGATTCACGATCTTGTCAACATTTCCGGGGGTTCGTCCCCAGACCATGACGCGCTCGATCGGGCGGACGCTGAGCTGGGCCTTGATGATGTAGGGCGCGAGGTTCCCGGTGCCGAGCAATAGCAGCGTCTTGGAGTCTTCGCGCGACAGCAGCCGCGAGGCCAGGCCCGAGATCCCCGCCGTTCGCCAGAAGGTGACGCTCGTGCCATCGACGAGCGCGAGCGGTTCGCCGTGCTTTCGGTCGAAGAGCATGATCTTGGAGTAAAGCGACTTGTAGCGCGGCCCAGGATTATCTGGGAAATACGTAAACGCCTTCACCGCAACCAGTTCATCATCCCAGGACGGCAGGACCGCGAAGGCGTCGTGGTTGTCCGGATCGTCGTCCAACAGGTACACGTTGCGTGGCGGCATGTTGAACGGGCCGGCGTACGCCCGCTGCAAGGCATCGACCAACGCCGGGTAGCTGAGCGCCGCGTGGACTTGTTCGGCGGAGATAATCTTCATCACAGTCAATCAGATTCTGTTTCAACAATCCGTTGCATAGCCCCCACCGCGAGGTGGGGGTTGTCGTGCGAGCTATCTCGAACCCACCTCGCGGTGGGGGCTAGTTATTCTTCTCCAACTCTATTAATGCCCCGTGTGCCCGAACCCGCCGGCGCCGCGGACGGTGACGCTCAGTTCGTCCACTTCCCGCCAGACGCACCTGGGCACCGGCTTGATGATCATCTGGCAGACGCGCATGCCCGGCTCGATGGTGAAGGCGCTCTGGCCGAGGTTGATAAGCGCGACCTTGACCTCGCCGCGGTAGTCCGCGTCGATCGTGCCGACCGCGTTCGGCAGCGTCACCCCGAACTTGCACGCCAGGCCCGACCGCGGGCGCAGCTGCGCCTCGTAGCCCTCGGGCACGGCGATGGCGAAGCCCGTTGGGCAGAGATAGATCTCGCCGGGCGCGATCGTATGCGGCTCGGTCAAGTGGGCGTGCACGTCCATCCCTGCGGCGTGCTCGGACTGGTAGGCCGGCAGCGGCGTGTCGGCGTTACCGTCGAGGCGCTTGATCTGGCACGGAACGGCGTTGGATGAAGTCGTAGTCATCCGCGCATGATATCGCGATCAACACCACGCTTCATCACCGCGGCGGCCCGAGGATCGGCCGCAGCTTCTGTTCGTTGCGATCCAGCAGCATCTGCGCCTCGTCGAGATCGCAGCCCCGGATCGCCATGATCAGCGCCGGTTTGACCCGGCCGTCGGCGCGGCCGAGCACCTCCGCCGCCTCTTCGCGCGACACCTTCGCCTGGCTGGACACGATACGGATCGAGCGGTCCAGCAGCTTGGCGTTGGTCGCGCGCAGGTCCACCATCAGGTTGCCCCAGGCCTTGCCGAGTTGGAGCATGACGGTCGTCGAGATCATGTTGAGCGCGAGCTTGGTGGCGGTGCCGGCCTTCATGCGGGTCGAGCCGGTCAACACTTCCGGGCCGACGAGCAGTTCGATCGGGTGGTACACCACCGCGGGCAGCTCGGGCCTGGGCGGGACGCTGACGGGCTGGTTCGGTTTGACGACCGGTGCCCGCGGCCGGGCCATGAGCGTCTTGATCGGCACGCAGGTCATCAGCGCGGTGGTTGCGCCCCGGCTGTGCGCGTAATCGATCGCGCCCCAGACGTAAGGCGTCGTCCCGCCGGCGGCGATGCCGATGAGCGTGTCGTGCTCGTTGAGCTTGAGCTTCTCGAGCGCGGGCACCGCGCCGTCTCGCTTGTCCTCGGCGCCTTCGATGGCCTGACGCAACGCCTTGTCGCCGCCCGCGATCAGGCCGACGACCTGCCCCGGGTCGGATTGAAACGTCGGCGGGCACTCGCTCGCGTCCAACACGCCCAGCCGGCCCGACGTCCCGGCCCCGCAATAGATCAAACGACCTTCCTGCCGCATCCCCGCGACCACCGTCTCGACCAGCTTCGCGATCGCGGGGATCGCTCGGCGGATCGCCAACGGCACCTCCATGTCCTGCGTGTTCATCAGCCGCAGCGTCGCCTCGACCGACAGCGCATCGATCGCCGCCGCCGCCGCGAGCCGCTGCTCGGTGGCGAGGTGCCCACGGTCGGGCGTGGGGTCCGGGGGCTGGGGTTTGGGGTTCCGGCTTTGGGCCATCGGTCGCAAAGTCACCCGGTGGTCGAACAGGCAGTGTCGTAGCGCCGCGTAACACGCGGGGTCGAGAGTAGGCGTTCGCTGCCGTCCGGGCCGGTGTGCTGTGATTCGACCCCCGCGTGTTACGCGGCGGCTACGTGCTACTGCGCGTCCAACTCCATCCCAGCCCCGCCCACACCCCCGCGACGCCGGGGTTTGTTGCCCCCGTCACCTGCGGCAGCGAGATCGGCACGCCGTCCTGCGAGAGCGCCCCGAGCACCGCGAAGCCCATCGCCTCGCGCGCCTCGCAGGGGATGCCGAGGTCGTCGGAGAGCGCGATCGTTCCCATCGCAGACAACTCGCGCCCGAGTGTCTGAACCAACGCATGATTGCGTGCGCCCCCGCCGGCAAGGACCATGGAAATGTCAGCTTGCTCCATGCCGATCACGAAAATGCCAATCATCCGGCAGATCAATTCGATGGCCGATGAGAGCGTATCTGCTTCACTGGCCTGCGGATCTGCTCCGAGCACCTCAGTGAGCCAATCGCGCGCAAACGATTCACGTCCAAGCGATTTGCTGACGCCCCCTGTCGGCATCGCGTGCTTCTCGATCGCCTTACATACCGCGCGCCGAGGCCGGCCACTCAAAGCAACATGCCCGTCCCGGTCATAAGGTACGCCAAGCAAACGCTCTGCGAGTCCATTGAGCAGGAGATTGCAAGGCACTAAGTCAAACGCTTTTAGCTCTTGCGGGCCCGCACCGCGCAGCCACGTCGCATTGCAGACCCCACCGAGGTTAAAAATGACTTCCGCCTTGTCCCGATACATCACCCAATCCGCGATCGGCGTCAGCGGCGCGCCTTCCCCGCCGGCGATCAAGTCCGCTTGCCGCAGGTCGTAGCACACCGGCCGGTTCAGCCTTCGCACCACCGGCCAGGGGTCAAACAGTTGCCAGCTCATACCCGCGTGGTCGTCTTCCCGCTCGCTTGCTCGGCTTCCGGGGGCGTGCCAGATGGTTTGGCCGTGGGCGGTGATGAAGTCGATCTTTGACGCAATAGTCTTGTCGCCATCGGCTTGTCTGCTTAAAGCTTCACCCTCACCCCGGCCCTCTCCCTCAAGGGAGGGGGAACAAATCTGCAACAGCTGTTCGACGCCGTCGGCGTGCAACTCGCCCAACGCCCGCGCGGCGCGCATGTACGTGATCGGCGGGTTCGCCTCACCCGACGCCAGCGACATCAGCGTCGCGCGCAACGCCTCGGGCAAAGGCAGCGCGTGGTGGCCGAGCAGTTCGGCCCGTATGTCCAGGCCCGAGCCGGTGATCTTCACGAGCGCGACGTCCAGCCCGTCGAGCGACGTGCCGGTCATGCAGCCGACGACCAGGCGTGTGCGCGAGTCGGTCATCGGTGAAGTGTAGTGGAGAATAGCCGGCGGCCTACGGACGCCGGACACGTTGACAAAAGACTGCCAAGCGAACAACAATCCTGACCCGCGCCCCGCGTCCGTAGGCACGAGCTCGATATGCGTAGGTTCTATTGAACGCGGCTTGTCGCTTGTGGCCCTGGTTCTCGCTTCCGGCGTCCGTAGGCCGCCGGCTGTTTGGAGCCACCGACGTAAAAACTCCGACGGCTGCATCGATTACAGCCGCCGGAGCAGGAGGAATCCTGACTGTCTAATAGGATCAGTACAACTCGCGTGCCAACACATGATCCAATGGTGTGAAGATCCATTTTCCATCACCGCGAGGCGGATAACACGGTTTATTCGCTTCCAGTCCCGCTATTTTGCCATTCCAAGATGCTCGCCGATTGCCCGCTTGTTGCTCACCCATTCGTTGTTGCACGAAAAATCAGCACCAACGGACGCTCGCCGAGCCCACTTGAGACAACCCTACACCGCCGCGAGCTTCGGCCGTCGCGCGGCGTGGTGCCCGAGCATCAGGTGCTCGAACCGGTCGGGCGACAGCTCCGCGACGGACTCGACGACGGTGTCGGGCTGGTAGGAGTAGTGGTCGAGCTCTTCGCGCCGGGTCCCGCCGGAGAGCACGAGGATGGTGTGGTAGCCGAGCTGGACCCCGCCGAGGATGTCGGTGGACATCGTGTCGCCGATCATGAAGGTGTGGTCGGCGTCGAGGCCGAGTTCTTTCCGCGCCGCGCGCATCATGATCGGGCTGGGCTTGCCGACGGAGAATGCCTTTCGGCCGGTTGCTTCTTCGATGAGCGCGACGACCGCGCCGCAGCCCGGGCGGGTGCCGCTGGACGTCGGGCAGCTCGGGTCCATGTTGGTGGCGATGAGTTTGGCGCCATTGAGCACGAGGTTGGTCGCGTGCTCGAGCATCTCGAAGGTGTAGGTGCGTCCTTCGCCGACGACGACGTAGTCGGGGTCCTTGTCCACGATGGCGAAGCCGTTGGTGTGCAGCGCGGTGGTGAGCCCGGTCTCGCCGAGCACGTACGCGGTACCGTCGGGCTTCTGCGACGCGAGGAAGCGCGCCGTCGCCATCGCGCACGTGAACACGTGCTCGGGCCCGGCGTCGACGCCCATGCGTGCCAGCTTCGCCGCGATGTCGCGCCGCGTGCGCTGCGAATTGTTGGTGAGGAATAGGAATGGCACGCCACGCTCGCGCAGCGCGTTGACGAACACGTCCGCGCCGGGGATAAGCTGGCTGCTCTTGTAAATGACGCCGTCCATATCGATCAGAAGGCCGTACATCGTGGTCTCCATTCGGTGTGTGGTGGATTGCTTGCGGTGGCCAGGGGGTCGCCGGGCAACGCGCGACGAGCCGGTTGGCATCAAGCGTCGCCGGGCCGGCCTGCACGATCAGGCCGTACGCGTACGTAAGCACGCACGTAGAGCCGAGACAAACCCCGTGCCACGGGAACCGATAAACGCCGCTCACCCTCGTCGGCAAGCAGGAATCGCTCGAATCCGCTTGAAATCACACGCAATACAAACACGCCATGGATTGAACGAACCACGCGCCAAACGATCGAAGACCCGCCCGCTGCCTACCGAGCGAACAGCCCATCGCCGATGCCACGCGAGCGGGCAGCCCGCGCATCGGCTAAAACGCATCCATGCCCGACAGCGACCACCAGCCCAAACGCCCTACCCTTGACCTCGACACCGGCCCGTACCGCGTCAAGCCCGGCGAAGCGTTCAGCCTCCACGAGCGCGCGACCCGCGACGACGGCGGGTTCAAGAAGAAGCACGGCAAGGACGAGTTCCACAAGATCCGCCACCGCCTGGTCGAGCTGCAGGAAAACCTCTACGCCGAGCAGCAACGCGCCCTGCTCGTCGTGCTCCAGGCCATGGACGCCGGCGGGAAGGACTCGACCATCCGCTCGGTGTTCGGCCCGGTCGATCCCGCGGGCTGCCGGGTCAAGGGCTTTAAGAAACCCAACAACGAAGAACTCGCCCACGATTACCTCTGGCGGATCCACCACTGGCTTCCCAAGCGCGGGTACATCGGCGTCTTCAACCGCAGCCACTACGAAGACGCCGTCACCGTCGCGGTCAAGCACCTCGTGCCACAAACGATCTGGTCCAAACGCGTCGGACACATCAACGATTTCGAGCGCATGCTCACCGACGAGGGCACGGTGATCGTCAAGTTGTTCCTGCACATCAGCAAGGATTACCAGAAGCTGCGCCTGCAACGCCGGCTGGACCGGCCGGACAAGCACTGGAAGTTCAACGTCGCGGACCTGGACGAGCGCGCCCGCTGGGAGAAGTACCAGGCGCGCTACAGCGAGGTGATGGGCCAGACCAGCCACGACTACGCGCCGTGGTACGTCGTCCCCGCCGAGCGCCGGTGGTTCCGAAACCTGCTGGTGACGAAGGTGCTGGTGGATGTGCTGGAGGAGATGGACCCCCAGCCGCCGAAGGCGGACTTCGATCCGACGTCGATCGTGATCGAGTAGATCGACATTGATACACGTGTAGCGGACGACGCGCAGCGTCTCGTGCAAAGTATCTTCGTTTATTCGATCGGGACGCTGCGCGTCGCCCGCTACGCCAAAGACTCAGTGTTCGTGTTGCTCGAAGTGCTTCTTAAGTAAATCTTCCTGCAGCGGGTCGGTCAGGTCGTGGATGACCGCGTGGACGTGGTTCTTGCCCTGGCAGGAGTATTCGACAAGGAAACGTTCGCCGCGGATGCGGTAGTAAAAGGGCTTGTCCGCGTCGATCGGTCCCGCCCAGGCAAAGCTGTAGTCGTGAAGGATCGGTGCGTCCCCGAACAGATTGACGACCCGCCAGTACAGGTCGCGGGCGTGGTCTGAATCTAGGCTGCCCCAGTGAGCCCATAGCAGCCTGAGCAGATCGGCCTGCTGGGCGTCGGTCATGTCTTTCGCAAGCAAACCGGCGTGCTGATCCAGCACCTTCTCCCGCCCAGGACCGGTGATCACGTCCCGCGGCTTCTGGGCCAGCATCATCTGCTTACGCTGGTCATCGCTCATCGATTTGGCGAAGGCGACCGCGAGGTGGTGCGCATCGGCCAGCACGCGCTTGCCCGCCAACGGGCCCGCCGGCACGACCGCGGGGTTGGTGCCGAAGAACAACGGCGTCACGCCGATCGCCTCCGGCGTGTAGGTCAGGTTGATCGACAGGTGGTGGCCCTCCAGCCGCCAGCCCCACGCGGCGCTCAGGTCCGCCGGGTCGCCGAAGATCACCAGCATGTACTTGCCCGGGTCGCGCATCGGGTTCTGGTTGCTCATCTCGTACAGCACGGTCTCGAGCCAGATGATGTCCGTCGCCTTGAGGTAGCCCGAGTCGGACAGCGCGGTCTGCATCAGCGCGTGGACGAGCGTCTTCTGCTGGACGCTCATCTCGCCCAGAGCCAGGCCCTCGCGGTCGCGCGGGATGAAGTGCCAGTCCTTGCGCAGCGGGTCCCTGATCGGCCGGGCGGCCTTCTCACGCTGGCCCTCGTCGAGCGACGCCAGCAACGCGACCGCCGCGGCCCGCGTGCGTTTGGCCATCTGCTCGCTCGGCTTGAACGCATCGTTGGCCGGGATCGCGACGTCGTCGTCGAGAGCAACGAAGGTCTGGACCTGCTTCTGGTCTTGTTGCTCCTGGGTTTGGCACCCCACAACGAACAGGGCGGACAAGAACAGCGCGGCAGCGGTGTATGTGTTCATCCCATCAAGATACCCGCGTCGCGTGCTCGGCGGTAGCCCCGAATGGAAACAAGCCCACGGCCATTAAGCCACGGGCTTGCATCCTCGTTCCAAGATTGCGGTTTGGAAGTTTGCCGTTGGTTCAGCGACGGCGACGCAGCATCGCCAGACCACCCAGGCCGATCAGAGCCAGCGAGCCGGGCTCGGGGATCGGGGTGCCGATGACTTCGACGACCAGGTCGTTGTAGTCGGTGTCGGTGTAGACCGAGCTTTCGTTCGAGTCTTCGAAGAAGATCAGGTAGCGGTTTGCGGCGGGGACGCCGTTGACCGTCCAGGTGTAGGTCACCGCGTGGTCCTGGCCGTTGGGGTTGCTGGCCGGGTTGGTCGAGGCGGTGACCGTGCCGTTCTCATCGCCGTAGCGGACGAACTCGATGCCTTCGCCGCCGGGCTGACCGAGGATTTGTCCGGTCACGGCGCTGAACTGGCCGGTCACGTCGAAGATCTTGCCGTCCCCGGTGCCGAAGCCCTGGTTGGCGCCGGCCCAGCGGGCGACGGCGTGTGCTTCCCACTCGAGGAAGTCGTAGGTCTGGTCGTTGTCGTCATCCACGCGGGTCACCTCGACCACGCCGTTGGAGAAATTGACGCCGTTGGCGACGAACGTGCCGCCGAAGATATCGCCGAGGATCTCGCCGTGGTTGTTCTGCAGCACCTGGCCATCGGGCGTCGGGTTGGACGCGGGCGTGCCGATCGGGGTGATCGTCCCGGCGGAGGCACCCGTGGCAATCAAGGCGGCGGCGGAGAGGAGGCTTGCAATCTTGGTCTTCATAGTCATCCCTTTTCCTCCAGGACGGATCCCGGCAATGAGTCAAAGAGGTCGCGTGCGAACGTCGCACACATCACTCTAGTGAGCTACCCTCTTGGCTTTAACATCTAGGCCTTAACCCTATGGGTCTACTCACTTGAGGTAATATACATCGGATCACGCCCGAGTCAAGCCCCTTCTCACGACTTGCAGAAGAAAAACCGATCCAGGCAATGCGGCCGGAAAACGCTGTTCACAATCAAAAAACGCCGAATTATCGGCGTCCACCCCAGATCCGGGACGGTTTTTGTTCGCATTGGTCGCAGAAAATTTATCGGCCATAACTTAACTATAGCATGGTAACCCCTTATGGGTAGTCTTTCTCGGTGGGTATCGGTCTTTGATTTCAATGCAGGCCTGCGGCGCGGCCTGGGCAAGTTGGGAGATTCAAGAGGTCTGAAAGGGGACGGGAGGGCCCCGCTGGTTCATTGCGGGTCGGTCGTTGAACAACGCCGCTTATACTCGCCCCGTGAGGCCATCGCGATCGCGGTGAGTGCAATGCATGTCCATCTGCTCGGGTGCTTCCCCGCCGCACAGAAGCCCACGGATTCAATCCGTGGGCATCGGGCGACGGACCCGGTGCGTCACTTTGTCGGCATCGCGAAGAAAGAGTCCGCCAAGCGCCTGGTTGAGGCCGGCCTTGCCGAGCGGGGCGGGGTGTGGGCTCGCAAGGGGAAGATCGTCCGCGTGCGCGATCGGTCGCATCGGGTGAATGCGTTTAACTACATGCTTGGTCACGCAGACGAAGGCGCGGCCGTGTGGTCGCTCAAGAACGGCGAGCGGTGCATACAAAAGCCCACAGATTGAATCTGTGGGCTTCGCATGAAGCTTGATGTTCAGCGAGTTTGGCGTTACGCGTCCGCGGCCATCTTCTCGGCCTTGGCGCGGGCGTCGTCCAGCGTCCCGACATACATAAACGCCGACTCGGGCAGGTCGTCCGCCTCGCCCTCGCACAGGCGCTTGAACGAGTCGATCGTGTCCTTCAGCGGGGTATAGATGCCGGGGAAGCCGGTGAAGACCTCGGCGACGAAGAACGGCTGGCTCAGGAAGCGTTCGATCTTGCGGGCCCGGCTGACGATGAGCTTGTCTTCTTCCGACAGTTCGTCGACGCCGAGGATCGCGATGATGTCCTGCAGCGACTTGTAGCGCTGGAGGATCGACTGGACCTGGCGCGCGACGGCGTAGTGCTCGTCGCCAAGGACGCCGGGGTCCAGGATCGTCGAGGTCGACGCCAGCGGGTCCACCGCGGGGAAGATGCCCTTCTCGGCGATGCCGCGGGCGAGGACGACGAACGCGTCCAGGTGGCTGAACGCCGTGGCGGGCGCGGGGTCGGTCAGGTCGTCCGCGGGGACGTAGATGGCCTGGACGGAGGTAATCGCGCCCTTGTCGGTGGAGGTGATGCGTTCCTGCAGCTCGCCCATCTCGGTCGAGAGCGTCGGCTGGTAACCGACCGCCGAGGGCATCCGGCCCAAGAGCGCGGACACTTCCGAGCCGGCCTGGGTGAAGCGGAAGACGTTGTCCACAAAGATCAGGGTTTCTTTACCCGACGCGTCGCGGAACTCCTCGGCCATGGTCAGGCCGGACAGCGCCACACGCAGGCGGGCACCGGGCGGCTCGTTCATCTGGCCGAAGACCATGGCGACCTTGTCCAGGACGTGGCCGGTGTTGCCCTGCGCGTCGGTGAACTGGGCCTCGGCCATTTCGCGCCACAGGTCGTTGCCTTCGCGGGTGCGTTCGCCGACGCCGCAGAAGACGGAGTAGCCGCCGAACTCGCGGGCGACGCGGGCGATCATCTCCTGGATGATGACGGTCTTGCCGACGCCCGCCCCGCCAAACAGCCCGATCTTGCCGCCACGGACGAAGGGGCAGAGCAGGTCAACAACCTTGATGCCGGTCTCGAGGACCTCGGTCTTGGGGTTGAGGTTGACGAACTTGGGGGGCTTGCGGTGGATCGGCGCGGTTTTCGTCGCTTCGACAGGGCCGGCCTCGTCGATGGGCTTGCCCAGCAGGTTGAACACTCGGCCGAGGACCGCCTCACCCACGGGCACGGAGACGGGCCCGCCGGTGTCGGTCACGGTGGCGCCACGGGTCAGGCCGTCGGTCGAGCCGAGGGCGACCGCCCGGACCTGCCCGCCGCCGAGGTGCTGCTGGACCTCGCCGACGAGGTGGATGGTCTCCCCGCCGACCTGGTAATCGATTTCGAGTGCGTTGTAGATGTCCGGGAGGCTGTCTTCGGGGAACTGGGCGTCGAAGGTCGAGCCGATGACTTGGGAGATCGTGCCGTTGGCCATTGTGGTGGGGGTCCGGGGGTTGGGGGCTGGGGGGTGGGGTGCGGGGTTTGGGGGTTGGGAGGGCGAGGCTCCAACCGGACCGGGGCTTTGGAAGTGGATGGGTCAATCCCGCTGCTTGTGCCGCAGCGACTGAGCCACGGAGTGTAGTGGCGAAAAAGTTGCTGCAACCCAGATATATATAGTAGCAATACATATTACATCGATATAATGATGGGCGCTATGCTCCACCCAAGCGATAAAACGCACCGTGACCTGTTCCGCGGTTCGCTGGAGTTACTGGTCCTCGCCGTGCTCGCCGACGGCCGGCGGTACGGCTACGCGATCCAGAAACAGCTCAAACACGACTGCGGCCAGAGCGTCCAGGCCGGGTCGCTGTACCCGCTGCTGCACCGGCTGGAGTCCGCGGGCCTGGTCGCCGCGACGTGGGACAAGTCCAGCGCCCGCGAACGCAAGTGGTACGAACTGACCCCCGCGGGCCAGAAGCAGTTGCGCAAGTCCGCCGCGGACTGGCAGGCGTACATCGCCCGGCTGCAGGGGCTCGTGCTGCCCGCGGTTCGGCGGGTGGCAACGCAAACCAAGGCGACCGACTCGGGCGATTGATTGAACCCGCCGGCCGCGGGCGGCTCTCAAGGGATGAACACCCTCTGCACCGGAGCCACGCCATGCGAACCCTGCCCGCCCTGATCGTCGCCGCGCTGATGCTGTCGCTGTTCGCTTGCGCCGAAGAAAGTTACGACGCCTACGTCAGCGAATCGGCCGAGGAAGCGGCCTACAACACCGCGGCCGACTCGGCGGAGTACGAAGGCGAAGGCGACAGCTACGTCACCAAGATCGCCGCCGGGCCTTACGCCAGGGCTGACAAAGCGGGCGAGGCCGACACGCAATCTAACCAAACGCGTGCCGTCGACCAACGCAAGATCATCTACAACGCGGATGTCGACTTGGTCGTTGACGACTTCAAGGGCGTGCCGGGCAAGGTGCAAACGCTTGTTAAGAAGCATGGCGGATTCGTCGCCGGCTCGAGCGTCCGCGGCTCGGAAGGCGAGCCGCGCACCGGGACGTGGACGCTGCGCATCCCCTCGGCGAACTACGACGCGTTCGTCGCCGGCAGCGAGACGCTGGGCCAGGTCCGCTCGGTCACGACCGGCACACGCGAAGTCACCGCCGAGTACGTCGACCTCGAATCGCGCATCAACAACCTCAAGGCCGAAGAAACCCGACTCAACAAACACCTGCAGGAATCGACCGGCAAGCTCGACGACATCCTCAAGGTCGAGCGCGAGATCTCACGCGTCCGTGGCGAGATCGAACGCCACCAGGGCCGGCTCAACGTGCTCAAGGACCTGACCAGCCTGTCCACCGTCACGCTCACGATCCAGGAGATCAAAAACTACGTCCCCGAGCCGACCGAAGAGCCGGGCTACGGCACGAAGGTCGCGCGCACCTGGGGCGGCTCGCTCGGCGCGCTCGGCGACTTCCTGACCAACCTCTCGCTTGGCGTCGTCGCGCTCGCGCCCTGGCTGGTGATCCTCGTGCCGCTCGGCGTCGTCGGGTGGATCGTCTCCCGCAAAGCGATCCGCAAGGCACGCCAAGCACTCACACCCAAGCCGCAGGCCGCGGGGTGATCAAGCGATATCGATCCTCATGGGTGCCACGGCCGATCTGTCTCAGCAGTCGGCCGTGCCGACGGGCTTGACGCATCACGTTCTATGCACGCCCGACCGCGTAGCGGATTGGGGCGTGGCATCTGCCTTCCCTTCTGCGCAGCGAACACGTGCTATTGAATGGGCCCGAGCTTGATCAACCGGTCGATCTCCGGCCCGATCGCGTCGGCCCACACCGCGTAGCCCTTTTCAGTCAGGTGCGTGCCGTCGGTGTACAGCTCCGCCTTCAGCGTGCCATCTTCATTCATAAATCGGTCCTGCAGGTCGAGGAAAACGACCTCATCCTTCGGGTAGTCGTAACCCGCGAGCACGCGATTGGTTTCCTTGCACTTCTCCCACTTCGCCTTGTTCTTTACCGGCAGGATCCCCAAGACGATCACGCGCGTCGTCGGCAGCCGTTCGCGGAACGCCTGCGCGATCGCACGGACGCCCTGCGCCACATCCTCAGCCGGGGTGTCCATCCCCAAGTCCCAATCGACTTTGCCGCCCGCACTCTTCGTGACGACGTAGTTGTTCGTCCCGCACAAGAGCACGGCGACGCGCGGCTCTTGGCCCTTCGGAAAGTCGAGGTTGCCGTGCGTCACGCGGTAGAGCATCACCGGCGTGATGTCGCCGGAGTTGCCCATGTTGATCGGCTTGTACTTCGCGAAGCGCTCCTGCCAGACGTCTTTGCCCTTCGCTTGCAGGAGCGTCCAGCCCTTGGTGATCGAGTCGCCGAAGAACACGACCCGCGTGCCATCGGCCTCCGCGACCTCCTTGTTCACGCGTTCGAACTGGCCCCGCCAGTAGTTGTCCTTGATCTCCTCGGGCGCGGTCGTGCTTGGCGAAACGGGGATCGGGTCGGAGAATCGCGGGCCGGTCGGTGCCGTTTCGCAGCCGAGCGCGGCAAAGACAAGTGCCAACACGAACGCATAAAACACGTTGTTCCGATTCATTGATTTCACCTCACTGCGCCTACTGAGTTGTTTCCAATAACTGGCGGCCTACGGACGCCGGTCGCGCAAGCCGTGGCTGCGTAGATCGACAAACTGTTCACGCGTCCGGGGTCCGTAGGCCCCCGGCTACTTCAAACACTCAGCCTCACGCCGTTCGATTCACCGCCCCTGCTTCCAATACGGCGCACGATCGAACGCGTCGGCCCCGACGACGCGCGGGTCTTCGGTATCGACCAGGACCTGCATCAGTTGCTTGGCCAGCTTCGCCTTCACCTCGGCGTACTTCGGGTCATCCGCGAGGTTGCGCATCTGGTCCGGGTCGTTCTTGAGGTCGTAAAGCTCCTCGGCGGGTCGTTTGCCCCAGGCGTAATCGACGAACGTGGCGTAGGTCGCGTCGTTCTGGTTCTCGGCGAACCACTGCTTGGTCGGCCCGCCGTCGAAGTCGCCGTGCGTGCCGCTGCCCTGGCGCATAGGCGGGGTGAACTGCGGCCAGCGGTCGTATTTGAAGTTACGGATGTAGAGGAACTCGTGCGTGCGGATCGCGCGCGAGGGGTAAGGCAGGTTGCCTTCGCGGGCGGCGTTGACGTGTCGTTCCCGGCCGGTGATGACGTAATCGTTGCCCAGGTCGGTGAGCCCGATCGCGGTCGGGTTCTTCAGGATCGGAAGCAGCGAGTTCCCGTTCATTTGCGGGTGGACGGGCAGGCCGGCGGCTTCGAGGAAAGTCGGGGCGAGATCGATGGTGGAGGTCGGGTTGTCGACGCGTCGGCCGGGCTTTTCGACGCCCTTGGGCCAGTGGACGACGAGCGGGACCTGCGTGCCGAAGTTGACGAGGTTGGTCTTCCCGCGCGGGAAGCCGGGCGCGCCGTGGTCGCCGCAGACGACGAGGATGGTGTTCTCGTAGAGCCCGCGTTTTTTCAGTTCGTCGATGACCACGCCCAGCTGCGCGTCGAACGCCATGCACTCGCCGAGGTAGTCGGCCATGTCCTGGCGGATCGTGGGCACGTCGGGCACGAACGCGGGCATCTTGTCTGTAAGGTCGTCGGGGTCCAGCCCCCACTGCGTCTGTGCCGACTCCCAAACCCAGCCGCGGTGCGGGTTGGTCGGGCTGAAGTACCAGCAGAACGGCTGGCCTTCTTCGCCCGCGTCGAGGAAGCCCTGCATGTTCCCGCGCACTTCGTCGAGCAGCTGCCGCTTGATCGCTTCGCGGTCTTCGGCCGTTTCGCCCTTCGCGACCTGGAACGAGTAGCCGTTGACGCGTCGCCCGGCCTTGTTGTACTGGTGGTTCTTGTCAACGAACAGGTGCATCGCAACGTGGGTCTTGTACGTCACGCCCGTGTGATAGCCGGCCTTTTCCAGCAGCGTGTGGTAGCTCTCCAGCTGTTTGACCGGGTCGTTTTCCGGGTCGCCGGACCAGGGGTTGTGCAGCTGGCTGCCGCTGCCGTTGCGGTAGAAGTGTCGGCCGGTGAGCACCGCCGTGCGCGACGGGCTGCACGACGGGGCGCTGACGTGGGCGTCCCAGAACAACACGCCGTTCTTGGCGAGCATGTCGAAGTTTGGCGTGTGGATCACGTCGTTGATCGTCGGGCGGCCGGCCTCACGGTAAGCGCTGGCGTACCGGCCCCAGTCGTCGGCGAAGGCGAAGACGATGTTCGGGCGGTCGGTGCTGCCCGCCTGACCCGCCGCCGGGCCTGCGCCGAGCACCAGCAGCAACCCGAGCAGCAACCCGTTTATCCATCGCGTCATCGCAAGGCTCCATGTTGCAAACCCATTCCGGGTCGATCTTACCAAACCCGACGCCGTGAACCTGTTTCGCGTACGCCCGGCCTGCTATACTCGTCCGCAATGGAAACCCATCTTTGACGCATGGAGGCGTCCCGTGGACCACACGACCCACACCACCGACAAGCCGACCGCCCAAACCGGCGAACAGACCGATACCCATGCCGGGCCCTACGGCTCGGTGCCGCTGCCCGAGGAGCCGGTCGTCGTCGCGTCGCCTGACATGGACGACGACTCCGTGCCCGAGCCGGCGTGGGTCGAGCAGCAGCGCAAAGAAGCGCAAGACGCCCAGGCCGAGCAAGCCGAACCGGCCGAGGTGGTCGCTGAAACAATCGCGTCGCCTGGACCGCCCGAATCACGCGCCGACGAGGGTGAAGAAGAAACCGGCGTCCCGACACTGCCGACGCTCGACCCGCTGCCCGCGCCGAGCGAGACGCGGCGTATCGCCCTGATCAACCAGAAGGGCGGCGTCGGCAAGACCACCACGACCGTCAACCTCGGCGCCGCGCTCGCCGCGTCGGGCCTGCGCGTTCTGATGATCGACCTCGACCCCCAGGCCCACCTCACGCTGTCGCTGGGCATCGACCCCGAGGAGTTGGACCTGTCGATCTACGACCTGCTCACCGAGCCAGGCGTCGGCGCGGCGCAGGTCGTGCGCATCGTGGACGGCTGCGACCGATTAGGCGTGCTGCCCGCCGACACCAACCTCGCGGGCATCGAGAGCGAATTGTCCGAGCAAGTGAAGACCGGCCTGGCGCAGACGCTGTTGCGCAACAAGTGCGCCGAATTGATGAAACAGTTCGACTACGTGCTCATCGACTGCCCGCCCTCGCTCGGGCTCTTGACGATCAACGGCCTGACGTGCGCCCGGGAAATCATCGTGCCCATGCAGGCCCACTTCCTCGCGCTGCAGGGCATGGGCAAGCTCTTCGAAACGATCAATATGATCCGCCAAGGCATCAACCCCGCGCTCGCCGTCTCCGGCGTCGTGCTGTGCATGCACGAGGCGCACACGATCCTCGCCAGCGACGTCGTCGCGGATGTCGAAGGCTTCTTCGACGAAGCGCGTGGCACCGCGCTGCCCTGGGCCGACGCGGTCGTGTACCAGCCGCCGATCCGCCGCAACATCAAGCTCGCCGAGGCACCGAGCTTCGGCCAAAGCGTGCTGACCTACGCGTCAGACTCCAACGGCGCGAAGGACTACGCGAGGCTGGCGAAGTCGGTGGCGACGGCGGTCAAATAAAACGAGGATTCCGGATGTCAGAGGATGAGAAAGTTAACACGCCTGAATCTCCAATGGCCGCTTACAAGGCGCTTATTGATTTATGCGTAGAACATGCGATTGCTTCACACACAGTGACTCGAATCGAATCATCTGGTATTTATTCAAATGCCCTCGCACACAATGAATACAACCAGTTCCTTCAATCACTAACGGACAACCAACGCAAACTGATCAGCGATATGCTCATTGACACACGTTCGAGCGTTGTGCATGACATCCTGTCAGAATTGATACGCATCCCACTTGCCCCAGAGGCGCGTTAGGCGCTTGATAGGTATTGCGCTCGGCGTGTCTTGCTGCGATGATGATGCCTCCCCGGCACGGAGGCCCTATGCACATCACGCTTCGCGACCCCTCGGACCTGACCACGCTCGATGATCTGATCGCCAAGGAGCCCAAGGCCGTCCAACGCGACCGCTACCGTGCGGCGCGTTTGGCTTTAGGCGGGGACGAGGCCTTGCAGATCGCCGACAAGCTCGGCCGCAGCCGCAAGTTTGTTCAGACCTGGGCCTACGCCTACCGCGACCGCGGCATCGACGGGCTTGTCCCTAAGCCTCGGCCCGGGGCCAAGCCCAAGCTCGACCCCCAGCAGCAGCGGGCCTTCATCGAGCGGTTCAAGCAGGGCCCGACCGAAGACGACGGGGTCTGCACCCTGCGCGGCAAGGACGCCCAACGCATCCTGGCCGAGCACTACGGCGTGCGGTACTCGCTCAACGGCGTCTACAAGCTATTGCACCGGCACAACCTCTCGTGCCTCAAGCCCCGGCCCAGGCACCGTAAACGCGACCCACAGGCGATGGCCAAGTGGGTCGAGGACACCCCCTTTTTGTCCAAGGCGTCCGCGACAGCCACCCCGACCAAGCCGTCGAGGTCTGGTTCCAGGACGAAGCCCGCTTCGGCCAGCAAGGCACGCTGACCCACGTCTGGGCCGAGACCGGCTCGCGGCCACAGGCCGTCAAGCAGACCGAATACGAATGGCTGTACCTGTTCGCCTCGGTGAACCCACAGATCGGCGAGAGCAGCGCGCTGCTCACGCCGACGGTCAACACCGGCTACATGAACACGCACCTGCAACACATCAGCGAACTGGTCGGCATCAAGCGTCACGTGGTGCTGGTGCTGGACAACGCGGGCTGGCACGTCGCCAAGGCATTGAAGGTGCCGAGCAACATCACGCTGCTGCCGCTGCCGCCGTACAGCCCGGAGCTGAACCCCATCGAACGGCTGTGGGCGTACCTCAAGAGCCACTACCTGAGCAACCAGGTCTTCAAGGATTACGACGACTTATTCCAGAAGGTCAAGACCGCATGGCTCGCGTTGGACGAGCAAAGGCTCCAGTCACTGACCAATAGCCCATGCTGCGCGGGCGCGGAGTAAGTGCGATGCGTATGACATGGTGGTTCGATTGTGCCGGGCTCGCCCTCACTTACAAGGGTAAATCAATCCCAATTGACATACGGGGTATGGGCTTACACGGCGATTTCGTCGCTCGCAAAGAAGGCGACGATTGGCCAACAGACTGAATCCGTTGGTCACCAATCCCCTGACAGCATCTTCCCGATCGCGTGCGCGACACCGTGCTCGTCGTTCTTGAGCGTGTGGTAGTGCGCGACGTCGCGGACCGCGGGGATCGCGTTGCCCATCGCGACGGCGCAGCCGGCGCGTTCGAACATCGGCACGTCGTTGATCTGGTCGCCGAGGACCGCGATCTCTTGAGCCTCGATGCCGTGCTGCCTGGCGATGAACTCGATGCCGCGCCACTTGGTCACGCCCTGCGCGAAGCACTCGATGATATGGATCGGCTCGGTTTCGCTTTCGTCCTGCAGCGCGTGGAACGCGTGAGCCTCGACTCGGCCGGGCATCTGCTCGCGGACCTGTTTGACGGTTTGTACCGCGTGGTCGGGCGAGGTCAGCGCCCCGGCCCGGACGATGTGCTCGGTGATCGATGGATCAAGCACGCGCTGGGTCGTCCAGCGGAGTTGGTTGTGCTCGAACCACCAGCGCGTGTTGGCGTTCGGCTCGCCCTCGCCGGTGACGACGTACTCGTAGCCGGTCGCCGACGGGTCGGTGTAGAGCAGCACGGGCTCGCCGGTGTCGACGAGCAGGTCGATGAGCGTCTGTGCGACATCCGGCTCAAACACCGCGCGGTCGCGCGTTTCGCCGTCGGCCAACCCGCACACGAGCCCGCCGGTGTTAAAGACGCCCACGTCGGTGTCGGGCACCGACGCGAACACCCGCCGTGACTCGCGCCAGCCGCGCCCGGTGCAGGGCAAGACGATCGCGCCCGCCTCGTGCGCCGCGTGCAGCGCCGCGCGGTTTTCTTTGCTCACCTCGCCTTTCGGACAAAGCAGCGTGCCGTCGAGGTCGATCGCGATCAGCCGGTAACGCATGACAAACCGATCACGCCGGGTCCACAAAATCCACTTGCCCGCCCGGCACTTGTGGCACGATGCCCGCCTCGGCGCCCTCGGTCAACAGCCGCTGCACCGCGTCGCGCCCGCGGTCGCCGTAGTCCAGCGTCCACTGGTTCACGTACATGCCCACGAAACGGTCGGCGAGGTCGCTGCCCATGTCGCGCGCCCAGTTCAGCGCGAAGGTCACCGCGTCCTCCCGGTGCTTGAGCGCGTACTCGATCGAGTCGAGCAGCACCCGACAGACCGTCGGCATCTGCTCGCCCAGGTCCCGGCGAATACAGTTGCCGCCTAACGGCAGCGGCAGGCCGCGCGAGTCGGTCCACCACTTGCCCAGGTCCACGACCAACTCGAGCCCCTGGTTTTCGTATGTAATCTGCCCTTCATGAATAATCAGCCCGGCGTCGTACACGCCCTTCGCGACCTTCGGGATGATCTCGTCGAACATCACGTTCTCGAATTGCAACTCGTCTTTGGACAGGCCCTGCTCATTAAGCCAGAGTTGGGTGGACAGCCACGCCGTCGTCTGCTCGCCGGGGATCGCGAGTTTTTTGCCCCTCAGGTCTGCCGGGGCCATCTTCCGGGGGGCGACGATCATCGGGCCGTAGCCGTCGCCCATCGACGAGCCGCAACTGGTCAGCGCGTACTTGTCCGCGACGTAGGGGTACTGGTGGATCGAGATCGCGGTGATCTCGAGTTCGCCCTTCGCGCTGCGGACGTTCAGCGACTGGATGTCTTCGAGCACGTGGACGAACTCGTAGCCGCGCGTGTCGATCTTGGGGGTGTAACGCTTGCCGTCGGGCCCGACGAAGTTCGCCAGCGGGTACCACATGAACGCGTCGTCGGGGTCCGGGCTGTGGCCGATGCGGAGCGTGGTGGTCGCGGTGTTGCTCATACCCGTAGTGTAGGGTGCGGAATCTCGGCGCGTCGGGTGCAAGCAGGCCACTTCAAACGCGGCACCGCAGAAGATCAGAAGAACAGAAAATCGGACACGGGCCGCCCTGATATTCTGCTCCTCTGCTCTTCTGATCTGCTGCTTTTCTGCCAGATTCGCTATCATGCCCGGTTCGACATGCGCGTGGACCTGCATACCCATTCGACCGCGTCCGATGGCACCGACGCCCCGGGCGACCTGCCCCGCCTGGCCAAGCAGGCCGGCCTCGACGGCTTCGCGCTCACCGACCACGACACGACCGCGGGACTCGCCGACGCCGCGGCCGCCTCAAAGACACTCGGCGTCCGGTTCGTGCCCGGCATCGAGCTCTCCGCCCACGCCGACCCGTTCGCCAACGACGACGCGATCCAACAAACCGACGCGCCAAGCCCCCCGCCCGCCGGCTCGCTGCACCTGCTCGGCTACCACGTCCGCGCCGATTGCCCGGCCCTGCAACAACTCGAACAACGCCTCCGCGACGCCCGCGCGACCCGCAACCCCCAGATCATCGAGAAGCTGCAAGCGATCGGCGTGCGCATCACCGAAGACGACGTGCGCGAAGCGGCGCAGGCCGGCGCGAGCAACGCCGCCGACCGCGCGATCGGCCGGCCCCACATCGCCCAGGTCCTGGTCCAACGCGGCTACGTCAAATCCATCCACGAGGCATTCGCCCGGTACCTCGGCCCCGGCGGCGCGGCGTACACCCCGCGGCAACTGCCCACCGCCGCGCAATGCATCGACGCGATCCACGCCGCCGGCGGCGCCGTCGTCCTCGCCCACCCCGTCCACCTCGGCCTCGGCCCGGCCGACCTCGAACACGCCGTCGCCAAGCTCGCCGACCTCGGCCTCGACGGCCTGGAAACCCAGCACCCCGACCACGAAGTCGGCGACACCCGCCGACTGACCAACCTCGCCGACCGCTTCGGCCTGATCACGACCGGCGGCAGCGACTACCACGGCAGCCGAAAGGCCATCGGGCTGGGCTCGGTCGTCGGGCCCGATGAAGCGATGTCAAGGCTAGAGAAAGCCGCGGCACAATACGCGCCAAGTTAGATGTGGTGATGTGGCGATGTGGCGATGTGGCGATCGCAAGTCAATCTGTATGAGATTTGACCAAATCGCAAAATCACCAAATCACCAAATCGAACCCACGAAACGAAACGCCTAGAATAAGAGCGACAAGCACACAGGACCCCAAACCATGCACATGAAGGCCTCGGGCGAACAACTCGGCCCGCGCAACATCCCGGTCACCTTCGAACTCGAAGACCCCGAATCGCTCAACCAGAGTGAGAAAACCGTCGAGGTCAAGGGCGCGCTCGGCCAGTCGCTGCTCGAACTGGCGTTGGAAAACAACATCGCCATCGAGCACGCCTGCGGCGGCGTCTGCGCCTGCTCGACCTGCCACGTCCACGTCGACCAGGGCGACGACGCCTTCAACGAGCCGGAGGACGAAGAACTGGACCGCGTCGAAGAAGCCCCCGGCAACGACTTCGCCTCCCGCCTGTCCTGCCAGGCTAAAATCCAGGAAGCCGACGCGAAGATCGTGGTGCGCGTCCCGGCGTGGAACCGCAACGCGGTGAAGGAAGTGCCGCATTGATTCGGGTTTATAGTTTAGCTGGCAATATTTGCCAATCGCCCGCTATACTTGGTCGATACAGTTCTTAGGAGCGATTGACCATGCCAACTCAAAACGTAAGTCTTCAAGACCATCAAGCCGAATTCATCCGCTCAAGGATCGAATCGGGCCGATTCCAGAACGCCAGCGAAGTCGTCCGCGCCGGCCTGCGCCTGCTCGAACAGCAGGAAGCGGAGAACGAGTTGAAGCTCAAGGCCCTGCGCGAAGCGATTGATGTCGGGTTCGCGGACATCGATGCGGGGCGATACACCGAGATCAATTCACGTGAAGAACTGTCTGCCTTCATGGATTCAGTCAGTGCGAAGCCGAAGCGGGACGAGGGGTGAGACCTTATCGCGTCCGTCTCTCCGACACCGTACGCCAAGACATTGTCGACGTACTCCAGTACACGTTCGAGCAGTTCGGGCAGACGCAACACGATGCGTACCGCAACCTGATCGAAGACTCTTTGGTCGCGATCGAAAATGAACCCACACAAGCCCCATCGAAACAGCGCGATGGACTCAACGAAGATACGTGGATCAGACCGATCCGAAAACCCGGTCAGAACGCACGACATCTAATTATCTACCGCATTGCGTCCGATGGCTTGATTGAAGTCGGCCGATTGCTGCATGACGCGGCAGATATCGAAAGACATCTACCGGAAGACTACTTGCGCTAAAATGTAGATGGTTCGTTCCGGGGCACCTCCAAGCCGCCTGCCCCGGCTACCCACCGCTTATTAAAGTACTCAACCATCAAATAAGGCTGCATGTGGATAATCAACCGCATACCAACATGAGCATTCTGCTGGTTCAGGTGCAGGATTTTCGGCAACCACAAAGTGAAGACTAATTGACGTTTGGCTGGGAACGTATGGCAAACTGACCTGAATGCCTTGTCCGCTAAGTTGACACAATGATTTGTCTGGCATCAATTCAACAAAAGGTAGTCTGGCAGCAAGATAGTCTTCATCTTCGGTACCAACGACAACTAGTCTTCCTTTCGCTTCCCATTCATTCGCCTCAAGACCTTCGCCGCTGCTTGGCATGCCGCTTATTTGTTCAAGGCAAGTCGATTTCCAAATCAATCCGCGAATCGCCGTGCCTGTTTTAGCCCTGACTAGAACTGCTACACAATTTTCAACAGACATGCCATCAGGAAGTGATATCTCTGGATTCGAAATAACCAAATCACATTCAGCAAGTGGTTGATCAGAAGTAATTGAAAACTCAAATACCCCAATCGAGGTCTCGTGTTGAATCTTATCAGTTGGCATTATTGACCTTACGCTAGCTCTTTCACCGCGTTCGCGATACCTTGCGGGTCCAGGCCGTGGTAGCCCATTTGTTCCCACAAACCCGTTGGGCCTTCTTTGTGGATGCCGATATGGTTGTAATTACCGGCGAAGCCGGCCTTCAAGAGCGCGCTGCCGAAACGGGAGCCCAAGCCCGTCTTTTCGTTGAACTCTTCGGCGACGAGGACCCACTTGGCCTTGGCGAGCTTGGCCATCATCGCGTCGTCGTACTTGTTAAGTGTCGCCTTGTTGACGACGCCGACGTTGATGCCGTCCTTTTTGAGCTCCTCGCTGGCGGCAACAGCTCGGTAGAGGCACGAGCCGAAGGAGACGATGTAGCCGGAGCCGTCGCCCTCACGGACGAGGTCGTCCTTGCCGGTTTCGAATTGGTAATCGTCGCCGTAGAACTTGGTGCCGTCTTCCTTGAGGATGTACGGGATCTTGGAGCGGTTGGAGAACACGAAGCGCAGGCCGGGGTCGTGGAAGACCTTCTTGACGCAGGCGGCGAACTGGTTCGGGTCGCCGGGGAAGTAGACGGCGGTGTGGTGGTCCGCTTCCTCGATGCCGCCATCGGCGAACAGGTTGTTGACGCCGTAGTGGCAGGTGTTGTCGGCCATGTCGTCGACGCCGGCGTGGCTGAAGTGGGCGAGCACGTTGGACTGGTTCAGCCGGGCCATCGTGATCTCGGAGACGCACATCTCGAGGAAGGCGGAGAAGGTGGCGAAGACGCCCTGCTTGCCCGCTTCCATGCCGAAGCCCGCGGCGGCGGAGTAGTTGCCGCGTTCCATGATCCCGCCGAGCACGTAGATGTCGGGGAAGGCCTTACGGATCGCGGCGATGCCGGTGGAGCCTTCGAGGTCGCAGTCGAAGACCTTGACGGTGTTCTTGCGGGTCTCGTCGTCGAGTTCGCCGAGGATCTCGACCATGACGGTGCCGAACTGAGCGCGGTTGGCGACGACTTCTTCGGACACGCCGGGGTACTTCGGGGCGCTGGACACCTTGGGGGCAGACTTGAGCAACTCGATCGCGTCGGTGTTGCCCTTGGCTTCGAAATACTTGATGGCGGCATCTTTATTGAAGACGTCGTGGCCGTGCGTCGAGCCTTCGATGCCCGGGACGCCGGGCGCCATGAGTCGCTTGCAGATCAGCGCGACGGGGCCGTCGACCTGCAGCGCGGTGCACATGTGCTGGTAGAGCGCGTCGAGGTCTTCGGCCTGGCAGGTGGAAACGTCCAGGCCGTGGCCTTCGAGCGTTTTCGCGACGTCGTAGCCGGGCAGATAGTCGGAGGGGTGGCCGGCGATGGTGACGTCGTTGTCGTCGATGAGGAGTTTGACGTTGAGGTTCTGGGCGACGCAGAGTCGGGCGGCCTCGGCGTCGTTGCCTTCCTGTTGGCTGCCGTCGCTGCCGAGCATGAAGACGACCTTGTCGGGGTTGGCCATGGCGACGCCGTTGACGAAGGGCCACATGTGCCCGAGCCTGCCGGAGGAGAACTTGACGCCGGGCGTGAAGCCGCGTTCGGGGTGGCCGGGCAGGTGGTGGTCGAACTCGCGGTAGTGGAAGAGTTTTTCGACGGGCAGTTCGCCTTCAAGGACAGCGAGGAGGTACTGCGTCGCGACGCGGTGGCCTGCCTCGTCGAAGAAGATCGGCAGGACATCGGGCGTGCCGGCCCGCGGATTGGCCCTGGCGTGTTCGATGAAGGCGCGGATGATGCAGACTTCCGGGACGGTGTCGTACGGCCCGCCGGAGTGCCCGGACAGGCCGCGGGCGCCGGCGAAAGCGGTGAAGAAGCTGATCGCGTCGCGGCACAGGTCGATGTTGTGCTTGAGCGCCGCGCGCTGCTCGTCGGTGAGCTTGGGGCTCTGCGGGTCGAGGGCGATGTCTTGGTAGGAAGACAAATCGACGGGGAAGGTGCGCGGTGCGGTGGCGGTGCTCATCGGTGGGTTCCGGTGGTTTGGCGTCACGGTTCTGGGCGAGGCGATCGCTGGCCTGATGGGCTGAACCGGGCAGGGGCGATCGCGGCGGTGCGATAGTAACGGATCGGGCGTTCTCGGACGAGGACACGGGGGCTGATGGGCGGGCGTTTGTCGCGCGTGGGGCGATTGGTGTATCCCACGGCGTACCGCCGAGCCGACACGCCGTGGGCTGGGGAATGCGATTTTCTATTGTGCTTGCTCAGCGGCGTCGCGCTTGACCCGTTCGCGGGCGCGGAGGGCGATGGCGTTGATAAGCCGGGCCTCGAGATGTGGGTCTCGGGTCAGGGGCTGGGCGAAGTCGGCGTCGATGCCGCGGTCGCGGAGTTGGGCGGGTGGGCCTGCGAACTGCGCGGAGATCCGGGGCGTCGCCGAGTGCGTGAGGTAGCGGGCCGGTCGCTGGAGGCGATCGGTCATGACCTCGACGGTGAGTTCGTATTCAAGCACGGGCGGCGTTTCGCCCGGGCGGGCGTCGCCTGTACCGAGCGTTCCGATCGCGTTCGTGTCTTTGCGAGCGATCTTGATGGTCACGCTGCGCTGGTGCGAATTGAGCGTGTCGGCCCGGTGCTGTGCGGGCGTGGTCGGGTCGTCGATCCAGAACTCGATCGCCGTGGGCGCTTCCTTGGGCTTGGTCGTGATGACGCCGAAGCGGTAGTCGTTGCGGGCGATCACGAAGTCGTGGTCTCGCAACACGTCGATCGCGGCCCGGTGGACCTGCGGGTACTGGTCGGGGTGGAAGAACAGCACGTCCGTGTTGTCTATCGCCGAGGAAATCAATGCGCCTTGTTCAACAGTCGGCGTATCGTGGCAACCACAGGAGAGGGCTAGGGCCGTGAACAGAAGCAGCGCGGGGCATGATCGGGTAGGCGTTCGCATGTGTGCAGTTTAGCGTTTGGCGGTTGGGGTATGCTGATAGATGAGACGCCCCGTGTCGATCCGCGCGGGGTTGGCTTAGCCAACCCCGCGAGCTTGTATGGTTTGATCATGTTGTTCCAACGCCCAACGCCACCATGAGCTACACCACCCGCCCTGCCGTGACTGACGACACCGAGGTGATCGCGCGCTACAACCAGGCGATGGCGAAGGAGACCGAGGGCAAGTCGCTGTCGCTCGGCACGCTGAGCGCGGGGGTTCGGCGGGTGTTCGACGAGCCCGCGCACGGGCGCTACCTCGTCGCCGAGGACGGTTCGGGCCTGGTCGTTGGCTGCCTGCTGATCACCTACGAGTGGTCGGACTGGCGCAACGGGCAGGTCTGGTGGGTGCAGAGCGTGTACGTGCACCCGGAGCACCGCCGGCGCGGGGTGTTCAAGAAGCTCTACGCCGAGGTCCGCCGGCTGGGCGACGCGGCGGGCGGGGTGTGCGGTTATCGGCTGTACGTCGAGCGCGACAACCGTCGGGCCCAGCAAACCTATCAGCAACTGGGCATGTCCCCGACGCCGTACCTGCTGTTCGAAGACATGTTCGGTTAGCGCGTTCAATTGAGCATGTATTCTCAGGTGATGCACTGAATCGCGGGGTCTGAAAGGCCGATAGCGTGATCAGTTGGCGGATTGCGCGGCGGTTGTCGTCCAACTGATTTGGTCTGGGGAGGACCATGACCCAGGTGCCGAAAAACCTAAGCGGGTTCGTACCCAACGACCCGGGGGCGCCGCGGATGCTGTTGATCGAGCCCGAGGCCGACGACGCCGAACAGATCCAACTGGCGATCGAGCGGTCCTACGACCAGCCGTGTGTGACGCGTGCCGCGTCGCTGGCCGAGGCGTTGGCGGCGGACCTGGACCGGTTCGACCTGACGTTGAGCGCGACGCAGACGGGCGACGGCGACGGGTCGGAGGTGCTGGAAGAGCTGTTGCTGCTTCGGCCGGACATGCCGATCATCATGCTCGCCGAGCGCTACGGCCAGATCGAGGCAGCGCAGGCGATGCGCGAAGGCGCCTACGACTACCTCGTCAAGGCCGACGGCTACCTCCACGCCCTCCCGGCCGTGATCGAGAAGAACCTCGCGCTGCACCAGGTCAAGCAGGAAAACGCCAGGCTTCAGGTCCAGCTGACCGCGACGCTCGGGCAGCTGCGCACGCGCAACGACCAGTTGCAGGGCCTGGTGCAGGAACTCAAAACGATCGCCGCGACCGACGCGCTGACCGGCATCGCCAACCGGCGTGCGATCACCCAGCGGATGGACCAGCAGTTCGCCCATGCCGTGCGGCACGACGGCGAGCTGGGGCTGATCGCGATCGACCTCGACGGCTTCAAGCAGCTCAACGACGCGTCCGGCCACCCCGCGGGGGACAGGGTCCTGATGCTGGTGGCGCGCGTGCTCAGCGCCAACGCGCGAGCGTCGGACGTGCCCGGTCGCATCGGCGGGGACGAGTTCGTCGTGCTGCTGCCCGACACCGATCCGGACGAGGCGAGTCAGGTCGCCCAGCGCATCCAGATGGACTTCAACCTCGCCTTCGCCGACCTCGCTGAACGCCTGGGTTACCCCGGCAGCGTGACGCTGAGCATCGGCATCGCCACGCGACACAAGGCCAACGTCGGCACCGCCAACGACCTGCTCGCCGCCGCCGACCGCGCGTTGTATCGGGCCAAGGACGCCGGACGATCCCGTGTCTGCATGTACGGCGACGCGATCTGATCGGACCTGCCACGCGTCACCCGCCGGACCGCGCTGCGCCAGCGCAATCGCCGTCGCGACCCCTAAAGCCCACCCGACCCCGTGTCGATGACACGAAAACGAACGCGCCCGCACGCGCCGATCAAACCCTCTTCGCGGAGACCGCCATGTCCGAACCCACGACCCACCCCAACGACAGCGCAACGGCCGGCCAGCAATCCGATCAGGACCTGCTTCAACTGGTCAGCTTCGTCGTCGGTGCCGAGGAATACGCCATCCCGATCCTCGCGGTGCAGGAAATCAACCGCATGATGCCCATCACGCGCGTGCCCCAGAGCCCGCCGTTTGTCGAAGGCGTCATCAACCTCCGCGGCAAGGTCATCCCCGTCGTCGACCTGCGTAAGCGCTTCGGCATGCCCGTCAACGAACACACCGGCGACGAGCGCATCATCGTCGTCGAGGTTCAGGGCGAGACCGAGGCCCGCGTCATCGGCTTCACCGTCGACAAGGTCAACCGCGTGCTGCGTATCGGAAGCGACATCGTCGAGCCCGCGCCCGCCATGGCCTGCGGCGCCGACAGCGAATACGTCCTGGGCGTGGGCAAGCTCGAGGAGGGCCTGCTGATCCTGCTCTCGCTCGACAAGCTGTTCAGCGCGACCGAGCTGGAACAAGCCGCCCAGACCGCCGGCGTCGCCGGCGCCCCCGCGCAGGCCGCCTGACCCAGCTGCCGAATCACCCCCGCCTCGATCCAGGAAACACGATGCCCACGACCATCACCATGTCCGACGCGCAGTTCGACAAGCTGCGCAAGATCATCTACGACCGAGCCGGGATCCACTTCCAGGACTCGAAGAAGTACGTCCTGGAGAGCCGGCTGTCGCGGCGGATCGAGGAGCTGGAGTTCGAGACGTTCGACCAATACCTGATGTTCCTGACCGCCGGGCCGTACCAGGCCGACGAGTTCCAGGAGATGTTCAACCGGATCACGATCAACGAGACGAGCTTTTTCCGAAACGAGCCGCAGCTTCGGATGTTCGAAGAACGCGTCCTGCCGGAGCTGCTCGACCTGCGCAAGGCCACCAAGACGCTGCGCATCTGGTCCGCCGCGTGCTCGTCGGGCGAAGAGCCGTACACCCTCGCGATCCAGATCCACCGCTCGCTGGGCGTCCGGTTGATGGACTGGAAGATCGAGATCCTGGGCACGGACATCTCCGAAAAGGTGCTGAACATGGCCCGGGCGGGCAAGTACCACAATTACGCGATCCGTGGGGTAAACCCTGGGGTGATGTCGCGATACTTCAAACCCGACGGGACGAACTTCCAGCTCGACCCCGAGATCATGTCCATGGTCCACTTCGAGAAGCTGAACCTCAACGACGTCTTCGCCGCCCGGCGTTTCGGCACGTTCGACGTGATCATGTGCCGCAACGTGATGATCTACTTCGACGACGACATGAAAAAGAAGGTCGTCAAGATGTTTCACAACCAGCTGGCGGACGACGGCACGCTCTTCATCGGCCACAGCGAATCCCTCCGGAACCTCGACGTACCCTTCGCCCAGCTCGACCTGCCCCAGGCGTTCGCGTACCGCAAAGCATGAGCAAGGGTGGCCGGGGCGTCCGGACCGACGCGAGATAGACAACCGCCCGATACCGGCGCGGGTGACGAGAGGCAACCATGAGTGACTTTGACGCCAGCCTGATGCAGGACTTCCTGACCGAGTCGTCCGAGCTGATCGAACAGCTCGACGCGGACCTGGTCAAGCTCGAAGCGGCGGACCAGAGCGAGCAGGCCGACCTGCTCAACGCCTCATTCCGTGCGCTGCACACGATCAAGGGCGCCGCGTCGTTCCTCGGCCTCGAGAGCGTGATCCGTTTCGCCCACGTCGCCGAGGATGCGCTCAACCGTCTGCGCAAGGGCGAGATCGGGATGAGCACGGAGGTGATGGACGCGCTGTTGCAGTCCGCCGACGTCGTCCGCAACCAGATCGAGCAGCTCAGCTCGGGCCTGGAAGCACAGGAAGCGCCCGAAGAATTGGTCGCCCAGCTCAAGGCGATCATCGAGAACAAGCAGCAGGCCGAGGCAGAAACACGATCCCAAGCCGCCACGACCGAAACCGGCGCGAGCACGCCGACCCATGACGCGCCGAACGCCGAGACCGACACCGCCGGCGAGGCGGTGAAGGACGGGCTGCCCGGCACGCCGTTGGAACTGCCGCCGCAAAAGCAGGACCTGCTCGAGTTCATGGTCGCGGACATGCGCGACTACGCCGGCCAACTCGACGAGGTCGTTGAGCAGTTGGGCAACGACGCGACGCGTGAGGACGCCGCCACCCAACTCGCCGAGATCGCAGACAACCTCGGCAAAACCGCCGAGTTCTTCGAGCTCGACGGCCTAAGCCGGGCGATCAAGCTGCTGGTCGTCGTCTCGGGCTCGATCGGTGAGGCCCCGCACGAATTGCTCGGCGAGATCGTCGTGCGTGTCAGGGCGATCAAGTGGTTGATCGACGAGCAGACCGCCTGGCTGGAGAACGGCCGGGCGCTGGCGTGGGACCTCGACGCGCTGAGCGCGAACATGGAAGCGCTCGGCCGGCACGAAGCGATCCCCGACCAGTACGCCGGCTCACACCAAGGCGACGTGCAGTCGCTGCTATGTATCGAAGGCGTGATCGGCGGCGGTTCGACGGCGAGCGAAGCGGCGCCCACGCAAGTCGCCGCCGCGGATGCGCCGCAGGTCGCAGACCGGTCCTCGGCACCCGAAAGCGAATCGGTCACGCCGACGCCCGCGGCGACGCAAGCCACGGCCCCATCTCAGAACGAAACACAGAGCCAGGCACAGGCACAGACACAAAGCCAGGCCCAGCCGCCCGCGCCACAGGCCGCGGGCAAGCAGGTCGCTGAGCAGACCATCCGCGTCGAGGTCGGCCGGCTCGAAGCCTTGCTCAACCTCGTGGGCCAGCTGGTGCTGAATAAGAACCGCGTGGTCGCGCAGACGCGCATGCTCGAAGGCCTGAACCTCGAGCAGGAGAAGATCGAGTCGTTCAACGCCGCCGCCGCCGACCTCGACCGGCTCACCGGCGAGCTGCAGGTCAGCGTCATGCGCACGCGCATGCAGCCGTTGGCGAAGCTCTTTGACCGCTACCCCCGCGTCATCCGCGACCTCGCCCGGCAGACGGGCAAGCAGATCGACCTTGAACTGGTCGGCAAGGAAACGGAGGTAGATAAGACCGTGCTCGAGAGCCTGTCCGACCCGCTGGTCCACATCCTGCGCAACTCCGCCGACCACGGCGTCGAGATGCCCGAAGACCGCAAGGCCGCGGGCAAGAACCCCAAGGGCACCATCAAGCTCCAGGCCAACCACCAGGGCAGCCACGTCCGCGTCGCGATCATCGACGACGGCAAGGGGCTGGACCGCGCGGTGATCGGCAACAAGGCGGTCGAGAAGGGCCTGACCACGCCGGACCAGCTCGACAAGCTTGACGACTCGGACGTGTTCCGTTTCATCTTCGAGGCCGGCTTCTCCACCGCGGCGCAGGTCAGCGACCTGTCGGGCCGGGGCGTGGGCATGGACGTGGTGCGGACCAATATCAACAAGCTCAACGGCACGATCAACATCGAATCGACCAAGGGCAAGGGGACGACGATCGAGATCCTGATCCCGCTGACCGTGGCGATTATGCCCGCGATGATCGTGGAGATCGGCGCGCACCTGTACAGCATCCCGCTGCAGTCGATCGAGGAGATCGTGCGCCCGGAAGAATCGGACGTCTCGACGATCCGCGGCCAGCGCGTGATGCGCCTGCGCGACGGCGTGCTGCCGCTGGTGGACATGCGCGAGCGCTTGAAGGAGATCGGCCCGGCGGACGGCGGGAAGTTCGCGGTCGTCGTCGCGGTCGGCGGCCAGCGTGCCGGGCTCTGCGTGGACCGGCTGATCGGCCAGCAGGAGATCGTCATCAAGCCGCTGGACGACTCGTACACCCAGGGCGGCCCGTTCAGCGGCGCGACGATCCGCGAGGACGGGCGCGTGAGCCTGATCCTGGACGTCATCCAATTGATCCGACAAACGCCCCAAGCGCTTGAGAAGCGCGCGGCATGAACCGATAGACACCCAAGGCGATTGATCGCCCGCAACCCTTAGCGGAGGTATCCCGTGGACCCTGCCTATATCACGCCGTTCGTCGGCTCGATCTCGAACGTGTTTGAAACGATGCTGCAACTGCCCGTGACCGTCGGCACCCCGAAGGTCAAGAGCCACGGCGCCCCGTCGTACGACGTGTCGGGCATCATCGGCATGACCGGCGACGTGGAAGGCACGATCGTGCTCAGCTTCCCGACCGCCACCGCCGAGCGCGCCGTCGCCCTGTTCACCGGCACGGAGCTCGAGGCGGCCCACGAAGACTTTGCCGACGCGATCGGCGAGCTGGTCAACATGGTCTCGGGCGGCGCGAAGGCCCAGTTCACCGGCAAGAACGTCGGCATCTCGACGCCGTCGGTGATCGTCGGCAACGAGCACGCGGTGTACGGCCGCAAGGACATGACCACGGTCGAGATCCCCTGCACGTGCGACATCGGCGAGTTCAACGTCGAGGTGTCGATGCTGCTGCCCGCCGCCGCGCCCAAGGCCGGCTGACCCGCCCCCACCCACGGACCGAACAGACGACACGGACGCGGCCGATCCAGGCCGCCGGAGCAAAGAGATGAAAGTGCTGCTTGTTGACGACTCGAAGACCATGCGGAACATCCAGAAGGGCATCCTCACCCAGCTCGGCTACACCGAGTTGGAAGAGGCGGCGGACGGGCTCGACGCGCTGAGCAAGGTCGGGGCGTTCCAGCCGGAGCTGCTGCTGGTGGACTGGAACATGCCGAACATGGACGGCCTGACGTTCGTGAAGAAGTACCGCGGTCAGGGCGGCACCTCGCCGATCATCATGGTCACGACCGAGGCCGAGAAGAGCCGGGTGGTCGAGGCGATCAAGGCCGGCGTGAACAACTACGTGGTCAAGCCGTTCACCCCCGACGTGCTCTCGGGCCGGATCAAGGAAACGCTGGACCGTTGTGCCGCCGCCTGACGAATCGGGCAGGCAAACGCGACGGATAAGAGCGGCGGCGCGCGACGCGGGTCGGTGCTGGCCTTTGCCGGGGCCCCGCCATGGATGACCAAACGCTACTACGCAACCGCGTGTCCGACGACGGGATGACGGCCTGGCTGATCATGCCCGCGGCGTTCGACCGCTCACAACTCAACGCCTCGCTGTGCGACGCCTCGCTCCAGGCCGGCGGCGTCGAGCTGACCGCCGCGACCAAGCAGCTGGTCGAGGCCTTCCTCGCCGAGGCCCTCCACGCCCCGGCGGATCAGGACTTCGAGGCCATCGTCGCCCAGGGCACCGCGCCCAGGCACGGGCAGGACGGCTACGTCGAGTGGCTGATCGACTGCGACGACGGCGAAGACGCGCAACCCGACCCGCCCGCGGACACCCAAGCGGGCGACCGGGACGACTCGGCACAACAAGCGGTGTGTTTCTACGACCGCTCGGTCTACACGATCGTCACCGTCGGCCAGCGCCTGGCCAAGCTCCACCACCCGACCTACGGCGAGGACGGCCGCGACGTCCGTGGCAAGACCCTCGCCGCGCGCGACGGCAGGGCCATCGAGCTGAAACACGACGAATCGATCCTCATCGGCAGGGGCGACGAAGCGCTCGCCCAGGCCAGCGGTGTCCTGGACCGCTCCGGCTCGACCATCTGCATCCGCGACACGATCGAGGTCGATCAGTACGTCGACTTCAGCACCGGTAACATCCGGTTCAACGGCAGCGTGCTCGTACACAAGGGCGTGCGCGACTGCTTCGAGGTCCAGGCGGACAAAGACATCGAGGTCCGCGGCCTGATCGAAGCCGCGACGATCATCGCCGGCGGGGACCTGCGCTCGCTCGGCGGGTTCGCCGGCCGCGAGCAGGGCGTCGCCCGGATCGCCGGCGACCTGCACGCGAAGTACCTCGACGCCGTGACCGTCTACACCCGCGGCGACCTGTGCGTCGAACGCGAGATCATTAACTGTGACACCACCGTGCTCGGCCGCATCGCGAGCCCGACCGGCGCGCTCATCGGCGGCGAGACGCGTGTCGCCGGGCGGGTCGAGGTCAACGAGATCGGCGCCGACGGCCTGCCCCGCACGATCGTCCACCTCGGCTCGGTCCCGCACCTGGACCCGCTGATCGACGAGCTGGCGGACGTCACCGCGACGCTGATCGCCGAGCGACACAAGCTCGTGGACGAACAGGAACTGATCCAGAAAACCGCGGGCGGCAGGCCGCTGGCCCAGCACAAAGAGCGGTTGTGCGAGCTGATGTACGAGATCGCCGAGGTGCAAACCCAATTGGACCGGGCCGAGCCGACGCTCGCGCGCGTGCGTGCGAAGGCCGACCGGATGCGCATGGTCGATGTGACGGTGCACATGGTCTTGTACCCCAAGACGGAGTTCGTATGCGGCGGGGTGCGTTACAAGATCAAGGAACAGCTGCCCGGGCCGCTACGGATCACGACCGACAGCAAGGGCAAGCTGCAGATCGAGCACCGTGGGCGCGACGCGACGATGTTGTCACGCAACGCCGAACTGAGCGAGGCGGCGTGAACCCGCCCGCGACAACAGCCGATTGAACGTGCAGACGAGAAACGAGAGACCCGATGACCAAGCCCAAGACGCGTGTGGTGATTACCGACGACTCGGCGTTCATGCGCCGGGCGATCCGCCAGATGCTCGAAGAGGAGCCGGACATCGAGGTCGTCGCGGTCGCGCACGACGGGCAGATGGCGCTCGACTACGCGAAGAAGCACCAACCCGATGTCATCACGCTCGATATCGAGATGCCGGTGATGGACGGGCTCACGGCGCTCCGCCACATCATGCGCCAGTGCCCGACGCAGGTGCTGATGATCTCGTCGCTGACGACCGAGGGCTCGACCGCGTCGCTGCAAGCCCTGCGCATGGGCGCGGCGGACGTCATCGCCAAGGAGCACTCGACCTGCGCGGCGAACATCCTCGAGATCAAAGAGCAACTGGTGGCGCGTGTCCGCGGCCTGGCCGGGTCCAGGCGCATCCAGCACGACAAGCCCGCGCCGCCCACGCCCTCGCACGCGATCCCCGCGCTGCGCGCCGCCGACTACCGCCTGATCGCCATCGGCTCGTCCACCGGCGGGCCGCCGGCGCTCGAGAAGATCCTCACGCCCCTGCCCGCGACTTTCCCTACGCCCATCGTCGTCGCCCAGCACATGCCGCTGGTCTTCACCCAATCGATGACCAAACGCCTCAACGACATCTGCGCCCTCAAGGTCGTCCACGCCGACCACGGCACGCCGATCCTGCCAGGCCAGGTCCATATCGCGCCCGGCGGCCAGCACCTGCACGTGGTCCAACGCGCAGGCCGGCTGTTCGCACAGGTCAACGATGAGCCCAAGCAAGCGCCCTACAAGCCCTCGGTCTCCGCGCTCTTCGCCTCCTGCGCCAAGGCCATGGGCAAACAAACCCTCGGCATCGTGCTCACCGGCATCGGCAACGACGGGCTCGAGGGCGCCAGGCCCCTGCACGAACTGGGCGCGACCCTCATCGCGCAGGACGAGGCCTCCTCGGTCGTCTACGGCATGCCGCGGGCCATCGCAGACGCCGGGCTCGCCCACGCCCAGATCAACCCCGAAGCGATCGCCATCGCGCTGCAGAACATGGCGGGCAAACAAGCCGCTTGAATCGTTCGCCTGAAACGCCCGTTTCATTTTTGCTGTGCCGCGATTTAAGCGGGGTCGTAGCCGCTGGTGCCCCACGGGTGGCAACGCAACACGCGTTTGAAACCCATCCACCCGCCCCGCCAGGGCCCGTGTTTCGCGACCGCGTCGAGCATGTACTGGCTGCACGTCGGCACGTGCCGGCACTGCCCGCCCAGCAACCAGCCGAGCGTGAAACGGTACACCCAGACCATCGCGATCAGCAGCCACGACGCGAGCGCGTTGAGGGTTTTGAGCATGGCCTGGACCTTTCCGGGCATACCACCATCCTACCGCGCGCTGCCGCGCTTCAGCCGGTCGTTGATCGCCCGGCCCAATCCCTCTTCGGGAGCCGCGAGTGCGACGATACCGTCCAGGCCCATCGCGTCCAGCTCGCGCAGCGTCGCGAACAGGCGTGACGCTGCTTCTGCAAGATCGCCCGAATCCGACAGGCAGCGTTTGACCGTGAACCGCGCGTCGTCGACCTGCGTAGGCCCAATCGACAACAGGCCCAGCCGGCCGGGCACCGCGATCGTTGCGATCTCGTCTGCCGACGCCACCAGGCGCATTGGCGTCGCGGGCGCGTAGTGCCGCTTGGTCGTGCCCGGCGAAACCAGCGCGGTGTCACTCCCATTCAACCCAGGCGAGCTGCTGGGCGTCATCACGGCGACCGGCCGATCGACCTGCACCTCAATCGCCTCGATCGGCAGCGCGCCCAGCCGCAACACCTCGACGCGGTCGCTTGCGATCCGCAGCACCGTCGATTCGACGCCGCGCTCGCATGGCCCGCCGTCGAGGATGACGTCCACGCGTTCGCCCAACTCGCCGCGCACGTGCAGCGCCGTCGTCGGGCTGATCGAGCCAAACCGGTTCGCACTGGGCGCGGCGAGCGGCAGGCCGGAGCGCTTCAACAGTGTGCGTGCGACCGGGTGCGCGGGCACACGCAGCGCAACGCTGTCGAGCCCCGCGGTCACGAGGTCGGGTACGATCGGCAGGCCCTTCTCGTCTTTTCGTCGTGGCAGCACCAGCGTCATCGGCCCGGGCCAGAAGGCCTCCGCCAATCGCGTAGCATCGTCGCTGGACACCGCGTAAAGCCCGGCGTCGGCGGTTTCGGCGAGGTGCACGATCAGCGGGTCGAAGCTCGGCCGGCCCTTGGCTTCAAACACCTTCGCGACCGCGGCGGTGTCGAGCGCGTGCGCCGCCAACCCGTACACCGTTTCGGTCGGCATGCCGACAAGGCCGCCGGCGCGTAATACGTCGGCCGCGCGGTGGATCGACGCTTCGTCGTCGCCGGGCAAGATACGCGTGCTGATGCTCATGGTTGCTTGTCGCAAGAAACCGTCAATCCAACGCCTGCACGCCGATCACCGCACGCATCGTATGGGAATCGCCTGGCTCGAGCGTGACCTCGCTCGGGCGGATGTTCGCGGTCTCGACGCACAGCATGCCCGGCCACTCCTCGTCGCCGAAGTCGCCCATCGCTTTGGCCTTGTTCGACCAGGGGTTCCACACGACCGTCGAGTCGCTGCCGGCCTTGTCGATCGTGATCGTGCGCGACAGCCCGGGGTCGACGATCTTCACTGCGGCGTCGCTGGTGTACGTGCGGTCGGTCTCGGCGTCGAAGGTGATCGGCCGGTCGTCTTGTTGCATGGGCTGTTCGCCCCCGCCGACGGTGTCGAGGTAGTGCGCGTTCTCGAGGCCAAGGACCTGCACGCATTTGATCTGGCTGATGACGAAGTAGGTGTGCAGCGCGGCCTCGAAGGACGCGGGCGCGTCGCCGGTGTTGCTGACGTCCAGCTGCATCGTCAGCGTGTCGGCGAACGTGACGCGGTACTGCAGGGTGAACGGCTCGATCGCGGTGCGCAGCGTGAGTGTCACGCCGTCGTCGTCTTGCCTGGCATCGATGAACTCCCACGTGATGATGCGGGCGTAGCCGTGGCTGGGGCCCTCATCGTGGCCCGGCGGCTTGTGCCCGGCGAACCAGGGGAAGCAGATCGGCACGCCGCCGCGGATCGCCTGGTCGTACAGGAAACGCGCCCGGGCGGACAGCCAGAGCACCTCGTCGTGCCCGGCCGGTCGCCAGCGGGTCAGGTGCGCGCCGTGCCGATAAATCTCGGCGACGCACCGGTCGGTCGTGACCGTCGCGCGCCACAGCCCGCCTTCGCCCGCGGAGAATCGCAGGACGTCCTCGATCCCGAAGTGTTTGTTCAACTCGTGCAGGTTCGCGTGCATCCCGCGATTGTACGTGTCCACGGGTTGAAAGGGGGATATTGCCCCCGAGCAACGCACATCGCCGATCTAGCTTATGCCGAACGCCCACGCCGCAAGCTGGGGGTTCATCGAGCTCGAACGCCCGCCTCGCGGCAGGGGCCGGAATCGAAGACTTCAATGACATCCAAGACGACGTTCATGAACACACGCCTATTCATCCCCGCCCTCGTCGCGACGCTCGCGCTCTTCGCCGGCTGCCGGCCGGGGCCCAAGCCCGACACCACACGCGTCCCGCCACCCAAGAGCGACACGCACCCACACGCCCACGACCAGCTCACCGGCGAAGAACGCCTCGACGCCAAGCGCGGCCCGCGCGCCGACGCCGTACGCGCCGAGCCCGACCTGCGCATCCGCATCGCCCGCGCGCTCGACCAGACCATGCTCACCAGCAGCGGGTCGGTCCGCGTCGGGCCCGGACGCCGCGACCTGGGCAAGGCCCGCGACTACACCTTCCAGACCCCGCTTCGCATCCACCACGACAAGCAGGGCTTCGTCCTCACCGAGCCCAGCGGCAAGAGCGTCCGCTGGCGGCTCGCGTCGCTTTCGATCCACGCCAACGCGGGCGGCGTCGGGATCGACGGGCAAACCTACCCCGGCGAGCTCGAACTCGTCGCCCAGCGATCCGACCCCCACCCATTCACCGGCCGGTTCGACGCGGTCAACCACGTCGGCATGGAGTCGTACCTGCCCGGCGTCTTGAGCAAGGAGCTCTACGCGAGCTGGGACACCAGGGCCTACCGCGCCCAGGCGATCGCCGCGCGCAGCTACGCGATCTGGGAGATGAACCTGCCCATGCGCAAGGCCAGCCACTTCGACCTCGAAGCGAGCCAGGCCAGCCAGGCCTACACCGCCAACGCGAGCGACAAGGCCAAGGCCGCCGTCGCCGACACCGCCGGTCAGGTGCTGGTGTTCGAGCACCGCGTGCTGCCCGCGTTTTATTCCAGCTGCTCGGGCGGGACGGGTCAGGACGCCGTCGCCGCCTGGCCGGGCAAGGTGGACGACCTCGCGCCGCTGCGCGGCCGTGAGCACGGCATGTGGGGCCAGGCGTCGACCAAGTTCCGCTGGGGGCCGATCGAGCGCGACCGCGCGGCGCTGTCCAAGCGCATCGCTGCGTGGGGCAAGGTGAACAAGCACGCCGTCGCGAGCCTAGGCACCATCGCGCGGGTCGAGGTCGCGGGCCGCAACCGCGTCGGCCGGCCGACGACGATGCGCATCAGCGACACGGCCGGCCGGTCGTTCGACCTGGCGTGCGAGGATTTACGCATGGCGAGCAACTACCGCGCGCCGGGCCTGCCGACGGTGGACATGAACAACTTGGTGTACTCGAGCCACGCCGAGTACGCGGTGTCGGCGGACACGGTGTCCATCACCGGCCGGGGCTTCGGCCACGGCGTGGGCATGTGCCAGTTCGGCGCCCAACACATGGCCAGCGAAGGCCACGACCACAACGCGATCCTCGGGTTTTATTACCCGGGCGCGGAGGTGCGGAAGGTGTATTGATCACGATGCGTAGCGGGTGTAGCGGGGCTACCGATTGTCGATCGAAATAGACACGGCAAGCTGATTCGCGCGGGGCCCTTCGGGCCGCCCGCTTAACATCATCGATCCAAATCCTTTTCCAAATGCGCCGTATCCAACCGCGGCCCGGGCATCGCCGGCCTGACCTGGCTCTTCCACTTCTTGGGGTCGAAGTACTTGTAGATGATGTCGACGGCCTCGTCGATGTCGTCGGTGACTTTGATCAGGTCCAGGTCTTCGGGGCTGATGGTGTGGAACGATTCGTCGAGGGTGCTCTTGGCCCAGTCGAGCAGGCCGTCCCAGAAGTCGTGGCCGATGAGGACGACGGGGAAGGGGTGGATCTTCATCGTCTGCATGAGCGTGATGGTTTCGAAGAGTTCGTCGAGCGTGCCGAACCCGCCGGGGAAGATGATGAAGCCGCAGGCGTACTTGACGAACATGACCTTGCGGACGAAGAAGTATCGGAAGTCGAGCTTGTGGGACTGGTAGGGGTTGGCGACCTGCTCGAAGGGCAGGTCGATGTTCAGGCCGACGGAGTGCCCGCCGCAGTCGTGGGCGCCCTTGTTGGCCGCTTCCATGATGCCCGGCCCGCCGCCGGTGATGACGGCGAAGTGCTTGGCGCAGATTTTCTTGCCGCATTCGACGGCGAGGTCGTAGTACTTCTCGCCGGGCTTGGTGCGGGCCGAGCCGAAGACGGTGACGCCGGCCCCGATCTCGGACATGATGTCAAAGCCATCGACGAACTCGGAGAGGATGCGGAACAGCCGCCAGGTCTCGCGTGAGAGGGCGATCTCGCGTGCGTTGCGTTCGAACTCGGTTTCCATGGTGAGAGAGTGTAGTTGGGATGTGGTGTTGGAGGAGGATGAAAAAGCCCACACCGAGACGGCGTGGGCTTGGCGGGTTTCTAGCGTGCCGACCGGCGCTCAGGCCGCGGCCTTCTGTTTTGATTCGACGGCGGACTTGGCGGTTTCGACGAGCGTGTCGAAGGTCTCGGGGTCGTGGATGGCGATCTCGCTGAGCATCTTGCGGTTGAGCGCGATGTTCGAGAGCTTCAGGCCGTTGATGAACCGGCTGTACTTCATGCCGCGCATCTCGACGGCGGCGGTGATGCGGGTGATCCACAGCCGGCGGTAGTCGCGCTTGACGCGTCGGCGGTCGCGATAGGCGAACGTGCCGGACTTGACGACCGCTTCCTGCACCCGACGCCACTGCGTTCGGCGGGCGCCGCGGTTGCCCTTGGCCTTCTGGAACCAACGATTCTTGGCTTGACGCCGAGCGGCGCCCTTGCGTGCACGAGGCATGGCTCGTCTCCGTGTTGTGCGATCCAGGGGGGAGCCGCGCTCCGCTTAGGTCCCAGGCCGCGGGGGATGGATTTAGTGATTTGGCGAGGTGGCGATTTGGTGAAGTAAGAAGCCGGACGCTGTGGTTGGCTGACTTACTTCACCAAATCGCCAAATCGCCAAATGGTTTAGTCGTCTTCCTTGCCCTTCACGCGGATGTGGAGCATCTTCTCCAGCGATCGCGCGGCGGACCGGCTCATCACGTTCGGGCGGTTGAGCCCGCGGATCGTGTCGCCGGACATGTGGCTGTTGCGGTGCCGCCGACCACGCTTGGTGAACTTCACCTTGTTGCTGGCGGTGATGCGGACGCGTTTTTTCAGCCCTTTGTGGCCTTTGAGCTTCGGCATGGCCGGCTCCTGTGGGGTCGGGGGGACGATTAAGCGAGCCGGGTATTGTACCGCGGTCCGCATGGCGTGCAAGGCCGTCAACGCGGCGCAATGCCTTTCGTGCGGCCAGTCGACGGGAATGCGTAAATCTTGGATGGGTTTTGTTTGGTTCTCAATCTTTTTAACAAGCTCATGTTGCGCGGCCGGGGCTCAAGCATCTGAACGGGCATGAACACCACGGCCCCCCCATCCGATCGCGAATTGGACCGCCTGGTCGGGCGTGTGCGAGCCGACCGGGACGCGTTCGCGGCGCTGTACGACCGGTACTACCCACGGATTTTGAACTACTGCGCCCGCCGGCTGTACTCGCGTTCGGTGGGCGAAGACCTGACCAGCGACGTGTTCCTGACCGCGGCGCACAAGATCGACACGTTCCGCGGCAAGAGCGACGGCGAGTTCAGCCAATGGCTGTACACGATCGCGACGAACAAAATCAATGAGCACCTGCGCAACTTTTCACGTCGGCGCGAACTGCTCAAGGCCGCCGCCCACAGCAGGCGCGTCGGGCAGACCGAGACGCGCGACAACACCGACCACCTCGATTGGCCGGCGGTGTACGACGCGATCCTCCAGCTCAAGCCGCGCGACCAGACGCTGATCAGCCTGCGTTACATGCAGGACCTGCCGCACGACCAGATCGCCCAGATCACCGGGCTCAAGCCCGGCAATGTCCGCGTCGCGCTCGGCCGGGCGCTGGACAAGCTCCGCGAACGATTCAACACCGAACCGATCTCTATTACGAAAGGGGCCTCCCAATGACAAACCCCGACCAAGACCTGATCGACATGATCGCCAAAGCCACTCCCGAGACCCCGATCAACGACGACCACCGCGAGCGCCTACGCCGGCAGGCGCTCGAGGCCTACGACGAGCGCGCCGCGGACGGGGCGCTCGAAGCACCACGCAACCCACTCTTTCAAATCAAAGGAACGACCGTTATGAAACTCGCCGCCTCCCTCGCACTGATGACCGCGATCGGCATCTTCGCCGTCACGGCGTTGACACCGACCAAGACGCTCGCGTTCGAAGACGTCGCCCGCGAGATCCTCAAGATCGAGAACGCCCGCTTCGAGATCGGCAGTTCGATCACCCACGCCGACGGCACGACCGAAGACGAAGGCACCTTCAAGTGCGTGACCAAGCTGCCCCACCTCCTGCGTGGTGAGATGCCGGAAGGCGACATCATGATCATCGACTTCGCCAAGGACAAGATGCTGGTCATCGACCCCAAAAAGAAGGCGGCGCTGGTCATGGACGAGTTCCTCGGGTTTTCCGAAGAAGACAACCTGCAGAAGAACCTCTTCGGCGAGATCCAGGAACACCTCCGCAACGCCGAGAAGGGCGGGGACTTCGGCGCGATCAAGTACGAGCAACTCGGTGAACAGAAGATCGACGGCATCCAGGCCGTGGGCTTCCGCGTCCTGAACCCGGACGCCAACACTGAAGACGAAGACGCCGAGGGCCTGGGTTTCAACACCCTCGACATCTGGGCGGACGCGAAGACCGGCAGGCCCGTCAACCTCACGTTCACGCTGGAACTCGAGGACGGCAGCCGGGTGACATCGACCTTCAAGAACTTCGCCTACAACCAGGAACTGGACCCCGAGCTGTTCAGCTTCGAAGCGCCCGAGGGCTACGAATTGATCGACGGCACCGACCTGATCCGTGTCGGCCAGGTGTTCGGCGACGAGGGCGAGATCGGGGAAGGCATCGCCGAAGCGGAGATGCTGGCCGACGAAATCGCCGCCGAATTGGAAAAAGAACTCGACAAGTTGGGCGGTGACCGTCCGACTACCCAGGACGTGATCGAGGCCCTGCGTGCCTATACCCAGCAGACCGGCGGCCAATTCCCCGACACCCTGACCATGGCCGGGATGCTCGACGGGATGGTGAAGGCTTGGGAACAGGCCAACCCCGGCAAGCCGCTGTTTGTCGAAGACGCAACGGATATCACCTTCACCGACCCGCAGTTGATCCAGAACACCGCGGCATTCACGAAGGCGTCCGCTTACCTGGAAACGCTCACCGCGCTGGGCGGCAACTACACCTACCGCGGTCGGGGCGTCAACGTCACGGACCAGCCAAGGCCCGTGCTCTGGCTGCAGGCCAAGGGTGCTCCCGGCTACACCGTGATCTACAACGACTTCTCGGTGGCGGATACCAACCGCGGCCCGAACGCCGAGTGAGCAACCACCACGTTTGATCGAAACGCCAGGCTTTGAGCCGACCGTGCCGCGCTATGCGGCGCGGTTTGTTTATTGGCGATATGCTTGAGCGATGCCTGTCGCACGGACGCCACAGCCCGCCACCCGCTGGGACGCGAAGCCCAACTCCGCTGAGGACGCGAAGCCCGCCGACCCGCTGCTGCCGGGGCTGCACCCGCTGGTCGACCGACTGCTGCGGGCCCGCGGGGTGCAAGACGCCG
The DNA here is from genome assembly GCA_046290505.1 of Phycisphaeraceae bacterium. Taxonomy (GTDB): domain Bacteria; phylum Planctomycetota; class Phycisphaerae; order Phycisphaerales; family Phycisphaeraceae; genus JAHQVV01. The sequence goes on along the minus strand of JBKAGS010000024.1, from coordinate 124,754 downwards.
ACGCCGCCGAGCGCTTCCTCCGACCCAGGCTCACGCACCTCTTCGACCCCGCGACGCTGCCCGGCTGCGTCCGCGCAGCGGAGCGTTTGAAGCGAGCGGTCGATGACAACCAGCCCATCATCATCTACGGCGACTACGACGTCGACGGCGTGACCGCCTCGGCGATCCTCTACCACACGCTGCGACAAGCCGGCGCAACCGTGTCCACCTATGTGCCCCACCGCCTCGACGAGGGCTACGGCCTCAACGCCCAGGCGATCAAACGCCTCTGCGAAACGGGCGAAACCAAACCGCTCATCGTCTCGGTCGACTGCGGCATCACAGCGAATGAACCCGCGAAGATCGCTCGGGATCACGGCGTCGACCTGATCATCACCGATCACCACGAGTTTGAGACAGATCGGTTACCCGACGCTTATGCGCTGGTTCATCCGGGGCTCGACATGTTCGATGTGCGATGTGCGATGTCCGACGCGCCACCACCTCGCACATCGGACATCCAACATCGGACATACCCAAACCGCGACCTCTGCGGCGCGGGTGTCGCGTACAAGCTCGCCTGGCAGTTCGCGCTGACTTATTGCGGGTGTGAGCAAGGCGGGAAGCTGCCCGACGCCTACCGGCAACTGCTGCTGGACCTGCTCGCCTTCGCCGCGCTCGGCACCGTCGCCGACGTCATGCCGCTGGTCGGCGAGAACCGGGCGATCACGACCTTCGGCCTGCAGCGCATCAGCCACACACGCTTCGAGGGTCTCGACGCGCTGATCGACGCATCGAACCTGCGCAGCGAGAAGATCGATTCGTACCACATCGGCTTCGTGCTCGGGCCCCGGCTCAACGCGTGCGGGCGCATGGGCCACGCCAAAGAAGCGGTCGAACTCTTAACCACCGCGGCCGGCGATCGTGCCAGGGAACTCGCCGAGCAACTGCACCACGCCAACGAAGACCGCAAGGCCACCGAGCGCGACATCCTCGAACAGGCGTCCGAGATGGTCCTCGCGAACGGCTACGACGGCGAGGAGACCCGCGCCATCGTGCTCGGCCACGAAGACTGGCACCCCGGCGTCGTCGGCATCGTCGCCAGCCGGCTGGTCGAACGCTTCTGCCGGCCGGTCGTGCTGCTGTGCATCGATCCGGCGACCGGCGAAGCGAAGGGCTCGGCGCGCAGCGTCGATACCGTCAACCTCCACGAAGCGATCGGCGCGTGCGCGGCGCACCTGACCAAGTTCGGCGGGCACGCGATGGCGGCCGGGCTTTCGCTGCCGAGCGTGAGCCTGAATGCGTTCCGCGACGCGCTGGTCGAGCAAGTCAACGCCGCGCTCGACATCAACGACATGGTCCAGCGCGTGCGCATCGACGCGTCGATCGCGCTCGACGACTGTGACGTCTGTGTGTTCGAGCTGCTGCAATCGCTCGCGCCGTTCGGCCGGGGCAACCCCAAGCCCCGGCTCGTCGCCGAGCGCCTCACCCTCGACCGCCCGGCCCAGCGCATGGGTGCGCGGGGCAAACACCTGTCGTTGTACCTCAAGCGTGGCGGGCGATCGATCCGCGCGGTGGCGTGGGGCATGGGCGATCGGGCCGAGCAGTTGCCCGCGGGCGCGGTGGTAGACGTCGTCTTTCAGCCGGCGATCAACGACTGGCGCGGCAACCGCTCGGCCGAGCTGCACGTCATCGACCTCAGGCCGGCCGGGTGATCGCGCCGCGTGGGTAACGCACGGGGCACCACCCGATCAGGGGATTCCACCTCAATCCGATAAGAATAACCCTAGTGTGGGGTGAATCCCCAAGCGCAAAGTCGCTAGCATCACACAAACACAGCAAACGAGACATCGCGTCCCGGCGACCCAGATGGAGCGAAAAAAGAACTCGGGGTCGAGAAGAGAACAAACCCCTCGATAAACGCCGAGGGGTTTTGTTTTGCGCCGCCCGCCCATCGTGCCGGGCAAGGTTCACGGCTCAAGGCTCACGAATCAATCGGCAGTCCGCCGACACCCACCGCTTCTTTAACGGAAAGGAAAGAACCATGAAACACCCCCGCACCCTGTCGCTGCTCGCCGCCGCCGCGCTCGCCACCCCCGCCGCCGCCGGCGAACTCACCGGCATCACCTGGTTCTCCGGCGTCGCGTCCGTCGCGGGCGAAGCCGTCCCCCCCGCCGACTCGCCCAACAACGACAACGTCGTCGGCGACTCGGACAACGAGATCTTCATCCTGCAGAAAGACTACACCGCCATCGGCCCGGTCGATATCGTCGTCGATGTCATCAACTCCGGCGGAACGACCGAGTACATCGTCATCGAAGGCGTGCAGAACAGCTCCGGCATCGATTGGAACGGCTACCACATCGAACTGGGCTTCGGCACCGGTGCCGGATTCGTCAAGTCCACGCCCGGCGACGGGCTCGACTTCGACGGGCCCGACTACGACTCCACCGCCGACTTCAACCCCGGCGGGTTCTTCTTCCCCACCGTCACCCGACCGACCGAAGACGACCTGGTCGCGTCCGGCGGCATCCAACCCGACTTCGCCTACGCCGGCAACTTCATCTTCCACGTCGACGTGCCCGACGGCATCAGCCAGTTCACGATCCGCCAATCCCCCCTGCCTGTCCCCGAGCCGGGCAGCGCGGTGGCACTCGCGATCCTGACAGGGCTCGCGACGCGCCGTCGGCGTTAACCGATCGTTGGCGACGCGGGCTGAACAAGTGCCGGAGACTTACGGGCCCCGGATGAGAGAATATAAAACCCCCATCTCGCGATGGGGGCTACGGCGATCCTTCTCGGTCAGACGACGTGCCGCTGCGCCGCCACGCCTATGCGTAACAGCATAACGATCAGTCGAAATCCCCGAGCACCATGTCGTCCACCGTCTTGCCCGCGGGCATCATCGGGTACACGTGCTCGTGCTTCTCGACCAGGCACTCGAGCACGGCCGGGCCTTCGTGGGCGAGGAACAACGCCATGACTTCCTTGAGGTCTTCTTTTTTCGTGCAGCGGAAGGCCTTGCAGTGCATCGCCTCGACGAGCTTGCAGAAGTCGGGGTTGTGCATCTGCGTGTGGCTGTAGCGCTCTTCGTAGAACAGGTCCTGCCACTGCTTGACCATGCCCTGGAAGTCGTTGTTCAGGAGGATGGTCTTGGCGGGGATCTTGTACTGCGCGGCGGTGGTCATCTCGATGCAGGTCATGGTGAAGCTGCCGTCGCCGTCGATGTTGATGACCGGCAAGGGGTCGCGGCCTTGCTTTTCCGCCTCGATCATCTCGCCGAGCTGCCCGCCGATGGACGCGGGGACCCCGTACCCCATCGTGCCCAGCCCGCCGGACGTGAACCATCGGCGGGGGTGGCTGTACTGGTAGAACTGCGCCGCCCACATCTGGTGCTGCCCGACGCCGGTCGTGACGATCGCCTCGCCCTGCGTCTGGTTGTAGAGCTCTTCGACCACGGCCTGCGGCTTGAGGTGGAACTCGCGCTCGTCGTCCTTGTAGCGAAACGGCACGTCCTTTTTCCACTGCGCGATCGTCTGGAACCACTCGGCGCGCTCGGCGTGCTCGAGCAACGGCAGCAAGCGTTCGAGGTTCTTGCGCGCGTCGCCCTCGACCGGGATCGTCACCGGCACGTTCTTGTTGATGTTCTCGGGCGCGATGTCGAAGTGGATAAACCCGCCCCGCCCCTCGCGCTCCGCCTGCCGGGCCGCGGGCGCGAACTTCGCGGTGTTCCCGGTGATGCGGTCGTCGAACCGGGCGCCCACGGCGATAATGACGTCCGCGTCGCGCATCGCCCAGTTCGCGTAGGCGCTGCCGTGCATCCCGAGCATGTGCAGGCTCTTGGGGTCGCGCTCGTCGAACGCGCCCAGCGCCTGCAGGGTCGTCGTCACCGGGATGTTCGCCTTCTCGGCACACTGCCGCAGCAAATCGCTCGCGCCCGACGACACGACGCCCTGACCGACGTAAAAGACCGGCCGCTTGGCTTGGTTGATCATCTCGGCGGCGCGGTCGATCTCGCTGGACGTGCCCAACTCGCGGATGTGGTAGCCCGGGCAGTACGGCTCGTCGTAGCACGGGCCCTTGAGCGTCGCGGCGGTCACGTCCTTGGGCAGGTCCACGAACACCGGGCCCGGTCGGCCGGTCGTCGCCACCATGAAGGCGGTGTTGATAGCGCGCGGGATGTCCTCGACGCGCTTCACCAGCGTGTTCCACTTCGTGCACGGCCGGGTGATCCCGGTCATGTCCGCTTCCTGGAACGCGTCCGAACCGATCGCGCCGGTGGCGACCTGGCCGGCGAAGACGATCATGGGCGTGCCGTCCATGAGCGCGTCCTGCATGCCGGTCACGGTGTTGGTCGCGCCCGGGCCGGAGGTGACAAGCACGATGCCGGGCTTGCCGGTCGTGCGGGCGTAGCCCTCGGCCATGTGACTGGCGCCTTGTTCGTGGCGGGAGAGGACGAACTTGAAGTGGCCCGAGTCGTGGATGGCGTCGAAGACGGGCAGGATCGCCCCGCCGGGGTAGCCGAACATGGTGTCCACGCCGTGCTCGCGCATCATCTCGTGGAAGATCTGCGCGCCGGTCATGCCGGTGTATTTGTCGGTGGGTTCGCCGTGGGAAGGCTTGTCCACGGCGTGTGCGTTGAGGTTGAAAGCGGAGGTGGCGGTCATGGTGTTGCTCTTGAGTCTGGCAGGTCCGTAAGGTTTGGATCGCTGCGGGTGGTGTCGGGGCGTTCTTAACTAGGGATCGGCGTGGCCCGGGTTTTGATCCAGGATCGCCGAGCAAAGCGTGAGGATGATGGGCGTGGGGGCCGCGGGTCGTCCGCTCAGCTAACAACGACGCCGACCACGAGCGTGGCGGGGACGAGGGCCGGGATGACGCGTAGGGTGATCATTCGAGACTAAGAGTATATCGTCGGATTCAGGGATCACCAACATTTCAATGAGATCAATTCTCCCCGGCTATGGCCGTGACGACGCGGACGCCTGCCGCTATTCTGCCTCATTCAAAACCACTCCCACCCCCACCAACTATTATGCCCACCCCACCCCACCCCAAGAAAATCGTCCTCGCCTACTCCGGCGGGCTCGACACCTCCGTCATCCTCCCCTGGCTCAAGAAACGTTACCCCGGCGTCAAGCTCGTCTGCTTCGCCGCCGAACTCGGCCAGGGCGACGAGCTCAAGGGCGTCGAGAAGAAGGCCTACGCCAGCGGGGCCGACGAGGTCGTCGTGAAGGACCTGCGCAAGGAGTTCGCCGAGCAGTACTGCTTCCCGATGATCCGGGCCCACGCGACGTACGAGCTGGACTACATGCTCGGCACGTCGATCGCTCGCCCGCTCATCGCCAAGCACCAGGTCATGGTCGCCAGGCAGACCAAGGCCGACGCGGTGGGCCACGGCGCGACCGGCAAAGGCAACGACCAGGTGCGATTCGAATTGACCTACAAGGCGCTCGCGCCCAAGCTCAAGATCATCTCGCCCTGGAAAGATCAGGCCTTCATCGACGACGGCCTGACCGACCGCGAGACCGCCATCGACTACGCCAAGCGGCACAAGATCCCGATCGACCAGACCAAAAAGAAGATCTACAGCCGAGACCGCAACCTCTGGCACATCAGCCACGAGGGCGACGAGATCGAGCACACCGACCGCGAGCCGGACTGGAAGCGCTGCCTGGTCATGTCGGTGCCCGTCGAGAAGGCGCCGAACAAAGCCGAGTACGTCACCGTCGAATTCAAGAACGGCAACCCCGTCAGCGTCAACGGCAAAAAACTGGCGCCGCACACGGTCATCGAGACGCTCAACGCCATCGGCGGCAAGCACGCGGTCGGCCAGACCGTGCTCGTCGAGAACCGGCTGGTCGGCATGAAGTCGCGCGGCGTGTACGAGACCCCCGGCGGCACGATCCTCTACCAGGCCCACAAAGCCCTCGAACAGGTCTGCCTCGAACGCGACCTCTACCACACCAAGCAGCAGCTCGCGCTGAAGTACGGCGAACTCACCTATTACGGCCAGTGGTTCCACCCGCTCCGCGAAGCGCTGCAGGCCTTCATGGACCAGGCCAACCAGGTCGTCACCGGCAGCGTCAAGCTCAAGCTCTACAAGGGCACGGCCATGGCGGTCGAGGCCAGCTCGCCCAAGTCGCTCTACGACGCCGACCTCGCCAGCTTCGCCATGGACGGCTACGACATCACCGCGGCCCGCGGGTTCATCGACCTGCTCGGCCTGCCCATGCAGGTCCGCGGCGCGAAGCAAGGCGTGCCAACCAGGTAAGACGCGGTTGCTGCTCTCGGTCGGCCATGGAGCCCGCAGAAAGCTGATCCATACGGATGAATGCTTACCTGTCTTGACACCGCAGGCGCTTTTCATGCGCGTTTTTTACAACTGGCGCACGCTTTGCTGAAAGATACTTGCCAGGATGTGGTATAACCGTGGGCTGCCTGCAAACGCGGATCGCGGCCTGCAACGGGCCGCCTCGGAGAGATCGCGTGTGCTGTTAAGACAGGCAAAATGCTGAAAAAAACGGCTGCCGTGCACTCGGGGACCACGCCTGCACGCGAGAAGGGCAGCCATGGGGAAAAGAAGATGGGACTTCGCAAGCTCTTGAATAAGCACTGCCTCGTGCCGTACGCGCTGATCTGCGGATACGGGCTCTTCGCGGTGACCAACCCGCCGACGACGGGCGATGCGTCCTCGGCAGACGAAGCATCGCCGATGGCCCAGCCGGTCGCATCGCCGGCCGTCAAAGTCGCCGAGCGATCGGACCGCGTCGGCCACGACTAAGGCGCATCCCAGAACGTTCTCGTGCACTGCGTCGCTCCTCGCGGGGGCCCGGAGCGTGGTCAATCGGGCTTGGGCAGCGCGTCCCGGCGCACTTTAGAACAACCGGCTTCATGAATGACAGGTGGGACATGCTTCCAGCCTGTCATGACACAGGCAAGATGCCTGTGCCACCTATGCCAGAAAACATGTGAGTCGCACTAACGCCCCGCAAACGCCACCCGCGCCGTGCGAAGGGGGATGAAAGAAGCCGGCCTGCACGGGCCGGCTATTTGTCGATGAACTCGTTCACGGTTCGCGGCTGATGCCCGAGGCGTGAGCGATAAAAAAGCACCACCCCGGAAGGTGGTGCATCCTTTGGTCGGTTGGTCAAGGTGTCGGTCAAACGCCGCGACGACGACGCGCGACCAACAGCCCGCCCAGGCCCAGGAGCGCGAGCGAGCCGGGCTCGGGCACGACGCTGAACACGTCGATCTCGCCCGAGTCTTCGTACGACACGACCAGGAAGGTCTCCCCGCCGACTTCGATGAAGCTCAGTCCCTCCGGGCCGACCGAGGTGCCCAGGGCGTCCTCGACATCGGTGAAGGTCGCGGTGTTGAGGTACTGAAGAAACGCGGGGTTATTCGGGTCGGTGATGTCGTAGAGCATGATCCCGCCGATGCGTTCCAGGCCGATGGCCGCGAGGGTGGTGCCTTGAAACGTGGTGACCGCGACGCCCTCGGGTTCTGGCCCCTTGTTGTCGGACCGGCCGTCGAAGTTGTCCTCATTGCTGTCGTCGCTGTTGAACGCGTCGGGCAGTGCCGCGGCGGTAAGGGTCTCGAAGTCGCTGCCTGAGTCGTACACAAGCGCGCCGGTATCGCCGTTGAAGATCGAAAAGCTGCGCGTGCCGTACATCGTCAGCCGTTCGATCTGCGGGTCGGCGTCGGTGTTGCCATCGTGGGTGGTGATGTTGAGCCGGCCTAGCGCGTCGTCCGCCTGGAAGTCGCCGTAGACCCCGTTGAGCGCGGCGACGGTCGCGGCGTCGAAGTCGGACAGGGCCAGGTCCTTGACGCGTGCTTCTTCGCCGGCCGAGCCGTCGCGCGCGTCGCCCTCGTTCGCGGTGACGTAGTACGTCGTCCCGCCGACCGAGTAGCTTGCGATCGCGTCGGGCATGAACAGGCCGAAGACGCTGTCGTCAATCCCGATGCCCGTGTCGCGGTCAGAAGCGTCGACGGTCTGGACCTTGCCGTCGATGTTCTGGATGTCGGTCCACTTGTTGGTGACGAGGTCGAAGACACCGACGGCGCTGTTTTCCTGCAGCGTGACGTAGGCCTTGTCGCCGGTGATGGTGATGTATTCCGGCTCGAGGTCGAGTTCGGGCGTCAGCGCACGGTCGGGCGCGACGCGGATACCCGCAAGCGACGCGCCGCCGGTCAGGTTGCTGGCGGAGAAGTCAACGGTCAAGACGCTGGCGCCTGTCATCGCCGGGAGCGTGGCGAGGGATTGGCCGGCGAAGTCGATGCGGCTGACCGAGCCGGGCGCGTCGCCGAGCGGCTGCAGCGGGTCGGTGTCACGCTCGCCTTCGTTGGCGATGAGCACGTCGCCGCCGGGCGTGAAGGTCACCATGTCGGGGTGGAAGCCGACGTCGAGGGTGTTGAGGATCGCGCCGGTCGCGGTGTTGAAGACGACGGCCTTGCCGACCGTGGTGATGTTGTTGCCGGGGATCGCGGTCGCGACGCCGAAGCCCCGGCCAAGCGGGTCGATCGCGACGGACGAGATGCCGTCGAGCCCGCCTTCGGGGGCGCCGAAGACCGCGGTCATGTCGATGGTGGAGGTGCCGACGATATCCGAGCCGACGCCGAAGTCGTAGACATCCAGCCCGGCGGCGTGGGTGGTGAACAGCTGGTTGTTGGCGCTGTCGTAGGCGTTGATTTCCGCGACGCCCGAAGGCGCGGGCGTGTTGCCGATGAGCGTGAGCGAGGGTGCCGCGGCGGCTTGCCCGCTGGCGAGGATCGCCGCGCTGGCGAGGAGGGCCCGGGTCGAGATCGAGGCGGGAAGCTGACGCATGTCTGTCCTTTCGTAACGAGGGAGGCAGGGAGACGCGCGGGCCGAGCCCCTCCCCGGCCCGGGCGCGCAACAAGGCCAGCAATGTCGCGTCGTTGCGCTGCGATCACGCTAAGACTCTGCTAGGGATGCGCTAGTCACACGCTTCTAACCGTCCGCCAACCCGCGTTCGCGCGCCCATCCACACGCGTTGCCGGGCTACAATCCCGCCGTGACGAGCGACGCCGACGACCAACCCGATAAGCTGCCGCTCTTGCCCAAGCGCAAGAAGTTTCTGGTCCCGGTCATCATCCTGCTTGGGTTCACGTTGGTCGGATCGGTCGCGGGGCTGATCATCGGCTTCACGTCGATCAAGCGCAGCGACGCGTTCAAGGCCACGATCGACGAGTTGAATCAGCACCCCGCGGTGAAGCAGCACGTCGGCCAGCCCTTCGAGGCCGGCTGGCTGGTGCTGGGCAAGCACGACGAACGCAACGGGACGTACGACCTGACCTTCCGAATCGAAGGGTCGGTCGGTGAGGCGGCGGTGCGCTGCCGGTGCGAGCGCGACCGCGACGATGCGCCCTGGCAAGTCACGTACCTGGACATCGGCGTGGGCGGGCGCGGGGGCGACGTGTACACGCTCGTCGGCGACCCGGACATGCCGCCGGGCGGCGCGGTGGAATAGCGCGCAGCGCGCGGCTCAGCCGCGTCGCTTCGTGGCACGCCGACCCGGTTTGGGTAACTCTCTAAACTACGCCGATGTATCTGCTCGCCGAGCCCTGGCTGCACAACCTCGACCCCTTCGCCATCGAGATCCCCTGGTTCCCCGGCGGCGGGATCCGGTGGTACGGCCTGTCCTACCTCGCCGGCTTCGTCATCGGCTTCCTGCTCATCAAACGCGTGCTGACCGTCGGCGTCTCGCCGCTCAAGCCCGCGCAGGCCGCCGACCTGGTCGTCACTATCGCCATCGGCATCGTCCTCGGCGGGCGGCTGGGCTACATCCTGTTCTACCGGCCGGAGCTGTTCATCGACTTCACGCCCGACGCCTTCCCGTGGTGGGGCGCGCTCAAAATCAACGAAGGCGGCATGGCCAGCCACGGCGGGATGCTCGGCGGGATCGGCGCCTGCGCGTTCTTCGCCTGGCGGCACGAGGTGCGATTCGGCCACCTCATGGACCTGGGCGCGTTCGGCGCGCCCCTGGGCCTGCTCATGGGACGCGTTGCGAACTTTGTCAACGGCGAGTTGTTCGGCCGAACGTGCGAGCCCGACTCCCCGCTGTACCCCCTCGCCGTGCGGTTCCCGCAGGAAATCTACGACGACTGGGACGGCGAGCAATGGCAAGGCGACCGCGTCGGCCAGCTGATCGAGCTGTCGCACGAACAAGGCCGGCACTTCCAGGACACGCGCGCCTACATCGACTACGCGATCACGCAGGCCCAGGCCGGCGACCCGGTGTGGACCGGCTTCATGCACGAACAGGTCACCGCGCGCTACCCCTCGCAGCTCTTCGCCGGGCTGACCGAGGGCGTGGTCGTGTTCCTCGTGCTGCTGTTCATTTATCGCAAGCCGGTGAAGGCGGGCGTCGTCGCGGGGTGGTTCTCGATCGTTTACGCGCTGATGCGCGTGCTCAACGAGCTGTTCCGTCGGCCGGACGAGCAGTTCATCACCGACGGCCAGCTGCCCGAGATCACCCGCGGTCAATGGCTAAGCATCGGCCTGTTCGTCATGGGCGTGGTGATCGTCGTGCTGGCGAGCAAACGCGAAGGCGACAAGCTCGGCGGGTGGATGAAGTCTGATTCATTAGCCACGGATGAACACAGATAAGCACGGATCGAGCCTACTTTCTAAATCGCTTGATTTGAACACCCTCGGGCCCGAAATTGATCAACAGGCAAGTCTTAAGACCGGTTGCTTTAAGGTAATTCAAGCACTGCGCCTTATGCGCTTCGGTGATTACCTTGCAAGATTTCAACTCGAGCAAGACGACTGCCTGTACAAGCGCATCCGCGACATATTCACCAACAACTTGGCCGCGAAACTGGACCGCGATCGGTTTCTGCGTTTCCACGGCAATACCATCGGAGCGCAGCGAAAAAGCTAGAGCATTTTCGTACACCTTTTCCAAAAAACCAAACCCAAGCTCATTCCAAACGACATAAGCATGCCCGATGATGCGCTCGGTCAAAGCGTTTAGTTCTTCACCACCCAGAAGCGCCATAATCCGTGACCATCCGTGTTCATCCGTGGCTAGAAAAAACGAACTAGCCAAGCTCGATCCGTGGGTCGACCCACGCGTAGGCGAGGTCGACGAGCAGGTTGAAGGTGATGAGCATCGTCGCGAAGACGAGCACGACGCCGAGGATCACCATCTGGTCCTTGTTCTGCACGGCGTAGACGAACTCCTGGCCGATGCCGGGGATGTTGAAGATCGTTTCGACGACGAACGAGCCGGTCATGACCGACGCGGCGGCGGGGCCGAGGAACGAGAGCACGGGCAGGAATGCGACCTTGAGCGCGTGCTTAAACAGCGCGTCGCGGTGCGACAAACCCTTGGCCCGGGCGGTGCGGATGTAGTCGGAGGACATGATGTCGGCCAGCCCCAGCCGGATCAGCCGGGCGACGTAGGCCGCGGGCGCGAGGCCCAGCGCGATCGATGGCAGGATCATGTCCATCGGCCCGCCCCAGCCGCCCATCAGCGCGCCGCGCGTCACGACCGCGCCGATCGCCAATAAGATCGCGCCGGTCACGAAACTCGGCAGCGAGATGCCGATGAGCGTGATGGCCAGCGAGCCCGCGTCGAGCACGGACTTGGGTTTGAGCGCGCCTAAAACCCCCGCGGTCGTCCCCAGCAACAAACCGAACGCGATCGCCGTGAGCCCCAGCGACGCGGAGACCGGCAGGCCGTCCTTGATGATCCCGCTGACCTTCCGGCCCGGGCTCGCGGTCGACTCCCCGAAGTCCAGCCGGGTGAAGACGCCTTCGATGTAGCTGCCGAAGAACACGACCATGCCTTTGTCCATGTTGTAGCGCGCCTTCATCGCGCGCTGCACGGCCTCGGGCGGCTGCTTCGCGGCGTCGGCGGTGAACGGGTCGCCGGGCATCACCCACGCCATCACGAACGTCACCACCAGGATCACGAAGAGGATCAGGGGCAGCTGCAGCAATCGGGAAAAGATCAGTCTGAGCATGAGCGTAGGCGTCGGGCGTTGGGCGTTAGGAGGCGGCAGGCATCTGAGCAGGAAGCGACGCGGCTGTGCCGCGCATCCGAAGTTATCTATTGGTCTCGCTTGATCGGGACCAGCTCGAGCCGGAAGTTGTTCCACGCGTTGGGGCGCAGTTCGAGCTTGTCCGCGTCGTAGACCATCACGGTCACGTAGTAAAAGATCGGCACGACCGGCGCGTCGTTGAGCAGCATCGCCTCGGCGTCGGCGAGCAGCTCGAACCGCCTGGGCTTGTCCAGCTCGACCGCGGCGTCTGCGAGCAGCTTGTCGTACGCGGGGTTGAGGTACTTGCCGTCGTTGTTCGAGTCCTTGGTCCGGTACATGTCCAGCCAGGTCGTCGGGTCGATGTAGTCGCCGAACCACCCCGCCCGGCGGACGGAGAAGTTGCCCTTCTTGCTGCGTTCGAGCAGCACCTTGAACTCGATCTGCTCGAGCCCGACCTCCAGGCCGAGGTTGTCTTCCCAGCTCTTGATGATCGCCAGCGCGATGTTCGCGTGGCCCGAGCCCGCGTCGTTGTTGACCAGGACGTCGATCTTCGGGAAGCCCTCGCCGTTGGGGTAGCCGGCCTCGGCGAGCAAGGCCCGGCCGGCCGCGGGGTCGTACGACACCGCGCGGTCGCTCGGGCCGACATACCCGGGGATGTCGGCGTCGGGCACGAGCAACTCGGTCGCCGGCTCACCGCCCTGGGTCACGTTCGTCACGATCGTCTGCCGGTCGATGCACATCGCCATCGCTCGGCGGACGCGCGGGTCCGACATCGGGTTGTCCACGCCGTTGGGCAGCTTCGGCTGACAGTTAAACTGGTAGTAATACGTCCCGGCGACGGGCACGGCGTGGACGTTGGGGAAGTCTTCCCTCAAGAGTTTCTTTTTCAGCTCGCCGACGTCGGGGATCCAGTCGAGCTTGCCCTGCTCGAAACGCAGCAGCTGCAGGCTCGGGTCCGGGATCGTCTCCTGCACGATCCGGATGTTGCCCATGTTGTCCTTGTTCCAGTACGCGGGGTTCTGGTCGAAGACCATGCGCACCTTGCGCTTCCACTGCGACAGGACGTAGGGGCCGTTGGTCACCAACTGGTCCGGGTCGCCGAAGTAATCGAAGGGCAGGAACAGGCCCGCGTCGTCGATGCCTTCGAGCTCGGTCATCACGTGCCGGGGCAGCGGCGAAAAGGTCGGGAACGCGCACAGGTCCACGAAATACGCGGTCGGCGAAGCGAGCGTGACGCGCAGCACGCGGTCGTCGTCTTCGGTCCTGGTATCGTTCCGGACCGCCTCGATGCCGACGCGCTTGTCGAACTCTTGCTTCGTCAGCTCCCACTTCGCCTCGTTGATCGCCTGCTTTTCGTCGTCGGTCGGGTCGTCGCCGGCGGCTTCGATCTGTTGCTTCAGCGCGGGGTAAGGCGAGAGGAACGCGTCGCGTGCTTCCTGCGTCTCGAACACGCTGTCGAGGTTGACCAGCTCGTCGCGCCACTTGACGAACTCGTCGACGCCCTCGATGACGTTAAAGAGCGTCGAGTAATCGCTGGCGGTCTCGATGAGCATCGCCCGCCGCCAGGCGTAGACGAAGTCGTGCGCGGTGACGGGCCTGCCGTCGGACCACTTGGCGTCGTCGCGGAGGGTGAAGGTGTAGGTCAGGCCGTCTTCGGAGACCTCGGGCATGGCCTTGGCGGTGCCCGGGTCCAGGCCGCCGCCACCCCACTTCACGACGAGCAGCGGCTCGTAGATGCACTTGACGACGCGGAAGTCGGTGGACGCGGAGGTTCGGCCGGGGTCGAGCGAGCCGGGATCGTTGGGGATGGCGAAGGTGAGGGTGCCGCGGTTGTCCTTGTCCTCGGGCAACGGCGGCGGGCCGTAGTCGTAGCTGGCGAACGCCAGTCCGAGCGTCGCCAGCGCGATCACGCCGAAGATGATTGCGATTCGCGTCATGCGAGCAGTGTACGCGGATCGGGGCGTGGTCGGCAACGAGCGGGTCGCGGGGTGCGCGGTGATGCGTTATTCGCGGGGTTGCGCTTGCGGTTCGCCTTGTTCTTGCGCCTTGTCTTGGTCCGGCACGATCCGCACGAGCGTGACGCGGAAGCTGAGCACGGCGTCGGGCGGGACCAGGCCACCCGCTGCGCCGTCTTCGCCGTACGCGAGGTAGGGCGGGATGCTGATCAGCCGGGTCTCGCCGGGCCTCATGCCGGCCAGGCCGAGCTCGAGCCCGGGGATCACCGCGCCCCCGCCGAGCGTGACCGTCATGGGCTCGCCGTTTTGCACGGTGGTGGCGATGACTTCGTCCCGGCCCTCGACGCGGGCGAGGTAGTGGATTTCGAGCGTGTCGCCGGGCATCGCGGGCTCGGCGTCTGCGTCGCCGGGCCTTTCAACGACGTGCGTCACCCCGGGCCGGACCTTGACCAATTGCACGTCCATCATGAACGGCGCGTCGGGGACGCGTTCGATACCCGGCAGGGTGCCGGCCTCGGAGTGCCCACGCGGGATGAACAGCTTGAGTTGCTCGCCCTCGCGCACCCCGGCAAGCCCTTCGTCGAACGCGCGGATCGCCTGGCCGGCCATGAGCACAAAGGTTTGTTCGCCGTCGTCGATCAACGATTCGCCATCAAGCGTCTGCGCGGTGTAGCGCACGTCGAGCACGCAGCCGGCCTTGGCCGGCGGCCCGTCGGTGCGGTGGGTGAGCTTGTAACGCAGGCCAGTCGCCGTGTGGCTAAACCCGGCGTACGGCTTTTCGTCGTTGTCGTTGGCGCCGAGCACCACGGGGCGCGACGCCTCGGGGCGCCAGGTCCGCGTCGGCACGATCACGGGCGTCGGGTCGTCCACCGCCTCGCCGGGCGCGCCGTCGTCGGCCAGCGCCAAGCGCTGCACGAACTCTTCCGGCGTCCCGGGCAGCACCGCGGGCGCAGCGGTCAGTCGCGGCCGGTCCGCTTCATCAACGTCCCGCAGGCGATCTGCGGTGTTGCCTGTTGATTCTGTCGAGGCTGGCCCGGGCGTTGGGGCTTCCGGCGATTCAGCACGCTTTGCTTGCTCGGGTTTGATTGACTCGCTTGGGCCCCGCGTCTGTTTGTTCGAGGGCGCGAAAAAAACAGGCATCAAGCGGTCTTCGTGGGGGTGCCACGCGCTCGGCGTACCATCGTCTACATCCGGCGCGCCGTCTTCGTCGCCCGGTACAGGCTGGGTTTCGGTCGGCACCCGCTTTTCGAGACCGACCCACTCGGGGTGCGCAACGACGACGTAAACCCCTGCCGCGACCAAGGCAAGCGCGAGCACCAGCAGCGCGATGCCCGCGGGGTTGCGTCGCTTGACGCCGGTCGCGTCGTAGGCCGCCTGGCTGGCGTTAGCCTTGGTTGCCGTCGCGTCGTCCGGGCCTTGGCGCGCGGGCGCAGGCGTTTCACCGTTCTGCAGTTTGCGGTAACGCTCGAGGTCTCTGGCCGAGCCCTTGCGGGTCATCGAGGCGTACCGGCCGTGCTCCGCGTCTTCGACCACGTAAAAGACCTTGCCCTGGTCGTCACGGATCGCTCGGCCGAGGTCCTGTTCACGGACCACGACCGGTCGGCCGGAGTGCGGGCTGAGGATGGTGACCGGTGGCATGGGCAGGCGGGCGGGGGCGATCGGGTCTCGTGTCGGGTCGGGCCGACACTTCCCTATTTTACACCAATCTGCGCCTCGGCCCAGTCCTGAGGCGGGTTATCGGTCCGGGATTGATCTTCTCCGGGCCGATAATCGCGCCCTCGCCGCCCAACGTCCGGGAATCCGCGCCGCCAACGGCCGCCGCCGGGCCTCGGCCAACCGATCCGTCCGATTCAGTTACCGATCCAGCAAGGCGAAACAATCGCCCGATGCATGAGTGCGTGACAGTCGCTCGGTGGGTGGCCGGGGATAAGGACTCAAACGGAACACGACGCGATGACCAAGCAACAGACGATCGATCTCATCCGCCAGCGGAACCATTCGGCGAGCGCCGAGTTCCTCACGCGCTTCGACGAGCGCTCGCTCGACGCGTACCTGCGTCGCCTGTCGACGGTGTGCAACCAGCGCGGGCGGGGCTCGCGCTGGGTCCGCGAGACGACGAGCCCGGCGGTCACCGCGCGGATCGTGGCCTGATCGCGTGGTGCCACCCCGCGCAAGCGCACCGACGCCGACGATCACCTGGGCTGAACGATCACCGACCAAGTCGCCTTGCCGCGTGAATCGGGCAGAGGCGTGGCGATCACCATGTCCAGCCACTGCCCGCCCGACACGTACAGCTTCTCGTTCTCGACGACGAACCGATCGATGAACGCGCCGCGGGCGTCGGTCGCTTCGATGAGGATCAACACGCCGCGCAACGCCGAGCCCGTGCGGTTGCGGGCGCTGATGCGCAGCGTCGCATCGCCGCCCTGTCCGACCGGCTGGACCGCGACGCCGGGCAAGGGGGACAGGGACTTGCTCCACGCATCGACGGTCACCGCCGTGCGCACGCCGCGGGCCTGCTTCCAGTGGCGTGTGGGGATAGGCAGCACGACCTGCTGCGCCGCGCCCGGGCCGATCATCGCTAGCGGCATGTACGTCTCGGCGAAGACCCGGCCGGAGCTATCGAGCAGCATCACGTGCAACTCGCCCGCCAGCAAGACGCGCTCGGTCTGGTTGTTGACCGCCCCGGTGAGCAGGGTCGTGCCCTGCTTGTCTTCGCCCGGTGTCAGGTCATCGACCCCGACGTCCGCCTCCCCCGCCGCGTCCGCCGAGCCGCGCGGCGGCGACATGATGTACCAGCCCTCGTGAGCGAGGCGCTTGGCGGGCGTGACGACCGTGGGCACGTCGGTCGGCACCGCGTCGGGGTCGGGCACCGGCCAGGGCGGGACGAACTTCGGGTCGGGGTTGGGCGTCGGCGGTGCCAGGCCGGCAAACAAGTCGCCGGCGGGCGCCGTGGTGCCGGGGCCCTGTGAGGGCTGATCGCCCTGGCCACCGGGCGCGGGGTTCTCGTTCGGCGGGGTCTTGTCTTGTAGCCCGCCGGCCTTGTCCCCGCCTCGCGCGGTTTGGCCTTGGCGCTGCGTATCGCCGCCGCGCTGCCGCATGACAACCGTCGCCACGACCACCCCGCCGACCACGACCAGGCACGCCAGCGCCGCGAGGACGACCGCGTGGGTCCGCTTGCGTCGCCGTCGGGCCAGCAGCCGCGCCCGCCGCTGGGCCGCGCTGCTGTCGGTCACCGGCTCGTCATCTAAACGGACCACGCCCTCGCGTGGCTTGTCTTTGCTCCTCGGCTTGGACGCCGGGGGCGCGGGCGCTTCCATCTGCGCGAGCACCTTGTTCTTCGCGCCCTGCGCATCGGAGCGTCGCATCAACTCGGACAACCCCGACAAGCCGACGACGTTGCCCTCGTCATCGATCGAGACCGGCGCGACCTCGTCCGGGTCGATATCGACGCTGTCCGATCGCAGCACGGTGTCGGTCTCGTCGAGCGTGCGCGGCCCGGTCGTCAGCACGCGCTCGACCTGCGAGGACTTGACGCGGTACTTGAAGCCGCAGCCGCCGCAGCGCACGACCGCGCCGGTCCGCACGAAGGGCGACTCGATCACGCAGTGGCACGATGGGCAGGTGAGTTGATACACGCGGCCGGTGCATTGTAATGGCGTGGGCGTGCGGGGGATGGCAAACCGGACGCGCGTGCGTTACAGTGCGGCAGATACCCCCAGGTGCCACCGGTCCCGCTAGCCGCCGGGCCGGGGGTGAAAAGGGAAGTGGGGTGACTGGATCGGGCCGCCGCGGTTCGTGGCGCATGGCTTGCCCGGTTCGGGATTCCCCCGCGGACGCGCCGCCGTAACGGGCACGTGTTCGGCCGATTTGCCACTGAGCCGCGCGCAACGCGCCGCTTGGGAAGGCGGGCCGAACGATCGCCCGGAGCCGGAAGACCTGCCTGCCGCCCGGATGGTCCGGGCAAGGGGTGACCGCCACGTGGTCCTCGCGACAAGGACGCCGGCGACCGGTCACGCGCGGTCCCATGGCCCTGCCGCACCGGTCCCCCGCAACCGCATCGCCAAGACCGCACGCCGACGCGCCGCGAGCGCCCGGCACCAACCGCCCCGCGCGCCTCGGGGCAGGGAGTCTTGCATGATTCGTTTGCGCCCCTTGTCGGTTTCGCTGTTCTTCTCAGCCGTCCCGCTCATCGCCCCACCCGCCCACGCCGTCCTGCTGCCGGCCTACACCGCGGGCCAGGGCGAGCACACCGCCCAACTCGTCCTCGACTTCGGGTTCGTCGGCGGCGCGGCCTACCTGTTCGAATACCGCTTCGACGGCAGCGCGACCTCCGAAGACATGCTGCTCACCCTCGACGCCGAAGGAGCCCTCAACCTCTCCTATCGGTACTTCGACTTCGGCGGCGGGCCATCGATCTTTATCGACGGCTTCGAGTTCGCGGGGCGCTCGGCCGTGCCCGGCTTCGAGGGCGACGCCGGCGAAAGCTGGTCGTTCTTGATCGTCGATCCGCGCCTCGCCGGGCCGATCCCCTGGGTCGGTGCCAGCACCGGGCCGACCGACCGGCCGCTCGACGACGGCGCGGTCGACGGCTGGGTTCTGAACGTCTCGCCCTTCAATTCGAAAGGCCTCGAGCCGACCAACAACCTGCCCGCCCTGCCCGCCGCCGTCCTGACCGCCGGCGACACCGACGCCGACGGCGACATCGACGACACCGACCTGAGCACCGCCTTCACCAACTACACCGGGCCCGTCGGCGACGCCGGCGACGCGTCGTACGCCGACGGCGACACCGACCACGACCGCGACGTCGATGACCTTGACCTCGGCACGCTGTTCTCGAACTACACCGGGCCAGCGTCTCAAAACGGCGTGCCCGAACCCGCGAGCGCCGCGCTGCTCGCGCTCGCCGCCGCAGCGCTGTTGCGCCGGCGAGGTTGATTGCATCCACCTCACGCCCGTAACCGCACACGCGCGGTCGCGGGGCTTACTCATGCCCACACCATCCCGCCAATACGCCTTCACGCTGATCGAACTGCTCGTCGTCGTTTCGATCGTCGCGCTGATGCTAGCCCTGCTCCTGCCGGTGCTCGGCAGCGCGCGGGCGTCGGCGCAGGCGACGCTCTGCCTGTCTAACCAGAAGCAAACCACCGCGGCACTACTCAACTACGCGGGCGAACACGACGGCTACTTGATGCACTACGCGAAGCGCGATGCGCATGGGGTGCGGTGGTGGTTCGGCTACGAACGAGGCGGGCCGGGCAGCGGGATCGGCCGGCCGCTGGACCGGTCGCGCGGGCCGCTGGCGGCGTACTTGGGGCAGGACATCCAAGAGGCGCTGGCGTGCGCCGCGTTCCCCGCCGACGACCCGGGCTTTGTCGCGAAGTTCGAGCGGCGCTCGGCCCACTTCGGGTACAACGGCGGGCTGGTCTGGCCGTTCCCCCTCGGCCGAACCCCTCGGCGTTTATCTGAAGTCGGCTCGACGTCGGAGGTGTTCGCTTTCGCCGACGCGCTGCACCAGGACTCGCAAGCCGACCGTTTCTACGAGCCACACACCGTCGCCTATCGCCGGCCGGGGCGCGTCGCGGGCACCGCGCACTTCCGGCACGAACAGCGCGCCAACACCGCCTACCTCGACGGGCACGCCCAAGCGCTCGACCTGCCCGATCGCGAAACCATCTGGCGCACCATCGCCGACGCGCCGCTCGCCAACCTCGACACCACCGACGGCGAAGGCACGCGCTACGGTTTCAAGACCTGGACCCGTCGCTGATCGCGCCACGCGACACCGCGGGAATACCTTCACGCGTTCAACGGTTCCGCCCTCTGCACCGAGCACCCGCCCCGCTACAATCCTCCCCACTATGACCGACACCAAAGACCTGCCCAGAGAAAAAGTCGTCATCGTCGGCTCCGGCCCCGCCGGCTGGACCGCCGCGATCTACGCCGCCCGCGCCTCGCTCGACCCGCTGGTCTTCGCCGGCCGATCCCAAGGCACGCTCCTCGCCGGCGGACAACTCATGCTCACCACCGAGGTCGAGAACTACCCCGGGTTCCCCGAAGGCATCACCGGCCCGGAGATGATGCAGAAGTTCTTCGAACAGGCCGCCCGCTTCGACACCCGTGTCGTCACCGACGACGGGCCGAAGCACGGCAGCGAGATCGACTCCAAGCTCTTTTCCATCTTCCAGGACGTAAAGTCCGTTGACCTCAGCCGCCGCCCATTCCACGTCGTCGGCGACGGCGGGTACGAGGTGCTCGCCGAGTCGCTCATCATCGCCACCGGCGCGGTCGCCAAGTGGCTGGGACTGGAAAACGAACAACGCCTGGCGAAGTCCGGCGGCGGCGTGAGCGCCTGCGCCGTGTGCGACGGGGCGCTGCCCATGTTCCGTGACGCCGAATTAGGCGTCGTCGGCGCGGGCGACACCGCCGTCGAAGAAGCGACCTATCTCACCAAGTTCGCAAAGAAGGTCCACATGTTCGTCCGGCGCGACGTGATGCGCGCGAGCAAGGTCATGCAGGAACGCGCGCTGAGCAACGATAAGATCCAGATGCATTGGCACACCGAGGTCACCGACGTGCTGGGCGAAGACAAGATCACCGGCGTCAAGCTCGTCAACAACCAGACGCAAGAGACGTCGGAGATGGATCTGGGTGGCCTGTTCATGGCCATCGGCCACACGCCGATCACCGAGTTCCTTGGCGGGCAGTTGGACACGGACGACACCGGCTACCTCACGCTCAAGGACGCGGGGCGGTCGATGACGAGCGTCGAGGGCGTCTTCGCCGCCGGCGACGTGTCGGACCACGTCTACCGGCAGGCCGTGACCGCCGCGGGCATGGGCTGCAAGGCCGCGATCGACGCCGAGCGCTGGCTGGGCGAGCAGGGCGTGCACTAAGCCGGATCGTCGCGGGGTTCAGCAGGTAGGATGGGTGTGCCGCCCGTCGTCAACCGTGAGACCACTGGCGACGGGTAAGACGGCCATCGCACCGACCTAGGGGGCCACGCCATGCGGATCGAGGTCATCCAGCACATCGACGCCCCGCTTCACCGGGTCTTCGCGGTCTTCACCGATCTCGAACGCGCGGCGGAGCGCATCGAGGGCATCGAATCGCTCGGAGTGTTGACCGAGCCGCCGTTCGGCGTGGGCACGCGGTGGACCGAAACCCGTCGCATGGGCGGGCGCTCGTCGTCCGAGACGATGACGATCACCGCGTTCGACCCGCCGAGGTCGTACACCGCCGAGGCGCGATCTTGCGGTGCGCACTACATCAGCACGTTCACGTTCGAGCCGGCGGGCGCGGGCACGGCCGTGTCGATGTCTTTCGCGGGCCGGCCGACCAACCTGCTGTCGAAGCTGTTCCTGATCGCGCTGGGCGCGCTGATGCGCAACGCCGTGAAACGCATGATGGCCAAGGACCTGGCGGACCTCCAAGGCGTTTGCGAATCGCTTGGCGAATAGGCTGAAAAGAAATCCCGCGGCGTTGGCTGGGCCATCGCCGCGGGCTTGTTGTTCTGACTTGCTTGCTACTCTTTTTTGCTTCACCACATCGCCAAACGACGATCAGTCCATCTTGAACTCCCAGCCCTTGCGGTAGGTCTTGGAGATGTGCTGATTGGCGCTGTCGTTGTTGGTGATCTTTTGGTTATGACTGTCGTACTCGAGCCGGCCACCGACCTTCTGGGCGATGGTGCCGAGCAGGACGGACTCGGTGAGCATCGCGGCGTATCGGAAGCCGGAGCGCGGGTAGTAGTACGGCTTGTTACCGATGCAGGCCTCGTACCATTCTTTGTGGTGGCCTTCGGATCGGCTGAGGGTCTTGGGCGGCTCTTCGAGCGTGTTGTCGCCGAAGGCGTAGACCTTGATGCGGTTGCCGTAGTCGTCCATGTACTGGATGGCGCCGCGTTCGCCGATGATGAACCCGCCGGACTTGCCCAGTTCGCCGCCGCCTTCGACGAAGTCGGGCTTCTCGGGCTTGAGGCCGCCTTCGTACCAGTAGTAGTTGAAGCCGGGGCGGGAGAGTTTTTCGGGGAACTCGAACTTGACGACGGACTGGCTGGCGTACTGGTCCTTGTCGGCGACGGGCTCGCCCTTGAGCAGTTCCGCGGCGGTGGGGAAGCCGGGGTCCATGCCCCAGTAGAAGCCGTCGGTGGTGTGGCAGCCCATGTCGCCGAGCGCGCCGGTGCCGAAGTCGAGGAAGCCGCGCCAGTTGAAGGGGTGGTACGCGCCGCGTCGGCCGCCGCCGGAATAAGGCCGCATGGGGGCCGGGCCGACCCACGCGTCCCAGTTCAGGTTGGCCGGCGGCTCGCCGGTGGGCTCGGGGCGGGGGTTGCCCTGGGGCCAAACCGGCCGGTTGGTCCAGATGTGCGCTTCCTTGATGACGCCCAGCTGGCCGGAGCGGACCCACTCGACGATGCGTCGGTTGCCCTCGTTGGCGTGCATCTGGTTGCCCATCTGGGTGGCGACCTTGTAGCGTTCGGCGGCGATGGCGAGCTGTCGCGCCTCCCACATCGTGTGGGTCAGCGGCTTCTGGGTGTACATGTGTTTGCCGAGCATCATGCCGATGATCGACGCGGGGTAGTGGTGGTGGTCGGGCGTGCCGACCATGACCGCGTCGATCTCGTTGTGGTGCTTGTCGTACATCTCGCGGTAGTCGGTGTAGCCCTTGGCCTCCGGCCAGCGGTTGAAGGCGGGGCCGAAACGGTTCTGGTCCGCGTCGCAGTAGCACGTGCAGCCGGCGCCGAGCTGTTGCAGCGGCGGGATGTGCTGGCCGGCGGCGATGCCGGAGGTGCCGATGAACGCGACGTTGAGCTTGGCGTTGGCGCCCAGGACACGGCTGTAGGAGCTGGCACCGAGGGCCCAGGCGGAGGTGGCGGCGGCGGCCTGGATGAATCGGCGTCGCGAGATGCGGGTGGGTTGGGGCATGGCGTTCCTCGGGGTAAGCGGTCGGGGGTCGGGCCGGGCAAACAACCGGTGCCCGGCGTAATAGCAGGATGTTGGTTCCAAAACATATCTTACAGCATCGCCGGGCGGGAAGGCCGGGACCCGACGCCGCGGCTCAGGGCCGCGCGGCGACGCGACCGGCGGGCTCCCGGGCCGCGCCCGCCTGCCTCGGCGAACCCACGGCCAGCAGCACCATGCCCGCGCAGATCGCCTCCCACTGGGTCCGCGGAGTCGTCGGCCTGTACACCACGAACAGCGCGATGGGCGCGGCGAGGAACGCCCCGCCCATCGCCAGCCCGAGCGCGAGCGGCTCGCTCACCTGCTTGTACGGCTGGACCAGGAACCACAGGCTCGGCACGCCGATCGCGTGCGCAGCGCAGAAGCACAGCAGCAACCGGTGCTCGTGCACGCTCGACCGCTTGAAGCCGATCTGCACGAGCGCCCGGGCCAGCCAAAACAAAGACAGGAACAAGACGATCTTGAGCATAACGGTCGTGTACGCGCACACGGGTGACTGCCCCGAAAAATTGCAATCAACATGCGATCGACCCACCGATTCAATCCGTGGGCTTGCGTCTGGATGTGTTAACACAAACCGTCTGCTCAATAACGATCAGCCGCAGTCGCCCATGTCGTAGAAGAACTGCTCGCGGGCGATCTTGCCGTCCTCGACGGTGTACAGCCCGGTCTCTTTCATCTGCATGCGCTGGCCGGCCATGGGGCCCATCTTCGGCGTGATGTCCATCTCGAAGATCACGATGAACTGGTTGCCGTTGGGTAACGGACCCTCGGCCGAGCTGCTGTGGATCTCGTGGTTGTCGTACCACCACTTGGTCTTGGCGCGGATCGCCTCCATGCCCTTCATCTCGCGCGGCATCCCGACCTCGGGCATGCCCATCACCTCGACGCTCACGATGTCGTCGCTGTAATGCTGCTCGATAAACGCTTCGGCCTGGTCGGCGTTGCACATCTGCACGAGCTTCTTGCCTATCGCGATCGTTTCTTTACAGACGCCGTTGTCGGTTTCGGTTGACATGCTCAGTCTCCGGGTGTGGGGTGAGAAGATGCGCGCTGATCCACGGCACAGGCTATCGTTTGTTTGGATTTTGTCAAGTGTTTTCCGATCGGCGTGCTCACGAGTCGGCCCCGGCGTTTTGGCCGTACATCGCCTCGCGGGCATCGACGCCTCGGACGTAGTAGCCGATCGCCCGCAGCGTGTTCCACCACCCGCCGGTGTGGTCGCTGCGTTCGTGGGCGGTTTTGAGCCCTTCGTGGGTGAGGACGATCTCCGTGGCCGGCCCGTCGCCGTGGGGGTTGTCGGCCTCGAAGAGGTCGATGGTGATGGTCGAGTTGGCCCCGAAATTGGGCTCGTTCTCCCACGACCAGGTATGGACGATGCGCCGGCCCGGTTGCAGTTCGAGGAACTCGCCCCCGCCGACGAACTCCCCGCCGGGCGTAAGCATGACGATGCGCATTGTTCCGCCGACCCTGGCGTCGATCTGGACCGACGTGCAGTTGACACCCGGGTCGGCGGCGAACCAGTGCGGGTAGGTCTCGGGGTCCAGCCAGGTGTCGTACACCTTCTGCGGGGCGGCCTGCACGAGTTTGTTCAAGCGGACGGAAGCGTCTGGCTGTTCGACGGGCTGGGGCATGGCGTTATTCCTTCTCGGGTTGCCGCGGCGCGTTGTGGGCGGTGGGGTTGACTTCGAGGTAATCCGCCAACGCGCCGAGTCGGTCGGACCAGAAACGCTTGTAAAACGCGACCCACTCGGCGGCCTGGCGCAGCGGCTCGGGTTCGAGCGTGCACCGGCGGACCCGGCCGTCGCGCTGCTGCCTGAGCAACCCGGCGCGCTCGAGCACGCGGAGGTGCTTGCTCACCGCGGGCAGGGACATCGAATCAAGGAACGGCTCGGCGAGGTCGGTCACGCTCACCCCGTCGTCCGCCGCGTTGGACGCCGCGTCGGCCATACGGGCGACGATCGCCCGGCGGGTCGGGTCGGCCAACGCCGAGAAGGTCCGATCCATCGCGGGGCTGTCGAACACAGGCCGGCTGTTATCGTTTAACTTAACCATTTGGTTAAATGATAGCCTGACGGGGATCGGTGTCAAGTGATTGCATTGAAAACAAACAAACCGCCGAAGCCGGGCCCGTAGGTCAGCAAAGGCCCGGACCCTTTGACCAAAGCCATCCGGACATGCGCTACGCCCATGATCGGCTTCGGTGATTTGCCGTTGTTTGGGAGTGCAACAAATTGAGCGCTCGCCGGTAGCCCACCGGCCCGTCGCTCGATGCAATACCGACACCCGCCGGGCCGTTGGACACACAGCCCGAACTGATCCGCGTAAGGCCGGAGCCCCGTCATGTCGATCCATACTTCCCTCAGCCCGATCCCCGCCCGCGACTTCGGCCCGGCGCAGGCCCGGCACCTGGTTAACCGCGCGGGCTTCGGCGGGACGCCGGCTCAGCTCGCCGACTGGCACACGCTGGGCTTGGACCGCGCGGTCGGCCAACTCGTGGACTACAACGGCATCGCGACGCCCGACCTCGAGCCGGCGGACCTGGACCCGGACATCATCCGGGCTTACACCGCCGACGAACGCCGGGAGTTTCTTGCGGCCCGGCGGGACGGGGATCAGAGGACCGCGGACAAGTTCCGTCGCATGCGCGTTGCCGCGCAGGCCGAGGACCGGCGGATGCACCTGGCGCTGCAGCGCTGGTGGGTCGATCGCATGGTCCGCACGCCGAGGCCGGCCGAGGAACAGCTCACGCTGCTGTGGCACGGCCACTTCGCCTCGCGCCACCGGGATGTGCGCGACGCCTACCTGATGGAGAAGCAGAACACCTTGTTCCGCGACCACGCCAACGGCTCGTTCCGCGACCTCGCGCTGGGCATCGTCCGCGACCCGGCGATGATCAAGTTCCTCAACAACGACCGCAACAACGCGCGTCGGCCCAATGAGAACCTCTCGCGCGAACTGATGGAGCTGTTCACGCTGGGCGAAGGGCACTACACCGAAGACGACATCAAGGCCGGCGCCCGCGCGCTGACCGGCTACCACGTCGACGACAACGACTTCGTCTTCCGCAGGCTGCTGCACGACAACAAAGAGAAAACCATCCTCGGCGAAACCGGACGGATCGACGGCGACCGCTTCGTCCAGATCCTGCTCGCGCACCGCGCCTGCCCGCGCTTCGTCGCGCTCAAGCTCTACCGACAATTCGTCGCCGACGTCAGCGACGACTGGGACCTGTTAGACAACCGCACGCGTCAGGTCGTCGATAACTTGTCCGACCTCTTGCGCAAGAATGATTACCAGATCAAGCCGGTGCTGGCGACGCTGTTCAAGAGCCGGCACTTCTACGACCAAGGCATTGTGGGCAAGAAGATCAAGAGCCCGGTGCAGGTGGTGGTCGGCACGGTGCGCCAGACCGGCGCGCCGCTGCGCGACGAGCGCGGGATCGTGCTGGCGCTGCGGCTGATGGGCCAGGAGCTGTTCGAGCCGCCGAGCGTCGCGGGCTGGGAAGGCGGCCGGGCGTGGATCAATACCTCCACCTTGTTTATGCGGCAGAACACGAGCGCGTACCTGATCAGCGGCGTCAACGCCCGCGGCGGGTTCAAGAAGAGCGAGCTCGACTTCGACCCGATGCCGCTGCTGGAAGGTGTCGCCGACCGCTCGGCCGAAGGCGTGACAAACGCGTTGTGCGATGCGCTCTTGGGCGAGCACGTGCCCGCGGCGCGGCGCGAACCGCTGGTGAAGTTCATGAACGAACGCGACAAGGGCGTGACCAGGGATTCGCTGGTCGCGCTGCTGCTGCTGATCACGGCGATGCCGGAGTATCAGTTGTGCTAATTGCCTTGGTCAGTTCAGTTGCGAAGCGGCAAGCCGCTTGCGGCTCCGCACGCACACACAAAAACGCACCCCACCCACCAATCGGAGTTGACCGATGTGTAACCACTACCACCCGCTAAGCACCGACACGCCGAAGCTGCTCGACACGCCCTTCACCCGCCGGCGGTTCCTCGGGCAGATGGCGATGGTCTCCGCGGCGATGAGCGTGCCCGGCTTCGTCGGCTCCACGGCAGAAGCCTACGCCGACACCAACTGGCGCACCACCTCTAAACCCGGCGTGCCCGAAGGGCGCATCCTCGTCGTCGTCCAGCTCTCCGGCGGCAACGACGGGCTCAACGCGGTCGTGCCCTTCGGCGACGACCACTACCACCGCGCCAGGCCGCAGCTGCGCATCGCCGAGAGAGACGCGCTCAAGCTCAAAGGGGCCGACGGCGTCGGGCTGAACCCCGCGCTCGCGCCGCTGCACGAGATGATCGGCCAGGGACGCGCCGCCATCATCAACGGCGTCGGCTACCCCAACCCCAACCGATCGCACTTCAAGTCCATGGACATCTGGCACAGCGCCCAGACCGACGAGAAAAACCAGCGCGGCAGGGGCTGGGTCGGCAAGGCGATGGACACCGCTTACCCGCTGGACCCGCACGGCAACGCGCCCGACGCCGCGGCGATGGCCTGTGTGTCGATCGGCAACGACGCGCCGATGGCCGTGCAAGGCGCGCACGTCAAGCCCGTCGCGTTCCAGCAGCCCGAGGCGTTCCGATGGGTCGGCCGGGACGTGCACGACGCGGTGAACGCCGGCTACGAAGACGTCCTGCACGCCAGCGCCCCGCAGACCGACGCGGCCGACCCGCTCGCGTTCGTCCATCGCACATCATTGGACGCCGAAGTCGCCTCCAATAAAGTCCGCCAGGCCGTGCAGGGCCAGACCGAGGTCCGCTTCCCCGCCAGCCCGCTGAGCCAACAACTGCAGATGGTCGCGAAGATGATCCGCGCCGAGCTGCCCACGCGCGTCTACTACGTCAACCTCGGCGGGTTCGATACCCACGCCCAGCAAGCCAACAAGCACACGCAACTGCTCACCCAGTTCGCCGGCGCGATGAAGGCGTTCTACGACGAACTGAACAAGACCGGGCACGACAGCCGGGTCGTGTCGCTCGCGTTCTCCGAGTTCGGCCGACGCCTGCGGCAAAACGCCTCGGGCGGCACGGACCACGGCGTCGCGGGCCCGAGCTTCGTCTTCGGACCGTCGGTCACGCCCGGCGTGCACGGCGAGTACCCGTCGCTGACCAACCTCGACCAGGGCGACCTGATCCACACCACCGACTTCCGCGGCGTCTACGCCGACGTGCTCGACAACTGGATGGCGATCGACGCGGCCAAGGCCCTGGGCGGGCGCTACGAACACGTCGGCCTGTTTAAGGGCGCGAAACGCGCGTAAGCACAAATCCACACGACCACGCACCACGGCACCCCCGTCCTGATCATGAGCGGGGGTGTCGTCTTTTAAATCAGCGCGGGTAGGCCACGCCGTTGAGGTCGCGGTATTCCCCGCCCCACCGCAAGTAATTCCCCGACGGGATCGACTGATCGATCCGCCAGCCGAGCCGATCGCGCACGAAATCGACGGCATATTCCCGGTCCAGTTCTCCCAATTGTTGCCAGCCGCGTGCTTGATCTTCTACTTCTTTGATATCCTCGATCCGCCCGTAGAGCATCCCCATCTGCTCGAGTGTTTTGCGGTTGAGATCGAGTTCGGGCCGTGCCCGCCGAACGGCGTGCAGCGTTTCTGCGACGAACGTGTCGAGCGGGCCAAGATCTTGCGTCATGCGGATCAGCGTTGCGCGGTGGTTCTTCCGGCGTTGATCGAATGTTGTCGTGTCGGCGTCGCCAACAGCGTGCTTGCTGTAGAGATCGCCCACCGATTCGATCCCGCGAGCGCTCAGCATTTCTTCGAAAGACGTCGTGAGTTGCTTGACTTCGTCCCCGCCAGCGTCGTCTGAAAAATCGTTAAGATCGGCGTTGCCGTCTTGAGCCAGAACGTCTGCAAGCACGATGTACCCCAATACGTTCGCGGCCAGTTCCCGCTTGGCCTTTGGCGTGAGCATGCCGAACGCCAGCTCGATGTCACCGACCAACCACGCGTAGCGGAACGTCGTGTAGCACTTCTCCGGCGTGCCGCGCATCGGGTTTATCGCTGCGATCGCTTGCTCGTCGATGCCGGCGTCGAGCACCGCGCGTCGATCGTCGGCCTCGACCGCTTGCGGTTCAGATACAGGCTGCCGCTGGCACGCCGACAAACTAATCAATACCGCCCAAAACGCCAGACACGCGGGGCTCCATCGATTCCGCAGCGTTCTTGCCTTACCCGGCATAACTCGAGGATACCGGTTGGGCCACCCTGCTACAATCCCCCGCTTCCCGGATATACCCCCACCCGCCGAGACCCCATGAATACCGCCCAGCAGAACATCCGCAACTTCTGCATCATCGCCCACATCGACCACGGCAAATCCACCCTGGCCGACCGCATGCTCATGGGCACCGGCGCGATGGACGAACGCACGCGCAAGGACCAGGCCCTGGACAACATGGACCTCGAACGCGAACGCGGCATCACCATCAAGTCCGCGGCCGTCAGCGTCGAGCACACCTACAACGGCGTGACCTACGAGCTGAACTTCATCGACACGCCCGGACACGTCGATTTCCATTACGAAGTCTCCCGCGCGCTCGCCGCCTGCGAAGGCGCGATCCTCGTCGTCGACGCCACGCAAGGCGTCGAGGCGCAGACCGTCGCGAACCTTTACAAGGCCGTTGACGCGGACCTCGAGTTGATCCCGGTCGTGAACAAGATCGACCTGCCCTCTGCCGAGCCTGAGAAGCGCGCGCTGCAGGTCGAAGAAGTCCTCGGCCTGGAAGCCGCCGACTGCGTCTTCACCTCCGCGAAGACCGGCCAGGGCGTCACCGAACTGCTGGACGCGATCTGCGAACGCTTCCCCCCGCCCAGCGGCAAGACCGACGCGAAGCTGCAGGCGCTCATCTTCGACGCCAAGTACGACGACTACCGCGGCGTTATCGTCTACTTCCGCATGATCAACGGCACGATGAAGAAGGGCGACCGCATCCGCATGATGGGCGTCAAGCGCACCTTCCACGTCACCGAGCTGGGCAAGTTCAAGCCGCACATGGAGGCGAGCGACGAGCCGTTCGAGGCCGGCGACGTCGGCTACATGGTCGCGTCGATCAAGACGCTCGAAGACGTGAACATCGGCGACACCATCACCCTCGACGCCCACCCCGCCGACCAACCCCTGCCCGGGTATCAAGAACCCCAGCCGATGGTGTTCTGCGACTTCTACCCGTCCGGCGACACGCAGTTCGACGACCTGCGCGAAGCCATCGGCAAGCTCCACGTCAACGACGCGTCGTTCACCTACGAGCCGACCAACTCCGAGGCGCTGGGCTCGGGCTTCCGCTGCGGGTTCCTCGGCATGCTGCACATGGACATCATCCAGGAGCGCCTGGAGCGCGAGGGCGACGTGCAGCTCGTCCAGACCGCGCCGACGGTGACCTACGAGGTGCTCGTGCAGGGCAAGATGGGCGCGCTCGAAACGATCCAGATCACCAACCCGGCCGAGCTGCCGGACATGTCCAAGGTCAAGGAGATCCGCGAGCCGATCGTCCGCGCCGAGATCATCACGCCCAACACGTCGATCGGCGACATCATGAAGCTGTGCGAGCAGCGCCGCGGCGTGTACAAGCAGCAGAAGTACCTCGCCGACGACCGGCAGATCCTCGAGTACGACCTTCCGCTGGCCGAGATCATCTACGACTTCTTCGACAAGCTCAAGTCGATGACCTCGGGCTACGGCACGATGGACTACCACGTCACCGGCTTCCAGATAGACAACCTCTGCAAGATGGACATCCTCGTCAACGGCGCGGCGGTCGAGGCGCTGTCGATCATCGTCCACCGCGACAAGGCCGAGTTCCGCGGCCGGCATTTGCTCAAACGGCTCAAGCAGGAGATCGACCGGCACCTGTTCGAGATCCCCCTGCAGGCCGCGATCGGCGGCAAGATCATCGCCCGCGAGACCATCAAGTCCGTCGGCAAGAACGTGACCGCCAAGTGCTACGGCGGCGACGTCACCCGCAAGCGCAAGCTGCTGGAAAAACAAAAGGCCGGGAAAGCCCGGATGAAAAAGATCGCCTCGGTCGACATCCCGCAGAAGGCGTTCATGGCGGTGCTGGATACGGGGGAGGGTTAACCGCTACGGAAGATCGAACCCAGCCACGATGAAATCAATCGCGGAGAGCTCTGTCAGCCTTGCTGTCAATCGTGATTGTTGGCACCGATCCGCCGTGTGACGATATTCTCGCCGCCCTGCTTGATGAAATCGGGCACCGCACCCTTGCCACCGAGCACAACCCAGTAGTTGATGTCGCCGGTGCCCAGGTTGTCGGGGTCGTTGACGTCGGCGACGAGCGTTTGCCAGTGATTGACTTCATCGGTCTGCCCGCCGCCGGGCATCTCGGTATTCATCTGCTCGATCGAGAACGCATGCCTGCCCCGCACGGTGATGTGATGCGTGTTGCGGTAGGCACCCAATCGGGCAAACCGCGATGCGTGGTGTGCAAAGAGGAAGGCCAAGCCGTGGGTGTTCGAGGCCACCACGATGTTATCCGCATCCGTGTGTTCACTGACCACGATGCCGTTGTGGTACCCGGTCACCACCACGTTTCGCAGCACGGTCAGGGCGCCATTATTGGTCGCGGGTGTGATAATCCCGCTTGTGTTATGGGTTGGTTTTGCCGCGCGGACGTTGTAGATGTCGGTATTGACGAACACGCCGTCGAGCTGGCACTGCGCCGCGTGTTGCAGGTCGATCCCGCCGATCCCCGGGTTGTCGTAAGTGCGAACATCCAGGTTCTTGATGCTGACACGCACCCCCGAAAACCTCATGTAGAGCCTGGACGGCGTATTCTTCGCCGTAATCACGGCGGGCCCTTCCTGATCCAGGCACTTGATGATGGTGCCCGCTTGGGGATAGGCAAATGAACCGATCGTCCCAAAGACGGGGGTTGGCTCACTTTCACCCTCGATCTTGATCGTGATCCACCGCTTGCTGCCGGGAATGATGATCCGGCCACGATAGACCCCGTTGGGAATATACATCCTGCCACCGCCCGCCTTCATGATGTCATCCAGACACGCGGAAAAGGCCTTTGTATTGTCGGTCTTGTTATCGCCGACAGCGCCATAATCGAGCACATTGAATGTGCCCTGCTGGGTGACAGTCGGCTTCTCACTCACCGGTTGAGCGTGCGAAGTACCGAGCGTTACCGGCCATCCATTGAGTATGTAGCTGCAGACAAACACAGTCAAAACGACTGTCAATGCAATCCATGTGCGATTGATGTTTCTCATGCAACAAATCGTACGCTTATTTGCCCAGCGGAATCAACTTGCCCTGGCCGATGCTGCTTTGGATCTTTCTCTTCGTGCCCGCCGTCCTGTTCAAACCTGATCGGGCGATCCTGACCGCGATCACGGCATGGGTCAGCGTGCTCACCGCGTTGCTGCTCATCATGAGCCCGATGTACCGGCTGACCGAGACGATGAGCAACGACCCGATGTTCTGGCCTCGATCATGCTCATCGGTTCGGGTGTCGCGAGCTTCTATCACCGCCGGACGCGCGGCTTCGGCCCAAGCCAATGCCAGGTCTGCGGCTACAGCCTGATCGGCAACGTGAGCGGCGTCTGCCGGGAATGTGGTACTGCAGTGGGTGAGATACCTCAGCGTCGTGAGCGCGTAAAGAAGCCCACGGATTAGATCCGTGGGCTCGGATAATCAAACAACTTATCTCTCCGCTCACGCGGTGATCAGCTTCTCAAGCTCATCCTCGTACGCGCTCTCCGGCTGCATGCCGACGAGGGTCTTCGCGGGCTCGCCGTCCTTGATCAGGATGACGGTCGGGATCGACTGGATGCCGTACTTCACCGCGGTGTCGCGGTTGGCGTCGGTGTCGACCTTGCCGACCTTGACCTTGCCGTCGTATTTCTCGGCGAGCTTGTCGATCACCGGCGCGAGCATCCGGCAGGGCATGCACCACTCGGCCCAGAAGTCGATCAAAACAGGCTTGTCGGACTTGAGCACTTCTTCTTCGAAGTTGGCGTCCGTGAACGTCTGCACAGCGTCGCTGGCCATGGCAAATCTCCGTGTGACGGCGGGGCCGTCGGGGTACAGGAACCGATTCCGAGACCGATTCTAGACCTGCCAAAGCCCCGCGGCAAACGCCCTCGTCCGTTTGCCAGGAAGCGTCGGCCCGTCGTCGGCCCGGCCCGGCAACACGCCGAGCAGATGGGAAAAGCCGCGGGCGGCGATGTTTATTCCCGCTAGGATCAACAACGATGACCCACCGCGCCTTGCGACAGACCGACCACCGCGACCGGCCGCTGCCCGATCGGCCGTGGGCGATGTCGATGCGCTGGGTGGACCTGCTGTTCATGCATTGGCCGGTTGAGCCGACCCTCTTGCGCGAAGCGGTGCCGGGCGACTTCGACCTCGATTTATACGACGGGGCGGCGTGGGTCGGCGTGGTGCCGTTCCGGATGGAGGCGACGCGCCCGCGATTCCTGCCCGCGATCCCCGGGCGGCTGATGCCGGTCAGCCCGTCGTCGTTCCCCGAGTTGAACGTGCGGACGTACGTGACGGTCCCGACGAAGGACGGGCCGTTGCCGGGGGTGTTGTTTTTCTCGCTGGACGCGGCGAGTAAGGTGGCGGTGCGAATGGCGCGACTGGGGTTCAACCTGCCTTACTTCGACGCGCAGATGCGGGTGGAGCGCGAGCCGGGCGGCAGCGGTTGGGTGCACTACCAGTCGGTGCGGACGCACGTCGGAGCGCCGCCGGCACGGCTTGCGGCGTCGTATCGCGCGAAACCATACAAAAGCGTCTACCGGGAGGGCGAGGCTCCCGCCGAGCCGGGAGTTGGAGAGGCGCGCGGCTCGACGGGAGCCTCGCCCTCCCAGCAAGCGAACCCGGCAGCTTCGAGCACTTCCTGACCGAGCGTTACCGCCTGTTCACGCTGGGGCGAAAGGGCCGGGGCGTCCGCGTCGGCGAGATCGCCCACGAGCCCTGGCCGTTGTGTGAGGCGGAATGTGACCTGTCGGTGTGCGAGATGACCAGCGGGCTGGGTTTCGAGTTGCCAACGTCGAGCGAGCCGGTGCTGCATTACGCGGACCGGCTGGACGTGGTGGCGTGGCTGCCGTGGCGGGTGTGATTGCGCGTTTACCGCCCGCCGTACTGCGTTTCGTAGTACTTGCGGTACTCGCCGGACTTCACGCGCTGCCACCACGACGCATTGTCGACATACCACTTCACCGTCGCCTCGAGCGCCACCGGCCAGGCGCTGCGCGTCGGCTGCCAGCCCAATTGCGTCTTGAGCTTGGTCGCGTCGATGGCGTACCGGCGGTCGTGGCCCAGGCGGTCGGTCACGGGCGTGATCCAGCTCTCGTCCTTGCCCATCAGGTCGAGGATCGCGTGGGTCAGCTCGAGGTTGCTGCGTTCGTTGTTCCCGCCGATGCAGTACTGTTCGCCGGCGGTGCCCTTCTCCAAGACGGTCAACACCGCCTCGTTGTGGTCCTCGACGTGCAGCCAATCGCGGACGTTTTTGCCGTCTCCGTAGAGCGGGACTTTTTTTCCCTCGATCAGGTTTGTCACAAACAGCGGGATTACTTTTTCCGGGAATTGATAAGGCCCGTGGTTGTTCGAGCAGTTGGTGATCATCACCTGCATGCCGAAGGTGTGGTGGTAGGCCCGGGCGATCATGTCGCTGCCGGCCTTGCTCGACGAGTACGGGCTCGAGGGCGCGTAGGGCGTCGTCTCGCTGAACAGCTTGTCGGGCTCATCCAGCGGAAGGTCGCCGAATACCTCGTCGGTGCTGACATGGACAAACTTTTTGGTGTTGTCGGGGTCAACCCGGCGGAGCGCATCGAGCAGGGTCTGCGTGCCGAGCACGTTGGATTCGACGAACGGCCGGGCGTCGATGATCGACCGATCGACGTGCGACTCCGCGGCCATGTGCACGACGCAATCGACCTTCCGCATCAGCTCGGTGACCAGGTCGATATCGAGGATATTTCCGTGTACGAAGGTATATCTCGGATCCCCGTCGACATCGGCCAGATTCTCCGGGTTGCCGGAGTAGGTCAGCGCGTCGAGGTTGGTGATGGTGTAGTCGGGCCGGTCGCGCAGCACGTAGCGCACGAAGTTGGACCCGATGAACCCGCTGCCGCCGGTGAGGAGGATGTGCATGTGAGCGTTTCCCTGTTCTTTGTTGACAGGATTACAGGATTTTCAGGATTAACAGGATCGAGTCAAGCATGACCCTCTGTGCTAGCCGGGTCTCTGTACTTCCGTTTAATTTCGACACTTTGGGTTCCAAAGTTGATCAGCAGGCCAATCGGGGTGTTGGTGGCGACAAGGTAGTTGACAAGCTGGACTTCGTGGGCCGCGACAAGCTTTTCAACCGCTTTGATCTCAACAATAACACGATCAGCGACAACCAAGTCTGCACGAAAATCACCAACCAGTTCGCCCTCGTAGTAAACAGGCACCTTCTTTTCCATCACCCCTGACAGGCCTTGCTTCGCCAATTCAATCGCAAACGCCTTTTGATAAACCGACTCTAAGAACCCGGCCCCAAGCGAATTATGAACCGCATAAGCGCATGCAATGATCTGCCCGGTCAAATCTTCATCTTCCATGACTCGATCCTGTTAATCCTGTAATCCTGTCTAAAACAAGACCCAGATTCGTTTCCCAACTCGGCATCTCACCAACAATCGCCTGTGTAGGCTCGAGGTCGAGGACGCTGTAGGCCGGGCGGACCGCCGGGCGGGGGTACTGGTCGGAGCCGCAGGGCTCGATTGTGCAGGCGGGGTTGGCGTGCTGGGCGATGGCCTTGGCAAACTCGTACCAGCTGCACCGCCCGCCGTCGGTGACGTGCAGGATGCCGCGGGCGCCTTCGTTGATGAGCTTCAACGACGTCGCGGCGAGGTGCTGGGCGCTGGTCGGTCGGCCGTGCTGGTCGTTGACGACCTTGAGCGAGTCTTTTTCTTTCGCCAGCTTCGCGATCGTCAGCACGAAGTTGTTGCCCCATGGCGCGTAGAGCCAGCTGGTGCGGAGGATGAGGTGTTCGCATTGGTGTTCGCGGATCTCGCGCTCGCCCTCGGCCTTGCTCCGGCCGTAGGCGTTACAGGGCTCGACCGCCCCATCAACCTTGTACGGCTCGGTCGCGTGGCCGTTGAACACGTAGTCGGTCGAGTAGTGCACGAGCAGCGCGTCCGCCTGCCGGCACGCCTCGGCGAGGTAGCCGACGCCCGTACCGTTGACCAGCGTCGCCATGTCTTCGCTGGTCTCGGCGCCGTCGACGTTGGTGTAGGCGCAGCAGTTAACGACGACGCCGATATCCGGCGTGACGAATCGCTTGATCGCGTTCGGGTCGGTGATATCGAACTCGGGCAGCGCGGCGGTGCGGTACGGGATGCCTTGCTTCTCGAGCAGTTCACACCACGCGGTGCCGAGCATGCCCTCGGGGGCGATCAACAAGATGGTGGGCAGGCCGCTCACTTAATGCGTCCCTCCTTCGTGGGTATAAGTGAAAGGCGAATCGAGTTCGGCAAGCGTGGGCAGCACCGCATCCTTCTCGCTGAGTTGCGGGCCCGCTTGTAAGCCTTCCAACGGCCAGGGCAGGCTTAACTGCGGGTCGTCCCACCTCACGCCGCCGTCCGCCTCTGGCGCGTAAACGCTGCTGACCTTGTACAGAAACTCGGTGCCCGGCGCGAGCGTGAGAAACCCGTGCGCAAAGCCCTCGGGGATGAACATCTGTTGGTCGTTATCGGCAGACAGTTCCGCGCTGACCCACCGACCGAACGTGGGCGAGCCGACGCGGATATCCACCGCCACGTCCCAGACCCGGCCCTTCGTCACGCGGACCAGCTTGGCCTGGGCGTGTGGCGGGGCCTGGAAATGCAGCCCGCGCAGGACGCCGGGGTTCGCCGACAGCGAGTGGTTGTCCTGGACCCAGTCGCGTTCGATGCCGTGCTCGGCGAGCTTGGGCGCGCTGAAGGTCTCCATAAAAAACCCGCGCGCATCACCAAAACGCCTGGGCGTGATCAGCTTCACTTCCGGGATGTCGAGCGGCACAATCTGCATGAATAGGTCTACGCGGCGCCTCAGGCTAGAAGTCTAATCGGTCAGCCCGGGCCGTGACTGGCGGGTTGGGCGCGTGTTTTTCCGGCGGTGTTGCGCCGCAGCGCGCTCACCAGGACCAGCGCGATGCCTGCCAGTTCCAACGCGTGGCTGAGGTGGACGCCGCCGAGAAGTTGTCGCTCGGTTTGCTGGCTGAGGCCGAGCAATTCACCGGTACGGACGAATGCGAAGCCGGCGAGGAGCACGACGCCGAGGACCGATAGCCAGAGCCGCTTCCACAACCCGCGCATGAGCAACAGCACACCGGCGACCGATAACACGCCGGCCACGCCGACCACAATGAGCGCCAGGCGCATCGCGTCGTGTCGGCGGTCGAACCAGCCCTGTCGGATGGCGAGGTTTCGGCCGGTCGCGTGGGCCAGTCCCTGCAGGTCCAGCTGCTTGTTGCCCGCGAGCAGGAGCATGGTGAGCGCGAGCAGGAGGTGGAACACGCCGAAGCGTCCGGCGTTGTCGTTATCAATCAGACAATGCCTGCGATGCCAACACCACGCACACGCGACTGCGGCGAAGAGGTAGGCGATCGCGGTGACCCAGCCGAGCACGGTCGGGTCGCCGACGGCGAACGCCCAGTGCGCTTCGCGGAATGGTTTGGCGAGTGGCATGCGGCATCCGGATACGTTGAACGGGCAACGCGCAGCGTCCCGCGCAAATCACCGCGGCCACAACACGGGACGCTTCGCGTCGCCCGCTAAACACGTCTTACACCGGCCCATCCTTCAAAAGCCCGAACAGGTACTGCCCGTAGTCGTTGCTCTTCATCGTCTGGGCCAGCGTTTCGAGCTGCACATCATCGATGAATCCCATCTTCCACGCGATCTCTTCCGGGCACGAAATCATCATGCCCTGGCGTTGTTCGATGGTCTCGACGAAGTTGCCGGCCTGCAAGAGCGATTCGTGCGTGCCCGCGTCGAGCCAGGCGGTGCCCCGCGACCACAATTGCACGCTCAGCTTGCCCTGCTCCATGTACGCGCGGTTGACGTCGGTGATCTCGAGCTCGCCGCGCGGCGAGGGCTTGACGGCCTCGGCGATAGCGGTGACGTTCTTGTCGTAGAAGTACAGGCCGGGGATCGCGTAGTGACTCTTGGGCCGCTTGGGTTTTTCTTCGAGGGAAATCGCCTTGGCGTTCTCGTCGAACTCGACGACGCCGTAGCGCTCGGGGTCTTTGACCGGGTAACCGAAGATCGTCGCGCCGTCGGTGACGTTGGCGGCGGCGTGGACTTGTTTCGAGAGCCCGGTGCCGTAGAAGATGTTGTCGCCGAGGATCAGGCAGCACGGCTGGCCCTCGGTGAAGGACTTGTCGAGCAGGAACGCCTGGGCCAGGCCTTTCGGCTCGGGCTGTTCGACGTAGGAGAACGACATGCCCCACTTGGCACCGTCGCCCAGCAGGCGTTGGAAGCCGGGCAGGTCGTTGGGCGTGGAGATGACCAGGACCTCGCGGATGCCGGCGAGCATGAGCACCGACAGCGGGTAATAGATCATCGGCTTGTTGTAGACCGGCAGCAGCTGCTTGGACTGCGCGAGCGTCAGCGGGTACAGCCGCGTGCCGTGCCCGCCGGCGAGGATGATGCCTTTCATCGTGAGTCGCTCCGTGTGAATAAACGGCGCCCCGACGGTTGCCGATTGCGCTTTGGCATCATCGTCCATTCGTCAAAGCGCGTCCACTGTCATGCCGGATTGGTTAGAAGTCTGTGAGGCGTGAAACACCGGGAGGGCGATCACTTTTCCCCAAAAATCCGCCGACGCAGCAGCCGCAGGTCCAGCGGGATCAGCAGCGTCAGCATCACGACGCACAGCCCCGCCGACGCGGGCAGGTGCCACGTGAACTTCCCCGCGACCAATAACCACCGCACGCCCTCGGCCAGGTGGTGCAGCGGGTTGATCAGCGCCAGCTCGCGCAGCACCACGACGTCCGGCAGCGGGAAGTACGTGCTGGACGCGAACGCGATCGGCATGATGACCAAAAAGAAAGGCAGGGTCATGTGGTCCATGCTCGGCAGGATCGACGTGAACAACAAACCCACCGACGCGAACGCGAGCGCCGCGAGGAACAGGAGCGGCACGACGGCGGGCAGCCACTGACATTGAAGATCGACCAGGCCGAACAAGCCGAAAATCGAGAGCACGACGCCGACGATGACGGCGTACGCGGTTGCGAGCGTCGCGGCCCACAGCGCTTCGCCCCAGACCACGTGCTCGAGGCGGACCTGCGTGGTGAGCTGGCCCTCCCAGGATTTTTGGAAGTGCATGCGCATGAACGCGGAGAACAGCGACTGGAAGAAGGAGCACATGAACGCCGTGTACGCGAGCATGCCCGGCGCGAGGTAGTGCAGGTAGCTGAGCGCGTAGCCCTCCCAGTCCAGGTCCGCCATCTGCTGGCCCAGCCCGACACCGAACGCGAGCAGCAGGATCAGCGGCTCGCAGACCGGCGGGAGCGTGACGGTGTGCCAGTTGCGCAGGTGCACGCGCAGGTGCCGCATGAGCACGGCGAACGACTGCCATTGGATCGCGGCGCGGTAAGCCATCATCGCGGGTCGGCCTCCTCAGAAAGCGCCAGGAA
The DNA here is from genome assembly GCA_046290505.1 of Phycisphaeraceae bacterium. Taxonomy (GTDB): domain Bacteria; phylum Planctomycetota; class Phycisphaerae; order Phycisphaerales; family Phycisphaeraceae; genus JAHQVV01. Next base: position 85,183 of record JBKAGS010000024.1, on the reverse strand, counting down.
CAAGTCGTCCAGCGTCGGCGGGCGGACCTCGTAGCGCAGGTCGGGGAACGCGGCCACGAAGCGCGACAGGCCCGCGGCGTCGAGCGGCGCGTGCCACTGCGACAAGACCTGTGACGGCCCGGCCTTGCCCTTCAACTCGCGATCAATCCACGCCAGCGCGTCGGCCGTACCGGGTTCGTCGGCGTGCAGCAAGACGACGTGTTCGCCGACGACGTCGCCCAGCACGCGGTCGGCCGGCCCCTGCGCGCGGACCCTGCCGTGCTGCAGGACCTGCAACCGGTCGGACAACCGCGCCGCCTCGTCCATGTAGTGCGTGGTCAGCACGACGGCCATGCCTTGGTTGCGCAGCGAACGGACCAGCTCCCACACCGCGACTCGGGCCTGCGGGTCCAGCCCGGTCGTCGGCTCGTCGAGGAACACAACGCTTGGGTCGTGGACGACCGCGCGGGCGATCATCAGCCGGCGCCGGTACCCGCCGGACAACGTCTCGGGCGAGGCGTCGGCGTATTGGCGCAGACCAAACTGATCGAGCAGTTGTTCGATGCGCGTGTCCAGGTCGCTCGGCCGAGGCCGGTAGTAGCGCCCGGTCTGCACGAGGTTGCCGCGGACGGTGAACTCGCTGTCGAACGTGTCGTCCTGCGTACACACGCCCAGACGCCGGCGAGCCGCATCCGGCTCGCGCTGCAGGTCGTGCCCGGCGATCGCGATCGAGCCCTCGTCCGGCCGGAGGTAGCCGTAACACATCCGCAGCGTCGTGGTCTTGCCCGCGCCGTTCGGGCCGAGCAGCCCGAGCACCTCGCCCCGGCGGACGGTCAGGCCGATCCCGTCGACCACGCGCTTGCCGCCGAGGTGCTTGACCAGGCCGCCGGCGCGCAGCAGGACGTTGGGGTCGTTGGCCGAATGTGTTTCCAGCCGCTCGGCATGATCGTCTAATCGGATCGGCGTGGTCATCGACTTGCTCGCCCAACACAGAACGGCAACAGGTATACCACGCGAGGCGTCGCGCCACGTGTCAGTCCACTGGATTCTGGAGGTTTGATCGGCCCTACCCCGCCACCCGCCGCTCGATCCGTCGCAGCCCGCGCACCAGGTCGCTCGCGTTCTTGTACATCGCCATCTCCGGGTTCTTCGGCCGAAGCACCGCGGCGGTCAGGGCGCTGAGCGCCTTGGCGATGTCCGACTCCGGCTCGTACGCGATGTACTGCTTCAGGTCCGGGTTGCCGTGGGGCTTGGCGATCTGCACGGCGAGGTAAAACGCGTCCACCGTCTTGTCGACCTTCCCATACACCTCGGCGATGGCGTTGTTGGTGACGTGGCCGCGCTCGATCATCTTCCCGAGCATCCGCTGGATCTGGCTGGTGCGCATCATCTCGGTGAACAACGTGCCGAGCATGGGCGACCGGCTGACCTCCTCGCCGATCCGGCAGGCCGAGCCGAAGTCCACAAACCCCACACCCGCGGGCGTGATCACCATGTTGTCCATCCGCAGGTCCAGGTGCATGACACGCGCCTGGTCGTGCAGCGCGGCGAGCAGCTCGGCGGCCTGGATCGCGAAGTCCAACTGGCTGATGACCGGCCCGCCGACACGCATCCAGTTCATGTGCAGCGTGCGGACGAAACCCCGTCGATCCTTCTCAATACCCAACGGCTTGGGGACCTTGCCGCGGAAGGCGGGGTCGAGGTTGGTCTGCAGGATCCCGAGCATCGCCGCTTCGCGCGTCAGAAACGTCGGGAACACGTGATCGACGAGTTTGTGGGCGCGCTTGCGCAGGTCGTCGAGATCGGTGTCGGGGAACTTGTGGCGCAGGCGGCTGAGCACGTCGTGGTACCCGGGCACGCGCTTGGTGACGACAAATCCGTCGGGCGCATCCGGGCCGATCGCGCAGGGCGTGAGCTCGACGTGATACGTGAAACGCTCGGTGAAGTCGCCGGGCTGGATGAGCTGGGTCTTGCGCGCGAGGAAGGCGAAACCCCTGGGCGTGATGCCGGGCAGTCGCACGCCCAGCGCGGTGCGGTGGACGGCGGTGACGGGCTGTTCGAGGACGAAGCCGCGCTTGTTGTCGTAGGCCTCGGCGAGGTTGCGGACGCTTTTTTCGCTCTCGCCGACGTAGAGCAACTGCCCGCCCCAGTGAAGCCGGGGAAAAACCTCGTCGGGCAGCTTCGGCTCGCCGGGCGTCGCGGTCAGGACATCCACGAGTTGATCCGATCGGCCACGCCCGGCGCGGCCGCGCGTACGCTCGGCGGGCAGCCGACGCAGCCAGACGCGCGTGGCGGCGGCGACCAGCTTCTCGATGCGCTTGTTCGCGCGCGCCGGCATCGGGCGCTCGGCGCGACGCGGCTCGGCGGTCGGGTTGACGGCGGGGCTGAACATCAGTCTCCGAAACACGCGAGATAAAAGCCGGGGCTTTTGAGCTATCGGCCGATTGGCCGGCGCGGTTTGCCCGTTCTGTGCCGGCTGTTCGGTTGGCGCAGCGCGCTGGGCGGGGACGGGGATCGTCGGCGGCGGGATCAGGCCGTCGTCGAGCGCAGCGCCGCCGACGCGCCCGGCCGGCTGGCCCTGCGCGTCGCGCTGGATGTGGTCGAAGATCGGGTGCTGGGACGTCATACCGGTCGGCTCCGATTCTAGACGAACCCATGCGGCCGGACGTCTTCAAATATGAAAGACCGCCGACTGCTCAAATGGTTTGCGTTCACAAGCCGCGGCGGGGACGACGCAATCGTCGGCCGGGTACCCGACGGGGATGAGCAGAAACGGCCGTTCGTTCGCCGGTCGATCAAGGATCCTGTTCAGGAAGTTCATCGGGCTGGGCGTGTGGGTCAGCGTCGCGAGACCGGCGTGCTGCGCGGCGCACAACAGCGTCCCGCAGGCCAGGCCGACCGACTCGCTCGAGTAGTACACCGGCCCGCCGTCGTCGCCGCGCGTCAGGCGGAAGACGACGATCAGCCACGGCACGGTTTCGAGGAACGCCTTGTTCTCGTCGGTGCCCAGGGGCGCGAGGTCGCTGAGCCATTGTTCGTTGGCCCGGCCGGCGTAGAAGGCGCGCTCCTCTTCTTCGGCGCCGCGCCGGACCTGCTCTTTGATCGCCGGGTCGCTCACGCAGACAAACCGCCAGGGCTGCTTGTTCGCGCCGCTGGGCGCGCTGCACGCCGAGCGGACCAGCGCCTCGATGGTGTCCCGCCCGACCGGCTTGTCGGAAAACATCCGCACGGATCGTCGGCGTCGCATGACGTCGTAGAACGTCTGCGCCGCGCGCTGGGGCGGGACGCCGGGGTCGTAGCGGTCGTCGTACGGCACGGTCGGGCAGTTGTGCATGGCGAAAGAAAGTGGGGAGTGGGGAGTTGGGAGTTGGGAGTGGGGAGTGGGGAGTGGGGAGTGGGGAGTTGGGAGTGTTTCACTTCGCGTGTAGCGGGCGACGCGAAGTGTCCCGTTCGGATTTCTAGCCGGAGCCGTAGCGCCAAACGAGATAGGTGACCGCGGCCACGACCGCGTTGTGGCCGACCACCGTCAACCAATACATCATTCGGAACCGGCCTTTGACAGACTTGTGTCGTAGCCACCGCCGACCGACGTACGCGCCCGGCCAACCGCCGAGCAGCGACAGCAGGTGCAGGCGTTTCTCGGGCACGCGCCAGCCCGAGCGCGTGGCCTGCCGCTTGTCCCAGGCGTAACACGCGAGCGTCAGGACGCTGAAGACCAGCACGTCGCCGGCGAGGATCAAGAGCCAGAGGTCCAGCGCGCTCACCCCGCGCGTCGCCAGTTCACCTCGGGCGCGTCGCCCCAGAGCATCTCCAGGTCGTAGTGCCCGCGGGTGGCCGGCTCAAAAAGATGCACCATGACCTCGACGAAGTCGGCGACCAGCCAGGTCGCGGCCTCGTCGCGGTCGTCGCCGAAGCGCTCGAAGCCCATCTCCCCGCCCAGGTCGTTGAGCCGGCCGGCGAGCGAGCGGAGTTGGCGGTCGCTGGTGCCCGAGGCGATGACGATGTAGTTCGTCAGCGGGCTGATCCCGCGCACGTCGAGCACGCGCACGTCCTCGCAGTCGAAGTCGTCGAGCATCTTCGCCGCCGCAATCGCGAACCCCTCGTCGCCCGGGCGGTCCGGGGCCGGGCTTGGGCGGTCGGCGGGCGGGGTCGGCTTTTTTTCGTCGGCGTTCATCGCGTGCAGGATATCGCAGATGACAAGCGGCGTTGCGGGTATCCTGCTCCTCGATGTTCATCCCCATCCGCAGCGACCGGCCCCTGCGAGCGACGCCGTACGTCAACTACGCGCTGATCGCGATCAACATCGTCGTCTTCGGCGTGACCTACAACCTGCTCCGCGCCGACGAGCCGACCTTCGTCCGCGAACTGCTACTGAATAAGTGGTTGTACAACGACCCGAGAAGCGGTGTCATCGTCACCAAGCTCTGGCAGTTCATCAGCTACCAGTTCCTCCACGCCGACGAATGGCACCTCATCGGCAACCTCATCTTCCTCTGGGTGTTCGGCAACGCGGTGGAAGACCGGCTGGGCAAGGTCGGTTACCTGTTTTTCTACCTCGCGATGGGCGTCTTCGCCGGGCTCGGGCACTGGCTGACGTCCGACGCGCCCGTGCTGGGCGCGTCCGGCTCGATCGCGGGCGTCACGGGCGCGTTCCTCGCGCTGTTCCCCCGCACGCGCATCACCTTCCTCTACTTCTTCTTCCTCATCGGCGCGTTCGAGATCCCCGCGATGGTCGTCGTGCTGTTCTACTTCGTCAAGGACCTCTTCTTCTTCGGCGCGGGGCTCGGCGGGGGCGTGGCGTACACCGCGCACCTGGTCGGCAACCTCGCCGGCTTCGCCGTGGGCATGGCGCTGCTCGGCCCGCGCCTGCTGCCGCGCGAGCCGTACGACCTCTTCTCGCTCTGGACCCACAAGCGCCGACGCGACAAGTTCAAGAAGATCGTCCGCCAAGGCCAACAGGCGTGGGAACACAACGCCGCCGGCCTCGCCAACGACAAGCCGATCACGCCCGAGCAGCAGGCCGTCATCGACCAGCGACAGGCCATCAGCCGGGCGATCGGCAACCACGACATGGACCGGGCGGCCCGGCTGTACCTCGAGCTCATCCAGAAGCACGGCGACCAATCGCTCAGCCAACGCCACCAGTTCGAGCTCGCCAACCACCTCGCCGGCCTGGGCCACCACGCCGACGCCGCAAAGGCCTACGAGCTGCTGCTGAAAACCTACCCCCGCCACGACGAGCGCGCCCACGCCCAGCTCGTGCTCGGCCTGATCAACGCGCGGTACCTCGGCAAGCCCGATGTCGCCAAGCCTCTCCTGCAGGAAGCCAGCCAACGCCTGCAAGGCGACGACGCGGCGCTGGCCAGGCAGCTGCTCTCCGAGGTTAGCTAAACGCATCGTGGATGTTCGCGCGGTTGTAATAGCCGGCGGCCTACGGACGCCGGACGCGAAGACCACAAATGTTTCAAGTGGACCGATCCGCTGTTCTCTTGTCCGGCGTCCGTAGGCCGCCGGCTATGGCTGATCCGTTTATGATCCGTGTATGGCTGATCCCACCATGGGCCTGATCGCCGGCGGGGGCCGGCTGCCGCTGCTCGAAGCGATGGGCATGCGCGACGCCGGCTACCGCGTCGCGTGCGTCGGCCTGTCCGGGCAGTACGACGCGGCGCTGCGCGGGGTGTGCGACGACTTCGCCGAGTCGGGCGTGCTCAACCTCGGCCGGTGGTGCCGCAAGCTCAGGAAGTTCGGAGCGACACAAGCCGTCATGGTCGGCAAGGTCGAGAAGAGCCAGTTCCTGTACCATCCCGCCCAGTGGCTTCGGCACATGCCCGACTGGCGCACCGCCAAGCTCTACCTCTGGGATTGCCGACGCGATAAGCGCAGCCAGTCCATGCTCACCGGCCTTGCCAATCAACTCCAGAAAGACGGGCTCGAGCTCATCGACACCACCCGATTCATCCCGCAACACATGGCCGGCGAAGGCGTGCTGACGAACAAGGCGCCCGGCGCCCAGCAGCTGCGCGACATCGACTTCGTCTGGCCCGTGCTCATGCGCATGAACGACCTGGACATCGGTCAGGCCGTCGCGGCGAAGGACGGCGACGTCATCGCGGTCGAGGCGATGGAAGGCACCGACCGCATGATCCAAAGGGCCGGCGAGCTGTGCCGGAAGCCGGGCTGGGTGCTGGCCAAGGGTGCGCCGGCGAAGAAAGACCCGCGCTTCGACGTGCCGACGATCGGCGTGCAGACCATCGAGAACCTCGCCAAGGCCGGCGCCGGCTGCCTCGTCGTCGCCGCCGGCCGGGTGATCCTCATAGACAAGCCCGACGTCCTCGCCGCCGCGGACAAGCACAGCATCGCGGTCGTGGGCAAGTCGGTTGACCTGTAGACGATTAAACACAGCCGGCGGCCTACGGACGCCGGACGCGTTGAGAACAAATCCCAAAAAACCGCGGTAGCCGGTTATCTAACAAGCCGTGCGCAACACAGGTGAGATAACGAGTCGGTTGCCTGCGTGTCCGGCGTCCGTAGGCCGCCGGCTATGTCCACCTGCACGAACACGATCTAAAGACATCGCGTTTCACCGCTCCGCGCACCACTCGAACAACGCCGACCACTCGTGGTGCTGCAGCGCGACGAGATCGGGCGAGTCCTTCTCGCATCGCGCGTTCGCCCGCGCGACGCGGTCGACGAACGCCATCGGGTCGTACGAGCCCATCGTCGAGCCCGACGCGCCGCCCCCGCCGGCCAAATCGATGCGGCCCATCGCGGGGTGGGCGCCGGCCTTGCGGTACCAGTACTTCGCGTTGGGGAAGTCGCCCTCCCGCCGATGCATGATCGCGTGCCAGAACGAGCCGGTCGGCGTGTGCAGCGACTGGCTGATGTCGTGGCTGCGGTCCAGCTCGTCGACGTACAGCCACAGCCCGGCCTTCACCGCGTCGTGGCCGTCGAGCGCCGGGTCGTTCACGACTTTCTCCACGACCGCCAACAGCTCCGGGCTCGCGCCCGACACCGGCACGAGCGTGCGCATCGCCTGGTCGAACGGCAGGGCTTCAAACACCGGCGCGACGGCCGCTTCGATCTGTTCGGGCAAGGCTACGGGCATAGACGATTCATCCTCGGTGACAAACGCGGGGCGCTTATTGTAGGATCATCGGCACAACCTTCCACCCGCGTGATTTTGCCGCCGACCACAGGAATCATCCATGCCCGAGCCCAAGGCCACCCACATCACCTGGCACGAAGGCGCTATCTCCCGCGACGCCCGCTTCAAGCACCTCGGCCAGCGCGGCTGCACCGTCTGGTTCACCGGCCTGTCGGGGTCCGGCAAGTCCACCGTCGCCGTCGCCGTCGAACACGCCCTGCACCAGCTCGGCCGGCACGCCTACCGGCTCGACGGCGACAACGTGCGCTACGGCCTGTGCAACAACCTCGGCTTCTCGCCCGAAGACCGCGACGAGAACATCCGACGCATCGGCGAGGTCGCCAAGCTCTTCGCCGACGCCGGCTTGATCACCCTCTGCTCTTTCGTCTCCCCCTACCGCGACGCCCGCGACAAGGTCCGGAAGCTCCACAAAGACGCGGGGCTCGCCTTCTTCGAGGTCTTCGTCGATATCCCCATCGAAGTCGCCCAGCAACGCGACCCCAAAGGACTCTACAAAAAAGCCGCGGCCGGCGAGATCAAGGACATGACGGGGCTGAGCGAGGAGTCGCCCTTCGAAGCGCCGGAGAAGCCGGAGCTACGCTTGCCGACGCACGAGCAGCCTGTGGAGAAGTCGGCGGGGGATGTGGTTGAGAAGCTCCGAGCAGAAGGCGTGCTCTGAACAGCCCGTCGGGATCGGCTTCATCGATCCAGTTTGGCGGCATATATCGTGAAGTGGAGTCACAACATGCCTGAGGGACACCCTGAGTATCAGATCCATCTAAAAAAATGTGCTGATAAGAGCAGCGGAACATATACAGGCGTTATCCTTGCAGATAAAATCGGCGATGTTTTCAAAATAAAGTCAATAGTGCCCATCGAGATCGACTTGCCATACGACGGCGATGGCAAGGGTGTATTGAGCCTGGACTCATTTATACATGACTCGATCAACTTTTTTCTTGAGCACCAGCAAGTTGTTATTGATGCTACCGCAAAGGCTCTATTCGAAAGCTTTCAGAACCGATTGGAAGGCTGGGCTGAATCAGCGGGGCTTTCTTTTGACGCGCTTACATCTGCTCAAGCAGTCTGGGGTTTCGTTTCATTCAAATACTTAAAATGCCGAACCAAAATCAACGCCGATCCGGAGACAATCGAAAGTTTATTACGACAGTTGCCAAACTTAACTCGAGATGACATTGGCGGTGACGATGCGAGCACAACAACCTACTTTGCTCTGGTATTCGAATGTCAGTGGGATGAAGAACACATCGTCGTGGTTGATTTCGTCAATGGCGAATGCGAAGGAGCATCTACTGAGTAAGCAACCTCTGCCCCGCTTACGCTAGAACCACACAGCCGGATACACCCGAGGTGTTCTAAAATCACGCTGCCGTGAGTGATGCCGCGAGTAACCACGCCATGCGAACCGCCGAGCGTTGGATGGCCGAGCAAGGCCGACCGCCGTTCGATTTCCAGCGCGCCGCCTGGGCCGCGTCGCTCGCCGGCCGGTCCGGGCTGATCCACGCGCCGACGGGGATGGGCAAGACGCTGGCGGCGTGGTTGGGGCCGGTTTGTGATTGGCTACAGCGTCACCCCAAAGGCTGGTCGCCGCCGGCGAGCGCGAAGCGCAAACTTGGTCCGCCGATCGAGGTGCTGTGGTTGACGCCGCTGCGGGCGCTGGCGAACGACACCGAGCAGTCGCTACGCCGACCCATCGACGACCTTGGGCTGCCGTGGACGATCGAGCGGCGGACCGGCGACGTTTCTTACTCGATCAAGAAGCGCCAGCGCGAGCGCCTGCCCACCGCGCTGATCACGACGCCGGAGAGCGTGTCGCTGCTGCTGTCGTACCCCGAGGCGCGGACCAAATTCAAGACCCTACGCACCGTCATCGTCGACGAGTGGCACGAGCTCCTGGGCACCAAGCGCGGCACACAGACCCAGCTCGCGCTCGCGCGCCTGCGCAAGTGGATTCCCGACCTGCGCATCTGGGGCCTGTCCGCGACACTGGGCAACCTCGACCAGGCGCTGCACCACCTCATCGGCGTCGGGGCCAAGGGCGGCAAGCGGCGCGGGACGATCATCGCCGGGCCGACCGAGAAGGACATCGAACTGGACATCCTGCTGCCCGAGGACATCGAGCGTTTTCCGTGGGCCGGTCACATCGGCTTGAAACTCATCCCGCAAGTTGTTGAAAAATTGCGCGAGGCGAAGACGACGCTGATCTTCACGAACACGCGGGCGCAGGCGGAGATTTGGTTCAGCAAGCTCATGTCCGCAGCGCCTGACCTGCTCGGCTCGATCGCGCTGCACCACGGCTCGCTCGACCCCGCGATCCGAAACGAGGTCGAGGCCATGCTCGGCGAAGGCCGGCTGCGCGCCGTCGTCTGCACCTCATCGCTCGACCTCGGCGTGGACTTTCCGGCGGTCGATCAGGTCATGCAGGTCGGCAGCCCGAAGGGCGTCGCGCGGTTGATGCAGCGCGCCGGTCGGAGCGGGCACCAGCCGGGGCGGTCGAGTCGGGTCGTCTGCGTCGCGTCGCACGCGTTCGAGCTGGTCGAGTTCAGCGCAGCGCGCGAGGCGCTGGCGCACCGCCGACTCGAAGACCGCCCGCCGTACGATCGGCCGTTGGATGTGCTCGTGCAGCACGTGGTGACCTGCGCGACCGGCGGCGGGTTCGACAGCGATGCGCTCTACAGCGAAGTCAAGACCGCGGCATGTTGCGCAGAGCTCACGCGAGAACAGTGGCGCTGGGTCATGGACTTCGTCGAGCGTGGCGGGGAAGCGCTCACGGCGTACCCGCAGTACGCGCGGATCAAAAGGCAGAACAACAAGTGGGGCCCATCGACGCCGACGATCGGGAAGGACCACCGCATGGGCATCGGCACGATCGCGTCGGACCCGGCGATGCTGGTCAAGTACAACTCGGGCAAGACGCTGGGCACGATCGAAGAGTCGTTCGTCACCAAGCTCCGGCCGGGCGAGCGGTTTACGTTTTCCGGCAAGACGCTCGAACTGATCCGCATCCGCGACATGGCGGCGTACGTCAAGCCATCGAAGTACAAACGCGGAACCGTCGCGCGGTGGAACGGCGGGCGGTTTCCTTTGTCCACCCAGCTCGCCGACGGCGTGGTCCAGCGCTTCGCCGAGTTTGCGCAGGGCACCGTCGCCGACGCTGCGATCGACAAGATTGCCCCGCTGCTGGGCCTGCAGATGCGACGCTCGAAGCTGCCGACGCCCGGCACGATCCTCGTCGAACGCACCAAGCTGCGCGACGGCTGGCACACCTTCGCGTTCTTCTTCCAGGGCAGGCTGGTCCACGAAGGCCTCGCCGCGCTCATCGCGCATCGATTGACCGAAGGTCAGCCCGCGTCGGTCGGCATCAACGTCAACGACTACGGGATCGAGCTATTGACCGACAACGAACTGCAACTCGGCGAAGACGACTGGCACGCGCTGCTTTCGCCGACGAACCTCGTCGATGATTTGCTTGAGTGCGTGAACGCGACGGTGTTGGCGCGTCGCCAGTTCCGCGAGATCGCGCGCATCGCCGGGCTGATCGTGCCCCAGCCGCCCGGCGGCAAGCGCCGCAGCGGTCGGCAGCTCCAGGCGACCAGCGAGATGTTCTACGAGGTGTTGACCGAATACGACGCGGGCAACATGCTGCTGCACCAGGCCAAGCGCGAGGTGCTGGACCAGCAGCTCGAGTTCGCGCGCCTGCGCGACGCGATCGATCGCATCAGGCGGACCCGGTTCGAGACGGTCACGACCGAGCGCCTGACGCCGTTGGCCTTCCCGCTGTTCGCCGACCGTTTGCGTGCCGAGACGGTGAGCACCGAGCAGTGGGAGCAGCGGCTGCTCAAGCAGATCGAGCAGATGGAGGAAGGCTGAGGCTCAGACTTTGTGTGAGAAGGTGGGGGGGTTTGGATTCTCACACACCTTCTCAGCGACGCCGTCTGCGGGCGCAGAGCGTGACGCCGACGGCGAGCAGCGCGATCGACCCGGGCTCGGGCACGGGCGTCGGCGCGAGCGGGCCGGTGTAGGCGGAGAAGATCGTGCCCAGGTCCGAGTCGTCCACGTCGCCGTCGTTGTCGGTGTCGCCCTGGGCGGGGGCTTTGCCGCTGCCGGTGGGGCCGGTGTAGTTGGAGAAGCAGGTGCCCAGGTCGGTGTCGTCGATGTCGCCGTCGCCGTCGGTGTCGCCGGGCGTGTAGATCGGTCGGGTAAAGGTCGCGGTGGCGAGGAGGTTGGCGCTGGTGGAGACCGAGCCGCTGACGCCTTCGGTGTCGAGGGAGATGCTTTGGTTGAAGACGAAGGGCGCGTTGATGGACGCGGTGTAGGTGCCCAGGCCGTCGATCACCTGGTCGAGGCTGACGTTGACGGTGGCGGTGCCGGAGAGCGGGGCGACGATCGGGTCGATGGCGAAGTTGACGGTCTCGCTGACGCCGCTGGCCAACCCGCTGCCGGTGGCGACGAGCGTGCCCTGGTTGATGACGATCTGGTGGTCGGCGAGGTCGATGGCGTTGCCGGCGATCGGCGCGGGGGGCGTGGGCGTCTGCAGTTGCCCGGCCAGGTCGCTGCCGGTCGCCTGGACGCTGGCGGTGCCGAAGACGTAGGAGAGGTTGAACGCCAGCGTTTCATCGAACCGCAGTTGCCCGCCGGTGAACGCGAGGCTGTTCAGCGTCGTGACCTGGCCGTCGGGCCCGAACGCGAGGTCGAGGGTCGCCAGCGCGTTGCCGCTGACCGTCGAGCTGTCGGTCGCGCTGTCGGTCTGGGTGCCGAAAGGGAAGCCGGTATCGACCGAGACGGACACAGAGATCGGCACGGTGTTGACCGTGGGCGTCGCGGGAGCGAGGACGAAGTCCAAGGCGACCTGCTCGGCCAGTGCCCCGCCGGCGGCGAGGCTCGACGCGAGCGCCAACACACCACACGACGCCGCCGATCCACGTTTCAGCATCTTTTCTCTCCATGTCTAGGCGACGCGGGCGTCGCGCAGAGCGTTGTCGGGTCACCGTGACGAAACACAGTGTACCGCCCCGCGTGCCCGACCCCAATGATTTCGCGGCACGCACCGTGTGACTGGCGTCGGTCTAACCTTTGGCGAGATTCAGGCTCAATGCCCGTGACGACCTAGTGAATAGCAGGACGGCTCCACACCGCGTTGGGCAACGCCGCACACGATCTGCCGAATAGCCCCCGAACCGCGGTTGTTTCGTACCACACACCGGACCCCAAGATGTGGGGACGCGTGCCCGATAAACGCTTCGGTCGTCACCCGATCGGGCTGCGAACAAACCCGCACGCCCCGATAAAACGCCCACGAAACCGACCCGCAACGCCGGCCTTGACGTTTGGTCATGGTTCGGTTAACGTGTACCGAACAGATCGGCCGATGGGGATTCAAGGACCGGCAAACGCCTCGGCGATAAGGGTCCGGTCCCGGCCGGGCACCCCAAGATGTTGGGGCAGCCAGCCAGCAAACCCCCATTTGATCCGCACGGATCGCGATACCAGGGAGCAAGCCGATGACGACCCCCTTGATGATGATTGGCCCCGGCGGCGACTACGTGACCCGATTCGACGTCAAAGGCGAAGGCCTGATCAAGACCCGGGCCCACGCCGCCGCCGGCCACGATACCGACGCCCAGTCCTCTGGCGGCAGCGCCTGGGGCTGGCTGCCACGCCGAAATCGCAAGGCCGACACGCGGCGCACACCCCGGGCCACCGACCGATTCGAGCACACCGGGCCCGCCGACCCGCCCGCGACCTACGCTAAGCCGCGCCCGGCGGAGCGAAAGACGCAACTGGCGATGTTTCAGGCGATCGACCACTGGCTCAGCGGCCAGCAGGCGGAGATCGACCGCCTCGCGGCGGAGCAAACCGCGCTCGAAGTCGGGCTCAGCCGTGGGACGGCCCGGACAGGCAAGCCGGACGTGCGCGTGATCCGTTGGAACGGCGGGACGATGAAGCTTCCAAGCCCCGCGACGACCGCGGCACCCGCACAGATGCCCGCCCAACCGCCAAACCCCGCCGTGCCCGCGCCCAGCCCGGACCACGCCTTCGCAGCCGCCGACGACACGACGACACACCCCCTCACCCCCCCCGAGAGGAGCGCCCCCGATGGCCAGCCCCAACCTCACGCCCAAGCAGCTGAAGATCCTTACCCTGATACGCGACACCCGGCTCTCGCGCGGCTATTCGCCGACGATGCAAGAGCTCGGCGAAGCCTTGGGCGTCTCAAAGGTCACGGTCTTCGAACACGTCGAGGCGCTCATCAAAAAGGGCTGCCTGACCCGCGACCCCAACAAGGCGCGCTCTTTGGAGCTGTCGCCTGACCTCGAACTGCCCGACGAAGAACGCCGTACCCGCCTGCCGCTGGTCGGCTCGATCGCCGCCGGCTCACCGATCGAGGCCGTCGAATCCCGCGAGCACCTGGACCTCGAGGAGGTCTTCTCCCCGCCGGGGTCGCGCAACACCAACAAGTTCGTCCTCAAGGTCCGCGGCGACTCGATGATCGACTGCCACATCGCCGACGGCGACTACGTCGTCTGCGAACAACGCAACGCCGCCCGCAACGGCGACATCGTCGTCGCGCTCGTCGATAACGACGAAGCCACGCTCAAGTACTACCGGCCCCAACGCGACGGCACCGTCCACCTCGAGCCGGCCAACCCGAACTACGAGCCCATCATCGTCCGCAAAGAACAGCTCCAGATCCAGGGCGTGTGCATCGGCGTGGTGCGGGCGTATTGAGTTCTTTTTGACAGAACATCGTTAGCCGGCGGGCTTGTCCCGCCGCTGGCTTGTTGATTCGCATTTAGATGGTTGACGATTCGATCGGCGGGACACGCCCGCCGGCTAATACCGTGTTTTCTCATCGGGAGATACCGATGATCGCGTTCCATACCATCGTCTCGGCGTACGGGTTCTGGCTGCCCAACGACCCGCGCGGTTCTTGGTCTAATTACGTTGGCAGCCAAGAACTACATCGTTTTGGTGGCGACGCGACCCGCACAAATACGACACAGAGCGTCGCCTCGCGCCCGCACGATGCACGCAAGCGTCGGTCCGCCAAGGCGCTGATAAAGCATCCGCCTGTGCGATTCGATGGCGAGCAAGCGAGATCGATCGCTGGTGGCTTTCACGATGTTGCAGACGACGCTAAGTATCAGGTTCTTGCGCTCGCCGTCATGCCGACGCACCTGCATGCCGTCATTGGGGCTCATCCGCGCGAACCGTCCCGCATCATCGGGCACCTCAAGCGTGGCGCGACGGATCGGCTCATCGATGACGGTGTGCATCCATGTTTGACCGGCGGCTGGATTACACACAGTTGTTGGGCGAAGCAGGCGTGGGCTGTTTATATCGGTGAAGAAACCCACCTGCGACGCGCGATCCGTTATGTCGAAAACAACCCAATACAAGACGGGATGCCACGCCAGCGCTGGCGGTTCGTTGCTCGGAGTCGTCAGGCCTACTTCGATGCGCGTGACTCTGTAAACGACCCGATACGCGGGCCGGCTAACGGGTCTGCCAGTTTTCAGCTTTAGCCGGCGGGCTTGTCCCGCCGCTGGCTTGGCGGCCGGGCTTTTCAAAAACTCTCCGATGCGATCGCCGGGACGAGCCCGCCGACTAACAGGGATGCACGAACGTTATCGATAACCCATCGCCCCGCCCCGCTACAATCTCCGTCCCGTGACGGACACCGCGTACCCCTACCAACCTGAGCCGGGCGAGGCGCTGACGCGTGGGCCGGGCGCGGCGGTGCTGTGGGGGGCGTTCCTCGGCTGCTCGTGGACGTGGGTGATCGGCATGGTGCTGCCCGCCCTGCTGCTGCGCGATTACGGGCTCTTGGGCTGGGTCGCGTTCGCGGTGCCCAACGTGCTCGGGGCGGCGGCGATGGGCGTCGTGCTCTACCGCCCGGCGTGGTCGGTCGCGATCGTCCGCAAGCACGCGGGCGCCTGCCACAACTTCTCGGTCGTGACCGTCGCGTACCACCTGTTCGTCGTCGTGTGGTTGTTCGGCCGGCTCTTCGGCCTCGCCGCGGTGCCCATGCTCGTCGCGGCGCTCGGCTTGTGCGCAACCATCGGCTTCCGCAACCGCCGATCGGCGATGCTCGGCGTCGCCGGGGTCGTCACGCTTTTGTCGTGGGGCTGCTTTTCCTGGGCGACCCAGGGACCCGGTGCATGGGCGCTGACAGATTACGCATGGCCGATCGAGGGCGTCAACCGACTCACCACCTTCGACTTGTGGATGTTCGTCCCGTGCGCGTTGACGGGGTTTGCGCTGTGCCCATACCTGGACCTGACGTTTCATCGGGCGCGGATCAACACCTCGCCGGGCACGGGCGTCGCGGCGTTCGCGCTGGGGTTCTGCGTCGTGTTTTGCCTGATGATCGTGTTCTCGATCTGCTACGGCGGTCAGCTGCTGCCGTTTATTGCCGGCGAAGCCGACGCCGAGCTTGCCGGGTTCTGGCTCGTCCTGCTTGGGCTTCACCTGAGCCTGCAGGCGGGGTTCACGATCACGGTCCACGTGCGCGAACTGATCGAGGACCCAATCGCCAACAAGCCCTGGCTCGTCGCCGCGGGCGGGGTCGCGATCCTGCTCGGCCTGCTCGCCCGGCTGACGACGCTGCCCGCGTCGTCGATCACCGGCGGGCTGACCTGGGGCGAGGCGGGCTACCGCGGCTTTCTTCTGTTTTACGGCACGGTGTTCCCGGCGTATGTCTGGCTGGTGATGATCCCGACGCGCGGGCGACTGACGCCGCTCGGCCGGGAGCTGCGCCTGGGCGTGTACGCGGTGTCGTGCGGGCTGACGTACGCGCTGGGCTGGTTGGCGTTTGTGATGGGCCAAAGCCGGGCGATCCCCGTGATCTTCGCCGTGCTGCTGGTCGCGCGGGTCGTGGTCGAGTTGCTACCACGCGATCGATCCTCCGAGACGGCCACTTTCTAAACAGCCTGTCGGTTGCGCTGTGGAGAGCTTGGCGCAAAGCGGGCAAGCCACATACGCATTGAATCCGAAACTACGATCCATCTGAACCGACTGTCCCCACGACTCCCTACTGCCCACTCACGACTGCCTGATCCCCATGCCCATCACCTCCGGACGAGTGTCGTACTGCCGTTTCCGTGTCCAGGGCGACGCGCCCGCCAGCGTCGACGAGACTTTCCTCGACCTGCTGCACGAGCACCACTTCCGCGAGACCGAGATCGGCGCACCCGACGAGGTCGAGGCGGGCTGGGTGACGACCGAGCACCTGTACGACACCAACTTCACTTATGAGAAGATTTCGTACGGCCCTTTTGCGCTGTTTGCGCTTCGTCTGGACACGCACAAGGTGCCGGGCGAGGTGAAGAAGGCGTACCAGAAGATGAACGAGCAGGCCGCGGCGAGCGAGAGCCCGACGGGGTTCGCGAGCAAGAGCGAGAAGCGCGAGGCGAAAGAGCTTGCCGGCCGACAGGTGCAGGAAGACCTCGCCGCGGGTCGGTTTCGCAAGAGCCGGTCGGTGCAGATCGCCTGGGACCTGCGCAACGGGTTGGTGTTCTGCGCGAATGCGAGCGGCAGCGTGGTCGAGCAACTCGTGCGTCTGTTCCGCAAGAGCTTCGCGGCGGAATTGGTGCCGATGACTGCGGGGGTGGAGGCCGGCCACTTCCTCGGGCAGGCCGGCCGTTCACGCGATTACGAGGACCTGTTGCCCAGCGCGTTCACCAAGCCGCCGGTCGATCGCGGGCACCATGACGAGGACGAATCGGATACGCGCGACCGGCACACGCCGATCTGCCCGTGGGTGACTAAGTCGATCGACCTGAAAGACTTCGTCGGCAACGAGTGGCTCGCGTGGCTGTGGTGGGCGTGCGAAGCGCAGGAGGGCGTGATCGAAACCGACAAGGCCGGCGAGTTGTTCGTCACTATCACGCGCCAGCTCGACATGGACTGCGCGTGGGAAGTCGGCGGCAAGGTCGCGATCAAGTGCGACAAGCCGACGAGCCTGGCTGAGGCGGACGACGCGCTGAAGACCGGCAAGTGGCCGCGCAAGGCCGGGCTGATCCTGTCCGACGGCGAACACCAGTGGGACCTCACGCTCTCCGGCGACACGCTGAACGTCTCGTCCGCCCTGCTGCCGGACATCACCGAGGCGCAGACGCCGCGCGAAGTCATTGAGCAGCGCCTTGCGCTCGTCGGCACGCTGAGCTTCGCGCTCGACCAGCTCTATAGCGCGTTCCTCAAGCAGCGCACCGCGAGCGGCTGGGCCGGCAAACGCGAGGCGATCAGCAAATGGGTCCGCGAGCGCGGCAACGGGCGTAAGTCGACGGCCGCCAGCGCGGGTAACGCCGCAAACGCAATCGCTTGAGCCATTTCACCTCGCATCAAACAACGGGCTTTATCCGCCGAACTTCTCGATGTACGCCCGGTCTTCTTCGCTGAAGGCGCTCTTGCTGTACTTTCGTTTGCTGCCGTTTTCCAGTTCGAGGACGACGCGGCCGCCCTCGATGCCGACGAGTTTGGCCTGCATCGTGCTGCCGCCCTTGCTCGTCCAGGTGCGCATCGGTTGCTCGCCCAGCGCGGCGGGCTCGGCATTTTGGTCGTTGCCGGCCTTGGCGTCGCCGTCGCCTTGGTTCTTCAGCAATTCGACCATGGCCTTGCCCATCGCTTCGCCGACGTTCATGTAGGTCTCGGGGTTGCCGCCGTAGTGCCCGCTGGAGCTGCCGCCCTTGCTCAAGGGGTGCGTGTAGACGAAGCCGACCTTGCCCTTGAGGTCTTCGTGGTCGCTCTGGGCGACGGCCTTCATCGCGTCGAGGATCTTGCCGTCCCCGCCGGTCGAACCCATCTTGGTCTGGCCCAGCGACGCGGTGACGAACAGCGCGTTGGGGGCGTCGAAGTCTTTGCGCAGCGCCTGGATGAGGTTGACCAGGTTCAGGCCGTAGCGCTCGGCGTGTGCGGCGTTGCGCATGTCCTTGTCGCCCTGCCACCAGAAGAAGCCCTTGACCTCGTACTCGGTCGCGCCGGGGTAGTACTTGTCGAGGTTCTCGAGGATGTGCTTGGCCGACGAGACGTCGCCGTCGTACTGGCAGCCGGCGTACCAGCCCTTGGACATGTCCCCGCCGGTGTCGCCGCCGGGGTTGTCGGGCGTGCCGCGGTAGCCGGGCTGCATCTTCCCGCCGTGCTCGTAGGGCTCGGAGCCGGGCGGCAGCAGGTCCCAGCCGAGGCTGCGGTTGCCGATGCAGCTCTTGAGGATGAGCACGGGCGCGTCGGTCACTTCGCCCAGGTGGTGGCCGATGCCGATCTCCGGGCCGAACCGGCCGCTGACCGTCAACCACTCGTTCTTCTTGACCGCGCCGATCTTGTTGCCCGACGCCATGATGAAGACGTTGCGCACGTCCTTGCGGACGGTCCACGCGCCCGCGTCATCGACGAGGTAAGGGTACTTGTCCGCGGCGATGCCCTGCAACACGTCGGGCTTGCCGAAGCCGAGCATGTTCGACTGGCCCATGAGGATGTAGACCTGCACGGGCTGACTCATGTCCGCGGGTTGGCCGTCGGGGTCGGGCAGGACCTGGGCGTGGGTGTGCTGGGAGCCGACGAGCAGCAGCAGGGCGAGCATGAAACAGGCGAGACGGGTCGGGTTACGGTGCATCGTGGGGTCCTCCAGTTCGCGAAGTCGATACCGGCCTGACGCCTCGCGACCGGTGGCGTTACGTCACGCCCGTCGGCGTCGCGCGAGCGCCAGGCCGCCGAGCGCCAGCAGCGTCAGCGACGTCGGCTCGGGGATCAGCGCGGCCATCTCCTGGCCCATCGCTTCGCCGACGTTCATGTACGTCTCGGCGTTGCCGCCGTAGTGGCCGGCCGACGACCCGCCCTGGCTCAGCGGGTGGCTGTAGACCGTGGCGACGTTGCCGGCGAACTGGGGGTAGTTGCCCGCGTCGCCGTCCACCGCGAGTTGGGCGTCGAGGATCTTACGCGCGTTGCCGGTCTCCACGCCGATCTCCGATTGTCCGAGCGTGGCGGCGACGAACTTGGCGTCGGGGGCGTCGAACTCGACGCGGAGTTGTTCGATCAAGCGGACGAGGTTTTCCTCGTACTTCTCGGCGTGGGCGGCGTTGTAGCGGTCCTTGTCGCCCTGCCACCAGAAGAATCCCGCGACTTCGTAACTGGTAGCGCCGGGGTAGTACGTCCCGATGTCAGCGAGCACCTGCTTGGCCCGCGCGACGTCGCCGTCGTACTGCAGCCCGGCCTGCCAGCCGATGGGCTGGGGCGTGGTGCCCGTTTCCCAGCGCAGCGGCGACTCGCCGTAGCCCGCGTAGGTGTAGTCGGTGCCATTGTCGTTGTACTGGTACTGCGGGCTACCCGGCGGGAGCAGGTCCCAGCCGAGGCTGCGGTTGCCGATCGCGCTCTTGAGCAGGAGCACCGGCGCGTCCAGTGCCTCGCCGAGGTGGTGGCCGATGCCGAACTCCGGGCCGATGCGGTTGTCGCCTTCGACGCTGAGCCACTCGTTGTTGAACAGCCGTGACGCGCCGGTGCCGCTACCCATCACGCGCGTGTAGCGGACGTCCATCCGCGTGGTCCACGCGCCCGTGTCGTCGGCGAGGTAGCCGTACTTGCCCTTGGTCTGCACCGCGTAGTCGAGGTAACCCTCCGTGCCGCCGTTAACACGGCCGAACCCGAGCATGTTCGACTGGCCCATCATAATGAAGACCTGGACGGGCTTGGTCATGTCCGCCGGCTGGCCATCGGGGTCGGGCAGCGTGGTTGCTACAGACGTCAACGGCAGTATCGAGAGGCAACCGGTCAAGGTCGCTCGGCTTAAAAATGACATCTCTGATGCTCCTTCAAAACGCAAAGACCGGCAACACCGAAGGCGGTAATCTACTGTGATTAACTCCGAAGAACTATTACCATTAATAGTGATAATGCCTCGCATCGAATCAGCGGCAGAGTCAAGCATATAACGATAAAGATGTAAAAAGATCACGCCTTATCGTTACTTTTTTTGCTTTAGCAACATTGGGTGTTTGCTGCATTCAAAGAAGCTCCTACATTCTTGACGGCGCAGCAAACAAGCTGTTTTGATTCGGTGTTCATCAACGCGCATCAGTCCGGGAACAGAGGAGATCATCGATGGATGGTGTGGAGTCGATTCGATTGCGGCGGATTCCAAGTCGAGCGCGCACGGCCTGGCTTGCGGCCCGCCTTGTTTGTCTCCTGGCCTTTTGCACCGCGGCGGGTACCCACGCGCGGACGCAATCGATCCTGACCCTCGACGCCGCGGGTAACCAGATCGGTTCGTTCGACCTCTCGATCACTGACGAACAGTTCATCCGCGCGATCGAGGTGGACCACGCGGGCCATTACTGGGTCGGCATCAGCGACCGCTCGCAGACCCGCAACGAGTTCAAGCCCGGCGACCGGGTGGTCAAGTTCGCCCCCGATGGCACGCCCCTGCTCGAAGTCAAGGGGCCGATGCGCGCCCCGCGCAGCATCGCCATCGACACGCTGGGCAACATCTTCGTCGGCGGGGTGCCCGATGGCGGGTCCCTGAGCGCCCACTCGGTCTACCGATTCGCACCCGACGGCAGCTACCGGGGCTCGTTCGGGCTGAACAACAGCGCCTCGGGCTACCTCGGGGCCTCGTATGTCGATCTGGAAGAAGCCCCGGGCGGCGGGGTCTTCGCCGCGTCTTCGCTGCCCGACTCGGTCGAACGCTTCAATCAGGTCGGCACCAAGACCGCGACCACGCGCAACAGTGGGCCCGCCATCCCCAACATCCTCCGGGGCGTCGCCCTGAGCGAAGACGAGCAAACGCTGTGGGCGATCGGCCGCAACCAGTTCACCAAGCAGACGCTGATCTACGAACGCGACGCGAACGACCTTTCGCTGATCCAGACTTTTATCCTGCCCGAGGACCAGCGGTTCATCCAGGGCCTGGAACGCAACGCCGACGGCGACCTCGCGACGCGGAACCTCGGCGAGATCGAAATCTATTCAACGCAAGGCGCGCTGATCGACACGATCACGATCCCAGGCTGGGAACTGGGCATGACGTCGCACGGCTTCGCGATCGACGCGGCGGGCAACTACGTCGTCGATTCGGTGCCCGAGCCGGCCTCGCTGCCGCTGCTCGTGATCGCGGGCCTGTTCGCCGCACGGCGCAGGCGCGACCGCAACTGACACAGGCGGACACGTCGGTTTGTCACGTCGCGGACCGGTGCTCACACCCGCGCCGCGGCCTTCGCGACCGCCTGCTTGGTGTCGAACAGCTCGAACTCGAGCTCGGTCTTATAGCTGCCGCCGGGCTTGAGCTGGACGACTCGGCCCTCGTCGCGCTCGCTGGGGCGCGGCATCGGGTAGGTCGTGCAGGGCTCGAGGCCGGTGACGTAGCCGTCGCGCTCGTCGTGCAGGGCCTTCCACAACGCGAAGTGGGGCAGCTGCTGCTTTTGCCAGGCGACGCCAAGCGCGAGGTCTTTCTTCTTGTTGTGCAACAGCACGCTGACCCGGCCGCGTTTGTCCGGCTGCATATCGACGAAAAACACCTGCTCGGGGCTGGCGGGCGCGGGCTTGCCGTAGCGATCGAACCGCTTGATGTCTCGATCCGGGTAGCCGTCGTCGCGCGGGGCGGACTCGGCGATGGGCGCGACCAGCCGGGCTCCGTCTTCGAGGATCGGCCGGCCCTGGTTGATGTGGTACAGCAGGCACATCTCCTGCGATTGCCCGCCGAGGTTGCGGACGGTGTCCGAAACAGTGAAAGTCGATTGGCCGGGCACGATGGTGAGTTCGGCGGTGAGCTCGAGCTTCGGGCCGTACATCTGCCTTTCGTGTACGACGCCGCGGAGCGTGATCGCGTAAGGGGCCTTGGTCTGGACTTCGAGTTCGACCTCGCTTGCAGGGAGGTTGGCGATCTTGCCGTGCAGGGAGGTGTTGTTGGCCGGCGGCTCGCCGACGGCGGTGTGGTGGGTGTCCATGCAGGGTGGGCCCATGAACTCGAGCCCGCATCGCACGAGGAACTCGTTGAACCCTTCGAGCCAGCCAGTCCGTCCGCGGTGCAGCTGGTTCACGTGCGCGGGGTGGACGATCTCCTTGACCGGCGAGTCCCAGCCCAGCTTCACCTCGCCCATCTGCGCATCGATGATGCCCATGCCGCGGGTCGGGCAGACGCGGACCTGCATCAGGCCGTTGTCGAGGGTGATGAGATCGACGCCTTCCTGCTTCCCGCCGTGCAGCCGGGCCATGCGGACGAACCAGGGCACCGGGCAATCGGGCGCGAGGATGTCGCGGTCGAAGGTGCAATCGCCCAGGTGCAGGTTTCGGGCGGCGGAGATGAGCGGCTGGGTTTCGGTTTTGGCCATGGCGAGAGTGTATCGCGCGGGGGTGGGCCGGCGTCTGGTGCATCATCAGGTGGGACAGGCTTGCAGCCTGATGGCTGTCGCGGTGGACCATGACAGGCTGGAAGCCTGTCTCACCATCAGCGCGGTACACTTGGTGGCCCGGCGGCCCGCTGGTGCACGCCGACCCTGACCCGATCCAAGAGCGAGGATACCGACCGTGACGACCGCAACCGCCGCGACCATGCATGAACTCAAGACCGTGGACTCCAACGTCAAGCCCGTCGCCGAGCAAGCGCTCGAGGCGACCGGCGGGCTGCTGCGGCTCGCGCCCAACTGGGTCCCGCGCTCGTTCCTCCAGCCCGGCCTGCGACTCAAGCTGCACCCCGACGACACCTACGCGTTCGGTTTGAGCCGCGGCGGGATCGACGAGCGCTGGTTCGGCTCGACCACCGAAGCGGCCAACGAAGGCCGCGTCCACGACGAAGGGCTGTCCTACTGCGTCCATCACGGCCAGCGCTTCCTGCTGCGCGACGTCGTCACCGAACTGGGCGCCGACATTATCGGCAGCGCGATCTGGGACACGTACGGCAAGTGGCCGGTCTACTCGAAGTTCTTCGACAACATGGGCCCGATCCCCCACCACATGCACCAGAACGCCGAGCAGGCCAAGCTCGTCGGCCAGGAAGGCAAGCCCGAGTCGTACTACTTCCCACCCCAGCACAACAACGTCGGCAACAACTTCCCCTACACGTTCATGGGCTTTGAGCCCGGCACGACGCGCGAAGAAGTCCGCCGATGCATCGCCGACTGGGCCAAGGGCGACAACAAGATCCTTGAACTGTCCAAGGCCTACAAGCTGCAGCCCGGCACCGGGTGGCTCATCCCGCCCTGCATCCTCCACGCGCCCGGCTCGCTGTGCACCTACGAGCCGCAGTGGGGCTCCGACGTCTTCGGCATGTACCAGAACCTCGTCGAAGGACGCGAAGTGCCGTGGTCGCTGCTCGTCAAAGACATGCCCGCCGACAAGCACCAGGACGTCGATTTCATCATCGACCAGCTCGACTGGGAAGGCAACGTCGATCCGAACTTCAAGGACAACCACTACCTCGAGCCCATCGTCGATACCGCCGACGACGCCCACGCCGACAAGTGGATCGTTTACGGCACGATCAAGGGCGTGCAGTATTTCTCCGCCAAGGAACTGACCGTCAAGCCCGGCGGGAAGGTCACGATCACCGACAACGGCGCGAGCTCGATCACCGTCGTCCAAGGCAACGGCACGCTCAACGGCATGACGCTGGACTGCCCGAAACTCATCCGCTTCCACGACCTGACGCAGGACGAGGTGTTCGTCACCGAGAAGGCCGCGAAGGCCGGGCTGACGTTTGAGAACACGTCGAGCACCGAAGACCTCGTCGTCCTGCGGTACTTCGGCCCGGAAGTCAACCCGCAGGCACCGGCGATCGGCGACCACAAGAAAGCGTAAACACAATCAGAGCACGAAGCGTAAGCGAGTGCCACAGATCACCCATGACCCGGGGCACTCGCATACGCTTCGTGCTCTGATCGACAAACGAAACGACAGGCAGCACGCCTGCCCTACCTCAGAGAGGACACCATGAAGATCACCACCACCCTCGCCGTTCTCACGTTGCTCGCTGCTGCGGCCGTGACCTACACCTCCGCGAACGCCTGCGACAAGTGCAAGAAGCACAACCCCACCACGGCCGAGGACCACGGCCACGAACACCTGGACGAGGACGAAGGCTTCGTCACGATCCTCGGCGAAGGCCACACCGATGGCTGGACGATCGACGAAGACTGGATGAAGATCGAGGACGGCGTGATCGTCGCCGGGACGATGGACAAGCCGATCCCCAAGACCATGTACGCCGCGCACGACAAGGAATACTACAACTTCGAGCTGCGCGCCCAGGCGAAGGCCGTCGGCCCGGAGAAGACCAACGGCGGGTTCCAGATCCGCTCGAAGTACAACGCCGAGAACGGCCAGATGTCCGGCTACCAAGCCGACATGGGCTTCAAGTATTGGGGCCTGGTCTATGACCAGTCGCGCCGCAACCGCCTGCTGACCAAGCACGAGCAAGGCATCGACCTCAAAGAAGACATCAACTGGGGCGAGTGGAACGACTACCGCGTGATCTGCAAGGACAACACGATCAAGGTCTACATCAACGGCAAGCTGTTCTCGCAGTACACCGAGAAGGACGAAGAGATCGCGAAGGTCAAGGGCGTCATCGGCCTGCAGCTGCACGCCGGCCCCGCGAGCGTGCGGTACTATCGCAACATCCGGATCAAAGAGCTGGACTAACTTGAGCCTCGCCGCAGCCGCCGCGTCACACGCGGGGGTCAAGCCGCCTGCCACGCCGCAACCCCGCCTGTTACGCGGCGGTTACTAGACACGATCCACAAAGAGAACGAATCAAAATGAAGCACCTCCAACGCATCACCGCCCTGCTCGTCCTGCTGCTGGTAACGAGCGCCGCGACCGTCGCCTCGGCCGACACCCAGAAGGCCAACGGCAAGGTGAAAGTCTTCATCCTCGCCGGGCAATCGAACATGGTCGGTTTCGGCACGGTGCTCGGCGAGAAGCCCGGCACGATGCAGTACCACGTCAAGCACGACGCGGACAAGTACGGGCACCTGGTCAAGAACGGCGACCCGGTCGTCCGCAAGGACGTCTACGTCGTCAACCTCTCGGGCGGCAAACAAAAACAGGCGGGCTACCTCGACACCAACTTCGGCGCGCAGGAAAATCACATCGGACCGGAATACGCCTTCGGCTGGGTCGTCGGCGACTACTACGAAGACCCGGTGCTCATCATCAAGTGCTCGTGGGGCGGGCGCTCGCTGAAGCACAACTTCCTCCCGCCGAGTATTGAAGACTACGCCAAGCCCGAGAAAGACGGCGACAAGGGCTTCCACTACGCCGAGATCCTCCGCCACGTCAAAGAAATCACCGGCAACCTGAAGAAGTACGCCCCCGACTACGCCGGCAAGGGCTACGAGATCGTCGGCTTCGGCTGGCACCAGGGGTGGAACGACAGCATCGACCAGAGCGCCGTCGATGTCTACGAGCGCAACCTCGTCGCGTTCATCAAGGACCTGCGCAAGGACTTGGGCGTGAAAGACATGCCCTTCGTCGTCGCCAACACCGGCATGCGCGGGTGGGAGCTTCCAGAGCGTTACCGCGCGAAGGTCGAGAAGCACGTCGAAGCGCAGCTCGCCGTCGGCGACCCGAAAAAGCACCCCGAGTTCAAGGGCACCGTCGCCGGCGTCGAGACCCGCGGCTTCGCCCGCCCCACCGAGCAGTCGCCCTCCCGGCAGGAGTTCCACTGGAATCGCAACTGGGAATCGTTCTACCTGATCGGCCAGGCGATGGGCGAAGCGATGATCAAACTCGTCTCGAACTGAGCGATTCGGGAACCGCCAACGCGACGCACGCAAGCCCCGTCACGGGGCTTTTTTGATGGCCAGACACCCAGCCGCACGCGACGCTCCCATCTCTCAAACCATTGCGGCGGAATCATTTGCAGAAAACCAAAAGGCGGGGGTTGAATCGACCGACCATTTATGTAAGTATATACTAACTTCTGTCTGAGGGCCGGCCATGGAACTCCTGATCCTCCTGATCGTTCTTCTCGTCCTCACCGCGCTCCTGCTCGGGCCGGCCGCGATGCTGCGCGTGGGGATGGTGGCCAGGGCAAGTGTCCAGCGGAGCGACGCGCTGCAAGCACGCCTCGATCAATTCGCCGCGCAGCTCACAGCGGTGCAACTGCGGCTGTCCGAACTCGAAGCGCTGCAACGCGACAAGCCGACCCCCTCAAACGTCACGCTTAGCGGGGCATCCGAGCCAAATCAAACGCCGGCGACGCCGACTGGTCAGGCCGAAACGGAATCGTCACTCGACGCGCATGACCGGGGCAGCCCGGATCGTGCGGCGCAAGCAGATGCCGTCGTTGATGCGGGCCCATCCCCGGAGCCCGCGACGCGTACGCCCGCCACCCCCAGCGCGCTCGAAGCGATGCGGCTCGCGCGCCAGCGTGTCCGCGAAGATGAAGCGGCGCGGGCCGAGGCGTTGCAGAACGAAGCCGCCGAGGATCGCACGCCCGTGGAACAACCAGCGGAAATCGAGGACGCGCGAACAGACAGCGAGCCCACCTATCGGCTGTCGCTCGAAGAGGTGCTGGCGGGCAAGGTGTTCGTCTGGATCGGCGCGGTGGCGCTGGTGCTGACCGCGGCGTTCTTGCTCAAGCTCGGCTTTGACCGCGACATCATCACCGAGCCGGTGCGCGTGATCGGGGCCGGGGCGTTCGGCATCGCGCTGTGGTGCTTTGGCGAGTGGGCGCGCCGGCACGCGTCGCTGGTCGGGCAGCTGCTGTGCGGCGCGGCGGTCGCGGTGTTGTACGCCTCGGTCCTGGCCGGGCACAACCTGTACGCCCTGTTCGGCGCGGGCTGGGCGTTCACGCTGATGGCGTCGATCACCGCGGCGGCGATCGTGCTGTCGCTTCGGCACGGCCCGGGCGTCGCGCTGTTGGGCATGGTCGGCGGGTTCATGCTCCCGCCGGTGCTCGGCGAGACCTTCGGCGGGGCGACCGCGGGCATGGTGCTCTACCTGCTCGCGCTCGAAGTCGGCGTGCTCGCGGCGACCGGCAGGCGCGGGTGGTTCGGCCTGAGCGCGCTCACGCTCCTGTTCACGCTCGTCTGGTCGCTGGGGTACGTCGTCTTTGGCGACAGCGCGGGCGAGCGCACCCTCACCGCGCTGCTGGTCGTCGGCACCGCCGGGGCGTACCTCGTCCAGGTCGCGCGCGTCCACCGCGACCCGTCCGCCGACATACGCAGCAAGCGGTGGGCGCTCGGCCTGGCGATCGGGGCGGCTTGCTCGGCGGCGGCGGTCGTCGCGCTGCTCGTGCCCCGCGGCGGGTTCTCGACCCGCGAGTTCTGGATGCTCGGACTCGTCGCCGCGGGCACGCTTACGCTGGCCCGGCTCGATCGGCGGTACCTGGCCCTGCCGTTCGTCACGATGGGCCTGAGCCTGCTTGTCCTGCTCGCCGGGGCGCTGAGCCTGCACCTGCCCGCCGAGATCGGCGCCGACACGCCGAGCCTGCGCACGATCGGCGTGACCGCTTCGGCGTACGGCGGGCTGTTTTTCTTCGGCGGGTACGCGTGCCTGTTCGGCTCGCCGAACAAACGCACCTTCACGCTGATGAGCGCGATCGCCGGCCCGGCGTACTACGCGGTCGTCCTGGTCGCCGGCCAACCCGAGTTGGGCATCCGCGAGCACTGGTGGCCGTCCACACTGGTGCTTGCCGGCGTATATGGGCTCGCCCTGATCCCGCTGTTACGCAACCGTGTCGCCGACCACGACTGGCCGATCGCCGCGTACGCGCTTGTGTCGTTCGGGCTGGTCTGCGTCGCGATCCTCCAAGGCCTGCACCACCCGCGGGTTGCGGTTTGTTTGGCGCTGATGAGCGCGGTCGCGGCGCTCGTCGAGCGCCGGCTGTTCATCCGCCCGCTGCTGATCGCCGGTTGCGTCGTCGCGTCGATCAGCGCGGTACTGCTCGTGCTGCCCGGGCCGTTCACGGTCGATATCGCGGGCGTCGTGGTCTTCAACACGCTGCTGCCGATGTACGCCCTGCCGGCGTTCGGCTTCGGGCTCATCGCGTGGTGCGCGCGGCGGTCCGGCGCGCAGGCCATCGCGCGCGGCATGGCGCGGCTCACCGTCGCCGCGGTCGCCGGCGTGATCGTCGTTTTGACGCGTCAAGCCTTCCACCCCGCCGATTTCAACGCGAAGGCGTTCAACCTGTACGAATGGTCGGCGTACGCCTGCGCGCTCATGCTCGGTGCGCTGCCGGGGTTGTTGATCGCCAACCGCTACCGGCTCGACGCGGTCCGAGCGGCGTCGGTATGCGTCGCGGGCGTCGGCGCGGCGGTCGGCGTGATCGGCGCGCTGCTCCCGGGCAACCCGCTGGTGCGGACGGACACCGATGCCGGCTGGTCGTTGGTGCTCGGACTGGCGGGGTTGTACGTGCTGCCCGCGTGGCTGATGTGGCTGTGGTCACGGCGGCAAGCGATCGACGA
Organism: Phycisphaeraceae bacterium; assembly: GCA_046290505.1. Lineage (GTDB taxonomy): Bacteria > Planctomycetota > Phycisphaerae > Phycisphaerales > Phycisphaeraceae > JAHQVV01. The sequence goes on along the minus strand of JBKAGS010000024.1, from coordinate 56,644 downwards.
CCTGCCCGCGCTGCGCGGCACGCTGCGGGTCGGGGCGATCGCGCTCATCGCGATCTTCGCCGGCCTGCAGGTGCGCAATGCGTTTCACTTCGACGCGCTGCACACGCCCAGCGTCGGCATGTTCGAGTGCGCCACGTACGCGGTCGTCTGGCTGGTGCTGGGCGTATGCATCCGGGGTGTCGGCCGACTCAACCCGCGGTGCCCGGTCACGCGTCGCGCCGGTGGCGCGGTCTTTGTCGTCGGTCTGACGGCCGCGATCCTCGGCAACGCCGTCTTGCTCAACCCGCTGTGGAACGCCGGTTCCGTCGGCGCGACGCCCCTGTTCAACGGCCTGTGGTACCTGCTCGGCCCGTCGATCCTGACGCTCGTGCTGATGGCCCGCCGATACCGCGCACTGGATCGGCCCGACCACGCCAAGCTGGTAGGCTTTGGTGCGATCGCGGTCGGGTTCCTATTGACGAGCCTGCTCGTCCGCCAGGGCTTCAGCGGCGACGGCGTCCTGCTGCTCGACGCCAGGCCCGGCAGCGCCGAGCGCTACGCGTACTCGCTCGCGTGGGTGTTGTTCGGCGCGGCGCTGCTCATCGCCGGTGTCTTCACGAGGCTCGACACGTTGCGTTACGGCTCGCTCGCCGTCCTGCTTGTCGCGGTAGGCAAGGTCTTCCTGATCGACACCGCCAGCCTCGACAACCTCTACCGCGTTTTCAGCTTCTTCGGTCTGGGGGTCACCCTCGTCGGGCTCGGCTACCTGTACCAGCGGCTTGTGTTCCGACGGACCGACCGGTCGAAGAAAGGGCCGGCCAGCAGGTGATGATGCCCGCGGCAACCCGCATCCTGATCCTGAGCCTAAGCGCGCTGGTACACATCGGCTGCGCGACGACACGTCCCGCGCAAGACACCGCCGCACGCTGGCCCGCGCACCTGGCGGCCGACGACCCGAGCGTACGCGAGGTCACCGTCGTCATCGCGCTCAGTTCGATCGTCCCCGGCGGGGTCGTTGGCCACTGCGGTGTCGCCGTCGATCAGCGGTACTGGGACTTCGGCCCGCAACGCGTCGAGGCTTTCCAACGCCTCAAGTCGATCCGCTCCGACGCCGGGCCCTGGTGGGACGATCCCGACCAGCAGTGGCAGACCGACCACACGCTCGAACAAGTGTTGCGGGCGATGCCCGGCGAGCTCCACCCGGCCGGTTCGTTGGTCGCGGTGTTTCGATTCGAGGTGACCGAGGAGCAGGCCGACGCGATCGCGCGCTTCTGGCGCGACACGTACGAGCGGATGCACCAGCGCGAGGACCGCTACCGGCTCGCCGGCCGGCAGTGCGCGAGCATGGCCGCGTGGAGCTTGGCGCACGCGCTCGGCGGGTTGCCCGACGGCGACCGGCCGATGCCCGCCGAACTGCGATGGATGACGCCAACGCGGTTGTACGAGCTGCTGCGCGACGGCCTTCGCCACAGCGCCGGGCCGCTCGCCGGGCAACCCGCCGACCTCACGCTTTGGCAACTCGGCGCCGACGGGCTCGAGCCTTGGCGTCGCCCGCTCGTGTGGGACGGCCTGGGCGTGCCGGAGTTGCCACGGCTACGCCTGGCGTTCGAGCGGCTCAAGCTACTGCCGACGGCGGTCTCGGATTGACGCAGAACAGCCCGGGTCACCCCGCAACCACAAAAAAAAGCGGGGCGCGCCGTGTCTGACGCGCCCCGCGTGTTGGTTGCGGCTTCGGCTTTCGCCGATGGATCGTTACTTGCCTTTGGCCTTGGGCTTGCCTGCGCCGGGTTTAACGGCTTGGGTGGCGGGCTTGGTGTTCGGCTTGGTGGGTTTGCTGGCCATGTCGGCCTTCCTTTTGAAATCGCCGATGCTTCGGCGGATCGACGCGGCGGGGTTGCCCGGCTCGGCACGTGCTCGGCCGGCCCCGTGTAGCGCATCTGCAGATATTTCACCAAGTTCTTTGAGAAATACAAGAGCGCGCGAGCCGTTTGGAAAAATTATTTTCAACGCCTGTGCCCGGTTCGGACCGTGACGCGTGACGCCGAGGGCTTTGCGGCATCGGCCCGGCGACGCTACCCTTCGACCATCCCGCCTGCCGAAGCGCGCCGCCGACCGTGAGGCCGAGCGCCACGAAGACGGCCCCGCCACACGCCAACCTCCCACGAAACGGCCAGACATGACCGCCGCGACCGATCCCGCCACCCCCTTCGACAAGCTGTTCAAGCGTCCCGACTGGCTGCACAGCCTCTGGCCCAACAACCCGCTGCCCGACATCCTCTCGGGCATGACCGTCGCGCTCGCGCTCGTACCCGAGGCCATCGCCTTCGCCTTCATCGCCGGCGTCGACCCGATCATCGGCCTCTACTCCGCGTTTATCATCGGCCTGCTCACCTCCATCCTCGGCGGCAGGCCCGGCATGATCTCCGGCGCCACCGGCGCCATGGCCGTCGTCGTCATCGGGCTCGTCGCGATCTACGGCGTCGAGTACCTCTTCCCCACCGTCGTCCTCTGCGGCGTCCTCCAGTGCCTCGTCGGCGTCCTCCGCCTGGGCAAACTCATCCGCATGGTCCCCCATCCGGTCATGCTCGGTTTCGTCAACGGCTTGGCCATCGTCATCTTCCTCGCGCAAAAACCCAGCTTCAAAGCGCTCGGCGCCGACGGCCTGCCGCGCTTTTTCGAACCCACCCGGATGGCGTGGATGATCGCCGGCGTCCTGCTCACCATGGCGATCATCCACTTCCTGCCCAAGCTCACCAAGGCCGTGCCCTCCTCGCTCGCCGCGATCTTGATCGTCTCGTTCGGCGCGATCGCGGTGAACACGGCGGCCGCGGACAAGCCGTTCATGACCGTGCAGGACATGATGTACGAGGGCAAGCAGGCCGACGCGATCAAGAAAACGGCGATCGCGCAGATCGAAGCAAAGGACCAGAGGCTGGCCGAGTCCGCCGTCCAGGCCGGCCTCGCCGAGGCCGACGCCCCGATCGACAAGCGTGTGATCAAGACTGACGAGGTCGAAGCGCAGATCACTGCGCTGCCCGCCGATGACATCGAGAAGGCCAAGGCGACGATCAAAACCGAGGACGCGAAGATCAGCGGCGGCCTGCCGATCCCCTACTTCCTCGACGGCCGGTACAAAGACGTTCTGCCGCCGATGAACCTCGAAACGCTCACGATCATCTTCCCCGTCGCGATCATCCTCATGGGCGTCGGGCTCATCGAGTCGTTGATGACGCTGTCGCTGATCGATGAGATCACCGAGACCCGCGGGCGCGGCAACCGCGAGTGCGTCGGCCAGGGCGTCGCCAACATCACCTGCGGCGTCTTCGGCGGGATGGGCGGGTGCGCGATGATCGGCCAGTCGCTCATCAACGTGAACTCGGGCGGCCGCCACCGGCTGTCCGGCGTCGTCGCCGCCCTGCTCCTGCTCGCTTTCATCCTCTTCCTCGGCCCGTGGATCGGCATGATCCCCATGGCCGCGCTCGTCGGCGTCATGTTCATGGTCGTCATCGGCACCTTCGAGTGGGCCTCGCTCAAGATGTTCAGACGCATGCCCTGGACCGACGTGATCGTCATGCTCACCGTCGTCGCCATCACCGTCTTTAAGCACAATCTCGCGCTGGCCGTGCTCGTCGGCGTCATCATGTCCGCGCTCGTCTTCGCCTGGAACCACGCCACCCACCTCTTCGCCGACGTCAAGCTCAACGAGCACGGCAGCAAGGTCTACCAGCTGCACGGCCCGCTGTTCTTCGCCTCCGTCGAATCTTTCAAACAACTCTTTAACCCCGCCGACGACCCCGACGACGTCGTCATCGACTTCTACTACACCCGCGTTTACGACCAGTCCGGCCTGGAAGCGATCAACGCCGTCGCCGACAAGTACCGCGCCCAGGGCAAGCAGCTGCACCTGGTCCACCTCAGCGAAGAATGCGCCGCGCTGCTCGACAAGGCCGGCGACTTTGTCGAGGTCAACATCTCCGAAGACCCGCACTACCACGTCGCGACAGACCGGCTGGGATGAGGCGGTATCAACCTCGTCGCCGCCGGGCAACGCCCGGGGGTCGAGTTCGTGAAGACACACGTTCAAGCATTGAGACCGTGCCCTGTTCGATCCCCGCGTGTTGCGCGGCGGCTACGGCGGTGGTACGCTAACGCGTATGACCGCCACCCCCACCGAACGCATCTACAACTTCTCCGCCGGACCCTGCACCCTGCCCCCCGAAGTGCTGGCAACCGCGGCCGAGGAGTTGCCAAACTACCAAGGGCTCGGCATGTCGCTCGTCGAGATGAGCCACCGCAGCAAGCCCGTCGTCGCCGTCTTCGAAGAGGCGACCGCGCTGGTCCGCGAGGTGCTCGGCGTGCCCGACGACATGCACGCCCTGTTCCTCGGCGGGGGCGCGACCTTCCAGTTCGGCATGATCCCGATGAATCTCTTGGCGGGCGGCAAGACCGCGGACTTCATCCACTCCGGCGCGTGGTCCAAGAAGGCCGTCGCCGACGCCAAAGCCGTGGGCAAAGTCAACCTGCTGTTCGACGGCGGCGACTCGAACTACACCACCCTGCCCGACATGGCCACGATCAAGCCCAGCGACGACGCTGTGTACCTGCACGTGTGCAGCAACGAGACCATCGGCGGCGTGCAGTTTGCCGAGTACCCGGACGTGGACGTGCCCATCGTCGCCGACATGTCCAGCGAGATCGCCAGCCGGCCGATCGACTTTAACAAGTTCGGCCTGATCTACGCCGGCGCCCAAAAGAACATCGGCCCCGCCGGCGTATGCCTCGTGCTGATCAAACAATCCATCGTCGACCAGTGCCCCGGCGACCTGGTGAACTACCTCAACTACGCCAACCACGTCAAGGGCGAGTCGATGCTCAACACCCCGCCGGTGTTCCAGGTCTACATGATCAAGTTGGTCATGCAATGGCTGAAGTCCAAAGGCGGGGTCTCTTGGGCACAGAGCCAGGCCGAGGCGCGCTCGGCGGTGTTGTACAAAGCGATCGCCGATTCCGGGGGTTTCTACAACTGCCCGGTCGATGCGCGTTACCGCTCGAAAATGAACGTGGTGTTCACGACCCCGAACGAAGACCTCGACGCTAAGTTCATCAAGGAGGCCGAGGCCGAGGGCATGAGCGGGTTGAAGGGCCACCGCAGCGTCGGCGGCTGCCGAGCGAGCATCTACAACGCGATGCCGATCGAGGGCGCGGAGGCGCTGGCGCGTTTTATGGATGAGTTTGCGGCGAAGAACGGATAAAGCAGATTTCACCACAGAGAACACAGAGGGCCACAGAGAGTACAGATCGATGCTCTGTGGCCCTCTGTGTTCTCTGTGGTAAAAATCACTTCGCTGGAATGGCCTCGTATACCTCCTCCACACGCTCAACAAACGTCACCAGCGCCAGGTGCTTGGGCTTGGCGAACTGGTGCTCGACGAAGTGGTTGAACAGTTCGATGAGCGGGTCGTAGAAGCCGTCGGGGTTGACGATGATGAGCGGGCGGTCGGTGTAGCCGAGGATTTTTAGCACCAATATCTCGGCGAGTTCTTCGAGCGTGCCGAAGCCCCCCGGAAGGACCACAAACGCATCCGCGCGTTCGTCCATGATGTGCTTGCGCTCGCGCATGGTTTTGGTGACGATCAGTTCGTCGGCGTGGTGGTAGGCGATCTCGGCGGTGGTGAGCGACTCGGGGATGACGCCGACGACCTTGCCGCCGTGCTCGTGGACGGCGCGGGCGCAGTCGCCCATGAGCCCGACGCTGCCCCCGCCGTAGACCAGCTGATCGCCGTGGGTGGCGATGAGCTTGCCCAGTTCCCTGGCCGGCGGTCGGAAGGCGGGGTCGATGTGGTCGGACGACGAGCAGTAGACGCAGATGGATCGCATGGCGAGCATCCTAACGAGCCGCGACCGTGAGGGAGCGGGCCGCCTTGAACCGCGGCCTAAGAACATGTACAAAAAATGTGAGGCGGGCGTCTCGCCCGGCGTTTGGGCGCAGTCCAAAGCATGAGCTATCACGGCTTCGCCGCGACACCTATCCCACGAAAGACACTTCTTGTACACGTTCTAAGTCGATTTGGCCCGCTCCCTCACGGTCGCGGCTCGTTGGAGCATCCGGTCGCGGCTCGTTGGAGCGTCGGGGGGATTGCCAAACGAGCTTGGTTTCGCTAGGCTTAGCGATTCGGTTTTCGCTCGATCGGTAGAGGAGTTTGGCTTGTCACAGCTCACGGCCTGGTCCCCGTTTTTCCAGTCGAAGGCCCGGATGCGCGGCCGATCGTTGCAGCTGGCCAAGAAGGTCCGACGGCTGCCACCCGAGGACGGCGAGCTGGTCCGCGCCGAGGTCGAGGGCGACGGCACGGTGACGGTCAGCCTGCGCCAGGAGTCGAACAAGGCGGTGATCGAGTGCGACTCACCGCAGGCGGCGGAGGGCGTGTTCTGCGAACACATCTGGGCGATGCTGCTGCACCTGATGCACGAGCCGGAGGGCCCGGGCGCATCGCTGAACGACATCATCAAGCTCAAGCCCCAGCCGCCGAAGGCCCGCAAACGCGAGGGCGACGCCCGGCCGATGCGCAACGGCAACGAGCCGCGTTGGATGGGTCGGCTGGCGATGCTGCGCCCTTCGTCGGCGGACATGCAGGACCAGGTACAAAACGTGTTTCCGACGCAGCGCCAGGTCTGTTACGCCGTACTCCCGCGCATCAGCCAGCGGCACAACGGCCTGGTCGTCGAGCTGCGCCAGCGGACCGCGACCGCGACGGGCTGGGGCAAGCCCAAGCCCTTGAAGGTCTCGGCCGACGTCGTCGCGTCGCTGACCGACCCGCGTGACCGGGAGATCTGTTCGCTGCTCCTGGGCGCGACGTGGGTGACCGAGCACGAGGCGAGCGATGCGTGGACGCTCAGCCGGTCGCACGCGATGTACCGTGTCCCGCCACAGGCCCAGGTCTCGCTGCTCAAGCAGATGATCGCGACGCGGCGGTGCTACGTGGACGACCCGGAACAGGGCGACGACAAGCTGCGCGCCATCGTGTGGGACGACGGCCCGGCGGACGAGCCGGCGTGGTCGCTGTACCTGCACGCGGTGTACGAAGAAGACGAGCTGGTCGATCTGAGCGGCGACGACGTCGAGGCCCACCAGGACGACGCCGAACGGGCGAATGCATCCACCGAAGACGAGCGCCCCGAGCCGAAGGACGCGGCGGAGATGGAGGCCGCGCTGGCCGCGGCGCTCGACGGGTTCGAGGACCTGGACGAGTTCGACGACGAGGACGAAGGCCCGATGGATGGTGGCCCGCGTGACCTCTTGGTTGACCTGCAGATGCGCCGCGGCGGGCGACGCGTGCCGATCGAGGCGCCCGAGCTCGTGCTCGGCGGGGCCAACGGCATCGTCATCCACGACGGCCGCGCCTCGGCGTTCGACGACCGCGAGGCCTGGCGTTGGGTCACGCAGTTCCGCGACGGGCGTTACACCGACGACGAGATCGAGCGATCGGTCATGCGCGTCGAGGCGGACCAGACCGAGCGTTTCCTGGATCGGTTGTACCTGCTGCCGCACCTGCCGGAGCTGGATTTGCCCGAGGGGTTGGGCCGGGCCGAGCAGAACATCCAGCCCGTGCCGCACATCGATTTGTTCAGCCCATCCTCGGCGCCGGCGGTCGAGCTCGCGCCGACCACCGCGAAGAACAACGTCGTCGCGCGGTTGTGGTTCGCATACGGCGAGCAGCGTGTCAGCCCGATCGCGCCCGGCCGGTTCGTGCCCATCAACAAGCAACAAGCCGAGGGCGAGTCGGCCGATGCCCCGCCCACCGACCAAGCCGACACGACGAGCACGCAAGCTGCCGATGCGTCTGCAAGCCATGCGGAACAATCCGATGCGGGCACAACGTCGCAAGCCTCGTCGGTCGCGGTGCAGGACGAGCCGGACTTGAACGAGGACGGCTTCATCGCCGACAGCGGTCAGCTGATCCGCCGCAACCGCCGGGCCGAGCGGCAGGCGATCAACACGTGTATCTCGCTGGGCCTGCGTCACATCAGCACGCCGTCGGGCGACACGATGCTGCTGTCCACGAAGCTGATGCCGATGGTGGTGGGCGAGTTGATCGCCCGGGGCTGGTCCGTGCTCGCCGACCAGCAGCTGATCCGCACCGCCGGCCCGCCGAGCCTGTCGATCACGTCGGGCATCGACTGGTTCGAGCTGCGTGGCAACGTCGCGTTCACCGGCGAAGACGGCCAGCAGCACCAGGTCTCCCTGCCCGAGATCCTCGCCGCGGCCCGCGCCGGGCGGAACATGATCACGCTCGGCGACGGCAGCCAGGGCCTGCTGCCGACCCAGTGGCTCGAGGACCACGGCCTGCTCACCGCGATGGGCGAAGCGCAGGGCGATCACCTGCGGTTCCGTTCCTCGCAGGCGGCGATGCTCGATGCGCTGCTCGACGACAAGGAACTGGTCGAGGTCGACGAGCACTTCGCCAAGGTGCGCGAGCGCTTGCAGGCGTTCGATGGCATCCACCCGCTCGACCCGGCCGAGCCGTTCGGCGGGACGCTGCGGCCTTACCAGGCGCACGGCCTGGGCTGGCTGTCGTTCCTACGCCGGTTCGCAATGGGCGGCATCCTCGCCGACGACATGGGCCTGGGCAAGACCGTGCAGGTGCTCGCGATGATCCAGGCGCGCAAGCTCGGCGAGCAGGCGCACCTCGACGACCTGAACCTCGAGCGCGAAAAAGCCAACGGGCAAACCGTATCGCCCGGCCAGCTGCCGTCGATCATCGTCGTGCCGCGCAGCGTCGTGTTCAACTGGGTCGACGAGGCCCGCAAGTTCACGCCCGAGCTCAAGGTCCTGCCCTACGCCGGGCCCGAGCGCGATCAGCACCACGGCAAGTTCGACCGGTTCGACCTGATCGTCACGTCGTACGGGCTGATGCGCCGGGACATCGACGAGTTGAGCGCGACCCGGTTCGACTACGCCGTGCTCGACGAGGCCCAGGCGATCAAGAACCCCCAGAGCCAGTCCGCCAAGGCCGCGCGCCTGCTGCAGGCCAACCACCGCCTGGCGTTGACCGGCACGCCGATCGAGAACCACCTCGGCGACCTGTGGTCGATCTTCGAGTTCCTGAACCCGGGGATGCTCGGCTCGTCGTCGCGCTTCGCCGACCTGATCCGCGGCGCGACCGCGCCGCGCGGGGTGACGCGTCGGGCCGATCGTTTGCCGATCGCCGTACCCACCGACGAGCTCGACGCCGAGGGCTTCGACGCCGAGCAGGCCGCCGACCTCGCCTCGGACATGGGCGAAAAGAGGGACGCGAGCCACCCCGACGCGCTCGCGCAGGTCGCCTCGGCGATCCGCCCGTTCATCCTCCGGCGGACCAAGCAGCAGGTGCTCACCGACCTGCCGGCCAAGACCGAGCAGACCATCATCTGCGAGATGGAGCCGGAACAGCGCCGCGTCTACGACCAGCTGCGCGCCTACTATCGCGGCAACCTGCTCAACCAGCTCGACAACGCGCCGGGCGGCGCGTCTGCCGCGGCCGGCAAGGCTTCCGGTGGCGGGCTCGGGCAGGCGACGTTCATGGTCCTCGAAGCGCTGTTGCGCCTGCGCCAGGCGGCCTGCCACCCGGCACTGATCGACAAGACCAACGCGGTGCAGATCGACCGCGACACCGCACCCAGCGCGAAGCTCGACGAGTTGGAAACGCGCCTGGACGAGATCATCGACGAGGGCAGCAAGGCGCTCGTGTTCTCGCAGTTCACGTCGATGCTGTCGCTGATCCGCAAACGGCTGGACCAGCGCGGGATCAAGTACGCCTACCTCGACGGCCAGACGCGCAACCGCAAAGACGTCGTCCAGCGGTTCCAAACCGACCCGGACCTGCCGGTGTTCCTGATCTCGCTCAAGGCCGGCGGCGTGGGCCTGAACCTCACCGCGGCGGAGTACGTGTTCATCATGGACCCGTGGTGGAACCCGGCCGTCGAAGCCCAGGCGATCGACCGAACCCACCGCATCGGGCAGAGCAAGCCGGTGTTCGCGTACCGGTTGATCTGCGAAGACACGGTCGAGCAGCGCATCCTGGAACTGCAATCCCGCAAGCGCGACCTGGCCGACGCCGTGGTCGGCGGCGAGGGCAACGTGCTGTCCAACCTGACGCGCGAAGACCTCGAGCGGTTGTTGAGTTAAGCTCGATCACGGCCGACGAAGCGAACCATAGACGCCGTCGATCAGGTCGCGTTCCTGCGCCGGCGGGAGCGCATCGAGCGTGTCTTGCTTGACGCGCTGGAACTCGTCCTCGGCGACCGCGTCGGTGTGACCGTCCAGAAAGACGACGACGCGGTAGCGCCCGCGAGGCGACGCCGAGTACGCGATTAAGAACGTGCTCGGGTCCCTGATTGAATCGGTGGTGACGCCCGCCAACGGCATGAACTCGAAGCTGCCATAGGTGTAGGGCAACATCGGCATGTCGTCCCGACGTACCAGCGCGGGCGGGTTGCCGCGATCTACCGGGGCGACGAATACCTGTGAGTCGTTGTTGAGGTACAGCAACGCGTCCTCGGCGTGGGCGGGGAACAGGCCCTTGTTGTCCACCGACCATGCGTAATAGCCCGTCGCGATCTCGCGCAACTGCTGTTGCTCTTGAACGAGTGACGCGGGCGCGACCGCCGCGGCGATCTGCGGCAGCATAAACGCGATCAGGATCAGGACGACGACGTTGAGAAACATCGCGACGCCGCTGACGGTCGTGCCGATGACCGGGAGCTTATTTAAGCCGGGCTTCGCGACGATGAGCCCGATGACGCCGAGGATCAGGCCGATGATCGCCAGCCCGGGGATCAGGACGCCGACCCCGCCGCAGACGATCGCCGCGATGCCCAGTCGCTTGGCCGGCCCGCCGGTGGTTTGTGTCGGTTCGGCTGGTTGCATCGGCGTCGTCCCCGACGGTTACTCGCGTTCCATCAGCGCGTTCGCGCCGGCGACGTTGTTCGACCCGCTCGCCGGCTCGTCGAGGAACAGGTTGTCCTGGTTGTTCAGCCCGCCGTTGGCGTACTTGGTCTGGAACGTCGGCTGCATCTCAAACATCACGGCGTTGTCGCCCCACAGCACGCTGCCCTTCCACTCGCCGGGGCTGTCGGTGTGGATGCTCTGCACCTGCGTGTCGGCGTTGGTGCCGGTGTTGCGGTCCGAGACGAGGATCGCCTGGCCGTTGAGCGTCTGCTTCCACTCGGCGAGGCGCGCGGCCGACTGCTGCGTCGCCGGGTAGCCCTGCGTGGTCGGGTCGTTGATCGTCGTGTTCGTCTTCTCGAACGACAGCAGCGCGTAGGAGTAGTGGCTCTTATCGACCGGGCCGGACCCGCTGTAGGCCGCGATCGCGCCGTCGCTCTCGCTCGGGCTGATCAGGTAGTCGGGCGTGACGTAGCTGCCGTTGAGCAGGACCCAGAGGCGCGCCTGCGGCTGGTCGCCCGACCCGCTGTTGCCGGTGAGGGCCGGGTCGTCGGCGAGGATCTGCCCCCTGCTGTTGAGCCCGGGGTAGTTGTTCTTGTTGGAGTTGGAAAATGTCATCATGCCCTGGTGGATGCCGCGCAGCTGGGTCGAGTTCTGCATGCGCTGGGCGGTGCGCCGGGCCGCACCGAGTGCGGGCAGGAGGATCGCAATGAGTAGTACGATGATGCTGACCGCGATGCCCACCCCGCCGAGCACCGTCCCGGCGACGGCCATGCCCCGGCCCGGCTGGCCCGGGCGGGACTTGTTCATCGCGAGGATGCCGAGGATCAGCGCGACGATCGCGACGGGCGTGAGGCAGAAGCCGAGGACGCCGCAGATGAGTGAGGCGATCGCCATGCCGTTGGAGGGCGCGGGCTCGTCGTACTGAGGCGGGTTGGGGTGCTGGCTCAAGGGTGTGCCTTTCTGGCGGGTGCGATGGTGGCCCGCGATTGTATCGCTAGTCGTGAGACAAGAGCGCGTCGTTGCCGGCGGTCTCGTCGCGGTACAGGTTGTCCTGCGGGTTGAGCGTGCCACTGGCGTACTTCGTATCGGCGACGACGTGCGAGTTTTCGACGGCGACGCGGTTGTCGTTCCACACAACGCCGCCGCGCCACTCGCCGGGCGTGCCGGTGAAGACGCTCGTGACCGACGCGTCGTTGTTCGTGCCGGTGTTGCGGTCGCAGATCACGACGGCCCGGCTGGACATCGTTGACTTCCACTCCGAAACCCGGCCGGCGGAGTTGGGGTTAACGGTGTAGGCGTTGCCGGTCATGCTGCCGGTCTCGAAGTCGAGCAGCGCGTACGAGTAGTCGGTGGGCTTGACCGCGCCGCTGCCGGAGTAGGCGGTGATCGAAGCGTCGGTCTCGGCGGGGCTGATGGCGTACTCGGGCGTGAAGTAGCTGCCGCGGAGGAGGATCCACATGCGGGCCTGCGGCGTGCTGCCATCGCCGCTGTTGCCGGTGTTTTGGTCGCTGTCGATCAGGATCAGGCCCTTGCTGTCCAGGCCGGGGAAGTTGTTCTTGTTGCTGTTGGCGAAGGTGGTCATGCCCATGTGGATGCCGCGCAGCTGGGTCGAGTTCTGCATGAGGCGCGCGGTGCGTCGCGATGCGCCCAGCGCGGGCAGCAGGATCGCGATCATCAGCGGCGCCATGAGGATCGACAGCCCGCCGAGCACCGTGCCCGCGATCGCCAGGCCCCGGCCGTTGGACGTCTCGGGGCTGCCGGTCTTGCTCAGGCCGACGATCCCGAGGATCAACGCGAAGATGCCCGACGGGAAGCAGCACAGCCCGAAGATGCCGCAGATCAGCGACGCGACGGCGACGCCGGGCGCGGACTTCTTGCGGCGGCGTCGGCCGACCGGCGGGGGCGGCTCAAAGTCTTCGAGGGGCGGGGGCGTCTGGCTCATGGTCGCGATCTCCGGAACGAGGGATGGGCGCCACAAATTACCAGAAACCGGTTTCGCCCGGCTTTCGTGCTTGAATCCATTAGACAGTTGCTATAATTCATGATTGGATCACGCCTCATGGTTCCTGCCTCGCCAAACCGCCCGCCGCGCCGCATGGCCTGCCGCGTCGCCCGGGCACGATCGGGCTCGCGTCCTCCAGCGAGAGGCTCACTGTGATCAGCATCTACGTCGGTAACCTGCCTTACGACACCACCGAAGACCAGGTCGTCGAACTGTTCAAGCAGTTCGGCGAAGTCAACCGCGCCGCGCTCGTGACCGACCGCGAGACCGGCCGGCCCCGCGGCTTCGGCTTCGTCGAGATGCCCGACGACCAGGACGCCCGCAAGGCCATCGAAGAACTCTCGGGCAAAGACTTCCAGGGCCGGCCGCTCACCGTCAACGAAGCCCGCAACCGCTCGGCCCAGCGCAACGCCGCCAACCTCTCCCGCAGCGCCCACAAGGACGACGACGCCCCGGACGACGCCGGCGAAGGCGACGACTCGAGCCGCGGCTACCGCAACCAGATGCGCGACGCGTGAGGCGATCCACGCGTAAAGGGCACGCCAACAGAGCACGAAGCGTCAGCGAGTGACAAGAACGGTCATGGACCGATGTCATACGCCTCCCAAGAAGTATTGAGGCGTTTCCCATCGCACCCGGCGGAAGCCCGGTGCGTGGATCAACGGGCTTGGGCAGCGCGAAAGAGCGCTTTCTAGGCGCACGCTCCGGGCTCCCGCCACGGAGCGATTGATCCTTGAACGCATACGAATTGCTTGGGATGCGTATCACTCGCTGACGCTTCGTGCTCTGTTTCACCCGCGTTCGATCGGGACGAACCCATCGATCGACAGGCCGAAGCCGCTGAGCGCTTGCGGGCGGAAGGGGTGGTCGGTGATCAGTCGCAGGTCGGTCAGGCCCAGGTCGCGCAGCACCTGGCATCCGACGCCGTACCCGCGCTTGTCGACGCGCGGGCGCACGCCCGGGCTCTCGTGCGAGTCGCCGGGGCGCAGCGCCTCGACGCGCTTGGCCTCTTCGTCCGGCGACAGCGCAAGCGTCTGCAAACGCTTGAGCACGCCCGTGCCCATGCCCTCGTGCCGCAGGTACACGACCGCGCCCCGGCCCTCGCGCTGGATCATGCGCATCGCCGCGCGCAGCGTGCCGCCCGTCGGCTGGGTCGCGTCGCCGAACACGTCGCCCAAAAGGTTCTGGCTGTGCATGCGCACGAGCACCGGCCCGTTGGCGGGGACCGACCCGCCGCAGCCGTCGGGCGTGCCGACGTCGCCGCAGGTCAGCGCGACGTGGGGCATCGGGTCGACCGTCGATTCGTAGACGTTCAGGTCCCACCTGCCCAGGTCGTTCTCGAAGGGCACGCGCTCGACGCGTTTGACCAGCGTGTCGCGCTCGAGCCGGTAGTGGATCACGTCCGCGACGCTGCACATCTTCAGGCCGTGCTTGCCGCAGAACGCTTCGAGGTCGCCCCGCCGGGCCATCGACCCGTCCTCGTTCATGATCTCGATGATGACCGACACCGGCTCGAGCCCGGCCAGCCGGCACAGATCGACCGAGCCCTCGGTCTGCCCGGCCCGCACGAGCACGCCCCCGCCGCGCGCCCGCAAGGGGTGCATGTGCCCGGGCCGGTCCAAGTCGGCCGGCTGGCTCGCGGGGTCGGCGAGGACCAGGCAGGTGCGCGACCGGTCCGCGGCGCTCACGCCCGTCGTCACGCCGAAGCGCGGGTGCGCGTCGACGCTGATCGTGTACGCCGTGCTGCGCTGAGAGGTGTTCTGGCCGGACTGCGGCGGCAGGTCCAGCCGGTCGCACACCGCGGCGCTCATCGGCACGCACATCATCCCCCGCGCCTCACGCAGCATGAAGTTCATGATCTGCGGCGTCGCGAACTGCGCGGCGCACACCAGGTCGCCCTCGTTCTCGCGCTGCTCGTCATCGACCAGCACGATCATCTTGCCCGCGCGCAGGTCCGCCAGGATGTCGGGGATCGGGCTGGTCATGCGGGCATGATAGCCGTGGGTGCCGGAGCTAGCCGGCGCCGCGATCGGCGGTGACGCGAGTGGATTCAAGGACGGGTGGATCAACCGCCCGACGCGGCGGACCCCGCGGCGATGACGTTGAAGATCGTGCCCAGGACCGTCGCGATCGTCCAGACCAGCATGATCTTCTGCACGTTCCATTCGCCGGACTTGACCCAGCCCATGATGAAGATCACCAGCGGGCAGATGATGCCGACGATGCCCAGCACGATATCGCTGTTCTTAAACGCGGCGACGAGGACCAGGATCCAGCAAACAAACGCGACCAGACCGAAGATAGCAGCGACGAAAGCCATGATGAAACCCCATAGTTAGAAGATGTGGACGCTGAGGCGTTCCCCGAGTTCCCGGCCGAACCAGATCAACCGGGCGAGCCAGTATACCCACAACCCCAGGAGCACGACCGCCGAGACTGCCGTCGCGCGTTCGACCCGCTCGACCGTCTCGGCGAACGCGTCGCGTGGGCGCTCGGGCAAGAGCAGCCCCAAGAGCAGCAGCGTCATGACCAGCAGCGCCGCCGGCCCCAGGGCGTTGTAGTAGAGGACCGCTTCGAGGTCGAGCGTCGCCGAAGCGACCGCCCCGCGCGTCAGCCCGCAGCCGGGGCAGGGCACGCCGGTGTGCTTGAGCAGGTAGCAGTCCATCAGCGTCAAGCCCGCCGCCGAAAGCCCGACCTGCAGCCCGATGAAGCCGACAAAGCCCGCGCACATCGCCCGCGAGCGCACCATCGACGCGATGACCGGGAAGGTCAGCCAGTACCGCAGCCGTCGGCCGAGGGGCCAGTCGGGGTTGGGCGTCGGGGATGGTGCATGTTCACTCACGGATCAATCGTAAAGATAGCGATCACGCAGGACACAGAGGCACGGAGGTCACGGAGAGAATCTGGAATGACTCAATCCGCAACGCGTGCAATCCCGTTGACTAATTAACCTCCGGCCCCAGTGTCACCAGGGTCCTCGGCGAGAGGGTGTACTCGCCCACCAACGCGCGGATGTCGTCCACCGTGACCGCCATGAGCCGGCCGAGTTCTTCGTCCAGCGGGACATATCGGCCGTGGACCAGCCACTGCCCGCCGAGCGCCTGCATCCGGCCCGCGGGGCGCTCGCCCTGCAGCGTCGCGCGCGTCGCCAGCTTGTTCACCGCCCGCTCGACCTCGTCCGCACGGATGTCAAACCCCTCGCCCGGCACCGCGTCGAGCACGGCCAGCAGCTTCGCCTCCACCGCCTGGGCCCGACCCGGGTCGCACGACGCGTACGCCATGAACGCGCCCGTCCGGTCGTGCGGCCAGAACGAGAAGTCCGCCTCGTCCGCGTGGCCGGGGTCGACCAGCGCCCAGTACAACCGCGAGCCGTCGCTGTCGCCGAGCACGTCGGACAACACCTTCGCGGGGTAACGCAACGCGTCCTGCGCCGACGGGCCGGGGCACAGCATCGCGAGGTAGTGGCGGTTGACCGACGCCTGCCTGAGGTCGACGCGCTGGCCGGACTCGGCCGGGTCGGTGTACGCGCGCTCGGCCCGTGTCGGCGACCAGCCGCCGCAGCGGGCTTCGAGGTCGGCGACGAGCTTGTCGAAGTCGACCCGGCCCGCGGCGCTGACCACCAGGTTGTCCGGGCTGTAACGCGCGTTGAAATAGTCGCGCATCTGCTCGGCGGTCAGCGCGCCGACCGTGTCCGCCGTGCCCAGCACGCGGTAGCCCAACCCGTGCCCGCCCCCGGATGCAAGGCGGTAGTGCTCTTCGAGCAGCCGGTCCTGCAGCCGCCACTCCGGCCGGTCGTCGTACATCCCGATCTCTTCGAGGATGACCTGCTTCTCGGTGTCGAAGTCTTCGGTGCGCAGCGCCGGACGCAGCATGTCGGTAAAGAGATCGACGGCGTGGGGCAGGACCTCCGGCAGCACGTGCGCGTAGTACACCGTCTGCTCGTGGCTGGTGTACGCGTTGTAGTTCGCCCCGATCTCGTCGAACTCGCGGTTCACGTCGTCCGCCGACCGGCGGTCGGTGCCCTTGAACATCATGTGCTCGAGGAAGTGGCTGACGCCCATCAGCTCGGGCGTCTCGTCGCGCGCGCCGGTCTTGACGAAGAAGCCGACCGCGGCGGTGTGCGCGTCGTCGTTGGTCTCAGCGATCACGGTCAGGCCGTTGGGCAGTACGTGCTGCTTGAAGTCGATGGGCATGGGGCGTTACCTGCGAGTCGTCTGGACGTGCTTGCGGTTGTAAATAGCCCCCACCGCGAGGTGGGGGTTCGAATCTATTGGCACTATAACCCCCACCCCGCGGTGGGGGCTATGGGTGTTATCGATACGCATCAATGCGTGTGCCGCGCCTTCATCCGCGTCCGGTCCTCGGGCGACATCTTGTCCTTGCCGCGGATAAACAAGCGGATCGGCACCTCGCTGAAGTCCACCCGGTCACGCATGCGGTTGACCAGGTACTGGCGGTAGTTGTTGTCGAACAGGTCCGCGTCGTTGACAAACAGCACGACCGTCGGCGGGCACGTGCCGGTCTGTGTGGCGTAGTAGATCTTCGCGTGCTTGCCGTGCTTGTTGCTCGGGCCGCGTTCGGCGGCGATCTCCTCGATCGCACGGTTCAATTCACTTGTGCCCATGCGGTGGCGCGCCTGCTCGTCGAGGTTCAGCGCCAACGCGACCGCCTCGCGCATGCCCTCGCCCTGCTTCGCGCTGGTGAAGACGATCGGCGCGAAGCTCAGGCCCTTGAGCGCGTCGTCGAGGTACGCGACGTACTCGTCCTGCATGTGCTCGTTCTCGGCGAGGTCCCACTTGTTGATGACCACCACCGTCGGCCGGTGGTGCTTGTTGATCTCGTTGACCAGCTGGTGGTCCACCTGGCTGATCGGCACGGACGCGTCTATGAGCAGCAGGCACACGTCCGCCCGGCGGACGCTGCGCAGCGAGCGGTGCTGGCTGTAGTACTCGATGTCGTCCTGCAGCGACTTGGTCTTGCGGACGCCGGCCGTGTCGATGAGCGTGAAGACCTTGTCTTGAATCACGCAGCGGACATCGACGCTGTCGCGCGTCGTGCCTTCTTTTTCCGAGACGATGACGCGCTCTTCGCCTGCCAGCGCGTTGACGAGCGTGCTCTTGCCCGCGTTGCGCTTGCCGACGACCGCGACGAGCACGCCGGCGTTTTCGTCGCTGTGGTTGCTCGCCTCGTAGTTCTCGAAGTCGATGCGCTGGCGGATCGCGTCGTAGAGCGCGTCGAGGTTGTGGCGGGTCGTCGCGGAGATCATCACCGGGTCGCCGAAGCCCAGGCGCGTCGCGTCGTAGCCGGCGGGCTCGAGGTTCTCCGCGTCGACCTTGTTCGCGACGAGGACGATCGGCTTGTGTTTCCCGGCGGTGGTCCGCAAGACCTGCGCGACGGTCTGGTCCAGCGGCACGACGCCGGCCTGCGCATCGACGAGGAACAGCACGAGGTCCGCGTCGGCCAGGGCGCTACTGATCTGTTGTTCGACCTCGGCGGTGAGTTGTTGCGAATCCTCGACGCCGTACCCGCCGGTGTCGATCAGCGTGGCGTGGTGGGGGTTTTTGCCGCGCTCTTCATGGGGGACCTCGATGGTCGTGGAAACACGGTCGCGCGTGACGCCGGCGGTCGGGTCCACGATCGAGATCTTCCGCCCGGCCAGGCGGTTCATGAGCGACGATTTGCCGACGTTGGGTCGGCCGACGATGGCGATACGGGGCAGGGTCATGGTGGTTTTCCGTTTCTCGCCGCAAGTAGCGGCGAACGGTCTTCCCGCGAGTCGTTACGCCGGCGGGGGTCGGCGGTGCAAGATTATAGTCGGACCGGTTTGAAACCACAGATGCACACGGATGCACACCGATTTCTTGACCCGTGTGCATCTGCGGTTTCAGATCAATCCCGGCCGAGATCGTTCCAAAGCGTCACGGCCTCGGGCTCGCGGACGTAGAGCGGCAAGAGGTCCGCCGGGGCGGTGAATCGCCCTTCACCGGCGCGGTTTTTGCCTAAGCGCCAGGTGACCGCGGCGTCGGCCTCGATCGCGGATCGATCGACGATCGTTACACCCTCGTCCGGCTCGATGCCCGTGTCCACCTCGGCGACGATCGCGAGCGAGCGCGGCGACTGTTCGAGCAGTGCTTCGGCGCTGCGCAGCGCCGGCTCGAGGATCGGTTGCCCGTCGCGGTACACGCCGGCGTACATCGTGCCGCGCTTGATGTTCATGCACACCGCGACATGCTCCGCCGCGTCCTTGAACTGCTCGGCGAGCACGTCGATGGTCGGGACGCCGACCAGTTTGAGCGCGGGGTTCGTGAGCGACAGCATCTTCGCGGTGGCGATCGCGATGCGCAGGCCGGTGAACGAGCCGGGGCCGAGGGAGGTGTAGAGCTCGCCGAGGTCCGCGGGCTCGAGTTGGTGCTTGTCGCAGAGCGCGGCGACGGCGGGCATCAGCTCGAGGTTGTGCCGCTTCTTGCGCGGCAGGTTGGCGGTCTCGATCAACTCGCCGTCGATGCCGAGCGCGATCGAGCCGTACCGGCCGGAGGTTTCGAAAGCGAGGGAGGCGGCGGTCATGACTGATCGGCCTCTTGCGAGCGAGCGTACGGGATCGCCGCGGCGACCGAGAACGCGAGGTAGGCGCTCATCGCGATGAGCAGGATCGACATCAGGTCGTTGGAGAACAGCCACTCGAACGCGTGGCCGACGCTCGGCTTGAAGGTCGGGTCCACCCACTTGATGTAGCCGACGTGTCGGACGACGTAGCCGACCAGGCAGGCAACGAGCGTGGCGATGATCGCGACGGTCCCCGCCCTTGGCAGCCGACCCTTGCTCGTGAGCCGGATGGCAACGCCGACGAGCGGGCCGGCGAGCAGCGGCGCGAGCCATTGGTTCCCGTTGAGATTCGTGTAGATCATCGGGAAGAGCCCGATCGCGACCGCCATCGCGACGGCGGTCACCGCGATGGGCAAAATCGGCGGGAGGCTCGGCGGGGGCTTGGGTTCGCCTTGGTCGACGTAAGGCATGGTCGGGCTCCCCGTTTAGCGGGCGACGCGCAGCGTCCCGTGGTTGTGATGTTTACTGCGGGGCGCACGGGACGCTTCGCGTCGCCCGCTACACGGTTTAGGCCGACGCCTGCGCCGCGTTGGTCAGTTCGATGAGCGCGTCGAGCGCGGCCTTGGCCTTGCCGTTGTCGATCGCGTCGAAGGCCATCGTTAACCCTTCGGTCAAATCCTGGGCGACGCCGCCGACGGTCAGCGCGGCGGCGGCGTTGAGGGCGACGATCTCGCGCGGCGCGCCGTCCTTGCCCGCCAGCACGTCGGCGATGATCTTCGCAGACTGCTCGGGCCCGTCGGCGAGCAATGCGGAGGGGTGGCCCAGCGACAGGCCCAGCTCGGTGGGGTCCAGCTCGGCGGTGACGACCTTGCCGTCGCGGACCGTCGAGACCCGGCTCGGCCCGCAGGTGCTCAGCTCATCGACGCCGCCCTGGTGCGCGCCCTCGCCGTCGACGTCGGGCATCTGGCCGTGCACGACCATCGCGTGGATCGCGCCGAGTTGTTGCAGGACCTTGGCGACCGTGTCGGTGAGCTTGGGGCCGAACACGCCGACGACCTGACGCTTCGCGCCCGCCGGGTTGGTGAGCGGTCCGACGAGGTTGAAGATCGTTCGGAAGCCCAGGTCCGCGCGGACGGGCCCCGCGTGTTTCATCGCCGGGTGGTGCGCGGGGGCGAAGCAAAAACAGATGCCCGCCTGGTCCAGGCAGGTCGTTAGGGTGTCGGTGTCGACGTTGAGCTTGACGCCCAGCGTGTCGAGCACCTGCGACGAGCCGGACTTACTCGTGACCGACTTGTTGCCGTGCTTGGCGACGCACAGGCCCAGTTCCCGCCCCGCGCCGGCGGCGACGATCGCGGCGGCGGTGGAGATGTTGAACGTCCCGGCGTGATCGCCGCCCGTGCCACAGGTGTCGATCGCGGTCAACCCGTTTGGCACGGCGACCTTCGCGGCCTTGTTGCGCATCACCGTCGCGGCGCCGACCAATTCGTCCACCGTCGCGCCGCGCCCGGCGATCAACGCGAGCAGCGCCGCGGTCTGTGTCGGCTCGGACTTGCCGGACATGATCAGGTCGAACGCGTACACGGCCTGTTCCGCGGACAGCGGCTGGCCTTCGACGAGTTGGGCGAGGATGTCTTTCACGAAGGGCAGTGTACGTGAACCGCGCGGCGTGCCGCAAAGCCGTCACGCCGCGGGCTTGCGGATTTGCCGCTTCGTGCTACACGAACAGCAGCAGCAGCCACAGCGCCGCGGCCGCGAGCACCATGAACACGCTGATCTGGAACGCGAGGTAGCCCGCCTGCCGGGGCAGGTACGCCAGCGATTCGCTCTTGATGGTCCGGTACACCAACGCGATGACCAGGATCAGCGGCGGCAGGAACCACATCCAGTAGCGGTCGATCGGCGCGGGCTCGAGGAACGGGCGGTAGGCGAGGACGGTGTCGGCGTTGGGCATCGTGATGCTGGATTGAACCGATGCGGCGCACCGCGGCAAAACCACGCCTGCCCAATCCGAAATCAGCAATCTACAATCCGAAAACGTCACGCCGCCTCCGAGCTGTGCCCGGCACCCAGCGGCAGCTTGTGTTCGCTGCTGCGGGGCTCGCGGTAGACGATATCGACGATGGCCAGGAGGTTGAGCAGCCCGGCGAGGGCGGTGTAGAGCGTGCCGACCTCGTAGGCCCGGCCGTACGCGGGCTGGTAGGGCACCGCCGGGTCGCCGGGCTCGGGTTCCTGGCCGGCGTTCTGCGTGCGGTAGCGGTCGTGCTGGTACTCGACGGCGATAGACGGTGCGATGATCGCCTGGCCGAGGTACCACGGCCGGAGCATCCCGTCGCTGGAGCGCGACTGGACGACGCTGATCCCCCCGATCAGCAGCCCCGCCGCCCACAACCCGCCGATACACACGAACAGCAGCACGCCCCGGCGGGTGTGGCCGGTGAGCAAATGCCCCAATCCGGGGACCAGCCAGGCGGCGACCGCGGCGGGCAGGTTCCACGCCGGCGCGGGGTGCGCCCGGGCGTCTTCGCGGTCAACAGGGGCATCGGGGTCGTGCAACGGCTCAACTCGGTAAGGCGCGGGGTTGATCCTTGGCGATCGCTTGGTACAACTTGCGATTGACGGCGGGCGATCTGCCGATAGTGTAACCGCACGCCCATGAGCACCGCGCCGCAAACCGACACGCCACGCAACCGAGGCCTCGCGATGACCAACGACCGGACCGACGACCAAGACGTGCAAGACCAAGCGACCTTGACCCTCGCCGTGGGCACCGCCCTGGCCATCGAAGACGAAGAAGAGTTCGATGATGAAGTCTTCTACGAAGACGATGACGAGTTCGAAGATGACGACGACCTGCTCGACGACGACGAGGAGGATGAGGACGACGAGGAAGAGGACGACGAAGACGACGACTACCTTGATGACGACGAAGACGAGGACGACGAGGACGACGACTACCTCGATGACGAGGACGAAGACGACGAATACTTCGACGACGAGGACGAAGCGTTTTTCGAAGACGAAGACGAGGACTGAGCCGCCAGTCCGCCGGGCGACACGCCCCCTTCCTGCCGGCACGACCGCTACAACCCGCGCCGCACGAACGCCCGCCCGCGCGGGCGTTTTCTTTGCCCGCTTCTGCCCGCGACCGCGTCAAGCCGGGCGTGGCATCGCCCGATATCTATCACGCGAGACAAGCCCGCAGGAGCCAAGCGATGCCCGACCCCAAACCCACCCCGAAGAAGGACCAGCGCGGCGCGGACCGCCGCAAAAACGTCGTGGACGCCCGGCTGTCGGGCCTCGAACGCCGACGCGGGCCGGGCCGTCGCCTCAGTGACTTCGCCAAGGCCGCGGAAGAAGGCGAGATGACCAGCGAACAGTTCATGTTCATCCAGGCCATCGACGCGTTCAAGAAAGCCAACGACAAGCCCTTCCCCACCTGGACGGAGGTGCTCGAAGTGATCCGCAAGCTCGGCTACCGCAAGACGTGCAAGATGGCCGTCACCCTCCCGCAGTGCGAGGACTGGACCGAGCCGGCCGACGCCCCCGCCTTCCCGCCCTCGTTCGCCGACCCGGCCGAGGAACAGGAACGCGACGCGGCGTGAGGCAAGTATGATTTGGTGATTTGGCGACGTGGTGATTTGGCGAAGTCAAGGCATCCGCGCACGTGAGTGCTGCCTGCATTTCACCAGATCACGATTTCACCAAATCGCCAAATCGAATACGCTCCGCGTTATGTCTGAAGCCGCGGGAAACAAAGAACTGTTGCCCTACAAGATCGCCGTGCTCTGTTATCTCTTCGACGAGCGCGGGCGGGTGCTGCTCTTGCACCGCGTCAAGCTGCCGAACCGGGACCTGTACTCACCCATCGGCGGCAAGCTCGAGCAGGCGCTCGGCGAGAGCCCGACCGCGTGCGCCCAGCGCGAGATCCGCGAAGAGGCCGGCCTGGACATCGCCCCCGCCGACCTGCACCTCACCGGCGTCGTGTCCGAGACGGCGTACCTCGGCCAGACGCACTGGCTCATGTTCCTCTACGAAGTCACCCGCCCGGTCGCGATCGCGCCCGACGCGATGCGCTTCGACGAGGGCCTGCTCGAGTGGCACGACCCGGCGGACATCGACAAGCTGCCCATCCCCCTGACCGACCGCGGGGTGATCTGGCCGTTGTTCTGGGAGCACCGCGGCTCGTTCTTCGCCGCCCATATCGACTGCACCACCTCGCCGATGCGCTGGCGACTCGAGCAGCCCCAGGCCGGGCCCTGGCACGACCTGAGCCCTTGAACCGCGACGACGAGCCGATAACCTCGGCACCGCGCCCCGAACACCGCTTGGCCCATCGCTCGACCGGCGATACACTTGACTACCGACCACCGGTGGCCGATGAAACCCACAGGGCCGGCTCCCGCCGGCGATCACGACACCGAGCAACCCAAGGACCCCGCGATGAACCGCACCCTCGGCCTTTTCGTCCTCGCCTGCTTCACGCTCCAGGGCTTGACCGGCTGCATCTACTCCGAAGACCGCGAAGTCTTCAAGTCCACCTACCTCCAGCCCAAGACCGTCACCGTGGTCACCAAGCCGGCCAACCAGACCGTCTGGACCTACGACATCCCGCCCGGGCACATGCTCGTCGTCGAACGCGACGCCACCACCGGCAACGCCGAGTTCATCATGCTCGACCAGGGCAATCCCACCAAGCTCATGTGGGAGCTCTACCCCATCGACGCCACCCCCTCGGTCCTGCGCTACGGCCACTACTCCAGCAAAGCGATCGAGACCGGCGAGATGGCGCTCGACGGCAGCCCGATCGTCGTCGCCGTCACCCTCCGCGACCCGATCGACCCCGCCAGCGTCCCGCAGGACCGCCCGATCGAAGAGATCGAAAAAGACCTGCCCGAACCCGACGCCCCCGCGACCGAAGAAGACCCCCTGCCCGAGCCGGACGTAAGCGAAGAAGCGGCGGAGTAGTCTGCCCCAATCTGACGCACCGCCCCCAAGCCCGCGGCGTCGGCCCAGCCAACGCCGCGCGGATCGACAGAGCAAACAACACCAAACCCACGCTGAGCAAATTCAGCGCGGGTTTTTCAATGCGTGCGCCATTCGTTCCAAATCGAGTAATACGCTTTCTGTTTTGACTTATCACGCTGACCGCTCGCCCCCGGGCGTGGCCCGGCGGCTACGACACCCTTCTGTCCACGATCCGCAGCGCGACGTAGCCGCCGCGTCGCCAAGCGGGGGTCGAACCGTTCTACAACTCGACGCGTGCCATGGGACAGTTCGACGCGAAGTCAAGACAGGGTCGGCGTGACATCCGCGCGGCGTTGGCTGGGCCAACGCCGCGGACTTTGAGATCATCAACGATCAGTGAAGCCCGCCCTACTTCAGTTCCACCGACCAGTAGGCGTTGTCGAGGAAGGCCTTCCAGCTCTCGTACTTGCCGCTGCCCAGGCGCAGGTGCAGCACCGGGTTCGTCTTGGGTTTGGTCGGCTTCTTCACCAGCGGCATCGCGGCCTGCTTGGGCGTTCGGCCACCCTTGCGCGTGTTGCACTTCACGCAGCAGCAGACCAGGTTCTGCCAGCTCGCGCCCCCGCCCTGGCTGCGCGGGATCACGTGGTCCAGCGACAACTCGGCGGTCGAGAACTTGCCCCCGCAGTACTGGCAGCGGTTGTGGTCGCGGGCGAAGATATTCCGCCGGTTGAGCTTGACGTCGTTGCGCGGCAGCCGGTCGTATGCCAATAGCCGGATCACCTTGGGCACCGCGAGTTTCATCCGGACGGTGCGGACCCATTCGTAGGCGTCCTCACCGCCCGGCTCGGGAAAAAGCCGGTGGTAGGTCTCCGACAGGTCCGCCCAGTCCTCGAACCCGTAGCCGGTGTACGACCCGTCATCCACGCGGATCACCTCGGCGAGGTCTTTACACAACAGCGCAAAGGCCCGACGCGCATCGACCACGCGCACCGCCATCCACATCTTGTTGAGGACCAGCACGTGCGAATTGAGGGCGGTGGCTTGTGCGTACATGCGATTCGATCGGGCGGCGGGCAAAGAATTGATCCAAGAATAATATCGGTCACGCGAGCCTAAATCAATGCCCACGCTGGATTAGGAAGCGGTTAGCCGGTGCTGAAAACGGGTGTAGAACGCTTGCACAAGCGGGGCAACGCGGGGCGATTCGCCGGGTGTTGCCGGCTTGACGCGCCCGGCGGGTCGTGGTTCAATGCCGTGCTCGCCCGAGATTCGGGCGGAACAATCCAGCTCACACGGGTGGTTGCCGGAGCGGCCAAACGGGGCAGACTGTAAATCTGCTGGCTTACGCCTACGTAGGTTCGAATCCTACACCGCCCACTTCAAACCCCGCCGCGTCGGCGGGGTTTTTCGTGCGCGTGCCGCGTGTCAGCCGTTGCACCGCGGCCCACGGATCCGTGCCGCCTGCCGACACTATCATGGGGTGTGCACATGCAAGCTGAAGACCTAAGCCGATCACCCGGACAGGAGACCGCGCCCTCGTCTTGCCTGCGTTATGTCAAGCAGAGCGTCATCGAGGCAACGCCACGGGAGGTCTTTGAGTTCCACGAAAGCCCGAACGCCTTGACCTTGTTGATCCCCCCCTGGGAGCACATGCGGGTCGTCGAATCGGCCGGTTCGCTGCGGCCGGGCAGCCGGGTGGTCGTGAAGGGTCGCAAGGGCATCGTCCCGATGAAGTGGGTCGCTGTGCACACGGAGTACGCGCCGCCGAACCTCTTTGCAGATAAGGCAGAATCCGGCCCATTCCGCTACTGGTATCACCGCCACCATATGCTCGACGATGGCCGGGGCGGCACCGTCCTGCGAGATGAGGTCGCGTTCCTGCCCCCGCTCGGGGTCGTCGGCCGGGTGCTGGGCGGATGGCTCGTACTTAGACAGCTGGAGAAGATGTTTGCCTACCGACACGAGACGACCAAGCGTGTCGTCGAATCTAGTGAGTGGCGTGAGAACCGTACCGCCTGATGGCGGGCGATGCCGGTATCAGGAGTGCCGCTTTGGACGATGACGTTGTGATTGTCGGTGCGGGTCTTGCCGGGCTTTGCTGCGCACGACGCCTCAGCCAAGCGGGCCTTCGTTCTCTGTTGCTCGACGCGGCGGACGCCGTGGGCGGGCGGGTCCGCACCGATGACGTCGAAGGATTCCGCCTGGACCGCGGGTTCCAGGTGTTTTCAACCGCCTACCCCGAAGCACAACAGGTACTCGATGATCAAGCGCTGGACCTGCACCGCTTTGAACCCGGGGCGTTGGTGCGATACGGCGGCGCATTGCATCCGCTGACAGACCCGTGGCGCCGACCGCTCCGCGGGCTCCGATCGGTCTTCTCCCCCATCGGGACATTCGCGGACAAACTGCGCGTTGCCCGGCTGCGATCGCGTGTACTGAGAGGCAGCGTTGCGGATCAGTTTGTTGGTCCCGAGACCACGACACTCGAGGCGCTCCAACAAGACGGCTTCACCGACTCGATGATCGAGCGGTTTTTTCGGCCGTTTCTCGGGGGGATTTTTCTGGACCCCGAGTTGAATGCATCCAGCCGGATGTTCAACTTCGTGTTCCGGATGTTTTCTTCGGGTCACGCGGCCCTCCCGGCCCAAGGGATGCAAGCGATCCCGCGACAGATCGCGCTGGGCCTGCGACCCGGGAGCATCCGTTTGAATACGCGCGTGATCGGTCTTCAAAACGGATCGGTTCGCGTTGAATCGGGTGAGTCGATCCGGGCCCGCGCTGTCGTCGTGGCGACAGAATCGCCGATCGCCGCCGAACTGCTGGGTGAAGCGGTTTCGCCGGGCTCGCAAGGCGTGACGTGCTTGTATTTCGCGACCGATCGCCCGCCGATCGACCGGCCCATCCTTGTCCTGAATGGTGAAGGCCACGGACCGGTCAACAATCTCTGCGTGCCGAGCCTGCTGGTGCCGTGCGCTCCCGAAGGCCGGCATCTTGTATCGGCGACTGTCTTGGGCATCCCGGCTCAAGATGACGCGACGCTTGAACGGGGGGTCCGTGAGCAGCTTGCTGGCTGGTTCGGGGCCGAGGTGAATCGTTGGCAACACCTACGCACGTACCGGATACCCCACGCGCTGCCGCGACAGGCACCCCCCGCCCTGTCAACTCCCGAGCGTCCGGTTCGATGGCGCGATGGCCTTTATGTTTGTGGCGATCACCGTGACAACGCTTCGATCAACGGCGCGATGGTCTCGGGGCGAAGGGCCGCGGAGGCCTTGCTGGCGGACCTGGGTAACTGAACTTGGGAGCGTTCGGCGATTGAACTGGGGTGTCGCCCGATCGCCATGGCATGAGCCGTCGGACACGTCGGGCCGGCGCTGCATCCGACTGCATGAGTGACCAGACGTGATCCGGACCGGGTCTCTCCGAGAAGCGGTACCGCGCATGATTGCAGCACACGCCGTGAGTTGGTCTGTCCTTGTGCCCACGGTCGTGCCTGTGCCGGTCTGAGCGGCGTTGCTCGGCTTCTGTGCCTGGGCGCTCGCGATTGCTACGAGCGGTTTTTACATCATCGAGAACCTGCCACACCACCTGCTCGCGATGCTTGTCTTGGATCAGACGGCCGGCGAGCGGCGGGCGATCACACCCCGGTGCTTTATCAAGGTTCGCCAACCCGACGCCACCAACCCTGCATAGAGTTCAGCCATGACAAGCAAAGCGGACTGGAATGTCGCCATCATTGGCGCCGGCATGGCCGGGGCGTCGGCCGGTCAAGCGCTCGCCAAGCAGGGCGCCTCCGTCGCCATCTTTGATAAAGGGCGAGGCCCGGGAGGCCGCTGTGCCACGCGCAGGCACGATGCCTATTGCTTCGATCACGGCGCCCAGTACTTCACCGCCCGTGATCCGAGATTTCGCAAACAGGTGGCGGCGTGGGCAAAGTCAGGTGCCGCCGCACACTGGCGGCCCCGCATCGGTCAACTGAGTGCAAGCCAGTTCGAGCCGATCCGACGCAGAGACCTGTGGGTGGGGACCCCGGGCATGGCTGGGTTGTCGCGAGCGATGCTGGATGGCTTGGACGTGCGGTTCGATGCCCAAATCAGAACGATCGAGCGGGCCGAAGAAAGATGGGCGGTGGTTGAGGCCTCGGGCGAAACCCATATCGGCTTTGATCAACTGCTGGTCACCGCCCCCGCCCCGCAGGTCGGCCCGCTATTGGGCGACCATTTTTCAGCAGCGACGGATGCGGCGAACAACGCGACCATGCTTCCGTGCTGGACGCTGATGCTCGCCTTCGACAAACAGATCGAGCTGCCCTTTGATGCGGCCAAGGTCGTAAGCAAGGGGCCCATCAGCTGGCTGGCCCGCAACAGCAGCAAACCCGGGCGATCGGACAGTGGTATGGACTGCTGGGTTGTGCAGGCAGACCACGCGTGGTCGCGTGATCACGCCGAGCTTTCGCGGCAGCAAGCCACCGGATCGCTGCTCAGCGACTTTGCCACGATCTGTGAAGCGTGCGGGGTACCGGTCGCCGGGCCGTCTCACACCGCCGCGCACCGGTGGCGGTACGCGTTGGCGACACCCGACACCACACACGGTGGCGTGCTCAACGCCGACACCGGCCTCGCGGTTGCGGGCGACTGGCTCTCGGGTGGGCGCATCGAATCCGCCTGGTTGAGCGGGCTCTTGGCTGCTGAACGCCTCATCGCGGCGTGGCCCGAGCAGACACGGGCTATGGCAGGAGTCGAGTCGCCTTGAACCCGTTCCCCGCCACCCCACCGAGCCTCATCCCGCCCCGGTAGCGCCCGCGTTACGAGACAGCGGCTATGGCCGGGCCCGCTTGTGCTTAGGCATCGCGGGCGTCGGGCTGTGGGTGGTCGTAAGTGTCGGCCTGCTCGCAACGGACGCCGCTGCCGCCATGGCCGACCAGCTACCGGCCGGGCCTGCCGCAGACGTTTTAGTGGTTGGTCTGCTTCTCGCGGCCTACGTCTCGCTGCAACTCCCGCTCGACTGGCTTGGAGGCTACGACATTCCCAAACGCTTCGGCCGACGGGTTCAGCCCGCGGGTGCACACGCAACCACCCTGGTTCGAGGCATTGCCGCCCACACAACGATCCTTTTTCTCAGTGCCACGATCTTGTACATCGGCGGACGCCTGGCCGGACTGCCGGGGGCCTTTGTCGCCGGCGTGCTCTGGATGCTCGGCCTCGCGGCTTTGCGAGGGACTGTCGCGGGGTTGGTCGCCAAGCTCTCAGGTCCGACCGGTGCGGAAGAACAAGCCCGTACAAAGCTCCAGTCAAGCACGGACGAAGGCTTCACCGGAGGCATCGCCGGGCTGCTCTGTCCCAAGTCCAACATCCTGCCCGCAGCGTGGAAAGAACAGCTGAATGATGACCAGTTCGAGCTGGCAATGGCCAGGCGTGAAACGGTGATGCGCGATGGGACATGGCGCAGAGGCCGAATCGGTGCGTTCATCTTCACCGCGACGGGCTTGCTGTTGGCCTTGCTACTCGCCGGGTCAAGCGCGGCAGGCACCGGGGTCGGCGTTGTTGAGACAAGCCTCTGGTTTACCCTCTGGGCATTCCTGGGCCTGCTTCTGCTACCCGCCCTCTCGCGGGCGGCGGTCTACAACACAGATCGGAAGCTGATGCAACAGGGCATCGACCCCGCGGCGTTCGAAGAACTCACGCACACCCTGGACCAACTGCAAGACGGCGAGCCCCAGCGAGCACGGTGGATCGAACGGGTCTTCCACCCGATCCCGAGCGCTGCCAACCGGACCACCGACCCCGGCACGGCAGGCGGTTTCTGGGACATCGCGCGCACATCGGTCTACCTCGGGCTCAGCTCGTTGAGCCTGCTCACTCGGTCTGTGCACTGCAACGTCGGCCGACCCGCGCTCTGGGTCTGGCTACCCACGGACTAGACGCATGGCAGGACAAGCCCCAACACGAACGCTGCTTTGGTTTCGTCGGAACCTGAGGGTCGATGACCAGCCGCTGCTTGACGGCCTGCCCGGGCCCGCGATGGGCGTCTGGGTGCTCGACCCGCGGGAACTGCTAACAAACGACCCGCTTGGATTCCCGAGGTGCGGTCATCATCGGCTCAAGTTCCTTCTCGAGTCGGTCGCCGACCTCCGACGTTCGCTCCGAAAGCTGGGTACCGAGTTGGTCGTCAGGCTTGGCGAGCCGGAAACCGTGATCCCACAACTCGCACGCGAGTTGGACGCGACACACCTGCGATTTGTACGAGAACCCGGGACCGAAGAGGCAAGCGTTGAGAAGGGCTTGCAATCCGCGATACCCGGTCGGCGACGACCTTTCATGACCGAAAGCCTGCCGCCCGAGACTTTGTTTGATCTGAAGGACCCGCTCAGCCACGCGGGCGCATTGCCAGAGGTGTTCAGCACGTGGCGTCGGCGGTGTGAGAAGGCGCTCGAGTTCATCCCGCCGACGACGACACCAAGTGAGATCGAGCCCATCGCGTCCGATATCGACCCCGGTGGGATCCCTTCGCTGACCGATCTCGGGCGAGAGACGCCGATCGACGACCCCAGGGCGGTCTTGGGCTTCCGTGGTGGGGAGCGTGCTGGCCTTGAACGTCTACACGCATGGGTCTTCGACGGCGACCACCTCCGGCGTTACAAAGCAACACGAAACGGCCTGATCGGAGCGTCCTACTCCTCCAAGCTCTCGCCCTGGCTCGCCTTGGGCTGCCTGTCGCCGCGTCGTGTTTGCGAACAGACATTGGCATACGAACAGGCACGCGTTCGCAATGACTCGACCTACTGGCTGCGTTTCGAACTGATGTGGCGGGAGTACTTCCGGCTCTACCTCTTCAAACACGCTGGAGCCCTGTTCCGTGCAAGCGGGCCCCGGCGGGTCCCGCTGCAATGGTTTCAGGATGAAGACCGTTTCAAAGCCTGGCGTGAAGGCCGAACCGGTATCGACTTCATCGATGCGAATATGGTTGAGCTTGCTCGTACCGGCTTCATGAGCAACCGCGGGCGACAGAACGTCGCGAGTTTCCTCGCGAAGAACCTGGGCATCGATTGGCGCTGGGGTGCACGATGGTTCGAGTCCTGCCTGATCGACTACTGCCCCGCCGCGAACTGGGGCAACTGGGCGTACAGCGCGGGCGTCGGTGCGGACCCGCGCGGTTTCCGTGGCTTCGACGTCGTCTCTCAAGCAAGGCGATACGACCCCGATCGCGACTACACCACCATGTGGCTGGGCGAGCGTCCACGCGTCAAACCGATGGTTGATCCATCCAGGTCTCTCTCCGATGCGGAGTCGCGGTGGCAGGCGGCGGCGAGGTGAATCACAAGCCTGGGCCCCGGCCTTGACCGCTAGCCGCCAGAGCGGAGGGCGTCTTGCAGCCGACGATCGCGGGTGCTTGTTGGATCAAGTCGTCATTCTTGATCGCTTCCACCATAAACAAGGCGAAGTCGATCCTGCGGGTCCGGTTGCTCTTGAGGATGGGGTCACCAACATGCTCACTCCAGACCGGCAGCCCCTGGCTCTCGCCCTCTTCGAGATCACTTCCGCGAACGACCGTCCACCGTGTCTTGCTGTCAAAGATGCGTTGGCACGCCTCGACCTGGTCGCTTAGGTCGGCGAACCGCACAAGGCGTGCGATAAAGCCAAAGATCCCAACGAAGACCCGTAAGCTCAGCGGATACTTGTCTTGACCATCCCGCGTGATGTGCCAGCCGCAGGAGAAGATCAACCTTGCGTCCTTAGGGGCGTGGTCAAGCACCGCCTGAGCCGTGCCCGTGGCGTACTGTTGAACCCCCCACGGCACGAGCACCGTCAGCACCGCGTCGCACCCCTGGACCGCGCGTTGGATCACTTCTTCATCGTTCGTGTTGCCCGGTACGATCGCGATGCGATCTTTGTATGCGTCTAACTTGTCGACACTCGCCTCCCGACAGACGCCGACCACGCCGTAGCCACGGCCCAGCGCGTGCCGGACCATGTACCGGCCGAGTTTCCCTGATGCACCAACGATGCAAACTTTCATGCCGGTTTCTGATCCCCCGCAGTAGCACCCTGTTGCCGCTTCTTCCACGCCCCCGGGGCAACGCCGACCACACGCTTGAACGCACGGCTGAACGCCGGCTCGGACTCGTACCCCAGCCTGCTTGCACACTCTGCGAGCGTGACACCCTCCTCGCGTAGCCACGTCCCCGCCAGGTGCATCCGCCAGTCCGTGAGGTACTGCAGCGGCGACTTGCCCACGAGTTCGGTGAAGCGGGCGGAAAACGCGGAGCGTGACATCGATACTTCACCGGCAAGCGACGCGACGGTCCAGTTCTCAGTAGGACGGCGGTGCATCAGCGTTAACGCGGGCCCGATGCGTTCGTCACGGATCGCGCCCAGCCAACCGGTGTGAGCGGTCGGGTTCGAGCTGAGCCAACTGCGGATCGCCTGGATGACGAGGATGTCGGCCAACCGGGTCACGATCGTTTCGCCACCCGGCTGCATCGCGGAGGTCTCCGCCGCCATCAACCGGAGCGTGCTGTGCATCCACTCCGCATGGGAATCGCGCCAGGTCTCGATGTGCAGGGTGGCGGGCAGCAGTTCGACAAGGTCCGTTGCCGCGGGGTGGTCGAACTTCACACAGCCGCAGATCAGGGTGGTTGCTTCACCCCCACCGCCATGGCGGAGCACTTCGTAACGATCGGTCACACGCTCGATCGGCAGGTCGAAGAAGTTGCGGCTCGTCGCGCCTTGGCGGTGCAGGATCTTGTGCCCCTGGCCGTGCGGGACGAGCGCGAATTGCCCGGGCAGCAATCGCAGCGGCTCTTCGCCCGGCACGTCAAGCGTGCACTGCCCGGCCGTGACCACGTGGAACATCAGACAGCCCGGCATCGGAGGCAAATCGATACCCCACGGCGCCGTGAGGTGTGAGCGCGCGTAGACCACGCCATCCATTTTCAGGGCGTGCAGCATCTCACCGAGTGGATCAACTCTGTCCCACACGGCCTCAGGGGGCTTGGATCTCGGCTTCGCTGCAGGCATGATGAGAGTATAAAGGCATTTGCGCTATCTGGCCTCATATCTGGACGATGTGCAATATTTTAGCGATTATTAATCATTGTTTGTCTAGTTATGAGCCCTATTCTTTGGACAGTTGCCGATCGCCGCTGTGGCCCGGCCGATACCAACCGCCCTTTGAAAAGGAGCACGACCATGACCGCGAACCACGCCAACAGCCCCCTGATCCTCGTCATCGCAGCCAACGGCAAGACCGGCAGCCGTGTTGCCCAACGCCTTGAAGACCAGGGCATCGCCGTCCGCCGTGGATCACGCAGCGCAGCGATTGCATTTGATTGGAACGCTCGCGAGACCTGGGCCCCCGCGCTGGAAGGCGTGACCGCCGCCTACGTTGTCTACACGCCCGACCTGGCTGTGCCCCAGGCCGCCGTTGACCTGCAAGCCTTCACCGCCTTGGCAAAGGACGCCGGTGTCTCCAAGCTCGTCCTGCTCTCGGGCCGTGGCGAACCCGAGGCCCGGCAGTGCGAGGAGATCGTTGAGCGGTCGGGGCTCGCCTGGACGGTCGTCCGCGCGAGCTGGTTCAGCCAGAACTTCAGCGAAGGCGAGTTCGTCGGCATGGTCAACGCCGGGCAGATCACGCTGCCCAACCCGGATGTGGCTGAGCCTTTCATCGATATCGACGACATCGCGGACGTTGCGGTCGCGGCCTTGACGGACTCGCGGCACGATGGCGAACTCTACGAGGTCACCGGCCCCGAGTTGCTGACCTTCGCAGAGGTTGCGAATCAGCTGAGCGAGGCCACCGGTCGCACCATCGGTTACACCCCGATCACCATCGATGACATGCATCGCGGGCTGACCGACGCCGGCGTGCCCGATGATTTCGCCAACCTGCTGCGCTACCTCTTCGAACTCACCGCGACCGGCGTGAATGCACACACCACTGACGGCGTACAGCGTGCCCTGGGGCGTGCCCCCCGATCGTTTAAGACCTACGCGAAACATGCTGCGGCACAGGGCTTCTGGTCCGAGGCAGAGGCGCCGCACTCAAACTGAAGGCCTACTTCGTGTCGGTTCCAACCGCATCGGCCGCGATGCCAAGACGTAGTGGCCGATGCGGTTGGATTTCTTTGACAAGGGGCATTTACACAAGGGCTCATCGACAGGGACCCGCTGTGGGGCGCGAGGGGCTTGTTGTCGCGCGTTCCAGTGTACATCATCCCGCGTGGCGATCACGGGTACAAGCAGAAGTCTGAGCGTGTTGGCAAAAGAAAGCGGCTCGCCGTTGCGGGAGCCGCGCTTCTGGGTCAGGAAGTGGAATCGGGGTGACAGGATTTGAACCTGCGGCCTCTACGTCCCGAACGTAGCGCTCTACCAAGCTGAGCTACACCCCGTAGCGCACGCGGTGGGCGGCTGGCCGTCAGCACCGCGAATCTCAAACCGTAGCAGAACCAAGCGATCTCGGCAACCGCGAGGCTCGAGAATCGGCCGGGCATCGGCCGGCGCTACGCGGCGCTGCGGACGACCTCGCGGGACAGGGTCGTCGCCAGTTCACGGGGCGTGACCGAGCCTGCCCCCGCGGGGAGCATGATCGGTTCGTCGGCGGTGAGCTGGCGTCGCAGGCGTTGGTCGGCGGTGATGACGGTCGAGTGGTTCTTGCGTCCCATGGCGTGGGCGATCTCGGGGTAGCTCATGGTGGTCAGCTCGCGGGCGAGGTAGACCGACAAGGAGCGGGCGAGGACCAGGAACTTGTGGCGGGACGAG
This sequence comes from Phycisphaeraceae bacterium, assembly GCA_046290505.1. Taxonomy (GTDB): domain Bacteria; phylum Planctomycetota; class Phycisphaerae; order Phycisphaerales; family Phycisphaeraceae; genus JAHQVV01. The sequence continues at coordinate 21,474 of JBKAGS010000024.1, read as the reverse complement.
CCGGCGAGCTGACCCGGCTCGACGCCCAGGCGTTCGCAAACGACCTTGACGATCGTGCTGAAACGGACGGGCCTGCGGACGGCGGGGGCGCTGAAGTCGGGCAGTTGATCGACGAGTTCTCGGCCGACCAGCCGCGGGCTGCCGGGCGTGCTGGGCCCGGCTTGGCCGTGTTGGCCCGTCAGGGAGGCGAGCGCGTGCAGCTGGGTGAGCACGCCTTCGAGCTCGCGGACCGAGCCGGCGAAGCGCTGGCCGAGCAGCTCGATGACCGCGGGCTGCAGCAGCAGGCCGCGTCGGCGGGCGAGCTCGGTCAGGACGGCGCGTCGGGTCGCGGCGTCGGGCTCTTTCATCTCGACGACCAACCCGCGCACGCAGCGCGAGACGAGCGCTTCGGAGAAGCTGGCGATCCGCTTGGGGTGGCTGTCGCTGGCGAGCACGACGCGGGCGCCGGCCAGGTCGTTTTCCTCGAAGCAGCACAGGAACTCGGTCTGGGTCTTCTCCTTGCACGCCAGGAAGTGCACGTCGTCGATCGCCAGCAGGTCCAGCCGTCGGATGCGTCGGCGGAAGGCCTCGAGCTTGTTTTGCCTGACCGCGGCGATAAAGTCGTTGGTGAACTGCTCGGCGGTCATGTAAACAACCTTGGCCGAGGGGTGCTGCTGCTTGGCCAGCGCGCAGATGCCCTGGAGCAGGTGGGTCTTGCCGACGCCGCAGTCGCCGTGGAGGAACAGGGGGTGGTTGGCGGTGGGGTCGTCGAGGTCGGCGGCGCGTTGGGCGGCGGAGAAGGCGAGCTGGTTGGACGGGCCGGTGACGAACTGATGCAGCCGGTGCTTGTAGGCGTTGGGGGCGGTGCGTGGGTTGTGTCGGGCCGGGGACGTCGTATTGACGCGCGTGGAAACGACGGGGACCTCGACGGGCGCGGGCACGGCGGGCCCTTGCGCGGTGTGGGCCTGTCCGTCTTGCTGGCCGACGCGCAGGTCCAGCACCACGTCGTTGCCGACCGTCTCGCGGGCGGCGTTGCGCAGGTCCGCGGCGAAGTGCCGGTCGATCCAGCTGCGTGCGAACTGGGTCGGGACGGTGACGGTGAGTCGGCGGTCCCTGGGGCGGTAGTCGAAGCCCGCGCTGGCGTCGAACCACATCGCGAACTTCTGGGGCCCGAGTTGCTTGCGTAGCGAGTCTGCGATGCGCGAATCGATATCGATCGCGTGGGTGGTCGTGGTCACGATCACTCCTCGTCGGATAGCGCCGGCCGGTATCGGATCGACCGGACGTCGGTGTCTGGATTTCGGCAGAGACCCTTCGCTCTGACCGTCACGAAGTTGTGGGTCCGTCCGGGTGTCGCCTCGATTCGGCCGGGTGAAACGGGACTGGCTATCGTGCCCGATCGACCGAGAGGTGCTTCGCGGTTGTCCTTAACCGCGGAGTGAGAAGATAAGGCATCGGGCAAAAGATTCAAGCCCCCTCATGGTGCACTTCACGCGCTTGACAAACCAAATCGCGGCTGGCGCGTCGGCCAGTGGCGAAAAATTTTTTTATCCACCGCTCACGCACCACTCGTCCGCTGTGGAAAAGCAGTGTGTACTTTTTTTCTTGCTGACAAGGTGAAATCGGGCGTACACCCGATCGCGCCGCGTCGCGCTGCAGAGGGATCGTGTTGCGCGTTGCTGTGTTGATCGCCGTCCCGCGCGTTGACGGCGCGCCTCGCGTTGATGCGGTTCGCGCATACAAGCGCGCTGTCGTGGGGTGTTGTGGTTGTCGGCTCATCGCGGCAGCACGTACGCGACCTTGCGCGTCGAAGCGCGGAAGCCCATCGCGTTGTACAGCCGCACCGCCGGGTCGTTACGGTCGTCCACCGCGAGGTAGAGCTTGGCCCCGCCTTGGCGCGCCGCCTCGGACACCGCGTAGCTCATCAGCGCCCCGCCGATGCCCTTGCCCCGGTACGCCGGCGACACGCCGAGGTAGACCAGTTCGTGCGCCCCGCCCTGCGAGACCTGGGCGAGCAGCAGCACCGCGATCGGCTGGTTGTGCTCGTCGAAGTAAGCCAGCCAGTTGGCCGGTTCGAACCGCCCGGTGCCCTGGTGGCCGGCGATGATGTCGTCGATCTGCCGCATGCCGACCAGCCCCGGGCAATCGAGCGTGTCGATGTAGCTCGCCTCGATCGCGCGGGCGAAGTCGGCGTGGGTCGGGTCGCTGTACGTCACGATCCTCGGCGATCGGCAGCCGCCCAGCGACACCGGCCGGGGCACGCGGTGCTCGCCCGGCTCGATGTTGCGCTGCATGTAGATCAGCTTCGCCAGCCGTTTAAGCCCCGCCCGCTCAAGCACTTGCCCCTCGAGCACCTGTCCCGGATCGACCAGGGACTGGACGACGCTGACGCCCTGGCGGCCCGGCCCATCGCAGACCGCGCGGACCAAGGCGACGACCGCCGAGGTGTCGCGCCAGCCTGTCGCCTGGCCGACGAAGAGCATGGCGGTTGAGCCGTGGTTGGGCACCAGCAGCACCGCGCCGAGCATCCGCCCGGTCGGCCCGCCCTCGCCGGCGATCCACAGGGCGTCGAGCTTCAGGTGTTGCTGCTGGGCGAAATGCAGGAAGTGGTCGACCGCCGCGTCGTCCTCTCTCGGCCGGCCGGTGAGCAGCATCGCCAGGGCCGATCGCCGCGCGTCTTTCGGGGCCGGGCCGAGGTACAGCCCCCCGCCGCCGGGCGGGGTTGGCGGGTGCAGGTTGGTGACGCTGGCCATGACGGACCCATCGGCTTGGCGGGGTTTGCGGCTTACCTGTTCGCCTGGGCATTGACCGGGCCGTAACCCCTCGTACAATGGTAGCTTCCAGCGGCCCATGCCGCCCGTTGCGTTAACCCCTGATCCGAGGTGATGATGAAGCGCTGTCTCCCGGCCCTGCTGTGCGCCGCCCTGTCCGCCGCCGTGTCCCCCGCCTGCCTCGCGCAGGACGCGGACGCGCCCAAGCCCGCCGCGCCCCAGCCCGACGCCGTCACCAACAGCTGGTCCTTCGACTTCCAGCACAGCACGCCCGACACCATCGCCATCGAGAACGCCGACGGCAGCGTCGATTGGTACTGGTACATGACCTACAAGGTCACCAACTACGAGCAGGACGAGCTGTTCTTCGACCCGCGCATCGTCATCCAGAACGACGCGGGCGAGATCATCACCGCGAACCTCGGCGTCGACCCGCGCGTCTTCCGCGCTGTGCTCGAACTGACCCAGAACCCCCTGCTCGTCCCGCCCGTCGAGGTGCCCGGCCGGGTGTTCAAGGGCGAAGACTACGCCCGCGAGTCCGTCGCCATCTGGCCCGTCGACAAGGACGACGTCGACCAGTTCAAGGTCTTCGTCGGCGGGATCTTCGGCGAAGTCAAACTCGTCACCGACCCGTCCACCGGAAAACCGATCACCGTCCCGGTCATCGACGCGCTCACCGGCGAACCGAAGACAAACCCCGACGGCTCGCCGATGACCCAGCCGCTGCTCCTGAAGCGCACCAAGATGCTGCACTACAAGACGCCCGGCACGACCGAGTCCAAGCAGAACCCGGCGATCAAGCTGGAAGACGAAAAAGACGTGATGCGGTAAGCAGCGCGCAAACAAGCATCGAACAAAACCGCCGAGAAGCGCCTCGGCGGTTTTTGTTTGCGCGTGGCACCGACATGGCTCGGCTTGTCGGTGCGAACCAGCGGAACTAAACGATCAAGCCGTTGAAGCAGCCGCCGCGTCACCACGCGGGGGTCGAGTCGGTGTTGATCGAGAGTTGGCAGCCGACTTCAAACGACAAACGTGTGATGATCCGTCCCCCGCGTGGTGACGCGGCGGCTACGCGACAGCGTTGTCGTCGATCGCTCGTGGTACGCTGGCGTCATGCCCCACCCCACGCTCATCCATCAGCGCGTCGCCGAGGCGAATGCCGGGACCAACCCGAAGACCATCGCCCGTATGAAGTCCGGCTGGGCCGTGCTCGGCGACGCGCAGTTCCTCAAGGGCTACTGCCTGCTCTTGCCCGACCCCGTCGTCGCGCACCTCAACGACTTCGCCGGCGAAGAGCGACAGCGGTTCCTCGACGACATGGCCGCGCTCGGTGACGCGGTCTTGGCCGTGACCGGCGCGCTGCGCATCAACTACGAGATGCTCGGCAACCTCGAACCCGCCCTGCACGCCCACGTCTTCCCGCGCTACGCCGACGAGCCGGCCGACCTCAAGACCAAGGCGGTGTGGCTGTACCCAAAGAGCGCGTGGGAAGAATCGGCGTTTGATCTCGAGCGTGATCGGCCGGTGATGGAGGCGATTAAGGCGACGCTGACCGAAGCGGGACGAGTTGTTGTTTGAGTCTGGATCGGGTGCCGCTGACAAGCGGTAGCTTGTCAGTGCGTGTATGCCGCGGCGACATCGGCACTGACAAGCCAAGCCTTGTCAGTGGCACCCGGCGCGATCAATCGCGTCGCTGCTTAATCAATCACCCATACTTCGCCGGCGTCACCGCCGCCACAACCGCCTTCACCACGTCGCCCGCGCTGACGCCGTCGCCCGCGGCGGCGTAGTTGGTCAGCACGCGGTGCCGCAGCACCGACGGCGCGATCCTGTCCACGTGCTCGCAGCTCGGCGTCGGCTCGCCCGCCATCGCGGACACGGCCTTCGCGCCGTGCAGGAGCGCCTGCCCCGCGCGCGGGCCCGCGCCCCAGCCGACGTACTTCTTCACGACCTCCGGCGAGCCTTCGTCGTCCGGCCGGGTCGCCCGCGCCAAACGCACCGCGTAGTCCACCACGTGCTCAGACACCGGCATCCGCCAGACCGCGTCGGCAAACTTCAATAATTCGTCGCGCGTGACCACCGGCTGCACCTCGTTTGCCGCGGCGACGATGCGCGGCGTCTCCGCGACGATCCTCTTTTCCTCTTCCAGTGTCGGGTAGCCGACCTCCAGCGCGAGCATGAACCGGTCCAATTGAGCCTCGGGCAGCGGGTACGTGCCTTCCTGTTCGATCGGGTTCTGCGTCGCGACGACGACGAACGGCTCTTCGAGCTTCATCGACTTGCCCGCCGCGGTGACCTGGTGCTCGGCCATCGCCTCCAGCAGCGCCGCCTGCGTCTTCGGCGGGGTGCGGTTGATCTCGTCGGCGAGGATCAGCTGCGCGAAGACCGGGCCCTTGACGAAACGCAGGTGCCGCTCGCCGCGCTCGTCTTCCTGGATCAGCTCGGTGCCGAGGATGTCGCTGGGCATCATGTCCGGCGTGAACTGGATGCGCGAGAACTCGAGCCCGACGGCCTTGGCGAGCGTGCGGACCAAGAGCGTCTTCGCCAGCCCCGGCACGCCGACGACCAGCACGTGCCCCCGGCAGAGCAGCGCGGTGAGCAGCAGGTCGACCGCGTCGCGCTGGCCGACGATGACGCTGCCCAGCGCGGAACGCAACGCGCCGAGCTTATCGGCGATGGCGTCGAAGTCGGCGAGCTCGGCCCGGGGCGTGGTCATGGCGAGAGTGTAAACGCTGGTGCAGGTTCTGGGGTTGGGCCGAGCCGGATATTCAGGGCGATTTAATCTGTGAATGATGAATAGTTGTATGGGTGGCCGGGGTGGAGCTTGCGACCCCCGGAACATGCCGCTCTCGCGTCTATTCATCATGATTCGTTCCGGGGCTCGCGGACTCGACCCCGGGCACCCGACACTCTTTTGATGTTCGGATCGTGCCGATACAATAGAGGTATGTGTAAGCGAATCCAGCTTGTTGCCGCGTCCACGCTGTGCTTCATGCTCAGCGGCGCGATGCCCGCGCTGGGGCAGGTCGCGGTCGGCACGCCGGTGGACCGCAACGTCGGCGACACCGGGCCCAACGCCGCGAGCCAGCGGCTGACCCAGCCCGGGCTCGGTCAGTTCGGCGTCGGGTCGCTGCTGCTGGACCGCTTCGGCGATCGCGACCCCTACCGGACGACGCGCGTCGATCTGTTTGCCGCCGACCCGCGTGCCGGCCAACGCTACCTGTTGCGGGCGCCCGGCATCACCGCGCTGATCGCTCGGCCGGACTACATCGGCCCGAGCCCCGCCGGCGGCTGGGTCTTCAACCAGCAAACCATCGACGGCGCCGAGATCCTCACGCTCACCCCCGCCAACACCGTCTACGTCCTCAGCCCGCAACTGCTGCGCCCGCCCACCGACCCGCGCGACGCCACGGCCTACGCCGACGACAATCCCAACCGCTACCAGCCGCGCACGCTCGGCGGGCCCAACGGCCGGATCGAGAACACCCGGCTGGACACGCAGGTCAACGCCCGCCCCGCATACGCGCCCGCGCCGCACGTCCAGGCCCCGCGCGACGAGACCTACCGCCACCCCGCCATCCTCGAACGCCAGCGCAAGCTGCGCGAAGAGCGCCAACGCGAAGCGGTCGAGAAGGCGCAGGCCCAGGCCGAACGTAGCAAGACCGACGAAGACACGGAGGATCAATCCGACGCGGGATCGGATAAAAGCAGTTCGCCATCGCATCAGGCGGGAGCAAACACGTCTTCGAGCGAGTAGTCGCTATTGATTTAGAAGCCGAGACACGGCTTCGATTCGCGTCACAGACCCGGTGACGCGCCAATGCCGTTCAAAACCATCGACGTGAGCTGATCCGTCAAGCGCTCGGCGGTCTGCTGATCGAAGGTCAGGCCCGGGCGCAGGTGCTTGATCGCCGGCCGGCAGGTCTGGTAGTAGACGGCGGCGGCGAGGACGGCGTCGGCGGCGTCCCTGACCGCGTCGGTGTCGGGGTCTTGCTGCATCAGTTGGCCAACGATCGCCTCGAGCTTGCGCTGGTAGGGCGCGAGGTTCTCTTGCACGGCGGCGCGCAGCGCAGGCGTCGGTTCGACCATCTCACGCAGCACCATGCGCGCGTGCCAACCGGCGGGCCCTTGCGCGAACGCACGAGTTAACATCGCGCGTAGGTGCCGTCGTAACCGCTCGGCCGGCGGCAGCGGGCCGGCCGGCTTGGGCCCGGCGGGGCCCGGGTTTTCCTGCAGGGCACGCCGTCGGGCGTGCTCCATGGCGGCGCGGTGCAGCTTGTCCTTCCCGCCGAAGTGGTAGTTGACCGCGGCGATATTGGCGCACGCCTGTTCGCAGATATCGCGCACGGCGACGCCGCGGTAGCCGTGTGTCGCGAACAGTTCCGCCGCGGCGTCGAGCAGCCGGCGGCGCGTGCCCGGGCCCTGGTCGGCGTTGGCCGTGTCCGTGGCCTGTGTCGATACGCGGTCGCGGTCCGTCGCGGTCGTCGTGGTCATGGTGCGTCCTTGCACGTGAATGGGATGGTGGGTTAGTCGTTGATCTCGATCAGCCCGAGGTGCAGCTCGGCGTGTCGGCAGTGCAGGTCGATCCACTGCTGGGTCGTCATGGTCCCGAAGGCGGGGTTGCGCGGGATGAACCCCTGCTCGTTCGCTTTCGCGACCCACGTCTCGAGCAGGCCCAGCGACCGGTCCATCGTCGTGAGGCTCGGGTCGACGTTCTGCGGCTCCATGTGTTCGGCGACCGATCGCGGCGCGTTGAAACCCGACGCCATGGGCTTGCTCGTCATGCGGTGTTTCATAAGCGGGCCGACGAGCTTCATCCACCACGGCACCTTGAAGGGGTATCCCTCGACCGACGCCTGGAGGTAGCGGGCGACGTGCCAGATGTTTTGCGACGCGGACCAGGCACCGCGCGTCGGCGCGTCGGGGTGCTCGGCGATGCGTCGTGCCTCGGCGAGGACGTCGTCCAGCGTATCGAAGTGCAGTTGTCGGGCGCGGGTGGGCTTGGTCATAGTCGTTGAACCCGGCGTGTGAAACGCCTATTTCATGCGTCGCCATGAATCGAGGCAGACAACACGGGTAAATCGACTATCGGACGCAACCGCCGATCGGCATGACAAAACGTCTGTTTGAATGCCGCGATGCAATCAGACGACCAGGTTGTCCAGCAGCCGGACCCCGCCCAGCCGGCCGGCGACGAGCGCGACGATCGGCGGGCGGACCAGGTCGATCGGCGACAGCGTGTCGGCGTGTCGGACCACGGCGTAGTCGGGCTCGAAGTGGTGGGCCTGTAGCGTGTGGACCATCGCGCGCTCGATCGCGGCGGGGTCGGTTTCGCCGTCGTCTTCGATCATTTGCCTGGCCAGCTGCAACGCCTTGTAGAGCCCGACGGCGTGGGAGCGCTGTTCGTCGCCGAGATATCGGTTGCGGCTGCTGAGCGCCAGGCCGTCGGCCTCGCGCACCGTCGGCACGCGCTGGATCGCGATCGGCAGGTTCAGGTCCGCGACCATCGCCTCGATCACGCGCAGCTGCTGATAGTCCTTTTGCCCGAAGCAGGCGAACGTCGGCTGGCAGAGGTTGAACAGCTTGAGGACGACCCGGCAGACGCCGGCGAAGTGGCCCGGCCGGTGCGCGCCCTCGAACTCGGCGGTCAGGCTCGGCACGTCGATCGACGACGGCGCGACGCCGGGCGGGTAGACGGTGTCGGGCTCGGGGTTGAACACCGCGGTGACGCCGGCTTGTTCGCATGCGGCGAGGTCGTCTTCGATCGGCCGGGGGTATCGGGCGAGGTCTTCGGTCGGGCCGAACTGCGCGGGGTTGACGAAGATCGAGACCCAGACGTCGTCGGCCAGGCGCTTGGCCGCGTCCACGAGCGCGAGGTGGCCCGCGTGCAACGCGCCCATCGTGGGCACGAGCGCGACGGGGCGGGCGATCGATTTCCGATACGCGCGCAGTTCTGGGATCGTGCGGAGGACCTGCAAGACGAGGATTCTAAACGCAAGTTGCATGAAGCGGCGCGGGTGGCACGTTGATGGATTGACATCAGAGCACCAAGCGAGAGCGGGCGACATGAGGTGGATGTCTTGGTCACTCGCTGACGCTTGGTGCTCTGACACAACTCGCGTATGCGGGGGCGGTGTTTACAGCGCGTTGCCGCTCGGCCCCGGGAAGGCGATCGGCTCGCCGATGAGCCCGCGGTACACGCTCAGGAAGGATTCGAGTTGCGTGGAAGCGAGGCGGTGTTCGCCGACCCACTGCTTGGCGGACTGGCCCAGCTCGCGCCAGGCCCCGGGCTTGCTGGCGAAGCCGGTGATGGCCTGTGCCCAGTTGTCGGGCGTCGGTTCGTGGATGACGCGCGCGGTCGTGCCGTCGATCAGGTAGTCGAGCAGCGGGTCGGCGCAGGCGATGACGGGGACGGCGTGAGCCATCGCGCGCAGCGTCAGCGACCGCGCCCGGCCAAGCGGCTGGGGATGTAACAGCGCGCCCGCGCGCAGCAGCACCTCGCGGTGACCCAGCCGGCGGGGGATGAGCGTGGCGTTGGCGAGCAGGCCCCGCCGACTGATCGCGCGCCAGAGCTTGTGCGGGTCCTGGCGTTGGCCATCGAAAAACAGTTGCAGGTTGGGGTGCTCGGCGATCGCGAGCCGGGCGCTATCGAGCAGCGCGGCGACGTGCTCGTCCGCCCCGCCGTTGCCGCTGACAACGATGCAAGGCGTCTCTTCGTCCCGGCGTCCACTGACCTTGCCAAGGTGCACGCCCGGCGGGACGTGTTCGACCGGCGCGGCCCCGCCGACGGCCTGTCGCATCAGCTCGGCCAGGGGCGCGGTCGCGCAGGTGATCGCGCACGGGCGTTTGCCGATGCGGTCGGACAGCCGGGTCGCGAGGGCGACGTCCATGCCACTGTTCGCGCTCAAGACCGCGGGGAGATTGAGCAGGGTTGCGAGGTCGAGCGCGCCCAGCCACAGCCGGCCGTCGAGCGCGTGGATCAGCCCGACGCCCTGCTCGCGCAACGGCTCGGCGAGCCTGCGCAGCGACCGGCGGTTGAGCCATCGCCGCTTGCCCTCGCGCCACGAGAGCCGCGTGCCGAATGACACGGTCTCGCCCTCGGCCCGGCCGCGCGGCAGCACCTGCACGACCCGCGTCGATTCGTCGATCAGGCCGACGACGACGTGGTGCAGCGTGGCGAGTTCTTCGTCCAGCCAGGCGGTGTTGGCGAGCAGCGCGACGTGCATGTTGCTGGGGTCTGGGGTTCGGGGCCTGAGTGACGAAACAGAACCAGGATCTATGCAACGTATCCTAAACAGAGAAAGGCCGGGTCGATGATGCGTTCGTTACGCGATGAACCGCCTTGATACTTCTTACCATGTCATCGGCAAACCCGACCCCAAACCCCAGCCCCCACGCATGCCCGACGCGCCCTGGACAAGCAAGCGGCTCTTGCAATGGACGACCACGGCGTTCGAGCGCAAGGGCATCGACTCGCCGAGGGTCTGCGCGGAGATGCTGCTGGCGCACGTGCTCGGCACGCCGAGGCTCAAGTTGTACATGGACCCGCACCGCCCGGCGAGCGAGCTGGAGCGGGCGGCGTTCCGCGAGCTGGTCGAGCGCGCGATGGACGACGAGCCGGTTGATTACTTGGTTGGCCAGGCGCCGTTCTTCTCGATGATGCTGAAGGTCAACCGCGCCGTCTTGATCCCCCGGCCGTCCACCGAGACGCTGGTCGAGCACGTCTTGCAGCACGCCCGCCGCACGCCGGGCTTCGCGAGCCCGCGCATCGCGGACGTCGGCACGGGCAGCGGCGCGATCGCGGTCGCGCTGGCCAAGCAGTTCGCCAAGGCCGGCTCGGACGCGACGGTCATCGCGACGGACCTGCACGACGACGCCCTGATCGTTGCGCGGGAAAACGCGAAGCTGCAAGGCGTCGCCGACCGCATCGACTTCCGCCAAGGCGACCTGCTCGAGCCGCTCAAGGGCGAGCGGCTGACGTACCTGGTGTCGAACCCGCCTTACATCCCCGATCACGAGTGGGACGCGGTCGAGCCGAACGTGAAGGACCACGAGCCGACGCACGCGCTGCGAGGCGGGGCCGACGGGCTGGACCTGGTCCGCCCGCTGATCGCCGGGGCGAAGCGGCTGCTGGCCGACCCGGGGCAGCTGGTTGTTGAGATCGCCGCGTGCCAGAAGCAGGCCGTGATCGACCTGGCGAGCGAGCACGGCCTGCGTCACCCGAGCGTGCTGGTGGACCACGAGAAGCTGCCGCGCGTGCTGGTGGCGGACCGGTGACGCCGGCCAGAGCCCGCGAGCCGCCTGTTTTGCCCAAATCCCGCGAGACAGGCTTGGAAACGCCCGATTGTTGGGGTAAATTATCAGGACTCAGGTCATCGAAGGATGGCCCGTTGCATCTCTTGTCAGCAGGGGGAGGTCGCGACGTCGAGACAAGCAGGCGGGATTCCGACGGATCGTTGCGTCGTTGCCGACCGGCCAGGCAGCGCGGCGTTTAGGAAGGCCGGGAGAGAAAAGGAATAGACATGAGCGGGCTTTCGATGCGTTCGTTGCTGACGGCGGCGGTGTCCTTGTCCCTGGCCGGCGGGGCGTCGGCCCAGTTCTACAGCTTCACGTCCGGGCCCTCGGGCGACGGGTTTATCTGGGACGAGTTCCCCCAGGGCGGGCTGAACAACCTCGCCGACGGCGGTCAGTTCGACACGCCCGACGGCGTCTCGTTCAACAACTTCATGGGCAACAACAGCTTCTTCGACAGCCAGTACCAGGCCGCGGGCAACGCGCCCAACATCTCCGGCGACGCGTGGTGGGGCAACCCGCTCAGCACCGGCGGCGCCGACATCTTCATCGGCTTCTTCAACTCGCCGACCGGCGGGCCCAGCTCCGTCAGCTTCGACTTCGCCTGGGCCATCGCCGGCGAAGACGCGCCCGACTTCCTCGAACTGTACGTGTTCGACTTCGACGCCGGACCAGGCGGCGACGAAACCTACGAGACGTTCGTCTTCGTCGACCTCAACGAGGTCTGGAACGCGGGCGGCACCTTCGGCGGGTTCAACGGGCGCTCGGGCAACGTCTTGATCGATGTCAACGACCTCTTCGACGACAATAGCGGCGAGCCGTTCTCCGAGATCGAAGACATCGGCTTTTACCTCGGCGACATCGAGACCTTCGGCGGCACCAGCGAGTTCGCCATCGATAACGTCTCGGTCGATGGCTCGTCCGGCGGCGGGGGCGAAGGCGAGGTCTTCCCCTCGGTCAACCAGGGCGACACCGACGTGACCGGCTCCACGCTCGGCAACAACACCCTCCGCGGCACCGGCACCTTCGGACACGGGCTGTCGGTCACCAACGACTCGGGCACCGCCACGACCTACTCCATCGAACTGGTCCCCGGCGGGGACCTGGCCGCGGGCACGCTGCCCAACGGCGACCCGATCGCCGACGGCCAGACCATCTTCAACCCCGACGCCGTCACGGTCGATCGCTCGCTGCCCAGCGGCACCTACGAGAGCGACCTCACCATCATCAACGACGGCGACCCGGGCGACCCGGACAACGTCGTGACCATGTCGATCGACCTGTACGAACCCCAGCAGCTCAGCGGCAACTTCGCCGGCGTCAACGTCAGCGCCGCCCAGCAGATCACCCTCTCCAACGCCCCCGCGCCCGCCAACGGCTTCCGCGCCGCGGTCAAGGTCACCAGCTTCCTGGTCGATGGGCCGTTCGACGTCACCGGCATCAACATCGACGACCGCGTGCTCGACGGCGACGACCTGCAGGCCTCCGCGACGTTCAACCGCTTCGGCCAGCTGTCGGGCCTGCGCACCGGCACGTTCACCGTCACCCTCGAGCAGGCGGCCTACGTCGTCAACGAGTTCGTCGACCTCGAAGTGTTCCTGGGCAACAAAGAGGCGGTGCCCGACGCGGTCTGGACCCTGAACTACACAAACGTCAACGCGAACAGCGACTTCGGCAGCTTCTCGCCAGGCGGGACGCTCGTCGGCCGGATCGGCGTCAACACCTTCGACGTCGCCGCCACCTTCATCGAGGGCACCAGCGACATCAACCAGAACATCTCGATGCAGATCACCGCCAACCCCGACACCTCGGGCAGCGCGGACCTGATCGGCGACGCGGTCGACGTGGTCTTCGGCGTCGCGCCCGACGACCTGTTCGTCCTGCAGCTGACCTACAACGACGGATCGCTGCCCGCCGGCGCGACCGAGGCCGACCTGGACCTGCTGTGGTTCGACACCGTCGCGCAGCAATGGACCGACGCGGTCGATGGCAACACCGCCGGGACGCCGACGCCGTTCTTTGGCTCGTTCGAAGATTACCTCGCCGAGCTCGGCGGCGGCACGTTCGACGCCGGCGACCTGGGCGCCTTCGGCGTCGATACCTTCAACAACCACGTCTGGGCCGTACTCAACCACGCCTCGCTCTTCGCGGTCGGCGCGCCCGGCTCGGTCGTGCTGCCCGGCGACACCGACGGCGACGGCGACATCGACGACAGCGACCTGGGCACCGCCTTTTCCAACTACACCGGCCCGCTCGCGCCCGGCACCGGCGGCAAAACCGCCGCCGACGGCGACACCGACGGCGACGGCGACGTGGACGACACCGACCTGGGCACCCTCTTTTCCAGCTACACCGGACCGCTCGGACCAACCAACGTGCCCGAGCCCGCGAGCGCGGCGCTGCTCGCGCTCGGCGGGCTGCTCGTCGCCCGGCGTCGGCGGTGAGGCTTTCGAATCGCGGAGCCATTGGCGTGATCTTTCTTCAGCACCGCATGTGAACGCGGTGCCCGAGGCGTTCGGTGCCACCATCGGCACCGGATTGACATCCGGTGCGATGGACAATGTGATGGCATGGTGCTGTACTACGCATCCCAAGAAGTATTGAGGCGTTTCCCATCGCACCCGGCGGAAGCCCGGTGCATGGATCAACGGGCTTGGGCAACGCGAAAGAGCGCTTTGTAGCCGCACGCTCCGGGCTCCCGCCACGGAGCGATTGATCCTCGAACGCATACGAATTGCTTGGGATGCGTCTAACTCGCGGCCGGCACAAAGTGGTCGGCCTACAGTTGGGGCGTGACCCGACGCGACACCCTGACGAAACTGGTCCGGCCCACGGGTGTGGTCTTCTTCGCCGCCGTCGGCCAGGCGCTCGGCGGGGTCGGGGCGCTCGCGCTGGCCTACGCCTACGCCGACGAGTTGCGCGCCGGCGGGTTGGGCATCGCGCTGCTCTTGGTGACCGTCGGCGTGCTCGGCTGCGGGCTGGCGCTCTTGCCCACGCACGTCTTGTCGCTGCTGTCCGGCTGGGCGCTGGGGTTGCCCGCGGGACTGGCGGTCGCCCTGTTGGGCGCGACGCTCGGCTCGCCGATCGGCTACGCGGTCGGCCGGCGGCTGGCCGGCCCGGGCGCGATGCGGCTGATCGAGCGCTACCCGCGTGGCGCGGCGGTGTGCGAGGCGATCACCCGCGCTTCGCCCGCCCGCGCCGGTCTGCTGGTCGGGCTGCTCAGGCTCTCGCCCGTCGTGCCGTATGGCTCGACGAACGTCCTCGCCGCGGTCTTCGCCGTGCCGGTCCGCCCGTTCGTGATCGGCACGCTGATCGGCCTGGCGCCGCGCGTCGCGGTGGTTGTCGGCCTGGGCGCGGGGCTCGAGCGGCTCGATGGCAATTCGCAAACATCGCCCTGGGTCATGGCTTTGGGCGTGGCGGCGACGGTCGCGGCGTTGGTGATGATGGGCTGGTTGGCACGGCGGGCGATCCGCCGGACCGTCGCCGAGCCGGCCGCGGTCCGCGCCGAACACTAAGCCCGTCGGCGACGCATGAGGACCGTGCCGGCGAGTACGATCGCGGCGAGCGAGGTCGGCTCGGGGACCGCCGCGGCGTCGAACGGGCCGGTGTACGCTGAGAACGCGGTGCCCAGGTCGGTATCGTCGATATCGCCGTCGCCGTCGGTGTCGCCGTCGGCCGGCGTCATGCCCCCGGTGCCGGGCGTCAGCGGGCCGGTGTAGTTGCCGAAGATCGTTCCCAGGTCGATGTCGTCGATGTCGAAGTCGGCGTCGGTGTCGCCGGGGATGCGATCGACCAGTTGCCAGACCGCGATGCCGTACCGCCCGTCGTAGAGCCAGAAGCGGTAGGCGACCGCGCCCGCGTCGTTGATCCCGCCGTTTGACCCGCTGTTGACCGTGCGGACCAGTGCGCCGTAGAGGTCGTCGCCCTCGCGCGCGACCTTGTGCATCCCCAGTGCCGGGTCGTGGAAGTAGATCAGTTCGTTGTCGAGGAAGCTCTCTTCGGTACCGCGCAGTTGCCCGGCGATGACGGCCTGGCCCGCGTTGTTGACGATCGACGAATAGAACGTCGCGAACTCGCCGTTGCCGTCGAGCGCGGGCTGGCCCTCGCGCAGCAGCATGACCGGGTCGTTCGCGCCGTCGGCGAGGAGTACGCCGGTGTTGTCGGACGACCCGCGGGTGCTGTTGTTGATGAAGACGGTCGTCGTCGTCTGCCCCGCCTCGTTGAGGACGCGCGCCGAGGTGCCGTAGTTGATTGTCCCGTTGCCGTCGGGCGAAGGCTCGCCCTCGCGGAACAACTCGGTGATCGCGCCGTTAGGCCCGACACGCAGCATGGCCCAGTTGTTCGAGGCGGTGACGAGCGAGTGGGGGAAGACCACTTCGCCGGCGTTGTTGAAGCCGTTGGTGGTGCCGTTGTTGATGTCGCCGATCCACGCGCCGCTCGCATACGACTGGCCTTCGCGCAAGAGTTGGGTCAGCCCCGACTGCGGGTCGTACAGGTACAAGGCGGTGTCGTCCTGGACCGAGTTGGTCGTTTGCGCAAGTTCGGCGACGAAGCTGATCTGCCCCGCGTCGTTGAGCCGCGGCGTGCCGAACTCGGCGAAGACGCCGTTGCCGCCGGGCACGGCCTGGCCCTTGCGCGCGATCTGGGTCAGGCCCTCGGGGCCGGCGAGGTAGATGCCCGCGTCGTCGGCGCCGCCGGCGACGGTGTTCGCGAGCGTGCCCTCGAACACGGAGTGCCCGGTTTCGTTCAGCGACAGGCTTTTGAAACTCGCGAAGACGCCGTTGCCGTCGGGCGCGCTCGCCCCCTTGCGCGCGACCTGAGTGGGGTCCGACACCGACTCCGCGACCATGCTCAGATAGACCCCGGCGTTGTCGTCGGCCCCGCCGGTGGTGCCCGACAGCGTCGAATGGAACAGCACCTGCCCGGCGTTGTTGAGGATGGGCGTCGAGAAGTCGGCGAACAGCCCGTCGCCGCTGGGCACGGCCTCGCCCTCGCGGACCACTTCTCGCGAGAAGAACCCGCCGTCGTTGACGTACATCCGCCGATCCGTGCCGGGCCCGCCCGGGGCGTTGTCGATCGTCGTGAGGAATCCGACCCGGCCGTTGTCGTTCATCGCCGGGAAGGTCATCGAGGTCATCGTCCCGCCGCTGATCACCGGGTCGCCGGTCAGCGAGACGATGCGCGTGAACGGCACCTTGTCGGCCTGGGCGTTCGCGGCCGTGAAGACGGCGCAGCAGAAGGTCAAGGCGCGTGCCGCCGCGGCGGGGTCGTGTCGCATGGTGCCTCCGGGGTTGCCCGATTCGACGGGAAGCGGGGTACAAAACGGCAAACGATGCCGTGACAAGCATACAACCGCAGCGCGGTTCGACCGCTTTTTTTTAGCCCCGACGCCGTCTTGCCACCCACAGCCCGGCGAGCGTCAGCGTGGCGAGCGAAGCCGGCTCGGGGACGGTCGCGGTGCCGAGCGGGCCGGTGTAGTTGGAGAACACGGTGCCCAGGTCCGTGTCGTCGATATCGCCGTCGCCGTCGGTGTCGCCTTGTGGCGCGGTCTTGCCGCCGGTGCCCGGCGCGAGCGGGCCGGTGTAGTTGCTAAAGGCGGTGCCCAGGTCGGTGTCGTCGATGTCGCCGTCGTTATCGATGTCGCCCGAGGTCAGTGTCGGCGGGTCCCACAGCGCGATGCCCCAGCGCCCGTCGGCGAGGCCGAAGGTGTAGGCGACCTGGCCGAGGTTGTTCAGGCCGGTGCGTTCGCCGGCGTTGATCCCCTGGCTGTTGGAGAGGTAGAACCAGGTGACCGTGCTGCCGAGCATCGGGCTGCCCCAGCGGACGACTTGGCGCAGGCCCAGCGTTTGGTCGAACCAATAGATGCCGCGTTGGTCGTCGCCGACGGCGGTGTCGTCGAAGATCGCTTCGAAGGCGGCCTGTCCGCGGGGCTCGATCGGCTGGATGAAAATTCGCAAACATCGCCCTGGGTCATGGCTTTGGGCGTGGCGGCGACGATCGCGGCGTTGGTGATGATAGGCTGGCTGGGTCGGCGGGCGATCAGGCAAACAGTCACCGAGCCCGCGGCGCGGTGCGAGCCGGTGGTGGTTCCGGCCGAGCGCTAAGCAACGGTCCGGCGTATTTACCGCATGGCGCGTCGGCGTCGGATCAACGCGAAGCCGCTGAGGCCGAGCATCGCGATTGAGGTCGGTTCGGGGACGATTTGCGTGACGAAGACGCGGGCGTAGCCCCCGTTATTTTCCCCGCCGTACCAGGCACCCACAACGAGGTCCGGCAGGCCGTCGCCGTTGATATCGCCGGCGTCGCTGACCGACGCCCCGAAATAGTCGCCGCGCTGATCACCGCGTAGTTTGGCAAGTTGTGATCCGTCGGCCCCGCTGATGATTCTGACGTATCCGGACTCGTTATTGGGCTCGACCGCTCCCACAGCCATGTCGTCGAAACCATCTTGGTTCACATCACCGATCCCGCTGACGGCAAAGCCAAAGTTATCATTGAAGTTGTCGCCGGCGATCGCGTAATTCAACGGGAATGAACTGGCATAGATATCAGAGCCGTCGATGCCGCTGATGACTTTGATTGCGCCGCTAGAGATCGCAGAAACATCCGCGGTTTCGGCACCGACGATGATGTCGGGGAACCCATCGTTATTGACGTCGCCGGCGTCGCTCACTGCGCCGCCGAATTGATCAAAGTCTTTTCGGCCGTAAAAGACCGCCCCGCCTAGTGCGTTATTCCGATCGTAAAGGTGTGACCCGTCGATCCCGCTGTAGATATATACCGAGCCGGGGGTGTTGATTCCTTTGTCTGCTCGTTTTGCGCCGATCACAATATCCGCGTGACCGTCCTGGTTCAGGTCTCCTGCGCCGCTGACGGAGAAACCAAAGAGGTTGCGGTCGTTTTCGCCAAAGAACTGGTAAAGGATGGTGCCGTCCCGGCCGCTGTAAACGGTTGCGGCCCCCGCGTTGCTGCCCGCGGTATCGTCGGAATATGCACCGATCACGACATCATCGAAGCCATCGTTGTTGACGTCGCCCACGCCGCTTACGGCGGACCCGAAATCCGTGGCCGCTGTCGGCGCGGTCAGGGTGTATAGGGGCGATCCGTCACGCCCGCTAAATATTCTCGCGTACTCGTTGGCAGCACCCAACACCCGCTCGTTTGGAGCGCCGACGAGCAGGTCGGGATAACCGTCGTTGTTGACATCGCCCGCGCCGCTCACCGAATCGCCGAAGTAATCTCGCGAGTTGGCACCCTGGAAGCGGTACAGGATCGAGCCGTCGATACCGCTCACGACGATCGCCTGGCCCTGCGTTCCATCGGGGTTGTCGACGCCCATCGCGCCGATCAGGACATCGTCGTAGCCGTCTTTATTCAGGTCGCCGGCCCCGCTGACCGAACGGCCCATGAAGTCCGACAGCGCCGCCCCGTGGATCGTGTACGCCTCGACGAACCGGATCTGCGTCGTCGTATCGGCGAACGTGTAGGTGTTGATGACCGTCAAGACCAAGGCTGCGGCTGCAAGTTGTTTGTAAACCATCGTGGTTCTCGCTCCAAAACAAATCGTGATTACCATTTGATGTGGCCCCAAAATAGTTAATGCCCGACAATATAGAACCCCCCAATTAGAGGTATTCCTCTGGACAACAATGACGCCTGGCCCCTTGGATCGCTCTGAAGCTTGCCAGTCCGCGTCCCGCTCCTGCTTTCAGGTCCCTCCCCGCCGTTTATCGGCGTTCTTTAACCGGCCCCCAACCCTTACAACCCCGATTAAGTCGCGCGCTGAATCCCCCGATTGTGAAGTTGGACAACCTGGGCAAAGACGGGCCGCCGACGCAGGGACGCGTGCAGTTGCGGGGCGGGCCCGACTCGACGCCCCGGCTTCACGATCGAGGGACAGCCATGAGCGGGAGCAAGAACGGCACTTCCAACGGCAACAGCGACACCGACACGCTCTACGACAAGCAGGTGTTCACCACCGGCGAGGCGGCGGAGATCTGCAAGGTCTCGCAGCAGACCATCATCCGCTGCTTCGACGCCGGCCGGCTCAAGGGCTTCCGCGTGCCCGGCTCGCGCTTCCGGCGCATCCCGCGCGAAGAGCTCATCCGCTTCATGAAGAACAACGACATCCCGACCGATGACTTCGCGGGCGGGAAGAAGAAGGTCCTGGTAGTCGATGACGACCCGCAGATCGTCGAGCTGTTCCGCGACGTGCTGGGGCGCGACGAGCGGTTCGAGGTGCAGACCGCGACGACCGGGTACGACGCCGGGCTGATGACCAACGAGTTCAAGCCGGACCTGTTGATCCTGGACTACATGCTGCCGGACGTGAACGGCAACGTGGTGTGCAAGACCGTGCGCAGCAACGACAAGTTGCGCGGCATGAAGGTCCTGATCGTGTCGGGCGTCGTGAACCGCGAGGAGATCGACGACCTGCTGTCCAGCGGCGCCGACGACTTCATCAAGAAGCCGTTCGACTTGGACGCGTTGATGGCACGGATCGCGTCGCTGGTCGAGCTTTGATCGATCGGTTTGACGGCGGGGCGAGGCGCCCGCCGAGCGGCGCGTTCCCCGTGATGGCCGGCTCGGCCGGGGCCTCGCCCTCCCGAAGATCGCTTGTGTAGGAACGCTATGGTCGCATCGGAGTTGCCCAAGCCCCGGCGGATCGAGCTGATCCTCAGGCAGCTCGACGCCCTGCCGACGCTGCCCGCGGTGGCGGCGCGGCTGTTGCAACTCACCGCCGACGACCAGGCCGACGCTCATGAGGTCGTGCGGCTGGTCACGTCCGACCCGGCGTTGACGGCGAAGGTCCTCTCGCTCTGCCGGGCGGCGGACAAGGGCGTGCGCAACGAGGTGATCACCGTCGAGCGCGCGGTCGTGTTGCTTGGCTTCTCGACGATCCGCAACACGGTCTTGTCGCTGAAGGTCTTCGAGCACTTCGGGCCCAGCGGCCCGAAATCGCCTTCGCTACAAGGCGCCGCCGACGCGAACGAGCCCGAGCCGTTCGACCGCGCGGGGCTGTGGACGCACGCGCTGGCCGTCGGCATCCTCGCCGAGCTCATCGCCAAGGCCCACCCCGGCCAGCAGGACCTGAGCCCGGACCAGGCGTTCGTCTGCGGGCTGTTGCACGACATCGGCAAGCTCGCGCTGGACCAGGTGTTGCCGCGCAGCTACGCGCGCGTCGTCGAGGTGTGCAAGAACAAGCGCTGCAGCATCGCCGAGGTCGAACGGCAGGTCGTCGGCATCGACCACCACACCGCGGGGAAACGACTGGCCGAGCACTGGGGGCTGCCGCACGTGATCCAGGACTGCATCTGGCTGCACGGCAGCCCGTACGAAGCGCTGCCCAACCTCGCGCACCGGCGGATGATCGGGCTGATCGCGCTGTGCGACGCCATCGTCCGCCGGCAGATGCTCGGGTTCTCCGGCAGCCAGACCATCGCGATCGATACCGACCAACTCGTCGAACGCCTCGGGCTGTCGGCCAAGTCGGTCGCGTCGGCGACGGCGGCGCTATACGGCGAGTTGGAACAGCGCGGCCGGGCGCTGGGCCTACACGACACGCCGTCGCACCAGGTGCTGATGGCGTCGATCCAGAAGGCGAACGAGGCGCTGGGGCGGTTGAATACGCAGCTGGAGGTGCGCGGCCGGCAGGTCGCGGGCCAGAGCCGGGTGCTCGAAGCGATCGCGGGGTTCCACGCCCACGCCGCGCCGGGCCGCAGCGTGCAGGACGTGCTGGACGCGGTGATGCACTCGGCGCGGGCGCTGTTTGGCGAAGGGTTCTACGCGGTGCTGTGCCCCGGCCGAACCGCCGAGCACCGCGAGGAGTGGCTGATCGGTGAGCGCCCCGGCGACGACAAGCCCACGCGCTACCAGGCCGTCGATCCCGCGCCCAGCGCGCCGGACCTGACCGAGCTGGACGCGAACCAGCCGATCGGCATGAACCTCATGGGTTTGCTGCCGTGGATCAGCGATTACCTGGTCGGCGCAGAGGATTTGCGGAAGGTCAAGCTGCTGCCGTTGACCTCGGGCTGGGGCATGGCGGCGCTGCTGATCCACGACCGCGAGCAGGTGCCGGCCTGGCAGGTGTTGCACCCGGTGCTGGCGACGTGGGGCGCGTCGATCGCGGCGGCGGCGCAGCATGACGGTGCCCGGCGATTGGGCGAAGAGCTGAATGATGCGAACCGCGCGCTCGCTGAGGTGCAGGACCAGCTCTTGCGGACCGAGTCGATGGCCCGGCTGGGCGAGATGGCGGCGGGCGCGGCGCACGAGATGAACAACCCGCTCGCGGTGATCGCCGGCCGGTCGCAGCTGCTGTCGATGTCGCTGGCCCAGGGCAGCCGGGAGCAGCAGGCGGCGCAGATGATCTACCAGGAATCGCACCGGCTCAGCGACCTGATCACGGCGCTGCACATGTTCTCGAACCCGCCGA
>JBKAGS010000023.1:0-217425 GCA_046290505.1 Phycisphaeraceae bacterium | reverse complement strand
GCGCAAACCATACGTGAGATCCGAAAAGGGGAACTCGGTGCAACTACGGGTAAGTTTAAAAGTCGCGAGTTCCAATTACTCGCCGCTGATTTAAATCAGATGAGTATGGATCTGAAAATTGCCGAAGCCGAACGCGGTATTCAGATGTCAAAAGCCAACCGTCTTCAACAACGACTCCAGAGCGGCGGCATCTCAGTACCAGGGCTAAAAGTCATGCATTGGCACGAGGCGGCGGATCATGTTGCGGGAGATTATTTTGATCTTCTATGCTGCCCCGACGGATCTTGGCTGATTTGTATCGCTGATGTTACTGGCCACGGTGTTGCGGCTGCGATGGGGGCAGCGATTCTGAAAACCCTTCTGTGGTCTGCACTAAAGTCCGGTGCCGATTTGAATCGCATCCTCCAGTCTGTCAATCAACAATTTAGCGAGGTGACACTTGAAGAAGACTTTGCTTCTCTGTTACTCATCCGCTGGTCGCCTGAGACGGGGATGGTCCAGTACGCGAGCGCGGGGCACGAAACCGCTTATCTACTCACGGAGGGCCAGTCACCCACGATCCTGGAATCGACCGGCACGCTTCTTGGGCTCTCTCAAGAATACGAATGGGATATCAAGGACCTGGTCGTCACGCCGGGCAGCCGCCTAATCTTGTACACCGATGGGATCACCGAGGCCAGCTCAAAAACGGGGGAACTATTCGGCCGTAAACGACTCGGCCGCTTGATCGAAACGTGTTCGGCCGATCCGATCGAGATCACGATTGATCGTCTTGTTGCAGCGATGAAAGCCCACTTGGCCGGCCGCCCCGTTGGCGATGACGTCACGCTCGTTGGGCTTGAGTTCACCGAGCAACCCCATCCCGACGCAACCCCGTCAAGTACCGCTCCAAATGGGAAAGGACATAGCGATGAATAAGGCGCAGCACACCGAGAAGACGGACCCGGAGAAGTCTAAGACAAGTCACGATCACGGCCATCATCACCGTAAGCTGTTCGGAACCAGCCTGGAAATGATTTTCACGATCGCCTGCGGGGTTCTGCTGGGAGTCGGCTGGGGCTTGGAAAGATTCACCAACCTGAGCGAGGCCATCCCGTTGGCCCTGTATCTCTTCGCCTATGCGTTTGGCGGCTTTTTTGCCGTGTCCGAGGCATTGCATAAAATTCGTGGTGGACGGTTCGAGATCGACTTTCTCATGCTGGTGGCTGCGATCGGAGCGGCGTCGCTCGGGGAATGGGCCGAGGGAGCGCTGTTGCTGTTCCTCTTTAGCCTGGGACACGCATTGGAGAACTACGCCATGGGTCGGGCCAAGCGGGCGATTGAAGCCCTGGCCGAGCTTGCGCCGGACACCGCGCGGGTCCGCCGTGATGGACAGACGGTTGATGTACCCGTCAAAGAACTGGAGGTGGGCGATACGGTTGTCGTTCGGCCCGACGAACGCCTGCCCGCGGATGGGTTTGTCGTCAAGGGAGAAAGCGGCGTCGACCAATCACCGGTGACCGGCGAGAGCATCCCGGTGGATAAACGCCCGGTGGATGAGCCGGATGCCGTGCAAGACCCGGACGCACTCGACGCAGCCCACCGCGTCTTTGCCGGCACGATCAACGGCAGCGGATCGCTCGAAATCCGCGTTACCCGTCGGTCGGAAGAGAACACACTCGCCCGTGTGGTTAAGTTGGTGACCGAGGCCCAGGCCCAGCAGTCACCTACCCAGCGATTCACCGAGAAGTTTCAGCGCATCTTTGTCCCGGCAGTGCTGATCTTTGTCGTCTTGCTGCTCTTTGCCCCCTTTGTATTGGACGAACCGTTTAGCGCGAGCTTCTACCGTGCGATGGCGGTGCTCGTCGCGGCCAGCCCGTGCGCTTTGGCGATCTCGACGCCGAGCGCCGTACTCAGCGGCGTGGCCCGGGCCGCGCGGGGCGGCGTCCTGATTAAGGGCGGAGCGCCGCTGGAGAACCTGGGTCGGCTGACCGCAATCGCATTCGACAAAACAGGAACGATTACCCAAGGCAAGCCCCGGCTAACCGACGTTGAGCCCGCCGAAGGCGTCGAGCAGTCGGAGTTGCTCCGCATCGCCGTGGCAGTTGAAGAACTCAGCGACCACCCCCTGGCCCGTGCTGTCGTACGCGATGCACGGGAGCGGCTGGACACGAGCGATTGGCCAAGCGCGAGCGGCATGGAGAGCATCACCGGCCAAGGCGTTCGCGCCACGGTCCAAAACGAAGCTGCTTATGTTGGCAAAGACGATCTCTTTGAGGGAGCGAAGACCCCACCGGTCCCCGATCCGATCCGCGCCGCTGTTGATCGGCTGGAAAGGGATGGCCGAACGACCATGATTGTCTTGCACGGACCGCGCTACCTAGGCGTGCTGGGCCTGATGGATACGCCACGAAGTGCCGCGGCGGGTGTCCTCCAACAACTCCGATCCATGGGCATCCGCCGCACCATTATGATCTCCGGCGACAACCAGCGGGTCGTCGATGCGGTGGCGAGCGAAGTCGGCATCGACGACGCCTGGGGCGACCTGATGCCCGAAGACAAGGTCCAGTCAATCAAAAAACTTTGCGAGCAGGAAGGCCTCGTGGCCATGGTTGGCGATGGCGTCAACGATGCGCCCGCGATGGCCAACGCGACGGTCGGCATCGCGATGGGGGCCGCAGGATCGGATGTCGCCCTCGAAACCGCCGATGTCGCGCTGATGGCAGATGACCTGAACCACTTGCCTTTCGCCGTCGGCCTCAGCCGTAAGACCCGTGGCATCATTCGTCAAAACCTCTGGATCAGCCTTGGGATGGTTGCATTCCTCGTTCCCGCGACTGTCTTGGGTTTAGGCATCGGCCCGGCGGTGGCGCTGCACGAAGGCTCCACCCTCATCGTCGTAGTGAATGCTTTGCGACTACTCGCATATCGTCATAGCATGACAGCCGACACCCGTCGTGAGCTTCCCCCCAAGTGACGGGCGCGGGCAAGTGGTCAGGAAGGGGGCGGAAGCACCCCTTGAGCAAGCCGTCAGGTCCAGGCGGCGATTGGGAAGCCGGAAACCGTCGTCGCGGAACGGTGCAAAGAGTTGGCGTGAGCCGGCCTATGCTCCACGGCTGGGTCTGGTCGGATGGCCCGCTGCGCGAACGGAGCCAAGCGGCGGTCATCGGTGCTTGATATCGATAGTTTCAGGGTCCTGGCCTTGCGAACAACATGATTCTTGCTCGACCGTGACGGAGACGAGTGGTTTTGGGGTTCTACTTCGCTTGACGCTTTTTACGCCGCCGATGATGGCGCAGGTGGGGCAGGAGCAGTGGCCGGTGCGGAAGTTGTTGGTGATCGCATCGGTCGGGCAGTTCTCGATGCAGGCTCCGCACGCCTCACAGGCTTCAAGATCCACGACTTCATACTTCTTGGTTTCGGGGTTCAGGCCGAACACCCCGGTCGGGCACACCACGTCGCACATGTGGCAGCCGATACACTTGTCGGCGATGACCTCGACGTGCGTATCCTTAACGCCCAGAACGAGTTCCTTGATGTCCTGACGCCAAAGCGGCGACCAACTGGGCATGTCGTAGCCCACAAATGCGGCGACCAAAAGAATCCACACGTTCCAACCCATTACGGTCCACGGACTCGTGCCAAACCCGAACACCGCCAGGGTGGTGAAAATCGCGGCGGCGAGTACGCCCAGCGCAAGCCCCTTCTGTACCCCGACCTTGCCTGGCAGCCAGAACACCAGCACGCTCGACAGCACCGAGAGCACAAACAGGAGGGGCAGCGTCTTCCACCACAAGCCCGAGACCCAGTAGGAAGCGATCAGCACGGGGACGATCAGCAGGAGCGCAACGTTGAAGCCGAGGTTGGTCCCCATGACCAAGCGGTTTTTGAGATCGAACTTGACCATGCGGTGTTCGCGTTGGGTCAACGGCTTGCCCCGCTCCAGATAGGCCGCGAGGTCTTTAATGTCGGCCGGTCCGAACTGCACATTCCACTTGGTCCGCTTGCGGAGCGACCAGATGTTGACGCCGTTGGCGGCGAGTTGCGGCAAAATCAGCTTCTTGCGGTCCACGAATTCTTCGATCCCGGAGGTCTTCATGACGGAGATCACCTGGTCCTCGGTAAACTCACCCGCACCGCCCGCACACCAGACATTGACGCCGCCGGTCGGGGCAACGAGTAACCATGCGTCCAAGCCATCCCGCTTGAGCGTTTCAATCACCATCCGCACGGTCAACTCGTAGTTGCACGTTACGAGCACGAGCGAGTCGCGTCCGGGGTTGCCCACGCGGCGAAGCCCCGGCTTCGTCGAGTACGGGAACATACGGCCAAACAGGGACCACAGGTCTTTGAGGCGATTCCACATCAGATCTTCTCCGCGACAATAAGGGCAAGCGTCCCGGCGAGGTAGTGGTCTTCGTTCAGCACGCGGAAGCCCGACGCCTCAAGCCTCGGCTTGATCCCGACAAGCGCCCGCGTCGTGCTTTGCGTGATCAGGAACGTGACCGCCGCCCAAGGCAGACGGAACACCCGCGTGAGCAGCCGAGCCGCGAGCTTCTCGGGTTCGACTTCATCGGCGATCACCAATCGGCCTTGTGGCCGGAGCACCTTCGCCACATCCCGGAGCACCACCGCCAATTCGTCTTCGGTGAGTTCACTCAATGACAGCGTGGCCACCACACGGTCAAACCGTGCGTGGCCGAGTTTCTCGATCTCGACCGCCGACAGGTGTTGGAACTCACAGTCGGGGGCGTTCTTCTGAGCCTCGGTCAGCATCGCATTCGACAGATCGATCCCGAGCACCGACGCCCCCCGCGTTGCCATCATCGCCGCGAGCGTGCCGGTACCACAACCGATTTCAAGGACCGTGTGTCCCGGCTCGATCCATTGCGAAGCAATCAGCTTTTTGAGCCGATCGATCCTGCCGAGCGTGATGAGCCGCATGCCCCGGTCATACTTGGCCGGGGTTCGCTCCAACATCTTCATGTAGACGAGTGTTGACATTTTTTTCAATGGCTTTCTGTGCGCGTTTGAGCATCCATACGTAACCGAGCAGGATGGACAAAACGGTGATGACAAAGGTAAGCGGCTTGGTCGCCCCGATGAACTTCGGCCCGAACAGCCCGAGGTAAATCGGCAACATGGGTGAACCGCAGCAGCCGGTGAGGAAACACACGCCCGCCCAGAGCACGCCGCCGAGCGTTAAGCCTCCCGCAGACGTGGCCAGTGACTCCCGCCTCAGCCGAAGAATCCGGCCCAGGCAATACACTGCGAAGGCGGCAGCGGAGGCGTAGGACAGGCCCAGCCAGTATTCGCCCGGACCGGCGTAACGGCTCCACCGCGACTCGGCGGGCAACTCGAACTCGAATTGCGCCCATGCGCTGCCGGTGGCCTGCGAGGCAGGTGGCCGCGTGGCATAGAAATAGTGTCCGACCAGGACACCCACAAAGACCGTGACGAGGATCCATTTCACTTCACGCCTTCCATCGAGTCGGCGCGGATTTCCAAACCGTTTGCCCCGCGAGTCACTTCACCAACGACTTGGACCAGCGAAAGCGCCTTGGGCAGTGTCCCATTCACCCGGACCGGCAGGTAGGTCGTCGCGCACGCGACCGTGCCACATTCCTCGAACTCGCGCGAGTCGATTAGGGCCACCACGCCTTCTTCTTGATTGATGCCCGCCACCACCCCACGGATGAACACACGCCCCGAGTAATCGTCCGGATGCGCCGCCAATTCATCGACATGGACGAATGGCGAGGTTGATGCACTGGCTGCGTCGGCTGCATCCGGTGACGGTTCGGTGGGGGCTTCTCGAAGAAACGCGAACACACTCCCCCCGATGATGACCGCCGTGGCTCCGGCAACGATGATGTGGCTGCTTTTCATGACGCATCCTTTTGTAAAACATTCCGCTCTGCAACCCGTTCGTTGGCGTCTTCGGCCAAACACCAGCCACGGTCGAGCAGTTCAACCACACAGGGGTCCATCACGCGGTAGAGCATCTGGAGGCCCTCGCGTCGTGATTCAACAATGCCGCGATCCGAGAGGCGTTGAAGCTGATTCGAGACCGCTTGCGGGCTCATCTTGATCTCGTTGGCAAGATCGCCGACACAGAGTTCGTTCGCACGGATGAGTGCGTGCAGGATGCGGAGCCGTGTGCCGTTGGCCAGCACCTTGAAGATTGCTTCGAGCGTGAGTGCGTGAGCGCCCGACAGCTGCAGGCGTGCATTGAGTTGGAGCTTGGTGGGGCAGGTTTTCATCGGAACCTCTTTAAGAGGAGGGATGGGATAGATATTCAACTATTATACTGTACAGTTTAATAGTTGAGTTGTCAAGCCTTGTGGGTCCTCAGTTGCGTTACGAGGTCTGCGGGAAGGTTTTCGGGCGACACGCTTTACCCGCCAAGATAACAGCCGCCTCCGAGAACCCTTACCGCGATAACGCATACGAGCCAAGGAAGGACACTACGGCTGGGCCTTAATTGCTGATGATGCGGGTTCGAACACCGAGGCCTCATCAGATAATTTTCAGCTCTGGCTCATTCGGGCTGAGGAACGCCGTCGGACGCGATAGCGACAGGGGCCGATTGCTTGTCACGCTCATTGCGTAGCTTGGGCGGCTTTGCCATAAAAACATAGCTAACCAACGGGAGCACGATCAGTGTTAATGCTGTTGAGGTGACAACCCCACCGATCACAACTGTCGCAAGGGGGCGTTGCACTTCGCTTCCCACGCCAGTGGAGATCGCCATCGGGATAAAGCCCACGGCGTCGGTAATAGCAGTGGCGAGTACAGGGCGAAGTCTTGTCTTGGCGGCCTCAATGATCCCATCTCGACGCGGCAAACCCTCGGCAAAAGTATCACGGATGGCCTCGATCAGGATCTGCCCGTTGAGCACCGCGATGCCGGCCAGTGCAATAAAACCTACTGCGGCACTGACGCTGAACGGGATGTCACGTAGCCACAGCGCGAAAATCGCACCAACCGCCGCGAAGGGGATGCCGGTGTAGATGATCAGAACATCGCGTAGGTTCTTCATGCTGAAGTACAGCATGAAGAAGATCATCACGAGCACCGCAGGCACAACGATCGATAGGCGCAGTTGAGCGCGTTGGAGGTTCTCAAACTGCCCGCCCCACTCGATGACATAACCTTCGGGCAGTGCAACCTTCCCGTCGATCGCGGCCTGGGCTTCGGCGACGAATGACGCGGGGTCCTTACCGACCACGTTGCATTGGACACGGATCAGGCGTCGCCCCCACTCGCGGTTGATCGTGGCCGACCCTTCGGTTTTTTCGACGTCGGCCATCGCCGACAAGGGCACCGCAACACCCGTCTCGCTCTGGATCCTGACGTTTTCAATCGCGGAAGTGTCTTCACGGTAGTTCGGGGGTAGTCGTAGAACGAGAGGGAAGACACGCTGGCCCTCGAAGACTTCGCCGGCTCTGATCCCGCCGATCGCTTCAACGTAGTCAAGCACCTCCCGCGAAGCGACGCCGTAGCGAGCGACCTGTGACTGATCGACGGTGACGTTCAGTGCGGGCTGTCCCGTAATCTGATCGACCGAAATGTCTGACGCACCGGGGATGTCGAGCAGCACCCGTTGAACTTCGTCAGACAGTCGCAGCAGCTCATCAAAGTCGTCCCCGTAGATCATGATGCCGATGTCCGAGCGGATGCCGGATTCCATCTCGTTCATCCGCATCTCGATTGGCTGCGTAAAGATCATGTTGACGCCGGGGAACTGTGAGACGGTCTTCTCCATCTCCGCGACCAGTGCCGTTTGTGTTTTGGCCCGCTTCCATTCAGAGCGTGGTTTGAGCGTGAAAAAGATATCCGTGAGTTCAAGACCCATCGGATCCGTGGCGACTTCCGCGGTGCCGATGCGGCTCCAGACATGCTCGATCTCGTCGGGAAACTCTGCGAGGAGCGCCTGTTCGATCTTGGTGTTGTATCGGACTGATTCTTCAATCGATACGCCGGCCAGCCGAATCGTATTGATCGTGATGGCCCCCTCGCTGAGTTTCGGGACAAACTCGCCGCCCATCTGGGTGCTGCGGTAGCCAGCGACGAGCATTAGGCCGAGCACGAGCACGAGAATGAGCCAACGTAAGCGCAGGGCCCTCGTAACCACCCAGCCATACGAGCCGGTCATCGCCCGACTGACCACACCTTCTTGAGGTTTGGTGCGTCTTGGCAGGAAGTAATACGACAAGACCGGTGAGAGAAACACCGCGATAAGTAGCGCGCCGAACAGCGCAAAGATAAACGTCCAGGCCATTGGGCGGAAGAGCTTGCCCTCGGTCCCCTCCAGCGTAAGGACCGGGACGAAGACCAGAGCGATAATCGACATGCCGAAGACAATCGGTCGGACGACATGGGCGCTGGACTCGGCGATTGATTTGAGTCGCTCTTCGGGCGTGAGCTTGCGCCCCAGCTCGCGCTGACGCTTCTTGAGGTGACGCAGGTTGGCCTCGGTCATCACCACCGATCCATCGACCAGGATGCCGAAGTCGATTGCTCCCAAGCTCAACAAGCTCGCCGCTATGCCAAACTCGTACATGCCCTGAACCGCAAATAGCGCGGAGATCGGGATCGCAACAGCAACCAAGAGTCCCGCACGCATGTTTCCAAGTAGCAGCAAGAGGACCACAATGACCAAGGCCGCACCGATCACCAGGTTGTGCTTGACGGTATCGATGACCTTGTCCACCAGTGTCGTGCGGTCGTAGACCACCTCGACGGTCACATCCGGCGGTAGCGAAGGGCCGATCGATTCGAGCCGATCGCGTAGCTGCTCGGTCACTTCCTGGCTGTTCTCTCCCATGAGCATGAAGGCGAGGCCGAGCACCGCTTCGCCTTCGCCTGCCGCGGTCACCGCTCCCCGGCGGATTTCGTAGCCGATCTCAACGCTCGCGACGTCCCGGATCAGGACCGGCGTGCCGTCACTGGCGGCGATGACGATGTTTTCGATCTCCTCGATCGATTCGACCCGGCCAAGCCCACGGACGATGCGCGATTCCCCAGAGGTCGTGATCTGACCCCCGCCGACGTTGGCGTTGTTGCGGCGGAGTGCTTCAAGCACCCGGTCCATCGTGAACCCATACTTGATCAGCGACTCAGGATCGACGACGACGTGGTACTGCCGCTCTTGACCGCCCCAAGAGTTGACCTCGGCCACGCCGGGGACTTTACGAAGCTCTGGCTTGATCACCCAATCATGCAGCGTCCGCAACTCTTCAATCGAGCGTTCCGGGTCATCGGATCGGATCGTGTAGTGGAAGACCTCGCCCAGGCCGGTTGCGATCGGGCCAAGCTCCGGCCGACCGACCCCCTCGGGTAGTTCGACGGTCGATAGGCGTTCGGTGACGTACTGTCGGGCGTCGATGATTCTCGTGTCGTCATCAAACGTCGCCACTACCTGCGACAAGCCAAACTTGGATACCGAGCGGACATTCTGAAGCCCGGGCAGCCCACCGATGGCCAACTCCACCTGGAGCGTGATCTTCTGCTCGATCTCCTCCGGGCTGAGTGCCGGGGCGACGGTGTTGATCTGCACCTGCATGGGCGTCGTGTCGGGGAAAGCGTCGATCGGCAATTGAACGAGTCGATAGACGCCGGCGGCGCACGCGATGGCGAAGAGCAGCAGTATGAGCAGGCGATTATTAAGTGAAAACTCGATCAGGCGCGTCAGCATGTTGACTCCAGGCAGCAAGCGAATCTAAATGCGAGTGGCAACCGCCAAACGCACGCATCATGACCTTCGTGTTTAGTCGTCGACGCACCCGGCACCCAGTCGGGACTTCAGGAACTCTGTCCGCATCGTGAAGCTGCCTACGGTGACAACTTGGTCCGCATCGTTGAGGCCAGCCAGCACTGCGGTATTGCCCGACAGCGTCCGGGCTCCCGTCTCGACTCGACGCAGCGCGTAGAGGTCGGGCTCATTGCGTACGAAGACATACATGGCCCCGTCGAGTTCGTGGATGGATTCACTGGGCACCTGAAGCGTTTTAAGCGGATCACCTAGTAGAACGGTCACCTCTACGAACGAACCGTTACGCAGGTCACGCGAAGGGCTCGATACGGTTACACGGGCTCTGACCATGCGAGTCCGCTCATCGATCTTGGGGCTGATCCAGGTGAGCGTGCCCTTGATCTGACGGTCCGGGTTCGACTTGGAGCGAGCGATGACATCGCATCCGTTGCTAAGTAGATCGACATGCTCTTCCGGGACCGCCAGATCAATCCACATCGTGGAGAGATCCACGACCTCGAATAGAACATCCTGGCCAACCGCCTCGCCGAGCACAGCATTTCGCTCTACGACCGTGCCCGTAAAGGGGGCTCGGATCGGTAGTTCAGACGAAGTCGATTGATCTTTTTTGATGGCCTGGACATCAGTCTCAGATAGCCCCAGGTTCAGGAGCTGCTGGTGCGTTTGTTTCGCGGATAACTCTGCGAGTCGATGGGCAGCCGTGGCTTCTTGAAGATCTCGGCGTGCAGCTATGTTTTCTTTCGCGAGGCGTTGCTCTCGCTCGAATGCAGCCGCTTTCATTTCCAAGTCTGCAAGCGATGACAGGTACTCCGATTTCGCCCGCGCGACCTCGGCAGAGTTGAGGACGGCTAAGACTTGTCCGGCCTCGACAACTTCGCCGACATCGACCTTGATGTCACTGAGGACACCTGATGCCAACGGCGTTACCTTTGCCCGCTTGTTCTCGTTGTAGCGGACTTCACCAAGCATCGACAGCGATGCGTTAACCTCGCCATGGATCGGCTGCTTGACGGCGATGCCAGCCAACTCTGCGGATTGGGCCGAGGGCATTCGGATGCTGAGCGACTCGCCGGCTTTCAGTGAGCCGGCAAGCTGCGGCTGACAAATCCCGCACTCGGCCTCGGGAACACCGTGTTCCTTGCAAAACAGAGCATTCTTATCTGGGCGAGGCGCTGCGGATGCACCTGCGTCTTCCTTGATTAGCGCCGGGTTGCAGAGATGGCACTCATCCTCGTACAGGTGGTGTTCCTTGCAGTACGGGCGCGAAGCGTCTTCCAGTTGCGGCTGGCAGATCCAGCAGCGGTCTTCATACCGTTCGTGTTCGGCGCACCAGAGCCGACCGCCCTCCCGCTTGGTTGCGTCGCATTTGTAGCAGGTCGAGCCATCGTCGTGCGTGTGTGCAACGGGTGTTTCGGAATCACCGCCATCGCCTTCGCTCGATGTACCCGAGTCGTCGCCGCAGGCAGCGAGGAATGTAGTTAGGCAAAGCAGGAAAGCCATTAACAGGGCTTTATACGTTCGTAGACTTGTGATACTCATGGGGTGTCTCCTGTGGTTGGAGGGGTTATGGGAGGGTCGTTCGTAACAACTGAGAGCGGCGATGAAATCAGGCCCTCGACCTGAACCAACGCCGCGTGATATTCGGCCAGGACTCCTAAGTGCTGCGATTCTGTTTCAAAGAGTGTCCGCTGGGCATCGAGCACATCTAGGTACGCGATCTTGCCCTCTTCGTAAGCGCGTTGTGTCGCCTTGTACGCGTCACGCGCGGCGGGAAGCAAGGCGCTCTCAATGTCTTTCGCTTCGTGATAGGCGGCGGAGAGGCGGGCATATTCTCGACTCAACTGTGTCGCCAATGCCCGGCGCGATGCACGCGCTTGGTCGGCGGCCCGTGCTGCTTGCAGTCGCGCCGTCAGGATTCCGCCCTGGTTCCGATCAAAAACGTTTAGGGGCACCGATACCGAGCCGACCAGCGCACCATCGTCGACCTCGTTTAGGTATCGCACGCCGAGGCCCGCAGTGACATTTGGCACGTTTTGTGCTTTTGCCAATTCAAGGGCCTTGCCCTGGCGCTGCGATTCAGCCAACCATCGCTGTACTTCAGGGTGCTCGTCAACCAGTTCAGACAAAGCATTGAACGGTTGCGCTTCTCGAACATCAGATAAAGATCCGATGGCAGCGGTGAATCGTGGTTCGTCCTCGTCCCACATCGCGCTCAGATCACGTCTTGCTGCTTCGAGTTCACGTTTGAGCCGATCGACTTGGATACGAGCAGATTCGCTTGCTAAACGGGCCTTGATTTCATCAATCGGCGAGACATCGCCGGCCTTGACCCGCTTATCGATCACGACGCGGTTTTCTTCAGCAAGTTTGCGGGCTCGATGTGCGAACTCAACGCGCTGCTGCAACTCAAGCACACGTACGAAACGTGCGGCCGTCTCCGTGAGGACCTTCAACCTTTGGGATTCATAGTCGAGGGTCGAGACGCGCCAGGCCTCTTCCGCGACATCGATACGCAGTTTGCGTTTGTCACCTAACTCGATGAGCTGACTAAGCACGATGGTTGTCTCGAGCGCATCGACACCGCTTTGCGTTCCAGAGCCAGCGAAGTTTTCAAACTCAACACCGACTTCGGGGTTTGGCAATAGCCCCGCCTGAAGCCGGTTGGCCTCTTCCAGGCGAGGCCCCCATGCCGCGGCGTGCAGATTCGGATTTTTGATCAGCGAGGCGGACAACGCATCACGCATCGACAGTTCGCCTGACGTCACTAGTTCGACGCGGTTGTTTGGCCGGCCATCCGGGTGTTCAGGTGCGGTGTATTTCGGCAAGTCGCGCAGCAATGGACGTGCATCGAGCGGATCGAACGCGAATGGCGACGGGGCACACGCGGGTAGCACAGCGATTGTGCAAAGCAACGCGACTGCTGTGAGGCGGGTATGAAAACAGGGGCGCATAGTTTGGACTCGCTCGGGTATCAACGATGGGCGCATATCAACGCCGACAGGACAGCAGATTGCTGTTGTAAGAACAGCGATCGGATGAACCCCGAGCTATACGCGTAGGATGATCGAGCGAATCTGAGGCAACTCGGTGTCAGGGGGACACCTAAGCCAAAGGCGAGATGGATTGATGGGAAGGGGAGTCGTGCTCTGAGCGAAGAATACAGCGTGATCGATTTGATTCGAGATCGCAGCCGGGTCGGTCCGGTCATCCCCATCACGATCAAATAGTACGAACACGTCACTAGGCAGTTGTGTGGCTTGGCACCCGTTGTGATCGCACATCTCGCTTTCGCAAGACCGGTCACTCATTTCTGGGCACGTGTCAATATCACTATCGACCTCGTCGCAGCAGAATCGGTTGCCGACTTCAAGCGTCTGGGTACCGTCCGCGCACTGACACAGGAAACGCGGCGTGATGCCAACGCCGAAGCCGAGCCAGACGGCAAGCATGATCGAGATGGCGGATTTCATATGCATGAAGAATTACCAACAGCCTTGATCGGCACTATATTACACGCTATCGTGTAGTAGTGCAAGAGTCAAGGAATCCCCGCAAATGCAAGAAATGAACACATGTCGCCCCAAACCCCCGCTGGCCAATCGGCCGCTTCTTGGAGCGGATGAGGCGGGTCGGCTCGGCGTGCTCTTCAAAAGCCTGTCGCACCCGACACGGCTACGGATCATTCACGCCCTCATTCGGTCCGAAGAACTCAGTGTCGGCGATCTGGCCGAGCAAGTCGAGATGACCGTGCAGGCCGTGTCTAACCAGCTCCAACGCTTGGCTGAGTCACGCGTGGTGGATTCCCGCCGGGAAGGCCTGCAAGTTTTCTATCAGGTGATCGACCCCTGCGTGCCTGCCTTACTCGAACGAGGCTGGTGCCACGTCGAAGAGTATGAAGTTGGTGGGAAACTGGAGCCGGTTTAATGGCTGGCTGTGGCTGCGGATCAGAAGATGCCTCATCGCTTGAACGCCGCGCACTTTTGATACTCCTCTGTATCAACGGCGTGATGTTCATCGGCGAAGCAGTCATCGGCTGGCTCGCTGAATCTACCGGCTTACTGGCCGACTCGCTGGACATGCTGGCCGACGCATTGGTCTACGGGATCGCATTATCCGCAGTCGGACGTGGACACAAACGCCAATCGACTGCCGCAACTATTAGCGGCATTCTTCAGATCGCATTGGGCCTCGGTGTCCTCTTAGAAGTCGCTCGTCGGGCCATCTACGGAAGCGAACCGGTCAGCGGCTTGATGATGGGCATGGGGTTGGTGGCGCTCATCGCCAATGTCGCTTGCCTGGTAATCCTGTCTAAGCACCGTAATGGCGGTGCTCATATGCGAGCCTCATGGATATTCTCAACTAACGATGTCATCGCTAACGTCGGGGTAATCATTTCCGGTGTACTGGTATTGCTACTTGGAAGCGCGGTCCCGGACCTTGTCATCGGGACACTAATCAGCGCCGTTGTTGTGCGGGGCGGATTCAAGATCCTCTGGGGCGGAGACGGTGAACGTTGTGAAAGTTCAGAGTAGTGGTTAGCCCGCAGCCAATTGACGGGCCGCGTCACATTTCTTCAGCGGTATCTTTCAACAAGTACTCGTAACCTCACGGCAAGATCGGTGCTATCAAGTCGGGTGTCCAATGATGCAAAAGGGCTTGAATACGACTCTAAGGAATTATGCCATTTATAGGTGGACCTGCCGTAGCCGCAGCGCGTTGCCGATGACCGAGACACTAGAGAAGGTCATCGCAGCCGCCGCGATCATCGGCGAGAGCAGAATTCCGAAGAAGGGATACAACACACCCGCGGCGATCGGGACGCCGGCCGCGTTGTAGATGAACGCAAAGAACAGGTTCTGCCGGATGTTCCGCATGGTCTTACGGCTGAGCAGTCGACACTTGGCGATACCACGCAGGTCGCCCTTGATCAGGGTCACGCTGGCCGACTCGATGGCGACATCCGTGCCGGTGCCCATCGCGATGCCGACATCGGCTTGGGCGAGCGCGGGGGCGTCGTTGATCCCGTCGCCGGCCATGGCGACCTTCTTGCCTTCCGCTTGCAACTTCTTGATCACCTCAGCCTTCTGTTCGGGCAGAACCTCCGCTTCGACGCGATCAATGCCGAGCTGTCTTGCGACTGCCTCGGCGGTCGTTCGGCTGTCACCGGTCAGCATCACGAGTTCCACGCCGCTGTCGTGCAGCAGTTTGATTGCCTCACGGGTCGATTCCTTGATGGGGTCGGCGACGCCAATCAGGCCCGCCGGCTTGCCGTCAATCGCGACGAACATCGCGGTCTGGCCTTCGCTTCGCAATGACTCGGCTTGTTCCACCAAGTGTTCAGCGTCGATCTCGAACTGCTCCATCATCGCGCGGTTGCCTAGCACGACATCTCGGCCGTCCACCTTGCCATGGACCCCTTTGCCTGTGACAGAATCAAAGTCGGTCGCATCATTTAACGCTGCGTCGCGCTCTTGAGCGCCACGCACGATCGCCTCGGCCAGCGGGTGCTCACTTCCCTTCTCTAGTGAGGCCGCCAATCGGAGGACATCATCTTCAGTAAACCCTTCGGCCGACTCGACGGCGACCAGGCGTGGCTTGCCCTCGGTCAGCGTGCCGGTCTTGTCCACGACCAGCGTGTCGATCTTCTCCATGATCTCCAGCGCCTCGGCACTCTTGATCAGCACCCCTGCCTGTGCCCCGCGACCCACGCCGACCCTGATCGACATCGGTGTGGCCAACCCCAGCGCA
Source organism: Phycisphaeraceae bacterium (assembly GCA_046290505.1). Classification (GTDB taxonomy): domain Bacteria; phylum Planctomycetota; class Phycisphaerae; order Phycisphaerales; family Phycisphaeraceae; genus JAHQVV01. The sequence continues at coordinate 201,920 of JBKAGS010000023.1, read as the reverse complement.
CAGGGGCAGGCGATGATCAGCACGGCCACGGCATTGACGATCGCGTATGCCATCGCCGGCGTCGGCCCCCAGACCGCCCAGACAACGAACGTGACGATAGCGACGATCAGTACAGCGGGAACAAAGTACGACGCCGCTAGGTCTGCCAGCCGCTGGATCGGGGCGCGGCTGCGCTGTGCCTCCGCGACCATCTGGACGATTTGTGCCAGGAGTGTTTCTCCGCCAACACGCTGGGCCTCCATGATGAAGCTACCGCGCTGGTTGACCGTCGCGCCGGTGACCTTGTCTCCGGCTTCTTTTTGGACGGGCATGGGCTCGCCGGTGATCATTGACTCGTCGATCGTGCTGCGGCCATCGACGAGCTTGCCATCGGTCGGGACTTTTTCGCCCGGCCGAACACGCAGCCGGTCGCCGATCTGTACTTCGTCCAATGGCACTTCGGTTTCGTTGCCATCCGCGTCGATACGTCGCGCGGTCTTCGCCGCGAGGCCGAGTAGCGCACGGATCGCGCCGCTGGTGCGTCGGCGGGCACGCAGCTCAAGTACTTGGCCGAGCAGGACAAGTGTGACGATCACCGCGGCGGCCTCGAAGTACACGCCAACACTACCCGAGGCATCCCGGAACGAGTCGGGGAACACGCCGGGCGTAAGGGTCGCCACCACGCTATAGCCCCACGCGGCCGCGGTGCCGATCGAGATCAGCGTGAACATATTCAGGTTCCACGTCACGATCGACCGGTACCCACGCACAAAGAACGGCCAACCCGCCCACAGGATCACCGGCGTCGCAAGCAGCAACTCCAGCCATCGCGCGACCGTGTGTCCGATCCACTCTGACACCGGCAAGCCCACCAGCGGCCCCATCGCCAGGACCAGCACCGGCAGCGTCAACACGGCACCCACCCAGAAACGCCGAGTCATGTCGTTCAGCTCGCCGTCGTCTTCGTCATCCGCAGTCGGCGTCATCGGCTCCAACGCCATGCCACACTTGGGGCACGACCCCGGCCCATCCTGCACAACCTCCGGGTGCATCGGGCACGTGTACTTCGTCCCCGGCTTGGCAGGCGGCGCAGACTCCGCCTCATCGTCTGAGCCGATGTATTTGCTCGGCTCGGCCTTGAAACGTTCGTGGCACTTCTCGCTGCAGAAGTGGTAGGTCTCGCCGTCGTGTTCCAGCGAAAACTTGCTGGTCTCAGGATCGACGGTCATCTTGCAAACGGGATCAGTCGCCACGGCTTGCTCCTTTAGGTACTTTCAGATTGTTTGCCGGCGTATCTCAAGAACAGCCACTCGCCACCGAAGATCGCGATCAGGCCAGCGAGGCTGACGAACAAGACCAAGGGGTCACTCGTTGCTTTGAGATAGAGGAACGCCCCGAGGATGACCACATCGAAGACGATCGCCGCGATGAGGATCACCGGGTTTGCTTTGACCTCGTCGCGCAGGCGTCGAAGCAGGCCCCAGTGGATCGCGATGTCCATGATGATGTAGAAGATCGCGCCCAACGAGGCGATTCGGCTTAGGTCGAAGAAGACGGTCAATACGATCGCGATGACGATGGTGTAAACGAGCGTGTGCTTCTGGACTCGGCCGGGCATGCCAAAGTGCGAATGCGGCACGAGTTTCATGTCGGTCAGCATCGCGAGCATGCGTGACACAGCGAACGCGCTGGCGATCACGCCCGAGACCGTCGCGATGATCGCGAGGATGACTGTGAACCAGACGCCATAGGTGCCGATCGCCGGTCGAGCCGCCTCGGCCAGTGCGTAGTCTTTCGCCGCGATGATCTCGTCCAGGGGCAACGCGCTGGCGATCGCCCATGACATCAGCATATAGAGCACGGCACAGACCACGATCGAGATGATGATCGCCCGGCCGACATTCTTCTCGGGGTTCTTCAGTTCGTCACCGCTGTTAGTGATCGTCGTAAATCCCTTGTACGCCAGGACGCCCAGCGCGATGCTGGCGATGAAGCCGCCGCCGCTCGCGTTGGTCGTCGCAGTCAACCCCTCGGGCGAGAAGTCCACGACCCATAGGCCGACGATGGCGAACACGCCGATGCCGATGATCTTCAGCCCGGCCATGACCATTGAAAAAGGCCCGATGAACTTGTTGCCCGCCAGGTTGACCAAAAACGCGAACACCAGCAGCCCGACCCCCAGCGCGGGGATCAGCCAAGAGTCTTTGGGCACATCGAAGAGCTGGAGCGTATAGGTGCCAAAGGTCCGCGCGACCAGGCTCTCGTTGATGACCATCGAGAAGTACATCAATAGCGCGAAGCCCGCGGTCGCGGTGCCTTGGCCGTGGGCCTTCTTGAGGTACATACCGATCCCGCCGGCCGAGGGGAAGGCGTTGGAGAGCTTGATGTAGGAGTAGGCGCTGAAGCCAGTGACGATCGCGGCGGCCAGGAAGGCGTAAGGGAACAGCGCCCCGGCCTGCTCTGCGATTTGCCCGGTGAGCGCAAACACACCCGCCCCGATCATGACGCCGGTCCCCATCGCGACCGCGCCGATCAGGGATAGGCTGCCTTTCTCGTACTGCCCGTCGTGTTGATGGTCGTGATTCGTGGTCATTAGGAAACCTTGCCGTCGCTTTCAGTTTGTGGTGTGTCGATGATGGTTTTTGTGAGTCGGAGCTTGGCTTCTTCCCTGAGGCAGTACAGCACCGGCACCAAGAACATCGTCATCACTGCGATGAGCATCCCGCCGATGCTGGGCAGGGCCATGGGGAGCATGATGTCGGCCCCGCGACCCGTCGCGGTGAGGACGGGGAGTAGTGCGAGGATCGTGGTGGCGGTCGTCATCAGGCAGGGTCTGACGCGACGCAGTCCCGCTTGGATGGTGGCGTTGCGGATGTCTTCGATGGTGGTGGGTTTGTCTTTCTCGAAGCGTTGGCCGAGGTAGGTCGCCATGACGACGCCGTCGTCGGTGGCGATGCCGAAGAGCGCGAGGAAGCCGACCCAGACGGCGATGCTTAGTGCGATCGGTCGGACCTGAAACACTTCGCGGAGGTTGGTGCCGAAGAGCTCGAAGTTGAGGAACCATGGTTGGCCGTAGAGCCAGATGAGCAGGAACCCGCCGGCCCAGGCGACGGCGATGCCGGTGAAGATTAGGAACGATGTCGAGAAGTGTTTGAACTGGAGTTGCAGGATGATGAAGATGACCGCCAGGGAGACCGGTAGGACGATCATCAGTGTTTTTTGGGCGCGGGCCTGGTTCTCGAAGTTGCCCGCTAGTTTCAAACGGACACCCGGCTCGGTGACGCCGGCGATCGCTTCGGTGACGCGCTGGGCGACATCGGCTTCGGCGTAGCCCTCGGTCGGGCCGAAGGTGACGTAGCCGACGAGCGAGGTGTCTTCGCTCTTGATCATCCGCGGGCCTTGGACGTACTGAATCTCGGCGAGTTGGGTGAGCGGGATCTGTGCGCCGCTTGAAGTGGGGACGAGGACTTCTTCAAAGCGGTCCAGTCGATCACGCAGCTCACGCAGGTAGCGGACACGGATGGCGTATCGCTCTCGGCCCTCGACGCTGGTGGTCACGGTCCGCCCGCCGATGGCGACCTGGATGACGCGCTGGACATCGGCGATGTTGAGGTTGTAGCGGGCGATTTGCTGCCGGTCGGGAACGATTTCTAGGTACGGCGTGCCGACGATGCGGTCGGCGTTGACGGTCGCGCTGTTGACGCCTTCGGTCTGGCGGAGGATGCGTTCGATCTGGAAGCCGATGCGTTCGATGGTGTCCAGGTCCGGGCCGAAGACCTTGACGCCGAAGGGCGCACGCATGCCGGTCTGGAGCATGACCTGCCGAGTCTCGATGGGCTGGAGTTTGGGGGCACTGGTGACACCGGTGAGTTTTGCTGCGTTCTGGATCTCGGTCCAGATGTCGTCAGGCGTTTGGATGTGGTCGCGCCACTGGCGGAAGGGCCGGCCCCCGGAAGTGCCGTCGGGGTCGGGGATCAGGTTGCCCTGTGCGTCTCGTTCAAAGGATTGTGAATCGCGATCGTAGCGGTAGGTCTTTCGTCGGCCGGCGTCGTCTAGTTCGTACTCGGGGACGTAGTGGATGACGGTCTCGACCATCGAGATCGGCGCGGGGTCGAGCGGCGTGTCGGCTCGGCCGATCTTGCCGACGACCAAGTCGACTTCGGGCACCGCGGAAATCGCGGCGTCGAGTTTACGCAGTGCCTCGGTCGCCTCGCCAATCGAGGCGTGGGGCATCAGCGTCGGCATGTAGAGGAACGAGCCCTCGTCGAGCGCGGGCATGAACTCCTTGCCCAGGCCCGGGAACTGGTTGTCGAGCGCAGCGTAGCTGTCGGTTTCTTGCATCGTGCTGGGTGTCCAGCCGAGCAGGCGGTCGGCCCCGAGCCAGATGAACGCGCCCATCACCAGTAATAGCGCCGGCATCGAAAGGAAGACCGGCTTGTGCCACAGGCACCACGCGAGTACCGGCCCATAGACAAGAATGAACAGGCGGAATAATACGAGCAGGCCGCCGATGGCGATGAAGACGAACAACAGGTTGCGGGCGATGCCTTGCTGTGGACCCAGTGGCTCCCAGTCCCGCGCGAGCAGGACGGCGACGAAGACTGCGGCGAGCAGGCTGGTCCCGATCTGGCCGACGCGCATCCAGCGCTCGGGCAGCTTGAACTTAGGGCGGTAGCCCAACAGGAGGTGCGCCAGAGGCGGGAGGATCGTCAACGCGATGATGATCGACGCGACCAGCGCGAACGTCTTGGTAAACGCCAGCGGCCGGAACAGCTTGCCCTCGGCACCAACCATGACAAAGACCGGCAAGAACCCGACGACCGTCGTCATGACCGCGGTGAGTACTGCCGAACCAACTTCTGCCGAGGCGCGGTGGATGACATCAATGCGTCGCTCACTCGGGCTGGCTTCTTTGAGGTGGCTCAGGATGTTCTCGGTCAGGACGATGCCCATATCCACCACCGTGCCGATGGCGATCGCGATCCCGGCCAGGGCGACGACGTTGGCATCCACACCGAAGACTTTCATCGCGATGAAGGTGAACAGCACGGTCATCGGCAGCATCAGGCTGATGAGCAGGCTGGACCGCAGGTGAAACACCATGACCAGCACGACGATGATCGTGACCAGCACCTGCTGGATCAACGCGTTGTTGAGTGTGTCGAGTGTCTCGAAGATCAGTGTCGAACGGTCGTAGAAAGGAACGACGGTGACTTGGCTGGTCGTGATCCAATCGGGCCAGTGCTCGGGCTCGTGCAGATCCAGCCAGGCGAGCCAAGCGTCGTGGTTGAGCGTCAGGCCGTCGTCGGCGAAGGCGTTGATTCCTTTGTCGTTCGCAAACGCGCGAACTTCATCGCTAGTCACTTGATGCCAGTCGATGACGGGTTTGCGTGGCAGGCCGGGGGCTACCTCTTCGAGCGTGTCGTGGATGCTGTTGAGTGTCTTAAGTGGGTTCTCGCCATAGCGCGCGGTGACGACGCCGCCGACGGCCTCAGCCCCGTTCTTATCCAGCACGCCGCGACGTTCCGCCGGCCCGGTCGTGACCACCGCGACATCGCCGACGGTGATCGGTGCGCCATCGGTTGCTTTGACCACGGCGGCAGCGAGTTCATCGGTGGACTTGATGAACCCCAGCCCGCGGATCATGTACTCGACGCCGTTGTCTTCAATCGTCCCGGCCGAGACATCGAGGTTCGCCTTGTTGATCGCGCGGTAGACATCGTCGAGCGTGACGCCGTAGGCGTGCATGGCGTCGGGGTCGATGTCGACCTGGTATTCGCGGACAAACCCACCAACCGATGCGGCCTCCGCGACGCCCTCAGCAGAGGCGAGTGCGTAACGCAGATAGAAGTCTTGAATGGATCGCAGCTCGGCCGGATCCCATCCGCCGGCGGGGTTGCCGTTGGGGTTGCGGCCTTCGAGCGTGTACCAGAAGACCTGGCCCAGCCCGGTCGCATCCGGCCCGAGCGTCGGCTTGATGTCCGACGGCAGCGTCCCGGCGGGTAGCGATGCGAGTTTCTCCAGCAACCGACTGCGCGACCAGTAGAAGTCGATGTCCTCCTCAAAAATGACGTAGATCGTCGAGAAGCCGAAGTTCGAGAAGCTGCGGATGCTCTTGACACCGGGCACACCCTGTAGCGCCGTAGTCAGCGGGAAGGTGACCTGGTCTTCGATGTCCTGCGGGCTGTGACCGGCCCAGGGTGTGAAGACGATCTGCTGGTTTTCGCCCAGGTCGGGGATCGCATCGACGGGCACACGGTCGCGCTCGAGCCCGGCGACATCCCAGTCAAACGGCGCAACCATGACGCCCCAGCCGACCAGCAAGAGCGCCGCCAGCAGGACGACCAGCTTCTGATGCAGGCAGAACCCGATCAGTCGGCCGATGATTGATCGGGTCGGATCACTCACCGCTGCCCCCGTTGGTCTCGGTCAAAGGCGTGATGTGCTTACGGATCGTCTCGAAGGCCGAACGCAGCGAGGCGAGGTCTTGTGCGCCTAGGGCTTCACGCAGACCCGACTCGATGCCGACGCGTACCTTGATCCACTTTTCAGCTAACGGTTCATCCGCAGGCCCGGTGCTCGGCATCGCAGTGAACGCTCGGCGAAGATCGCGCAACGTGGTGCGCGCCAAGGTGAGGTTACTGCCCCAGACCGCCTGCTTGGCCTGTTCGTATTGCTCAAGCAGTTTGGGCAGGCCCTCACGGAGCGTCGTGGTCGGCATGGGCGGGACGTAGTAGTCCGTGCGACCCATCGCCTTGCCGCCCGGCATGGTGTGCCCGGCGTGTGGGTCGCTGGCTGCCGACGTGCCGTCCTGGTTCATCATGCTCGGCTTGGCCTGGATCTGCAGCGCGCTGTCGATCAGGAAGTTGCCACGCACCGCGACCAGCTCGCCCTCGGCTAACCCTTCGGTCACGATCAAGAAGCCGTCGCCCGTCGGCCCGAGCTTGACGACCCGGCCCTCGAACTTGGGCTCTTCCTTCGTGCCGGTCTGGACATAAACCACGCCACGCTCGCCGGTGCGAAGCACGCTGCTGGCGGGTACGACCAGCGGCGACTCCATGTCGTCGGCGGTGAGTGCCGCGTAGCCCAGGTCTTCGACACGCACCAAATCCATCCCACAGATGTCGCACGTGCCTGGGTCGTCCTTGATGATCTCGGGGTGCATCGGGGAGATCCACTTACCGGCAAGATCGCTCGTGACTACGCGCTCGCCAGTGGAGATCAGCGCGTCGACTTTTCCGCGTGCGAACATGCCCGGGCGCAGCCGGCCGTCTTCGTTATTGACATTGACGCGGACACGAACCGTGCGTGTCTTTTCGTCCAGCACGGGGCTGATGAACGCGATTTGACCGGTGAAGGCTTCGTCGCCAAGGGACTCGATCCTGAACGACACGGGCTGGCCGTAGCGCAGCCAGGGCAGGTCCGACTCGTAGGCATCGAGCATGAGCCAGACGCGTGACAGGTCGGCGAGGGTGTAGAGGCGGTCGCCTTCTTTGACGTAGCTGCCTTCGGAGACGGCACGCTCGGTCACGATCCCCGCGGTCGGGGCGTAGAGCGTGATGTGATCGGTTGGCTCGCCACTGGTTGCGATTCTGTCGATCTGCTCGGGCGTCAGGCCCAGCAATCGCAGCTTGTCTTTGGAAGTCTGAAGGAGCAGGTTGTTCGTCCGCCGCACGGCCTGGGATGTCGCGTCACGCATCGCGGTGACCGCGTCTTGCGCGAGGATCAGTTCCTCCTGCGCAACCAGTAGTTCGGGGCTATAGATCTCGGCGAGGTGGTCGCCTTTGCGTACTTCAACGCCGGTGTAATCGACAAAGAGGCGGTCGAGTCGGCCGGGGATGTACGCGGTGACGTAGGACAGTCGCGTCTCATCGACGGTGATCTTGCCGACCATCCGTACCAGACGAGAAAGGAAGCGTCGCTGCACCGGCAGCGTCTCGACATTGATCAGCGCGGCCGCCTCGGGTGTCAACGCGATCTCGCGTGGCCCAAGCGATGCAGAAGCGTCTGCCCCGACCGGGATCAGCGCCATGTTGCAGATCGGGCACAGATCATCGGCGTTGGGCATCCGCACATCCGGGTGCATCGAGCAGGTGTACCACTGCTCGCTTGCTGCGGAAGCGTCTGCCGCTCCCGATCCGTCTCCGCCGCGCAAGACAAACCCACTGATTAGCGCGAGTAGGATCAGCACAACGACCACGAGGTCGCCGGCTCTTCGCCACACGCTTTTGAACACATCGCCGGTTCGTTTCAAAGCCCTACTCATGCTCGTGACCTTCAGATTTGTCCGTAGCCTCATCGGCCTTACGGTTGGAGACTTCGCCCAGGGCCGCTGAGAGGTCAGCCCTTGCCTGTTCGTAGCGTGCGTGGGCACGGTGGGCCGCCAGTTCGAGATCAAGCGTCCGCTGCCAGTCGTCCATCATCTGGATGAAGCTGACCTTGCCTGCTCGGTAGCCGGAGAGCGCCAGTTCAAACGTGCGTTTGCTGTCGGGCAGCATCTGTTCGTTGAGCCGAGTGAGGATCGACTGCTCCGCCTGCATCCTTGCGAGCGCGTCCTCGGCCAGGTTTGCCGCCCGGCCCTGCGCCGCGTCTAACTCGGCGAGCGTCTCGCCGATGCCACGGAAAGCCTCACGCTCCATCGCGTCGTACTTGTCGGAGGACCACGGGATCGACACCGCGCCCGTGACCGCGAACTGATCATCGCCGTTGGCCGAGCCTGCCAGGCCGTCGTTGCCGACCGCCGCGTACTGGACCCCCACGCGGAAGTCCGGCCGACGCTCTAACTTCGCCAGCTTGAACTGCTGGCGAAACCCCTCAACCCGTCGGCGTTGAACCTGCACCGCAGGGTTGTTACGTTCTGCCAGCGTGATCAACGCATCCCGGTCAATAGTTTGCGGCGTCCACTCGGCGGTCTCCGGCAGCGGCAGCGTTGCATCGACCTTGCGATTCAGCAGCCGATTCAGCATCGCATCGAGTGACCGCAGCTCTTGCTTCAAGCGGTCCATCTGTTGGTCCAGGTCCGCCATCCGCAGCGCGACCCGCAGCTGATCCGCCTGCTGGGCCTCACCGACACGGGCGCGGGCGTCGATGACCTCGCTGATCTGCTTGAGGACCTGCTTGTCCTGGTCGGTGACTTCGATGGCCCGTGCGGTGCTGTATCGCCGCCAGTACACCCGCCGAACATCCGCCGCGACACGCTCCATCCGTTCCAGCAACTCGGCCGACGCCGTAAGCACCGCCTGCTCGGCCACCGACGATCTCGCGTCTCGCGTACCGGGGTAAGGCAAGGCCTGGGTCAGCCCGACGATGTAGTCCACTTGGCCAGCTGCGGTCTGGGCCAACTCGCCCACGGTGAGCGACAGCATGGGGTCTTCTAACGCCGAGGCCTGCGCCGGCTTCTCACGCAGACGCTCGACCCGCAAACGACCGGCCCGGATCTCCGGGTTGTTTGCCAACGCGAGTTCGACCAGCGTTTGCATCGAGCCGTCCTCGATCTTGGCCTCGGCCGTCACAAGTCGGGAGTTGTTAGACAGACCGTTGTCTCGGACCTCGATTAGTCGATCCTTAAACGCCTGACTGTCCCACTGCATGCCCGGTCTATTCCCGGCCTGGCATCCCGCGAGCGATAGCAGCAACACGGACAGTGCCAGTGGTAGCAGACAGATTCGCGAATCAGAGGAGGTCATCACAGGTTTACTCCGCCTCCGGCTTAGCTGGCGATCCGTAGACCTTGTTCAGCATGCCCGTCGGGTTCGCTTTGACCTTCTTGTCACAGCCCGCACAGCAAAGCCGAACCAGCCGATGGCCGACCATCATGTCGATCGGCTTACCCATCGAGCCGAGGTCCGCATCCGTCACAGGGCATTTCTTCGCGGGGTAGTCGGCCATCTGCGCCTTCACTGCCGCCGCGTTCAGCTTCGCGAGGCTTGTGTTCGGATCTTTCAGGAATCCATCCACGCACATCTTGCAGCAGAAGCGCACCAAGCGATTCTCGTAGACGAAGTCGATCGGCTTGTCGCCGAGCTTGTCTCCGCTGATCGTACAGGTCTCCAGCGGATAGCTGGCCGACTGCTGTTCGATGACCGCCGCGTCGATCTTCTTGAGGTACGCATCCGGATCGGCCTCAAACTTCGGCTTACAACCAGCGCAACAGAACTTCACCTCGCGTCCTTCGTGGACCTGCGTCACCGGCTTACCCATCGAGCCGAGCTTGCCGCCCGCAACGACACAGGTGTCAAGCGGGTATGGCGCTGCGACGTAGTTGGCCAGGGCCTGCGCTTTAGGGGCGTCTTTGTCAGCCGGGGCTTCTTTGTGATCACCGTGGCCATCATCCTCGGCGTGCTCGGCGTGCTTGTCATGGTCGGCGTCCGCGGCATCGCCACCCGCTTGGGCACATCCGGTGTAGGTCAGAAGCACTGCCAGTCCAAGCAGTAGCGCTAGTACATTTCGGGTCAATCGCATCGTCGAGGTCTCCGGGTTTAGAGGGGTAGATAGACAGTTCGTCGTAACGGGAAACGTCTGCCGACCCGCCCAAGGTTCCATGGGCTGATGATTTTTTCGTTCTCTGCCAAGCGTTGGGGTACGATCAGATGTAGCACAAAGATTTTTTGAAGCCCGTGGAACCCCACGTCGGCCGGCCGACGTTTACTAAGGTGGATCATGACGCAACCCTCAACCGACTCGCAGCGAGACGATGCGCGTGCCGAGCGGTTCTATGCGGAGATTTGGCCCGAGGCCGCGATGCTGATGCGAACCGCCATCTCGTTGACCCCCGCCACAGGCCAAAACGCCGAGGCCGAGGACTTGGTGCAGGAAACCCTGCTCAAAGCGTTCAAGGCCATCGACCGGCTAGAACCGGGTACCCACCCGCGGGCGTGGTTGTTGACGATGCTTCGGCGGACGTGGATAGATCGTTGGCGAAAGAAAGAACGACGCCCCGATGGGCAGGCCGTTGATCTGGACGCGGTCGCCGAACCTGAAGGTGACGTTAGCTCGCCCGGCGAACACGATGGAGATTGGTCCGAGCCTGATGCACTACTATCGCGCTTCGGTGACCAGCAGATCATTGACGCCTTGCGTCTGTTACCCGAGGGCTACCGATGGGCGCTGCTTCTGGTCGATGTGCAGTCGCTGACGATCGAAGAAGCCGCCCAGACGCTCGACGTCGCGCTCGGGACGGTGAAGAGTCGACTGCACCGAGGCCGAGCCATGCTGCGGGATCGTCTGCACGGCTTCGCGACGGAGCGAGGTTGGTTAACGGACAAGCAAGGGCACGCGATTGCGGAAGGGAAAAACCATGACTGATCACAACGACAAACTCGATCAAGCGACACAAGATCGGCTGGCCAAGCTCACATCCATGCCGGTAGACCTATCGCGGCTCGAACAGAAAATGGCCGACCAACTCCCGGCGCGTCAGCAACCCCAGACGCCGCCACATATCAACCCGATGCAGGGCTGGCTGCGCGTCGCAGCGATCATCGCACTGATGGTCGGCATTGCCGGGGCGTCGTACTACGCGTTCTTCGGTGCCGGGCCCCAGACCGCCGTCGCCCAGACGATGACTGTCGCTGAACTTCACGACCACCTACTCAATGACCCGCAAGAGGCCTATCTCGCAAAATCTGTCGAAGAAGCTCAAGCCCTGATCGACGCCCAACTCGCAGGCAAGCAGCCGCTCCCCACCGTCGATGGCACGCACATCGAATCCTGCTGCCTGGTCGAAGGCGAGTTCCCGCTTCGGGCCGCATTGGTCGTCATGCAACCTGCTGGCAACGTCACCATCATCATCGCGCAAGGCGAAGACTTCGCGATGCAGATGCAGCCGATCGAGCACCCCTCTGGCGTTCAGCTCTATGGCCACGACCACGCAGGGATGCCTATGGTCATGCGAAACGTTGGCGATCAATGGATGTGCGTGATGGGGGATCTTGAGCAGACAGAGTTAGCGGATATCGCGGCAGCGACCAACTTCTGAATCGATTCATTGAGGAATCAATCAAGTTGCTAATCCAGATAATAACTGGAGTGATTGGTAAAGTAACTGACTAACGAATACTGATGCGTATTTTGTTAAAGATATATTGGCCCGTTCAGCAGAGTGGCGAGGCGAAGTTGTCGACAGTACTGGACCAGGCCGGGGTCCGAACTGGGGCAATGATTCTGCAGTTAGCTGGTTGTTTTAAAAGAAGGCGACGCAGAATCCGACGCATGCCATGTCACGGCGGTGATTTGAGTTCTAAGTATATATATAATCTTCACTTAACCTATGAGTTGGCGGAGCTTGTTCTGTCCAAGCTTGACATCGATCGATGAGACGGGTAAGATATTCTTACCATATGTGGGAGCTTCGCTATGAATTATCCTGAAATAGAGACGGCTGTGAACAAGGCAATGCGTCGGATGCTAGAACGAGTCCATTGCGGCGACGGACCGCCGCCCCATTTCCACGCCAAGACCAAGCCTATTGGCGATCTAGGGCTGGACAGCATGGCGGGGGTTGGGTTTCTCTGTGAATTGGAAGACTTCGGCATAGTCCTAGCGGACGACCTGAACCCATTTGTTGATGACGCCAGGCGACGGGCTCGCTCGATTGCCGAGATGATCGAGTTCATTGCAGCCAACGCCAAAGCAGAAGAGGCTACGGTATGAATCAACAAGAGGACGCACGTACAGGTATTGCCCGCCGTATCGCCCTAGCACGCCAACAGGCGGGACTTTCCCAGGGCCAAGTAGCGAAGTTGCTAGAGGTACACCGACCGACTATCTCCGAAATGGAGTCGGGACGGCGTCGCGTAGCTGCTGAGGAGTTAGCTCAGCTTGCATCGATCTATGGTGTGGATGTTACCTGGTTGACCACCGGAAGCGAGGGCGGAGAGTCAGAGGAGCGGATAAGCTTGGCGGCAAGAGAGCTATCGAAGCTGAAGCCTGATGACCTTGACCGTGTGATGGCTCTCCTCAAAACGCTTAAGCAAACTCCGGGGGGCACTAAGTGACAGTCCGGAGCAACCTAGGTAGACAGGCACTCCGTGCCGCAATACGAGCACGCCGACAGGCTGGTGTGCCCGAAGACCGTCCACTTTGTGTATTTAATTTCGCTGAAGAGCACCACGATGTTGAGGTGTGGTTTGTCGATGCCCCGAGCTTGGAGGGTATGTATCAGAAAGACTCACCGGGTCGGATCTTTGTTTCGAGTCACCGCACCCCAGGCCGGCAGGCAATGACCTGTGCTCACGAGTTGGGGCACCACATATTCGGTCACGGCACACAAGTAGATGAGTACGTTGAGAACAGCAGCCTTTCCCATAATCTTTCTCCTGATGAGCGGTTGGTGCGATTATTCGCATCGTTTCTCCTAATGCCCGAACCTGCTATCCAGCGAACCTTCACTGAACTTGGAGCCAGCCTTAACAGCCCAGAACCTCACGAGGTCTTGATAGCTTCTCACTACCTTGGGACGAGCTATGAGGCCTTGGTGCGACATATGCATTTGTCACTAGACTTGATTGATGAATCAACTGGATCGCGTCTCCTCAAGACTACTCGGAAGGCAATTGTCACCAATCTAGTCGGCAAATTCCCTGAGTCCGAGCTAGTCGTTGCCGGTTACCATTGGGAATCACGTGCAATTGACCTATCCGTGGGTGATTGCTGTCTACTTCCCAAAGGCACCGACGTAGAGGGCGGCAAAATCACCCAAAGACAGCAGCTCCCTATAGGCGATTTATACACTGCACAGCATCCGGGCACGACACGTGTCGAACACACAGATTCAGGGTGGGCTGCATACGTTCGCATTTCACGGGCACGGTTCTCCGGCAGAAATATCTACCGATACATGGAGGATCCTGATGAGTGCGGGTAGTCCCAAACTGTTTGACAATTCCAATCTATCTTTGGCGTGGAAAGACGCCTTTGACTACGTGATGGAGGTGTCTGATGCCAAACTCCATCCGGTCGTCCTGACCATTGCCGGATTCGAAGGCACCATTCCACCTGAAATTTCGGCTATCCGCGAAGCTGTTGATGATGATCTACAATCTCGGTGTAAGTTTTTAACCTGCGAGGCAATCGCCTCAACCATATTCCCGCAGACGCTGTGGGATCAAAACTGCCCAGCCTCTGACCTCTTTGATCGCTATGTTAATCGGGCTTATCCCAGGCTGATAGCAAGAGCTAAGAAGGCCAATCGGAACTGGAGGTTCGGTACATATTTTCATCGCATGATCGCTCCTGACGGCGACCCGACGCATAATCAATTGGCCCACGTCATCAATAGGTGGAATGGTTCAAACACAAACAACAGTATGGCCCTACAGATTTCCTGTCGTGAACCCGCACATGATGTCAACACGAACCCCTATCCCAGCTTTCCTTGTCTACAGCAGATTGGTATATCTTGGACCGGTACAGGCAACAATAAGCAGCTTTGGCTGAACGCGTTCTATCCCTTACAAGACATGGTTGAACGTGCCTACGGCAACTACTTGGGGCTATGTCGTTTAGGGGTATTCCTTGCTCACTACATGAATGGCTGTCGCTTTGCTGGCCTCAACTGCTACGTGGCTAAGCCAACACTTGGCGGTCCTAATAAGTGTGATCTGCGTGAGCTTCAAAAAGCCGTTGCGTCGGCAGCCAGTCCTACGCTTGATTCGTCTGTGGAGGTAGCGATATGACACAGCAGGCTGGAGATCTATACATCTTTGAAGGCCCTGATGCCGTTGGCAAGTCTACGCTGGCAGATGCGTTTGCAAACGCCTTGCGGGACAGGGGCCGGAAGGTAACTGTGACAGCTTCGCCAGGTAGGAACCAAGGGACAATTGGCGAGTTGGTTTATCGGCTTCATCACGATTCTTCGAAATTTGACATTAACACAGTATCCCCAGCATCACTTCAAACTCTACATGTTGCCGCTCACATTGATGCTCTGGAGACAGAGATTCGACCGCTAATTGATTCTGGCACTGATGTAGTCCTCGACCGCTGTTGGATATCTACTCTCGCCTATGGCCGGATGCTGGGAGTAGATCATGCCACCCTAAAGCATTTGATTGCCCTAGAACTCCAAATTTGGTCAAGCCTTCGGCCGCGACTAACTTTCTTAGTTTCTACTCAAGAGCCTCTTCGGCAGGATTACAACACCGACGTATGGCATAGCCTCAAAGCCGAATATCAAGAGGTGTTACAGCAGATCGACAGTTCGTGGCAGGTGCAAACGCTGCCGAATAACGCCGACGTGTCCGCTGCTTTGAATGAAGCTCTGCGTGCATTGCCCAAGCCTATACGTGACTCGACGCGAAAGTCTGCACCATGTCGCCGAGCAACAAAGTCCAAGCTCCACCCGGTCGTGCCCACAAAGGTCTATGACACTTACTGGTACTTTGCTGCAGAGCGACAAAAGGTTCTCTTTTCCAGACTAAGTGGCGATGGTCCTCCATACACTGAAGATCCTATTCTCTCACAGTATCGTTTCACCAATGCGTATCGGGTTGCCGACCGAGTTAGTCAGTATCTGCTTCAACACGTAATTGAGAATTCGGAGAACGATCCAGACGATCTATTCTTTAGAATTATTCTGTATAAAACTTTTAATAAGATTGATACGTGGGAGCACTTCGTCAATGAGTTTGGGGAGCCACACTGGGATAGCTACGACTTTGCTAAGTATGACAGGTTGCTCTCTAATTTGAGTAAATCTGGATATAGCATTTATTCTGCAGCGTACATCATGCCTTCTGGTGGAAATTCCTTTGGTTATCGACGCAAACACCAGAACCATCTCGCATTAATTGAAGCGATGATTCGCGACCGTGTACCACAACGGATCGCCGATAGTGGCCACATGAAAGACGTTTTTGAGCTCCTATGCAGCTATCCTATGATTGGCCCATTTTTGGGCTATCAGTACGCAACGGACATTAACTATAGCCCTCTTACGGATTTTTCGGAGATGGAGTTCGTGATCCCCGGGCCTGGGGCCAAAGATGGAATTAGAAAATGCTTTACTGATCAGGGTGGTCTAAGTGATGCTGAGATAATCCGGCTAGTTACCGAGAGACAAGAGCAGGAGTTTGCTTCTCGCGGAATTGAATTCAGGCGGCTAGGAGATCGCCCACTACAACTTATCGATTGCCAGAATCTGTTTTGCGAGGTAGATAAATATGCTCGTGTGGCACATCCTGATATCCAGGGCATTTCGGGCAGGACCCGTATTAAGCAAAAGTACCGATCAGATTCTCGCCCACTAGGTCTTATGCTCCCAAGTAAATGGGGGGACTTTAAGATCGATGCGACTAAGGAGCAATGCAATGCAGGTTTGCTTTTCGGGTAAGACTGCTGATGAAGCATGGCAGCAAGCCGCTGACGCGTTTCGATCAGGTGAAGGTGTAATTGACGAAAGTTCGCGTGGTGGAGCGACTCATGAACTGCTGCAGGTAGCATTCAAAATAGAAGATCCCCGTCAAAGATGGGTCGCATCCCGTGTGCCAGCGATGAACCCAGCATTTGGCCTCGCAGAAGTGATTTGGATCATGGCAGGAAGAAACGATTCGGCCTTCCTAAATTACTGGAATCCGATCTTGCCAAAGTATGCAGGTGATGGTGAGACATACGACGGTGCCTACGGGCATCGACTCAGGCAACGCCTTGGACTAGACCAGTTGGAGAGAGCTTATCGATCATTACGCAGCAATCCAGGGACGCGCCAAGTAGTCTTGCAAATCTGGGACGCAACCAGCGACTTGCCCAAAGAAGATGGCCTGCCATCCTCAGCCGATATTCCTTGCAATATTGTTAGCTTGCTTAAGGTGCGTGGCGGCAAGTTGTATTGGACACAAATCATAAGAAGCAACGACCTCTTTCTGGGCGTGCCGCACAACTTCGTGCAATTCATGACGCTACAGGAAATCATGTCTGGTTGGCTGGGGCTTGAGCCAGGACCATATGTTCAGTGGAGTGATAGCCTGCATGTATATGAGGATCGCTTGAGCTCTCTAGGTATAGCCAACCTGTCACAGTCCGTGACCAATACCGACAACTTGGCCCTGCCAAAAGAAGTATCAGATCAGTCCCTCAGCACCCTCTCTAGTCAGCTCAATGGCATGCTGAGCAATGCGATGTCCGCCAGCGACGTACGCAAGTGGGCTAAGGCTGACGACCTCCCAAGACCGTATCAACATATGTTGAGCATTCTTTCTGCGGATGCCGCCCGAAGATTTGGAGATCTTGCTGCTGCAGATGAGATTGCTGCAGAATGCAATAATCCACTGCTAACCCAACTATGGATGCGGTGGAGATCGAGGCAAATAGAACTTGCCACCCAAAGACCACGAAGTCGGAGGATGTACAGTGATTGAGCGTTGGCGACAATACGTCTTGCAGCATGCTCGTGCATGGTACGGCACGGTTATGCTTCTTGCTGCCCTCGGATGTATTGCAGGGGCTGGCCTTTTCATGATTGCCGCTTTAGAGGGTGCAACTCAATTTGCGGTCGTCGGTGGGCTAGTCGGAATTGTTGGCGGTATTTCGTTTCTGCTCCTTCAGCGATCACGCTCTAAGTTCCAGCTTCGTGAGGTCAAAATCAGCTTTGCAGGTAACGAGGCGGTTTATGTAGTCAATGCCCGTTACAGGCAAGCTGCATGGCAATTATTCGTAGAGACAATGACTCGGGTTGCGACTCAGCAAATCGGCGCGGAACAGGGCCGGCTGCGGGAAGCTATGACTTCTCTCTACAGTCTGTTTCAGACTACACGTGACCTACTTAAAGAAATGGAGCCAACACCTACGGCTGAGGGAAACACTGTCGAGATGCTTGCCCTCGAGATGCTTAATGCCCACCTTAGACCATTTTTGAGCCGCTGGCACCCAAGCCTCGCAGCGTTTGAAAAAGCTAATCCGCAAAAGACGGATAATGAGTGGGAAGATTCTCAATCCTGCAGAGCGGAACTAGATACCCTTCGGGATAGTCTTCAGGAATATGCCAAGTCGTTTGGGCAGCTTGCAGGGGTACAGCAATTAGAACGATTTTTTGGTGAAACGATTATTGATATGGTTCCGGTGAATGAATCCAGCACCTAATCAGCGAAGAAAAGCGAGACCTAAAATGAGCAAAAACAAGAAGAATATTTTCATAAGCCATGTCCACGAAGACGATTCGAAGCTAGGAAAATTGAAAGACTTGCTGGCAAAGCATGGATGCGAGATGCGTGACGGTTCAATCAATAGCGACAAGCCCAACAATGCTAAGAGCGAAGAGTACATCAAGAATGAAATACTGGCACCACGCATTCGGTGGGCCGGAGCAATGATCGTGCTCATTTCGCCGGGCACTAAAGACAGCAAATGGGTGAATTGGGAGATTGAGTACGCCCAAAAGCACGACACACCCGTGATAGGAGTATGGGATCATGGTGCAGCCGACTGCGATAAGCCTGAGGCACTAGACAAATACGCAACAGCTATCGTCGGTTGGCAGGGAGAAAAGATTCTTGATGCCCTGGATGGCAAGATCGTTGGCGAAGAGAGCCCTGAAGGTAAGCCACGTGGCACGCGGGCGATACCCCACCACAACTGCTAGTTGCAATGCGAATTCACTCTTACACCATTAAGCATGACTATGGTTTTGCCCCAAATCCATTCTATGGCTACTGCACTCTTGCAACCTGTAAGCCGCGGATCAGAGAGCATGCAAGTGTGGGCGATTATGTCATTGGTACTGGGTCGGCCAAACGCAATCGCCGGGGTTATCTAACATATTTCATGCGTGTGGAAGAGATCCTCGCATACGACCAATACTGGCTAGACGAGCGATTCCAGAGAAAGAAGCCCTGCATGAACGGAAGTGTTATGCAGGCTTTTGGGGACAACATCTATCACCAAGAAGATGGGCAGTGGCTGCAAGAGGAATCATTCCACAGCATGCCAGATGGCAGTGCCAACAACGTGAATCTTGATCACGACACTAAGTCAGAGAAGTTGCTGGTGTCTCAGGATTTCGCTTACTGGGGAGGTACCGGCCCTGAAGTTCCTCAGAAATTCCGCAACTTCGACGGTGTTGATTTAGTATTTGGTAGAGGGCACCGAAATAATTTCCCATGGCAAATGGTAGACGAAGTTGTTCAGTGGTTACGTTCATTGGATGCATCAGGATATGTTGGAGAGCCTGTTGAATGGACTTGGCGGTCAGAAAAATACACTGGAAACGCTGCCTTGCATTCGTGGAGCTGACTCTACTCAATATTTTGCTGCCACCAAATTCATTCACTCTTAATTGCCATCACTCGGCAGCTTAGTGTCAGAGAAATCATCTGGCTCTGTTGAAGATTACTGAATGTCAGTTTCAGTTCCGCCCAAGGGTTAGATGTTAGGCTCTATCGCAGGCTCATTAGGGGGCACGGGTTCATTGCCCGAGGGTGGTTCAGTAGGAGCAGAGACAGGCGGTCCATTCGTCGGGTCGACATCTGATGCTTCTGGAGGGACATCGGCCGTCGATACAGCACCAGACGGTGCGTCGGAATTGGGAACTGGCGTCGGATTTGCAGACTCAGTCACAGCCCACACTATTATTCCCGTAGCAACAGCAACTAAAGCTCCAAAAATCGCTCCAACAGCCCACTTGATATTGGTTATTTGGTTGCGAATCCGCTCTATTTCCTTACTGAGTTGGCCAGGCGATGAAACTTCGCCCTGTAATTTCATCACATCATCAGCAGTAATAGACTTGGTACCACCCCAGTGGCCGTTATATGCATCTTTTGTAGCTTCCACAAAATTACAGAACCAAATTGAAAACATGGGAGTGTCTGCATCGATGGTCACTTTTTGTGCGCCTGCATTGTATACACCAAATTTCAATTTCCCCTTGAACCCAGGATCTACGTGAAATCCAGACACATTTATAAGGCCATGTAGTTTGTACCTCGCCCTGATTGAAATGAAGGCAATTGAATCTAAAGGGGTTTGCAGCGTTTCTTTCGTTAGAAGTAGTGCAAATTGACCTGGGTGAATGGTTACTTGTCCATCAGCGGGTAGTATACGTTTTTCCTGTGGGTCATCGGATGTTAGATAATACTCTGATCCTAGCCGAAGTTGGTATGCACCGTGCTTAACTTCATTGGCCTCAAACGGTGTAATTATATTATCATCTTCATTTCTCTTCTTTAAAATCTCTGATGACCAAAACGACATCGGCAGTCCTTTCGGGGTTGGGGCAGGGACACACGGTAGCTAAACCGAGAAGCATGGTAACACAGCATCGACTTTGCTTGCAGTCTTTCCGTGGTCCGCCTTTAATCGTCCACTGTTCTACAAACATCGTCCAGACAGTCGACCATAAGATTTTGCTCTTCGTGAGTTACTGTGTACAGCTAAGACTCTAAGCCAGATTTGCAACGCAGTATTCTAAAAAAAGTAGGTTTTCAAAATGTATCTTACTAGCCTAGATCTGTGGTGTTGTGATTGGTTTGTGATCCTTTCTCAGTGTTAAAATTTCTAAGATAGATGCTAGGTCTATCCGTAAAGCACCATTTTTTTGGACAATACGTTTAGATCACACCCATAGATCCCCATTGAACGGCAAAAATGACGGCTGCTGATGTGCTCTCGACGAGAGGCTGCCAAGCCGAGGTGGGAGGGTAAATCCCTTTACATTTGCGCGGGCGAGGAATCTGCTTGGATAATGCTGTTTCTCGTCGAGAACAAGAGATTCTGGGGTTGAACCGTTGGGATCAGCCCTACCGCATCAGATCAATCAATGAACGATCCTTTTTGCTCTGGATCGGATCGTCAACCGCCCGCCAATCTTGCCAGGTGTTGGCCAGGAACCGTAGAGAAGTCGTGAAGCGCCCTGACAACCGCCAACCAGCCTCCCCATGGGCCTGCTTGCTCAAGAAGCCAACCCGCTCGACCAACCCAAGCCGATTGAGTTTCGCCCGTGCTCGCTGGAGCGTGCGCCTTGAGATGTCATAGTCGCGCTCAATGTAAGCCATGTCCGGCAATAGATGGTCCGCAGCTCGCAACTCCAGAATGATGCAGGATGCCGCGTACTGTTGATTACGATTGCCAGGAAACAACAACGCCATGAAGTCGGTGATATCGCGGATCGCCTGCACACGCCGATGCCGAAGCTCCACCTTCGTCCACTCATTCACCCCCGGAACCTCCCCGGTCCCTGGAAGTTTTCATGGAATGATCTTCGGAAGAGAATTGGGCGTTTGTTGATTGAGCCGGTGTGTGTCTCGCCCGGCTTGCAGCGATCGCCAACTCACGCATTTCTGCTCCCAGGGTCTGCTCGATAAGCAGAATCGTCTGGAACGCAGAGATGTACATGTCCATTGTGCGTTGGAATCGCCAGCGGACTCCTTGCCGGGTCATGCGGAAGTTGGATTCGATATGGTCGCCATAGTTTTGCCGAAGGACCAACCGATTGCCACGCCGAACTACATGGAGATCAGCGTGATCGACAAGACGCTTGAGTGTGCTCAAGAAAGTGATATCTTTCTCAGTCAGCTTCATATCGCCTCACCCAGAGCGTGCTGAATCGCTCTTCAAGAATCAGTAGCCCAGCCTGTTCTAAGAACAGGCACGCGATAAACAGACGAACTCGTTCCAAGCGATCATTGGGCTCTGCCAAAGGCGAAATTTGGAGGATATCCCAGTCATCATCAGACTCAACAATTCTAAGAAGATGACGCTCGTAAGCGGCGAGGTCAAAAGCCTCTCGAACCCAAGCAAACTCCTTCACTGCGGCTCCCCCGACCAAAGCGTTGAGCGCATCAGTTAGGCCCGGCACCCGATCCAGGTCGATTGCTAGGTGACCGCCATGATGCTGTGAGCGTTGCCATGCTCGGGTGGCCTGCTTTTCGTTGGCTGCTCGTTGCTCGTGACGCTTTCGCTCGCGGCTTTCGGCCATCTTCTGCCGGAAGTAATCGGGATCATAGACAACCCCTTCGTAGAGAAAGCGTGAGATAATCTCCTCACCGCACTCACGACAGTGGTAGCGACGAAGAGCGAGGGCCGGTTTCACATCGCAGGTGGGGCAGCGTTGGAATGTTATGGTTGGATCACCAGCTTGCCCGCAGTCCTGACAGCGGAAGCGACCCTCACGGAGCATGATCAGGTTGTGGCCCTGGCACTTTGGGCAGGCCAGACCGTGCAGTACCAGGCGGTAGAAGTAGTCACGTGTCTCGTTTCGAAGCGTGCCGACTGCATGGATGAACGTCTCGACCGCGGACTGGTACGGGCTGGTTGGCCGTGTCATCGATTCGGTCATGTGGACTTCTTTGCTGGCCGCTGGTGCTTCGGCGTCCAGCGTCGTCCGCAGTCTTTGCACCGCCGGATACGGCGCGGGCCCATCGTCGCTGTCTTGCGATGGCCCTTACTCACGGATCGTGTCGATTGGCAGTGCGGGCACTTCGGGGGCCTGCCTCGCGGGCGGGCCGTTTGCTGATTGCCCTTTCTGGGCGGGTTCGGGGTCACGTGTCATCACCTCAAGAGGTCACGAGGCCCGCTCCTATATAAAGGTTCCGCTTGCCAGCCTCGCCATCCAGAACGCTATTTTTGAGCTTCTATGGGCGTTTTAACATGAATTGGCCTGAAATGACCACAGCCACTGTTTTAATTAGACGATATATCCTAAAATAGTGAAGCGTCTTGTTTTACCCTCAGATCCAGCCATGCAGCGTGAACTCCAGGGACATTACGTGACGGTCTCGACCGTAGGCGAGAAGGCAAAGGCCTTCGTGCCTGCGCCGCTGCCCCCTGCTCCGGGGGTCGAGTGGTCGCCGCAGCTCCGGGGGCGTTTTGACCAAGCCTTAATGATGCTGGGCAAGCTGGACAGCGTCTCGACCCTGCTTCCCGACACGTCTTTGTTCCTCTACATGTACATCCGTAAGGAAGCGGTGCTGTCTTCGATGATTGAGGGCACGCAGTCATCGCTGGCGGACCTGCTGCTGTTCGAGCTCGATGAAGAGCCGGGCGTGCCGGTTGACGACACGCAGGAAGTCAGCAACTACGTCGCGGCGCTTAATCATGGGCTTGACCGGTTGGCCGAGGGCTTCCCGCTGTCGCTTCGACTGCTCAAGGAGATCCACGGGGTCCTGCTCTCCAAGGGGCGCGGCAGCCAGCAGTCGCCCGGCGAGTTTCGAAGAAGCCAGAACTGGATCGGCGGTACACGGCCCGGCAACGCGGCATTCGTGCCACCGCCCGCGGATCAGGTGCCCAAGTGTATGGGCGACCTGGAACGGTTCCTTCACGATCAGCCCGAGCCGACGCCGGTCCTGCTCAAAGCGGCGCTCGCCCACGTCCAGTTCGAGACGATCCACCCGTTTCTGGACGGCAACGGCCGGCTCGGTCGGCTGCTGATCACCTTGCTGCTGTGCGAGCAGGGGGTGCTGCGTCAGCCGATGCTGTATCTGAGCCTCTACTTCAAGACGCACCGGCGCTACTACTACGAGCTGCTCAACCGGGTAAGGCACGATGGCAACTGGGAGGCCTGGCTGGATTTCTTCGCCGATGCGGTTGTGGTCACGGCAACACAGGCGGTTGAGACCGCGCAGAAGCTTGTCGCGCTATCCGAGCAAGATCAACAGAAGATCAACGGCCTGGGCCGGGCAGCGGCTTCCTGCCTGAAGATACACCGTGCCATGATGGAGTACCCCATCGCGTCTTCCGGCAAGCTGTCCGAGAAAACCGAGCTGACCCCGGCGACGGTGAACAAGTCGCTTCGGCACCTGGAGCAGTTGGGCATTGTCCGTGAGCTGACCTCAAAGAAGCGCAACCGCCTGTTCAGCTACACCGGCTATATCGATCTGCTCAGCCAAGGCACCGAACCGCCAGAGGCATAGGGTGGTAGGGGGAGGGGTGAGTTAATAAGTCAATCTATATCTATATCTGGTGCAAACTCACTCACTGGACAACCCCTACTGATCAGTCGTAACAGCAAAACGCTCAGACCCCAAAGGTCTGATCTCCGCTGACGTGTTAACTGTGGGGGGAGGGGGTCTGGCAGAGCAGTTGCATCACTACCTGGCGGTGTTGGCGCAAGTATTTATAGAAGCATTACCCCGGTAAACACGTTGCAAGCGTCAACGCGTGATCCCGATGAACATCCAAGCCTATCTCAACACACAACGCGACCGATTGCGGGAGCAATCCCGCGAAGTTAAAGACTATCGCGTCTTCGATTTTGCCTATGTGCCTGCCGAGCCGATGATCCGACCTGAGGCCAGGCCGGTTGTGGATGCCCTGCTTCGATTCGATCTTACAGGGGTCCCATCCAATCTACTGATCCTTGGCAGCCGAGGCTCGGGCAAGACAATTTTGATGAAACATATTTGCAGGGTTTTGCCGAGTCAGACGAATTTACAGATGCACTACGTCAACTGCCGGCACCACAACACCTCGCACCGGATTCTTTCACACTTACTAGGCGGCAGGTGCACCGGCCTGTCGCTGGGTGAGCTCTACGAACGTTTCATCGCCGAGCATGCCAACGGACGCCTATGCCTTGTGCTCGACGAAGTCGATCTGATGAGCCCCAAGGACAAACGCCGGGAGCTGCTTTACCTGTTGTCACGGTCGGATACCCCGGTGATGCTGATCCTGCTCTCGAACAACCACAAGGTCACTGATCAGCTTGATGCCGCGACACGCTCCAGCCTGCAGCTCACTTCGATGCTCTTTCGTAACTACAACCCGGCCCAGATGGTTCAGATCCTGGAGGCCCGGGCGGAGGAAGGCCTGAAGTCCTGGGATGCATCATCACTCAAACAGATCGCAGCCAAGACCGTGCGCCTGACCCACGCCGATGCCCGTGTTGCCATCAAAACTCTCTTCTACCTGACCCCCGGGATGTGCCCTTCCGACGACAACATTTCAAGCCAATGCGATGTCTCTACGGATCGCCTTCCGGGGGCAGGGGCCGAGATACTTAAGAATTCTCGAGTATCCGGCGATTCTGGTGGCCAGGCAGCTGGCATCACCGCTCGTGTCGAGCGGGCTTTTGAGTCTGCCCGCCGCGATATTGTTCTGGACATGATCAATGATCTCAGTGATCCATTGCTACTGATCCTACGGGCTGTCGTCACCGGCTCTTCGCGCCTGGCCAAGGAGACCTATCAGCGCTACTGCCGGTTCAGTAAAGAAGTCAGCGAGCCACCGTTTAGCTACGTCCACTACTACGCCAGCCTGGCCTATCTGCAGAGCTGCGGGCTCGTCGCGCTGATGGCGACCAAGCTGGGGCGGGCCTATACCAACCGGGTCGAGCCCACCTTCGACGGCCAGGTCGTGGAGCCGATCGTGAGGCTTCGATTCGGCTAACCCACCCCCGGAATTTACCTTGGACTCCACAGAGTTTTAGAGGTTTGGGGGCTTGGTGCAGGCAAACATGCTTCCGGAATCTTTATAAATCCGTACTGCTTACACGCCTTCAAGATTCATCGATCGCACTGTACGCATCGCCTCATGTGTTGACTGTTCCACTTGAAGATGCCTGGTACGCCACGATCGTACTCAACCCACTTATTGAGCCCATGAAGCGTTGAATCGCTCGGATTCACCCTCTTCCGCGGCTCCAGTCACCGGGATCGGCACAGCCGCCCCAGATTTCTATAGCTACTGCCATCTCAACCCATTTTGAGTTGGTCATCGATTGTTCTCCGGGAAGCGTTCCCGGGACATGTTCTACGACGCCATCCCATCGGGTGGGCATGGCGTCTTTCACCCCATGCACCGGAGGTATTCCTATGCAACAAGACAACCCGACAACAATTCAAGCCACCGTGAACACACGCCTGCTGAGCAAGGCCCAGCGGTTGTTCACCGGCACACTGCAAGGCAGGATCATCGAGCTCCTGCAAAATGCCCGCCGAGCGGGCGCAACGGAAGTGATCATCAAGAACAATGATGGTCGCATCACCGTTGCCGACAACGGCAAGGGCATCTCTGATTTCAGCGAACTTCTGGACCTCGGCGGTTCCGGCTGGAACCCCCGGAAGGATATCGAGTGTGAGGATACTGATGCGTCTCAGGCCGATCTCGAACAGAGCGAAGACCCCGCGGGTGTCGGCCTGTTCTGTCTCGCACCCCGGAAGCTGATCGTTCAATCCCGTGGTTGCCAGGCGGTGATTGAAGGCCGTGGCTGGCATGGTGATGCCGTTCAGGTCGTGCCTGCTGAAACGCCCGCGCAGGGAAGCACCTTTATCTTCACCGATGAGCCATGGTCGTTTGACAGCGTCGAGCCTTTTGCGACGTATACCGGCATGCGGGTCGTTGTTGATGACAAGCCCTGTCGTCAACTGAACTTTATCGAAGGGCGCTCCCGTGACTACCCAGAGCTAGGCATTCGAATCAAAGTTGTTCCGATCGATCAACTCCCACCCTTCTGTTACAGCGATGGGACCCGTCGGTTTTCCCGTGACCAGGTCTACGTTAACTTTTTTGGACAGGTGGTTTCACTGGACCACCAGCCCGTCGATCGGCATCAGCTTGCATACCTGGTCGAACTCACCGGCATGCCCACCGGTATCCGGCTTATGCTCCCCGCTCGGACGCGATTGATCGAGAACCAGGCACTGGCCAAGCTCAAAGAAGTGATCGAGTGGGAGGCCTACGACCACCTCCGGCTCGCCGGACAGCACAAGCTTGCTTACAGCCAGTTCATCCGAGCGCGAGAACTGGGCGTTAGTTTGCCCGAAGCGACGCCGGACTATGAGGTCGGCCTGCTAAGTGAGGACGGCTTTGGTCTGTTCCCGGTCGAGGTCCATCAACCCGATGGCATGGATCTATCCCGTTGTTACCGGATGGATGCGAGCCTGGATGACGAGGCGATGAGCCAGACGGCCAACGCCCATTTGTTAGCGGCTTTCAGTCCGACCGAGCTGTCTTTTATCCCTGTCACCATCCATGAACGCTACAACGGCTATGCCTGGGCCGATCTTCCCCGGATCACCGGTGTCACTGTGGTGCCGGGCAAGACGTTGTTTGAAGAGTGGGTCGGTTCCTACAACCTCAACTGCGTGGATTCACTGCACATTGAAGTTAAGACAGCAGACGGCCGCAGCGTTCGACACGCGGTACCGATGGCGGTCCGACCGGATGACGCCGACGCGAACGACCAGGTTTACCAGGAGGAAGAACTCTATCTCACACCCGCCGCGCGAAATCTTCGGGACGAGGAGATCTGGTACCACATGGGTGGGTTCTGTGACGATGGTGATACCTGGGATACCCAGTTGTACGAGTTTGGTAAGGAACTTGCCGCATTCTGGGATCAGCTCGACGGCCCACTCGAATCCGTGCGTCGTCGGTTTGTCGAGGCGACATGGAACCTACCCAAGGGGTGGCAGTCGGTTATGACGCTGGCCGACGGGACGATGCAGATCCGGATGGAGGATGGTAAGACACAGACGGTCAATCCTCCGAAAGGAGGTGCGTTATGAAGCATGTCCGCGCCATCGTCACCGAGGTCGGTGCCCAGGTCGACATCGAGCGTGTGATCATCAGCGAGTCGTCAGAGCAGGTGGAGCTGCTTGCCCGCGAGGCGATGCGTGAAGTGATCAAGTCGGATCTGGAGCAAGCGTATTGGCCAGAAGACTTCGAAACGGCCCTGGATAGAGGCTACTGGTGGACGGATTTTCCATCGGAACAGTACTCCGTGCTGATCCTGACACCCCTGGAGGTGCGCCATGCCGATTTACCTGTGGTGCAAGTCCACATCGAAGGCGGTGCCGTGACTTCGGTCCAGGCACCGTTAGCGATCAAGGTCCGCGTCGTTGATTACGACGTGCAGCACACCGACCCTCAGCGGATCGTTTCTGATGCTGAGGGCAGGCCTTGCGTGATCACCAATTGGGGCAAAGACGCCTCGTGAGTGCCGCTGGGCACATCGTCTTGACCTAGCCCGGCCGCCTGTACCGGCAGGGCATCAACTACACCCCGAATGATTTGAAAGGAGCATCCCATGCTTTGCGTGATCGCTGCGCGCGGACCGCCTGGTGTCTGCACGCGACAACCATGATTCGGATTTACGACAACTCAATAGCTATCGATTAACGAACTACTTTTATTCACTTAACAGCTCAAGGAGCTACACCATGCAGATTCTTTACATCAATAACGCGGGTTCCGGATTTGCGGATTACCTGGACATTAACCACGGCACGACCGTTGACCGGCTCTTTGCCCAGCAGTTGCCCGACAGCTTGCCCGGCGACTACCTCATCCGCGTGAATCGCCAGCCCGTCCCGCGTGACTACGTGCTCAGCGCCGGTGACCGGGTCTCGATTACGCCCACCAAGATCAGCGGTGCGTCTGCACACGCCGCCTGATCCAGGATTACATCTCAACTCGACAAGGCCCCGCCTTTCGCCTCTCTGGAATCCATTAAGGAATCTCCGGGGGCGGGGGTGGGGCCTTTTTTTGTTGTTTCTTTTTCCCTTTTATGGAGAACACCATGCCTTCTGAACATCAAGATGCGTGGCGGGTCATCCAACTCGTCCGCAACGGGCTGAAGCAGCTGGCCGAGCAACGGGTTCGGCGTCAGGCCGACCAGTACGCCTCTTTGAATCCGCTGCTACAGCGGCTATCTGCACTCAGCCGCAGCTATGACTACGCCTGCCGATGCCGGTTTACCGGTGCGTGCAGGCGGCTCGAACCACGGATTGCCGACCAGGCCCGGCAGCTGACACACCAGATCCAGTCGCTGATGGCCGGGCGTGATGCCCCGCAGACTTTGGCCTTGCAGAACCCACCCCCTGCGTTGCCTTCGCCAAGTTTTCTGTTGGCGGAGCTCGAACAGATTGAATCGGAGTTCGGTTCCTGGGAGATCCTTCATCGCGATCACTCGCTCTATGTGAGGACCGACCCCATCACCCTTGAAGGCATCCAGCTCGGTGCCTTTGAGATCGAACTTCGCCTGGATGCGCTTGACCGACTCGATGTCGAGCAGCCCCTCAACATCCAGCCCCTCGACCCGAACTGGGCCAGTGGTGCCGATGATGTCCCGCATCCGCATGTGCGTGACGAGAGACTGTGCACCGGGGATGCGACCGTCATCCTCACACAGGCTTTGCGTGAAGGTCGTCTTGCCGACTATTTCTTGATCGTCAAACAGATCCTTGAGACGTACAACCCAGACAGCCCACATATCGCGCTCGAAGACTGGGATGGCACCCCCTGCCACGACTGCGGCTGCTCGATGTCTGACGACAACCGCTCAGTCTGTGAAGACTGCAACGAATCGTTCTGCGAAGACTGCTTCGGCTGCTGCCAGAGCTGCGCGCTGTACCTGTGCTTTGGCTGTCTGAGCACTTGTCAGTTCTGTGAAGACTCAACCTGTCCCGAATGTATGAAATCTTGCCCCGAGTGTGGCCAGTCGTGTTGCCCCGGCTGCCTTGAAGATGAACTCTGCCCCGATTGCTATGAACAAAAGGAATCCAACGATGACGACCAAGAACCCCAGCCCCCGGAATCCCCGGAAACCTCTGCAACCCCGCAAGCCCAAGAAGACTCGGAAACCACGAAAGCTGTCCCAGCAATCCCAGCCCTCGCGTTCGCGGGCACAGCCTCGCAACCAGCGGGAACAGCACTCGCCCTGGATGGGGGGCTCGCCCGACGAACTCGCGTTGGCTGACCAGGCCCTGCGGTTCACCCCCTACGCCTGGGCCAAGCTGATGTATTTCTGCCACGTCGGTGATACCGAGATCGGCGGCTTCGGGCTCTCAGCCCCGGATGACCCGCTCTTGGTCACCGACCTGCTCACACTCAAGCAGACCACGACCTCGGTCAGCGTGGACTTCGATGACGAAGCCGTGGCCGACCTCTTCGAAGACCAGGTCGACTTGGGGCACCCGCCCGAGCAGTTCGCCCGGATCTGGTGCCATACCCACCCCGGAAGTAGTGCACAACCTAGTTTGGTGGATGAAGAGACGTTTGGCAAGGCCTTTGGCAGCTGCGACTGGGCGGTCATGTTCATCCTCGCTAAGGGCGGGCAGACCTACGCCCGGCTGCGGTTCAACACTGGACCCGGTGGCGAGATGCTGATGCGGGTCCAGGTCGACTACGGCCAGCCTTTCACAGGCAGCGACCACGAAGTATGGGCAGAGGATTTCAAAAGGCACGTCCACCCCGAGGTCCATGAAGTGCCAAGCAGTTTATGGCTCGGCGATGACGCAGATCTCTGGGACTCCCTTGATAACCCATCCGTTCTCAATCTGGAGCAGTGCGACCAGATCGAGCAGTTGATGGCGGCTTACGGGATCGACGATCCCGACGAGCTTGAGGCCTTTCTCGATATGCAATCCAACACGTCTTACGACGAGGTGATCGAATGAAAACGAATGAACCCAAACATGAAAAACAACAGACCGAACAGGATGCCGGCAACCCCTTTGCAGACGCGCCGGTGATCTACAGCTACACACGCAAGCAGGCCCTGGAGGACGGCGTCCTCGTGGACCTGACGGACTGGGCGAAGGAAACCGGATTCCGTGTCCCGGTGGCCTGTACCCGAGCGGTGTGGGACGGCTACCTGCAGCCACCCAAAGGAACCGAGCAGCTAGGGCAATCTGTACGCGGTCGAAGTCATGATTTGCTCTGGATGCTCTACGTTGCAATCCGCAAGGCACCAGGCTCAAGCGAGTACCTGTCCTTCGAAGTGATCTTCCTTAACCGCCGCAAGCAACAGGAAACCATCACCCTGAAAGCCATCTGTGGGCCAGGCGATGAAGCCGAACCTGTTATGACCGTGATGCTGCCCAACGAGGATTGATCGACCAGCATCTGGCGGTACACTTAATATACGTTTAAGACCCCGGAAGCTCTCGGCCCCACCGCCACGGTGGCCGGGAGTTTTTTTATTTCCCTAACTAATGGAGTCATCCCATGAACTCAGAAGCAACGCTATCTATTCACGACCGCGATCTGCGTCAACGCGACCTGATCCCACCCGACCTGCTGGCTACCTACCGGTGTACCGTCATCGGTGTCGGAGCCATCGGTAGGCAGGTCGCTCTACAACTCGCAGCGATCGGTGTACCTTCGCTCCAGCTGATCGATTTCGATATCGTCGAGCCGGTCAATCTCGCGGCGCAAGGCTATCTGCAAAACGATCTGGACAGGCCCAAGGTCCAGGCGACCGCTGACTTGTGTCAACAGATCCACCACGGCCTGGCGACCGAGGAAATCAACGACCGCTTCAAGCGTACTCAGGACGTCGGTGACGCGGTGTTCGCCTGTGTGGACTGTATCCAGACCCGTGAGCGGATCTTTGATTCAGTCAAAGGCCGGTGCCGGTTCTTTACCGATGGCAGGATGTCTGCCGAGGTCATCCGCGTCCTGGCGTGTGCCTCTTCTTCACATGGATGGGAGCACTACCCAAACACACTGTTCTCACCTGCCGAGGCCTATTCCGGGGGGTGTACTGCGAAGAGCACGATCTTCACGGCCAATATCGCGGCCGGGCTCATGCTCGAACAGTTCAGCAAGCATCTACGCGGGCTACCTGTTGATCCTGACATCCAATTCAACCTCCTTGCCACCGAACTGATGGTGCATGAC
The DNA here is from genome assembly GCA_046290505.1 of Phycisphaeraceae bacterium. GTDB lineage: Bacteria > Planctomycetota > Phycisphaerae > Phycisphaerales > Phycisphaeraceae > JAHQVV01. Next base: position 170,390 of record JBKAGS010000023.1, on the reverse strand, counting down.
CTTCAAACCGTGGTTTAGTCTTTTTGAGTTGTTGTTTTTCTTCCCGCAGCCGCTCTTCTGGCTGCGGGATTTATCGCCAGGTAGCGAGAGCTCTCTTCAGAATCATGAGGGCCGTGGATACAATCAGGCTACACCCCAATGACAAGGGAGTTTCCCATGCAACATCACCCGAACGACTTCAAAGTGTTCTACGACGTCCAGTTGCGTGTTGGCGATCGTGTCCGGCGTCCTGGATTTGGTACAGGGCGTGTCGAATCGATCGAGACCGCACCGGATGGACAAACCACCGTCGTGGTTCGCCATCCGCGTACGGTCTGGCGGTGTCACCCCGGCGAACTCGGACTGGTCCGCCGAGGATAGCGATTCCCAGTACCGACTAAAAACGATCGCAGCGGTCATGCCTCATGCCCGAGCACTGCCGCATTGCTTGCAGTAGTGCCCGCTGTGCTGGGGGTGATCGCAGACCGGGCAGTTAGCCCCCGCAGCCCGCGAGCGGGCCGGCCCAACGAGCAAGAAGAGGAGTGCAATCAGGATCGTGATAGCCGTGCCGGTGAGGTATTCCTTTCGGATGTGCTGAGCGACATCGATCGCCCCGGTCTGTGACAGCCAGGCGGCGATCGCCATGAGATTGCCCATGATCACGATCAAGGCGATGAGTGCGAGCAGGACGAGCTTACGGATTCGTAGTGTGAGCATAGGGGTTTCCTTTCGGTCAGGAGTGATCAAACATCCCCCAGCCTAGCGCCAACCTTTCGGGAGCGCAAGTCTTTCTCAAGAGATTCCATGCCCCTACAAACTACCAAGGCCAAAACTCATAAAGGCACTTCCGGAAAAACTTCCGGGGGTGGGCGAAAGATTTATAAGTGATGGGTTACTACCACCGTTTAGTAGCACCTGCTGGTGACCACGATGGCGGAACAAAAAACAAGACCTCCGGACATGAGCCCGACCGACCTGACCCAACCAACGTTGGCATCGGCAGGCCGCTACACCTTTCTACCGATGGGCGACCGATACGCGGTGCAGCACCGGGTTGTCGATCAACCCCAGATACCCAATCGATCACGTCCCTCTATTGAAACTCTTCTCCGGGGAGTATGGCAGCAGCCCGGACCACGGGATATGGTCCAGGGCCTGTTCGAAGACCGCCTCCAAACCCATACCTTCGAATTAGGCGATGTCCTGGAACAGATCAAAGAGCGTGTCGCGATCTATCGTCAGCACTTTGATGAGCTGGAGCAGGCCAAGGTGGACACCACGAATGTCCGGCGCCGCTGGACCGACCCGCTGGATCGATTCGGCACCATCGCTGATCCTGATCTAACCCGTGCTCTCCAGGACATCGATGCCCAGCAGCGTCAGGAACGCCTGTCCTGCTGGAAAGACCTGAGTAATCTCCGTCAGAGGGTGCCCGAACACTGGCGTCAGTACCTCGCCGTCGCCCAGCATTACCAGATACTCGGATCATCAAGCGCCGGGGTGCAGAAGGATGAGTGAGCGTGTGGTCGAACTGTGCCGCAGGCTCCAGCCGGTCTTGCCCGAACAAATCAAACAACTCTGGGCCGCATATCAGTCAGACCCGGACCCAGCTTTCCGGAGTAGGGTTGAGCACACCTTGGAGTTGCTTGGCCAGAAGCACCTGGGCCTAGGCTTTCAGCCTGACCGCTCACCTTTTGTACCGCCACCCCCGGAATGGGCGCAGGGCGGGGAGTTACCCGTAGGAAAGGTGATCTATGCGGGTAAGCGGCGCTGTGATTTCAACCTGGAGGTCGATCGTCTGACCGAGCATGTTCTTGTCTGTGGCCGCTCGGGCTCGGGCAAATCGACGTTGACACTCCACCTCGCCCGTGGCCTGATGAATCGCGGTGTCATCGTCACAGCCTTCGATTGGAAACGCTCTTACCGCGATCTACTTCGTGATACGCCACAAGGGACACTGCGTGTCCGCACACCGGGTCGCAGTCTTGCCCCGTTCTTCTGGAACCCGCTTATCCCACCTCCTGGAACGGATCCTGTTCTCTATGCCAAGCTGATCGTTGATGTGATCAGCCGGGCTTTACTGGGCGGCGACGGTGTCATCAGCCTGCTACACCGTGGCATCTTGGCGCTTTATAAACGCGAAGGCGTTGGTACTGAGCACCAGGAACGCTGGCCAACAATCCAGGACCTGCTGGAGTGGTTGGAGAGCACCAAGCTCACCGGCCGGGCAGCGATGTGGAAGTCGTCGGCTGACCGCATCCTGCGGGCGATGACCTACGGTGAGTTCGGGAAGATGGTGGATACCCAGTCCAGCAGCGACCTGCTGGCGCTTCTTGATACGCACCACGTCTTGGAACTCGACGGCCTGGCCGGGTCATCCGACCGCCGTATCTTTGCCGAGGGTGTGACACTCTGGCTCTCTCGTTACCTGCTGCATCGTGGCGAACGCAAACAGACAGAGCGCGTCTGGATCCACGAGGAGGCGCATCACCTATTGGGTCAAGGTGACGGAACTTCCGGGGGCGGGGGTGAGAGTGTTATAGAGCAAAGCCTTCGGATGGCACGGGCATACGGGACCGGATACATCATCGTCGATCAAACCGCCTCGATGCTCTCTAAGACCGTCTTCTCAAACACCGGTACGATGTTCGCCCTAAGCCAGAAGCTCCGCTCCGACGTCCAGGCTATGGCCGGGGCTATGAACCTTAACGACGCTCAACGCCAGGCGATTAGCACACTGCCTATAGGCACCGCCATTGCCCGCGTCCCAGACGGCCACCCCGAGCCCTTCTTAGTCCGCATACCACCGGAAGTTGCCTCGGCAGGGAATCAAATACATGTAACGGATGATGAGATACGACGGGCTGCATTGATGACGGTTTCAGGAGCCGGGGAGCAGCCCAAGCCATCAACGGTAGAAGACCAGATCGTTCAGATGTACCTGACGTTGAGGGATCGCAAGACCAATCCTTCCAACGGTTCATCAGCCTGCCAATCGTCAAGCGATTCCGGTGATTCCGCTTCTATTTGTCCTGCTCCATCAACGAACGAAGTAATTACACCGATTCCGCCCCCGGAAAAGTATCACTCCAACTTAAACAAACACGTCACATCCGATGATGAAGACACCATCGATCCCACCCACCCGCCTGAACAATCCCGCATGACAAAACAAGACGATCAGCCATCAATCGATTCAGAGAATCAAAAACCTGGTGTCATGCTCTCTGAAAACAATCTCCCGCCCTCCACCCCCGGAAGGGATCAACCCTTAGGCATATCTACTGACGTGGGTAAGTCTCGATTGCCTTCGTCGTCTCTTGGCATTCATAGTGCGGTAACGAAGCGGCTGCTCACCGACCTGGTCGAACACCCGCTCTCCACGACGGTGGAACGCTACAACCGCCTGCACCTCTCCCGCCGCAAGGGGCACGCCCTCCGCACGGCATTGGTCGAGGCCGACCTAATCCAGCCCGTCCGCATCCCCACCCGCAGCGGTAACGTGGTGCTGCTAGACCTGACGGCCCGTGGCCGTCAGCACTGCTCTGAGCTGGGACTTTCCTTCCTGCCCACCGGCAGCGCAGGCATCACGCACCGCTACTGGGCACACCGCGTGGGCAAATCACTCCAAGAAGAAGGCTACACCGTCCGGCACGAGTACCAGGTTCAAGGCAACGGTCGCATCGACCTGCTCGCCGAACAAGAAAACGAATCGCTGCCTTGCGAGATCGAGACCGGCCGGTCCGACATCACAGGCAACATCAAAAGCGCCATGCAGCACTTCGAACGCCTGCTGCTGGTCGCCACCAGCCCCGAAGCCGTCGAGCGGTGCACCCGTATCATCAAAAAACTCCCCACCGCACAACAGCATCGCATCACACTGAAAACCTGGCTGGACTATTAGCCGCGTGCAACATCACGCCGCTTGTTTGCCGGGGTTGTATCGCCGCGTAGCTTGGACGGCTAACGCCAACACCTTCTGCTCATCTTTTTCGATCTGTTTCATAAGCCGGGTCACCTGGCGGGCCAGCTTCTCGGTGTTGTGTAGCACATCGGCCGCTTGAGCGTAGCGTCCCGCGTCCAGCAGTTGGTTGACCTTCGCCACGACGTCTGCAATCTGTTTTTCCGCGTGCACCGCGGCCTGATCCAGACGCTCAATCCGCTCTTCCAAACGAGCCTCCCGATACGCCTCACGCAGCTGCGTCGACGCCACTCGGGCTGCTTCCGGCGGCAGCTTGGGCACTTGGGGCGCAAGTCGCCGGATCTTTGCCAGATGGCCCATCCGGAGCATCTGTGTCTTGGCCCGAAGGTCCGCCAACCGCTGGGTGATCACCTGCGACTCGGGCAATAACGCCGCCAACTGACGACGCAGTAAGGCCGCGAGTTGGGGCTGAGCGGGCATCTGCCTCGCGTTGTGCTCTGCCAGCTCCAGGTGCTCATCAAATCGCTGGCTTAACCGCTTCATGTCATCGATCGCATGGACCCGCTCTTCGACTACCTGCGGCGACGGTTCTGCTTGTGCCGGCATTGCCTGGGCTTCGGGGCGAAGACGCGGAGCTTGTTGTATTGGCCATGCCCGTGGGCTTTGGACCGGTACATCCGCTTTGAACCCCGGTGAATGCTTCATCATGACCAGCGACATGCCGCCAGCGATCAAGCCGATGGCCAATAGCGGTCCAAGCACGCCGTTGACCACTTGCTGCAGGCCCGGCACACCTAGGACCTGCCCAATTAGTAAGGTGGCCCCAAGCGCGGTGAGCCCGCCGGACCAGCTCCCCCCAACACGCTTTATCGCGTGGTAGATCACCAATGCGATCATGACCATCCCCAGCCCCGCAGCGATCGGCCCCAGGTCTGCGAGCCGAAGTCCCGACTGCAGTTCCCAGGCCGCGAGCCCGATAGCCAGGGCCGTGCCCAACGCCGCAGACATGACCGCCGCCGAGCGTTTGTGTTCAAAGCGACGGTGCAAGACCGCGAAGCTCAACGCCGTAAAGAAAACAAACGCAATCGCAAAATCAATCAGTAACCCATCACCCCGGAAGAATGTTGGGAGCCCGTAACGTGATCCCCAGAGTGCTTCGAATAATTCGTCGTTCGCCATACAGGGTCACGTGCCCCCGGAATTTATAAACGTATCGCTGATTCGGTGATTGGAGCGGGCATTGGCTCGGGACAAATTCCCTTGCCCGCCCGCTCACATAGTCGAGAACACTTCGAGGGTCACAATCGTTCATCAAGCGTGCTGTAGTACCTTGTCTTAGGGCCACCTCCATTGGGCGTTCGAGAACTGGTGGCATCGATCGCTTCAACTAACCGCGACGACCAGTACGGGCGTCGGAAGTCTTCCGGCAGGACCGTGTGGCAATCGATTCTGTTGTACGCATAAAGCTGTGTCTTCTTCAGGTGTCGGTCCCGGTAGTCGGCTAGATCCATCCGGCCCGCGTACTCGACCACGGCCCGGTACTGCGGCAAATAAAAATCTGGCCTCACCCACCTCCCGCCCCCGGAAGTTCCCCCGGAAGTTTTTTTGGACCATATGTTGTTAGGGGGAGGAGGCTTGCCCAGGTAGTGCATGGATAGCTCGATGGACGGGTTGCTTGGAGAATACGACTGGCCGGTCGAATAATGAAGTGAATCCGTCTCCCAGTACGACTGCACATCACCACGACGAGATGAAGACTGCGAAGATGCGCTCAATAATTCCGAGGCCACTTCCGGGGCAGGGGGAAGAACGAGGCGGGGTTCGTATTGGTAGGTCAGGCCCACTCGGTTGAGGGCCGAGGCGATGTAGGCTTCGCCGCGTGACCGGTAGCGGCCGGGTGGCATCGGTTGCCAACCGGTGTATCGGGTCACACCGAATACCCATGCCAGGGCTTGGTATGGGCTGGTCGCGTAGCGGCTGGTGTCGTCTTCATGGGACGGTCATGAATGGGATCCTTTATCCGTCTTTCGGTCCCTGAACGACGCCACAAAAAGATCACAAAAACCCTGGAACACCCCCGGTATGACCCCGGAAATAATCACAAAAAACAGCTTTGGGCGCACAAAAAAAGATCGGCCAATTGGCGTGAATGCCTTGGGAGACAAGGCTTTTAGATAGATCACAAAAAGTGACAATATGGAATATTGAGAAAAGAATCATGCTGCTGCGCAGAAATCGGGTCGTGGTATTTGGACGTACCCCGAGACTCCCAGTCCTTCCGGGAGGCGGGGTCCGTGGGCGGGTTCACCGTCACCGGCGAACGCACCGGATCGCTCCCCAGACGCAGAACTCTTCCTCTAAAGGTGTCGCTGGTTCGGTACCAACGAAACCTTTATGAGGAGTTCCGCTAGCGGGGGCTGCGATCCATACCGACCTCTCTGATCTCGGGCTTCGCTCGAAGACGGGCGAAGCCCAAGAGGGCAAGCCCGGAGGTCAAAAAGATGAAAACAGAAATGAGATACAGTAACAGACACAGTGAGAGGCAAGACGCATACGAGCGGCTCAAGAGCGAGTTCGAGGGGTTACCCGAACCGGTGGTCCGGGTGCGACCAATACGCACTAGCCGGTACAAGCTCAAGGGCGGAATCACGGTCGACGAGCTCGAACGACTCGGCGCGATGCGGTTGTGGGAGCCACTGTCAGGGATCCCGGTGCATCCGATGCTGCCAGATGATTTCGAGCCGCCGCTACCAAGTACGCACCGGCTGGGGTGTTGTGGGGAGTAATCCCCACTTCCACAGATAAGCAACACGCGTGTATCAGATTCCATCACGCGGCCGACGACGATTGCCGTCGGCCAGCAAGTGGTGCCAGGATGTCCAAGACGGCTCTTCATTCTTACGAGAAGAGCCGCTAGGCGGACAACCAATCGGAGGTTAAGAGAATGGCAAGAATCAAAAACGTGTATCGCTCGGACGCAGTCGACTGCATCATCGTCCAGAGAGGTATTCAACACGAACAGGGCATCGCAGCGAAACGAGTCGTTCTCCAGCGCCGCGAGCAGGACACCGCAGGTTACTGGCATACATCAACACACTTCAAGGTAGAAGACATCCCGAACCTCATCGATCTGTTGTCTCGGGCTCACCACACTCTGACCGACGGTGAATCCGCGGCAGATCAATCTCGCCCGGTAGACCTTGATCTGGCCAGACTGGATATCCCGGAAGCACACGAGATCCACAACGCGATCCTCGCCTCACAGATTCGTCGGTGAATCGTTTGCCGCCCCTGAAGCCCCAACGGGGTCCCCTTCGAGGCGGCTCTCTTGCTATCCATATCGCTCAAGCTTGTGCGGTTCATCAACCATGCAATCTTCCTCGCCACGACAACCTATCTCATAACCGTGCCTGTTCACCTGGACGAGAACAGGCACGTCACGGCAAGTTGGCGTCGCCGAAGGTAAAACAATATGACAAGCAATAAACCCCTACATAAGCTCAGCGCATCTGGTATCGATCTAGCCATCTGGTCCAACCTCGTAGACGGCCCCAGTGGACGGATCGAGGTCTTAAAGGCCCAAGTCGAACGCCGCTACAAAGCCGCCGATGGCTCGTACAAATCGACGACCAGTTTTGGTCTCAACGACATCCCTCGTGTTCAGTACCTGCTGACCAAGGCCTACGACTACATCCTTACCCATCAGGCCGCAGCCCGCGAGCAACGGCGGCAGGAAGGAGGTGGCTATGAAGACCGTGCATGAGGGGGCAATCCCTCTCGCTGCAGACCGATCGCCGCGGCACCCCAGGCCGCTCCCATTCCAGCCGCTGCACTACCCAGGCGACGGGCTTCACTTCATCAGCTCACCCAATGGGCACACCGCCTACCTGGGGACTCCCGAGTCAGGTGCCCAGGCGTTCTGCTGCCGGCATAAACCAACAAGTCCGGCATACACCTTCCGGCGACAACCAACGCGAGGCCAACCAGCCACCCGGCTATCCCTCGGGCCGGTGCTGCTCTACGCCCAGATGTTTGTGGTTGATCAGACCAACCTGCCCAGCCTCGAAGCCGCCTTTGAACAAGCCTATCCCGGCACCCCACCCCCGATCCCGATGACTAAGCGAGACCTCCTCTCCGGCTTCGCGTCTAACATCTACCCCTTGGTCCCCGACACCCGAAAACGCTCAATCGGACTCTGGAAAGACCTCGTCGGCCACGGATTGGGACGCATGGCCGAGGTGATCGCCTTGGCCGCTCAAGAGCGTTCGAGTTTCAGGGCAATCGGCCGCGGGGCTCCGCCCAACAGCCGACGTCAGCTCGTCGAGTTGATCCGTTCTTTGGCCTAACAGGGGGCTGCAACAATCAGCTTGCCTGAGCCGCTTTCCATTCCATGGAAAGCACACCCAACCCTCGGCCCCAGAAGAGTCACGCACAGGGTTCTCAATCCCGGTCTGGCGCAGGCATCACTGAAGTACTGGGAGAGTACGGCTGCTTGACCGATCACCAGCTCGCCCTTGTGACGGGACGGCAATCAGCCACCATCCGCAAGCAGGCGAATACCCTGTTCCGTGAAGGAGCAATCGGCCGCGTCCAACACCGACGCGGCCAGCGAGGACGCCCGATCTCAGTCAATTACCTCCTCGACACCGACTGGGGCCGGGCCCCCGCACGCGAACACCAACTCCAACTTAACGATGTCCGTCTCGGCTGGGCATGCAGCGACGTCCCCACACCAAGCCTGACCATCCAAACCTGGGACACCCAAACCCGAACCCCACCCCCGCCCACGGAAGTAGCCTCGCCCCTGGAGTCCCCGGCCGGCAATGGCGAGCATGTCCGGCCTGATGCGATGGTTTTGCTCCAGCATGAACAGGCTGAGCGACCCCTTGTGGTATTTGTCGAATTAGACCGTGGGACCGAGGCGCTCTCACGATCCAGCACCCGGCAATCAAGCTGGGCGATGAAAGCCAGGCTCTACCAACAGACAGCACAGCTGATCCGCTGGAGAGACTGGGCCCTGGATCAGGTGTCTTCTTCGCAAGACGCCGTGTGTCGGCTGGCCGTCGTGACGACCTCGACTGCCCACCTCACCAGTATCGACGACACACTCCAGTTGGATACGCCCGCCGTAGGGGTCTGGTTGACGCGGTATAGCGATTTCGCCACACGCGGCCCTTGGGCATGCATCTGGCAACGTTCAGGCGAGAACACACCACGCCCCTTCATCCCCCGGAAGTAATGAATGGGTAACCCATCGCCATACCAGTAAGCTCACCCCACTGCCACATCCCCAGCAAAACTCCGGCCCCTGTAGTCAAAAACTTCCGGGGGTGACACGCCTTGGGGGTGAGGCGTGTCGACCACGCCCGGAGGAAGAGACACATGGCATGGAGACTACATGAGTATTTGATACATGGGATTTTAGATAACCGCATCGCAGGCAAGGTGACTGGGGAACTGCGTTTCCACGGTATGGATGAGCCGGTTGTGTTGGAATTGGAAGGCGACTTTCATCGCGATATCCGAGGGACGCGGATTCATCTGTATGGGGATGGTGACGAGGTACCCGCGGATGCAAAAGAATACATGCAAGGGATGGACGCGCGGCAGGTTGGCCAAACGGGTGATATCACAGCGGGGCTGGAGCCTGCCGATTATGTCGACTACCCGTACATTGAGTGGTATAGCGCCAATGGCCGGGTTGTGTTAGAGCTTGATCATGAGCAGATTATTGTTGAGCCTACAGCACGAGTGCTAGCTCCTGTTTTATGGCATCAATCATGATCAAGGGCCGGTCATGGCATGTCACGTTATGATTAGATCTTCAGCGATCGTTTGATGGAATCGGCTACGGGGTGGTTGATAGGAAAGTCGCATTGCTTAGACAGCTGCGACAGACGTTGGATACTAGCCTGCTGCTCTTCGGCATCTGAAATGACCGAAAGCTTGTATTGCTGCGATTCAATCTCCAGCGTTACCGCTCCCTGCGTCCGGGCAAGATCAATTGATTGATCGAGCAACTGCTGGCATTGGTCTAGTTGTGATAATCGCTCGAAAAGGCCTGCACGCAGCCGGTACAGGTACGCAAGCAAGAGGCGTTCTCGGCGGTTTATACAATCTGAGATTGTCCGGTCCAAGACGCAGGCAAGAGCCGAGTCATTCGTCTGGTCAGTAATTTCAAGCCATCGACGGGCGATGAGGCAAACCCAGACAGACTGGTGCTTTTTCCCCAACGATTTGAGAACAGATGATTTGCTTGGGGATCCGGTATCTTTCTTTAGGCTACTCTGATGAGGCGTAACGTGGCCAAGGGATTGCAACAACTCACGCAATGTCTTCGTGTCATCGATCGCGGGTAAGCGGCTTACTTGTTTCAATAGCTTTGCGATTCCGCTCATCGTACCACCTAGACGAGTGCACTCGGGCTCGTGTACGTAAGGCATGAACTGATCAGCTACCTCATGCCAATCCATGAATAAGGCAACCGGAATGAAATAGGCAGCTGCCCAAAACTGGCGAAACACGTCATCTGAATCTAATTCGCCGAGCCGTTTAAGCAGCATGCTCTTTAACTCATGGACACCACTGAAATCTCCGGTCAACCAATGTACCGCCGCATGTCGAGCGGGGGCATAAAACTCGAGGTCGTGCCCCGAACTCAGTGTCATCTGCGTTGCAAGGTTGTTTTCTGAAAGTACGCGTAGGGTCATGAGCTGGGCGTAATAGCGCGAAGCAGCATGTAGCTCACCGCTTGCCATCGCTGTGGCCCATGCAGCGTACGCAAGCTCTCGGTGCTGCTGCGTGGAAACCGGCATATCACCCTTGAATTCAGCATGCTCAATCGCGCGGCGAATGAATTGGACACGCTTCGAGCCTTGGTGGTGATTCCCGGAAATGTCAGCTAAGTGCCACTGGCACAGCCTTGCGTCGAATTCAGATTCAGCACCCTTCGCAAAAGCATTTGCCTTTCGAGCATACTGCTTGAAACGCCTTTCGGCACCCGGATCAGGTGTGACATCTTGTAAGCGAATCGCATACAAATAGCGGCGATAGGCCTCCATGACGAGAGCCCAGTCTTCAGGGTCATCAAAGCCGGAATGAATGTGTCGACGGGCAGCATCGTAGGCCCGCTTAAAACGCCGCTGTGCACCATTAGGATCACCGAGTCGAAGGGTCGCCTCGGCGGCAGATTGCCAATACCGACTGCACTGGTCGTACTGATCTGCTCCAAACTGCATTAACGATGCGGCAGATTCCCACTGACGAATGCTTGGGGCACCATTGGCGTCTACCAGCATCTGTGCCAATTCTTGTGAAGCCTCTGTGCCGTTTTTTATCTTTGAAAGACGGCGGCGTACGTGGCATCGTAATGCAATGGCATGAATCGGATTTAGAAAACGATATTGCTTACCGTGTGAAGCCTCCCTGATGCTTGAAGCAGCCAGTACGCCGGATGTTGCGGCATGCTCCAGCAACTCTTTAACCGACTTTTCGAGATTCTCTTGATGCTTAGAAGTATTGCGATTGGAAATGACCTTGCTTACTCTTGGATGGGACAAGATGAAGGAAGCAAGCACGCGCGGGTATGTCTCATCACCAAGCAATGACATCAACGCCATGGCACCGACTGCCCTCGCATGCAGCGTTGCGAAATCCGTATTGGGCTGTGTCGCATGAGGGCGAAGGATACGTGCCAGTGTGGCACTACTCTGCTGGGTACGCGTATCGATTTTGACTGGGCGAATCATTTGAGAAACGAATCGACCGGGAAAGACAGGGCCAGCATTCCAGAAAGCGTCTATCTCTTCTTGATCGAAATCAAACCCGTCTTTTCGGTACTGCTGAACGAGTTCGTTGTATTCATTCAAGCTTAGGTGTCTCAAAACAATTCGCTTGGGAGTAAAATCAAACTGCTTATCTTGCTCACCGGATTCGTCTCGCACGGTATAGGCGATGAGGATTGGAAGTTCTCTGAGTTCTTTGTCATTGTGGACGTCGTTGCAAATATCAAAAAATAGATACCTTGATTCTTTTGTCGCTCGGTGTAAATCAAAAGCCGCAATGAATAGAGGCTTCTTGATCGCAGCCCCGATGATTGCGTCACGCACGACGTTGCGTAGTGATTTTCTTAACTGCATGTACCGCTTGTGCGTGCTGGAAGGAGAGGCGGCATCTCGATAGATGGGGGCGTTTGCATCAGCGTTGTCTTGTTCCGTGAGGATTGCTTCTAAGTCCTTATGTGAAACGGCTCCGCCTCGGTCACCTAGCGCCTCTTTCAAGGCCGCGAGGCGTTTGGAGTAACTGGCACAAGGGTCAACATCGAATACACGTGTAATGGTGTCAATGAATGGGCTGAAGGGGTAGTGCGGGCCTGCATGAGTAAAACGCAGTGGAACGGAAGTGGTCGTTTTCTCTAGGACACGCTTCTGAAAGAAAACGTCGAGTAGGGAGCGTTTGCCACTGCCATCAGGCCCTTCTACTTGAATGATGTCTGTCCGCCGTAATCTTTTTGCCGCAGACTTCGGTGTGGCGACATCAAGCCAGGATTTATTGAGCTGGCTCAGTTCATTTTGCCTGCAAACGAGGTTTTCCTTTTTAATCGTGGATTCAGCGAACGGTTCTCGGCATGTACCGAAGCCGTCAAGCCTGGCCCAGCGTTCATCGATATTCTCAAGCGCTTTAATCGGCATAGGGGGGTGACGCTGGGTATTGACCCAGTCACCGATTGTCACCCACATATACGGGTCTAGGTAAACTTCTCCCGATGAGGATTTGAAGGACTTATGATTGATTTTCTCGTGTAGTGACCGGATATAGGTCTTGGCTTCAGATAGCCGGCTCGGCCCTTTGAGAACGATCATCCGAGATACGGGTTCTTTCTTCGCTTGTTTTCGTCCCTTCTGCGAGGGCTGTGACAGTAACTTATGTGCCGCCATCACCGCGCGGACTGCGGGGGACACACATTTTTCTTCGCCTTCGAACCAGGCTCCATGAAAACCACTGGATCGATGGGCGATTTGTCCGCGCCAATCCCGGGCAGCCGACTGCAGCAGTTTCTGATTTAATTCGCCGTAGACAAGTAGAAAGACGGGAGTTTGATCCGCAACGTATCCAGCTAAATCTGAGAGGATGCTGGTATAGGCGAGTTCCAAAGCATGTGATTCGTTGCGCAAGCTTGCTTTTGCTTGCCTGGAATCAAGCACGCCTAATCCTAGTTCGGACATGGCCTTTTCTTGCTTCAGCCAGTACCTTAAAAACTCCTGGGGGTCATCCGTGGCTAGCTTTCGCTTGTAACGTCTATAGGTGTTTTGCCAGCTCTCTCCGTATTCGCGAGTACGAATTGGCCACTCTCCCGCTTTTGCCTTCGGCATCTTTACAGGAACCATCCAGCGCCATGTTGTCTCGCCATGTGCGAAGCAGGCGGGGGCTATAAGTAGGCGGTTCACTTGTGAGATTTGCGATTCCGTAGGATCCTTCACCCCCCTTGTCCGGCTATGCTTTTTTCGATAATCCCTGACTGCATCAAGGTTCAAGAAATACGATCCCTCGCGTTTTTCGATGCCCGCCAAGACCGAGATTAAACTTGCTTTGTCAGACCCCATCCCTTCCAGTTCTTTGATAAGCCACGCACAAAGCTCTACAAGGTCTGCTTCTAGCGTCTTGGGTGTATGAGCGGCCATGGGCGAGACCTCCTGCCTCCAAGTGTAGGCTTACTCATCTCCTCCTCAAAGATAATTATCTTTCAAACGTGAGGGCATTGACAGCAAATTGCTTTTGCCAAGGTGCCTGCAACAACTGTTTTCTTAGCAATTATTGCTGAATAGGATGCTTTCCAACCCTATTACAAGGAGACAGCAAATGACCCGATACGCCGTCAGCCCCGAAACCCCACCCGCCATTTACAGAAACAATAACGCGGTTCGAGGCGGTGGGGCACGCCAGCACCCAGCCGCTTCTTATGCCCAGGTCTTTAATTTCATGCTTGGCTGCCGAGCACGGGGCCAGAAAAACCAGGCTGGCGGCAGTTTGGTTCTCGTAGGGCCAGCAGGTTTCGGCAAGACCTCATTGCTGCGTGACACCGCCAAAGACGCGGGGGTCACCCTTTTGCGTTTCAGCGTTGCGGATTGTGAATCGAGCGGTGCAGGAAGTCCGGCGCAGGCCTTTCGACGCCTCTTGAAGAAAACTCAACAACTCGAAGATGCGGGAACCCCGGTCCTCATCGTTATCGAAGATTGGGAGTGTGGTTTAGGCAGCGCTCGGGCCGGAGAAGGTTCGAGTACCAATAGACCACAACTACAGGCATGCTTGCAAGAGGCGCTGGACGGCACCCATATTTGTGACGGAGTATGCCTTTCGCCCAAGCGAATGGCTTTTACAGCAAACAGTCTGAAAGATATCAAGCCCAGCCTGATTCGCGAAGGCAGAGCGAGCGTTATTAAGCATGAGCCAAGTAGAAAAGACATGGCCAAGATTGCAGCGGTAACCCTTGCGAGCATCTTCTCTTCGCGTACGCTGCGATCCAATCGTCGTGCTCTCTCCCGGCTTTCACCCGCAGCCATTATGGCAATCAAAGAGCGGCTGCTAGACCAGATCAAGCAGATGCTGACCTTTGATCTGGACTGGCCTTCCTATGAGCTGTGGTTGGATTGCGAGCAAGTAGGCCATCTCACTGAAGCCGTAGCGCGTCGTCTGCTTGGTCCGCAAGATCTACGCCACGCTATTCGTGATGTGCAAGAGCGTTCAAAGCTCAAACACATCTCCTTTGACTAAATCCTTTTCACCCCGAACGGTAGGAGCATTCTCATGTTGCGACTCGACACAGATATACGGTTGGACTTGGCTCTTGCAATAGCTCAAGTTTCGGCTGTAGCGCGGAAGTTTCAATGGGATCTTGATGATCAGATCCGCGAAGGGATCGCCGAACAACTGCTGACATGTATCACATTTTTCTTGGTGCGGCACGTTGAACCGCGCTTGCGTGAAATCCACGGCATCGTCTATGTGGACGTTATCTACAAGGAAGGGCAAAGCCCACAGTTTAATGTGCGTTGGGAGCCTGGTGAAGGCCGGGATAGCCTTGAGATTGAGCAGCAAGAGCTCTGTGGCAACTTCGACGCCGTCATTGACCGCATCTTGCAATTGGCCGAATCAGCGTCGGGATGCTACTGGGCCAGTAGTACCGACGCTGTGCCAACACCTGAAGGGGATGCATTCCTTAAAAAGCACGGCTGTCGCGGCAATGGGAGTGGCATTCGCTACGTGGATTTAACGAAACCTATTTCGCAACCTATTCCGAACTCCCACACCGACGCCGTGGCGCTCAGGATTCGCGCAAGCGATGCCCTGATGGATCGAGAATTGAACTGACTTGAGACCTTCCTTATCACCGAACTCTTTTAAGGATTTTGTTATGCGTACAACCCACACGAAAAACACTACGACATCAGCGCTGCCTGCTCTGGATCCGCGAGCGAGCGATGCCATTAAACGTCTCGGCGGGGACCCCGACGATTATTGCGTACCCAAACATCAAAAGCCTAAAGCTCTTCTTGGCAGTGATATCGAAGATGAATCGACCGTACTCCCTTTAGACACGGGTAATCACGATATTGATACAGAATCGCCTGCTTGGCTCCAATCGCTTGTATCTGGGGAAGTCGAGGTTGAAGACCTCGCGGATGAGTTGGCTCAAAGCATTCGTGAAGACCCCCGTTTCCTTCAAAGGGCCTGGTGGCAAAGGTTTCTGGACTACCTGATCACCTTAGTTCCCAATCGCTTGATCGCGATGGCCGAGCGTCTTACTGACGTTCGCAAGCGTCTTCGGGAGCAAGATTCGAAGGACTGAGGCCTGGGTAGGACCGTTTGTTTTTATTACCGATGGATGACACCTGCCTGATGATCAACTGCCATGCTGGTTTCTACCAACCACCATCCCGACCACGCCACCAAATCCCGGCCGTTAGTTGTGCAACGGTCCTGGCGGCTTCAACGTGTCCGATACGACGCGATAACAGCTAATGACGCCCGTCGTCGTGGCAATGCAGCCTCGTTTGAATCGGCATTGCGTGCCATCGATCAACTGGGTGGTACGGTCGAGTGTAGCTATCAGCTATATCCCGAGCGTCTTTCTCAGAAACTAGACATCACCCTTCACGCTACGATTCCGAATCACCAGGCCGACTCAACGCTGGTCCAAGGTGCCCTGGACCAGCTTGAGCACGCCTATTCTCTCCAAC
The DNA here is from genome assembly GCA_046290505.1 of Phycisphaeraceae bacterium. Lineage (GTDB taxonomy): Bacteria > Planctomycetota > Phycisphaerae > Phycisphaerales > Phycisphaeraceae > JAHQVV01. The sequence goes on along the minus strand of JBKAGS010000023.1, from coordinate 154,253 downwards.
ACGTCATTGCCCGCTGCTCCCGGAAGAAGAGGGCTAGAGAGAACTCGCCGAAGGCGCTTCTCGAAGACTATCCAAACAAAATTCCAGGGGCATTTCCGGGGGCGGGAGTGATGGTTACCTCGACGCTTGAGTCAGCGTCGCTGCTTCCGCTTCCGGGGCAGTACAGTCCGGGGCAACCCTTGCAGGTTCGCAATTCGATCGACTGGGCGATGGTGTTGTCTGCATTGGCCGATGTCGCCGAGCCCGTCATCATCCGCTTCCGGTCTGCTACCGCTCGCCGTGAAGCTCTGTGTCGTCAACTCGACGAGGCGCAGCGTCGCTGGCAACTCCATCAAAAAACGCAGAGGCAACGCGAGAAACGACAACAACGCCTCACATCCAACAATCAACAACCTCGCTCCCGTTCTCATGCTGAAGCCATAACCAATGCAACTCGCTGGGCGACCAATGAACTAGACGCCGTGGCGAAGATGTCAGCATCTGCAATGCATTTGTATGCACAAATCGATGCATCGAATCCATGTATAGCTCGTTCTGTCGCAGAGATCATTCGAGCCGGAATTTTCGATCCAGACACCGCAACCACACGAGCCATCCCTACCCTCGGCTTCTCTGGGAACCAGGGAAGCGATCATGAAGTATGCCCCGGTTTTTGGGACAGTAGTCAGGCCGATGATCTCTTGTCCATGGCAAGCACACTCTGCCTCACGGCTGGAGTCGCACAAGTTTTAACCGGGCCACTTGTAGATTCGCCGCTGATGCTTCCGTCGTCTATGTCGGCATCTGACGAGACATCGGCCGGCAAGAAAGCAATCGTTCTAGGCACACGTTTTGACGAAACCGTCGATCGTTCTTCTGAAACAAAAGCATCTCTCGGTCTTTCACATTTGCCCAAACATTTAAGTGCCTTGGGGCAAACGGGTTTTGGCAAAACGGGCTTCATCTATCAATTCCTCTCAGAATGTGCACGCCTCGATCCGCCGCTCCCAGCGACCTACATTACGCTGGCTAAGAACGAAGGCCCAGCTTTGCTCGGATGGCTAAAAAACTCCGACCCACGATTGACAAATTATGCAGAGAAAATGGTTTTCTATGGACTACACAGCTCGTCACCATTAAAGCCGAGTATCAACCCGTTTGCGTTGGAAGACGCCACCCCGATCGAGCGGGCCGAGCACGCGCACCGTGTCTTGAAATCGGCTATCCCTTTAGAGGGGCCCTTGATGGCGAACTGCCAAGAGGCGTGCTCTGACCTGTGTCACGACATGCAAACCACCGGGGTAACTCCTGTCATCGCCGATCTCCCAGATGTGATACGCCATATCCAGCAATTGCTTGGATATACCGGTGACGTGCAAGGTAATCTTGGCAGTGCCGCTGAAGGCCGGATAGGTGAAGTGACCGGGGGCCAGACCGGTGAGTTGTTTCGATCGCCCACATCACTGCCACGTATCGAAGACCTCCTTGCTCGCCCACATGTCATCAGCTGTGGATTGGCCCCGGCAAATGCCACTGCGTTGTTCTGTATCGATCTGCTTCTGAGGCTAGAGAGATGGCTAATCGCTAACCCGATCCAGACGGACGACGGCCGTCCGCGCTTGGTAATCGTTATCGACGAGATTCAGGAAATCGCGCCCCGTAATCCCATGTTTCAGGGAGGTGATCGCCCAACCGCAACGATTGAGGCGGCCGCAATTATTGCCCACTGCATCAAGACGCTTCGTTCGCTTGGTGTCTCGATTATCTTTGCGAGCCAGCATCCCGGATCCATTGACGCAGAGCTTCTCAAGTCACCGGGCACATGTCTCGCTCTTCGGCAAAGTCAGATTGAGGAACGGCAAGAGATAGCCGGGCTTATTGGTCTAAGTCCGCAGCAATGCGAACAGCTCAACGGCCTGGAGCCAGGCCATGGTTTTGTCCGTTCACCCGGCATGCTACGTCCGCAGCCCATCGTACTCCGCTTCATAACGGGGGTACACGACTGTCCCGCTGTAAATGATTCCGAACTTTCTCGACACTGCGCTCAATCTGCTCATCACCGCACGCTGGCAATTGAAAGCTACCAAGGTCAGGTCACCATGCGCGAAGATCGGTTGCTGCGGGCGATGGCCCAGCTCCAGCAGCACCGGTGCCGGCTGCGTGACCTAAGCCAGGCGGCAGTGATCGCAAGCAACCACACAGATCGTCCCGACGCGGCCACGCAACTGCTTGCCGAGATCCGCCGTGTCGCAATACAGATCCAAAGCGATCTCGCCCAGCAATCACGCCAAATCGAACGCCAATGGGCCCGAACCCTCACCCCGCCCCCGGAATGGCTGGTGGGCTGGGCGGAGACCACACGCCGCTCGGTGAAGCAGAAAAAACAAGTCACTGAGCTGTGCCTTCGTCACCGCCGGTTGGCCGGAGCGTACCGCCACTGGATCGTCCGCACGAAACGTGCCATGCAGCAAGCCAAAAACTTGATGAACCCCTAACGCAATCCCTTGCCGTCGGAGAAACACCATGCGATTTGAAACCAAACAACTCGTCACCCGTGAGATCAACACCAAAGCCGAACGCCTGGACGATCTCGAACAGCACCTAGGCATGCGGGCTTCGGATACCGAGCGGATTAAGCAGTTGGTGCGTGACCTAAAAGACGGCGGCACCTCTGAAGTCCGGCAGACCTTAGAAGCCAGTGTCTCCGAAGCGCGCGACACGGTCCGCAGCAAGTTTGAGAGCGAATACGACGAGACACAACGCGAGCAGGCCGAAGCCAAGGCGTTGCAGCAAGAGGTGCAGGATGAAGCCAGTCGGGACACTGCGAATGCCGCCGAAATCAACAAGGCCCACGCGGACCTGAACACCGAAGAGGCCCGCGAGCCCTTGGATCAAGCGGCTGCGGAACTCAAGGACGAAGCCGAGATTTTGGATGCTGAAGCGAAACGTTTGGAACAGCGGCACGAAGCGAGCCTCCGCACGGCCGAACAGCTGGTCCGCCAGGTACGCGAAGGCATCGCGTAAGGAGCGATTCAATGGACGCACACGACCAAGTTCATCCAAATTCCCCACGCCTCGGCGACCTGGGGCTCACCGACGGTGACCGGTATCACCTCGGGCGGTCGGCTGCGTCTCTGGCCGAGCCCGTGCTCGAACCGAGGTCAGAAGTGGCCTGCCAAGTCAGTGACGAAGACCTTTATCGATTCAAGAAGCTTCTAGCCGCGCTGGGGCTAGACCGGAGTGAGCCGCTACAAGCAAAGCTTCTGAAATCTCTACTGAATGCAGGGCGGACCATCGCTCGGATGCGTCCTGAAGATATCCGTGCTCAGATTCAGCACGAGGCCGAGGTCTTGGAAGTGGCTCGAGACCGCGATCAAGAACGGCAGGTAACGCGGGGGGCGCTGTACGACGCGATGGCCCGTGTACGGGATGAGCGCCATCAGCTTGGCACGCAATTCGGTGAATCACCAAGCCATGCCTTGGAGGCAGCGTCCGAACGTCTGGATCGCGACATGGATTGGCTGCGTGAACAACTCAAAGGCCTTTGCTGACCACACATGGAGAACGCCCAATGAACAGCAAGCAAGCCAATGCATTGTTTGAGAAGTCGATTGCCGAAAAATCGACCTTTCAAAGCAGCGTTTCGACCCTTGATGGATTCAAGGCGAGTGGTATCGATACCGTTGAGGCTGCCGAACGCACGCGGCAACGGGCTCGTCAAGCAGAGAAGACCCTACTTCGAAGGGTAAAGGATTTGGCCGATGCGGTGGACTGGGCCAACGGCGAGATCACCGATGCCGCAACCCGGATGGCCACGATTGAAGCGGCGCAGCGGGCCATGGAGTTGACTGATTCTTCTATTGCGTTGATACCCGCCGCGAATGAAGCGGAAGGGGCACTCGTCGAGCTAACCAGCCTTCGGTCGCAACTGCTTGGAGCAATCGGCTTGTTGGCGTCAACACTTTCCCCCTCGGATGGAAGGACGATCGCTGCGGACACCGGTAGCGATCGGGTCTTCCCGGATGGTCCCGATTTGTTCGCAGCAACGGATGCCGATGTGGCTGGCGCTCTCACAAGAGATGTTGATAACGCTCGCCGTGCGGTCGCTGAGCGTGGCATCGATTTGGCTGAAGACGAGTTTCAGCACCTCTTAGGCTGAACCCTGGAAGGGAGTATTCCTTTGGAGAAGGTTTCTCAACAACTCGACACACTGATCGTCACGCAACCGGCTGCCGATCCAGATCACCTTGAAGTATGCAGGGTTGCCGACGTACCTACGTCTGATACGCCCTTGATGAGCGAGATTGATTTGCGTCAAAGGACAGCGATAACGTCCATCGATATCGGCACGTATGGAATAGCCTATGCAGATTCAATCAGTCGCGTCTATGTTCATCCCGTTGCTTCCATCATGCCCGCCGGTGAAGAGGTGATCTCACAAGGCGTTGTTCACCAAAAGCAGACCTTCTGGACTGCATCACCCGTAAGCGCTCTGGCTGTAGCCGAGTCACGTGTGCTTTGCGGCAGTCAGGATGGGCGGCTGCTTGGGTTTAGCCGTGACGATCAGAAGGGTAGCCAGCAGCCGGAACTGATCGCAACCGGCAGCAGCCCATGGCTGGCACTCATGCCCACCGATGACGATGGCTGGCTGGCGATCAACCATGACGGGACCTGGATGCTTCTCGATCAGAACGCTTCCTTGCTCACGCAGGGCAAGTTGTCTGTTGGCGATCAGCAGGTTGATGAATCGCATTACTGCTCAAAACATCAGACCTTGTTCTACCGAGTCACGCCTACGGGTCGTGCTTCAGGCAAGCAGTGGCGGGCGTGGTCACTGGCAGACGATCAGCCTTTGCCACTGCCCGATGCGATCCGCTTTGCGCCAACACTCGTGGCGATAAGTGGTGCCGTACTTGCGTTCAACACGCAAAGTGGATCGTGGCTGGGTGTACCTTCCGGGACAGGGCTCGAAGTACAGCCACTAAGCGACTGGCCCGCCGGTCCTGCCGCCCGCATCATCCCCTTGGATGAACACCCTGTTGTCTTGCACCTCGATTCACAGGGCACCCTGCGAGCATTCACACGCCAAGAGAACGCATGGCAACCACGCGACCTCACACTGCCTCGCCAACCGGTTGCCAACATCTGGGTAGCTCGCCCCGGAACTTGGGCGCAAGTCCACACGGATCATCAAAAGCAAGAAGCCATCCAAATCGCACAGCAAGCCCTCAAGGCACACCTGGAACACGAAGAAGCCGAGCGTGACAGCCTTCTCACACAGCTCGATCAAATCCCGCACGGCGCATCTCGTGCAAACGTGCTCCGAGCACGCATCGCAGAAGGCGAGGGGCGCTATCTTGACATCGTTGAGAGACTGACACAATCAGCCATCCATGCAGGCGGCACCCTGCACGTCGCCATGCAGCGGCGTTTGGGTAAAACGCTCTGGCATATCGGTGGCCTGTCACAGCTTGCTGCGTTCTCACCAACCCTCTGGCCCGACATCTACCCCCCGGAAGTTTCCCCGGAAGCCCCGGAAATCCCGGACAGGCTCAATCAAGCCGTCTCCGCTCCAACAACACCATGCTTCATCGATGCCTTCGCGCCCCAGCCATCGGAGCATTGCGTCTGGTCCGAATTCGCCTGGTCCGCACTCAAACGCTGGGGCAGCCCAGGGCCCTGTTGGATCGGTACCGAACACGAGCCGCCCATCGACCTGCTGCACGGCGATCACCAACTCCTGCCCGACATCATGAAGGTCTGCGGCGGATCCTCGACACCAATCCACGTACTCAACCCAGATGGTGTACTCACCGAACACCACGCATGGGTCTTCTCTGAACGAATCAGTCGCAACGCACACCGCCAATTACTGGCCTACCACTGCCCTCTGAATCTCCAGAACGACCCCCAGGGGTTGTCTCTGGGCCGAGGCAGGGGCGGCATGCAATTGTTGCTGTGCTGGGCAATCCGAGCGGAACGCTTTCTTTCACCTAGAGCGTGGTGCAACGCATGGGAGGCGGTCTACGACCACGCCTGGCGGCAAGCCCACGACCACCGCATCGAGATCATCCATCAGGCCCTTGCCCATCGCATCGTGCCCGGCAACGAAGTCTTAGGCCAACTTGATCTAACCACCGTGGACATTCAGGAAGAGGTCACCCGATGACGCGAATCCAATCCAATACAGCGGCGTTCCGGTTGGAAGAAGGCGAGTATGTTGCCGGGTGCTTTGAAGTCCAGCACTGGGACGCAATAGACCACCCTTGGTGTGCCCGTGCGATCCATCAACCAACGCAAGAGCGTGTCCAGCTCGCCGTACAATTATGCGGCCCGTGGTCCTCACCGCCAGAAGGACCTTTAACTGATCTCGATTGGAACATGCCCGAACCACATACCCCCGGCATGCTGCCGGTCGTGATCCATACGGAGGTTCCGCATGGCGGCGGTCTCTTGGATGTCGCGGTCACACCTGATCTTCCGCCAGCGTTCCCGCCAGTCGAACATCCCACCTCACAGGCGGCTTGCAATACCCCGTCAGCCAATGAACATTCCGAAGAGCCTCTGTTTTTAACCGCGCCCACCCGGCTCCTAAATCGTCTTAGCCCGCTCGACCGTCTGTATCGATTCAGCACGCGAGTCGAAAAGTTGCACGAAGCAGGCTTAGCCCACGGTGCACTAACCCGCGCATCCTTCCGTATAGACCCCAAAGGCCATCCCCACCTACGCCCCTCCCCCGGAACCCCCACCCTCGAAAATGGCCCTGGAACCCCCGACCGTCTCACGGGAAGGGAACATGCCAATATCTCAGCATGGTCGACAAGCCATGTATCGCTCGATCCCGACAGACAAGCTCAGGATCTTGCCGCGCTTCAACGTCTGGCCAATGAATTCCTGACCCTTGGCACGGACACGTTCGGTATCCAGGCGACCACCTGCCAATGGCTGCCATCTGATTCCCAGCACAGAGACCTCTTCCGGGGGCTCGCCAAAGTTGTATCTCAGTCAGGTGAAGAGACCCCCCATCCAGAAAGTGTTCTGCACTGGCGAATGTCGCTGGACCAACTCATCCGCGTTATTGAAGCTGCTTGGCTGAGTGACAGCGCCTTGCAAAAACGCCAGGTGATACTCAAGCAATTGCTGGCGGGTGATACCCAAAGCTTTCTGCTCCAGGGTGATACCAGCCCTGACCCATGGTGCATCGAGCTCGCAGCGGCCTTGCGTCAGCGCCAAGACCAGACCACCGAGGCCTATCACCAGTGGCAGTCCAATCACCGAGACCTGCCGCTGCATACCAGCACCGAGCAGCTGCTTGAACTGATGCAGCGTGGGTACCGCCTGCCTCAGTCGCCGCCGCTTGATGCGATACAGCGGCGCCTGACAGGCAGTATCCACCACCTGCGTGAGGCGGCATCAGCGATGCAGCGCCGCGACTGGCCCCACACCCATCTTGCCCTGGCTGCGGCATCAAGCCTGGACCCAGCCCATACCACCCTCGCAGGGCTGGGTGCCATCAGCGCTCAACTTGCTCATCAACGAAAGGAGACAACCCATGCCTAAGACCAAGCCCCTATTGGCACACAGCACCGACCAGGGATCCGACAGCACCCAAACCAAAACCCCGCCTTACCAGGCGATGGACATGATCGAGTTGATGTCCACGATCTGTGATGATGACCGGAATGCCTTGTCTGAATTGATGGAACGTACGCTACTTACCTTCCGGGGCAAGCGGGTTACGTTGGTGCATTGGGTTAGTTCCCAGATTGATCAGCCTGGCCAGGGTTGGCGCGGTGGAGATACGCTCCGAGAGCTTGCTGGCGATCTGCTGATGGACCGCTTTAGCCGGATGCCCCTAGAACCCGATGGCAAAACTGACTGCCGCAATTACTACGGCGCATATTTAAAAGGGTTGCAGGATGAATGGCTCAAGCCCGGAGTCCGCCGCTCACTTGGACAACTTCATGATGCCATGCGGCGTTTCCAAGGCTATGTACTTCGTCACTGGCATTTTTGTCTCAAGGAAGCTCGGCGGCGTGAACAGAAGTGGCTGGTCGCTTATGACTATTGGACCGAGAACGGAAGTCGCGTACACCTGTATGTCCCGGCCTGTATCTCAGGCCCGAATCGTGACCGATGGCTTGAGCAGCTTGCAGGCCCGATCGAAGCCGCCGACAAGGACCGTGTTCAAGCCAAGATTGATGCGTGGGTAGAGCACGACCTGCGAGAACGCGAGCGTGGGCTGCGTAGTGAGATTGCCTCCGATCCGTTCGGAACGGGCACGAGCCCATTCGTCATCGAAAACGGCTGGTCGCACAACGGCCTGGCCCGCACCGTGGCGTCTGAAAAAGCCAGTGCGCCTGGACGCCTGCGCCGCACAATCGCAGAGCTTGGTCCCGAAAGGATCAAGCAGCTCGTGTTGCGGATATTCGGCGATGTCTTGGCAGGCACTTACCACCCCTCAGCTGTTGCCAAGGATTTTGCCCTTCATAAATCAGTGATGACGCGTTTCGCGGCCGCACGCTGGAAACCCGCCGATGATGGTCCCGTCCCGGACCTGTGGTCGAACACTGCGCAGGTCCTGGCCAGTCGGCCGCAATTCCGTGCTGCTTTGGAAGAAGCTGGTCTGGACCACCTAGTCCAACGCCTTGCTGGCGTAGCGCACACACCTCCCTCTCTTAGACAAGGATCCGTGTGATGTCTGATGCACTCCAACGACTATTAGAGATTGATCGAGCGATCCGAAGGCCGGGTGGCTTGACTGAGCTGATTCAACACCAGCCGGACACCGAGGCATGGCTGGCTTGGATGATTCAAGCCCATGCGAACCCGACCTGCGGCGCACTCGAAGAAATACAAGCCGAGCAAGAGGGCTTTTCGACCCCGGAATTGTCCCCAGAAGTGGACACAATGTCTGGACGATCTGAGGTCTGCCCCATCCGGCTTCTGGATGTACGCCAGGTATCGAGGCCGGCTTATTCACTCGGCAGGCAGAATTGGCGGTTTGCGGTCGAATCGTCCGTGGCGTACCGCTTGCTGGCCCAAGACGGCACGCTTCTTTGGACGGGTGATCTCTCTGCCCAGAGCCAAACACAACAAGACCCCTTGGTGTGGCATTTGGCCGCGGCCTCCGATCCCGATGAAACCCTCGTCCAACGCTGGCCGCTCCCAAGGTGGATGCTGACCGTTGAGCACCACCGTTTAGAGGCCGGGGACTACCTCGACGTCCTGAACTACGAGGAGGTGTCGTAATGGCCCATCCACAATTCGGCACTGCAATTCTCCCCATCGCGTTAGTGGCGCCTAATCAAGATCCGGCAGCGGTGGTTACGGACCTCGCAGTACAGGCCAAGGCCAGACAAACCGGTGAGCCGCTCTTCTCTATGGTCGGTGAAGGTTGGCTGGACCCGGCGTGTGAAGCACGCTGGCGCGATGAGATCGTTCCACATGTCGCCGATGGGCTTAAGCACATCAAGAGCGAGGAGGTGTGCTGGGAACTTGCTCTTCGGGTGCCGGATGCGATCGCACATTCAGGCCGCCCTTGTCAGATCGAAGGGGCTTCTGCGGATGCAGCGTGCTTCACTGCACTGATCGGATCGGCCCTGGGGATCAACACCCGTCGCAATACGTTGGTGACCGGGACGGCCCAGCTACAAAGCGAGTGCCTGGGCCTGGTCCAGGCAATGCCTGAAAAACTTCATGCGGCAGCCTACGAGAAAACGATCAAACGTCTTGTTCATGCACCGGTCGATCTGGATCAATCTGCAGGCTGGACCCCAGACGTGCTCTTTCGCTGGGACGAGGCGTGCAGCCAGACGGAGCAGCTGGTTCGGCGGATCTCATGTACCAGCCTTAGCGGTGTCTTGAATCGCGTGCTGCCGGTCGACGGCCGTGTGATCGCTGCATTAAAGCACGGACAGTTCAACACCACACCGATCGAACAGGTCCCGGCCTGGGTGAACACGCTGCGTCGAATGAATCAGGCAGTATGGCGTCATCGTCTGGACCGACGTGTCCAGCTTGGGCACAAGACCCAGGTCCAGCGGCTCCTCGAAGCACGGATCAACTACGACCTGGAGCAAGGCCGCTACCCCTCGGGGATCGGGGTGTGCCTTCGTGGCGCATTGCGGACGGTACCGGGCGGTAAGCGTCGCCTCAAACTCAGCGGCCATCTGATCAGCGCTGACCTGCTTGACCAATGCGCCGAACTTGCGACCGAAGCCGATCAAGGCGATCTGGAACAACTCGCAATCGCCTCCCACCACAAACCCTCCAACGATCTCGATGATCTCTCAGGAGAGGAACGAAAATTTCCGGGGGATGGGGCGGGGGAGAGGGTTGATTGGTTGTTGGAGTGCTTGACGGAGCTGGAGAGTGTGAAGCGGATTGATCGGGGACTGGATGAGGCTCGGATGTCGTTCGTGGTTGAGCCGAGGGAGGTGTGGACGACAGAAGCTTTGATCGATGTGTTCAATAGCTTCTACGCCCATCTTTACCGGAGCCTGGGGCAAGATCAGCCTCCGGCACTCTTGAGCGCGAATGCAACCACGTTGGTGAAGAAGGCTTATGCACATGAAGGTGGGCTGTCTGCTGCGGTCTTTCGATCGAAAGAACATATTGATGGCGGGTTGCGTGGTGTGCTGGACCGGATGACAGCGGTCGTGAAAGCTGAATTACGCGCCAGTGATTCGGACACACAGAAGCTGCTTGCGATCGATGACCTCGACGATGAGAGCCGGGTCGCGCAGACCAAGCATCTGATGGACACGATGCCGCCATTGTTGCGTAAGCGACTGCGTGGGCTGTCGCCGGAGTTGTTAGCGACCAAACTACCTGAACTCGTCGACATCACCGTGAAAGGCGCCAACGATACCGATCAGATTTTCCGCGGGCACTAGATCGGAGCCATTGCCGCATGCCTGTGTCTTGTACTTGAACAATCCACCTCTTTATAAGGAGCAAACCATGTCAAAAGAACTCGAACGCATCATCGCCCAAATCTCTCGCCATGGAGGCGCTGGCCGTCTTATGGCACGCCACGACGCCGCAAGCCTGATCAATTCGTATTCCACATCTCCCGTGCGGAACTGTCGGGAATTCGACGACAGGATCGGCAAGTTCGTCAACCAGCAGGCCAGGATGACCGGCGGCACGGTCTATCCTGATTTTGAGGCACGAGCGATCGCCAAGGATATACTCAAAGAACAAGGAAAACGCTTCAGAAAGACCTATGCCAACTACGCCCGCGACGCGATTGATGGGAGCGGCGAAGGTTTGTACGGCGTGCTAAAAATACTGGCCGATTATCTCCGTGACCATCAGATCGATCGATTCCAGAACGATGCGATTGACCGTCTTGTTGACCCCTTGAGCTTTCAGGATCAGGTTGCGATTACCAAAGCAATTATGGAGAAGCATAACAAGACTAGCGTGGCGGATATCGGCGATCCGAGCCCAGAAGCACACGCTCATGCTTACCGTGACTTGGTACGCGAGCAGGCTCGTCACAGCGATGAGATGAGCGACAAAATGAGAGGTCACTGACCCAAGCGAGGTATGCCATGACGATCTCATTTGATGGTCTGTTGCGCTCGATCCACCCGAAGGTCACGATCGAGCGGTTCGAGAAGCAAGCCAATGCGGCCGCGTTGCGGGTCCGGGCACCGACCACAACACCACGTACCGCTCGCGACCTTCTGTTGCACCTTGCTGCGCTGCAGCACCAGATGTCACGGCCCGTGGACGACCGCACGCCGTTCCCTGCCATGCACTTCGAGGCTCACGCCCGTGTGGTCGAAGAGCGGCTGCGTCGTCATTTCCAGGGTCGCGGCATCGCGGTAGCGATGCAGATCGTTCAGGCCAATGGGGCATCGGGGCTCCGTGAAATCAGAGAGGTCTTGATCCAGAGTCACGCCAAGGAACGCACCCGCCGGGTGGTCAAACGCCGAGTCGATGCCTATTGGCTTGGGCTCAACGCCCAGGGCCGGATCCTTGCCGCTAAGTACTACCTCGCCAAGTTCTCGCCATTCCTAGCAGACGACCAGCGGCGGCGTGACCCGGTGCGGTTGGCGACGGTGCTGCCGAGCCTGCTTTACGAGCATCCTTTTCGCCTGCGTGAGCTTTTATCGACCGAGGTTCTGCGACGTTAGATGTATTCATACAGGCTCGTGGTTGTTATTCGTGTTTTTGTTTCGTGATTAGCAGGCCGATGCGTATACTCGCATCAGCTTGTTGTCGCTGCTGACAAAGGATACGCCGTGTTTGATCCAAACGATCCGGACCTGCAAGAAGCGATGGAGAAGATGGCCAAGGCCTTCGCCGTCCTGGCTGTTCGTAACACCTTTCTAGAAGACCTCCATGCCGGAATCGTCCCACACAGCGAAACAGGCGACGGCAGCGATATCATGGTGACCGATGCCATCGGCCGGAAGATCTCGTGGACCGAAGTCTCGCGGTTCAACGACGAGGAGATGAAGGTGCTGATGAAGCAGGTCGTCGACCGGCTCTACACCTGCTTGCTGCACATGTTTGACCCGGCAATGCAGCCCACTCTGGACCGAGCGCTGCTCTTTGCCCACGCCTGGGCCCCCGCAACGGTCGCTGAAAGCTTACTGCCCAAGACAACCGAAGCCGGATAACACCATCCCTACTGCAACACCCACTTCCTGGGGCCCGCTGATAGGGTGATGGCGACGCCAGTTTTTGCTCAACAAGCTTTGCAGCAGGCACGACCGCTGGTCCGTCGTGCACTTGCCGAGCAGCTTTTGGTCTACGAGTCCATAAAAGGGTGTAGCCGGGTTCTCGCTCCCGGCCCTATGTCATTGACCCCACCTTTAACACCGTTGGAGCAGGGGCCCTTTGGACTTGTTCAGCCTGATCCGACTGGTCAAGACGATAAAGAACAGCCCCCTCCTCAAGGGCCTCGTGTCTGGTTCCATTGTGCGATTCATCCCGACTACCCACCACGCGCCCGTGAATACGAGTCGTTCCTGCGGTTGATGGCTGGAGCCAAACACGGCTTTATGTTCGAGGTCTCGGGCAACCACGCCGAGGTGGCTGTACGCATCGGGGTTTACCCAAGCGATATCCCTGTTCTTAAGATCGCAATGTCGGCGCTGCATATGACGATGGGGGATGGCTACCGTTTAGATCAGCGTTTTCCTACGACCAAGCCCTGGGTGAGTGCCTTTGTGCCGCGCCCACCCTATGCCGATGTTTTCACCCGGCTTGACGAATTGCCCCATCCCCCGGTTGGGCTGATGGTCCAGGCGCTACACGGCATCCCCGCCCCCGCAATCGGCCTCTACCAGGTCTGCGCCGAAGCCGTCCGAGACGATGGCTGGACCCGAAATGCTCAACAACTCCATGACGCACGCTTCCGCACCCGCCTCGAGCCGGGGATGCCGGAAGGAGCACCGTCGCTGGCCTGGAGCCAACAGGTCCCCAGTGGCAGCCTGCAACAGCTATCACAAGACACCTTTACCAAGACACATCCCGACCGGGCATTCTTTTTTGCGATTAGCCGCGTGGCTTTCTACCTCGGTAGCGGCTGTTCGAACTCAGCATCAGCAAACGTCCATCTTCAATGCCTGGCCGCCCCCATCAACCTGATCCTCCAAAACGGTCGCCCGATGGACACGATCCCCCCGGAAGCGTTTTTGGATCACTTTGCGACAGAGAGATTGTTGGCCATGTTAGAGGAGGGCCTTGTTTACCGGCATGGGGTGTTGATGAACTCGGAAGAACTCGCGTCTTTTGTTCATCTTCCATCGAGTGACATCATCGAAAATCTACGGTTACACAACCTACGCTGCGAACCCTTGGTACCGCCACAAGCAGATGATTCAGAGCGGAGCGATGGGACGCGCATCGGACAGTGTATTGATGGCAGCCAACATATCCCCGCAAATGTGTCGAGTAGCCACCGACCGCGGCATACCACCATCATTGGGAAAAACGGCACAGGCAAGTCTACGTTACTGCAGGCGATGTCTCTGGATGACGCCGCCCGTGGTGAAGGGATGCTTGTCATCGATCCGCATGGCTTTTTGGTGCGCGATCTGGCCAACCGCCTTCCAACTCAGCTCGCGAAACGGACACGCTGGATTGACTTCGAGGATCCTGAATACGCGCTTCTCTTCAACCCTTTCCGTTTTGGTGGTGGCAAGCATTCGCTAAAGCGTGCGGCAAACTTCTTTATTGACGCTTTCAAAGTTATGACTGGTGGCTGGGGTGATCGGCTTGAGCACCTGCTGAGATGCTTTATTACAGCCGCTGCAACGATGCCTCAAGGCTCTCTGTTGGATATTGTTACTGCACTAGAGCGTGACACCGATCAGGGAGAAGCTACGCGCAAACAGATGCTTGAGTACTGTACTGACCCATTGATAAATAAATTTTTGAAACACTTTAAGAGTACCTATAAAAGCACAGATACGAATCCGGTCCATCACAAACTCAGCAAACTACTACTAGCTGGCCCGGCTTCCTTGACACTACGTCAGCCAGATAACCAGCTTGACTTCTCGGGATGGATGGAGCATGGCGATATCGTTTTAGCTGACCTCGGATCGATCTCTGGCGAGTTCAAACAACTGCTTGGCTCGTTCTTGATCGCTTCAGTTTACGCCGCGGCCTTTGCACGTGAATCATTGGAACAAGAGCCGTATAGGCCCTTCCACCTTGTAGTGGATGAGGCCCACCGATTCTCCGACGTGTTGTTGGCGGACATGATTGCTGAAACTCGGAAGTTTAAAGTTGGTTTAACGCTCGCCCACCAATATCTCCGACAATTCTCAAGCAAAACGATTGATGCTCTAGGGACCGCAGGCACTAGCATCGTATTCAATGTCGATAGCGGAGACGCTGAAGCACTTGCTCGGACGATGCGTAAACGTGTCAGTGTCGAACAGATCATCGCTCTCAACGACTTCGAAGCCTACGCGCGTATCGGAAACAATCCGATTCATATACACACCCCGCATTTCAGAGACTTGCCGGAAGGCGACGGCTGCTTAGAAGCGATCAAACAGCGTTCGTATCAGGATTGGTACGCCCCACGCCGACAACTCGAAGCACAAATCAACGCCACCATCCGCGGTATCCCCACGCCGCCTCCCGGAAGTACCCTCGCCCATGGAAGTGCCTCGGGGAATAGTAGGGGCACTGCTCCCACACAACCAAAGGAGGTCTTATCCGATGATCTCAACTGGCCATCCTGAACACGACCGGCTTATTCGGATTGAAAGAGTGATTGCGCGTGAGGCACAGGCGGCAACAACTCGGATCAGGCAGGCATGGGATTCCTACAGATGGAGTTCCTTACCATCTCATACACAGGCCGCAGCTTGGGGGCGACTTCTATCTTTCGCTTCCCACTTACTCGGTATCAAAGCAGATTCAACCAAACCACTGTTTCAGGCTGTTGCAACTCAGGCCCTCATTCGATGGCTCAAGATGTGCCACATAGCTACTGGCAATGCCATTGCCCAGCTACTTGCCGCTGAAGACAAGCCGGATAGGTTGCTTGAAGGCCTGGAGAAAGCCGCGATCGCAGATGCAATATCGCGTATTTTCGAACGCGTGATGGATTTGGAATATGACCTACGAACTCCTGCTGAACGCGAATCCCGTATCAGACAGTTGCTTATAGCCTTCCCGCTGACCAAGGAGCACTTACATGGAGCCCCACCATGGTCCCTCGTCGAGGAGCTACCTGCGATTCATCGCCTGTGCCTCGAAGAACTGCAACGGCCCGATGGACAAAACGCTGTAAAGGATGAAATCCCTCCTCCTTGGCAGAGCCGTTCTGATGCTTCAGCAGCGCACCACCACACAGAAACTGAATCTGTTTAAGCAGACATTCAGAGGCAGGGATGATGTCTATGGCACACGTAACTTACAGACCGGCAAAGGGCTCTGTGTCAAAAAGCCGCTCAAAGACTCCATATTGATTGACCATTTCCAGGGGAAACAGTCGCTGGGGATCTACCCGCTCATCGGAGAGCGGGCGTGGTTCGCCGCGATCGATCTCGACGAACCCGACCCGGAACCAGTCTTTGAACTGGTCCGTCTCGCGGAAGGGCTTGGGATCCAGCCACTTGTGGAGGTGTCCAAGTTAAAAGGTTTTCACCTGTGGTTCTTTGCCGACGATCAAGGCTGGCATGCAGCCTATATCCGGCGTGTCCTGCACTGGATGTGCGCCGAGATCAACAAGCCCAACACAGAGGTGTTTCCCAAGCAAGACAGGCTTGTGGCTGGCAGCTTTGGTAACTACATCTATGTGCCTTTTGACGGCAGGCTTGTCCCTCAAGGCCGGACCATCTTCGTGAAGCCCAACCGTTGGCTCTCCCCGATCCAAGATCACTGGGGTGTACTGGAGAGCCGCCCTTTAATCAGCGACCGCCAGCTCATACAAGTCATCGAGGATCTGGGCATCTCTTCCGGTGGTGGGGGTGGGGGTGGGGGCGGCGGCGATCGCTCTTCGCCCAGCTCGGCAACGACGACGCCCCAGGATCGATCATTCACGAAGTTCGGCCTGCCGCCTTGTGCCCAACGCATGTTGTCCGAGGGGGTGACCGAACAACAACGCGTTGCCTGTTTTCGATTAGCGGTGCACCTGTTCCGTATCGGAGTACCCGAAGACCTGGCTCTGGTACTCCTGGAAGCCTGGGCGGATAAAAACGAGCCGACTGGCGGCAAACGCATCATCACGCCTGAAGAGATCGCCAGCCAGACACGATGCGGTTATAGCGGACAGTACACCGGCTATGGGTGTGACGATCCTACGATCGCGCAATATTGCGATGGCCAGTGTCCTGTCGCAGGTAGAGCTGGATCACAAAATCACCACGCCGCTGCAACCGGATAAGCCTTTCTCCCGCTTTCTGGGTGAGACGACGATGCCTGGAAAGACCACCCCCAAACTCGACACCAAAGAGGCCCAGCCAGCCCGCACTTTTGCGCGGGCCATCGCCCGAACCTGGTCGGCCAAGATCGAGTGTAACTTCCACCGCCACTCTCGCATGTTGTTTTGTAGAGCATGCAGCGGCGCATTGGCTGAACCGATGGCTCAGAACCAGTGCCGCACCTGTGGCGGTCGGCCGGAGTTTGGCCATGCATTTGTATCTTCCAACGCCTGAAAGGATGACCGATGAATAACCCACCCGTCCACCAAATCTGTATCGGCTGTGTTCGTGCCGCGATCTGGGCCAACGTCGTCGACGATCGTATCTGGTACAGCGTGACGTTCGAACGTAGCTATAAGCATGAAGGGACATGGAAATATTCCGAAGCTTACCGTCGCGACGATCTGTTGACGCTCGCGAAGGTCGCAGACTTGGCCCACACCTGGATCGCCATGGCCCCTCGGAGTCCCCAGCCACAATCGGACAATCACGACAACAATGGCCGGCAACAAGGCGTGCCCGATGACGCCGAGGAAATTCCGATCTGAGGATCGGTTGTAGACATGAACAAAGAAGACGCTTACAAAGCCGCAACGATTTTTGGTGGCACCGTCTGGCAGCCCTACCCGGGTCTTTGGCAGCTCGTCATCGAAGATGACATTGGAAACCTAACCGTCATCGATGCGGATGTAATCCGTGTCTTCGACGACCCCCACGCCTTGGAAGAAGGCGAACCACAAGTCGAAATCCACCTAAAAACCAGCTAATCCGGCCAGCAACAGCCTCCACCCAACAACCCGCATACCCGCCAGCTTCCAAATCCACATGGAAAGCCACGCGATCATTGCGCCCGACCCCAGAACGCGCTACGATGTCACAAAGCCGACACCCCCAACCACCACCGGAAGTGCCCCCGGAAACGCCCCCGGAAGTTTCCATGGGCGACTCTGCTGGGCCGCTGGAGGCCGAGCAGGACATGGGGCTGGTTTGTGTGCCCCAGTGGGTTACCGAGGCATTGATCGCCGATACGATTGAGACCTGGCAGCCGTACTACGACACGCCACTGACCAGGACAGACGCGATCGAGATGCTTACCAACGTCGGCCGACTCTTTGACCTGTTGGAGGCCGACCATGCCCGCGAAAAAGTCCAAGCGAACAAACTCAAAAAGTAAGAAATCTTCTACCGGAACAGACCAGTCCACACTGGGCAAGCGATACATCGCCCTGGCACGCGTCTCAAGTAGAGAACAGGAACGCGAGGGGTTCTCACTAGATGTCCAGGAGCAGGCCCTCAAACACTGGGCCGAACGCAACGGCGGTGAAATCGTCGAACTGTTCCGGATCGCCGAGACCGCCAGCAAGACCAAAGAACGCACGACTTTCAAATCAATGTTGTCTTATGCCCGCAAGCACGCTAATCAGCTCGACGGCGTCCTGTTCTTCAAAGTCGACCGTGCCGCCCGCAACCTCTTTGACTACGTCGAGCTCGAACGCCTTGAGGAAGAGCGAGGCCTGGAGGTCATCTATATCACCCAACCCACCGAGAACACCCCGGCCGGTCGGATGATGCGACGTACCCTAGCCAACATGGCCGCGTTCTACACCGAACAGATGGCCTTGGATATTCAGGACGGGATCAAACGACGGGTACAAAACGGATTGTTTCCCAATCGGGCCCCTTACGGCTACCGCAATGTCCGGGTGGACGGGCGTGGCCTGATCGAAATTGATCCCCGACAAGCACCCCGTGTGAAGCGGATCTTTGAACTGTACGTGAATCACGGCCATACGCTGGACTCGCTCATCGAACAGCTAGATCGTGAAGGCGTGGTCTACTCAGACACAAAGCGATTGTTCTCGCGGTCCGTGTTGCACCGCATTCTGAAGAATCGCTCGTATATCGGCGAGGTACCACACCAGGACGGGTTTGTTCCCGGCACCCACAAGCCCCTGGTTGATCGATCAACTTTTAGCAAGACCCAGAGCCTGCTGCGAGGCATCATCTACCGCTCCCACGAACTGGTCTTTGGCAGCGGGCTGATCACATGTGCCCACTGCGGCCGAGCAGTAAGCGGCGAGCGAAAGACCAAGAAGACCAAGCTGGGCCCCAAGGACTACGTCTACTACTTCTGCACCCACCACAAGAAGCCGGATCATCCACCGACGCGGATCAATGAGCAGAAGCTGGACGAGCAGTTGCTGGCGTTGTTCCGTCAGATCCGGATCGACGATGAGAAAATCCGGGATTGGTTCTTCCAGGCCCTGCGTGCCCGTGTCCGTGAAGGGCAGCAGGACTGTACCGATCAGGTGGAGGAACTCAATCGCCAACTCGGCTTCGTTCGCAACCAGCAGGATCAACTGGTGAACCTGCGGTTACTTGACGAGATTGAGAGCGAAACCTTCAAACGCAAGAGCGATGAACTGCGTGATCGATGCGACGAGATCAAGGTCAAAATCGAGGTCGCAGACCGCTATCGTGCCGAACAAGGGGAGATCGCGGAAAAAGCGTTCGAACTTTCGCAAACCCTTGAGAGCAAATGGGTTGGCGCAGATTATGGCGCAAAGCGCCAAATCCTCGAAATCATGTGTTCGAACTTTTCTTTAGACGGGGTAACTCTTTGCTACACCGTCAATAAGCCGTTCGATGCCCTACTAAATTCGGGCGATTGGAAAGAAAGCGGAGAGGGTGGGATTCGAACCCACGAGGAGCTTACGCCCCCACACGAATTCCAATCGTGCGCCTTAAACCGCTCAGCCACCTCTCCGGGGTGTTGGTTCGCCTGCGGCGGACTGCGTATGCTATCGGATTCCCCAGCGGGTTCAACCTCGCTTGTGATTTGTGACTCAAGCTGGCAAAGCGATGAGCGGTCAGACCAACGACGAAAAGCTCCACGGGCTGCTGGTCATCGACAAGCCGATGGGTTGGTCGTCGATGGACGTGGTGCGCAAGGTGCGTTACGCCGCGGGCAAGTTGAGCGGACGCGGCAAGCAGAAGGTCGGCCACGCCGGGACGCTGGACCCGCTGGCGACGGGTGTCTTGGTCTTGTGCCTCGGGCGGGCGACCAAGCTTGTTGAACGCCTGATGGGCCAGGTCAAGGTCTACGAGACGGCGATCGACCTGAGCGCGTTCACCGCGAGCGACGACGCGGAGATGCCGCGCGAAGCGGTCACGGTCGACACGCCGCCGACGGTCGAGCAGATCGACTCGGCGTTGTCGGCGCAGACGGGTTTGATCGCGCAGGTCCCGCCGAACTTCTCCGCGATCCATGTCGATGGCAAACGCGCGTACCAGGCGGCCCGGCGGGGCGAAGCGGTCCAGCTCAAGCCACGCACCGTCCGCGTCGATGCGATCGAACGGCTGGCCTACGACTGGCCGAGGCTCGAACTGCGGATCGCCTGCGGGCGCGGCACGTACATCCGCAGCATCGCCCGTGACTTGGGTAAGCTGCTCAACACCGGCGGGCACCTCACCGCGCTGCGCCGCACCGCGATCGGCGACTTCACGATCGACCGCGCGTTCCCGATGCAGCGGCTCGATAACGGCTTGCATCAAGACGAATTGATCGCGGTCGAAAACCAATAGCCCCCACCTCGCGGTGGGCGCTATTACTTAAGCAACCGACATCATCATTTAGTTGAGCCAATCAGGTCTCGTCCGGCAGCGCGTCGTTGCCCTTTCCGAACGTCAGTTTCATCAACAGCAGCCCGAACTCGAACAACAGGTACAAGGGCAACGCCAGCACAATCATGCTGAAGATGTCTGTCGGCGTGAGGATCGCCCCGGCGATGCAGCACCCGAAGAACGCGTACTTGCGCAGCGACGCGATCGAACTGGGGTCGAAGATCTTTGTCCAGCCCAGCACCAGCATGACCACCGGCAGCTGGAACGCGACGACGATCCCCAGCATCGTCATCGCCGCGAACTTCACGTACTCGCCCAGCTGCGGAAGCGGGCTGATGAGTTTCGTGGAACGCTGGGCGACGACGCGGGTCTGGCCGTCGAAATAGAGCTCGACACGCTGCTGCTTCGCGTTAATCCAGAGCATGCCTTCGACCGGCTCTTCCGGGCGTTCTTCGAGCACGGGCAACCGCATCGCTTCGGTATCGAATGCGAAGTCCTCGGGCGGGTTGTAGCCCGCCTCGCTCGCGTAGGGCGCGATCGCCCACTGGGTCACGGTGCTCGGCTCGCTGTCGATCTGGATGTCGGGGTAGAACGTGACGAACTTCATGAAGAACGTCAGCGAGACCGGCAGCAGGACGTAGTAGGTAAACAGCACGCCGAGGAACGTCATGACGGTGCTGAACGGCGCGAGGATGTGGACGGCTTTTTTCTCGTGCTCGTACAGGCCGACGACGACGAACTGCCAGGCCTGCCAGATGATCCACGGCGCGGCGACGATGCACGCGGCGATGAGCACGACCGGCATGTATACGCTGGTGAAGCCGGCGGTCGGGTCGGTCTGGATCGAGCCCTGCGGCAGGCCGAGCATGTCCTGGGCGTGCAGCAGCGGCTGGGCGAGCCAGCTGATGATCTGGAAGCCGAAGATGACCGTGCCGATCAGCGCAATGACCACGCCGATGAGCATCTTGACCAGCCGCGAGCGAAGCTCTTCGATGTGGTCGCCCAGCGGCATGGTGACGTCGTTGTGCAGCTTGAACTTGCCCGATGCGGCGTCGCCGGACCGGTAGTGGTCCGGGTCGTGTTCGTAGTCGTGCTCGTCGGGCTGGTCCAGCGGCATCGTTGGTCGGCGGGTGTGGGAGTTCGGGCTTGCGCGTCGGGCGGGGGTATCGGATCGGGGATTGTAGCGTTGTCGCGCGGTCGCGCGTCGTCCGATGATCCGCGCGCCCGACAGCCCGCCCAGCGCCTTGTCGAATCAGACGACGAGCATCGCGTCGCCATAGGAGTAAAAACGGTATCGCTCTTTGACCGCCTGCCTGTACGCGTCCATCAGCCGATCGAGCCCGACGCCCGGCAGCGAGGCGACCAGCGCGAGCAGCGTCGACCTGGGCAGGTGGAAGTTGGTCATCAACCGGTCGGTGTATCGGAAGCTGAAGCCGGCGTCGGGGTGGATGAACAGGTCGGTGGTGGCGTTGACGCCGTCGGGGTAGGCACCCGGATCGAGCGCGTCGGTTGGCAGCGACTCGAGCGCGCGGACCGTGGTCGTGCCGACGACGAACAGCCGGCCGCCCGCGGCGCGCGTGTTGCCGATCGCGTCGAGTGTTTGCTTGGGCACGCTGAACCACTCCTCGTGCATCGCGTGGGCTTCGAGCGTGTCGCTGCGCACCGGGGCGAAGGTGCCGATGCCCACGTGCAAATCGACGGCGGCCCGGCCGACGCCCATCGCCCCGAGCTCGGTGAGCAGGCGGTCGGTGAAGTGCAGCCCCGCGGTCGGTGCCGCGACCGAGCCGGCCGAGCCCGCGTATACGGTGTTGTAACGCCGCGTGTCGGCGTCGCTGACTTCGTCCAGCCCCAGCCGCCGGCGCTGCTTGCGGATGTAGGGCGGCAGGGGCGTCCGGCCGACGCGTTCCAGCACGCTCGGCGTGTCGTCCTCGCCACGCAGCTGCGCGAGCCATTGGCCGGCCCCCAGCGCTTCGAGCAACTCGATCGTCGCGATACCGTTGGCTTGGCCTGCGTCGCCGAGTGTGAGGGTTTCGCCGGCTGTGAGGGTGCCGCGCGATTCGAGCATGACTTGCCAGCGCCCCTGCGCATCGCCGCCGAGGTAAAGCCCGCTGACCCTGCCGCCGGTCGCGTCGCGTTGGCCGGCGAGGTAGGCGGGCAGCACGCGGGTCTGGTTGACGAGCATCAGGTCGCCGGGCCCGACGACGCCGAGGCCGGGCAGGTCGGCGACGCGGCGGTGCTCGACGGTGCCGGTGTCTCTACGGACGAGCATCAGCCGGGCGCTGTCGCGCGGCTCGGCGGGGGTGGTCGCGATCCGGTCGTCGGGCAGGTCGTAATCCAGGGCGTCGGTTCTCACGGGCCGAGCATGGTACGCCTTGGCGAGCGGCGGTGTGGCGTGCGGGCAACATCCGGCACGACCCGAGGGTGTTTATGCTGTGTAAATCTATGTTATTGCATCGTTTGTAATTCGAATCGGCGGATGGCTGTTCGCGTGGCTGACTTGTCGGATGCGACTATCTTCCGCCGGCAGCCTCACCGTCCAACTCATCCGCTTATGCCGGTTTAGCGTCGATCCGCCGGCCTGTTTCGACCCGCAGCACACCGATGGTCTCGGCTCCCGCGTGTGCTGTGATCGGCGGGGCGAACCGCGTTACGCCGAAGCGTTCTGGCACCGCATCGACAGGGTCGAACTGAGCCGCGAAGCGCTGGCTAGCGACGCGTGGGCGCTCGACGCCAGCCGCAAGCCGGCTTGGCACGCTCAACCGGTTCGCGAACACGAACAAGAACGCCAGCTTGATCCGCCCATTGCGTTGCCGCCGCGCACGATCACGCCGGTCGTCGGGTCGCCTGCGCTCGCGGGGCTTGGCGTGTCGCTGATTGTGCCGGGCACGCTGCTGGACGTCGTCGCCTGAGCGCGTGCGTTATCTTGTCCGGGTGCCGGGACGCAAACCAACACGACGCCAGGCCAAACGAAGCGTCGGCCGACGCAAGCCGACGCTCCCGCCGAGGCCCAACCCGCTCGCGCTGCGGCTGGCGCTCAAGCGCCGCAAGGCCGGGGCGCTCGCGATCGCGCTGATCCTGGTCTTCGCGATCGCCTGCATCGACCGCTTCGGCGGCGTGCTGCCGGTGCAGGACGACTGGCGCAAGTACCACGGGCAGAGCTTCGCCGTCGCACGCGTCATCGACGGCGACACGATCGACCTGCGCGTGCCCGACGGCGACAAACCGACCACGCGTGTCCGGCTGTGGGGTGTCGATACGCCCGAGCTCGCCAAGCCTGACAAGAGCCTGCCCGCCGAGCCCTGGGCCGAAGAAGCGAGGGCGTACACACGCGAGCGCGTCGAGGGCCGGCGGGTGACGCTGGAGCTTCAGAAGCACCGCGCGCGTGGTCGCTACGGCCGGGTGTTGGCGTACGTGCGGTTAGACGACGGGGCGGACCTGAACGCCGAGCTGATCGAGCGCGGCCTATCGGAACACGACGACCGCTGGAGCCACGACCGATCCGAGCAATACGCCGATCTGGAGCGCGACGCCCGGCAGGGCGGCCGCGGCTTGTGGTCGGATTGAGTGTAACTCGCCGACCATTTTGGCATCAGTTGGGGGTTGGG
The DNA here is from genome assembly GCA_046290505.1 of Phycisphaeraceae bacterium. GTDB lineage: Bacteria > Planctomycetota > Phycisphaerae > Phycisphaerales > Phycisphaeraceae > JAHQVV01. The sequence continues at coordinate 130,138 of JBKAGS010000023.1, read as the reverse complement.
CCTACACTATTTCCGTGTTCGTGTTTCGAGATTGGAGCAAGCCGCCTTGGGATTCGGCCGATCTAACCGACATGCACGCCCGGCCGACGCGCGACGCCGGGCGATCGCCGAGACCAGCGCCTTTTTGAGTTGGGCGTTGGCCAGCGACCAGCCGATGCCGCGGATTCCCCGTCGGCGGGTGGATCGGGGCGGGTTTGCGCAGATGCTCAAGAGCCCGCTGGCCGGTAAACTTGTGATGCATTGGTGGGCGAGCGCCCTGGACCGCATCCGCAATCCCTGATCGTCAGCGAGACGCCGACCCCTTTCGTTTCATCAGGATTTTAGACACACCGGGCAAGACCATGGACCTGAAAGCGACCGTCGCCAGCGGCTACCGGAACCGGCTGATCCTGATCACGTTGGGCGCGCTGCTCTACGCGGCGTGGGCCTACTACGACGCGACGGTCAAGTACCCCGAGCAGATCGAAGTCTACGAGACCTACCAGGACATCCGTGAGGCAAACGAATCGGACTGGAACAAGGTCTGGGCCGAGAAGATCAAGGAGACGGGCTGGCCCGAGCAGCCCAAGAAGCGAACACAGAGCGATATCGGCACGCAGTGGATCCTCTTCGGCATCACGTTCCCGATCGGCGCGCTGTGCCTGATCATGCTCATCAAGTGGAGCCGGAAGTACGTCGGCGCCGACCGGGACACGCTGTACGCCAACGGCGGGGTCGAGGTGCCGTTCGACAAGATCTCCAAGATCGACGCCTCGCGCTGGGAAGCCAAGGGCATCGCCCGCGTGCGCTACGACGTCGGAGCCGGCGAGAAGGAGCTGGTCATCGACGATTGGAAATACACGCGTGAGCCGAGCGACCAGATCTTTGCCAGGCTGCGCGAGCGCGTCGATCCGCAGAAGATCGAAGGGCTCGAAGAGGGTGGCCCACATGAATTGTCCGATGAGGATGATTTTGAAGGTGACAGCGGTGCTGAGCCGACCCAAGAATCCGACTCGACCGACGAGCAGAAGACGTCGTCGTCGGCTTAGCAGGATGATGCAACATGTTTCCGGGAGGGCGGGGCTCCCGCCGAGCCGCGCATCGGATGGCGTTTGCGGCTCGGCAGGAGCCTCGCCCTCCCACCAAATCTAACTCGATGTGGCAAGCCCAACGTATTGCATCACATACAGTCGTGGCAGCACCGAGACAAACAACAGCAGGTAGAAATAAAAAAGCCCACGCTTTCAAGGCGTGGGCTTCTTGTTGGCTTGATGGCTGCAACGCTCAAACATTCAGCGGACCAACTGCGGGGCCCGGCGTTGCGTGCCGGCGACGTTGCCCGAGGACGAACGTCGCGGGCGGTGGTCGTTGCTCTTGTTGGCGTTGTTTGAGTTGCTGCGGCTGCTGGACGTCGTGCGGCGCTCGCTGGCCGCGCTGGTGACCGGCACGCCGATCTGCTCGTGCACGAAGTCCGGCGCCTTGACCACGAGCATGCCGCGGAAGTAACGGATCGAGGCATATTCCCCGCCGTTCTCACGCCAGATGTCGGGCTCGATGCTGTCACGGATGACGTCGGCGATACGCTCGGCCTTTTCGGTCGTGCTCAGCTGCGGCTCACGGTCGCGGTCGTTGTTGTTCTCGCCAAAGAGCGTGCCGCCGCCGCTCTGCCCGCCGTTGCTCCCGCCGCTGTTGGTGTTGCTCAGCGCTTCGTTGAGGTCGAACCCGGGCGCATTGTCGAAGTTGGGGATCGTCATCAAGAGGTCGCCGATGAAGTACATCCGCGTGGTCGACCGCCGCAGCGCGTCGCGCTTGGTCATGATGCGCACGTACCACTGCTCGACATCGACGATCAGCTCGTCGTCGCCCAGCGGGTCGGGGTGCATCTGAGAAACGATCAGCCCCAGAACCTGCTCGGCGGGGATCGCCTTGAGCTTGAGCGTCACCGGGCTGTCCGGGTCCACGCCCTCGGCTTCGAGCGACGCCCAGTTCACCACCAGGGGCACGCCCGTGCGGTTGGACCACACGTCCAGCGCCAGCTTCGCCGGCATCTCGTCGTAGTCCACGTTCGTCAGCGTCTCGCGCATCAGCTGCCTCGGCGTTGCGCGGACGCTCTGGCCCGTCTCGGCTTTGACGTAGGTCGTGTTGCGCGTCTCGGCGGCGCCGGCAAGGGCGTTGGTCAATTGATCGACGCGCTCGCTGCGCGATTGACCGAGCGCGGGCATACCAACGAGGCCGACGAGCGCGAGCGTTGCAAGGGTGGGCAGGCGTTTCACAGGCAATCCCTTCATCTGTGTGTGACGGAACGAGGCGGGGGCGGCCGTTCCACGCACGACCGCCTTTGCATCATATCGGCCAGTTTGTTGATAAATCAAGGGTTTTGCGCGCACTTGGTCGAGATAAGCCCGCCGTGTAAACCGGCTGGATTAGATCCACCGCCAAAACATAATCGGTACGCATTACGCGCAAGCCGAACCGCGTCACCCGCCGCGCTGCGAGAGGTTCGGCGGGTCCTCCGCGAACGCGCGAAGCTTGGGCAGCAAGAGCTCCTGCGACAGGATCTTGATGCACGCCGCGACCGGCACCGCGAGCACGACGCCCAGCAACCCCAGCAGCGCCCCGCCCGCGAGCACGACGAGCAAGACCGTCAGCGCGTCCATCCCCGTTGCCTTGCCTTGCACCAGCGGCTCGACGACCCAGCCGTCCAGCGACTGCGCGATCACGTACACCACCGTCGGCCAGACGATCGCCCACACCACCGCCATCGTCCCGCCGTTCGCCTTGTCTACCACCGTCAGCAACACCGCCAAGGGCCAGGACAAGATCGCCGCGAAGGGCAGCAGGTTCAGCGCCCCGCCGAGCAACCCCAGCAGCAGCCAGTACGGCACGCCGGCGATCCACCAGCCGATGCTCAAGACGACCATCACGCACAGCGACTGGATCAGCCGGCCGCGCACGATCGCCGAGACCGTGTCGTCCATCATGCCCAGCACGCGGAACGTCTCACCCCGGTAGGGCTTGGGCACGAACGCCGCGAACCAGCGCTTCAGTTCTTCGAGCTTCCACGAGAACACGAAGAAGCAGAACGCCGTGACAAGCACGAAGATCGCCGCATACGACGCCAGGCCGAACGCCGCGATCACCGCCCCGGCCCCGACGCCCAGCGCCTTCTGCGCCGCGCCCGCGTCCACCTTCGTCCAGTCGAACTGCTCGATGAACGTGCGGACGCGCGTCTCCGCGTCGTCCATGTCGCTGCCCACCCAGCCCAACACGGTCTCGGCGTACTGCGGCGCTTTCTCCACCAGCTGCGTGCCTTGCTGAACCGCGTAGATCACGAGCAGCGGCACCACGATCGCCAGGGCCAACCCGATCACGCCCAGCACCAGCCCCGCCGTCACCGGGCGTTTCATGTTGTGTTTGCGCTCGGCCCACGCCGTCACCGGATTGAACACATAGGCCAACCCAAGCCCCAGCAGCACCGGCGTGAGCACCGGGCTCAGCCGCGTCAGCACCCAGTAGATCGGCGGGATCACGAACGATAGAAACAAGAACACCACGATCGTGCCCAGCACCCACTGGAACCACAGCCGCTGCCAGACGTACCGCGCCTTGCCTTGCTTTTTCGCGTCGCCCTCTTTCCCCTGCTCGGCCGGCCTCGCTTCGTCGCCATCGCTCATCGTCAACCCCAGCGGGATATGTAGTCGGACAACCATACTGTCGCAGCAATCCCCAGCGTTGACAAATCCACGGCCTCGGTCGCGTAGATGAATCCAAGCGATAGGCGGGCTTAGCGAGCAACGCGAAGCGTCCCCCGTGTCGCGACCGCGGCGGATCGCTCGGGATGGTGCGCGTCATCCGTTACACATTTTCGAATTGCGACTAGGCCCTGTCGGAAAACACGCTTGGTAGGACAGGCATTCCTGCCTGTCACGAATCGTTGAGCGTTTGAGACAGGCAGGAATGCCTGTCCTACCTGTTGTCGAGGTTTTCCGACAGAGTCTAGTCCTTCTTCCCCAGCATCAGCGCCGGCTCGAACGCGCTGGCGAAGTCGAAGACGTCGTTGAAGTCGTGGATCGTGTCGTCGTCGGTCTTGCGCATCAGCCCGGCGTCCACCATCGCGAAGACGATCTCGCCGAAGTCTCGGCAGCTGTTGACCGACCACCGCCGAAGCACCGTCCGCGCGAGCAGGCCGTACTCCTTGATCGCGAAATCACGCAGGCCCCGGCAGAGGTCCTGGCCGCTGACGTGGCGCGAGTCCTCGACCTCGTCGGGGTCGAACGGCTCGACGTCGTCCAACTCGCCGTGCAAGCGCGTGACGGTGAAGTCCAGGCCGCGCTGGATGAACAGGAACGCGTCGAGCGGGTAGCGCGTCGTCTTCGAGACCGCGGCTAAGTCGTGTTCAATCGCCATGAATCATCACGCTCCGTGAACGGCATCGGCGGGTGAGGCCCGCACCGAGACTGAAGTCGAAGTATAGCCTGCCGATCGGTACCGCGCCTAGGCGTTTTCTCGCTCGATCTGACGCCATCAGCAGACGCTACACTCCCCTGATGCCCGAGCGATCAAAACCCGCCCGTCCAGTCCCCGCCGCGGTGTTGCACCGCCGACGCGAGCGCGTCTTCCTGGTCATGGCCGGCCTGTTTCTCGGCACGCTGGCGATGCTCAACATCCTCGGCATCAGCCGGTTCATCGTCCTGGCCAGCGCCGGCGGCGACGCCGGCTGGCAGTGGGGCACCTGGGGCAAGATCAGCTTCGCCCTGGCCGTCGGCGTCCTGCCCTACCCGATGACCTTCCTCTGCACCGACCTCATCTCCGAGTTCTACGGCAGACGACGGGCCAACTTCGTCGTCTGGGTCGGGCTTATCCTCAACCTCTGGGTCATCTTCATCCTCTGGCTCGGCGGGGCGCTGCCGATGCAGCCGGAGATGGTCAGCTACGGCACCGACGCGCTGGGCAACGAGATCCTGGAGCCCGCCGTGCCCGAGCCGGTTTACGACGAGCAGGGCCACTTCGTCCGCTTCAACGACGACTGGACGTTCTACCGCCTCCAGCACCTCGCGTTCGGCGCCGTCGCCGCGTCGATGATCGCGTACCTGCTCGCCCAGTTTGTCGATGTCCACCTGTTCCACTTCTGGAAACGGCTGACCAAGGGCAAGCACCTGTGGCTGCGCAACAACGGCTCGACGCTGGTCAGCCAGCTGGTGGACACGTCCGCGGTGATCCTGATCACGCATTTCTACGCCAAGGCCCTGCCGATCAACGCCGACCAGTCGCTCTGGCCGCAGCTGCTCTTGTTCATCGCGACGGGGTACGCGTTCAAGTTCGTCGTCGCGTTGCTGGACACGCCGGTGATTTACCTCGCGGTGGCGGGGCTGAAGCGGTACCTGCAGCTGGACCCCAACGCCGAGCACGAGGCGGACCGGGAAGAGCTGTCGCTGTACGTGACCACAGAAGAACCCAAATAGCCGGCGGCCTACGGAAGCCGGACGATGCCACAATCGATGCGTGCGTGGGAGCAATGGTCAACGCGTCCTGCGTCCGTAGGCCGCCGGCTATTACACTCTGCGTATGCATGGATCAGCATACAAAACAGCGCTGCGCAAGCACTACCGCGCCCTGCGCAACGCGATCCCCGCGGCGTCGCGCGACGAACGCTCCGCCGAGATCGCCCAGCTGGTCTTAACGATCGACAAACTCGACCACGCCGGCAGCATCTTCGTCTACGTCTCGGCGGGCAGCGAGGTCGGCACGCACGCGCTCATCGCCGAATTGCTCAAGCAAGGCAAGGCCGTCGCCGTCCCGCGCATCACGCCCGAGCCCGGCGTCATGCAGCCGATGCGTATCCACTCGTTAAACGACCTCGCGCCCGGCCGGTTCGACATCCCCGAGCCGACCACGAACGACCCGTTCACCACCACGCCCGACCTCGCGCTCGTCCCCGGCCTCGCCTTCACCCGCACCGGCCAGCGCCTCGGCCAGGGCGGCGGCTACTACGACCGCTACCTGGGCCAACACCCCACGGCGTACAAGATCGGGCTGTGCTTCAACGAACAACTCGCGGAAGAGTTGCCGGTCGAGGATCACGATGCGGGGATGGATGAGGTCATCGTGGCGTAGTGCAGTTGCGGATAATGAGCGGTTCGGCATGCATATTCCAGTCGGCAATTTCGCATTTTTGCAACAAGCAATCGTTTGATGCGTATGCGACTATACAATCCGAGCATGCGTTCTCTTGCATACATCTTGTTGGCGTACCTGTTTCCCGCTTTATCCGTTGCCGCGCAACCGAATGAGCAGCCCCGTCCCGATCAAATCGACCTGACGCCCGACGCACGCTTTACTGTGTTTGAGGGCCCGCTCCTTGACAACGGTCGCATCGATTACATCGCCGCATTGAACCGGCACTTCAGTCGCGGGGTGACGAAGGAAAACAACGCGTTCCGCGCGCTGTTCTTGATGATGCCGCGCAACCACCGGCCGGGCGATCCGTTCAAGCAATTCGAGCGCCAATCGCATATCACGGACGCGTTAAGAATTACTGAGGAGGAATTAGAGAACGCTGCAACCTTTGTTTCGTGGTACGACTACGCCACCGAGCAGGGATTGGATGACGATCAGCGGTGGGACATCGGGGACGCGGTCGAAGATGGTACATTCGATCACGAAGAGATCGAAGTCTTTGTCCAATGGCTGGAAAGCCAGGAGCCTGTATTCAGCCGCTTAATCGAAGCGGTGAAACTCGATGGCTATTGGCGGCCAATCGGTGAAGACCCGCAATTCCCCGGCTCGGGCTTAGTCAGCGGGATGGGTGGGCTCGGCGAATTGCGCAGCTACGCGCGAGCCCTTGAGTCTCGCACGCGATTCGCGATTCACGAAGGAGACCCGGGTAAAGCCGTGGAGAGTCTTGTCGCGATCCATTGGCTCGCGTACCAAGTCTCGCGTGGGCACTCACTGATCGATTCGCTGGTGGCGATTTCGATCGATGCACTAGGCGTCCACCTGTGTCATCATGTGATCAAGCAACGCAAGCTCGATAAGACGCACATCGAACAACTTACCCGCGGCCTGGCTGCCGTGCCTGAATCTGTTCCGGTCGCTGACACCATGGCGTTTGGAACTCGCGCATCACACATCAATGCCTTTATCTATGTCATGACCAGCGGGATGCGGTTCGACGAGGCGTTTCCAATGTCCTTCGATACCGAGCAACTTGAGCAAGCGATTCACGAGACCGGTATCGACCTCGATCCGGGTGTCAGACGGCTCAACGCGTACCTGCTGGGGCAAGCCGCGGAAGCTCGCGTCCCGACGTACGCGGCGCATCAGCGTTTACGTGAATTGCGTGACCCGGTCGTGTACGAGCCGATCCAAGCGGCGTACGACGAGTACGTCATCGAAGATGAGGAAGCCGACGAGAAATGGATCGAAATCGACGCGAAGGACTTTGATAAAGACTCTTTGACAAAATTGCTCGCCGATCTGTTTTACCGAGAGTTGGCCGTCGGCTCGGGGGCCGCGCGGACGATGTTTCGTTTACGGGCACAGCAGCAGGTGATGGCGGCGGCACTGGCGTGTGAGCGTTATCGCCACGACCAAGGCGAATACCCCAAGTCGCTTCAACAACTCGTGCCTGACTATTTGCCCGAAGTGCCAATCGACCCGATGGACGGCGAACCGCTGCGATACCGCAGAGCGGTCGAAGGCACCGCGGTGATCTACAGCATCAACACCGACCTCGAAGACGACGGCGGGGCGACCGACGCGAACGATTACGAGGCAACGAACGAAGGCGACTACGTCTGGCGGCTTGAGCTTCCGAAGGATTGATCGAGCGATCGCTCAGAACGACCCCGCCATGTCGGCCTTGCTGGCTTTGACCTCGTTCTTCTTGAACGTCGAGGTCTCGCCCATGTGGGTGATCAGGTCGGCGTAGGCCTTGCGGCTCAATCCGCCCTCGGCGGGCATCGGCAGGGCGACCGGCGCGCCCTTCAATCCCGACATCAGCATCGCGTTGCCCAGTTCCAGGCCGAAAATACCCTCGGGCGCGGGGGTGAGCAGCGCGTCCTGGCCCTTGGCGAAGCGGATCGTGTCGATGACGTTCTGCACGATGCGCTGGTGGTTCGGGCGTTTGTCGCCGCCGCCGGCCGCTTCGGGCGTGATGACCATCTTGTCCACCGGGACCTCGGCGAAGCGCTCGGGGCAGTCTTTCGTGAATTCGTCCACCGGCTGGTGCGTGCGGAAGTAGGTGATCGTGTGGTCGTCGTCGCCGGGCAGTTTGTCGGCGACGACCGTGCCGTTCTTGCCGACGATCTCCAGGCGGTTGATGCCGGGCGTCTGGCCGGTGGAGGTGATGAACGTGCCCGACGCGCCGTTGGGCCACTGGAGGATCGCGGTGACGTCGTCTTCGACCTCGATGTGGTGGTGCTTGCCCAGTTCGGCGATCGCGGTGACCTTCGAGGGTTGGCCGACGAACCAGCAGAGCAGGTCGAGGTTGTGCGGGCACTGGTTGAGCAGCACGCCGCCGCCTTCGCCTTTCCAGGTCGCGCGCCAGCCGCCGGCGTCGTAGTAGGTCTGCGTGCGGAACCAGTCGGTGATGGTCCAGTTGACGCGCATGATGTCGCCGATGCTGCCGTCGGTACACAGGCGTTTGATGGTCTGCCAGTTCGCGAAGGTGCGCTGCTGGAACATGCCGGCGAAGACGAGGTCCTGCTTGCTCTTACGCGCTGCTTCGAACGCGTCGATCGTCGCTTGGCCGTCGTGGGCGGTGACGGCGAGGGGCTTCTCGGTGATGACGTGGATGCCATTACCGAAGGCGCGCTGGGCGAAGACCGGGTGGGTGAAGTGGGGCGTGGCGATGAGGATGAGGTCGGCCTCGCCCGAGTCGATCATCGCCTCGGCGGATTCGAAGGGTTTGGCGCCGTGCTTCTCGGCCGACTCCTTCATCGCGTCGGCGTTCATGTCGGTGCAGGCCGCGTAGGTCAGGGCTTCGACATTGTCGAAGTAGGACTCGTGGAAGCGCGCCATCGCGCCGCCGCAGCCGATCAGTCCCAGTCGTACACTTTCCATCGGTTGTCTTTCCTGCGTTGAAACCCGTGGGTTGAAACAGCCGGCGGCCTACGGACGCCGGACGCGTGGTCCGAGGCGCGAACGGTCGCTTGGTATGCGTTGACAAGGCGATCGTTCTCGCGTCCGGCGTCCGTAGGCCGCCGGCTGTTTCTCAAGTTTACTTGCTTCGACGTCGCGTCGCGTTGCCCGGCGATGTTGGCGATGATACGCTGGATGATCGCACCCATTCACACGCGAGCCTCGCCATGTTCCAGTCCGTCCAGCCCGCCCCGCCCGACGCGATCCTTGGCCTGACCGAGGCGTTCAAGGCCGACCCGAACCCCGACAAGATCAACCTCGCCGTCGGCGTTTATAAAGACGAGCAGGGCCGGACCCCGACGCTCGCCGCGGTGCGTGCCGCCGAGCGGTGGCTGTTGGACAACGAGCCGACCAAGTCGTACCTCGGGATCGACGGCTCGCCGGGCTACGGCCGGGCGACGCGCAAGATGTTGTTCGGCGAATCGAGCGCGCTGGTCAACGACGGCCGGGCGGTGACGTTTCAGTGCCCCGGCGGGACGGGCGCGCTGCGCGTCGCGGGCGACTACCTCGCGCAGAACCACCCGGGCGCGACGTTGTGGTTGAGCGAGCCGACCTGGCCCAACCACCCCGCGATTTTTGAGGCGGCGGGCGTGGCGATCCGGACGTACCCGTACCTCGACGCCGAGGCGAACGCGCTGGATTTCAGCGCGATGCTCAGCGCGCTCGACGCGGTTAAGCCGGGCGACGTCGTGCTGCTGCACGGCTGCTGCCACAACCCCACGGGCGTGGATCCGGGCCGGGAGCAGTGGCACGCGATCGCGTCGCTGATCAAGGCCAAGCAGGCGCTGCCGCTGCTCGACTTCGCGTACCAGGGATTCGCCGAGGGTTTGGAGGAGGACGCGGCGGGGCTGCGCATCGTACTCGAGGCCTGCGACGAGGCGTTGATCTGTTCGAGTTACTCGAAGAACTTCGGGCTCTATCGCGAGCGGGTCGGCGCATTGACGGTCGTCGGCGCGACCGTCGAGCAAGCCGCGGCGGTGCAGAGCCAGGTCAAGGTCGCGGTGCGGCGCAACTACTCCAACCCCCCGGCGCACGGCGGGCTGGTCGTCGAACGCATCCTCGGCGACGCGGGGCTGACCCAGCAGTGGGTCGACGAGCTCGCGCAGATGCGCGGTCGGATCAATGCCATGCGCAGCGCCCTGCGTCAGGGCCTCGATCTGCGAGGTGTCAAACTCAGCCCCGCTGGCAACGGCTTTGTCGAGCAGCAGTACGGGATGTTCACGATGTCGGGCTTGACCCGGGACCAGGTGGCGAAGCTCAAGTCGGACCATGCGATCTACATCGTCGGTTCTGGCCGGATCAACGTCGCGGGCATCACGCCGGCGAATCTTGATAGACTCTGCGACGCGATTGCGTCCACCTTGGCCTGATGCTTGGTCATCACGGCTTGTCCGGAAGCAAGCGAACAAATCAATGAAGCCAATCGAGTGGATCAAACGCGAGTACGCATTGCGCGTCACTAAGTCGGTGACTCGGGAGATGACCGGGATTACCGGCCGTTTCCACGTCAACAGTAAGCAGGAATACAAAGTCGTGGCCGGTGGCCTGTCCGAGCCGGAGTTGCGCAGCGCGGTCTTTGATTTGCTGCGGCCCGACGACGTGGTGTTTGAGATCGGGGCGCACATCGGTTCGTGGTCGATCTACATCGCCAAGCGTGTCGTCGAGGGTGAGCTTCACGTGTTCGAGCCGGTGCCGGGCAATTATGAGAAACTCGTCGCCAACCTGGACCTCAACGCGCTGAACCATGTCACGGCGTACGCCTGTGCGCTCGGCGATACGCCGGGCCAGGCCAGTTTTTATGTCCCCGGTAACAACGCCTCGGGCATCGGGGCGTTGCACGATAATCATAAGAGCCAGACCCGGATTAGCGTCGAGGTCCGGACCGTCGACGAGGTCGCTGCCGGGCTGATGCGTCCGCCCACTTTTTTGAAGATCGATTGCGAGGGTGCTGAAGCGATGGTGCTCCGTGGGGCCCGGGCGACCCTGCGCCAATCGGTCAGGTGCATCTTTCTTGAAGTGCACAAACCTTTCTTGAAAGAGCAGGGGGAAGACGCGGATCAAATGATTCGTGACCTGCTCGACGCGGGCTTTGTGGTTCGTCGGCGGTGGGGGGACGAGTCGGATGCCCGGCATTTGCTGCTCGAACGCGAGGCATCCGCCTAGCCGCGGATTCTTTCGGCAAGGCTCGCGCCGCCGCCTATCGCTCGATTTAGCTTTTGATGCAATTCGCCTGTCTCACACAGCACGGAATACCCCCGCTCTGCTCTCGGATTGCTGGGCGCGAGTGTCGGCGATGCGCGGTTCCACGCGCGTCAGGCCCGCCCTCAAACGCTCACAATTTCGGTGAGCAATCCGAGATTCAAAAAACAACCGGGACATGGCTGCCGCGAACATCGCCTCCGTGATGGTGCGAACCCGTCGCTGTCATGTGGGGTGGGGGCGCTGCTCGCCGTGAGGTGCGCCCGACCTGTCTCGCGTGCAACACGTACGCGATCGATCGGGTAGTAGCGGAAGGTGTTTAGTCATTACTGAGTATTTCATTTCTTTTGATACGGTTGTGTGTTAGATCGGTATTTGATGAGCAAACTGAAGGTGTGTAGCTGTCGTGATACCGCGCGAATGCCGGCGTCAACAATGAATAACCATATCGCGGAGGAAAGATCATGCGATTCCAGCTTAGGGCCTTGTGTGCGGCCTGTTTGATCACGTGTACCGGGCCTGTCCTGGCGGGGCTCGTCTCGCACCAGCCGCTCGATAGCCTGGCCGGTCTGACGGTCGGCACGCCCGACGCGAGCACGAACGATGCCGCCATTGCCGCGGGGCTTTTCAGCAACGCCTTGCAACTGGACGGCGACAACGACTACGTCGAGGTGAACGCGGGCAGCCCGGTCACCGGCGGGGCGGTGCGGACCTACGCCGTGTGGGTCAACCAGGCCTCGGGCTCAGGCCTGGCCTCACCGATGTCCTTCGGCAACAACGGCACCGGCACGAAGTACGACATCGACATCGACAACAACAACGACGGCATCGAGGTTGGCGTCGGCGCGGGGCGAACGACCGACAGCGGCGCGGGCTTTACCAACAACACCTGGCACCTGATCGTCAGCACCGTGCCCACGGCGGGCGCGCAGGTCGGCAATACCGTCCAGTACCTCGACGGCGTGGCCCGGTCCAGCGGCTCGAACACCCGGCCGGTCAACACCAACGGCGGACGGTGGCTGTTCGGAACGTCGGCCAATGTCAGCGTCACCAGCGGATTGCCGACCATCCAGTTCTTCAACGGCCTGGTCGATGATGCCTCGGTCTGGGACGAAGTCTTGACCGGTGACGAGGTCGTCGGCATGTATGACGTCGGCATCGACCTCGGCTATGACGCGTCCGACTTCGACGCGCTCAAGCAGGTCCACGACGCGGGCAGCGGCATCGCGGTTGTTGACGGCACGCAGTGGCAGTACACCACCGGGCTGAGCAACTCCGCCGGCCTCAACGCCTCGACCAACACGCTCGTGCTCGACGCCGCCAGCGGCACGGGCCTCATCGTGGTCCCCGAGCCCGGCTCGATCGCTCTGCTTCTCGTCGCTGCCCTCGCCGGCGTATCGCGCCGACGACGCTGATCCCGGCCGGTGAAGACCGGCACCAACCACCCCGCAGCATGAACACTGAGCACCACCGCGCCGCGGTGGTGTTTTTTTCTGGCATTGCCCAACCCGATCGCCTCGGCCGGCGTAACACCCTCTGTCACTTCCCGAGGGCGTGCGATGCGTGGGCAACAATGCTTGATGCGGTACGGGTTCCCGGTCCTGGTCGGCGTGTCGCTGGTCACCGCGGGGCTGGCCGATTTCCTGTTTTACAAGCAAGTCATCGGCTGGACGCTCGGCGGGTTCGTCGCGTGGATGCTGACGATGATCCTGGTCCGCAACGGCCGGGCTGTGTTGCGCGGTCGCCAGCGGATTTGGGGTTGGGCGATGTTGCTCGTGACGGTGGGTTTGTGTGTGTCGCTCGTGCTCGAACCGGGCGTGCTGGCGGTCGTGCTCGCGCTGGTCGCGCTGGGCAGTTTGGCGATGCTTCGGCGGGGCGACGACGCGATGCTCGGCTGGGAATGGTTCGGCCGGCTGTTTGTCGTCTGGGTTTTAACGCTGGTTCGACCGGCGATGGATACGCGGATTGTTCATCGCTGGCAACGCCGGTCGGCGGCGCTCGGTGGGCGGGCGATGGCGCTCGCGAAACTGGGCTGGGCCCTCGCCGGCATCATCGTACCCGCCCTCCTGAGCCTGATCTTCCTCGGCCTGTTCGCGTTGGCCAATCCCGTGGTCCAGCAATGGTTTTCGAGCGCATCCCAGCGTGTCGGCGACTTCCTGTCCAACGTGACCGACGACCTGACCTTCGGCCGGATCCTGCTGTGGTACCTCGCGCTGGTCGCGTGCTGGGGCTTGTTACGCCACCGCGGGACACGACGACGCGTCGTGCGTGCTCGTCCCAGCCGGGACATTCGCCCGGCGCAGGCCGACGCTTTTTACAGCGACGCCCACCCGATCCACTGCCCCGCGGCGCGCAAACGCGAGCGGTCGTGCGATGGATTAGATCACCCCGCACGGGCCCAAGACGACGAAGCCGGCACACACCAATCCGACAAGGCCGCGTGGATCACCGGCCGGACGCGCAACCTGATCGTGCGCTGTCTGGTCGCGATGAACACCGTCTTCGCGGTGCAACTGGTGCTCGACAGCCGGTACCTTGTGCTTGGCGATGCACTGCCGCAGGGCATGAGCTACGCCGAGTACGCCCACCGCGGCGCGTACCCTCTGATCTTCACCGCGCTGCTCGCCGCCGCGCTCGTCCTCGCGGTGTTCCGGCCCGGCGGGATCGCCCAGCGCAGCGCCTGGGCCCGCCGGCTCGTGCTGCTGTGGATCCTGCAGAACGTTGCCTTGGTCGTCTCGGCGGTCTGGCGGCTGGGCGCTTACATCGAGGTGTATTCGCTGACGCGGCTGCGCGTCGCCGCGGGCGTGTGGATGCTCATGGTCGCCGGCTGCTTGTTCCTGCTGCTCTGGCGGATCGCCCGGCAGCGCGACAACGCTTGGCTGACACGGTGGGCGATGGGCTGGGGCCTCGTCGTCTTGTGGGTCTGCAGCTTCGTGCCGTTCGACCCGGCGATCGCGCGCTACAACGTGCTGAACTGCGAAGAGCTCGGCGGGCACGCCGGGCCGATCGACATCGCATACCTCCAGGCGCTCGGCCCCGACGCGCTGCCTGCCGTCGATCTGCTCATTGAAAAGCTGCCACCCGACTACGCCGACGCACCGTCCGGCTACGAGCGCAGCCGCGACGGGTACATCGTCGGCGCCGACTACGAGCGATGGGACGGCGGCCGGCGTTACGCGTCCCGGCAAGAGCCCGCCCAGCCCGATATGACGCTCGGCGACGTGCTCGGCGACCTGCGCATCGAACTCCAGAATGAACTGGACCAAGACCTCTCCGACTGGCGCGGCTGGACCGTTCGGCGGGCCCGGCTCAAACAGGCGACGGGCGGATAACGCGCTGCCGGGCGTGCGGTACAATCCCCCGCTCTATGCAGCACGAAAACATCCCCGGCATCCTCGAAGAGATCCAGCAGCGTATCGCCGCGATGCGCGACTCCATGCGCGTCGATCAGAACCAGGCGCGACTCAAAGAGCTCGAAGCCAAGATGGGCGAGCCGGGCTTCTGGGACAACCAGGACAAGGCCAACGCCATCATCGCCGAGCTCAAGTCGATCAAGGCCCGCATCGACCCGGTCAAGAGCGTCGCCAAGAAGATCGAAGACGCGCAGGTCCTCTGGGACATGGCCCAGGAGATGGACGACCAGGACACACGCGAAGAGGTCGACGCGCAGATCGACGGGCTGCACAACGATTTGGACAAGCTCGAGACCGCGGCGCTTTTATCGGGTAAGTACGACGGCAACAACTGCTACCTGTCGATCCAGTCCGGCGCGGGCGGGACCGAGGCCGACGACTGGTGCGAGATGCTCATGCGCATGTACCTGTATTACTGCGAAAAAATGGGCTGGGATGTCAGCGAGTACAGCAAGACGCACGGCACGGAGGCGGGGCTCAAGGAAGTCACGCTCTATATCAAAGGGCCGATGGCCTTCGGCTACCTGTCCACCGAGCGCGGCACGCACCGCCTGGCGCGCGTCAGCCCGTTCAACGCCGAGGGCAAACGCCAGACCAGTTTCTGCACCGTCGACGTCGTGCCCGAGTTCCCCGACACCGGCGGGCCGGAGATCAACGATCAGTACCTCGAGGCGACGCCCTTCGCGCGTTCGTCCGGCCCCGGCGGGCAGAACGTCAACAAAGTCGCCTCGGCGATCCGGTTGGTCTACAAGGAACCGGACATGGCCGAGTCGATCATGATCGTCGTGTCTGTCGAACGCAAGCTCGAGCAGAACAAGAAGATCGCGATGTCGATGCTCCGCGGCAAGCTCGAACTGATGGAAGAAGAAAAACGCCAGGCCGAGAAAGAAGCCGCGACCGGCGGGAGCGTCGACCGCGGCTGGGGCAGCCAGATCCGCAGCTACGTCTTCTACGACAACCGCGTTAAAGACCACCGGACCAACCACGAACAGCCCAACCCCCAGAACGTCCTCGACGGCGACCTGCAGGGCTTCATCGACGCGGAACTGCAGCGCCGCGCGAAGGGCAAGTAAAGCGACTCGATACCGACTCAACGAAGCGACGCGGCTCCGCCGCGCGCCTCCGCCGCGCGCCACACATTTCTAAAGCACTACAAACAAACTGCAGCCCAATTTGACGCTTTGACGATACGACAAGCACCCCGGAAGCCGGCAAGGACGCCGGCGGAAGGTCGCCCCGCGCAACGGACTGCATCACGATGGCTCAACTCAGCACCGACAAGTTCGGCTGGCCCCTGCCGACCAAGGCGACCCAGCCCCCGCCCAAGCGCTACCGCATCGGTGAGCTGGCCCGGCACACCGGCCTGACCCGTCAGACGCTGCACAACTACACCCGTTGGGGCCTGATCGAAGAGGCCGAGTGGACGCCCGGCGGGCACCGGCTGTACGACGAATCGGTCTTCGCGCGCCTGGGCGCGATCCTGCGCCTGCGTAAACAGCACACCGTCGAACAGATGAAGGCGATGCTGGACGACGCCCGCATCTCCGAACGCGATTCAGCCGATTCATCCGAACAGGCGGGGGCGGACTGACCATGGCCAGCGACGCGATCCAACCCGACGAGTTCGAAACCAGCGACGCGATCGAGGTCGGCGCGCCCGAGCTGGCGTGGTCGCAGGCCTGGCAGCTGCCGGTCTTGCTGCTCGGGTTGGGCCTGCTGGTGATCGGCGTTTACTTCGCGCTGCCGCGCTACGCCGAGCCGGACTACCCCGGCGTGCTCGCCGACATCGAGGCGCACCTCAAGGCAAACGAGCTCGAGCAGGCCGAGCAGAAGCTCGATGCGCTCTCCGCGGACGAGCGATTCGAACAGGCGGTCAACGACGCGACTAAGGGGCACGTCCATCAGCTCTACGGCGACCTTCGATTCCGGCAGATCGACAAGCGCGTCTGGCGGGGGATTACCACCCCAACGGGCAAGGAAAACCTCCAGCAGATTGCCGGGCACTATCGGCGGGCGGACCGCCTGGGAAGGGAAATGCCCACGCCCGCGCTGCGGCGGTACGCCGAGACGCTCGCCGCGCTCGGCGACGACGACGGGGCATTGAATGTCATCGCACGCATCCCGCGTGGCGACGACCCGCCCCGGCACGAGCTGATCCGCGACCTCATTGAGAAGCGCGTGCAGACCGAGTCGGACCCGGGCTCGGAGAAGCTGTCGCGCCTCATCGTCGAGTTCGAGAAAGAGCTCGACACCGAGCGTGACCGCGTCGTTCGGCGGGACCAGCAGATCTGGGTGATGTCGATCAAGGCCGAGCGGTTGCTGCGGGCCGGCGACCCGAACGGCGTGATCCGGCTGCTCGTCGAGGGCGGCCTGCTCGCGCTGATGAAAGACGGCGCCACGCCGCGCGACCTCGCGCCGCTGACCGTCCGCCTCGGTGAGGCGTACGCCAGGCTGAACCAGTACGAACAAGCGCGTATACAGCTGCGCGAGGCGCAGGCCAACCTGCCCGACGGCGACCCGCTGAACCCGCGCATCCTCGTCGCCTTCGGCGACATCACCCTCGCCGAGGGCATGGCCGGGCAGTACAATCAGGCATACAACTTCTACCGCCAGGCGTACGACGCGGACAAGATGGGCCCGTCGTCGATCGCCGCGATCATCGGCCTGGGCCATACCGAAGCGAACCGCGACGGCCGGTTCCCCGAGGCGTTGCAGTGGTTCGCCCTCGCCGTCGAACGCATGAAGACCGAAGAGGTGCCGGCGTGGGACCCGCGCTACGAGCGATTGGCGCACTACATGCGCGACGTCCACGTGCAGCGATCGTTCGAGCGTGGCCAGTACGCTGAGGCGCTGCAGTTGCTCAAGGCGTACGCGCCGCTCGAAGCGCCCGACCTCGGTGCTGAGACACTCGGCTGGTTCGCGCAGGTCTATCAGAAGCTCGGCGAGCAGGCGCTATCGCAGGCCGAGGCGCTCAAGCCCGACCCGAACAACCCCGGCGAAGACCCGAACATCAAGGCCCGGCGGATCCACAACCAGGACGCGGCGCAGGCGTTCGAGCAGGCCGGCGACTACTTCCGACGCCAGGCCGGCGAGCTGACGCACACGACCGAGGCGCACGGCGAGGCGTTATGGAGCGCCGCGGAAAACTACGAGAAGGCGCAGCTTTGGCGCGAGGCGGTCGCGGTTTATACCGACTTTCTCGATACCAGCGACCGCGGCGACAAGCGCGAACAGGCGTCGTTTCGCGTCGCGCAGGCGCTGCTCGCCGAGGGCCAGGCCGCCGCCGCGGTCCAGCGTTTCCGCGAGATCATCGACACCGCGCCGTCGGGCGAGTGGGCCAAGCCGTCTTACGTACCGATGGCGCGCGGCCTCAGCGAGATCGGCAAGTGGGGCGAGGCCGAACGGCTCTTGCGGTCGGTGCTCGAGAACCACCCTTCGATCGGCCCGGACAGCGCGTTTTACCACGACGCGCTCATCGCGCTGGGCCAGCTCTACTACAGCCGCGGCACCGACGAGCCGAGCTTCTATGCCCGCGCGATCGAGGTGCTCGGCGAGGAGGGCGGCGCGGTCGAGCGAATCCAGCTCTACGTCCACAACGTCGAGTCCGATCAGGCGGACAGCGCGTACCTGCGTGATTTGCTGCGCAAGCTGCCGCAGCTGCGCTACATGCTCGCCGACAGCTTGAGGCTCAGCGCCCGCGGCTTGTTGACCGAGGCCGAGCAGGCGCGCACCGAGACCGAGCGGCTCGCCAAGCTGTCCGAGCGGACCAAGCGTCTGAGCGACGCACAGATGTACTACAACCAGGTCATCTACGACATGAAGGACTGGCACCCCGACAGCTTCTCGCAACTCGAGTGGTTGTATTTCCGCAACGCGCACTTTTACCAGGCGGACTGCGTGTTTGATCGCGGCGATTACGAGACTGCGATCGGGCTGTACCTCAACGCCGTGAGCAAGTGGCAGGACCACCCCGCGGCGCTGGTCGGTTGGGTGCAGATCATGAACGCGCGGGCGGAGCTCGGCCAGATCGAAGCGGCGCGATCGGCGCACGCGCGGGCGATCGAGCTGTTCAATCAGATGCCCGAGGGCGCATTCGAGCGCCCCGACGCTTTGATGACGAGGCAGCGTTGGGACGATTGGTTGCAGTGGATGCAGCAGTTGGACCTGTTCGGCCCGGGCACGGCGACGGCGGGCGTGCCGACGCCCGGCGGTTGAACGCGCATCGTTTGCGCCCGCTCATATTTAACGCGCAATTCCTGACCGGCCGATAACAACACCGGCCGCGTGATACCGCGCCGCGACGCAGGACGCATCGCTCGAACGAGGGTCATGGATGACGCCACCAATGCAATCAACGCAATCGCCCGCCGACGAAACGCGGCACGTGCTCGCGCTGCTCGAACGCCAGCGTGATCTCTATCAACAACTCAAATCGCACAGCGACCAGCAGGACGAGCTGATCGCGACCGGCGCGACCGAGCGCCTCTTGTCGCTGCTCGCCCAGCGGCAGAGGCTGGTCGATGGGCTCGGGCAGGTGTCCGCTTCGCTCGCGCCGTACCGCAGCCGGATCGCGTCACTCGCGGACGAGGCGTCGGATGAGGTCGGTTCACAGATGCGCGGCCTGGTGGAGGAGGTGCGCGTGCTGCTGGAAGCGATCATCGAGGCGGACGAGAAGGGCAAGGCCGACCTCGCCGCGGCGCGTGACCGCGTCGGCGGGCAGATCCGCCAGTCGGCCGGGGCGGTCGCCGCGGCGGGCGCGTACGCCGGCGGGGCGTCATCGCCCAAGTCTGGCCCGAGGTTTACCCAGCAGAAAGGCTGAGATTTGACGGCGTTTCAGGAGACAAAGCAGCGAAGCGAGCCGCCTGCCGGGGCCGACCCGCGCCTCGACGACCTTGCGCAGATCGTCGAGGCCTACAGCGCGGTGACAGAGCGTCTTCAGGGCAGCCACGAGCGGTTGCAGGGCGAGGTCGTACGCTTGCGACGCGAGCTGACCAGCGCCAACGCGCAGGTCCAGCGCTCGCGCCGACTGTCGGCACTGGGCGAGATGGCCGCGGGCATCGCGCACGAGATCCGCAACCCGCTCGCCGCGATCCAGCTCTACGCCGGTCTCGCGGTCGAAGACCTCGCCGTGGTGGAGGGCGACGCCGGCGGGGCCGCGCTGGACAACGTCCGCAAGATCGCCTCGGCGGTGCGCGGGATGAGCGCGATCGTCAACGACGTGCTTAGCTTTGCCCGCGGCATGGAGCCGGATCGCGTCGAGCTGGGCGTATCGGAGCTGGTCGATCGTGTGCTCGCCGCGAACGCGCCGTCGATCGATCAGCACGGCGTCGATGTCGTGCGCCGCGACCTCGCCTCGCCGGGCCTGTTGCTCTTCGCCGACGCCGGCCTGGTGCAGCAGGCGATGTTGAACCTGGTACGCAACGCGGTGGACGCGATGGCCGAAGTCAGCGGCCGTCGGGTGTTGACGATCGGCGCAAGCGAAGACGAGGTGGGCGTGGTCTTGACGGTGGCCGACACCGGCCCGGGCGTTCCGGACGACTGTATCGATCGCATCTTCAACCCGTTCTTTACGACGCGAAGCTCGGGCACGGGTTTGGGGCTTGCGATCGTCCATCGCATCGCCGACGCGCACGGCGGGTCGATCGCCGTGCATCGCGACCCGCAGCACGGCGGGGCGGTGTTTTCTTTGTCGCTGCCAACGCCGGACGGCCCGGGCGAACAAGCCGTCTCGTCCGAAGCGCAACACGTATCGCTGGAGGCCGCATGAGCACGAAGGTTCTGGTCGTTGATGACAAGCAGATGATGCGCGACAGCGTCGGCGCGACGCTGCAGAGGGCGGGGTACGCCGTCGTCGTCGCGACCAACGGCAAAGACGCGGTCGGCAAGATCGCCCGTCACCAGCCCGCGGTGGTCGTCACCGACCTCAAGATGCCGGAGATGACCGGGCTCGAACTGCTTCAGCACCTACGCGAGGCAGACAACGACCTGCCGGTCGTGCTGATGACGGCGTACGGCACGGTAAGCGACGCGGTCGAGGCGATGAAGCACGGCGCGTTCGACTTTGTGCAAAAACCCTTCGAGGGCGATCAACTCGTCGTCGTCGTCCGACGCGCGGTCGAGCACCGCCGGCTCCGGCAGGAGAACGATGCGCTCAAGGCCGATCACGCCGAACGCGCCGTCGGCCCGGCTCTCGTGGGTAGCTCCGGCCCGATGCGCGGTCTCGCTACGCAGATCCGCCAGGTCGCGCTGTCTTCGGGGACCGTTCTGATTCAAGGCGAATCGGGCACGGGCAAAGAGGTCGTCGCCCGCACGATCCACGCCCACAGCCAGCGCCGCGACCGTGTCATGCTCTGCTTGAACTGCGCCGCGCTGTCCAGTTCGCTGCTCGAGTCGGAGCTGTTCGGCCACGAACGCGGCGCATTCACCGGCGCGGACCAGCTCCGCAAGGGCCGGTTCGAGCTGGCCGACGGCGGGACGCTGCTGCTCGACGAGATCAGCGAGATCAGCCCGCAGCTGCAGGCCAAGCTGTTGCGCGTGTTGCAGGAAGGCCAGTTCGAGCGCGTCGGCTCGTCCACGTCGATGCGGGTGGACGTGCGCGTCGTCGCGACCACCAACCGCGATTTGTCGCGCTCGGTCGCGGATGGAACGTTCCGTCAGGACCTGTACTACCGATTGAACGTGCTGCCGATCGCGATCCCGCCGCTGCGGAACCGGGTGGACGACGTGCCGCTGCTGGCGAATCACTTCTTAGCCCAGGTCGCCCAGCGCGAGGGGCGTGAATCCAAGCGGTTCGACGAGGAGGCGCTGGCGCTGTTGCAGGGCTACCACTGGCCGGGCAACGTGCGGGAATTGCAGAATATTTGCGAGCGCGCCAGCGTGCTGTGCCGGGGCCCGATCATCTCCGGCGGCCTGATCCAGCCCTGGCTGTTGTCGCGTGATCGCCCGACACACGCGCACGCCCCGTCGGCGCCGAGTGCGGGCGCGAGCACGCTCGCCGGCAGCCCGCCGCTGCAGGCGCCCTCGCCGTTGAACGACGGCGCCGGGCCGCTGCGTTCGCTCGAGGAGGTCGAGCGCGACGAGGTGTTGCGGGCGCTCGGGCGGTTTAACGGCAACCGGACGCGCACCGCCCAGGCGTTGGGCATCGGTGTCCGCACGCTCGGGCTCAAGCTCAAGAAGTGGAAGGAGCAGAACCTCGTTGCTCAATCGGTCTGATGTCCAACTCGATCGGGGCGCAAGATCCGCCGACCACGCGCAGCTTTTGCGCGGTCGCTGCGCGTTCGGCGCGGTCGCATTCCTCCAGGGTCGGTCATTGCGGCCCGACGAGGTGGCGTACGACCCGGGGTACGCGGATTGCTTGCCGGTCTTGGGCGGCGGGTGCTGGCGCGACCCGGCGACGTTGGCGTACACGGAGAAGACGCGGTGATCAAGGGGCTTTTCAGCTACGGTTCGATGCCGGTCCTCGAGCGCATGGTGCAATTCACCGGCGCTCGGCAGCAGCTGATCGCGCACAACATCGCCAACTTCGATACCCCGTACTACAAGCCGATAGACCTCGACCCCACGCGTTTTCAGGCCCAGCTCGGCGACGCGCTTCAACGCCGATCACGAAAACCCAACCCGATGCATCGGCCGATCGAGCTGCGCTCAGACGAGCAGGTCCGCATCCGTAAAGGGCAGATGCAATTCGTCGCGCAACCGCAGAACGAAAACATCCTGTTCCACGATCAGAACAACCGCGACGTCGAGCGCACGATGCAGGACCTCGTAGAGAATGCGATGGCGCACCGCGCGAGTATCGAGCTGTTAAAGAGCGAGTTCGACCTGTTGCAAACCGCGATCCGTGAGCGGTTGTAAACGAGCCGCGGGCCTATCGCTGTTCGCCATTAGCCAGCGAGGCCACAGGGAAATCAATGTTAATGGCGAACCGCTGAAGGCCCGCCCTCATGTTCGGAGCACTGGACACCTCGACCTCCGGCCTCGTCGCGCAACGAACGCGCGCACAGGCGATCTCCGCGAACCTCGCCAACCAGCACGCCAACTTCGATCACAACGGCGAAAACAACCCGTTCAAGCGGCGCATCGTCGTGTTCGCGCCCGGCGACCCGGCGACCGGCAACGCGAACGGCGTCCACGTCCGCGAGATCATGCTCGACCCGAAGGTCCAGCTCAAGTACGACCCGGACAACCCCGCCGCGATCAACGGCTACATCAAGGCCACCAACATCGATCCGATGATGGAACAGGTCAACATGCTCGAAGCCTCGCGCGCCTACGAAGCAAACATTGCGGCCGCGGAGGCGACTAAGTCGATGATCCAGACAACGCTACGCCTCCTTGCGTAGCCTGTCGCGTTTGAACAACGTTTCGCGTCGCCTGTTGATTTAAGAACATGACCGATCCGCTTGGCCTGATCCCGACCCAAGGCCTCACCCCCGGACAGGGTGTGAGCATGGAGCGTGCGCAAAAGCCCGTCGAGGGACCGGGCTTTAAGCAGGTGCTCATGCAGAACATCCAGGAGGTCAACCGGCTTCAGGCCGAAGCGGAAACGGCGATCACCGACCTGCAGACGGGCGCCCGCAACGACCCGGGCTCGGTGATGATCGCGAAGCAGAAGGCGGACATCGCCTTCGAGATGCTGCTGCAGGTGCGCAACAAGCTGATGGACGCGTACGAGGAGGTCAAGCAGATCCGGGTGTAGCGGAGGCTTGAGGCCTGAGGCTCGAGCAGGATGCTCTTAGCCCAGGCCTCTAGAAACAAGCCTCGGGACTTGTCACGGCATGGAGGCCGAGCATGGAATTCATCAAACGCAACCTGACACAGATCCAGGCGCAGCTCGGTGGGATGAGCTTCGCCACGCGCTGGCTGATCGTCTGCGTCGTCGTCATCATGCTGCTGGTCGGCGGCATGTTGGTGTACTGGGGCGGCGCGTCGGACATGGTGCCGATCGACGGCGTCGCGAGCGGGTCGGCCGGCGAAGTCGTCACCGCACTCAAGGCCGACGGCATCGACGCGAAGATCAAGGACGGCAAGGTCGTGGTCCCCGTGGACCAGCGCCACGAAGCGGTCGGCTCGCTCAGCCGGGCCGGGCACCTGAACCCCAACGCGTCCGCGGCGTTTGACCAGTTGATCGCCGACGACGGCAACGGCTGGATGCGCTCGAGCACCGAGAAGGACCGCCGATACCTTGCGGCGAAGGGCCAGTTCCTCTCCGCGGTCATCCAGAGCTTCCCGAACGTCGAGACCGCCGCCGTCATTATCGACAAGCCCCAGTCCAACGGCTTCGGCGTGTCGCACCTCGAGCCATCGGCCAGCGTGATGGTCACGATGCAGTCGGGCGCGAAGGTCTCGCGGCAGATGGCCGATACGCTGATCCACATGGTCGGCTCGTCCGTCGCCGGGCTGGACGAACAGAACGTCACGGTATCGGACACGCTGCACAGCCGCAGCTTCACCGCGGCGGACGAAGAGACGGTCGGCAGCCTGGCGAGCGTCGAGGCGACGCTGGCCAACGAGCGCCTGCACAAGAACAAGATCGAGAGCGTGCTGGGGTCGTGGGATGGCGCGATGGTCGCGGTGAAGATCGTCTCCAGCCACGTGCTGCGTGAGGAGCTGCGCGAGACGAAATATGAGGATTCGCAGCCGCTGGTCTCGGAAGAAACCGAGGAACGCGTGCAACGCAATGTCGCCGACGCCGGCGAGCCGGGCATCCGCCCGAACGTCGGCAGCAGCATCGACGGCGGGGGCACGACGGGCACCGAGCTGACCGAGAACCGCACGTTCACGCAGTTCGACGTGGCCAAGCCCGTGCAGCAATCGACTAAGCGCATCGCCGGCAACGCGATCCGCAAGATCAACGTGTCGGTCGTCATCCCGCGCAGCTACTACGTGCGCGTGTTCAAGGCGCGCAACCCCGAGGCCGAGGCGCCCAGCGACGACGACCTCAAGCCGATCATCGACGACGAAGAAGCGAAGATCAAGGAGCTGATCACGCCGCAGATCGTGTCCAGCGACGAGCAGATGCTGCCCGGCGACGTCAGCGTGAAGATGGTCTATGACCAGGAATACCTCGAGCTGGCGATGGCGGGCGTGGGCGGCGGCCTGGGCGCGGTGATGTCGTCGGACGGGGCCCAGACGGGCGTGCTCGCGGCGCTCGCGGTCATGGCGTTCGGCTTGATGTTCTACATGGCCCGCCGCGCGACCCGGCCGGACGACCTGCCGACCGTCGAAGAGCTCGCCGGCGTCCCGCCGACGCTGCCGACCGATGACGATTTGATGGGCGAGGTCGACGAGATGGACGGCGGGCTCGCGGGCGTCGAGCTGGACGAGGACGAGCTGCGCGCCCGACAGATCGCCGACCAGATCAGCGACCTGGTCCGCGCCAACCCCGAAGAAGCCGGTGGGCTGCTGACCAAGTGGGTGGCGGACGACCACAACTAATCGCGCCCACGCGCCGACACCGGACCAAGCATGAGTCAGGCGACCGATAGCACAATCAGCCTCAAAGACCTGTCGGGCACGAAGAAGGCCGCGATCCTCATGCTCGCGCTGGAACAGGACGCCGCGACGCTGCTGCTCAAACAGCTGGGCGAACGCGCGGTCGAAGAGATCACGCGCGAGCTCGCCTCGACCGGCGGCGTCCCGCCACAGCTGCGTGACAAGGTCTTGCAGGAGTTCTACGACCTCGCCGTCGCCCATAGCTGGGCACGCGAGGGCGGGCTGGATTACGCGCGGGCGCTGCTGTTCCAGTCGTTGCCCGCCGGCGACGCCGAACGCATCCTCCAGCAGATCAGCCAGCAGGTCCGCAAGACGCCGTTCGCCTTCCTTCAGAAGGCCGAATCGACCAACCTGCTGACCTTCATCCAGGACGAGCACCCCCAGACCATCGCCCTGATCGTCTCGCACCTCGCATTCCACAAGGCGTCGGAGATCCTCTCCGGCCTGCCCGGCCCCAAGCAGATCGAGGTCGTCAAACGCGTCGCCAACATGGAACAAACCAACCCCGAAGTCATCGGCGAGGTCGAGCGCGGGCTCGAAGCACGCCTCGCCAACATGCTCAACCAGTCGTTCGAAAAGATCGGCGGGGTCGAGACCGTCGCCGAGATGCTCAACCTCGTCGATCGCACGACGGAGAAGGGCATCATGGAAGGGCTGGAATCCGAAGACCCGGACCTGGTCGAAGAGATCCGCCGGCTCATGTTCGTCTTCGAGGACATCCTGCTGGTGGACGACAAGGGCATCCAGGCCGTGCTCAAGGAGATCGAGAACGACGAGCTGGCGCTGGCGCTCAAGACCGCGAGCGAAGAGCTGCGCGACAAGATCTTCAAGAACATGTCCGAGCGCGCCGCGACGCTCATCCAGGAAGACATGGAGTACATGGGCCCGGTGCGCGTCAGCGACGTCGAGGCCTCGCAGCAGCGGATCGTCGATATCGTTCGGCGACTCGAAGACGCGGGCGAGATCATCATCGCCGGGCGCGGTGGCGAGAAGGACCTCATCGTGTAGAGCCGATCTTCGTCAGCTTCCAGCTATCGGGTCCCAACTCTAACTCCAACTCCAACTCCCAACGCCTATTATGCCCGTCCTCAAGCAATTCCAGACCACGCCGGCGATGCGCGAGGCGATCGTGCTGGACCTCGGCGATATCGGTGCGCAGGCCGCGCGCATCCGCGCCGCCGCGGAGACCCAGGCCCAGCAGATCATCACCAAGGCCCGGGCGACGGCCGAGCAGGTCGCGAAGCAGCGCGGCGACGAGGCGGAGCAACGCGGCTACAACGACGGGCTGGAGCGCGGCCTGGCCGAGGGCCGAGAGCAAGGCCGGGCCGAGGCGCTCGCGCAGTCGGCCGAGCAGCTGCGGCAGATCACCGCGGCGTGGTCGCAGGTCGCCACCGATTGGGAGCAGCAACGCACCGAGATGGAGCGCGAAGCGCGGCAGGCCGTGCTCGAGTTCGCCTTGCGCACCGCGGAAAAAGTCGTACATCGCGTGATCGAGGTCGATGAATCCGTGGTCGTCGATCAGGCGGCGCAGGCGCTGTCGATGGTGCTGTCGGCGCACGACGCGAGCGTGCGAATCCACCCGGTCGATCGGCCGATGCTCGAAGACGCGCTGCCCGACCTGCTCAACGAACTGGCCACGCTTGAACACATCGACGTGGCCGAAGACGAGACGATCACGCCCGGCGGGTGCGTCGTCGCGTTCGGGCAGGGCCGGGTCGATGCGCGGATCGAGACCCAGATCCAGCGGCTGGTTGACCTGATCCTGCCCGAGCCGCCGCGTCCGCCCGACTCAGATTTCGACGACGAGCCCGGGCCCGAACCCCCGCCGACTCCGCCCGGCACGGCCGCGGCGCGAAGCACGCAGCACGAGGCGGGTCAGCAGCAAGCCGACCCGCCGCAAGCGACAACACGCGACCCCGCTTTAATCGCGCCCGTTTACGAGGTGACCGACCGGGGCCTGGTCGAAACACATGCCAGAGATGGCGTGGACGAGGCAGCAGACACGGAGGTGCCCATCGACCCGATCGCCGATGCTCAACCGGCCAACGAATCGACCAACGGCGACGCGCCAGACGAGCAGGCGAAGCCCGGAAACGAGGCGTAGCGTGGGCCTGCTGACCGAACAACTCGGCCTGGTCGACGATGCGGTGACGCTCGAACTCACCGGCGCGGTGCGCGAGGTGCGCGGCATGGCGGCACGCGTGACGGCGTTGCCTACGCCGGTCGGCACGCAGGTGCGTATCGCTGCGGGACGCGGCCGCGCCAAGCCCGTCGCCGGCGAGGTCATCGGGTTCGATGGCGACGTCGCGGTCGTCATGCCCCTGCAGTCGCTCGCGGGGGTCGGACCGGGCGACAAAGTGACCACAGGCCAACACGCGCAATCGGTCCGCGTCGGCTCGGCGCTGCTCGGCCGGGTGCTCAACGGCATGGGCGAGCCGAT
Organism: Phycisphaeraceae bacterium; assembly: GCA_046290505.1. Classification (GTDB taxonomy): domain Bacteria; phylum Planctomycetota; class Phycisphaerae; order Phycisphaerales; family Phycisphaeraceae; genus JAHQVV01. The sequence continues at coordinate 102,472 of JBKAGS010000023.1, read as the reverse complement.
CGATGGGCTCGGCCCGCTGCGCGACACGGTGACTCGCCCGCTGCAGCCGCGCCCGATCGACCCGCTGGACCGCCCGCTGATCGATGCACCGCTCGCCACCGGCGTCCGCGCGGTCGACGCGATGGCGACGCTGGGGCGGGGCCAACGCCTCGGCGTGTTCGCCGGCCCGGGTTGCGGCAAGTCGACACTGCTGGGCATGATGGCCCGACGCACCGAGGCCGACGTGAGCGTCATCGCGCTCATCGGCGAACGCGGCCGCGAGGTGCGCGACTTCATCGACAACGTGCTCGGGCCCAACGGCCTGGCGCGGTCGGTCGTCGTGTGCGCGACCGGCGACGAGTCGGCGCTGATGCGCGTCCGCGCCGCGTCCGTCGCCAGCGCGATCGCCGAGCACTTCCGCGACGACGGGCTGGACGTGCTGCTCCTGATGGACTCGGTGACACGTTTCTGCCAGGCCCAGCGGCAGATCGGACTGGCCGCGGGCGAGCCGCCGGCGACGCGCGGCTACCCGCCGAGCGTGTTTTCACTGCTCCCGCAGGTACTCGAACGCGCCGGGCGGACGCGTGAGGGCTCGATCACCGGTCTCTACGCCGTGCTCGTCGAGGGCGACGACATGACCGAGCCGATCGCCGACGCCTGCCGCGGCGTGCTCGACGGCCACGTCTTGCTCTCGCGCAAGCTCGCCGAGAAGGGCCACTTCCCCGCGATCGACGTGCTCGGTTCGATCAGCCGCGTGATGCCGGACGTGACGAGCAAGCAGCACCAGCAGGCCGCGCAACTGCTGACCCGTCTCGTCGCCGACTACCGCGAGGTCGAGGACCTGTTGAACATCGGCGCCTACGCCAACGGCTCGAACCCGGACTACGACCTGGCCATCGCCGCCCGCCCGATGATCGACCAGCTGCTGCGTCAGAGCCGCAACGAAGGCCCGGCCCGGGCGGACATCGCACACACCCAGCAGCAACTCAACGCGATCACGCTGTCGATTCAACAAGGACAGGGCCAACAACCGAATCAAGCATCATGAGTCGAATCTGAAACGGGTTCAAGGGTTGAGTCTTCCTTATGCAGGCATTCCAGTTCCGATACCAGGCCGTGCTCAAGCAGCGCGAAGTCATCGAGCAGCAGAAGCAGCGCGCCTTCGCGCAGTTGATGCATGAGCGCAACGCGAAGTTCGCGCAGCTGCGCGAGATGCAGGACACGATCAGCACGAGCAAGCGGCAGGCGGCCGGCGGCCTGGTCGGCGCGGTCGATCTGAGCGCGATCGCCGGAATTGCGCGGTACAGCGCAAGCTGTGCGCTGCGGGGCAACGCGCTGGTCCGGGAGATCGCGCAGCTGGAAACATGGGTAGAACAAGCAAGAAACGCGCTTGTCGAGGCATCGAAAAACCGTAAGGCATTGGAATTGCTTAGGGACCGTCAGCGGCAGGATTGGGAGCGCGAGCAGCGACGCACGGAAGCGAAGCTGCTCGACGAGCAGACCACCCAGGCCTACGCCGCGAAAGCCTTGGCGGAGCCCGATCGATGCGAACCCTCTTCACCGCGTTCATCCTCGTCTTACTCGTCAACGCGTTAGCGCTCGGCAGCGTGTTGGGCTGGCTCGGCGCGACCGACCGGCTGAGCAAGCAACGCGTGCGCGAGGCGGCGGGGGTCTTCAACCACACGATCCAGGAGCAGGCGGCGCTCGACGCCGAGAAGGCCAAGGCCGAGCAGGAAGCGCTCGAGCTCGCCGAGCAGGCGTTGCGTCTCGAACAGGTCGCCGGCGGGCCGATGGAGCCTGAGCAGCGACTCGCCGCCCTTCAGCAGGTTGATGAGAAGCAACGCGCCCTGATCGAACGGCGGAAGGTCGAGGTCGAGCAGTTGCAGCGCCAGCTCGACACGCAGCGCAAGCTGATCGAGCAGCGCCTCGCCGAGCTCGACGAGAAACAGCAGGCGTTCAACCAGGCCGTCGCCGCGCAGCTCGAGGAGATGGAGCAAGAAGACTTTCAGGAAGCGATCGCGATGCTCGAAGGCATCCCGCCGAAGCAGGCGAAAGCGGTCTTCCAGGAACTGCTGAAGGCCGGCGATCAAGAACAGGTCGTCTCGTACCTCTCCGCGATGCAAGCGCGCAAGGCGGCGAAGGTCCTCCAAGAGTTCAAGCTGCCGAACGAGATCGCCCAGGCGGCGGACCTGATCGAGCAACTGCGGTTGCGGAGCGAGCAGGTCAAGCAGGAGGCAGCGCTATGAGTGTGGGCTCGCTGTCGCAACAGAACGCGAAGGCGCTCGACCTGTTCGCGCCCATGCAGGCACCGGCCGAGCCGCGCGTGCGCCCCGATCGTACGAGCGTCAACGATGGTCGCGACGGCGGGTTCACCCAGGCGCTGCGCGAGTCGTCATCCAACCGAGACGGGCGTGACACCGAAGCGGCGCAGTCACGCGGCAAGGCCGAGCGCATCGACGCCGAGCCGGCCGAGCAAACCAATCCGTCTGACAACACGAAGTCGGCGGACGACAAGCCCGCCGCGCAAGGCTCGGACCATGAAGCCGAGCAAGGCAAGAAGCCGGACGAGCAAACCGCCGGCGACCCGAAGGCCGACGCGGGCCAGGCCGAAGGGCAGCACGCCGAGCAAGCGCTGGGTGAGGCGTCCGCGAACGCCGAGGCCCAGGCGGCCCAGGCCGCGGCGCAGCTGCAAGCGCCCCAGCAGCAGCCGCAGGCCGAGATCGCATCGAGTCAGGCGCAGGCTCAGACCAACGCCGATGCCGCGGCGTCGAACGCGAAGCAGCAGGCCCAGGCGGCGCTGCAGCACGCCGGCCAACAATCGCAAGCGCAGGCCCAGGCGCAACAAAACGCCCACCAGACCCAGGTGGCGCCGGCGACGGCGGTCCAGCCGATCGTGCCGCAGAGCGGTTCGGATGACGCGGGCGATGATGCACCGCGTCACGACACGTCGTCGGCGTCGCAGGTCGGCGCGACTGCGAAGTCGGCGGGCAACGCCGCGGCGAGCAACGCCGTGTTCAACCTGCCGGCCCAACCCCCCGGCGAAGCGCGTCTGAACATCAGCCCGTCGGCGAACACCGCGGCGGGCGACGCGACCAAGGCGATGCAGGCCCAGCCGACCGCGCCTCAGGCCGACGGCGACGCGGTGAACACCGCCCGGCTGTCGCGCGGGCTGGCCAACGCGGTGCAGCAGCGCGGCGGGGCGGTGACGCTGCGGCTCACCCCGCCGGAGATGGGCACGGTCCGCATCCAGATGCAGATCACCGGGACGAGCGTCAGCGCGAGCTTCCACGCCGAGTCCGCCTCGGCACAGACGTTGCTCAGCCAGCAACTCGGCCAGCTCCGAACCGCGCTCGAGTCTCAGGGCATGAACGTCGAGAAGCTCAGCGTCCAGCCGCTCGCCTCCGCGTCGGCATCCAACAACGCCGGCCAGAGCCAGAACAACAACCAGAACGACGACAACACCCAGCAGCAAAACCAGGCCCAGAACCAGTCGGCCAACGACGGGCGCAGCCGCGGGCAGTACAGCGGGTCGTCGGACCCGCGGCAGCAGGGTCAAGACGCGGCGACACAGCAGCATCAAGCACAGCGCGGGTTCTTTGACCAGCTGGAAGACGCCTCGCAACCCGCCGCACACAACGCCGCCTAGTGCGATAGAGGAAACCGTATATGTCCGCAGCCATCGGCAGCGCCGCCGCCATCGCGAACACCAACCAGGCCACCGCCCCCAACGGGTTCGCCGAGCTTTCCTCCGGCGAGTTCCTGCAGATCATCCTGTCCGAGCTGAGCAACCAGGACCCGCTGGCGCCAAACGACACCGCGGCGATCCTCGAGCAGCTCTCGAGCATCCGCAACATCGAGAGCCAGGTCCAACTCGACGACAAACTCGAAGCGCTGGTCACGCAGAACTCCATCGCCAGCAGCGCGAACATGATCGGCAAGTACGTCACCGGCCTCAACGGGCAGAACAACACGGTCGAGGGCCTGGTCGAATCGCTGTCGGTGAAGGATGGCAAGCCGGTCCTGAACCTCGCGGGGGGCGGCGAGTTGAACGCGGACCGGGTCACGAAGGTTGAGGACCTGGGCGACCTCGATACGCAGATCGTTCAGCAATTGCTGGCGAACTTGCAGGTGCTCGATTCCGGTTCACTGATCGGCCGTGACGTGATCGGCAACGTGCTGGACGGCGAAGGCCTGGCCCAGCCGGTGGCCGGCCGCGTGACCGGGGTTCGCGTGACCGAGGGCGAGATCCAGTTGGACCTGGACACGGGGCAGACGCTGCCGTTGAGCGGCGTGACGAGCTTCAAGGAATCGGGACGAGGCGGTTGAGCCACCAACGGAGCAGGCGTGACGGTTGATCCAGCGAGGTTGTTGCAGATGCTCGAGCCGGCGGTACGCCCCGGCGCGTCGGGCTCGGCGTCGGGCGCCCCGACCGGCAAGCCGGCGTTCGAGAACAGTTCGTTCGATCAATTGCTTGCACAAGTCGGGACGCGCGAAGCGCAAGACGCCGACCCGGCAGACCCCGAGGCGAAGCCGACCCCATCGCTCGACCCGCTCGGCGGGCTGGGGCGGATCGAGAACGCGGGGCTGCGGGGCGTGCTCGCGAAACGAGGCGGGGCGTAAGGACAGGCACGGAGCACCGAATCAACATGCCGGCCGACGTGATCGGCGGCGATTGGAGACGCGACGATGAGTATTGCAAGAGCCATGTTCTCGGGGTTGACCGGGCTGAACGCCAGTTCGCAGACGATCGGGGTCGCGGGCAACAACATCGCGAACGTGAACACGACCTCGTTCAAGCGCAGCCAGGCCCACTTCGAGACGCAGGTCTCCCAGACGCTGAAGAACGGCTCGGCACCCAGCCAGGGCCTGGGCGGCACCAACCCCGCTCAGATCGGCCTGGGCACCCGGCTCGCGGCGATCACGCGCGACTTTTCTGACGGCGGCTTGCAACCCACCGGCGTCGCGACGCACGCCGCCATCGAGGGCTCGGGCTTTTTCATCGTCGAAAAGGGCGGCGCCCAGCGCTTCACCCGGGACGGCACGTTCCAGCTGGACCGCGACTTCAACCTCGTGACCAACAACGGCGGACGCGTCCAGGGCTTCGGCGTGGACTCGACCTTCAATGTCATCGAGGGCCTGCTCCAGGACATCAACATCCCGCTCGGCGTGCTGACCATCGCGCAGGCCACGCGCAACGTCAACATGGGCGGCAACCTCAACACCGCGGGCGACGTCGCGACGCTCGGGTCGATCATCGAGAGCCAGCCGATGTTCTCAGACGCCGCCGCGACCACGCCCGCCACCGCGGCCACCGCGCTGACCTCGGTCTTCAACGCGCTGGGCGGCGCCGCATTCCCCGCCGGGGCCGTGCTGACGATCGACGAGGTCACACGAGGTGGTGCCCAACTGCCCGCGCGCACCTTCGAGGTCGGCGCAACCAACACGACCGGCTCCGACGGCTTCGGCACGACGCTCGGCGACTTCACCGCCTTCCTCCAGGACATCCTCGGCATCGATACCGCCCAGCCAGGCACGCCCGGCGTCTCGATCAACGCCCTGGGACAGGTCGTCGTCGAGTCCAACACCGGCACCGCCAACCAGATCCTCATCGACCCCGGCAACATCATCGCCAGCACCGGCCCGGGCGCCAACACACAGCCCTTCAACCTGCCCTGGGACCTCACGCAGGAGGCCAACGGCGAATCCATCCGCACCAACTTCATCGCCTACGACTCGCTCGGTAACGCGATGAGCATCGACCTCACCGTTGTCCAGGAAGACCAGAACTCCACCGGCACCGAGTGGCGCTTCTACGTCCACTCCGAAGACGACACCGACCTGAACAAGTTCATCAGCACCGGCACGCTGTCGTTCGATACCAACGGCCAGTTCGTCCTCGCGCAGGGCGACTCGTTCGTCATCGACCGCACCAACACCGGCTCGCTCGACCCGCAGACCATCACCCTCCAGTTCCAGGACCCTAACGGCACGCTCGGCTCGCTCACCGCGCTGTCCGGGCAGAACACGCAGGTCAACTCCCTGCGGCAGGACGGCACGGCGATCGGCACGCTCGAAGACTTCAGCATCGCCGAGGACGGCACGATCACCGGCGTGTTCTCCAACTCCCTGCTCCGCGACCTGGGCCGCATCCCGCTCGCGATGTTCTCCAACGAGGCGGGCCTGCAGGAGATCGGCGGCAACCTGTACACCAACACGTCCAACTCCGGTACCCCGCAGATCGTCAACGCGGGCACCGGCGGGTCGGGTCGGACCATCGGCCGGGCGCTGGAATTGAGCAACGTCGACCTCGCCCAGGAGTTCATCAGCCTGATCAGCGCCCAGACCGGGTTCAGCGCGAACTCGCGCATCATCTCGACAAGCGACCAGATGATCCAGGAACTGCTGTCGACGATCCGGTGACGCAAGCTTTGAGCCGTTAGCCGACAGCCTTTGGCCTTTAGCCGTTCGCTCAAGGCGAGGTCGGGTTTCCGGCGGGTGGCAAACAGTGAAAGGCTAAAGGCTTTGGAATGATCACCGTCACACGGCTCAACGGCAAGCAGTTCGTGGTCAACGCCGATCTCATTAAGGTCGTCGAGGAAAACCCCGACACGACGCTGCGTTTGACGACCGGCGACACGATCATCGTGAGGGAGTCGATGCAGCAGGTCGTCGAGCTCGCGATCGATTACGGCCGGTCGCTTCGGAAGCTCTTGCCGCCGGATTAGGCTCTGTCGGAAAACCTCGACAACAGGTAGGACAGGCATTCCTGCCTGTCTCAGACGGTCAACGATTCGCGACAGGCAGGAATGCCTGTCCTACCAAGCGTGTTTTCCGACAGGGCTTAGTTGTTGATAGGTGGAGGGTGCCTCGCCCGCCGTCAGGCCGAAGGCCTGAATCGAATCGCATTCACGGCTGCGCCGTGACGACAGGCGGGACGCCTATTCCTCCGAGCCGTCATTCGTAAAGGCACTAGGAACCGACCGCCGATAACGACGGTGTGTCAACGGACTGACAACGGTTTTCTCCCATGGACCTCGGCACCATATTCGGCTTCATCGGCACCTGGCTGCTGATCATCGCGACGCTGCTGTTGGGCGGCAAGCTGGGGATTTATCTCGACATCCCCTCGGTCGTGCTGGTCTTCGGCGCGTCGATCACCGTCGTCTTTTTCGCCATCCCCGCCAAGGCGGTGAAGAAGACCGTCGCGATCACCAAGAAGGCGTTCTTCTCCCAGGCCATGCCGATCGACAAGCTCATCGAAGACATGGTCGGTTTCGCGGAGATCGCCCGGCGGGACGGCATCCTCTCGCTCGAAAACGCCATCAAAGAGATCGACGACCCGTTCGTTATCCAGGGCATCCAGATGGCGGTGGACGGCACGGACCCCGAGTTGATCGAGCAGATCATGCTCACGGACCTCGATAACCTCGTGGAACGGCACGAGACGGGCAAGTTCATCTTCGACACCATCACGAAGTACGCCCCGGCGATGGGCATGATCGGCACGCTCATCGGCCTGGTCGCGATGCTGTCGGACCTGTCCGACCCCGCGTCGATCGGCGCCGGCCTCGCGGTGGCGCTGCTGACGACGATGTACGGCTCGATCGTCGCGAACGCGTTCGCCGGGCCGATCGCCGACCGCTTGTCCAAGCGATCGGCCGAGGAAGTGTTGTACAAGACCGTGATCGTCAAGGGCGTCATGGCGATCCAGAGCGGCGATAACCCGCGCGTCGTGGAGCAGAAGCTGCGTACCTTCCTCCCGCCCAGCGAACGGCCGAAGGAAGAGGCGGCGTGATGAGTGGGAGGGCGAAGCTCTTGCTGAGCCGATGCGTGTGAGACTGTTCGCGGCTCGGCAGGAGCCTCGCCCTCCCGAATGAATGCAAGGCGGCTCCCATGCCCAAGAAAAAGTGCAAATGCCAACCCGGTGCGCCGGAATGGATGGTGACCTACGGCGACATGGTCACGCTGCTCTTGTGCTTCTTCGTGCTCATCGTCTCGTTCTCCGAGATCAAGAAGGAAGACCAGTTCCAGGCCGTCGTCGAAGAGATCAAGAAGGCCTTCGGCATGCGTGGCGGCGGGGGCAAGCTGCCGACCGAGGACGACCCGGCCCTGTCGCTGATCGAACGGCTCGAGTCGATCCGCATGCGCCAGGAGCGCGTGCCCAACAAGTCCAACGTCAAAGACCCCGGCCAGTCCGGGCGCGAGCCGCGCGTCACCACGATCCGTGAAGGCAAGCGCTACGCGGTCGGCGGCAAGATCCTGTTCGAGCCCGAGTCGGCCGAGCTGACCGAGGAATCGAAGAAGCGGTTGATCGACCTGGTCTCGCGGCTCAAGCTCAAGGACAGCGCGAACAAGATCGAGCTCGCCGGCCACGCCGCGGCGATGGAGTTGATCGAGCCGGGCACGGACACGTCGATGGACCGGATGCGTCTGAGCACGCAGCGTGCGGCGGCGGTGATGCGGTTCTTGATCGGAGACGAGGTCCCCGCGCAGTACCGCTTGGAAAAAGAGCGTTTTACGTTGATCTCCAATGGCGACGCCGAGCCGATCGAACCGCGCGGCATCAACGCCGATGAGGTGCGCGACAACCGGCGGGTCGAGATCATCGTCACCGAGAACGTCGTGCAGGACTATCAAGGCAACCAGGGCGGCCCCGAGTTCTGAACGGCGTTCCCGGCGGATTGAACCCGATCGCGCAAAAACTGCGGGATTGATCGTGGTCCGCCGCGGTTTTGGCCGATAACCACTGCGTATGCCCGAAGAAGAATCCCCAACCGAAGCGCCGCCGGCGAAAAAACGCCTGCCCAAGAAGATGCTCATCGTCATCGCGATCGTCATGGTCGTCGAGGGCGCGGTCATCGGCGGTGGGGCGATGTTGTTCGCCGAAAAGAAGCCCGCCGTTGCCTCGGAGGGCATCAAAGAAGACGCGGAGGCGAAGAACCTGGAACTGGTCGAGGTCCTGCTGATCGGCGACAAGTTCCAGAACACCCGGCAGGGGGCGCAGGCTTACCTTTATGACGCGACGATCTACGTCGTCGTCCGCCGGCAGGACCAGGGCAATATCGAGGCGGAGATCGAGGCGAACATGGCTCGCATCAGCGAAGAGGTCACCGAGATCTTCGCCCGCGCTGAGCCCGCCCAGCTGCGCGAGCCGGAGAAACTCACGCTCAAGCGGCAGATCAAAGAGAAATGCGAGAAGCGCTTCGGCGACGACCCCGAGGGCGAGCCGCTGGTCAAAGACATCGTGATCAGCAACTGGAAGCGGTTTAGTTCGGACCTTTAATCGGCGGCAGAACCAACCATGGCGGATCAAAGCGATATCGATGACCTGTTGGCCCAGAGCCTGGCCGAAGCGCAGGAGCAGGTCGATGATATGAAACAGGAAGTCGACGCGGTCGTCGGCTCGTCCGCGGCCGAGCAAGGCGGGATCGATATGCTTGGCGACGTCGAGTTGGACGTCACGATCGAGTTGGGGCGGGCGGACATGCTGGTCGAAGACGTCCTGCGTCTGGCCAGCGGGAGCATCGTGGAGTTGAACAAGCTTGCGGGCGACCCGGTGGACGTGTATGTCAACGGCAGGCTGGTGGCCCGGGGCGAGGTGCTGGTGCTCAACGACAACTTCTGCATCCGTATCAGCGAGATCCTCGCGGACGTGCAGGACAGCGGCGTGGTGCAGGAAGCGCTCGAGTCGGCCCTGGCGAACGGCGCGAACGGCGAGGGCTGAGGTGCAGGACGGGCAACCCGCCGAGGCATGAGGCCGACGGCGGGTGACCATGCCCGGGATCAACCAAGATTGGCCATGGAGGGCCGGTTTGGTGCGAGCGAATGATCGACAGATTGCGCGGTTGCGTTGGGCCGTTGTCGGCGTGCTCTGTCTGATGTCGTGCCTCGGCGTCGCGGGGCAGGTGTCCGCGGAGGGGGCGACGGCATCCGACGCCGAGCGTATCGCGCGCCTGCGTGACCAGGCCGGCGAGGGCGGGGCGGCAAGGGCACAGGCCGATGCGTCGCAGCTGCCTGCGCAGCCGGACGGGCGTGACGCGGCGGTAGGCGCGGACCAGCCGGGGGACCCCGAAGCGAACAGCGAAGCCAAGCCGCTGCCCGCGATCGAACGCACGCCCCTGGGCCAAGGCGCGGGGGATTTGTTCAACGACGGCGACGGGCCCGCGGCCGAGCCGGGTCAGCTCGGCGATGGCTGGTTGCTGAGCACCCTCGCGGCGTTGGGTATCGTCCTCGTGTTGGTGTTCGGCCTGCGTTGGATGCTCCGCCGCGGCGGCATCGTGCCCACCGCCGCGCCGCAGGGTTCGATCGTCGAAGTGCTCAGCCGAACGACCGTCGCGCCGCGCAGCCACGTCGTGCTGATGCGCGTCGGCCCGCGCATCCTGGTTGTCAACGATTCGCCCAACGGGATGCGCACGCTCGCGACGATCGAGGACCCCGGGGAGGTCGCGGAGCTGCTGGGCGCGGTCGATGCGGCCCGGCCGACGAGCATGACCAAGAGTTTCAGCGGCGTGATGAGCAGGCTGTCGAGCGGTTGGTCTTCGGATGACGACCCGGCCGATGCGATTGAGCCGGGCGAACGGCTGGGCGACGGGGTCACGATGGATCAGACCCGCGGCGCGGTGTCGAGCGTGCGTGGCCGGCTTGCGGCGCTGGCGAGCGGGGGAGGCGGGGCGTGATCCGTTTGTCGTTGTATACCAAGTTGATGCTCGTCGGCGTATTCGCTTTTGGGCTTGCGTGGTCGGCCGGGGCGCAGGACGCGAACCCCAGCGGGCCGGTGTCGGTCGATACACCCGCCGCGCCATCGGGCGGCGCTTCGTCGCCCGCCGACGCGCCAGCGTCGGTCAACGAAGCGCTCGAATCGACGCCGGGGTTGAGCGAGTTAGGCATCGACAACCCGGTCTCGTTGTTGTTGCGCAGCGGCGAGGCGCTCGACGCGATGCGCAACGGCGTGCCGGGCGTTGCGGGCGGGCAAGCGCAGGTCGGCGAAGGCGTCGCGGGCGGTGCCGCCGCCGCGGCGTCCGGCAGCCCCGAGCAGGGCGGGCTGAGCACGACGCTGTCGATCCTGCTGCTCTTAACGGTGCTGACACTCGTGCCCGCGATCCTCGTGATGTGTACGAGTTTTACACGCATCGTCGTGGTGCTCGCGCTCCTGCGTCAGGCGCTGGGCACGCAGTCGCTCCCGCCGACGCAGGTCGTGGTCGGCCTTTCGTTGTTCCTGACGTTCCTGGTGATGGCGCCGACACTCGAGCGGATCAATGCCGACGTCTTGCAGCCGATGCAGGACCCGGACGTCGAGATGAGCGAGACCGAGGCGTGGGACAAGGCCAAGCAGCCGCTACGCGATTTCATGTTCGCGCAGATCGACCACGCGGGGAACTGGGACTCGGTTTACATGCTGATGGAGTGGCGCGAGCCCGGCTCGACGAAGGACCGCGGCGAGCTACGACGGGCGGACGTGGACATGCTCACGCTGATCCCCGCGTTCATGATCAGCGAGCTGAAGGTCGCGTTCTTGCTGGGTTTCCGGCTGTACCTGCCGTTCCTGGTGATCGACATGGTGATCAGCAGCGTGCTGATCTCGATGGGCATGCTGATGCTGCCGCCGGTGCTGATCTCGCTGCCGTTCAAGCTGCTGTTGTTCGTGCTGGTGGACGGGTGGAACCTGGTCGTGGCGAACCTGTTGAGCAGCTTCGTCCTGCCGGGGGCCGGCTAGCGTCGCGGCTGTCGCGTGCGCGAACAGGTCTTTGGTTTGGCCGTCTCGCTTCAACGAGGCGGCCGGGGCCGTGTGGTTTTCAGTGATTTGTTTGGAGCTTGATCGATGCTGACCGACCAACTCATCGACGTGACGCGCGACACGCTGGCGCTGATGCTCTTGCTCAGTGCGCCCGTGCTCGTCGCGGGTTTGGCGGTCGGCCTGTTCATCAGCGTGATGCAGGCGGTCACGCAGATCCAGGAACAGACGCTGACGTTCGTGCCCAAGCTGATCGCGATGGTGCTGGTCGCGATCATCGCGATGCCGTGGCTGGTGTCCAAGCTGTTGACGTTCAGCGCCGAAATGTTCGGCCCGCTGCCCGCGGGGGGGTGAATCAATTTTTGTTCTCTGGCTTGAGGAAACGTGTGGTTGCCTGTCGATCTGACACCCATTTTGCCCTACGTGCCGGTCTGGCTGATGGTCCTGTTCCGCCTGACGGGGATCTTCGTGCTCGCGCCGGTTTTGGGCAGTTCGACCGTGCCGCGCATCGTCAAGGTGTTCCTGGCGCTGGGGCTGTCGTTCGCGGTCTGGCCGATGTTGTGGAACGACCCGGACGCGTCGGGCAACCTCGCCGCGTCGGTCGGCGGGCTGGATTTGTGGTCGCTGGGGCTGCTGGTCGCGCTCGAACTGTTGATCGGTTACGTCATCGGATTCGCCGCGTCGCTGCCGATGATCGGCATGCAGCTGGGCGGGCACATGATCGACCAGCAGATGGGCCTGTCCGCGGCGCAGCTGTTCAACCCCGAGTTCGACGACCAGATCGGGATCACCGGCCAGCTGCTGTTCATGTTCGCGCTGGCGCTGTTCGTCGCGGCCGGCGGATTGAACGTCATGCTCCACACCCTCGCGCAGACGTTCCGCCACGTCCCGCTCGGCGGGTTCGCCAACTTCGAGCAGGTCGCCCACATGGTCGTTGGCCTGATCGCGATCATGTTCGAGCTCGGCCTGCGCGTCGCGGCGCCGCTGCTGTGCCTGATGTTCCTGGTCAGCGTGGGGATGGGTTTCTTGATGCGGACCGTCCCGCAGTTCAACATCCTGACCGTCGGTTTCGCGATCCGCATCCTCTCGTCGCTTGCGATCATGATGCTGCTGATCGGCGCAATCGCCGGCGCGTACGGGGATATGGCGGGTCAGACGATGCGGGCGCTGCAGGACTTTTTCAACGCCGAGCCGCCGCCGCTGCCGGGCCCGCGCATCGTGCAATGACCGAGTGCTAACTATCGACCCACACGCCGCGGGACGCGGCGTTCAAGAGGCCAAGGATGGCTGAAACCACCGGACAAGAACGCACCGAAGACCCCACGCCGAGGCGGCTGCGCCAGGCGCGCGAGGAGGGCAACGTCGCGCGCAGCACCGACCTGACCGCGGCGGTGATGCTGCTCGCCGCGATCGTCCTTTTGTACGCCTTGGGCACCCGCTTGTTCGAGGCGATGGTCGCGCTGCTGCACCGCTTGTTGACGGGCGCCGACGCCGCGAACCCCACGCGAGCCGACGACTTGGCTTCGATCGGCACGTACCTCGCCAACCTGTTCGGTTGGACGCTGCTGCCGCTGCTGATCGCGATCGCCGCGGTGGGTATCCTCGTTTCTGCCGGGCAGACCGGGCTGATGCTGACGGTCAAGCCGTTGGCGCCGAAGTTCAGCCGGATCAACCCGCTCAGCGGTGTGAAGCGGCTGGTCGATGCGCGCGCCGCCATCCGCCTGGTGATGAGCCTGGGCAAGGTCATCATCATCGCCACGGTGGCGACGATCATCATCGTGAACGAGGTCGATGCGCTCGCCGCGCTGCCGTTGATGACGGTCGGCGCCGCGACGGCGGCGGTCGCGAAGATGAACTTCCTGCTCGCGCTCAAACTCGCGGGGCTGCTCATCGTGCTCGCGCTGCTGGACTTCTGGTTCCAGAAGTTCCAACACACCCGAGACATGCGCATGACCAAGCAGGAGGTCCGGCAGGAACTTAAGGATATGGACGGCGACCCGGTGATGAAACAACGCCGGGCCCGCGTCGCCCGCCAACTCGCGATGCAGCGTATGGCCCAGCAGGTGCCCAAGGCCGACGTCGTGATCACCAACCCGACGCACCTGTCGATCGCGCTGCGCTACGACTCGGAGACGATGCGCGCCCCCAAAGTCATCGCCAAGGGCGCGGACCTGATGGCGATGCGCATCCGCCAGATCGCGACGGCCAACGGCATCCCGCTGGTCGAACGCAAGCCCCTGGCCCGCGCGCTGTACAGCAGCGTCGAGGTCGGCGACGAGGTGCCGGAAGAACACTACGCCGCGGTGGCGGAGATATTGGCTTATGTGTATCGGCTCAGTGGAAGAATGGCCGGTTGATTAATTAGCGATGGCTAACAGCGCACGAAACATCCAGATGCCCGCGTGGGTGCTCAAGGTCAACGAGAACCGTGGGCTGATGGTGCCCATCGGGATCGTCAGCCTGCTCGCGGTCATTATCGTGCCGTTGCCGCCGATGCTGATCGACCTGCTGCTGGTCGCGAACCTGGCGCTCGCGGCGCTGATTTTGTTGACGACGATCTTCGTTGATTCGCCTTTGGATTTCTCGGTGTTCCCGTCGTTGCTGTTGTTTACGACGATGTTCCGGCTGGTGTTGAACATCGCGACGACGCGGATGATTTTGACCGCCGACGCGTCGAGCCCGGCCGAGGCGATGACGGTGGCGGGCAAGCTGATCGCCTCGTTCGCCGAGTTCGTCGCCGGGTCCGAGCCGGTGGTCGGCGTGATCCTGTTCGTGATCCTGATCATCATCCAGTTCGTAGTGATCACCAAGGGCGCGACGCGGATCTCGGAGGTGGCGGCGCGGTTCATGCTCGACGGCATGCCGGGCAAGCAGATGGCGGTGGACGCGGACCTCAACGCCGGGCTCATCAACGAGCAGCAGGCGCGCGAGCGGCGCGAGACGATCCAGCACGAGGCGGACTTCCACGGCGCGATGGACGGTGCATCAAAGTTCGTACGCGGCGACGCGATCGCGGGCATCATCATCACGCTGGTCAACATCGTCGGCGGGCTGACGATCGGTATGGCCTTGAAGGGCTGGTCGTTTGGCGAGTCGGTCGAGGTGTTCACGAAGCTGACGATCGGCGACGGGCTGGTCTCGCAGGTGCCCGCGTTCCTGATCGCGCTCGCCGCGGGTCTGATCGTCACGCGTTCGTCCAGCCGGGCCAACCTCAACGCCGAGCTCACCGAACAGCTCACCGGCAAGGCGCCGGCCCTGGGCATCACCGCCGGCTTCCTCGGCCTGCTCGCGTTTACGCCGCTGCCCACGCTCCCGCTGCTCGTACTCTCGGCGGTGGTGGGGGGCATGGCCTGGCGCGGGGTGAAAGTGAACCAGCGCGCCGCCGAGAAGCAGAAGCGGCAGGCCGAGAAGGCCGAGGCCCCCAAGCCGCCCGAGCCGATCGAGCAGGCGATGACGGTCGATGCGCTCGAGTTGGAAGTCGGCTACGCGCTGGTCAAGCTCGTGGACACCACGCAGGGGGGCGACCTGCTCGAGCGGGTTTCCAACGGCCGACGCCAGCTCGCGACCGAACTCGGGCTCGTGATGCCGCCGGTGAGTATCCGCGACAACGTGCAGCTGCCGCCTAACGAGTACCGGCTGAAGATCCGCGGCAACACCGTCGCGATCGGCAAGGCATACCCCGGCCAGTACTTCGCGGTCGATAACGGGCTCGCGAACCCGCAGGAAGACGGCGAACTCAACGGCATCGCGTCGATGGACCCCGCGTTCGGCCTGCCGGCGTGGTGGATCGATCCGGGCCAGCGGCAGCGCGCCGAGGCGCTCAACTACATCGTCGTCGAGCCGAGCATGGTCGTGACGACGCACCTGATGGAAGTGGTCAAGGCCCACGCCGACGAGATGCTGTCGCGCGAGGAGACGAACAACCTGATCACGCAGCTGCGCGAGAAGGCGCCCAAGCTGTGCGACGAGGTGCTGGGCAAGCCGGGCGCGACCGAGGCGCCGCTGATCCGGCCGGGCGAGTTGCAGAAGGTCCTGCAGAACCTGTTGCGCGAGCGTGTGCCGGCCCGGGACTTGGAGACGATCGTCGAGACGCTGGGCGACTGGGGCACGCGGACCAAGGACCTCGACGTGCTGACCGAGTACGTGCGTAACGCGCTGCGTCGGACGATCTGCGCGCAGTACACGGTGCAGGAACAGCGCGACCCGCTGGCCTCGCCGGACACCGCGGACTTAGTGGACAAGCTGTATTGCGTGTCGCTGGACCCGGCGATCGAGGACCAAATCAACGGGTTTATCCAGCGTTCGACCGAAGGGACGAGTATGACGATGCCGCCGGCGGTGGCGAACAAGATCACCGCGGCGATCTTGAGCGAGGTCGATCGTTTGGTGCGCGCGGGCCGGCACCCGGTGGTCTTGGCCTCGCCGCAGGTGCGCGGGCAGGTGCGCAACCTGATCGAACCGCACCTGCCCAGCGCCGCGGTGTTGGGGTACAACGAGGTGTGCAAGGGCGTCGAGGTCGAGTCGCTCGGGCTGGCCCAATTGGAAAACGAACAACCCGCGCGGCAACCGGCCCCAACGCCGGCCGGCGCGACGGTATGATGCGTTACCTCTCACGCGATTCGGCGGACGGACCGGCCGGGTCGCTTGGCTTCACAGGGATCTAATCCAAGGCACGGACGCTCATGAAGACATTCACCGCGAAGTCGATGCCCGAGGTGCTCGCGCTGGTCAAGCAGGCCTACGGCAGCAACGGGGTCATCCTCCACACTCGCAGCTACCGCAAAGGCGGCGTGCTCGGCCTGGGCGCGAGGCCGGTCGTGGAAGTCACCGCGACCGACGGCCGAAAGCTCGCGCAGAAGTATCAACGCAAGACCGATCAGGCCGCGCGTCAACGCACGCTCGAGCCGCGACCGCCGCTGGCCAGCGTCATGCCGCCGACCCGGCCCCAGCCCCCCGCGCACTACGAGAGCCAGCCGAGCGCCGGTGACCTGATCCGCAAGACCTACGCCGCCGCCCGCGCCGACTTGGCCGCGCCCGCGCAGCCGTCAGCTTCATCGCAAGCCTCGACAACGACGCCCGCTCAGGCCCACGCCCCGCAGAACGGCGTCGCTACGGCCGAGGCGCCGCGCGCCGACCCGACGTCGGCGGCAACCAAGCCCGCCCCGACCGCGCCCGTGCCCGTCGTCACCCGGCCCGCCACGCCCGACCCGCAGATCGCGGACGAGCTGTCGGCGATGAAGCAGATGATGGTCAAGATGATGCGGCAGCAAAAGGCCGCGAACGGCCAAGCGACGAAAACCGGTGACGATTCGGCGTGCACGCCCGAGCTGCCCGACCCGCTGGTAACGCACTACCTGCGGTTGATCGAGCAGGAGGTCGCCGAGGAACTGGCCGAAGAGATCGTCACGAAGGTCAGCGGGGTGTTGACGCAGGCGGAGTTCGCCGACCCGGCCAAGGTCCGCCGGGCGGTGCACGACGAGATCGCGCGTCGGCTGCCGGTCGAAGGCGGCACGGGCAAGCTCGAGCCGACCAACGACGGCCGGCCGCGCACCGTCGCGCTCATCGGCCCGACGGGCGTGGGCAAGACGACGACGATCGCCAAGCTCGCCGCGACGTTCAAGCTCAAGCAGGGCAAGAAGGTCGGCCTGATCACGATGGACACGTACCGGATCGCGGCGGTCGAGCAGCTGCGCACGTATGCGGGGATCATCGGGCTGCCGTTGAAGGTCGTGAACACCGCCGAGCAGCTGACCGCGGCGCTGGAGGGCTACAAGCACCTCGACGCCGTACTGATCGACACCGCTGGGCGGTCGCAGAAGGCGTCGGACAAGCTTTGCGAGTTGAAGCAGGTGCTCGCCGCCGCCGCGCCGCACGAGGTGCACCTGGTGCTGTCTTCGACCGTCAGCCAGAAAGTCCTGCTGCAGACGATCGACTGTTTCTCGGCGGTGGAGGCGGACCGGATCATCTTCACGAAGCTCGACGAGGCGGTGACCGGCGGGGTCTTGCTGAACGTCGCTCGCCGCGTGGGCAAGAAAGTCAGCTATATTACGACCGGACAGGAAGTGCCCCATGAGATCGAGCCGGGGGATTCGGATCGGCTCGCGTCGCTGGTCATGGGCGAAGAAAGCGGGGATTGATGTTCGTGGACCAGGCTCAAACCTTGCGGGGGCTGATGCGGGACGCCGCGGCGGCGGGCCGAGGCGCAGACGCTCGGGCCGAGGCGCCCGATCGTGCGCCGCTGGCCCAGGCGATCGCGGTCTCCAGCGGCAAAGGCGGGGTCGGTAAGTCTACGATCGCGGTGAACTTAGCGATCATGTTGTCGCGCATGGGCCGGAAGGTCGCGCTGCTCGACGCGGACATGGGGACCGCCAACGCCGACGTCCTTTGCAACGTGATGCCCGTTCACACCCTCGCCCACGTCGTCGCCGGCCGAAAGGCGATCGAGCAGGTCATCGTCCAGACGCCCGGCGGCTTCGCGCTGATCCCCGGCGCGTCGGGCCTGGCGCAGATGGCCGCGCTGGGCGTGGACGAGCGCGAGCACCTGGTCGAGCAGTTCGCCCGGCTCGAGCAGGCGTTCGACGTGCTGCTGATCGATACCGGCGCGGGCATCGGGCCCAACGTGCTCGGGCTGCTCACCGCCGCCGACCGCGCGTTGATCGTCACAACGCCCGACCCGACCGCGATCACCGACGCCTACGCCGTCATCAAGACCGCGCACCGCCAACGTCCGAACCTCGCGATCAACCTGCTGGTCAACCAGGCGGCGGATCAGGACGAGGCGCGTCAGGTCTACACCCGGGTCGCGAACGTCTGCCGCAAGTTCCTCGCCCTCGACGTGGTCTACGCCGGCTACATGCTGCGCGACCCGGCGGTGAGCGACTCGGTTCGCGCCCGCCGGCCGTTTGCGCTCGATCAACGCCAGACGCCCGCGACGATCGCGCTCAGCGCGCTCGCGCACCGGCTGGACCAGCACGCGGCGGACCCGGCGAACAAACGCGGCGGGCTGCTGCACCGCATGACCGCGTGGATCGCGCGCTGATTCCGCGGTATCAAACGCCATGTTTCCCGGCCTCTGAAGCGTGCGCCCGACGCGCGGTCATCGATCGCCCGCGTGGGCAAACGTGTACCTTTCATGCCCGGACGGTCTTGTGTCCGAAAGCGATACCGGGTGAGCCCGGATCACCCCGCGCAAAGAATGCAACTTTTTTTTCAACAACGCGGTTCATCGCTTCCATCGGAAAGATAAACTCGGTAAACTCTTGCATCGCCCGGCAAGGATGCCGGCGAATCAAACACGGTGGGCGCCTCTTCTTGGCAGGCTTACCGCAGCAACGGAGTGCTTACTATCCCCGCTCGTGTCATCGCCACTTTGTTCATGCTCGCTTGCTTTGCCTTGACGATCATCGTCGGCATGGTGAACAGCAACGGCTGGCTGTCCATCCTGGGCAGCGCGGCCGCGGTCGCGGCGATCGCGTGGTGCGTCGGCATGGCGTTCGGCGTGGTCCTTCTGCGGAGCGTCAACGAGCACATCGAACAGCACCGGCGACAACACCCGATCCCTGACGAGCACGACCCGTCGGGTCAGGCAGACGATCCGAACAGCGCCGGAGCCGCCGACGTGGGCCGCCCGGCGATCGGGCGATGACAGGCAGCACGCAAACCCGGCCGTCGCAACGGCCCCATGTTGATTGATTACTTCTTCAAGTCACGCCCACGCACGGACGCGTCGGGGCAAACAGGTCAAGGAGCGGACCATGGCCCGAGTCAGGCATGCCCATCGGAAACCGACACCCGAGCAGCAGGAACAGATCAAAAAGGTCTGGGTCAAGTACAAGGCCAAGCCCTCCGAGAAGCTGCGTAACGAGCTCATGGAGTTCTACCTGCCGCTGGTGCGGTACAACGCCGAACGCGTGCACACCAAGCTGCCCGACGAGGTCGATGTGGACGACCTGATGTCCGCGGGGATCTTCGGTCTGATGGACGCGATCGACGCGTTCGACATGGAGCGCGGCGTCAAGTTCGAAACCTACTGCGCCCCGCGTATCCGCGGCGCGATCCTCGACGAGCTGCGCTCGATGGACTGGGTCCCGCGCCTGGTGCGCTCGCGCTCCAGCCAGGTCAATCAGGCCCGCGGGTCGTTCGAGATGGAGCACGGACGCGCACCCACCGACGAAGAACTCTGCGAGAAGATCGGCGTGGACCAGGAGGAATACGCCAAGATCCGCAAGGACGCCGGCGCCGTCTCGACCGTGTCGCTCAGCCGCAAGTGGTTCGAGACCGACTCGAACAAAGACGTCCGCGAGATCGACGTGCTCAAGGACACGCGCCAGGTCAACCCGTTGACGGCGGTGCAAAAACGCGACCTCAAGGACATGATCACCAAGGGCCTGACACGAGCCGAGCGGCTCATCATTATCCTCTACTACTACGAGGAGATGACGATGAAGGAGATCGGCGTGACGCTGGACCTCTCCGAGTCGCGCGTCAGCCAGATGCACTCGTCGATCCTCGCCCGGCTCAAGGCGCAGCTGCAGCACCGCACGGCCGACCTCGATGAGGCCGAGTAAGACGAGCCGCCTACAACACGCAACGCGCGTTTGGCGCCGGGCCTCGGCCCGGCGTTTTTCTTTTTAGGTCTCGCTGCGCAAGGAAAAACCCGCCACGCGGCGGGTTTATTGTCTTCGATCCGCTATTGGTGATCATTCTTCGGTCTTCACGGCGGGCTTCACCTTGGTGAGGTGGGCCTTGGGGTCTTCGTCGAACTTACCCTTGCACCGGTCGCAGCAGAAACCGATCGTCAGCGTCGAACTGGTCTTGGCCGGCCTTCCGTTGAAGATGCACTTGCCCTCTTCGCCCTCGGCGGCTTTGTCCAGGAACTTGCCGGGGGCGTCGTCGAACTTGGCCTTGCAGTTCTTGCAGCAGAACTCGACCTTGTAGTCCGAAGTCTTCTCGGGGTTCACATCCGCGCCGCTGATCGGGCACTTGTCGTTGAAAAGCGTCTTCTTCACTTCGTCCGCCTGCGCGAGGCCGAGCGAGAGCGTAAAGACAAAGGCGAGTGCGAGCAGGGTCCATCGTTTCATCGGGTCGCTCCTGATTGCGGGTGGGGGCGGGCGTTGCCACGGGGTTAGGTCAGTGGGCTGGTCGATCGCACGACGCGTCCGATCGAGGCAAGCGATCATTATAAGCCAACGCCGGTCACACGCGAAACCTATTTCGTAGGCATCCGTATGGCTTACGCATATTAGGCGTCCGATCCGGGTGTGTCGTAAATCTCTGTTTTCTCTATGACTTCGATCGATCGGCATGGAAGCGTGGCGTCGGGGCCACGGCTGTGATCGACGCCGGTATCATGCTTGCCCCATGCAGGATGTCCTCACAAAACTTAGATCGGCCCTGTCCGACGCGCTGGTCGCGGCGTTCGGGCCCGACTTCGCCGACACGGACCCGCTGCTGAACCCGGCGGGTAACCCGGCGTTCGGCGACTACCAGGCCAACCTCGCGATGAAGCTGGGCAAACAGCTCGGCAAGCCGCCACGCGAGGTCGCCCAGGCCGTGGTCGACCAGGTCCAGATCGGCGGGTTGATCGAGAAGGCCGACGTCGCCGGGCCGGGCTTTATCAACCTTCACCTGTCGAAGGGGGCCTTGGCCGACGCGGCGTGCGCGATGCTCAACGACAGTCAACTCGGCGTCGCGCCGCTCGACGCGCCGCAGACCGTCGTCGTCGATTACTCGAGCCCGAACGTCGCGAAAGAGATGCACGTCGGCCACCTGCGCTCGACCGTCATCGGCGACGCGATCGCGCGCGTGCTTACCTTTCAGGGACACGACGTCGTCCGCCAGAACCACCTTGGCGACTGGGGCACGCAATTCGGGATGCTGATCGAGCACCTGATCGAGACCGGCCAGGCACAGCAGGACGACCTCGGCGATCTGACCAAGCTGTACAAACAATCGAAGGCGCGGTTCGACGCCGAGCCCGAGTTCGCCGAGCGCGCCAAGCAGCGCGTCGTGAAGCTGCAGGGCGGGCACGAGCCAACGCTCGCGTCCTGGCGGCGGCTGGTGGCGCAGAGCGCGGTCTATTTCGCGTCGATTTACGAGCGCATGGGCGTGCTGCTCGAGCCCGGCGACACGCGCGGTGAGAGCTTTTACAACGACAAGCTGCCAACGGTGATCGAGCAGCTCAAGCGCGACGGCGTCCTGCAAGAAAGCCAGGGCGCAGGCGTGGTGTTTGTCGAGGGCTTCGCCGACAAAGACGGCAACCCGCTGCCGATGATCGTCCAGAAGTCCGACGGCGGGTACCTCTACGCGACCACCGACCTCGCCGCGGTCCGCTTCCGCGTCGACGAGTTGGGGGCTTCGCGCGTCGTGTACGTTACCGACGCCCGGCAGTCCCAGCACTTCGCGATGGTCTTCAAGGCCGCGGCCGACGCGGGCTGGCTCAAGGGCGCGAGCTTCGAGCACGTGCCCTTCGGCACCGTGCTGGGCGAGGACGGCAAGCCGTTCAAGACACGCGACGGCGACGTGGTGCGATTGGTCGACCTGATCGACGAGGCCGAGTCGCGCGCGATCGCGGTGTGCAAAGAAAAGAACCCCGACCTGACCGACAAAGAGGCGGTAGAGATCGGTCGGGTCGTCGGGCTCGGTGCGCTCAAGTACGCCGACTTGAGCAGCGACCGGATCAAGGACTACCGCTTCAGTTGGGAGCGGATGCTCGCGCTCGACGGCAACACCGCGCCGTACCTGATCAACGCGTACGTCCGCGTGCACGGCATCTTCCGCAAGGGCGGGATCGACTTCGACGCGTTCACCGCCGACCACGTGCAGGTCGACGACCCGAACGAGAAGGCGCTGGTCTTGAAGCTCATCCAGTTCGGCCCGACGGTCGCGTCGGTCGCGGATTCGCTCGAGCCGCACCGCTTGTGCAACTACCTGTACGACCTGGCGTCGGCGTTCCACAAGTTCTTCGAGCACTGCCCGGTGCTGCGCTCGGACGTCGACCCGCGAGTGAAGCAGGGCCGGCTGGCGCTGTGCAAACTCGTCGCGCTGACGCTGCGGCAGGGGCTTGACTTGTTGGGTATCGGCGTGGTCGAGCGGATGTAGTTTTTGCTTGTTCGATTTGAACGCCAAGACGCCAAGACGCCAAGACGCCAAGACGCCAAGACAGCAAGGTATCTTTACCACGGAGGACACAGAGGTCACAGAGATCGATTCTTGGGGTGGCTTTCTCCGTGGTCTCCGTGAACTCTGTGGTAAGAATGCCTTGGTTATGATTGACGGCTTGGGAACAACATGATGCAGCTCGACATCGCACTCAAAGAATGGGCGTTCGTTTGCGACATGCTCGCGGCGGGGAAGTGTTGTTTGCTTCTGCGCAAGGGCGGGATCCACGAGTCGGGCGGGCCGGGGCGGTTTGAGCTCAGTTACGACAAGTTCCTCATGTTCCCGGCGTGGGAGCACGAGCGGATCGATTGGATCAAGCCCGGCTGGCTGCCCCCGGAAGTTAACTTAAAGGTTGATGAGCCTGAGAAGGCCGAGCCTTCTCAAATTACGTTCAAGTGCTGGGCGGAGGCGGCGCGGGTGTGGGAGGTGCCATCGCGATCGGCGTTCGATGCGTTGGACGATCTTCATCCGTGGGCGACGCCTCAGATCGATATGCGGTTCAACTACAAGCCGGACCGGCCGTTGTACCTGTTGGCGTTGCGCGTTCACCGGATGTCGGCGGAGGCGGTGGTGCCGAACCGCGACGCGTTTTCGGGTTGCGTGAGTTGGGTGCCGTTGCCGCCGGAGGACGCGGTGGACGTGAGCGAGAGTCGGCCGGCGATCCCGGACGGGGCGTTCGCGTCGGTGTTGTCGCGGGTGGACCGGGTGTTTGGGGTTTGAGTTTTCTTCGGCGTTGATCCCAAGGCGTGCCTCTTCGCGGCACGCCGTGGGCATGGTGTTTAAATCGCTTTTGCTTTGTGCTTGTCCGATAACGGTCGCGCGGTCGGTGTCTCAAGCGGTGGCGTGTGTGCTTCCCGATAACGAGGTGGTGAAGGGGCCTTGCCGGCGTGGCGTGGCCCGAGCGTTTGGATAAGGGGCAGCGCATGTCGTGGAAGCGTGGAATCCGGTTTGGTTTGATGCTGGCGGTGGTCTGCCTGAGCGGCGTGGGCTGCAAGCAGTACTACAACGGCGCGTTTGGTCTGCGTAGCGACGACTACGACGCGGTGAAGGAGTACCACCTCCAGCGTGAACAGCGCCTGATCGAGGAAGAGCGCAAGCGTCAGGCCCGTTCGGAAGCGGCGAAGCGCTCGCCGCGCATCGGGATCGACGGCGGCGCGAGCGGCGTGACCCCGCCCGGCAACCCGACCGAGCCGACGATCTACCCGCATGACGACGGGGCGCTGCCGATTCAGCCGCCTCCGATCGAACGGGGCGGCGCGGCACCGCGTCCGCGCGACACGCCTGGACCGCAACACGCCGCGGTGTCCCCGACCGCGCCGCGCTACCACGCAACGCACAAGCCCGTCTCGATCTACGGCAACATGCCCGGCGAGCGCGGGGCGATCAGCCCGCTGGATTCGACCGGCCAGATCCGGCGGGTCAGCTTCACCGAAGAGGGCGCGGACTTCGACGTCACGCTCGACCGCACGTTCACGCACCTGGTCTACGCCTCGACGCGTCACCGCCAGACCTCGGACATCTACCGGCAGAAGATCGACGGCTCGGCGATCACCCAGCTCACCGACGATTCGAGCAACGACGTGATGCCCGCGGTCAGCCCGGACGGCAAGACGATCGCGTTCGCCTCGGACCGCAGCGGCAACTGGGACTTGTACCTAATGGACGCCGACGGCGGGCCCGCCGTTCAGCTCACCAACGACCGCACGCACGACATCCACCCCAGCTTCTCGCCCGACGGCAAGCGGTTGGTTTATTGCTCGCTCGGCGAGCGTTCGGGGCAGTGGCAGCTGGTCGTGATCGACGTGGAGAACCCGACGACCAAGCGATACATCGGCCACGGTTTGTTCCCGCAGTGGTCGCCGAAGGGCGACACGATCTTGTATCAGCGTGCGCGTGAACGCGGGACGCGCTGGTTCAGCGTTTGGACGGTGGAGCTAGATCGCAACGGCGAAGCGGGCAGCCCTACAGAAATCGTCTGGTCGTCGGCGTTCGCGTGTATTACACCCGCGTGGTCGCCGGACGGGAAAGCCGTGGTTTTTTGCACGGTGACCAATCCCGACGCCGATACGCAAGGGGACAGGCCCGCGGAATCGGACGTTTGGATTTCACGGGCCGACGGCAGCGGGCGGACGCGTCTGACCCGTGGCCGGTTCGCGAATCTCCAGCCGGCGTGGTCTGGCGACAACACGATTTACTTCGTCTCGAACCGGGCGACCCGCGGCGTCGAGAACATCTGGGCCCTGGACCCGGGCGACGCGGTCAAGGTCGCGTTCAGCCAGAAAGAGACGGACGACACACAGACGGCCGACGTGCCGACCCCCAACAACTGATCACGACGATCGGTTGACGATCAGCGACGCGTCGGCGGAGGCCCGGCGTGATGAACCCCCGGCATGATGCCATGACAAGTGAACAGGTTCGATTGATCTTGATCCGCCCGCTGCTCTTGGCGGCCGCGGCCCTGGTGCTGCTCGGCTGCCAACGGCCGGTCGTCCAGCGGACGATCGAAGCGCCCTACGGCGAACGCCAGGCCTGGGCCGTCGCGCCGCTGTCCAACGAAACGGGCAGCCGCTACGCCGACGGGCTGACGATGGCCGACGAGCTGTCGCGCGTGCTCGAGCAGGTCAGCGGGATCGACGTGGTCCCGCTCAACCGCGTGCTCGCGGCGATGGACCGCTTGGCGATGCCCGGCGTCGACTCGCGCGAAGACGCGCTGCGATTGCGAGAAGCGCTCGGCGTCGACGCGCTGGTCGTGGGCACGATGACGCACTACGACGCGTACGACCCGCCCAAGCTCGGGCTGGCCCTGGACCTCTACACCGGGCCGGTGGACGGCGCGTTCCGATCGCTGGATATCCGCGGCCTGTCGTGGGCACCGACCTACGACAAGGCCGGCATCCGCCGCGACACGCTGTACCGCCAAAGCCAGCCGGTGACCACGGTGTCCGGCTACTTCGACGCGGCGGGCGTGGGCACCAAAGAGCTGATTGACGACTATGCCTACGGCCGGGGCACGACGCCCAACGCGTTGCACGAGCGGCGCCTGTACACGATCAACATGAACCTGTTCCAACAATTCGTGAGCCACGAGATGGGCTCACAAGTGATCTGGGCCGAGTGGCAACGCCTGGCCCGGATGATCAGACGCGAGCGGGAACTCGCCGCCGCCGAACAACCCGCCGAACCGTGACCGACGCCGAGCGTGCGTCGGCCGAAGCGGGCCGGAGCACGACGATGTCGGACACGACCAAACCCAAGACGACCGCTCAGGACCACGCCGACTCGGCCGCGCACGTCGAGGTGCTCGGCGAGAACGAGCTGGCGCTTTGCAAGAACGGCAAGCGCTACGTCTTCAACTGCGCGCCCGGCCACGAGGCGCAGACCCTCAACGAGATCGCCGAGATGGTGACCCGCAGCGACACGGACCTGACGTGGTTCGATGCCGCGGTCTTGTCTCACCAACTCGGTGAGCGCATGAGCCAGCGGCTGAACGACCTGGGGAGCCCGCGGCTCTCCGCCTGACCTTTTCGAATCGTGTTTTCAAAACCTTGCCCCGTGGACGGGGCGATCACCGCAGGGATGCAGATGAGTAAGGAACGCCAAACCATGTCCGACACGCAACCCGAGCAGCCCGCGCTCATCAACCAGTTCGTGGATTACCTGCGAAACGAACGGCACTTCAGCCCGTACACCGCCCGGTGCTACGGCGCCGACCTGCGCCAGTACGTCGAGTACCTCGAATCCAGCGATGCGCCCGAGCCGACCGCCGCGGCGATCGCCAGCGAAATGGGCGAGACGCAGGACGCGACGCCGACCGCCATCGGCGACAAGCTCAAGCAGGCCGACCCGATGGTCGTCCGCGCCTTCCTCAGCCACCTCGACCAGTTCGGCTACTCGCCGGCGACGACGGCCCGGAAGATCGCGACGCTCCGCTCGTTCTACAAGTGGATGAACAAGCGCGGCATCATCGAAGCCAACCCGATGCTGCTCATCCGCACGCCCAAGCAGACCAAGCGCCTGCCCAAGGCCATCACCGTCGAACAGGTCGAGCAGCTGCTCTCGGCACCCGACAACCGCGAGACGCTCGGCGCCCGCGACCGCGCGATCCTCGAAACGCTCTACTCCACTGGCGTGCGCGTCAGCGAGCTCGTGGACCTCAACCGCAACGACCTCGATCACGCGAACCAGACCATGCACGTCCGCGGCAAGGGCAAGAAGGAACGCATCGTCCCGCTGGGCAGCCACGCCATGGCCGCGATCCGCCACTACCTCACGCTGCTCGAGCCCGATGCCCGCTTCACCGCGCTGCGTCAGGAATCGCTGACCAACTCCGCGGTCCCGCTGTTCGTCAACAAGAACGGCGGCCGGCTCAGCTCGCGCTCGGTCCGCCGCAAGCTCGATAAGTACCTCAAGGAAGCCGGGCTCGACCCGCAGATCAGCCCGCACACCCTGCGGCACTCCTTCGCCACCCACCTCCTGGACAACGGCGCCGACCTGCGCTCGGTCCAGGAACTGCTCGGCCACCAGTCGCTGAGCACGACGCAGATCTACACCCACCTGTCGAGCATGCGGCTGCGGACCGCCTACGACGACGCGCACCCCCGCGCGGTGTGAGCGACAGCCTCACGGCTGCATCAATCTATCAGGCATCAGTTAATAGCCCCCATCGCGAGATGGGGGTTGTTTTTTGTTTCAGGCGGTTGACATGAGAAAGGGATATCAATACTATTGATGCAACTGATAAGCCGTTATCATTCAGGCGTCGTCGCAAGTGGAACACCGAAAAGCCTTTACATTGATCGAGCTGCTCGTCGTCGTCAGCATCATTGCGCTGCTGATCGGCATCCTGCTGCCGGCCCTGGGTGCGGCGCGGCGGTCGGCGCGGGTCACGCAGGACCTCAGCCAGCTGCGGCAGATGGAAACGGCCCACCACGCCTACATGACCGACAACGGCGGCAAGCTCATCAACGCCGGCCTGCCGCACGGCACCGCATCGACGTCCAGAGAACTCGCCTGGATCACGACCCTCCGTGACTACTACCGCGACGAACTGGTCACACGCTCGCCCCTGGACGACAGCCCGCACTGGCCCGGAGGAGAGCCGGTGCCTAACACGCCGGGCGCGGTGTACCGACAGACGAGTTACGGCATCAACAACTTCCTGTCGGACGTCAACCGCAACGGACGTAACCCGTGGGGCGGGGCGGCGTGGACCCAATTGGACCGCGTGATCGTCAAGCGTTCGCCGACCGAGTTGGTGCACTTCCTGCCGATGGCGTACGAGGGCGACTTCGCCGGCTCGGACCACCCCCACGCCGAGAGTTGGGACACCTTCGGCGGCGGCGGCGCGACCGTCGCCAAGCTCGCCGGCCGGCAGGTCCAGCTCAACGCGGTCAACGGCGAGCAGGGCACCTTCGATGCGACAGCGAACTGGGGCTACCTCGACGGCCACGCCGAGACCCAGGCCTTCGGTGAGGTGTATCAGCGCGAAGACACGAACCACTTCGACCCCGAAGCGAAGCCGGTGCGTTAAGCCGGCGGTGCGATCCTCTTTTTGAATTGGAGAATGAGATGAGACGAACGATGACCACGGCCATGCTCGCGATGGCGTTCGCAGGCCCCGCACTGGCCGGCGAAGGCGGCGACATCATGATCTACGACAACGGCAGCGGCGGGCTGAACTTCGGCCTGTACGACTTCGACGGCGGCACCGGCGTCGTGCTCGAAGTCGGCCCGGTCGATATCGTCGAGGCCGAACTCGAGAACAACTGGGAAGGCACCGGCAGCCCCGGAACCGACGAGCCGGGCTGGGCGACCGACGGCAGCGCGCCCCTCGATCCCTCCACGCCCCTGATCGAGTACCCCTTCCCCGCCAACACCGCGCTCAACGTCACCGCGAACGTCCTGCCCGTGCTCGGCGGCAACGCCGCGTATTGGGACGGTACCGGGCCGGTCAACTTCACCACCACCATGCCCAACGGCATCGAGGTCGAAGACGGCTTCTCGTCGCTGCTGCTCGACGGCAGCGCGACCGCGCCCGCCGGCTCGCTCAGCCCGTGGACCAGCGGGCCGGGCGGCACGGCGCACGACCACCTCGAGTTCATCCTCGACGCGCCCGACGCCTCCGCGGCGACCGGCGTCTACCTGATCTCGCTGAGCGCCTCGGCGGGGTCGCTGGATCAGACCCAGCCGCTGTACTTCCTGTTCGGTTACGCGGGCGCGGACTTCACCGACCAGGAGATCGAAGAAGCGATCGAGTCGGCCGAGGGCTACGTCGAAACGACGATCATCCCCGAGCCGGCGAGCGCGACGCTGCTGGCGCTGGCCGGCCTGGCGCTGGCCCGCCGACGACGCGCTTAATCTCAACCCCACTCCCGGTCGGCCCGTGGACACGCGGGCCGGTCGTTTATGAAGCTCTACAACCGCACCCACCCGACGCTATACGCCGTGGCAACGCTTTGCGCCCTTGGCGTCGCGCAACACGCCCAAGCGACCGGCGTGTCCGTCACCGACAATCACGGCGACGTGCTGCTCTACGCCAACACCGGGACCATCGAAACGGGCTATTACGACTACGACCTCGAACAGGTGGTCGAGGGCACGCGTTTGTTTGTGCGTCGTATGGGCGTGATCGGCTCCGACTTCTTCGGCACCACCAACCCCGGCTTCACGACGTTCAACGACCTGAACAACCAGGTCGCCTACACGCTGCCGGCCTCGGCGGACCTGACGTTCGACGTCCCGGCGATCCCCGGTTCCGACGCGGTCTCGCGCAACCTCCTGTACTGGGATGGCGAAGGATCGGCCGACTTCGGCGCGGCGATGCCCGGCGACAGCTTCCTGCTCCGCCGATCCAGCAGCCTGAACACGACGCTCGACGGCTCGACCAGCCCGGCCGGTGGGTTCAGCATCCAGACGACCAACCCCGACGGCGAGATGCACAACCACATCTCGTTCTCCGCGCGCGGCAGCGGCGGGTCGCAGCCCGCAGACGGTTTCTACCTCTTCGCGATGCAGCTCGCTGCGGGCGGGATTGACGCCGAGCCGGTCTATTTCCTGTTCAACGCCGAGTACGAGCGCGGCGGCGGGGGGCAGGTCCTCTACAACGGCGACGTGCCGATCACCGACACGACCGCCGAGCAACTCGCCATCGATTGGGTGCTCGACAACCTGCTCACGGTGGCGATCCCCGGCGACACCGACGGCGACGGCGACATCGACGACTCGGACCTGGGCACCGCCTTTTCGAACTACACCGGCCCGCTCGCGCCCGGTACCGGCACGAAAACCGCGGCCGACGGCGACACCGACGGCGACGGCGACGTGGACGACAGCGACCTGGGCACCGCCTTCTCCGGCTACACCGGCCCGCTGGGCCCGACCCCGAGCGTACCCGAGCCGGCGTCGGCGGTCGCGCTGCTCTTTGCCAGCGCTCTGTTGCATCGCCGGCGCCCCAATCTGTCCGCCTGACCCTGGGCTTCACGACGTGATGAACCGCACACCACCACTGGATCGAGACGACCCACGATGACTGACACTGCCCCGATACGGACCGTGATCGCCCCGGCCGCCGCCGCGCCTGATCGGGGGTCCGCCTGCGCGGCCCCATCGCATCGCACGTTGTTTGACCGGCTGGGTATCAGCGTGTCGCTGTTGTGCGCGGTGCACTGCCTGGCTGCGCCGTTCCTCTTGCTGGCCTTGCCGGCGGCGGGTGCGGTGTGGTCGCACCCGCTGGTGCACTGGGGCCTGGCGCTGTTCGTGCTGCCGCTCGCGTTGTGGGTCGTCTTCAACGGCTACAAGCGGCACCGCCAGCGCTGGACGCTGGTCGCGGCGGGGCTCGGCGCATCGCTCATCGTCGCGGGCCTGATCCTGCCGATGACCAACGGCTCGCCGCTGTTGTCCACCACGCTGCCTTGGCTGGGCGAGGGCGGCGCGGCTATCGCCGGCAACGCGCCGATCAGCCCGGCCGCCGACGCGACCGCGTGCTCCGAGACGTGCTGCCCGAGCGTGACGCAAGACGCGGCGACCGGCTCGGCCACCCTCGCGATCCCGCCCGGCGGGCTGGTCACGCTCATCGGCAGCCTGCTGCTGGTCTTCGCGCACCTGACCAACCTCGTCGGATGCCGAAGGCTCGCCTGACAGCAAGGCTCGGCGGCCGAGCAGGCATCAAACTGCGGCTGCCCGGCGTGCTGAGCAGGTAATAGTGCGCGCACAACCCCGCGGCGACGGGTTGGCATTAACGCCCGGCCGGTCGGACGGCTTCGCCTTTTCGTTTGGTCAGCGAATCGCCCAGTTCGGCTCGGGCTTGTTCGACCACTTCCATCAGGCTTGCGACAACGTCGGGGTGTTGATCGATGACGTTGTTCGATTCGCCGACGTCGTCTTTGAGGTTGAACAGCGACCGTTCGATGGTCGGGTAGTCCTGCGGTCCGGGCTGGCCGTCCTTGCCGGGCTCGACGACGCGGCGCCACTTGTGGGGCAGGTGGAGTTTCCAGTCGCCGACGCGGACGGCTTGGAGCTGGCCGCCGTAGTAGTAATAAAACGTGTCGCGGGGTGATGGGATGTTTTGGGGGTCTTTCAAAAACGGGGCGAGGTTCTTGCCGTCGATCTTTCGTTTCGGCAGTTCTGCGCCGGTGAACTCGGCGACGGTGGGGAGGATGTCGAGTGTGGAGGCGAGCGCGTGGGTTTCGACGCCGGCGGGGATCGTGCCGGGGTAGCAAACGATGCCGGGCACGCGGACGCCGCCCTCGAAGCTGGTGCCCTTGTCGCCGCGCAGTGGGCCGGTCTCGCCCGCGTGGTTGCCGAATCGGGTCCACGGCCCGTTGTCGCTGGCGAAGATGATGAGCGTGTTGTCGGTGAGGCCGTGCCGGTGCAGGCGTTTGAGGACCTGGCCGACCGAGTCGTCGATCTCGGCGATCATGTCGGCGTACAGGCCGTTGCCGGTCTTGCCCTTGAACGTGTCACTCGCGGCGATGGGCACGTGCGGGTGCGAGTAGGCGAAGTAAAGCAGGAACGGCTGATCTTTGCTGCGGTCGATAAAGTCGAGCGCGCGTTCGGTGTAGCGCGGGGTGAGCGATTCCTGGCGGGGGTTGAGTTCGATGGTTTGGGTGCCTTCGATGACGGGCAGGTCCGGCCAGTTGGGGTTGCCGATGAGCCCGCGGTCCTGGTCGCCGTAGTGCCAGGGCCACATGTCGTTGGAGTAGGGCAGGCCGAGGTACTCGTCGAAGCCGTGGCGGGTAGGCAGGTGTCGGGGCAGGTGTCCCAGGTGCCACTTGCCGATCGCGCACGTCTTGTAGCCCAGGGGCTTGACCAGTTCGCCGAGCGTGGTTTCGCTCGGGTGCAGCCCGTGCTTGCTGGAAGGCCCCAGCGCGCCGCGGATCCCGACACGCTGGGCGTAGCAGCCGGTCATGAGCGACGCCCGGCTGGCGGAGCAGACGGCCTCGCTCACGTAGAAGCTGGTGAATCGAACGCCGCGTTTCGCGAGCGCGTCGAGATTCGGTGTCTGACAAACTCGCGAGCCGTAAGACGACAGGTCCGCGTAGCCCATGTCGTCGGTGAAGAAGATCACGACGTTGGGCGGGCGGTCGTTTTCTACGGCGGGCTCGGCCGTACGGCACCCGGCAGACAGGAGCAGGGCGGCGCAGCAAGCGACGATCGCGAAGATGTTTTTCATGGATTCAGGATAACGTCGATACGCCGAGCGATGGGCGTTGATCGTAAGGCCGACCCGGTCTGCGCCGGGCCGGTATCCTGAGGCGATGGACGAATCCAACGCATCCACGCAGGTCCGGCGCTACGGCGTTCGCTCGGTTTGGGCGCACCTGGCGATGTGCGCGGCGACGGCGGTGATGCTGACGCTCGCGTTCCCGCTGCCCGGCTGGTCGTTCATGGCTTACGTCGCGCTCGTGCCCGTCGGTGTGCTGGCGATGCGGACGCACCGGCTGCGCACGCTCGCGTGGACCAGCTACCTGGTGTTCGTCGCCTGGTGGGTGCTGCGGACGCTATGGCTCAAGGACGTGCACCTGGTCGCGCCCTTCGCGGTCGCGTTCGTCTGCGCAGCGTGGTTCAGCCTGGCGCTGGTCGGTTTGGCGGCGGTGCAGCGGCGGTTCCGCGGGGCGATGACGATCACGCTGCCGGTCTTCTGGTGCGTGCAGGAGTTTGTCCGCACCAACTTCCCGCTCGGCGGGTTCGCGTGGTTCACGCTCGGCTCGTCGCAGGCCGCCTGGCGCGAGGGCGAGTCGCCGGGCCTGGTCGTGCAGAGCGCCGACCTGTTCGGCTGGATCACGGTGAGTTTCCTGGTCGCGATGACCTCGGGCCTGATCGTGGACCTGATCGCCCGGCCGCTGACCAAGCGGCTGAGCACCGGGCCGATCCGCCCGCGGCGCACGATCGTCGTCGCGGCCCTGCTCTGGGCCGGCTGCATGACCGCGGCGCTGATCTACGGCGGCCAGCGCGTCGCCAACACGCCCGCCGCGGACGACCCCGGCGCCCGCAAGGTCGTCGTCGGCATCATCCAGACCAACGTGCCCCAATCCAACAAACGCGAAGGCAGCGACGAGGACATCGTCCAGCGTCGGCGAAACGACTTCGAAACGCTGATCGACCTGAGCACCATCAGTGCAGGCGACGACCCCCGGCCGGACCTGCTCGTCTGGCCCGAGACCATGGTGACGCGCCCGGTGAACGACGAGGCGTGGGCGCTGGCGCAAGCCGGCCGATTGAACGAAGGCGCGACCGCGGAGATCACGACTTTCCGCGAAGGCATCGTGCGCCTGGTCGAAACACAGGGCGTGCCGGTCGTCGTGGGCAACCAGAGCTGGGGCTTCCCGACGCACGAGCGGACGATGAACTCGGCGCTGTTGGTCAAGCCCGGCGAGCCGAGCTTCCAGCGCTACAGCAAGATGCACCGCGTGCCGCTGGGCGAGTACATCCCCGGGCCCGAGTGGCTGCGGAAGATTTTTCAGAAATACATCAGCCCGTACGGCGAAGACCACGACTACACCGTCCAGCCGGGCGAGGGGGTGGTGATCTTTGAGGTGGACGCGGCGGACGGCGGCGGGTCGCCCGGGCCCACGCCGGTGCGCTTCGCCGCGCCGATCTGCTACGAGGACGCCATCGCCGGCCAGTGCCGGAAGATGGTGTACGCGTCCGATGGGACCAAGCGTGCGGACCTGCTGGTGAACCTGACCAATGATGGGTGGTACGCCGGCTCGCACCAGGGCTACCAGCACGTGCAGATCGCGGCGCTGCGGTGCATTGAGAACCGCGTGCCGATGGCCCGGAGCGTGAACACGGGGGTGAGCGGGCTGATCGATTCGGCCGGCCGGGTCGGGCCGTTGGTCAGCGTGGCGGGCGAGCACCAACTGGTGGCGGGGCACGTCAACGCGGTCGCGGTGCTCGACGAACGGGCGACGTTCTACGGCAGGGTCCGAGAAGGCTTCTCGGTCGGGCTGTGTGCCGTGGCGGGGCTGCTGCTCCTGGGCGTGTTCGTGCCCGGCGGGACCAAGCGTCGCGAGCGGGGCGGCTAAGGGTGCGGCGTCGCGGCCGGTTGCGTCGATGAAAACCTGGATGAAACCCACTGGCGTGCGGGGTCGTAACACAGTCGTACGACACGCTTGATGACGGACACTTTTTCGATCGGGTGACGACCATGATCAGACGCGTAATCAAGGCGGGGTTGCCCGCGATGGTAGTGGGCCTGGCGTGCTTCGGCGTGGCGTCGCCCTCGGCGGCGCAGGACCGGCCGGCTAACGCGGGCGCCGACGAAGCCCGCTTCCTGCTCCTGCAGTCCAAGCCCAAGGCCTACGCCGTGGTCGAGTCGACCGCGGGACACGACAGCGCACGCATCCGCATGGCCGGGCTGGAGGCCGCCCAGCACGCGCCCGACGCGGCGCTGGACCTCGCCCGCGCCGGCATCGTCGATGAGAACCCGGCGGTGCGTTTCGCCGCGCTGGTCACGATCGGCAAACTCGAGCTGGGCCGCCTGGCCGACGCGGCGCTCGACCTGACGCGCGACGACAACCCCTCGGTCCGCGCGGCCGCTATCTTCGCCGCCAAGCGTTGCGGCAGGGACGTAGACCTCTCACCGCTTGGCGCGATGCTCGCCAGCCCGAGCCCCACGACCCGCGCCAACGCCGCCATGCTCATCGGCCAACTCGGGGACGCGCAGGCCTTCGACATGCTCCGCGACATGGCGGGCCGACCGATGCCGCGCGTCTCCACCGCCGAGCGCGCCTGGGTCCGCTTGCAGTTCGCCGAGGCGATGATCCGCTTGAACCCCGACGACCTGGAGGTGCTCAGCACCATCCGCGCCGCGATGTTCTCGACCCACGACGACGTCCGCGTGCTCGCGATGCAGGTGCTCGGCGATATCGGCGACCGGGCAGTGGTGGACGGGCTGGCCGCGGTCATCAAACGCGACAACCCCGTGCAGGCCAAGATCGCCGCCGCCCAGGCCATGGCCCAACTCGGCGACCGTCGCGGCGTCAAGACGCTCATCGACGCCTCGTCCTACGACCGCGAGACGCTGGCCAAGGAACTGCAGGCCTACCTGCGCAAGGCCGATGACGACAACTCGGCCGAAGCCCGGGCCTTGCAGGAGGTGCTCGCCGACCCGGCCCAGCTGGACCGGATCGCCGCGGAAGTGCGGGCCCAGGCCGCGCGGGGCCTGACGTGGGTGCGGACCGCGGCCTCGGCCCAGCGCCTCGCCGAACTGCTCGACGACCCGGACACCATCGTGCGCGTCGCCTCGGCCGCCGCGGTGCTGCGGGCCTCGCGCTAAAGCCGCCGCATCGGACCTGTTGAAGATGGGTAAGCCCGCCCCGGCGTCTGGTCAGACCAAATGTACGGAAAGGTTGACAAACGCCAGAGTTGTGGGCATCATGCGTGGATCGGTGAACGCCAGTCTCGGCGGACGCTGACTTCCCGCCCCACGTGCTTGCAATGAGGACATCACTTTGAACGCACTGACCAAAGCCTTCGTCGTTGTGGTGACGATTCTCGCCGTCGTCCTGGTCGCCCTGGTGGTCCCGTTCGCCGCGCGCGTGCCCGACTACGCCCAGCAGTACAAGGACCTGCAGGCCCAGGCCCAGGCAGCCGAGCTCAAGGCCAGCAAGGCCGCCGACGAGGCCCGCGCCAAGATCGCCTTCAACGCCCAGGAAAAGAAGGACGCCGCGGAGCAGATCGCCTCGCTCGAAGCCCAGAACCAGACCCTCCGACAGAACGTGGCCGCGCTGCAGGCCAAGGTCGCCGACGCCCAGTCCACGATCCAGCAGCAGTCCGCCGCCAACCAGGTCCTGGTCAACGCAAACGAGAGCAAGGACACCCTGCTCAACGAACGCGCCGCCCTGATCGAGAAGCAGATCGGGACGCTCGGCGAACTGCAGAGCCGGCTCGGCGACGTCAGCCAGACGCTCATCGCCGTCCGCGCCGAGAACCGCCGGCTGTCGGACAACTACCTCCGCATCCAGGAAGTCAACAAGGCCCTGAACCGCCAACTCGAAGAAAAGACCGCCCAGGTCGAGGACCTCAAGAAACGCTGGGTCGCGCTCGGCGGCGACGAAGAGCAACTCGACACGTTCGTCGGCACCGACACGCTGATCAAGGGCGCGGTCGTCAAGATCGACCAAGTCAGCGACGGCCTGACCTTCGTCCAGGTCAACGTCGGTAAGCGTGACAATGTCAAGCCCGGCATGGAGTTCACCGTCTACCGCGGCGACAAGTTCGTCGGCAAGGTCAAGATCGACACCGTCGATACCGCCGAGTCCGTTGGCAAGCTGACCCTCGGCGGCGGCGTGCAGGAAGGCGACGCGGTCCGAGCCGGCGGCCGCTAAGGCCGACGCGTCACACTGACTAAAATCCCTTGATTCAGCGGTCGATTCCGGAGCCGCAGCCATGAACACAAATCGTCTCAACAGCCGCAGCGACAAGCTCGTGGCTGTTTTTCTTTTCGCCCTCGGCGGTACCCTGATCGGGCTGACACCGCCCGTGTCCGCCCTGGTGGTTTCATCGACCCAGCCCGCCGAGGTCTGCGACCAGGACGAACTCGCCGCGGAGAACCGCCAACTGCGCGAGCAGGTCGCCCGGCAGCAGGCCGACATCGCGGCATTGCAGGCCAAACTTACTGCGACGCAACAAACAATCGCCCAACTCAGCGCGGCCCAGCAGGTCGTCGAGCAGGCCAACGCCGCAAAAAACGCCCGCCTCGAACAGCAAAACCAAGTGATCGAGCAACAAGCCAACGACCTCGCGCAGTTGCAGGCCAAGGTCGCGGACCTGTCCCAGTCGCTGATCGCCGAGAAGGCCGAGCGACGCAGGGCCATGGACAACTTCACCCGCGCCCGCGAGCAGAACAAGGCGCTGCTCCAACAACTCGCGGAACTCAAAGCCGCCGCGCCGCCCCGCGACAGGGCGCCCGCTCCGCCCGCGCCCGAGCCGGAGGACGGCGTTGTGATCCGCGGCTCGGTCGTCAAAGTCGACCAGATTGACGGCGGGCTCGTTTTCGTCCAACTCAACGTCGGCAGCGACGACGCAGTCCTGCCCGGCATGGCGTTCACCGTCTACCGCGGCGACCAATTCGTCGGCAAGGTCAAGATCGACACCGTTGACGCGACCGAATCCGTTGGCAGGTTGACCCTTGGCGAGGGCGTCAAGGCGGGCGACAAGGTGCGGGCGGGTCGTCGGGGTAAGCCGGTTAAGCCAGAGAACGCTGAAAAGCTCGAAGACGCGGAGCAAGCCGGCCCGCCGGCCGGGCAAGGCCCCAACGAATAAAGGCTTGCATTTTTCTCACAGATATGAGAAACTACGTACCTTCAATGATCCGGAGTCTTTGAGCGATGGCCGACCGCACCAGCGTCCCAAACAACGTCTACACCGTGCTCACCCTCATCGCGCTGGTGGCGCTGCTCGCCGGCGTGGTCTACCTGATCATGCAGAGCAACGCCCTGTTCGGCACGCCGCTGCCGCTCAACGCCGAGCCCAGCCTGCAGAACGTGCCCACGGGCCTGATCCTGCCCTTGCTCTGAGACCGATTCATCACAACCAGCTTGGGGAAGAGCGGTACTCTGAAGGAGGCCGCTCTTTCTTTCGCTCCGCTTTTTCCAGCAGGCCGGCCGAGGGCGAAGCCGCCGGCTTGAACCGCGATGGCTTTTCTCTGGGGCTAAGCCCGTGCCGCCGCCGATCTTAGCTGTAGCCTTGTCGCTCGGTCGGCGACGACTCCCGCGGATCGTTTGTACAATCCGCTACGCCGATGGCCCGGCCGCCGACCGATCACCAACACCGCCTCCGATGCAGGGGCCCCGCGCAGGGGACAAAGCCGCTTGATCCTCGATAACGTCCTAAGCTGGTTCAGCGTCGACATGGGGATCGACCTGGGCACGTGCAACACCCTGGTGTGCGTGCGCGGCGAGGGCATCGTCCTCAACGAGCCGTCCGTCGTCGCCGTGAAAAAGGGCACCAACCAGGTCCTGAACAACGGCAACGCCGTCGGCTGGGTCGCCAAGGAGATGCTCGGCAAGACGCCCGGCTCGATCACCGCCATCCGCCCGCTCAAGGACGGTGTCATCTCCGACTTCGAGATCACCGAGGCGATGCTGGGCTACTTCATCCGCAAGGTCAACGGCAAGCGGCCGTTCGTCAAGCCGCGCGTCGTCATCGCCGTGCCCTCGGGCATTACCGCGGTCGAGAAGCGGGCCGTGCTCGACTCGGCCGAGCGCGCCGGGGCCCGCCGGGTCTACCTCGTCGAAGAACCGATGGCCGCGGGCATCGGCGCCAACCTGCCCATCGTCGAGGCGACCGCGAGCATGATCGTTGATATCGGCGGGGGCACGACCGAGGTCGCGATCATGTCCCTGGCCGACATCGCCCAGTGCGAATCGGTCCGAGTGGCCGGCGACGACCTGGACGAGTCGATCATCAGCCACATGAAAAAGGCGTACAACCTGATGATCGGCGAACAGACCGCCGAGCGCATCAAGATCGAGATCGGCAGCGCCGCGCCCGACGGCGAGGAGCGCACGATGGAGGTCCGCGGCCGGGACATGATCTCCGGCCTGCCGCGCAAGACCGTCATCACGAGTGAAGAAATCCGCGAAGCGCTGCAAGAGCCGCTCAGCGCGATCATTGAGACGGTGACGCGCACGCTCGAGCGCTGCGAGCCGGAACTGGCTGCCGACCTGGTGGACAACGGCATCGTGCTCGCCGGCGGCGGGGCGCTGTTGCGCGGGATCGACACGATCATCTCCAACGCGACGGGCCTGGACTCCCGCATCGCCGAGGACCCCTTGACCTGCGTCGCCCGTGGCACCGCGATCTACCTCGAACACCTCGAGGAATGGAAGCAGACTATGGAAAGCGACATGGACGAGATGTAGTAGGGGGATCGATAATCGCTTCGACGATAGCCGGCGGCCTACGGACGCCGGACG
Organism: Phycisphaeraceae bacterium; assembly: GCA_046290505.1. Lineage (GTDB taxonomy): Bacteria > Planctomycetota > Phycisphaerae > Phycisphaerales > Phycisphaeraceae > JAHQVV01. Next base: position 63,178 of record JBKAGS010000023.1, on the reverse strand, counting down.
AGAGAACAGCGATTGTCGACGCGGTCCGGCGCCGGCTGGGTCAGTGGTTTGCACCCGTTGTAATCCGCCATGATCAGCACGCAAAAGCTTGTTCCTACGTTCTTATCGTCCTGTTGGCGTGCTCGGTGTTGAACGCGGCAAGCTGGCTGACCCGGCCGGTGACCGGCACGGTGGACACGCTGCAATGGCCGGCGGGGTGGGTCGCGTCGAACTTCAAGACCGACCCGGCGGTCGATCGGCCGGCGTACAGCGACGACGAGTTGCACGAGCTGTTGGACAAGGCCGACAAGTACAACGCCGAGCTGTGGGCGGAGAACGCGGAGCTGCGCGAGCAGCTGGAGGCGTTCGAAGCGATCGCACGGATCCGCGACATCAAGGCGATCCGGCTGGTGCAGGCCGAGGTGGCTTTTTACGACGCGGACCGCACGAACCCGTCGATGAAGCTGCTCAGGGGCTCGCTACACGGGATCACGCAAGACGACGCGGTCGCGTACAAGCAGAACCTCATCGGGTTTGTGGACGAAGTCGCGCCGATCACATCGACGGTGCGCCTGGTGACGGGCCCGGACTATCGCAGCGAAGTGATGATCATGCCGCCGGGCCAGGTCCGCGAGGGCAACGGCTGGCCGTTCATCACGCGCGTGGAGTCGGACGGGAAGGGCGGGTTCTTCTGCGACCTCAAGCACGCGGTGGCGGACAGCCTGCGTGCGGGCGACGTCGTGCGCGTGCGTGATTCGCTCCGCCGGTCGGCCAACGGCTTCGTGCTCGGGCAGGTCGCGTCGATCGAGGAGCACCCGACCGACCCGAGGAACCTCAAACGCGTCGTCGTCACGCCCAACACGCCCATCGGCCCGCAGAGCGAGGTCACCGTCATCACCGACCGGGTCGATTAAACCCATGAACTGGCTGACCTTTTCCATCCTGGCCTACGCCGGCTACGCGCTGCAGGTCGCGCTCGCGCCTCTGTGGGGCATCAAGGACCACCAGCCGATCCTGCTGCTGATCCTGCTGGTGTTCATCGGCCTGCAGGCGCCGGCGATGACGGTCGCGTGGTCGGCGGTCGTGCTCGGCGTGCTGTTCGATGCCTTTTTGCCCGACGGCCTGATCGGCCCGTGGGCGCTGGGCTTCCTCGCCGCCGGCTACGCGATGGTGCAGCTGCGCAACCTGCTGTTCCGCGACTCGATGTTCACGATCGCGATCATGACGCTGATCGCCGGCGTCTTCGCGCTGCTGGTTGCAACGACGCTGCAAGTGATCCGCGGCGTGCCGCTGATGGGCAACGAGCCCGCGGAGAACTTCAGCGCCGCCAACCAATTGTTCAGCGGGTTCTTCACGCTGCTCTACACCGCGGCGGTTGCGATCCCCGCGGGCTACTTGCTCTTGAAGATGAAGCAGGCGTGGGGATTCAGCCAGCGCGGGATGCGGTAGATCGAATTTCAATCTGCTTTAAGCAATTGCATGATGATTCTGTAGCACCGCATGTGAATGCGGTGCCGGGTCGCTTGTTGCAGCGGTCGGCACTGGATTCACATCCGGTGCTATGGAGAATTCGATTGCACGGTGCTTTACAGAACGGCTGCCATTTGATCCGCACCTGCGCTGCGCTCAGGACCGGCTTCTCTTGAGAGAGCCTACTTGTCGCCGTAGCCGTCGGGGTTGTTTTTGAACCAGCCCCAGGCGTCGGCGACCATCTGCCGGATGTCCTTGTGCTTCGCTTCCCAGCCCAGCTCGTTCTTGATCCTGCCGGGGTCGGCGTAGAGCATCGGCGGGTCGCCCGGTCGGCGGGGGCCCCTCTCCGCGGGGATCGCGTGCCCGGTGACGTCGCGGCCGGCTTCGATGACCTGCATGACGGTCGTGCCCGTGCCGGTGCCGAGGTTGTAGAAGCGTTGGTCGCCCGCCTTCAGCGCGTTCATGACCACGACGTGCGCATCGACCAGGTCGTTGACGTGGATGTAATCGCGGACGCAGGTGCCGTCGGCGGTGTCGTAGTCGTCGCCGAACACGCTCATCTTCGGCACCTTGCCCAGCGCGCAGTTGAGCACGACCGGGATGATGTGCGTCTCGGGCGTGTGGTCCTCGCCGATGACCGCGTCGGGGTCCGAGCCGGCGACGTTGAAGTAGCGCAGCGCGGCAAAAGCGAACGCTTTGTTGGCGGTCCCGTAGTCGATGAGGGCACGCTCGGTCATGAGCTTGGACCAGCCGTACGGGTTGATCGGCTGCTGAGGGGTGTCCTCGGTGATGGGCATCGATGCCGGTTCGCCGTAGGTCGCGCAGGTCGAGCTGAAGACGATGCGTTTGACCCCCGCCCTGTCCATGGCCCGCAGCAGGCTGATCGACCCGCCGGTGTTGTTGCTGTAGTAGCGCAGCGGGTCGTTGACCGACTCGCCGACGTAGGCGAGCGCGGCGAAGTGGATGACCGCCTCGATATCGTTCTTTTGCAGGACGCTTGCGACCTTGTCGGTCTCGCGAAGGTCGACGCGTTCGAGCCCGGCTTTGCCGTCCGAGGCTTTTGCCACGGCGGCGGCGTGACCGCGGTCGCAATTGTCCAGGACGGTGACGTCGTAGCCGTCGGCGACGAGACGCTTGACGCAGTGCGAGCCGATGTAGCCGGCACCGCCGGTGACGAGGATGTTTTTCAAGACGATGACTCCGCTTACATGCGCTTGCGATCGGGCCAGACGAGACGCTGTGTGTCGCAGACCAATAACGAAACTCGGGCGGTGACGATGCGTTTCACAACGATTCGTGCCCCTGTTGTATTTCTCCGGCGAGGCGTCGGCTCGCGGCTATTGCTTGCTGCTTTGCAGGCGGTCGATCAACAGCGTCGTGCCCAGCCCGAGCGCGATTAATCCTAACGCACCGCCGACCTGCCCGGCGCTGGGTGAGAAATAAGCGGTGGGCAGGTCCTCGGGCTCGACCGTCTCGCCCGAGACCTCGAACACCCATGCCTTCTCGGCGTTCGCGCCCGGCGTTTCGCTGGGCACCGCGAGCGTGATGGTCTGGCCTTTCACGACCTGACCTTCTCGCGGCTCGACGGTTTGCTGGAATGGCCAGAGCCCGACAACCGCGCCGACGAGCAGGCCCAGCAGCGTCCCGAGCGTGGCCTTTTCGTAGCGGTGCAGCAGCCAGCGCAGCAGGTTGCTCACGCCGACGACGCCGATGAGCACGCCCAGGCCGACGGGCAGGACCACGCCCATGCCGACGTCCAGGAGGATGTCGGTGTCGCGCGTTTTGAGCCCTTCTTTGAACAGGTCCACGCCGGCGAGGATCGGCACGTAGACGCCAAGCACGAGCAGCAGGTACCCGCCGCTGACGCCGGGCAGGATCATGGCCGAGGCCCCGGCGATGCCCGCGAGCAGGAGGAAGAGGAAGCCGTCGCGCTGCGCGTCGCCCGCCACGCCGGACGATTGAAACAGCGCCAGCGCCGCCATACCCGCGAAGCCGGCGGCCGCGGCGACCCAGACCGACCTCATGCCGGTGTCGCCGGGCTTCGCCGGGTCGTGTTCGGGCAGTTCGTCCATCATGGGGTGTTTGATCAGTCGCCAGACCGCCGGCACCCCGCCGAGCGTCAGGCCGATGAAGATCGCATACATGACCCAGCGGTGATCGATGACGAGCGATTTGACGGTCCCGGCCATCAGGACGATGGCTGCGATGGCCGCAAGGACGACGCTGCCGAGCACGACCAAAGAGACGCGTCGGAACTTGAGCGTGGTCAGTTCGCCGACGGCCTCGATGAAGCGGGGGTAGACGCCGGCGGCGAGGAGCATCGTCCCGCCGGAGATGCCCGGCACGAGATTGGCCAGGCCCATCAAGACGCCCCCAACCCCGCCACGGACCGCCAACGCGGGCAGGTTGACGGCCGGCTCGGCGGGCGGGGTTGGATCGGTGGGCTGGGCGGGTGTGCTGTCGGTCATCGCGAGGGCGGGGTCGGCGCTCATGCCGGTCCTATCGGCACAATCGGCGCGGGATCACGGCGGGGTGGGCGAGTATAGCCTGTCGATCTTCGTTTTTACCGATCCGCGGGCTTATCAGGACGCACGGCGTCGGCGTGCGCCTGATCGCTCGCGTTGGCGTGGGTATGATTGATATGTCGCGCGTATGAGATCGCCGTCCCGCGCATCACTCTCGCGGGCGGGCACGGGTTATCCGGTCTTTACGGGACTTGGGCTTTACGGGCCGTCGTCTTTGCGGGTTACGGTCTAGAACGGGTTTAAGGTCGAAACATGGGTCCAGGTGTGGTGCACAAGCTCTCGTTCTTACTCTGCGTGGCGTGTCTCGGGCTGCTCGTCGGGTGCGGCGAACGCGGCGACGCGACACGTGCCCGCGTCGTCGATGCGGCCGACCAACCGGCCGGGCCCAACCAACGCGACCGAACGATCAGCTACAACCGCGACATCAGGCCGATCCTCTCGGACAAGTGCTTCGCTTGCCACGGACCGGACAGCGCGGCGCGCGAGGCCGAATTGCGCCTCGATACGCCCGATGACGGCGAAGGCTACTTCGGCGCGATGCTCGCGATCGTGCCCGGCGACCCGGAGGCGAGCGAGCTGGTCTCGCGGGTCCATTCGAGCAACTCGAGGATCGTGATGCCCCCGCCGAGTTTCAAGGTCACGCTGACCGACGCGGAGAAGGCGTTGCTGGTGCAGTGGATCGAGCAGGGCGCCGAGTACGAGCCGCACTGGTCGTTCGTGCCGGTGCCGAGGGATGTCGCGCCGCCCGCGGTTGAGAACGAGGCGTGGGTGCGTGACGGCTTGGATCGTTTTGTATTGGCGCGCTTGGAAGCGGAGGGCTTGCCTCCGAGCAAGGAGGCGTCGCGCACGCGATGGCTGCGCCGCGTGACGCTCGACCTGACGGGCTTGCCGCCGACGCCCGAGGAGATCGAAGCGTTTCTGAAGGACGACGGCGAGGACGCGCACGAACGCGTCGTTGATCGCCTGCTCGCTTCTCAGCACTACGGCGAACACATGGCGGCGCGTTGGTCCGACCTCGCGCGCTACGCCGACTCGTACGGCTATCAGTCCGATCAGTTGAGCCCGAACTGGCCCTGGCGCGACTGGTTGATCCGGGCGTTCAACGACAACCTGCCTTACGACCGCTTCCTCACCGAGCAACTCGCGGGTGACCTGCTGCCGAACCCGACGCGCGACCAGCGGCTCGCTACCGCTTTCAACCGCCTGCACCGCATGACCAACGAGGGCGGGTCGATCAGCGAGGAATGGCTCAACGAATACGCCGCCGACCGCGTGCACACGTTCGGCACCGTGTTCATGGGCCTGACGCTCGAGTGCGCTCGCTGCCACGACCACAAGTACGACCCGATCGAGCAGAGCGAGTACTACGAACTGTACGCGTACTTCAACTCGATCGACGAGCACGGCATGTACATGCACCAGCGCAACGGATTCGTGCCGACGCCGACGGTCCTCCTGCCGGACCGGGCGCAGGACGAGCAGTGGCAGGCGCTCAAACGAAAGGCCGAGCAAGCCGAGCAGGCATACGTGCGCGCCCGGGAATCGCGCTCGGGTCAACCGTTTCAGGATTGGCTCGCTTCTTACATCGTGCCGCAGGACCGGCCGCTGTTTATGCCCGGTGCGATGCGGTACTACGCGCTCAACGAAATCGCCGCTGGCAACAAACTCGAAGGCTTCCCGGGAGACACCAAGCCCGCCAGCACGCACCCGGCGAACAAGCTGGTCGAAGGCAAGCACGGCAAGGCGTTGCAATTCGCGGGCGACACGCACGTGACGTTTGAAACACCCAGCGGGATCCAACCCGACAAGCCGTTCAGCGCGTCGATGTGGGTCAGGCTGCCCAGGCGGTTTGACGAGGCGTTGCTGTTGCACAATTCATCGGGGACCGACGCGGGGTTCAACGGCTCGTGGATCACGGTGCGAGACGGCCGGCTGCGTTTCGTGATGGCCCGCTTCTGGCCGGGCAACGCGATCGCGGTGCAGACGAAGGAAGAACTACCCGTCGGCGAGTGGGTCCACCTGACACTGACCTACGACGCGACGGTGTCCGCCAAGGGCATGGCGATCTACGTCAACGGCGAGCCGGCGTCGGAAGTCCTGCGCGACAACCTCACCAAGCACCACGGCCACCGCGGCAACAAGCTCGTCTTCGACAGCAGGATGCGCACCTCGACCATGCCCGGCGCGGCGATCGACGAGGTACGCCTGTTCGACCGCGCGTTGACCCCGATCGAGGCGAGGCATTGGTTTGATGGCAGGTCGTTCGACCGGGCGATCGAGGCACGGGATGCCGAAGCGCTCAAGTCGTATTACCTCGAGGAGGTCGATACCGAGGCGGTGCAAGCCAAGCGGGCGTTGATTGAGGCGCGTAACGCGCTGCTGCAGTTTCAGACCGGGCTGCTCGAAGTGTCGGTGATGGAGGACCGGCCCGAGCCGACGCCGGCCTACAACCTCGACCGCGGGGCGTACGACGCGCCCAAGACCGAGGACAACCGCGTCTACCGCGCGACGCCCGACGCGCTGCCGGCCATGCCCAAGGACGCGCCCAACAACCGCCTCGGGCTCGCGAAGTGGCTGGCCGACCCGTCGCACCCGCTGACCGCGCGCGTCGCCGCGAACCGCTTGTGGGCCCAGTGCTTCGGCAATGGACTGGTCGGCACGCCCGACGACTTCGGCATGCAGGGCGACCTGCCGACACACCCCGAACTGCTCGATTACCTCGCCCGTCAGTACATCGCGTCGGGTTGGGACACCAAGGCGATGCTGAAGCGCATCGTGCTGAGCGCGACCTATCGCCAGGACTCGTCGGCGACGCCGGAACGCTGGGCGGGCGACCCGGGCAACGCGCTGCTCGCGCGCGGGCCGGCGCGCCGGTTGTCGGCCGAGATGCTGCGCGACACCGCGCTCGCCGCGTCGGGGCTAATGCACGACAAGCTCGGCGGGCCGCCGGTCGCCCCGTACCAGCCGCCCAAGCTGTGGCGCGAGGCCAACGCGATGAGCCCGGCGTACCGGCAATCGGTCGGCCAGGACCTCTACCGCCGATCGCTTTACACCGTCTGGAAGCGCACCGCGCCGATGCCGAACATGCTGGCCTTCGACGCGCCCACGCGCGAGGTGTGCACGGCCGAGCGCTCGTCGACGAACACGCCGATGCAGGCGTTGGTGCTGCTCAACGACGTGCAGTTCGTCGAGGCCTGCCGGGTGCTCGCCGAACGCGCACTCAAGGCCGAGCAAGACGATACGGGACGGTTGGACCGCGTGTTCACATCGCTGGCCGGGCGGAAACCGGATGCGCGCGAGCGCGAGTTATTGATGGGCCTGCTCGAGCGACAGCGTGCTTACTACGCCGGTACGAAAACCGATGCGCAAAAGCTGCGCTCGCAAGGGGAGATGAAGATCGACGAGACGTTGGATGACGCCGAGGTCGCCGCGTGGACGAGCGTGGTGCAGGCGGTGATGAACGCGGACGCAACGGTTTGGAGGCGATAAACATGCGATCTGACCACGACCACGAAGCCGGCCGGCTCATCGACGCGTTTGCAATCACCCGCCGACACTTTTTGAACCGCTCGGCGCTGGGCATCGGCAGCGCGGCGCTCGCGGGCCTGATGCCCGGTCCGGGGACGTCTGCGAAGCCGAGGCCGACAGCGATCAGCGACGGCCTGACCAAGCCCGGGGGCGTGCTCGGCGAGCCGCACTTCGCGCCCAAGGCCAAGCGCATCATCTACCTCTGCCAGTCCGGCGCGCCCTCGCACCTGGACCTGTACGACTACAAGCCGGCGCTCAACAAGCTGCACGGCGAGCAGTTGCCCGACTCGGTCCGCAAGGGCCAGCGGCTGACCGGCATGTCCGCGAACCAGGCGTCGATCCCGCTCGCCGGCTCGCCGTTCAAGTTTACGCAGCACGGCCGGGGCGGCGCGTGGTTCAGCGAGTTGATCCCCAATATCGCGTCGATCGCCGACGACCTCTGCGTGGTCAACTCGATGTATACCGAGGCGATCAACCACGACCCGGCGATCACGTTCTTCCAGACCGGCTCGCAGATCGCCGGCCGGCCATCGCTCGGGGCATGGTTGAGCTACGGCCTGGGCAGCGAAAACAGCGACCTGCCCGCGTTCATCGTGCTGGTCAGCGCGAACCAGGGCGGCCAGCCGCTCTACGCGCGTCTGTGGGGTTCGGGCTTCCTCGACTCGCGCCACCAGGGCGTGCAGTTCCGTGCGGGCAGGGACCCGGTGCTTTACCTCACCGACCCCGACGGCGTGCACCGGGAAGGGCGGCGGGATGTGCTCGACACGCTCGCCGAATTGAACCGCCACGCGCACACGCGGGAGATGGACCCGGAGATCGAGTCGCGCATCGCGCAGTACGAGATGGCCTACCGGATGCAGGCATCGGTCCCGGAGGCGACCGACATCAGCGACGAGCCGGACGAGACGTTCGAGTTGTACGGGCAAGACGCGCGCAAACCCGGCACGTTCGCGGCGAACTGTTTGCTCGCCCGCCGGCTCGCCGAGGCGGACGTGCGTTTTATCCAGCTCTACCACCAGGGCTGGGACCAACACAGCAACCTGCCCCGCGCGATCCGCGCCCAGTGCAATGAGACCGATCGCGCGTCGGCCGCGCTGGTCAAAGACCTCAAGCGCCGCGGCCTGCTCGATGACACCCTGGTGATCTGGGGCGGCGAGTTCGGCCGAACGTCGTACTGCCAAGGCCCGCTGACGGCGAACAACTTCGGGCGCGATCACCACCCGCGGTGCTTCACGATCTGGATGGCCGGCGCCGGGGTCAAGGGCGGGCACGCCCACGGGCAGACGGACGAGTTCGGCTACAACATCGCCAGCGACGGCGTCCACGTCCACGACCTCAACGCGACGATCCTGCACCTGATGGGCATCGACCACGAACGGCTGACCTACAAGCACCAGGGCCGGCGCTTCCGCCTGACCGACGTGCACGGCGTTGTCCAGCGCGACCTCTTGGCGTAAGGCCTTTGCGATCGGCGATCTTTCGCGTCTGGATCGCTTATGATGCGGGCTCTGTCTTCGAGCACGCATGCCCAGCTTCTCCGATATTTCATGGATCACGACGACGCTGCTCGTCGTTGACTGGTTGATCCGGATCGGCTTGGCGCTGCGCGTCGTGATGCGCCGCCGGCCGGTAGGCGTGTCGCTGTCCTGGCTGGGCGTGATCCTGTTCCTGCCGATCGCCGGCGCGGTGATCTACCTGGTGCTCGGCGAGACACGCATCGGGCGACTGAGGCTGAGCCGGTTCGAGAACATCCGACCGCACATCCATCAGCACCTGCAACGGTTGTCCGATCACGCCCAGTTCGATCCGGACAACCTGACCCCGCCTCAGCGCGCGCTGGTGATGCACAGTTTCAACCGATACGGCTTCCCGTTGCTCGGGGGCAACCAGGTCGAGCTGTTGTGTGATGCGCAAGTCGCTTTCAACCGCATGATCCAAGACATCGATGAAGCGGAGAAGTCCGTCCACCTACAGTTTTACATCTGGTGGCCCGGCGGCCGGGTCGAGCAGGTGATCGATGCGCTGTCGCGGGCTCAACGCCGCGGCGTCACGTGCCGCGTGCTCGCGGACGCCGTGGGCAGCAAGACGTTCCTTCGCTCGCCCGCGTGCGTGCGGCTGCGCGCGGCGGGTGTCGAGGTCGTGCAGATGCTCCCGGTCGGGATCTGGCGCATGGCGTTCCGCCGGCAGGACCTTCGCAACCACCGCAAGATCGCGGTGATCGACGGCGAGATCGGCTATACGGGCAGCCTGAACATGGCCGACCCCGCGAACTTCAAACGCGACGCGGGGGTCGGGCAGTGGCACGACGCGATGGTGCGTGTCACCGGCCCGGCGGCGGAAACGCTCGGGCTGGTGTTCCTCAGCGACTTCGATATCGAGACCGATGCGGCGTTCGGCGACTTCGAGAAAGTCGGCGGGCTGCACCGCGTCGAGCCGACCGGCGACGTGGTGACACAACTGTTGCCCTCGGGCCCGGGCTTCGCACGCGAGGCGATCCGCGAGACGCTGATGACCGCGATCTTCGGGGCCCAGCGCGAGCTGGTCATGACCACGCCTTACTTCGTGCCCGACGAGCCGCTGCTCGAAGCGCTCGTATCTGCCGCCAAGCGCGGCGTCGAGGTGACACTTATCGTCCCGGAACGGATCGACTCGGTCATGGCCCGCCTCGCCAGCCGGTCCCAGTACGCCGACCTGCTGGACGCGGGGGTGCGCGTCTTGTTGTTTCAGAACGGCCTGTTGCACACCAAGACGCTCGTCGCCGACCGACAGACCGCCCTCATCGGGACGGTCAACCTCGACATGCGCAGCCTCTGGCTGAACTTCGAGGTCACCCTTGTCGTGTACGGCGACCGCTTTGCAAGCGAGTTGCGTGCGTTGCAGGACGCGTACGCCGACCGTTCCCGCGCGATCGATGCCGGCGCGTGGAAAGACCGGGCGTTTCACACCCGGCTGATTGAAAACGTTGCGCGTCTGCTGGGCCCGTTGCTCTAATCGCCGACCCCGTATCGCTTGCGGATCGTCTGGGCCTGTTCCACCTTGCCCTGGGCCTCGAGGATGTCCGCGCGGGTCAGGCGCCACCCCGGGGTTTCCGGGTCGAGTTGGATCGCGCGTTCGATCGCCTGGTCCGCGGCGTCGAGTTTGCCGCGGCGCAACAGCACGATCGCGAGGGTGTCGAACAGGTTCGGGTCGTTGCCCGCCAGCGCGGTCGCCCGCTTCGCCACGCGCTCGGCTTCGGGCAAGTCGTCGCCAAGCTCGAGCAGGACCATCGCGAGGTTATTGAGTACTTGCGGGTTGTCCGGGTCCGACTCGAGGACTTTGCGGAACGCGGCCTTGGCCGGTTCGAAGTCGCTTTGCTCGCGGGCGATGAGTCCCTGCATGTTGTAGGCCTGGGGTGGGTGGTCGCCGGGCGTGCCGAGGATGCCGTCGATTGTGTCCCGCGCGGTCTGGATGAGCCCCGGGTCGCCGAGGCGCTTGCCCGCGACGAACGCGGCGCGTGCCAACTCGAACCGCTCGCCGGGCTCGGCGCTTCCGGCACGGATGATCGCGGCGAGCCAGGCCGACGCGGTCTGTGACTGCTGGATATCGTCGCTGATGCGCTGCAGCGCGGCGTAACGCGCGATCGCGCTGGAGGACAGCAAGGGCTCTAACAGTTCCCATGCCCGGTCCGTTTGGCCGGTGAGGACGAGCGCTCGGGTGTATAGCAGGTAGTGCTGGGGATTGGCGTCGGGGCCGCCCTTGAGCTTCGCGACGTGCGGCGCGAGTGTTTGAACGACGGCGGGGTAACGGCCCAAGGCGTCCTGCGCCGCGGCGATCATCAAATCGGCGAGCGGGCGGTCTGCGGGATTGCGTTCGGACCAGGCCCGGGATGCACTGAGTAGCTCGCCCCATCGGCCTAAACGGTACGCCGCGATCGACGCCCCCCGGGCGAGGTTGGCGTTGTTCGAGAACCGTGCCATCGCGCCGGACGCGAGGTCGAACGCCCGCTGGTTGCGCCCGGCTTCGATCAGCCGGTCGGTCGCGATCTCATAAAGCGCCTCGAACGCCGGGTATTCGTCTGCGAGTGTGGCGAGACCGTCGGCGACCCTGACTTGCTCTTGGTCAGAGGCGATGAGTCGTAGCGACTGAATCGCTGCGCCGCGATGGGTGGTTCGGTTGAGAATCGCGATCGCCAGGGGGATCAGGTGCTTGTCTGTGCCTACGACCGCGATCAGCTTCTCGTGCTTGATCAGGCCGGCCAGCCCGGTGTCGGCCTTGACATGCGCCAGCCCGCGTTTCGCCAGGGTGATGGCGCGGTCGGTTTGAGACGCCGAGAGCGCGAGCCGTGCGGCGCTGCGCCAGCGCACGGCGTTGGTCGGGTCGGCCTCCGCCGCTTGCGTTAGCAGGCCGAGCGCGGCCTCGATATCGCCGCGCTGCGCCGCCGACTGTGCATCGAGCGTGAGTTGATCGGCCGGTGCGAGACCGAGCGCCGCGGCACGGGCGCGCGTCTGTTCCGCGCGTTCGGTTCGGCCGGTCTGCGCGTAATAGTCGGATACATACGCGATCGCCTCGAGGTCGGGATCCCGTAGCAGTTCCACGCAAACCGCATCGGCGAGGTCGAGGCGCCCGTCTTGAGCGTACAACCGCGCGAGAAGCAGCAGGGCGGGACGAGGCGCGACACCGGCGGCGCGCATCGCTTCGAGCCCGCGTCGCGCCTCGCTCGCGTCGCCCTGCTCGACGAGAACCGCGCAAGCATTCAGCCGGAGCCGCGGGTCGGCGGTCGAATCGATCGTGATCGGCGTGAGCTTGCCCCGGGCATCGGCGAAACGCCCGCGCTGGTGCAGCACCTGCCCGAGCAGCAGCGCGACGCCCGGCCGATCGGGCGACAACTCCCACGCCCGCTCCGCGTGACGCTCGGCGGCGGGCAGGTCGCCCAACAGCAGGTGGCAACGCGCCAGTTCGAGCTGAATCTCGAGGCGTTGCGGCGCGATGCGTTCGGCCTGCTTCAGCAACGACAGCGCCCGATCCTGCTGCGCACGATCCGCTTCGCCGAGCAGCAGTAGCCGGGCCTGCTCAAGACGCCAGTGGGCCGAGCGTTCTCCGCCCAGGCGTTTGAGCCTTTCGATCGCGCGCTTCGCGAAGTCGGTGTCTTCTCGGACCCCACGGACCTGCAGGGCGCTGAGTTGCAGGTCCAGGGCGTCGGGGTTCGCGTCGGCGAACTCGATCCAGTACGCCGCGGTATCGGGGGCGTTGATCCGTGCGAGATAGTTGCCCATCGCTCTACGCCAGCCGGGGTCGGCGTCGTCCGGCATGGCGTCTTGGATCAGCCGCCGACCTTCTTCGGGTTTGCCTTGGTTGGCGAGCGTGAGCGCTTGGTCGGAGAGGTGCTCGGGCGTGTCGCTGTAGAGTTTGGCGAGCGCTTGGGCGATCGGTTGATCCACGCCGAGTCCGAGCCTGCGCGACTGCTCCACGAGCGTGCGCAGCATCATCGGCGATGTGGGCGGGTCCAAGGCGAGCAACTCCGTGATGCGCTGGGCGGCCGCATCTTTTCGGCCCACGCGGGCGAGCATGTCGATGGTCGCGGGAAACAGTTCGGCGTGGTCGGGGACCTGCTTCAGGAAGCGGTCCGCGTCGGCGAGTACCGCGTTGACCGCGGCCTGTTCGTTCGGCTTGACCGTGCCGAGGCGTGCAAGGATCAGCAGCGTCTCGCTGGCCACGCCCGGTTGGCGGTTCCACGCGAGTTGCGCGTGCCGCAACGCCTCGGCCGGCTCGCCCCTGTCGAGATGTGCGCGCGCCATCAGGCGGTGCGGACGGCCCCAGGACGGGCGGTTCTCGGCCGCGGCCCGCATCTGTGACAACGCGGCGTCCGGCTCGTCAACACGCAGGTAGCTCTCGCCCAGCAATTGCCGCAGATAGGCGTTGTTGCTGACGGGTTGCGAGCCGGCCAACTCATTCTCACGTTCGAGTGCATCGTTAAGTTGATTGATGATTTCGCCGGGCGGCGCTTGCTTGACTAGCGACAACCGCAGCACGTCGGCCCATGCCTGTGACAGCGGATCGGCGCGACCGTAAAGGTGTTCGATCAACCGCTTCGTCTGATCGTCGTTGCCCCGCGCGTCGCTCGCCAGCGCCCAGACAGCGACAAGGTTCGGGTGTGCGTCGTTGGGGTCTGCCCCTTCAAGCCGCCGCAATACGCCGTCGAGGTCACCCGTGTCGTAGGTGCGCAGCACCGATTCGTGGCCCGCGGGCGACGCGATGCCGCCTCGCGCGACGCGGTCTAGAAACTGCGCCGAGGCGCTGTACAGGTCCAGCCGGTCCAGCCATGCGAGCATGACCGGCACGAAATCCTCGTCGGGCGGATCGAGTTGCGCCGCCGCTAGCACCCCTTCCGCGCCGCGCCGATTCTCACCCGAGGCCAACGCCATGATCGCGCTGACCAACACCGCTCGCGGGTCGTCGGGGTGGTCGGCGAGCAGCTTGTTCGCCCGGTCGATCAGCGGCGCGGTGTCGCGCTCGGAGCCGGCATACAGTTTCACGATCGCGTGCTGGGTGGGCACGTGCAACGGATCGATCGAGGCGGCCTGCTCGTACGCTTCGAGCGCTTTCTCGTCAGCGCCCAGGCCCAGCTGCGCATCGCCGAGCAACCGCCAGAGCACCGCGTCTTCGGGGTCTTGCTTCACCAGGGCTTCGGCCAGCCGCCGGGCGTCACCGAAGCGCTCGAAGACGAACAGCAGCTCGAACAATTCCAGCCGCGCCTCGGTGTCGTCCGGGGCAAGCCGAACGACCTGTTGCAGCGGCGCGATCAGCCTTGCGAGGTGTTCGCCGTTCTTCAGGGGGCTGCTGCGTCGGGCTTCGATGTAGACCTTGAGCATCGCGGGGTCGTCGCGGATCGCGTCGATCGTAGAACCGGGGCGTTTGGGGTCTTCGATCAGTTCGAGCACGCGCGCGTAGTCTGCTTGTTCATAGGCCGCGCGTGCCTGCGAGACGATCTGTCCGGTTTCGAGGTCCTGCTTGCCGGCGTTCAACTGAAACAGCGCGAACATCACCCCGCCGACGACCAAGACGGCGGCGGCGAGGATGCTCAGGCGGATGAGGCGTCGGCGGTTTCGGTTGGGGTCGGGTCTGGGCATATCGGCTTGCCTCAAAACGGATCAAGGAGACGGTTGCGTGGCGTCCGGTCCGGTGAGGATGGTCCTCAGCAGGCCGGCGTTCGCGTTGATCACGCGGACGAACAGCGCGTCGCGTTGCCGCTGCGTCGCGGACGATTCGCGTATCAGCAATTGGACCTGCGCGGCGCCTTGGTGCCTGCGGAGGTAGTCGGAAGCGGCGGTCTGCATCACGCGGAGTTTCCCGGTCGTTTCGCCGTTGGGTAGCACGAACAAGTGCATGACCACCCATCGCGGCGCGCCGTTGCGCTCTGATTCGGCGAAGATGTACTCGGTCCCTCGCAGCGTCGCGGCCTCGGTTTGCCACGTCCGGGTCGCGCGGTCGATCTCGACATAGCCGTTGACGTTGGGGTAGCAGCGCGGCGGGTAGTGGCCCGCGAGGTCGCGCGCGTCGCGGCTGTGGATCAGCAGGAACTGCGCGGTCACGCCGGTACGCGGGTCGGTGTACTGCACGGCACGCGAGGTGTTGGCACGCAAGAGTTCGAGGGATCCGCGCGGGATTTCCAACGGCAACGTTTCGAGGCCTTCGACCGCGATGGGCGTCGCCTCGGCGGCCCGGACCACCGCGCGGTGGTAGGGCTCGGCGTCCGCGGCGCCCGGCAGCGACAGGCTGTGCGCGGTCGCGCCGCTTAACAACAGCACGCACCCCGCGGGCGCGAGCAACCAAGGCGTCGCCCGCCGGCGCTTGACAACGGGCTGTCGCATGGGCGGCGGGGTGCTGGGCGCATAGATCGGGACCTCGGCCCAGGTTAGAAGGCGGATCAGTCCCAACAGCATCAGCGCGGCGATGACGATCATCGCCCAGCCGCTGATGTCGTGGAACATGTCACCGGTGGCCTCGTCGTACTCGCCGTAGATCACGACCGTCGGCACGACGCGGACGATGTTGCACGCGATTGCGAGCAGCGGGCTGGCGGCGATCAGCAGCAGGCGGGCGAAGACCGTCAGGCGGTAGGCCATCACGAAGGTGTAGCAGACCAGCAACAACGCGAAGACCATCCGCATGCCGTTGCAGGCCTCTTCGATGGTGATCGGCTTGTCGTCGTAGTAAAGCGTTTGTCCGACGCGCTTGACCGCGAAGCCGAAGGCAACGAGGACGAACTCGGCACCCGCCGCGGTGACACGCTGCATCGGCAGGGCGATGTCCTGCCTAAGCAGGTTGGGTACAGGCACAAGCGCGACGAGGGTGACGATCGCCGGCAAGGCGACCAGCATCGCGCGATCGCCCAGGACCGACCACGCCGCGCCGACCGCCATGAGCAGCGCCCCCAGGTGCCAGAAGGACTGCACCGCGTGGGTGTAGCCGTACCACGACAAGCCCCAACCGAGCCCCGCCGTCAACAAACCGAGCAGGCTCGATCGCAGCGGCACGAAACGCAGCGCGTCGCGGCGGAAATACAGCAGCAAAGCAAAAGCGGGGATCGCGAGCAGGATCTGGCTTTGCTCGGGGTCGTGCTTGCCGATCATCGCGATGTCGAACCACGCCCGATAACCGGCGAGCAGCGCGAGAAGCACGAGCACCGCCGCGGTCGCGAGACGCGCAGCGGTTTGCGTCTTGTCGTGCCCTTCGATCGGATCGTTCATCGCAACGGGTCTCAACGCGCGGGACTGCTCATGCTATATCGGCTCGGCGTCGGCGGGCATCCACCGTCGCCCCCGGCTTGCTAGGCTGGTGCCATGCGTAAGAGCGAACCCGATAAGTCAGCGCGGCTCATCGTCGGGCAACGCGACGCGGGCGGGCGGTTGGACCGCGTGGTCGCGCGATGGCGGGGCGTCTCGCGCGCCGGGGTGTGCCGCTTGCTCGACGCCGGGGGGGTGCGGTTGAACGGCAGGCTTGTCACACGGCGGGACAAGGGGATCGAACTGCGTGCGGGTGACACGCTCGAACTGCTCGAAGGCTACGACGCCGAAGAAGCGCCCCGGCCCGACGCCGCGCTGCCGCTGGACATCTTGGCTCAGGGCGCGGGCTGGCTGGTGGTCAACAAGCCGGCCGGGGTGCCGGTCCGACCGCGCGCGCTCGACGAGGTCGGCACGGTCATCAACGCCGTCGCCGCACGCCGCCCACAGGTCGTCGGCGTCGGCGAGGGCGGCCTGCGCAGCGGCGTGGTGCACCGGCTGGACAACGACACGTCGGGCACGCTGATTGTCGCGACGCAGCAAGCGCAGTGGCAACGCTTACGCAGGGCATTCGCCGACCACCGCGTCGCGAAGCGCTACGCCGCGTTGGTCCATGCCGACCCGCCCGACACCGGCGAATCCATTCAGCATTTGCGTGTTGGCCGACACAGGCCCGCGCACGTCCAGGTCGTTTCGCACCGAGCGGATCGGGCGGGCAGTCGGCCTTGCTCGCTCGCGTGGCGCGTCATCGAGCGTTTGACGCATGGCGTCTGCCACATCGAAGTCGACCTGCACACGGGCTTTCTCCACCAGGTCCGCGTGATGATGAGCCACCACGGCCACCCGTTGCTCGGCGACACGCAGTACGGCAAGGGCAAGCCGCGTCACGGCGCGACGCGGCAGATGCTGCACGCGCAGTCGATCGCGTTCGAAGACGTCGCGGCGCGGGCCCCGCTGCCCGCTGATTTCGGTGCGGTCTTGGAAGCGTTGCGATCGCTTTGAGGTCGAAGGTGTCGCAGCAGTTCAGCCCTGCTCGGGGCGTCCGCTGTCCGAGCCGGGCCTGATCGCTGGCAGTTCAACGGTGTCCGGGTCCTGCGCGGCATTCTCGTTGCGCTGGCGGATCGCTTCCTGCTGCAGGCGCATCTGCTCGGCGTGGCGGTCGGACAGGTACCAGTCGCGCCAGTTCTCGAAGCCGAGCGCCTTGGCGACCGCGGGGTCGATCACCCGGCCTTCGGACACTTTGCCCGTCTCGGGATCGACGACGCCCGCTCCGACGGTGACCGGCTCGCCGGTGTCGAACGAGCGCTTGTAGGCGCGCTCGAGGCCCGTGAGTCGTCGGCTGGGCAGGGCCGGCTGCTCGCCCGCGGACGCGTCGCCTTGCGACGCGGCGTTCGAACTGGTCGAGACCTCGCGGGCATCGGACAGCGCCCGCTGGTTGGGCAGCAGCGTGCCGCGCACCTCGTCGCGGATGGCTTGACGCACCGAATCGTCCGTCGCCAGCCGGTCACGCACCAGCCCGAGCAGTTCGTCGAGCGCTTCGTTCGTCTCGTCGTCGCGCGACGCGTTGATCGCGGCGAGCAGTTCCTGCTTCAGCGCGTCGGTCTTGCCGGATTGTTCGCCGACCTCATCGTGCAGTTCGGCGAGCAGCAGGTCGGCTTTTTCGCGCTGCTCGAGCATGTCGATCACGCGTGACAGCTTGTCGTCTTTGGCTCCGGGTAATTGGCTGGACAGCTGTTCGAGCGAGGCGCGGAGCTGACCGATCGCTTCGCCCGCGTCCGACTGGTCGAGCAGCCTGGCGAGCGCCTGCTGGCTGTCCGCGATTTGATCCAGTTCCTCGGCGGTCGGCAGGGCTTCGATCCGCTGGGTCAACCGGGCCAACGCCGCCTCGGTCTCCTGCTCGCGCGACGCGGCGAGGCGCTGCATCGATTGCTCGATCACGTCGGTGATCTGTTCGGTGCGAACCTGCTTGTCGAGTTGCGCGAGCACCTGGTCAAGCCGGCCGGGCAGGTCTTCGGGCATCGCGGCGCGCAGGTCGGCGATGTTCTCCAGGAGCGCGGTGTTGTTGCGGTCCTGCTCGTCGAGCCGGCTGAGCACCTGCTTGACCGCTTCGTCGTCCCGGCCGGGCAGCGATTCGATCTGTTCGCGCAGCGTGGTGATCTGGGTGGACAGGGCCTTCTGGTCGTCGACCTTCTTGAGCAGTTGTTCGAGCATCGACGCGGTGCGGGCCGCCGACTCGTTATCGAGCGCACGCAGCTCGGTCGCGAGTTGCAGCGCCTGGCCGGTGTCCTCATCGATCGCGGCGGCGACGTCGGTGGTGATCTGGTCGCCGGTCCGGCGAAGCTCGGCCAGCACGAGCCGCATGAACTGCTCGTTTTCCGCGGTCGATTCGGCGACGGCCAGGCGGACCTCCGCGGCGATCTGCTCGCGCGTCGGCACGTTGGCGAGTTGTTCGAGGATCTTGCCGAGCAGCGCCTCGGTGTCCTCCCTGGTCGCGAGCGCGCCGCCGGGGTTCGACTTGGCGTGCTCGGCCAGCGCGAGGCGGACCGCTTCGCCCGCCGCCTCGGCGTTGGTCTTGATCGCTGCCTCAAGCCGAGCGACCAGCGCGTCGCCCCTGGGCTGGTCGGCGAGCAGCGCCTTCATCTCGTTGACCGCGGCGAGGACGTTCGGCGTCGCGTCGTTGGCCTGCTGGTGCGCGAGCATCTCGCCCAACCGCTCGATCGCGAGTTGTTGACGCGTCGCCACCGCGTTGACGTTGTCGAGCTTGTTCAGGATCGGGTCCGCCGCATCACGCATCGCGTCCGCCGCGTCGGCGACCTGCGTGCTGTGGCGGTTGATCGACTGGTTGGTCTGGTCCAGCGAGTTCACCAATTGCCGCTGGTGGTCGAGCAGCTCGCGCGTCGTGCCGCTCTGCTGGTCGAACGACTGCTCGATGCGCTCGGCCTGCTGCTCTTGCGAACTTAAAAGCTGCTGCTGCAGCTTCGCAAACTCGTCGCGCGGCACCGTCTCGCCGCGCAGGGCGTTGAGCTCGATCGCAACAAACGTGCCCAACGCGAGCAGCGCCGCGACCGACACGCCCCCCGCGATCAGGATCGGCCGACGCGCCGCGGACGTGTCGCGGCCGCTCTGTGCGGCGAGCAGCGAGAGCTTCTCGGCGTGTTCCGCGGGCATCCGGCCGAGCACCATGACGGTGTTGCCGATCTGCAGGTAGTCGCCGTCTTTCAGCTTGGCACGCTGGTCTTTTTCAAGCGGTGCGTGGTTGCGGTATGTGCCGTGCCGTGAACCGAGGTCTTCGAGATACCACTGCCCACCTTCACACCAAAGGCGCGCGTGTTCCCGGCTGACCTTGCGGTCGTTGAGCTTGACCTGATCGCCTTCGCGGCCGAGCACGATCGGCGCGTCGTTGTTCAACTCGTAGATGCGGCCCTTGTCCGGGCCGCCGGCGATAATCAGGATGAGCACGGTGTGGGGTCCTTGTCGCGCGGCTGTCCGTTACGTCGATGGGCCGATCCTTCGGCCCGCGGCTGCTCGCGTCCTGAGCCCGGCGGGGAGCCTTAAGTTTATCTGACGTCAGGGGATAATCAAGGTTCCCATCGAATTCCTATCGCGAGTCTACGGTGCCACGCAGACCACGTAGCCCACCCAATCCGCCTCGTCCGGCTCGTCAGGGACCGGCTGAAACGCGTCGGCACCGTTTGGCGGGGCCCACCACAGCGACGCTTGGGCGAAGCCGGCCTCGAGCGCCGCCTCGACCAACTCGCCCGGCCGCCAGAGCCGCCAGTCGTACATGAACGCGTTCTCAATCCGCCTGCCGTCGCCAAGAACGAAGTGGATCCGGCAGTCGATCCGCCGGGTCCGCGGGTCCACGCCGCGCTGGTCCCACAGGTAATCGAACGGCTCGAGGCCCGCCTCGTCCGGGTCGACGCGCCGGCCCTGGACGATCGGTTTGTCGGCGTTCGCCCCGCCGAACAGGTCCATGATCAGCAGCCCGCCGGGGTCGAGCCCCTGCCGGGCGTTGCAGAGGTATCCAATCAGGGCGGGGCGGTCGTGGTAGATCAGCGTCGAGAAGTTCAGCGACACGGTGACATCGACCGCCGGCCCATCGACCGCGACGACGTCGCCCACCACGATGTGCAGGTCCGGGCCGCCGAAGCGCTCGTCGGCCCAGCGCGCGGTCGGCTCGTCCAACTCGATGGCCATCGCTTGTCGCGCGGGGGCCGAGGCACACCACGCCGCGGCGACGGCACACGTGCCCGCGAAGTCTTCGCGCAGCAGCAGCGGTTCGGCCGCTTCGGGGTGGTAGTGCGACCAGCAGCGCTCGATAAACGCGATCTCCGCCAGCGGGTGCTGCACGGACAGGCGGTACAGGTCCAGCAGGTCGGGGCAAGGGCGTGCGGCGTCGGCCATGGCCCGGATCATACGCCAAGGCGCTTGCCACGCCGCGGGGCGATGCGGTAGGCTGAACCAATCTCAGCCGACCACCCCACGAAAGGACGCCCCATGCCACGCGCTAACGCCCGATTGATGCGAATCGTCACGCTGCTCGCCATGTTCCTGCCTGCCGGTCTCGCCGCGTCGCAGGAACACACCCTCGCGGTCGAGCGCGACCGACCGGTCGGCTCCAAGTACCAGGTCGTCGTCAAGGCCAGCCAGACCCAGACGCAGAAGCAAACGGTCAACGGCCAACTGGTGGGCAACAACACCGAGAAGTTGACCGGCTCGATGACCGCCGTGTCCGAGGTCCTCGCGGTCCACGACAACAAGCAGGTCAAGCAGATGAAGCTCGTCGTATCCAAGTTCGAAGGCAAAGCGGGCGAGGACGAGGTCAAGCTCGACACCACCAAGCCGATCATCGTCACCGCGGACGGCGGCGAGACCACCTTCAAGTACGAAGACGGCACGGCCCTGCCCGACAAAGCTGAACAACTGCTCGATATCCTCTCGGGCTTCATGACCGACGACAGCCCGGGCGACGCGACGCAGAACCAGGTCTTCAAGCTCGACAAGCCCCGCGCGAAGGGCTCGTCGTGGGCGTGCGACAACGAGCTCTTGGCCAAGCAACTCAGCGGCGGCGGGGAGTTGGCGATCGACCCGAAGGACATCGAAAGCGAGTTCAAGTTCCTGGACGTCGCCGAGTTCGCGGGCGAAGAGTCGGCCGTGTTCGATGTCGCGGTGAAGCTCAACCGCTTCAGCGTCGCCGGCCTCGACGAAGTGCCGGGGCTGAATATGACCAAGAGCGAAGGCACGCTGAAGATGTCCGGCCTGCTGCCGTTGGACCCCAAGTCCGGCGCCGGCGCGCTGCAGATGCAGATGGACATGGCCTTCGATGCGGAGATCAAGGCCGAGGGCCAGGCCGTGCAGATCAGCGTGACGATGAAGATCGAGGCCGACGCCGAGTACCGCGAAGTCGAGTAAGTAGGTGACAGGTGAAGCGGGCTTCCGGCCCGCCCGACCTGCAACGGTGCGGCTCTTTCTTTTTATTTGCAACGCGACGCTTTGCGAGTTGTTCTACCCACTTGACTCGGCTATGCTGCCGCGTTGCAAGTTGTCTGGCACTCGTAGCTCAGTTGGATAGAGCGTCGGTTTCCGGAACCGAAGGTCGCAGGTTCGAGCCCTGCCGGGTGCATGTGCCCAAACCCCCTGTTTTGCAGGGGTTTTTCATGCGCTGACGCGTGCTCATCGGCGACGATGAGCGGCTCGTGCCAAACCCCACCCCAGCAGCAGCAGGGCGGACACAGGCTCGGGCACGATTGCGGGTCCGAGCGGGCCGGTGTATCCGGAGAAGAGCGTGCCCAGGTCGGTATCGTCGACGTCGCCGTCGTTGTCCGTGTCGCCCTGGGCCGCGGTCTTGCCGGTCCCGGTGGGCCCGGTGTAATTGGAGAAGGCGGTGCTCAGGTCGGTGTCGTCGATGTCGCCGTCGTTGTCGGTGTCGCCGGGCAGGCCCTGGATGTAGACGATCTGGCCGTAGAAGTTCTGTCCCGACTCGGCGCGGTAACGCAACTCGAGGTCCCGGGCATCGACGGCGGGGTTGTAGGCGGCGCCCAAGTCGATCACCTCGCCCGGCGTGGTCGTGCTGCTGCCGCGCAGGTAGGCCTCGGCGAGGACGTTGGCGTCAACGCCGCCGCCCTCTTCCCAGCCGTTGCCCGAGCCGTCGGCCGGCCCGTTGCCGTCGTAGTCCTGGTCGGCGAGGCTGTTCCACCCCGCGGGGTTCAGCGACCCGCCGGGGCTGGTGAGCTGGTAGTAGTTGAACGTGAACGAGTCGGTCTCGCCGCCTAAGAGCGACATCGCGCCGGTGACGGTATCGACGCGGAGGGTCAGGGTCTCGGGCAGCAGGGTGCCGGCGACGACGTCGTCGAAGCTGTCGCCGATGCGGATCTCGTCGATCGCGTTTTCGCCGCGGTTCTGATCGAAGGTCAGGATGTTCAGCGTGTCTTCGTCGATCACGAAGGAGGTGGACGTCGCGTTGCTATCGAACGTCGTCTGGTCGGGTGTGACGTTTTCGGGAAAGTTGTAAGCGCGGACGGTGTCGGGGCCGGTCTGGCTGAACTCGAACTTGAGGACGACGAGGTTGTCCAGCGTGCCGCTCATCTCGTCGCCGAAGGTTTGTGCGGCGACGGACCCGTTCTGGAAGACCATGGGGCTGAGGTTGTTCCAGTGGGTGGGGTTGCTGCCGTCGCCGTTGAAGCCGGTGCTGATTCGTCCGACGCCGATGGCGTTGCCCGCGCCGCTGCCGTAGGCGCCGGAGGTGTCGATGCGGTTGCCTCGGCTGGCGAAGCTGTCGGTGGCGAAGGCGAGCCCGACGTGCGTGCCAAAGCCCAGCGCCCGGTAGTGCCAGACGGCGGACATCCACAGGACGTTGTCGTCGCCGGCCAGCTCGCCGGCGGATTGCTCGAGCGGGCGGTAAGCCTCGAACTGGTCGCCGCTGGAGCCGTCGGCCAGCCCGACGTACCCGGCGTCGGGCGGGAGGGGGAAGGTGGGCGTGTTGTCGACCACGCCGTCCCACTTGAGGATCTGGTTGATGCCGCCGGCGTTGATGGCGATCGGGGAACCGCCGCTGGTCTGGTCGTAGACGTACGCGCTGCCGCTGTCGGGCCCGTCGGCCCAGGCGCCGGCCAGGCCGCGGCCGCCGTCCTGCCCGGCGAGCGGACCGACGAGATAACTGAACGTTTCGTGGACGAGCACGTCTGCCGAGGCCTGGCCGGCGAACATCGGGGCAGCGGTGGCGACCGCCGCAGTGAGGATGCGGGTGGTGGGGTTCATCGGGCTGCTGTTCTCGTTGGAGTCCGGGGGCTGGTGACGCGGACGCTGTACAAGCCTAGCACGCCGCGGGCCGGTCGCAAAGCGTCTGCGGGATGCGATTGCCCTGGGGATGGGATTTGGCACGCTGGCACATCATCGTTCGGTGGGCGGGCGATTTGCCCGCTGGGGATTGATGGGCGCGAGCATGGCCCTCCCGACAATGTTTCGCAGCAGCCTGCTAAAGGGCTTGTGCAAGACCCGGCATGATGCCCACGCTTCATCGTCGGCTATGCGGGCCAAGCGAGGGCGACAGGCTCGCACGCAAGATCTAACAACATCGGGTGATTATCCAGGCTGTACCACCATCAGGTGATTGATACGCACTGTGTCTTAGCTATTTTGTCCTAGTAATTTGTTGTGATCGATGTTGATCCGCTGCGTTCAGAAAGAGGAGAAGGATGACTCAGGTGCTTTACAAGCGTGTGCTCACGATCGGTCTGGTCGCGGGCGGGCTGTTTACCTTGTCGGCTGGTGCGCTGGAGCTTCAGCAACTCGCACCTGTCGCGGACGGGTCGGTGCGTGACGGCGACCTGGGCAGCCTCGTCAACCCGCCGGTCGATGGCGTCGGAGACCGGGTGTTCACGAACCTCGTGCAGGTCCTCAACATCGACGACGGCAACAACTCCGGCGTGGATCACGGCATCGTCGAGTTTCAGATCACCTCGCTGGCCGGCGTCGCCGACGCCGAGTTGGTGCTCTCGCGTTTCGGCTCCAAGGGGCCTTACCCGCTGAACATGAGCGTCCACGCCTACGAGGGCGACGGCGTCGTGACCCTCTCAGATTTCGGGCAAGGCAACCTGGTCCGCAATTTCAACTACAGCGGCGAGCAGACCGTGACGATCGACGTCACCCAGGCGGTCGCCGACGCGGTGGCGAACGGTCACGATGTCATCGGTTTCAACCTCCGCGTCGATAACCCAAGCAACGTCTCGCTCAACGGCCCGTTTGTCGCGTTCGCCACCGAACCCAACGGGACGCAGGCGTCGCTCAACGTCGTCGTCCCCGAGCCCGCGTCGGCGGGCCTGCTGCTTGTCGCGGGTGCCGCGCTGATCCGTCGTCGGCGTGGCTGAACAAGCCAGATCAGCACGCGTCGGATAACGCCATGCCGTGCTCGTGACGCAACTGCATTTAGATTACTCGGCGTCGGGTCAACAGCAAACCACTCACCATCAGCATCGCGAGGGATGCAGGCTCGGGAATCGTGCCTGTGTGGACAATCTGATCCGGGCCATCGGTAAAAAGCAGATCGATGGATTCCAGATATGTCCCTTCAGACGACCAGCGGATGGCACCATTATCAAATGCCTCGGTACCGATGATGTCGCCATTGGGCAGGGCGGTAAACCCGCCGCCGTCGATGTAATCGGGTGCGTTGAGCGTGCGGATGTAGCTGCCGTCGAGGGCACGCTCAAAAGCCGCATCCGTGCCAAAATCGTGCATCAGGACGGTGTTGGTAGCAGCGATGTATTTGGAACCACCTGCACCGACCTGGCCGTTGTCCAAGGGCACCGAACCAATCATGCTGCCGGTGTTGGTGTCGTAGACTTCGATCAGATAGGTTGACGCACGCTGTACCGTCGCCCAAAGCACGCCGCCTGGCAGAAGCGTCAAGTCGCGATAGATCCCGGTTCCGGTGTCATAGGTTTTCCCCGCGCTCCCGTCCGGGCTGAACTCCCTGATCCCTGTCGAGGTTAGGCCAACGATATCGTCTGAGGGCAGGGTCTTGATCGATCTCAAAACATGCATGTGCTCGTTCGTGAAACTGCCGATTTTGCCCCCGGCCTGGGCGTAGATGTCGATGGTCCGGACCTCACTGGATGTGTTGACGACGTAGAGATTGCCCTTGGAATCAAAGGCAAAATTGCCGGCATCCACCGCGATGACCCCCTTCAGTGAGAAGTCGCTATCCGCGACGTGTATCACCCCCGGCACGAACGAGTAAATGATGTAGTCGTCATTGTCCCAGCTAGAAGGACCGGATTGAGGTCCCACGGGCCCTGTTTGGGGTCCCGTGTATTGTGCAGATGCGGTGTGCATGCCCATCACGGCGCTTAAGCCAATCATCCACATCCTGCGTACGAACATAAGCCCTTCTCTCCTCGGCCGATGTTATTCACGTCAGTGTGATGGTAGCGGCATAGCGATTAATCGTTAGCTTACCTTTTGTTGACCGAGAAGCAAGACTTACGCCGCGCCGTGCTCGTGCCGAAGCTGACCGCACGCCGCGGCGATATCGCGCCCGCGGCTCGCGCGGAGATGGACCACCCGCCCCGCGTCGCGCAGCACCTGCTGGAAGCGGTGCACGTCCTTGTTCTGTGGGCGGACGAAAGGCAGGCCCGCGACCTCGTTGTAGCGGATCAGGTTGATGTTGCTGCGCAGCTTCCGGCTGACCTCCGCCAGTTCCCGCGCGTGCTCGACCTGATCATTCACGCCCGACAGCAGGATGTACTCCAGCGTCACCTCGCGACCGGTCTTCTCGAAGTAGTACCGCCCGGCATCGATCAACTCGTCCACCGTCACGCGCTCGGCCCAGGGGATGATCTGCCGGCGGATGTCATCATTCGGCGCGTGCAGCGAGATCGCCAGCGTCACCGGCAGATCCAGGTCGGCGAGACGTTTGATCGGTCCGGGCACGCCGACCGTGCTGATCGTGATCTTGCGGCCGGAAATCCCAAGCCCCCAGTCGGCCATCATCGTCTGCGCCGCCTTCACCACGCGCGGGAAGTTGCTCATCGGCTCGCCCATGCCCATGAACACGACGTTGCTGATCCGCCCGACCCCCGGCAGTTGGGCCAGCTGCCAGACCTGCTGCACGATCTGGCCGGCCGACAGGTTGCCGTCCAGCCCGCTGAGCCCCGACGCGCAGAACTTGCAGCCGACCGGGCAGCCGACCTGGCTCGACACGCACGCGGTCTTGCGCGCCTTGCCCGAGGTCTCGCTCTTGGCGGGGATCATCACGCACTCGGTCTGCGTCTCGACCCCCCCGCCGACGGTGTTGTTCAGGACGTTCAAGCCCGCGCCCGCGGTGTTGTGCTGGGCCGCGATCGGCTCGCCGGTTTGCACCGCCCAATCCACGAGCAGTTTTTGCGTCCCGTCGGTCGCGCGCTCGTGCCGCAGGACGCCGCCCATCACGAAGTCGAAGTGCTCGGCGAATGCTTCGCGATCGCGCGCGGACAGGTCGGTCATCTGTTGCGGATCAGCGACGCCCCTGGCGTACACCCACTCGAGCACCTGCTTCGCCCGGAACCGCGGCATGCCGAGGTTGGTTACCGCTTCGCCCAGTTCCTCGGGGGTGAGGTCGAAGATATGCTTGCGTTTGTTCGCCACGCGTCCATCTTAACGCCGAGCTACACTTCGTATCGATGCTCCCCCAACCCCTCCGCGACATCTTCGACGACATCCTCGAGGCCGAGCTCGATGCGCTGCCGCCCGACGCGATGGCCGTGATCCAGGAGTCGGCGGTCATCGTCGAGGACGAGCCGGACGCGGACCTCGTCGCGTCGTTGGGCATGACGCCCGCCGAGGGACGCGACCTGTGCGGGCTGCACGACGGCATCCCCGAGACCGAGCAGAGCGTGGACGACACGTACATGCTGCCGACGCAGATCATGCTGTTCCGCGGGCCGATCATCCGGTTGGCGGGCTATGAAAACCGCCGGGGAAAGGAGATCAACCGTGACGAGCTGGTCAACCAGGTCCGCATCACGCTGTTGCACGAGATCGGCCACCAGTTCGGCATGGACGAGGACGACCTGACCGAGTTGGGTTACGATTAAAGGCCTCAGACCTGCCGGCCCGCCTCACGTGTGACCCGACGTATGCTCAAGCTCGCAACGCTGCTCCAGAACCCCGGGGAGCCGGAGACCCACAGCCAGTACAAGCGTCCCGACGCGCTCAAAGCGCTCGGCTACAACGGGCTGGTGCTTTTCAGCACGACCGGTCTCTCCGGCGTCGGCTCGCCCGACGACATCGCCGATCGCGAGTTCGCCCGGTGGGTCGGCCAGCAGTTCGACGACGCGGCGCGCAAGGTCGAGGAAGCGACTACCGCCGGCCTCGACGTCTACTTTTCGTACGACATGCTCGTGTTGCCAAGTGATTACGTCGTCAAACACCACGGCGAGCTGTGCTGCAAAGGCTCGGAGGGCGCGCTCTGCCCCGCGAGCGAGCCCGCGATCACACGCAGCATGGCGGCGCTGAACGCGCTGATCCAGCGCATGCCCAAGGCCGCGGGCGTCGTCCTGCGACTCGGCGACACCGACGCCCGGCGGCTGCCCTACCTCACCGGCAACGACGTCTACGCCCCGCACTGCCCACGCTGCAGCCAGCTCGGCCGGGCCGACCGCGCCGTCAACGCCATCGAACACGCCTACGACCTCGTCGCCAACCGTCACAATCGCCGGCTGATCGTCCGCGCCTGGAACGTCCGCCCGTCCGGCTTCCACGACGGGCCCGACCTCGCCCAGCGCATCGTCAAGCGCCTGCCCGGCGACAACAACGACGACCGCCTCGTGCTCTCGTTCAAGTTCACGCAGACCGACTTCTGGCGATACCAGCCGTGGAACCAGGCGTCGCTCGTATGCGGCGACAAGTCCGGCGCCGGCCGACCGATCCTCTACGAACTGCAGTGCCAGCGCGAGTTCGAGGGCAAGGGCGGCGTCCCCGACTACCAGCCGCCGCTTTGGCGCGACGGGCTGCCCGAGGCGGCGGACGCCGAGCGCGGCGGGCTCGCGAACGTCGCTGGCAAGGTCAACCTCGCCGGCCTGTGGGCGTGGGTCCGCGGCGGGGGCTGGGGCGGGCCGTTCGTGCAGGACGAGGCGTGGATCGACGCGAACGTCTTCGCCGTCCCGCAACTCGCCGACAACCCGACCGCCGACCCGGGACAGCTCGCGCGGCAATGGGCCGCCGAGCGTTTAGACCTCGATGAGCCCGAACTCATTGACGCGATCGTCGGCATCCTCGAGCGCTCGGCCGAGGCCGCGAAGCTCGCCTTCTACTTCGGCCCGTACACGAAAACCAAGGGCAGTCCCTGGCACCCCGCGGCGGACTGGATCAACGACGACCAGCTCAACGCCGAGGCCTGCTGGCGGATCGTCCAGCGCATCCCCGAGGATCAACTCGACCAAACCATCGGCGAAAAAGAACGCGCCGCCGACTCGATCAGCCACGACCGCCACCTGCTCCAAACCCTCGTCGGCGACCGCAAGCACCGTCGCCTCGAATCCCTGGTCAACACGCTGATCTACGCCGAGTCCCTCTACGCCGCGATCCGCGACCTCACCGCCGGCCTGATCGCCTACCGCCGATTCCGCCATTCAAATCTCCGCGACTACGCCGACGAAGCCCGACGACGGTTGCTGTCCGCACAAAGCGAATGGAACCACCACGCGGGTCGTCATGCCATGCTGCCCGGCACCGCGACGCCTTTTAGAGAGCACGGGTTCTGGGAGTTGACGCAGCGGGTGTTGGATGAGGTGGTTTGAGGTTTCCCTAGTGTGATAATGAGACGCCAAGACGCCAAGCAATGCGGCTATTGATATTCGATACATTCGTTTAAATCCGGACTGATGTTTCCAAAAGAAATAAAAGGTGATCCCGTCATCTTAGTAGCAACGACGGCGGATAAGCACTGGCCTAAGGGATACACCACGCCGGAGGATGGTGTCAACAAAATTCAACCTGTGAACAGGTTCGCTATTGTGCGGAGTCTGGGATTCGATGACGAACCGATCTACCGTGTCTATTGCTTGCATCACCACAACAACATCGTCACCAGCGATTTCTACTTCACTTCGGAGTCCGCTCAGAACTTTCTTGACGTTGAGTACGGATTGGTTGATGTTCAATGGCATGCGGTCCATTGAGTAGTGAGTAGGCCGGGCTTCAGCCCGGACCGATTACGTGGGGCATTTGCGCCTGCATGAAGCCTGGCATACTGTTGCCTTCCTCCGTGATCTCTGCGCCTCTGCGGTTGAAAAACCAAACCCCTACTTCGCCTCAAACCAATCCTTCCCAACCCCCGCCTCGACTTCGAGCGGGACTTTCAGTTCCATCGCCGAGCGCATTTCTTCGACCAGCACCGCGGCCATCGCGTCCGCCTGGTCTTCGGGGGCTTCGATCACCAGTTCGTCGTGGATCTGCAGCAGCAAGCGGGCCGGCAGGGACTCGCGTTCGATGCGGGATTGCAGGTTGACCATCGCGACCTTGATGAGGTCCGCGGCGCTGCCCTGCACGACCGAGTTGATCGCCAACCGCTCGGCGAGCGAGCGGACGTTAGGGTTGCGGTCGTGGATCCCGTCGATCGTGCGTCGTCGGCCGAGGATCGTCTCGACGTAGCCGTCCTGCTTCGCCTTCTCGATGCACGTATCGAGGAAGCGGTCGATGCCGGGGAAACGCTTTTTGTAGTCGGCGATCAACTCGGCGGCGCTGCTGTTGTCCAGGTCGTCGATCCGCCGGGCCAGGCCGAACGCCGTGATGCCGTAGATGATGCCGAAGTTGATGACCTTCGCGCGGTTGCGTTGTTCTTTCGACACGTCCTCCGCGGGAACGCCGAAGACCTGTGACGCGACGGCGGCGTGGATGTCCTGCCCCTCGTTGAACGCTTTGATGAGCGCTTCGTCTTCGCTGAGGTGCGCGAGCACGCGCAGCTCAATCTGCGAGTAGTCCGCGGCGATGAGCTTGTAGCCGTTGTCCGCGACGAACGCCTTGCGGATCGCCCGGCCGACCTCCGTGCGGATCGGGATGTTCTGCAGGTTCGGGTCGCTCGACGACAGCCGGCCCGTCGCCGCGCCCGTCTGATTAAAGCGCGCGTGAACACGCCCATCGCCCCCGGAAGCAGGATCCGCGATCGCGTCCTTGAGCGCGACGAGGTACGTGCCGACGAGCTTGGTCAGCATCCGGTACTCGATCATCAGCCCCGGGATCGTCCGGGCTTCTTCGCTGACGCCTTCGAGTTCCTCGGCGGTCATGCCCGCGAGTTTCTCTAACACTTCGCTGTTGGTGCTGTAGCCGGTTTTCGTCTTCTTGACCGCCTTGAAGCCGAGCTGATTGAATAGGACCTCGCCGAGTTGTTTGGGGCTGTCGGGGTTGAAGTCGGCCTTGGCCCGATCGAGGATTTCCCTGCGGAGCTGGTCAATGCGTGCCTGCAGCTCGTCGCGTTGTTGGTCGAGGATCGCCGGGTCGACGCGGACGCCGAACGCCTCCATCGTCGCGAGCACGTGGACCAACGGCATCTCGACGCGCTCGTACAGGTCGGTCATGCCCAGCGCATCGAGCTTCTGCTGGAAGTGTTTGCACAAGCGGAGGGTGATGTCCGCGTCCTCCGCAGCGTACTGCGTGACCTGATCCAGCGGGACCTGATCCATCGTCTTCTGCGGCGGGTCGGACTTGCGTCTTGGCTTGGCTCCGATGAGCTCGCTGATCGGCACGCAGTGGTGCCCGAGTTCCGACAGCGCGAGGTCGTCCATGCCCAGCCCCGGCGCGCCGGCGAGGAACGCGCCGATCATCGAGTCGAACACGACGCCTTGGATCGTGACACCCGCATGGCGGAGCACGAGGTCGTCGTACTTGATGTTGTGCCCGCATTTGGGGACCGACGGGTCTTCGAGAACCGGCCGAAGTGCGCCCAAAACCGCTTGCGTATTGAGATGTTTTGTCGGATCGGGCGAACGCGTTGGGATATACACGCCCACGCCTTCTTCCCACGCCAGGCAGACGCCACACAGTTCTACATCGTGGCCCAGGCCGATCGTCTCGGTATCGACCGCGATCAGCGATTGGTCTCGCAACTGCTTGACGAGTTTGTTGAGTTCGGCCTGGGTCGTAATCGCTTGGTAGTTGTTGTTTGTCTCGCGTGCGGGCCGCGTCTGATCTGACAAATCTTCAGAATCATGACTCGCGAACAAGCCGAAGCCGGCCTGCCCCTTGTTCGACTTGTCGTTCTTAGCCTCTTGGCGACTTGGCGTCTTGGCGTTGGAATCCGAATCCCCAGCAGGTTCGCCGAGCAGATTTGCGAGGTCGTGGCGCATGCGGTTGAAGCCGAGCTCGCGGAACAGGTCCATGAGCCTGGGGCCGTCGATCTTACTCACGCACGCGGTCTCGGCGGCTTTCAGGTCTAGGCCGGTGTCGACGTCGGTCGCCATGGTGACCAGTCGTCGTGATAGATCGATCAGGCCATTGTCGATCGCGAACTGGATGTTTTCTTTTTGTTTTCCCTTGAGTTCTTCGACGTTTTTGACAAGTTCATCGACGCTGCCGAATTGGTTGATGAGCTTGGAGGCGGTTTTTGGCCCGATGCCCTTGACGCCGGGCACGTTGTCGGTGCTGTCGCCGATGAGCGTCTGGTAGTCGATCGCCTGGGCGGGGGTGATGCCGCGTTTTTCGTAGAGCGCGTCCGCGTCCATCAGCGTGTCGGTGTGGACATCGAACAGCACGGCCCGGTCGGACAGCACCTGTTCGAGGTCCTTGTCCTTGCTGACCATGCGGAGGGTTAGCGGCGGGTCTGTCGGGCCTTCCGGGGGATCGAAGTCGCCGCGCTGGGTTTGCACGGCGAGGGTGGCGATGATGTCGTCGGCCTCATAGCCGGGCACTTCGAGGATCTGGACACCGAAGGCCTCGGCGATCTCGATCATGCGTGGGACCTGCTGCAGGAAGTCGCCGGGGGCCGGGTCTCGGTGGGCCTTGTATTCGGGGTAGAACGCGTCGCGGAAGGTCTTGCCCTCGTGCTCCATCGCCATGGCGAGGTACGCGGGCTTGTAGTCCCGGTAGATCTTCATGAGCATGTCGGTGAAGGCGAAGGTCGCGTTCGTCGGCTCGCCGGTAACGGGGGATGTCATGCCCCCGCGTATTGCAAAGTACGATCGGTACATCTGCGCGAAGCCGTCGATGAGGTAGAACGTGTTGGGCGGGGCGGAGGCGTGCATTACCAGTCCAATGGCTTGAACCACGCCTGGCGCAGCGTGTCGAGTTTGATATCCAGCACGTTTCCTTCGTCGGGCCTGCGTGCGGTAAGGCGCTGGTGGTCGGCGAACGTGCCGATCTGGCCGAAGGGCACGCGTTGTTGGGTGAGTGTTTCGATGAGTGGGCCGACGTGTTGGGGTTTCACTTCGAGCAGGTACCGGCTGGGGGACTCGGCGAAGCAGAGGTGGTCGGTCTGGCAGTCGGTCGCGGGGACGCCAGCGAGGTCGAGGTCCAGGCCGACGCGGCCGGCGAATGCCATCTCGGCGGCGGCGACGAGCAGCCCGCCGTCGGAGCAGTCGTGCGCGGATTGGACGAGGCCGGCGTCGATGAGTTGTGCGACGGCGTTGGCGTGGCGTGGTCCGGCGTCGAGGTCGACGCGCGGGATCGATCCGCCGTTGGTTTTGGTGAGCATCGCAAGGTGCGAGCCGCCGAGGCACGGGGTGGTTTGGCCGACGATGAAGAGGGCGTTGCCCGGGGATTTCGCGTCCATCGTGCGGGCCTTGTCCGCGTCGTTGACGATCCCCAAGGCGCTGATCAGCATCGTCTGCGGGATGGTGATGAGGCGGCCGTCTTCCGCGGTGAACTGGTTGCTCAGCGAGTCCTTGCCGGAGACGAACGGCGTCTGATAGGCGATCGCGCCGTCGTAGCAGGCCTCGGCGGCGCGGACGAGCGTGCCGAGCTGCCAGGGGTCGTCGCACTTTGCCCAGCAGAAGTTGTCGAGGATGGCGATGTGGTCAGGATCAGCGCCGACGCACACGGCGTTGCGCACGGCCTCATCGATCGCGTGCAGGACCATTTGGTAGGAATCGCCGTCGGTGGCGGCGTTCGTGTGGTTCGCCTTCTCACTGAGGTGCGGGGCGAGGCCGTTGGACAGCGCGATCGCTTTTTTGGTGCCGAGCTTCGGCCGGACGACCGCGGCGTCGGACGGGCCGTCTTGTTGCGGGCCGACGAAGGGCTTGACGACGGAGCCGCCTTGGACTTCGTGGTCGTATTGCCGGACGACCCAGTGCTTGGAGGCGATGTTGGGGTACGCGAGCAGGGCTAGGAGTTTTTGGTCGAGGGGAAAGTCTATTGAGATTTGATCCGGACCTTCGCTACGCTCAGGACCGCCTTCTTTTTGGGTTGCTTCGTATTTCGGGTTTGTGTGGGACCATGTTGCTTCTCGGGTGGGCATAGGGATGCCGTCGTGCAAGAAGGGCATGGCGAGCTTGCCGACAGCCTGGCCGTGGTAGGTGAGCTTGAGCGTGGGCGTGTCGTCTTCTTGATAGCCGAAATAGCCGAGGTCGCAAAAAGGGACGTTTTCGGCTTCGCAGAGTTTCCGCAGGGTTTCGACGTTCTCGACTGGCACGGCGAGGGGCATGCGCTCCTGCGCTTCGCTGATCCAGATCTCGGTGTAGCTCAGGCCCTGGTACTTAAGCGGGGCGGTTTCGAGGGTGACGCAGGCGCCGACGTTTTCACCCATTTCGCCGACCGCGGAGGAGAATCCGCCGGCACCGCAGTCGCTGATCGCGTTGAACAGGCAACGCGCTTCGCCCGTGTCGGGGTCAACGTAGTCGCGGGCCTGAAGGATGACGTCGAGGGTTTTCTTCTCGGTGATGGCGTTGCCGATCTGGACGGCGTGGTTGAACTCGTCGGCGTGGGTGTCGGTGAGTTCGTCGGAAGAGAAGGTTGCGCCGTGAATGCCGTCGCGGCCGGTCGCCCCGCCGAGGATGATGATGCGGTCGCCGGGCATTGGGTCGCCGAAGCATTGGTCGAGCGGGATGAGCCCGACGCAGCCGGCGAAGACGAGGGGGTTGGCGAGGTAATCGTCGTGGAAGTAGACGGCGCCGTCGACGGTGGGGATGCCCATGCGGTTGCCGTAGTCGCGGACGCCATCGACGACGCGGCGGAGGACGCGTTTGGGGTGCAGGACGCCTTGGGGCAGGGGTTGTTGATTGCTCGATTGATCCGGACCTTCGCTGCGCTCAGGACCGGCTTGGGTGGTGGTGAAGTGGTTGGGGTGTGCGACGCAGAAGGTGTCGGTATTGGCGATGGGTTTGGCGCTCAGGCCGGTGCCCATGATGTCGCGGATGCAGCCGCCGATGCCGGTCGCCGCGCCGCCGTAGGGTTCGATGGCGGAGGGGTGGTTGTGGGTTTCGACCTTGATGGCGACGCCGTGGGTGTCGTCGAACTTGACGACGCCGGCGTTGTCGTCGAAGACGGAGACGAGCCAGTCGCTGATCCGGGGGTCTTCCTTGAGCTTGAAGGTCGCGGCGGCGACGGTCGACTTGAGCAGGTTGCCGATGGTGACGCTGCCGTCGTCGTTGATGGTGTGGTTGGGCTTGTTCTGGAAGATTGGGTCCGGACCTTCGCTGCGCTCAGGACCGGCTTCGGGTGAAACCAGAGACTTGTAGTTGATCGTCGCTTTGAGCGTCTTGTGCACGCAGTGCTCGGACCAGGTCTGCGCGAGCGTTTCGAGTTCGACGTCGGTGGGTTCACGGCCGGCGTCTCGGTAGTAGCTCCGGATGCACTTCATCTCTTCGAGAGAGAGGAAGAGGTGGCCCTCGCGCGAGAGCTTCATCAGCGCGTTGTCGTCGAGGTCACGGATCGCGACGTGCGCGAGCTGGAACTCGTAAGCGCTGCCGTGCGGGAAGGACTCGGGGTGGTGCGGGGTGAGGTAGACGTCCTGGATGACGGGGTTGCCCAGCGCGGTCTCGGCGAAGCGGGTCAGCGCGGCGTCGTCCGATTCGCCAACCAGGTCGTAGCGTTCGCCGGTCGCGACGTAGACGTTGGCGGGGTCGAGGTCGGGGAGCATCTCGCAGATGGCGTCGCGGGTGGACTCGGCGACGGGGTCCATGACGCCCGGTTTGTAGTGCACCTCGACGACGCGGGCGTGCTCGGCGGGCGGGGCGGCGCCGAGTTGCGCGGCCTGGTTGATCGGGTCGGCGAGCAGCTCTTCGGCGACCGACTGAGCCTGGTCGTCGGTGAGCGGGGCCTCGATCAGGAAGACCTTGGCGGCGGTGATCGACGCGGCGGTCGGCAGTTTCTCGGCGGCCTCGGCGGTCGCGCGGTCGGCGAGCGGGTCGGGCTGGCCGGCGGCCGCGCGGACCTCGAAACGCCAGACCTTGGCGGCGTGCGGGGCGGGGGCGGTCGGGTCGGTTGGCGCGGCGGTCATCGGGGCGTTCCGGGGGTTTTCCGTGGCGGAGGGATGACGCCGATGATAACCGCTACGCCGGGTCTTAATCGGGCGCTACGACCGCGTCTTCGAACCGCCCGACCGCGCCGTCGGGTACGGCGAACCAGTTGGGCACCGGGCCCGTCGCTTGCTGCGGCAGCAGCGTCAGCCTGATCGGGTGTACGCCCGGATCCACGCCGATGGGCAGCGTCGGGTCGGTCAGGCGGTAGATGCTGCGGAAGGTCGGCAGGTAGATGAAGCCGTTGGCTTCGCTGGTCGGCGCGGGGTAGACGAGCACGAGCGTCGCGTCGCGCTCGCCCTCGACGACGCGGTCGTAGCCGATCGCGACGGGCGGGACCGTGAGGTTCGCAGCGGGTTTACCGTCTTCATCGACCAGGCGTTGGGCCAGCGCGCCGCCGGCACGATCATAGGCGGTGCTCATCCACACGTCGTGCGCCTCGTCGTCGCCGTTCACGCGGTGCCACTCGGCGAGCAGGTACGCGGGGTAGAACGTATTCGCGGGGTCATCGGCGAGTTTTCTCAGATCGTCCCGCGCGGCTTTGCTTTCGAAAAAATCATCCGATTGCGCGAGCAAGACACATCGGTGCAGCGTTTGCTCGATGTCCGGTTCGAGGGACAGGTCGGTCCGCTTGTAGGTCTTGCCGGTCTCGGCGGCGACGAAGGTGTTGTAGGTCAGCGGCCGCGGCGTGGCGGGCTGCATGAACCAGTCGGCGCGCTGGTCGTAGTCGAGGTCGAGGCGGGGCGGCTGGCCCTGCGTCAGTTGCCAGGCGAGAAACGTCACCGCCGGGACGAGCAGGAACAGCGACAGCGTGATCAGCACCATCCACTTGCCGGGCAGGGCGGGGCGGTCGGCGGGGGCGTCGGGTTTGTTGCGGTCCTGCGGGTTCACTGCGGAAGCATAGCCAAGCACGAGATTCGTGGCAGATGCGCTCAGGTCGTTGCGTACATTTTGGGAGGGCGAGACTCCTGCCGAGCCGCATGTCGCAGTTGTTTCGAGGCTCGGCAGGAGCCTCGCCCTCCCGTTGTGTGCCCGGGCGTAACTGGTTCAGTTCTGCCGGCCTTCGATCGCGCAGAGCAGGACCGCCGCGGCCAGGCCGAGGCGCGGGTCGAGCTTGCCGGCCGTGTCGGGCGTGAAGTCGATCGTGATCTTTTGAACGAATGGGTTGAAGTTCTGCTGGAACGTCGCGACGGTTTGGCCCTCGAACTCGGCGTGGAACTTCTGCGGCATAAACATCGACGCGGCGTCGATGAATCGTCGGACCAGCGCTTTGATCTGCGAGTCCTCGACGATCTTGCCGACTTCGACGCCGTTGCGATCCAGGATCAGCCACTCGTCGCGCAGCATCGACTTGAGCCCTTTACGCCGAAGCGCCCCGACAGTCTCGTTCGTCACCGAGTCTCGAACGTCATACGTCCCGGCGATATCGAAGATGCTCTGCGTGCGGATTGATAACAACTCCTTCGATTGGGAGTCGTCGGCGTAGATGCGGATGTCTTCCTTGATCTTGAACGCCTTGAGCTTGGCGAACAGCACCAGGTCGCCCTGAGGATCGTAAAGGTGAAACTTCTGGCCGGGGAAGCTGAAGACCTTCCGGCGGAGCGTGTATGTCTGGTGCGCGTAGCGTTGAGAGGCGTCTTGCATGTGCGAACCCCGTGGTAGAAATGGGGACTGTGCCCATTGTCCCATTGTTGGATGGACGCGGTCAGTGCCGCGTCTGCCCGTTGCCGTAGGCGACCCACTTGGTCGTGGTCAGGTCGTCGGCGCCCATGGGCCCGCGGGCGTGGAGCTTGTCGGTGCTGATACCGATCTCGGCGCCCAGGCCGTACTGCCCGCCGTCGGAAAATCGCGTCGAGCAGTTGACGAACACGTTGGCCGTGTCGATGACTCGGACGAATCGGTCGGCGGCGGCGAGGTCGTTGGTCACGATCGCGTCGGTGTGTTTGCTGCCGTAGTGGTTGATGTGCTGGGCGGCCTGGTCGAGCGAGTCGACGACGCGTACCGCGACGATCTTGTCGAGGTACTCGGTCGCCCAGTCCTCGTCGGTCGCGGTCTTTGCCCCGGCGAAGACGGCCTGGGTCTGCGCGTCGCCGCGGACCTCGACGTCGAGGCCGGCGAGCGCTTCGCAGACCTGGGTGAGCAGCCCCGACGCCGCGGCGGCTTTGTGGAACAGCAGGGTTTCGACGGCGTTGCACACGCCGGTGCGCTGGGTCTTCGCGTTGACGCACAGGTCGATCGCCATCTGTGCGTCGCAGTCGGCGTCGATGTACAGGTGGCAGTTGCCGGTGTAGTGCTTGATGACGGGGATGTGGGCCTGCTCGACGACGGCCCGGATCAGCGACTCGCCGCCGCGCGGGATGCACAGGTCGATCCGCCCTTCCATCTTCAACAGCGCGCCGATGGCGGCGCGGTCGGTCGTGCCGACCAGCTGCACCGCGGCGGGGTCGAGCCCGGCCGACGCGATGCCGCGCTGAACGCACTGGGCGATCTGTTGGTTGCTGTGCAGCGCTTCTTTCCCACCGCGCAGCACGGTCGCGTTGCCCGACTTCAGACACAGCGCCGCGGCGTCGCACGTCACGTTCGGACGCGACTCGTAAATGATCAGCACGACACCGATCGGGACCCGCCATTTCTGCAGGCGGATGCCGTTGTCCAGCACCCGGCCCTCGATGACTTTCCCCACCGGATCGGGCTGGTCGGCGATCTGTTCGACCGAGAGTGCCATCGATTCGATGCGCGCGTCGGTCAGCTCGAGCCGGTCGAGCATCGCCGACGACAAGCCGGCCTGTTCGCCGGCGTCGAGGTCGAGTCGGTTGGCTTGTTGCAACGCATCCTTGTCGGCGCGGATGGCGTTGGCGATCGCCCGCAGCGCCGTGTTGCGCTGGGCACCCGACGACGCGGCGAGCGAGCGCGACGCGGCGAGCGCGGCGTCGGCGAGCTGGTCGCAGTAGTCGGTCAGGTCGGTGGCGGGGTCGGCGGTGATCGCGGTCATGCTCGGGCTCCGGTCGAACCACGCATCTTATCCGCACGGTGCGGTGATCGCCAAGCCTCGATAGCGCGGGGCCTGGTTCACTTCGCCTTGGGAGGGATGCCCACGCCACCTGAAAGTAAACCCCTGCCGTATCGCGCGGGCAGGGCAATCGCCTCTGACCCGAGTCGGACCCGGTGGCCGGGGTTGAGTCCGTGAGCGACGGGAACAACCCACCGATGATCTTGCGTTCGATGCGGCAGCCCTGATCGCGTTGATTTACGGCGTCGCGCTCGCGGGCCGGGGCGTGACGCGGATCGTCACACGCTCGGCGACCGACGCCGGCGCGACGCCCGCGGGCGCGATGACTTCGACGGGCTTGGTCAGCTCTCCGCCGTCCGCCGCCGCTTTGTCTACTTCTTCGTTGGTCAGGCGGATCGTCGCCCAGACCTGCGGCGTGTTGATGTCGGCCTTGATGAGCGCGATCTGCTCGCGTGGTCCTTCGAGCTCGAACGCCGTGATAAACCGCGCCGACTCGTCGATCTCCACGACGTACCGCTCGTTGATCGAAGAGGGGTAACTCAGCAGCACCGGGCGGCGGTCGATCGTCACCGTGTCGCGGTCGTTCGCGACCGTGACGACGACCTGCGCGTTCGCCGTCACAGGCGGCAGGTCGGCCAGACCCGCGGGCAGCTCGACGGGCACGGCAAACTGCTTGGACCCGCCCTTGGGCACGTCGCGCACGTCGCGCTCACGCACGTAAGCCAACGCGGTCACGCCCTTCAGGCGCTCGGCCTGGCCGGCGGGCAGGCGCAGCGTCAGCCGCCTGTCCCCCTCGTTGGGGATCTGGGCCGTCGATAGCTTGATCGGGCCCGTGTCCTGCACCAGTTGCACGTCGAGCTGGACATCCACGATCCGCTCGAACGTCACCGCCACCCGGTCGGGGCTGATGCCGGTGATATTGACGCCCAACCCGCGCAAGACGTCGCGCTCGAGCTGCTCCTGGATATCGACGTCCAGCGTCTGCAGGTCTAAGGCCGGGTCGAACGGCAGGTCTTTGATCTTCAGCGGCTCGCCACGCGTGCGTTCGATGAACTGCTGGTACTGGCCGTTGGACCCTAAGAAATCGACGCTCACCGTGATCGGTCCGCTGGGCGTGATCAGGCCTTGGCCGCTCTCAGGCAACTCAAACTCAAGCCGCACCGTCTGCTCGGTGTACTCCTGGATGTTCGCGTCCTCGGCGTACAGCCACACCAAGACCGCGACCACCGTCACGATCGCGAACGTCCCGAGTTGATTCAGCGTGCGTTTCATGCTTCTAAATAAACGCTCCAGGCCGCCGACGCGTTTGGCGGCATCGTCTCGCTACCCCGCCTTCGGCTTGCTCTGCTCCGGCTCGTCCAGCTCCGCCGGCTCGTCGCCCGGCACGTCTTCGTCTTCCACCGGCCGGTTGTCCAGCTCCACCTTCGTCATGCCCTCGCTCAGCACACGCCGAAGGTCCGACACGCTCAGTCCGCGGCGCAGCTTGCCGCGCTCGGCGACGCTGATCGTGCCCGTCTCTTCGCTGACGACGATGACCAGCGCGTCCGCCTCGTTGCTCAGCCCCAGCGCCGCGCGGTGCCGGCTGCCGAGCTCTTGCTCCAGGTCGTCGCCCTCGGCCAGCGGGAACTGGACGCCCGCGGCGACCGCCCGATCCCCGCGGATCACCACGCCCATGTCGTGCAGCGCCGAGCCGGGCCAGAAGATCGTGTTCAACAGTTGCCGGCTGACGTCCGCGTCCAGGCGCGTGCCCGCCTCGACGATGCCCTTGAGCCCGACCTGCCGCTCGACCGCGATCAGCCCGCCGATCTTGTTCCGCGACAGGTAATCGACCGACGCGACGATCTCTTCGACGACGCGCGCTTTGCGCAGCCCGCTCTTGGAAAACCACCCGCCCTCGCCGATGCGCACCAGCGCGCGACGCAACTCGGGTTGGAAGACGATGACCAGCACGAACGAGATGAACGCGAGCAGGTTCGAGTAGAGGAAGTTCAACCGTTCGAGCGTCTCGCCGCCGTCGGGGAACAGGCGCAGCGTGAGCGTGCCGATGATCATGATCAGCGCGACGCCCCAGACGACACGCGCCCCGCGCGTGCCTTTTAGGAAGCGGACGACCAGGTAGACGACGACCCAGATGACCGCGAACTCGAACAACACCGCCAACGGCTCGTTGGCGAAGTAGCTCTGCACGCGTTGCCAGATGGGGGCGATGCCGTCGAACAAGGTCTGCCACGCTCCGTAAAGTGAACCACGCTGTCCTGATTCTATCGACCTTGGGCCCGCTTTCACGCGGGGGGTGGTGGGCCGGCACGCGTTTGCTCGCCTCGGACCGATAACATCGCCCGTCAACGCGCTGATGCCCGCGCCCGTTTCGACGCGATCCGCCCACGCTATACTCGCCCCCGCGTATCCGGACCCTGCGAAGCAGAGGTGGGGCGTGCGTCCCGCCTGCCGTTCGGCCGAAGGCCGATGTGTTCCCACCCCGCGCATCGTTTCGGCAGGCCACACACCTGCCCCACCTTGGCAGGCGAGACGCCCGCCCCACCCAGGCCCCACCATGCAGCGCATCCACCGACTCCGCGCCAACATTCAGCAGTGCTACCTCGGCCACGACGCCGTCGTCGACAAGGTCATCGTCTGCCTGCTCGCCCGCGGACACCTGCTCATCGAGGACGTGCCCGGCGTCGGCAAGACCACGCTCGCCTCGGCCCTCGCACGCTCCTTCGACGTCTCGCTCGCCCGCGTCCAGCTCACGCCCGACATGCTGCCCGCCGACGTCCTGGGCGTCACCGTCTGGGACAACCAGCAGTCCGAGTTCCGCTTCAAGCCCGGCCCGATCTTCGCCAACATCGTCCTCGCCGACGAGATCAACCGCACCACCCCGCGGACCCAGTCGGCCCTGCTCGAGGCCATGGCCGAGGGACAGGTCTCCATCGACGGCCTCACGCGCAAACTCGTCGAGCCCTTCCTCGTCATCGCCACGCAGAACCCCCACGAGTTCGAGGGCACGTACTTCCTGCCCGAGTCCCAGCTCGACCGCTTCCTGATGCGCATCCACCTCGGCTACCCGGCCCCGGAGGAAGAGGCCCGCATCCTCGCGACCGACCCGACGCGCACGACCTTGGCCGACCTCCGGCCGGTGATGACCGCGGAGGAACTGGTGCAGCTGCAAAACGACTGCCGAAAGGTCGAGGTCGACCCGACGCTAACCGATTACATCGTGAGTATCGCCAACGCGACAAGAAACCACGAACACCTGCAGATCGGCGTGAGCCCCCGCGGCTCGCTGGCGCTGCTCGGCGCCGCGAAAGCCACCGCGATGCTCAACGGCCGGGACTACGTCGTCCCCGACGACATCACGACCAACGTCCAGGACGTCTTCGCCCACCGCTGCATCAGCAACAGCTACCTGCACGACGCGGATCAGGAACTGGTGCCGAATGTGATCCGGGAGATATTGGAGACGCTGCCGAGTCCGGTATAAAAGTCGTAATTCTCTATAATTGCAGTTAGATGTATATATTGTACAGTGAAGTGTTATTGATGTGACGAGTAAATAAGTGTATCTTGTGTGCATGCTTGCGGTAGTGCAATACAGTCCTAGCTAATAGAACGCATAAATACTATGAGAAGGTGTGCAATGAGTAATGACAGCAAATTTGAAAGTTACAGGGAGGCGTGGGGACGCATCGTTAGTTCGATTCAAGATGGATATTTTTTTGAAGCTGTAACTTTAGAAGAAAGTGTTATATCTGACCGTTTGCTTTCATATATAATAGGCAACGACAAGATATGTAAATTCGATGTGAAAACTGGCTTGGCTAAATTAATTGCAAAAATGGCTAGTATAGCAAAAACAATAGGTGATGAGCAGTCATTAGCTTTGGCCGTGGAAATTGACACTTGGCGCGAACGACGCAACGAGATTGTCCATGGCCTTGTAAAAAGCTACCCGGGAAAGAGCACGTCACCTGTTAATGATTTCCTAATGACTGCGGAGCAGACTGCATTGGAAGGCAAAATTTTGGCACGCAAAGTATCAGATTGGCATCGTGCTAGACTTGCGAAGTCACTCAGTGAATAGCCTAACGGTATTCTGTGTTAAGTTGCAAAT
Source organism: Phycisphaeraceae bacterium (assembly GCA_046290505.1). GTDB lineage: Bacteria > Planctomycetota > Phycisphaerae > Phycisphaerales > Phycisphaeraceae > JAHQVV01. The sequence goes on along the minus strand of JBKAGS010000023.1, from coordinate 20,372 downwards.
TGATAATAATTCTTGCATGTGCTGACTAGTCGTTTTCAATTCAGTTGTTATCACTTTCTCTTTCTATTAAACGCCTTTAGTAGTTCATCTACATCTTTTTGTGTCATTGCGTGAAGTTTCAGCACTGTACTAGTGCCGCCGTTTACGTTTACATAAGTGTATGTCTCAGTTATGTAGTGCCAGCCATGTAACTGTAGCTTCTGGCCGTCAAAGCTATTTGAGAAGTCATATCCAATCAATAAGAATCGCCTGCCGTAATCAAGGTTTAGGCTGTTGTCATCTGAAACCCAATAGCCCAGCGCACTATCATTTGAAATAATTTGCTGTACTTCAAAATAGGCAAACGATGTCTTCTCCGGGTGTAAAAATTGACCTACAGCAAATTGTTTCTCTTGTGAGGATGGAATGGTTGCGATGCCTTGGGAAAATTTGCGATCAATGTCCCTTAATTTATCTAACTTTGTTTTCTGTTTTTCTATCATAATGTTTTTATACTTATCAAGTCCCCCCGATGTGACCACGAAGACATCATAGCGATAAAAAATATACTCGCCATCCTTTAAATAATATGATTTATCCCCGACTAAATCAATTGCCTTTCCCCTCTCAATCCTTTTAATTTCTTCTTCAGTTTCATTAATATCAGTTTTTACATCGCTCTCATAATCTAAGAGAAGTTGAATCATTTTCTCGTGATAATTAGTGAAGTTTTTCGGGATGGCAGTATCTGCCACAGGGCCACTACCCACCGCAACTCCATTCGCCGCACCGCCAGTCATCGCACTACCAATTACCTCACCACCAACAAGAATAATCATTAAGCTAACTGCAACGCCGACAATAACTAGCGCCGAACCGCCCAGCAAGAGTATTAAAATAACATTTTTCTGCTTACTTCGTTCGCGTTTTTTTCGTCGCCTGTAGCTATTCATCGGTGGTGTTCCTTAACATGCCGCTTTGTAGTGATCTCACGTGACGAAATTGATCCTGACTGGCTCTGTTACAACCCTCAGAACTTGGCCTGCTGTAGTTCGAGCAGCTGTCCACAGATCGTTGATTTCGGCTCGCCGCGGCGTGTTGCTTACTGAGCCGGTGCGCTCGAAACACGGCAATGTAAGGGGTTGTAACAGAGCCATCCTGACTTAGTATACGCCGGGTGCCACTCTGCGGCTATCAGGCCGCTGAGTGCCTGATCAATGTTTGGGAAGCGAGAATCGTTCACGCGTGGCCGGGGCAGGCGGCTTGGAGATGCCCCGGGACGAATCATGTTTGATCGGTCAAGAGGCGTTTGATCCGGGTCTTGGCGGACTCGGCCGTTGGCTACTCGATGTGTTGTGCTTTTGATGAGCGTTTAGTGGTTTGTCCCCCGGGTGGTGACCCGCCGGCTGCGTCTTCCTTCTGTTTGCGATGAGCGGCGCGACGTAGCCGCCGCGTCACCACGCGGGGGTGGCTTGGTTCCGTGGTGTCGCAAGCTCGCCCGACTACCAAACACGCAACTCACAACTCTCCCTCTCAACTCCCCCTCCCGCTCACCCTCCCCCTCACCCCTCCACCACCAACACCTTGTCCGCCGCGGCGAGGCCCAGCGTCGTCGGCTTGCGCTTGCCAACCTGGATCGTCACCGCGTCGGCGTGGTCGTCTAATTCCAACACCTTCAGCTTTGTGTCCGGCAGCAGGCCGCGGTCCTCGGCGAGCTTGAGGAAAGCGGGGTTGGTGTCCAGCAGCCGGCCGACGGTGACGCGCTGGTTCGGCTTGCAGCGCGACAGCGGGCGCATCGCGACGCGCTGCATCTTGCCGTGGGCGGGGGGGATCGGGCTGCCGTGCGGGTCGGCGGTGGGGTGGTCGAGCAGCGCGTCGAGCCGGTCGAGGACCTTGTCCGACACCGCGTGTTCGAGGACCTCGGCCTCTTCGTGGACCTCGGACCAGTCCAGGCCCAGGTGTTCGACGAGGAAGGTCTCGACGATGCGGTGTCGGCGGAGCACGCCGAGCGCGACCTTCTCGCCCTTGGCCGTCAGCCGGGCACCCCGTCGGGGGGTGTATCGGATCAGGCCCTCGTCGGCGAAACGCTTGACCATCGTTGTCGCCGTGCCCGGGGTGACCGACAGCGCCGCGGCCAGCCGGCCCAGCGGGACGGGGGCTGAACCCGCGTCCTCGCGCTGCTGGAGCTGGTACAGCTCCTTGAGGTAGTTCTGGGCGGTGGTGGAGTGGGTCATGATTGACACGCCTGTCAAAAACAATACGATACCCGCTATGCATACTTTGAATATTCAAAAACAAATATTCGTATATTCAATATTTGTGTCGTCGCTGGCCGCCTCCGCGGCGTTCGCTGAACACACCGGTCCCGACGGGACGGACCCGACCGAGGCTGGGGTGCTGGGCCGCGTGGCAGATGCCGGCATCGCGGTCGATGCGACGTTGACGGTCGATGTGTCCAGGAATCTCAGCGGCGGCCGCTCCGGGGCCGGGACGTTCCGCCACCTCTTTGACTTATCCATCGGGCTGGACCTCGGTCCCCTTGTCGGCGTCGAGGGCGGCAGCTTGCTGGCCAGCTTTCAGACGCAGGAAGGCCAGGACGGGTCGGCGGAGACCGGCGACCTGCAGGCCTATTCGAACATCGACGCGGATGATTTCACCGCGTTGTACGAGCTCTGGTACCAGCAGACGCTGTTCGATGGGGTGGCGCGGATCAAGGTCGGCAAGATGGACGCGAACGCGGACTTCGCGTTTGTGGAGCACGGCGGGGGCTTCATTCATTCGTCGCCGGGCTTTAGCCCGACGCTGTTTGTGCTGCCGACTTACCCCGACCCGGCGTTCGGCGCGATCGGTTTTGTCGGCGAGGGCGGGGGCTTGTACGCCGGGGCCGGGGTGTTTGATGGGGCGCTGCAGGAAGGCGTGCCGACGGGGACGCGCGGGCCCAAGACGCTGTTTGGCGGCCCGGCGGACCTGTTCGTGATCGGCGAGGTCGGGTACGCGTGGGGCGGCGTTGAGGCGGCGGATGCCTCGCCGGGACGCGTCGCGGTGGGGTCCTGGCACCACACCGGCGACTTCCCGCGTTTCGATGGCGGGGCGCGATCACGAGCAACGGGCGCGTTTCTCGTGTTCGATCAGACCCTCTACCGGGAAAACCCCGGGGCCGGCGACGGGCAGGGTCTGGGCGCTTTCTTCCAGTACGGCTGGGCGGACCCGCAGCTGAGCCTGATCGAGCACCACGTCGGCGCGGGCGTCCAGTGGGTCGGCGCGCTGCCGGGGCGTGACGCGGACACCGCCGGCGTGATGGTGAGCTGGGCGGGGTTGTCCGATGCGCCGGGCGCGGGCCTGACCGATGAGGCGGAGGCGGCGGTCGAGCTGTTTTATGAGCTGCGTCTGGGCGAGCACCTGTCGCTCAAGCCCGACCTTCAGTACATCGCGAATCCCGGCGGGGCGGGCCTCGAGGACGCGTGGGTCGCCACGCTGCGGGTGGAACTAGTCTTTTGAACCCTTACTTTGAATGGTCAAATCAATGAACACGAACTATCATAACCCAATGCAACAAGACAAGACCAACCGGCACGGCGTGCTATTGCTTGCGTGCTTGCTTCTCGCCTCGGGCCCCTTCTTTGCGGGCTGTGGGTCCGAGCCCGATTCGGGGATGTTCGAGGACGACGGGCGGGTGAAGGTGCTGGCGACGACGACGATGATCGCGGACGCGGCGCGGGTGATCGCGGGCGACGACGCGCAGGTCGTCGGCGTGATGCGCGAGGGCGAGGACCCGCACACGTTCAAGGTCGCGCCCAAGCACGGCAGCGCGGTCCTCGAGGCCGACCTGGTGCTCGCCAACGGCCTGCACCTGGAGTCCACGTTCGACAAGATCCTGAAAGACAAGGGCGAGGGCAAGACGGTTTACCTCGCCGAGCAGGCGAGCATCAAGCCGATCTCGGACGCGGGTGCCGAGGGGGCGCCCGATCCGCACTGCTGGATGGACGTCGTGCTGTTCAAGCGTTACGCCGAGGGCATCCGCGACGCGTTGATCGAGGCGGACCCGGGGAACGAGGCGGGCTACCGCGAGCGGGCCGAGGCGTATTTGAAAGAACTGGATGAGTTGGACGCGTGGGTGCGTTCGCAGTTCGAGCGCGTGCCGGCCGAGCGCCGGGTGATTATTACGAGTCATGACGCGTTCAACTATTTCGGCCGGGCATACGGCATCGAGGTGCATGGCGTGGTGGGGATCAGCACCGAGCAGCAGGCGACGTCGCGGGACGTGCAGCGGCTGGAGCAACTGATCCGCGACCGCGGCATCCGCGCGGTGTTCTACGAGACATCGGTGACCAACAACCTGAACAAGTTGATCGAGCAGATCGCCGAGGAGACCGGCGTCGCGGTGGGCGGGGAGTTGTTTAGCGACTCGCTGGGCAAGCGTGGCGAGCCGGGCGGGACGTACATCGGGATGATCCGGCACAACACGACGACGATGGTCGAGGCGCTGGAGTGAGTGATAGAAAATGAAGAAGACCATGCAAGACAGCCGGGGACCTACGGGCCCCGGACGCGAAAGCGATTGTCGGTCGCGACACAAGCGATGTTCTCTTGTCCGGCGTCCGTAGGCCGCCGGCTATTTAAGACTTTACGTAGGTGTTCTTTTCAGTGAGCGGCGAGAGAGTTCCCGTTTGGGCGTTAGGATTCAGCGGATGCAGTTGCAGAACAGTCCATTGAAACAGGGGGATGCGTCGGCCGACGCGGTCGTGACGGCCGAGGGTCTGACGGTCGCGTACGACGCTCGGCCGGTGCTGCGTTCCGCCTCGTTTGCGGTGATGCCCGGCGAGATGGTCGGGATCATCGGGCCCAACGGCGCGGGCAAGAGCACGCTGCTCAAGTGTATGCTCGGTTTGATTCGGCCGGACTACGGGCGCGTGCTGTTGTTCGGCGGGGACGTGCGCGGTGAGCGGCGGCACGTCGCGTACGTCCCGCAGACCGAGGGCGTGGATTGGGACTTCCCGGTGACGGTGTACGACGTGGTGCTGATGGGCCGGGCACGCATGGGCTGGCTGGGCTGGCCTGGCCGGGACGACCGCGATGCGGCGCACGACGCGCTCGAGCAGGTGGGCATGACGCGCTTCGCCGACCGCCACATCCGACAACTCTCCGGCGGGCAGCAACGGCGGGTGTTCCTCGCCCGCGCGCTCTGTCAGCAGGCGGAACTGCTCTTGCTCGACGAGCCTTTCGCCGGCGTGGACGCGACGTCCGAGCAGGCGATCTTCGCGCTCATCGACGAGATCCGGCGGACGGGCAAGACCGTCATCGTCGTCAACCACGACCTGTCGATCCTCGAGCGGTTCGACCGCGTGCTCATGCTCAACCAGCGCGTCATCGCGTTCGGGCCGGCGGGCGAGGTCGTCAACGACGCGAACCTGCGCGCGACCTACGGCGGGCGGCTGTCGCTGCTCGATACCGCCGACGAAACCCTCAGGCGACGCACCGCGCCGGGCGACCGTCACGTCAACCGATCGGCCGGCTAACACGCGATGACGCACGTATTGCTTGCACAACTCGACTTCAGCCTCGACCAGGCCCTCGTGCCCTGGTCGCAGCGCTGGCTGACGCAGACCCTGTGCACGATGCTCGTCGGCACGACCTGCGGGCTGCTGGGCACGTTCGTCGTGCTCAGGCGAATGGCGCTGATCGGCGACGCGCTGTCGCACGCCGTCCTGCCCGGCGTCGTACTCACGTTCATGCTCACCGGCCGGACCGACCCGCTCCCGCTGCTCCTGGGCGCAACCGCCGCGGGCATCGTCACCACCGCGCTGATCAACCTCGTCACCCGCACCAGCCGGACAAAGGAAGACTCGTCGATCGGCATCGTGTTCACCGCCATGTTCGCCGTCGGCATCATCCTTTACAGCATGATGGACCGCGCGACGCACTTCGACATGCAGTGCTTCCTCTTCGGCGACCCGCTGGCGATCTCGACCGCGGACCTGTGGATGATGATCGCGGTGTGCCCGGCGGTGATCCTCGTCATCGTCGTGCTTTACCACCGCTTGAAACTGATCAGTTTCGACCCCGTCCTCGCCGCGGCGATGGGCGTCAGCGTGGTGCTCACCCACTACCTCCTGATGGGGTTGTTGTCCGTGACGATCGTCGCCGGGCTCAAGACGACCGGCGTGATCCTCGTCGTCGCGATGGTCATCACGCCCGCGTCCGCCGCGTACCAGGTCACCAACCGCTTCGGCGTGATGCTGCTGCTCTCCGCGGTGTTCGGCGGGGTCGCGGCGGGGCTGGGCATGTCCGTCGCCTTCGTGTTCGGCTCGCCCACCGGACCGGCGATCGTCATCGTCGCGGCGCTGCTGTTCGGCCTGGCCGTGCTGTTCAGCCCCGGGCACGGCTGGGTGTTCGAGCGCCTCCGCCGACTGCGACTGTCACGCCACGTCGCCGAGGAAGACGTGCTCAAGGCGGTCTACCGGCTCGGCGAACAGCCCATCGACCGGCCGCAGGCGATCGGCGAGGAGACGGGCCTGCACGCCAAGCAGATCCGCGCCGCGGTCAGCCGCTTGGTGCAGGCGGGCATGGCCAACGTCGAAGCGGGGATGGTCGCGCTGACCGACGCCGGCCGGGCCCACGCCGAACAGATGGTCCGCGCCCACCGGCTGTGGGAGACCTACCTCGTCAACCAGGCGGGCATCGACCCCGACGCGGTCCACAGCGAGGCGGAACTGCTCGAACACGCCCACGAACTGTCCGAACAACTCGACAAACTCCTAGGCAAACCGCAGACCGACCCGCACGGCTCGAAGATCCCCCGGGGTTAACGGTCAGTCGAATCCGACTCGCCGCCCGAATCCTCGCCCGATCCTTCCGCGTCTACGTCGTTCGATTCGCCCGTTGAGTTCGTGTTCGGTGCTGCCGGGATCGCTGTGCCTGTGGAACTGTTCGGATAAGTCACCGGCGAACTTGAGCTAGGCCCAGATGGGAGCGTAAACATGACCGCCGGCACAACACAACTCAACAGCAGCACCGCGCTACACGCGATCGTCAGGAGGACGCCCAGCACCCGCCGGCCCGACGACCCGCCCGAGCGGATGCCCGCCTCGCGCAGGTCCGCGCCGCACTCGGGGCAGGCCCACTGCGTCAACCCACGCACCGCGTAGCCGCACGAGCCGCAGGCCATCTCGCCGCCCGAACGCGATCGCCCGCCGGTGCTCCACAGGACGACGCCGACGACCAGGCCGACAAGCATGAACAGGAAGAAAACGATGTACAGGCCCAAACCGATCATCGCGGTAAGATAACACCGGCACCCGCGTCCGTTGAACGAGCCCGCGAACAAGCATGACCGACCACGTCGCCCGCATCCTCAACGTCACCAAGGTCTACCAAAAAAACAAGGCCGCGCCCCCGGTCCACGCGCTCGGCGGGGTCGACCTCGACATCCCCCGCGGCCAGTACCTCTCGATCATGGGCCCGTCCGGCTCAGGCAAGTCCACGCTCATGAACATCGTCGGCTGCCTCGACAAACCGACCGCCGGCCAGTACCTCCTGGACGGCGACGACGTCGCACAGATGGACGACCAACAGCTCAGCAAGGTCCGCGGCAAGCGCCTCGGCTTCGTCTTCCAGGCGTTCAACCTGATCCCCCAGCTCACCGTGCTCGACAACGTCGTCGTCCCGCTGTTCTACCAGGGCATCCCCGCGACCGAGCGCCGGGAACGCGCCGAGGCGGTGCTCGAAAAAGTCGAGCTCGCTGACCGCATCACCCACCGGCCCAACCAGCTCTCCGGCGGGCAGATGCAGCGCGTCGCCATCGCGAGGGCCCTGGTCAACGAGCCGAGCATCCTCCTCGCCGACGAACCGACCGGCAACCTCGATACGAAGACCGGCAACGCGATCCTCGCGCTCTTCGACGAACTGCACGAGGGCGGCCTGACCATCGTCATGGTCACCCACGACCCGGAGATGCAGCACCGCTGCGAACGCGTCGTCAAACTCCGCGACGGCCTGATCAACGAAGACATCGCGGGCGGGAAGGCAAAGGTTTCGAGCGTTTGAATTGAACGCCAAGACGCCAAGACGCCAAGACGCCAAGACGCCAAGACGCCAAGACGCCAAGTCGCCAAGAAAGTCATTTTACAGACACAGATGTTCACGGATATTTGCAGCGCAATCCGTGTGATCCGTGGTTATAAATGTCTTGGCGCCTCGGCGGTTCAAAAACCGACCCCTCTAAATCCCATCCGACTCCTCGTACGCCTTAAACTCCCCGCGCTCGGTCGCCTCGGCGACGTACTGTTCAAACTCCTTGTGCTTGTAGCTGATGAAGATGAACGCGTGTTGGAGCGCCAGCCATTCGATGTCCGTCGGGTCTTCGCCGATGTCTTTACGCAGGCGGTTGAGTTCGGCGAGTAGGGGCTCGGGTTTCATGGACGCATCATAGAAAAGAAAAACCCGCGCGTCTGCGCGGGCTCATGATCAACCATGCAATCCAGGCCTTACGCCTCGGCCGTCATCGCCGGCTCGACCACGCCCTTCGCAAAGCCCTGATAGCCCGCCCAGAACTGCTTCGCGAAATCATCCGGGAAGCAGTGGAACTCGCCGGCCTTGAGCGCGGCGATCAACGCGTCGGCGACGACCGAAGGCGGCGGGGCGTCGTCGAATCCCGCGTCGTCGCCCATGTCCGTCTTGATCGGGCCGGGGTGGACGCTGACCACGTCGATGCCGAACTCGGCGAGCTGGTCGTGCAGGCCCTGCGTGATCGAGTAGCTCGCCGCCTTGGACGCGCAGTACGTCGTGAACGGCGGGAAGTTACGAAGCGAAGCCACCGAGTTGAGTTGGACCAGCGCGCCGCCGCCCTTGGCCTTGAGCACCGGCACAAACGCGCGGGCGACACGGAGCAGGCCCTTCACGTTCACGTCGATCTCCCAGTCGAGGTTCTTAAACACGTCGTCCCCGGCGTAATCACCCTTGCTCAGCACGCCGCCGTTGTTCACGACGACATCAACATCGGACGCGGTCTTCGCCGCGGCGTTGACCGACGCCTCGTCGGCGAGGTCGAGCGCGAGCGGGACGACCCTGTCGCCATGCTTATCGATGAGCGGTTGCAACGTCTCTGGTTTACGGGCGGTGGCGTAGAGCTTGCTGACGCCCTCGGCTAGGAAAGCTTCGGCAAACGCCAGGCCGATGCCGCGGTTGGCGCCGGTGATGAGGACGGTCTTGCCTTTTGGATCGATGGCCATGGGTTGTGCTCCTTGGGTTGTCGGAAGGTTCGTGCACGGCACAATAGACAGCCCCGGCGTGTTATTCCACGCCGGGGCTGAATCGTTCAGTCAGTTTTCAGTAAGTGCGGTCAAGCGGCGGAGTCGATTTCTTTTTCGATCGTACAGATGTTGTGGATGCGAGCGATTTTTTGGAGTTCTGTGATGCCTTTTTCGCCCGGCGCGTAATCGAAGATGTACAGCGTGTCGGATGCGGTCAGCATCGCTAACTCGGCATGGTTAACGGCGAATTTTTCGCCGTTGTTCATCGTGATGACAAACGGCACGAAATCGTTCGGGTCAAGATGTTTCTGCATCTCGCTACGCGTCATTGTCACACTCCGGAAAAATTCAAGTTGTGAATTATATCCGAATCACACCGCCACAGCCGACGTGATCTTCTTCGCCGCGTCGGTCAGGTCGCTGCCCACGACCATCGTCGGGATGTCGGCCTTGGCCTTCTCGAGGATCTCCCGGGCCGGCTCGACGTTTGTGCCTTCCAGGCGGACGACCAGCGGGACCTCGAAGCCGACTTCCTTGGCGGCGGCGACGATCGCGTTGGCGATGATGTCGCACTTGGCAATCCCGCCGAAGATGTTGACGAGGATGCCGTTGACGTTGGGGTCGGCGAGGATGATGCGGAAGGCCTCGGTGACGGCCTCTTCGTTGGCGCTGCCGCCGACGTCCAAAAAGTTCGCCGGGTCCCCGCCGTGCAGCTTGATGATGTCCATCGTCGCCATCGCCAGTCCCGCGCCGTTCACCAAACAGCCGATCGTGCCGTCGAGCTTGATGTAAGACAGGCCGTACTTCGCCGCCTGCACTTCCGAGGCGTCCACCTCCGCGGGGTCTTCAAGCGCCTGGATGTCTTTGTGCCGGAACAGCGCGTTGTCGTCGAAGTCGATCTTCGCGTCGATCGCCAGCACCTGCCCGTCGGGGTGCTCGTCGCTGGCGGGCGTCACGATCAGCGGGTTGATCTCGACCAGCGACGCATCCGTGCCCAGGAACAGCTTGGACAGGTTCATCAGCACCTTGACCGCCTGGCCGACCTGCTTGCCGGTGAAGCCCATCGCGAACGCGACCTTGCGCGCCTGGTACGCCTGCAGGCCGGTGTCCGGGTCGATCGGTTCCTTGATGATCTTCTCCGGCGTCTTCTCCGCGACCTCTTCGATGTCCATCCCGCCTTCCGACGAGCCCATCAAGACCGGGCAGCCCTGCGCGCGGTCGACGACGATGCCCGCGTAGTACTCCTTGGCGATGTCCACGCCCGAGGCGATCAACAGCTTCTTCACCTCGACGCCCTCGGCGGTCGTCTGCGGCGTCACCAGCGGCTTAGAAAGGATCGTCGTCGAGGCTTCCTTCGCCTCCGCCGCGGTCTTGACCAGCTTCACGCCCCCACCCTTGCCGCGGCCCCCGGCGTGGACCTGGGCCTTGACCACCGCGAGCGTCGCCCCGCCCTCGGCCAGCTTGTTAAACGCCGCCTCGGCCTGGTCGGCGGCGTCAATGACGATCCCCCCGGGCACGGGGACGCCGAACTTCTCGAGGAGCTCACGGGACTGGTATTCGTGGATTTTCATGGTGGGGGTAGGGTTTGGGGCTAGTGGAAAGGGGTCAGGCGGGGATAATAGCGGAAATTGACCAAAGCAGTAGCTGTCAAAATCGGCCACGCCACTTACCCTTGCCGCGATTCTTTCCGGAACCAATACTCATCGTCCATTTGCAGTCAGGATATCTCACACACCCTAGGAATGGTCCATATTTACCCTTCACCTCGCGTACAGCTTGCCCACATTCTGGACAAATATTAGGGCGTTTACGTTTCTCAATTATCTCGACTACAAAATCTTCTGGAACTAGCTGACCATTTGGGAATGCCAGTCGTACCATATCAATTAGTTGGTTGCCATCTATTAATTCAATTGGCTGTTCTTCGGCAGTCCTGCGTGCTGCTTGAGTAAATGATGATGTTGTAACCAGAACACCACCATTGGCATCTTCACGTTTGACTGTCCCAAGTAGATCACGGATTGCAGGTGCGCCGACATTATTCTTTGTAAATCTTTTGCATTGAAGGATAAATAGTTTGCCTCCTTTGTATAAACGGCCGTCAACACCATCGTCCCCAGTGACGGGTGTTGCGTCAGCTGACCAACCTTGGTTGCGATATGCTTGCAGAACAACCTCTTCAAATTTTGTAGGCGTCATTGTCTTGATATAGGCTAAATCCCTGAGACGTATGGCTTCCTCAATGCGTTCTTTGTCAATTTCGATTTGAACGGCTCTTTCTTTGCGTTGCGCTTCCAGCCTTTGCTGCTTCTCCTTCATATGCCTTAGTTGCTCGGAGTTTGCCCATTCAATCGTGCAATTCTCGCATTTTTGTTGCCACGACCAAAGTTTGCGATACCCATGCCTACACTTTGGCGGTATGAATTTATCCCACATACTTTTGGCGATACACCATAAAGCCAATACGCCAAAAAGAGTAAAAATAATTATTCGGATAGCGTCACCCATACGGCTATACTACTGAATCAAATGCGGAAAAGGGGAAATGAAATTTGAAGTTGGTTTATTTTGTGTGGTGGCGCAAGGGCACCTTAGGGTTAAGATTTCTTGCCTGTGCGAGTCTTCCTAAGACTACTTTTCGCGGCTGCGTTCCTTCCGGTATCTCCTACCCGCAGATGTGTTGCAACGCCCGCGTTACGCTGAGGGTAGTGTTCACCCGCTGACTCGTCAATAGCTGGGGGAATATAGGGGGGAATATAGGGTCGAGAGTCGATTTCATTAGCCGAGCACACGCTTGCTCGACCCCCGCGTGGTGACGCGGCGGCTAAGTCACGGCTTTGTCTACGTCCCGCAATACGTCTGATACTTGCACGAGCCGGGCGGGGCGGGGGACTGGTAGGGGGCGAGTGCTTCGCGTTCTTCGTAAGGCGATTGCAACGCCGACAGCAGGGCGTCGAACGGCTGGATGTCGCCGGCGGTCGCGGCGGCGAGGGCTTGTTCGACCTTGTGGTTGCGGGGGATCACGGCGGGGTTGGTCTGCTGCATCAATTGGTCTGACGCCTCGAGCGGTTCGTCTTGGCGCTCGCGTCGGGCCTGCCAGTCGTTGTGCCAGGCGCGGAAGGTATCGTCGTCGAAATTAGCCCCGCATGTGAAGGCGGGGCTGGGCGCGTCTTGTGATGCGGGCCCCGCATTGACAGGCGGGGCTATTTGAGTCGATGGGACTATCAACCTCAGGCCGCGGAACGTGTTGGTGTAGTCGGCGTTGTTGTCTTTCATCCAGCTCAGCAGGCGGTCGATCAGTGGTTCGTCGCCTGCTTCTTCGCCGAACAAGCCGAGCTTGGCGCGCATCATTGCGAGCCACTTGTCACGGTACAGGTGCGAGTAGGTCTTGAGTGTTTCCTCGGCCATGGCCACGGCCCGCATCTCATCCTCATCGATCGCCGGGAGCAGCGCCTCGGCGAAGCGTGTGAGATTCCACAGCGCGATCGCGGGCTGGTTGGCGTAGGCGTATCGGCGGTTGACATCGATCGAGCTGAAGCAGGTCGCCGGGTCGTACTGGTCCATGAAGGCGCACGGGCCGTAGTCGATGGTTTCGCCAGACAAGGCCATGTTGTCGGTGTTCATGACGCCGTGGACGAAGCCGACGCGCATCCAGTGGACGACGAGGTCGGCTTGCTTGTGCAGCACCGCGTCGAGCAAGGCGAGGGCCTTGTTGTCGGCCCGGACCAGTGGCGGGAAGTGACGTGCGAGGGTGTAATCGATCAGCGCTTCGAGCAGCGCGCGGTCGCGGTGGGCGGCGGCGTATTCGAACGTGCCGACGCGCAGGTGCGACGCGGCGACGCGCGTCAGGACCGCGCCCTGTTCGGGCTGCTCGCGGTAGACGCTCTCGCCTGTGCTGACGACCGCTAATGCGCGGGTCGTGGGGATGCCCAGCGCGGCCATCGCTTCGCTGATGAGGTACTCGCGCAGCATCGGCCCGAGCACGGCCCGGCCGTCGCCACGACGCGAGTAGGGCGTCTGGCCCGAGCCTTTCAGTTGGAGGTCAACGCGCTCGCCGTGGGGCGTGATGTGCTCGCCGAGCACGTGCGCCCGGCCGTCGCCGAGCATCGTGAAGCCGCCGAACTGGTGCCCGGCGTAAGCCTGCGCGAAGGGCCGGGCGTTCGGCGGCAATCGCGTGCCGGAGAACAGGTTGGCCAACGCGTCCTCGGTCGACCCGGCGAAGTCCAGGCCCAACTCGGTTGCGAGTGTCGCATTGAACACGGCAAGGGCCGGCTTAACGACGGGTGTGGGCGCGACAAGGGTGTAGAACGCCTCGGGCAGGGCGAGGTAGCTGTATTCGAGCGGTAGGGCAAGGTCGGTGGGCATCGGTTGCATCGATCGGTCCGTTGCAATCCTAGCAGCCCGCCGACTGTTCTTCTTTTCGTAAACATTCATGCCGAGTCGCTGCCCGATGGCTCGTTCAGGTTCGGCGACCTATAATACGTTTCTGATGAAGATCGATCTGTCGAGTATGGTCTTGAGTAACGGTTCTTCCGCCAACGGCGGGGCGGGCCTGGAGTTCATCAAACGCAAGAAGCCCGATTGGCTGCGCGCGAAGCTGCCGAGCGGGCCGGGCTTCAAAGAGACACGCGCGCTCGTCGACAAGTACAAGCTCCACACCGTCTGCGAGTCGGCCAAGTGCCCGAACCTCGGCGAATGTTGGGAGCGCGGCACCGCGACCATGATGATCCTCGGGGACGTCTGCACGCGATCATGCGGGTTCTGCCACATCAAGACCGGCAAGCCCCCGGAATACGACCTCGACGAACCGCGGCGGGTCGGGGAAGCCGCGGCGATCATGGACCTCAAGCACCTGGTCATCACGTCGGTGAACCGCGACGAATTGCCCGACGGCGGGGCGGAAATCTGGGCCGAGACGATCCGCGAGATCAGGCGTCAATCGCCCGGCACTCAGGTCGAGGTGCTGATCCCCGATTTCCTGGGAGATTGGGACGCGCTGCAGATTGTTCTGGACGAACGGCCGGAGATCTTGAACCACAACATGGAGTCGGTCAAGCGGCTGTACAAGGTCGTTCGCCCCCAGGCGATCTACGAGCGCTCGATCGAGCTGCTCCGCCGGGCCAAAGCGCAGGGCCTGACGGTCAAGACCGGCATCATGGTCGGCATCGGCGAACGCGAGGAAGAAATCGAACAGCTCATGCGCGACGTGACCGAGGGCACACGCGTCGTCGGGGTCAACGACGACGACCCGCGGACGAACCGAGACGCGTTCGAGGTGCCCGACCCGTACCGGGTGATGCCCAACGCCCACGCCGAGCATCGTGAAGCGGCCGGCATCCACGCGTCGGGTTCGCTGCACCACAACGTCGGCCTGGAAAAACCCGAGCTCGGGCACAAGCTGCGCCGCGGCGGCGGGCTGGTCGACCACGCCAACCCGTATTGGGATCATCATCAACCCGCCAAGCCGCAAGCGGCTGGGGAGCGGATAGATCAGTTGTCCTATCCGGGGGCCACGTACCCGGGCGTGCACGAATCGTGCGACATCCTGACGATCGGTCAGTATCTGCAGCCGACGCGCAACCACCTGCCGATCTCGCGGTGGGTCACGCCCGCGCAGTTCATTGAATACAAGCGGCTGGCCGAGTCGATCGGGTTCCGCCACTGCGAGTCGGGGCCGCTGGTCAGGTCCTCGTACCACGCGGACGACCAGGTGCTGAAGATGAACGAGGCGAAGGTGTGATGGCGCGGCTTTCCCAGCCCTTTGGGTGCAGGACAGGGGGCGGCCGGGTGATTGCGGGCAGAAAACCGTTCCGCTACACTACCGGGCTCGACACGCCGCCCGGCTGTCGGCCAACGTCGGCCGCAGACCCAGGCCCCCGCACCACGGTGCCGCGCTCCACTAAGCCCGGCCCACCTCGTCGGCGGGGGATACCGGGCAGTACACCAGCCTCGGGCACGACGCCCGGCATGGAGACGACCGATGTCCGACTCGACCCCCGTCCTCTACGAAGCCCTGTTCCTCATGAACCAGGCCGCGCTGGCCACCGACAGCGCCGGCGCGACCGCGCACGTCCAGGAGATGCTCGACCGCGCCGAGGCCCAGACGCTCACCCTGCACAAGTGGGAAGAACGCAAGCTCGCTTACCCGATCGAAGGCCAGAAGCGAGGCACGTTCCTGATCGCCTACTTCCGCGCCCGGCCGACACAGATCGCCAACATCGAGCGCGACTGCAACCTGTCCGAACAGGTCCTGCGCGTCATGTTCATCCGCGCCGACCACATGGGCGAGGAAGAGCTGAAGCTGGCGCTTGAAGGCGCAAGCGTCTCGCAGGACGCCGAGGCCGTCGCCTCTGCCGGCGAGTAAACAAGCACCAGACGTACCAGCCTGTCAACGGTGCGCGGGCACCGCTCCTAACTTCGATTTCCTAACTCCTGGCGTCGATCGATCATGCCGAGCTTCAATAAAGTCATCCTCATGGGCAACTTCACGCGCGACCCCGAGCTGCGCTTTTTGCCGAACAACACCGCGGTGTGCGACATCGGCCTGGCCGTCAACGACCGGTTCCAGAACAAGTCCACCGGGCAGTGGGAAGACCGGCCGAACTTCGTGGACTGCACCGCCTTCGGACGAACCGCGGAGAACATCAGCAAGTTCTTCAGCAAGGGCCGGCCGATCTTCATCGAAGGCAAGCTCCGCTTCGAGCAGTGGGAGGACCGACAGTCCGGCCAGAAACGCAGCAAGCTCAAAGTCGTCATCGACACCTGGCAGTTCGTCGATTCCAAAGACAACGCCGGGGCTGGCGGCGGGAGCCACAGCGACGGCGGCCGGCCAAGCAACGGCTACGGCAACCGAAGCCAGGACGACGGCGGCGGTTGGGAGGACAGCGGCGGCGGGCACGAGCCGGTCGATGAAGAAGAAATCCCGTTTTAATCAAGCCATTCGCCGTTGGACGTTCGCCATGACCTCAGCCGGTTCGCTGGCTGATGGCTAAGCGAGAAAGCCAAACGGCTCACAACCCGCTGGTGTACGCCGGCCGCGCGTCGCGGTCGGGCCGACGCCTAACTTTGCAAGAAGGACAGCCACGACCATGAAACAGATCGAACTCCTGCTCCTGGACACCATCGAGAACCTCGGCATCGTCGGCGACGTCGTCAAGGTCAAGCCCGGGTACGCACGCAACTACCTTCTGCCGCACGGCCTGGCCGAGGCCCCGACCGAAGAAAAGATCAAGGAACTCTCCGCCCGCCGGGCCGAAGTCGAGGCCGAGCTCAAGAAGCTGCGTGGCGAACAGGAAGCGCTGCTCGAAAAACTTACCGACTACGAACTGACCCTCGAGCGATCGGCGAACGAGCAGGGCATCCTGTTCGGCGGGGTGTCGCAGCACGACATCTCCGAGGCGCTGCAGGCCGAGGGCTTCGCCGTCGAAGACCGCCACGTCCGCATCGGCGAGAAGATCAGCCGGCTGGACACGTACCACATCCCGATCCAGCTCGCCAAGGACCTCAAGTGCGAGATCAAGCTCTGGGTCGTCAGCGACAAGCCGCTCGAAGAGCTCGAAGAAGGGCCCGCCGAGGGCGAAGAAGGCGAACAGGCCGAGGCCGCGGAAGCGACCGAAGCCGCCACGGAATAGACTGAGTTGCTCGACGATCACACGCAACAAGCCCGCGCCCATGCGCGGGCTTGTTGCTTGGATTGTTGTGAATCGTGTCGGCTTGCCGACACGCTGCGTTCATCTTTAGTATGGGTAACCGCATGACCAGCACACGCAACAGCATTCTCGCCGCCGTGATGATCGCACTGACGCTGCTGATCGTGCCGGCCCTCCAGGGCTGTCAACGCACGCCGGGCCACGTTCCCGGCCCCGAGGTCCGGACGATCGCTTTCGCGTCCTGCGCCAAGGCCGACCAGCCCCAGCAGATCTGGCAGAGCATCCTCGACGCCGAGCCGGACCTTTTCCTGTTCATCGGCGACAACGTCTACGTCGATATCCCGCGCCCGCCGGCCGGGGCGGAGGATTTCGAGCGCACGTACGCCGAGTTCGAACAGCGGCAGCCGGGCTGGCGTGCGCTGCGTCGGGAGGTGCCGGTACTCGCGACGTGGGACGATCACGATTACGGGCTTAACGACGCGGGCAAGGAGTTCGCGCTCAAGCGGGTCGCGCAGCAGCAGTTCATCGATTTTTTCGACCTGCCCGAGGACTCGCCGGTCCGCCAGCGGCAAGGCGTCTACGACGCGCACCTGTTCGGGCCCGAAGGCCGGCGGCTGCAGGTGATCCTGCTCGACACCCGTTCGTTCCGGGACGCGCTGGTCCGTAACCCCCAAGGCCGAGTCGATGGCAAAGGGCCTTACGTCCCGCGCACCGATGGGCGGAGCACGCTTCTCGGGGAAGCGCAGTGGGCATGGCTCCAAGCCCAGCTCGAGCGGCCTGCCGACGTTCGGGTCATCGCCTCGAGCATCCAGGTCATCGCGGACGAGCACGGCTGGGAAACGTGGGGCAACTTCCCGCACGAACGCCAGCGGCTGTTCGACCTGATCGAAAAGACGGGAGCGGCGGGCGTGTTTTTCATCAGTGGGGACCGGCACCTGACCGAGGCATCGCGCGACGCCGGGCCCGCAACGCCATACCCGATGTGGGACTTCACGTCGTCGGGCATGAACGAAAGAAACAGGCCAGTCCGCGAGCCGAACACACACCGCACCGGTCCCGTCTTGCGCACCGCGAACTTCGGCTTGCTGAGAATCGACTGGCGGCGCGACGATCCGGCGATCACGTTCGAGAGCCGCGGCCGGGACGGGCGGGTGCTCTTCGCAGAACGCGTGCTACTGACCGAGGTCCGTTGACGCCACGATCGATTCGTACAGGCACCCCAGCCCCGGGACCCGGAAAAAACCGACGCGCGATTCGACCGAAAACCCGCGATCGATCAGCAGCGGGGCGTAGTCGTAAACCGGGTGCAGGTCGCAGATGCCCAACGCCTTACCGGCCAGGTTGACCGGCCGGTAGTACGCAGCACGCAACGCGTGATCGAACCACCGCGCGTCATTGTGGGCGGGCTTGAAATCGGCGACGACCAGTCTCCCGCCGGGACGCACGAAGCCGCACAACCGATCGAGCACGCGCGGCATCGTCGGCGGGTCGAACAAGTTCAAGAAGTAGTGAGCGATGACGAGGTCGAATGGACGGTCGGTGTCGAACGTGTCGATCGCGCGTGCGTCGATCGTGACTTGCGTCGCGCACTGACCGAGCGTGCGTCGCAGCCGGGCCGCCATCGCGGCGCTGGGCTCGACGCCTGTCACCTCCGCACCGCGCTCGCAGGCGCCGACGATCTCCCGCCCGCCGCCTGCGCCGGCGTACAGCACGCGGTCGCCTTCGCTGACCCACGCGTGGTGCAACGCCTTGCTGCGGTCGATCGCGCCAAGCGAATACGCCGACGCGAGGGCGTCGTAGCACCACGCGACGTGGCCGTAGCGGTAGGGCGAACCGCGCGAACGCATCGGCCCGCTCACAACTTCGGCGGCTGCCAATCGGGGATGCCGCGCGTCTCTTTTTGCTGCTCGTACCGCCGAATCACCGGGTGATAGTCCAGGAGCGGCGCGTCCTCGTTGACCATCAGCGGACGGACCTCGTCCCACCACGCTTCGTACCTCGCGAGCAACGCTTTCGCGACCTGCGGGTGCTGGTCGATGACGTTGGTCGTCTGGCCGGGGTCGGCCTGGATGTCGTAAAGCTGGTCCGTGCCGACCATGCGCCAGCGTTCGCTGCGTACCGCGAAACGCTTGTATTTGCTGGCGTCCGGGTCGGTGTTGCCCTCGCCCCAGCGTCCGGGCGCCCCCGCCTTGGGCCAGCGCCCCTGGTGGAAGAAAATGACGCGTTCGTTGTCGGTGGTTTCGCTGCCGGTCAGCGCCGGCAGCATGTTCCGGCCGTCGAGGTTGCCCGGCGTCTGGGCCCCGGCGATCGCGGCGAGCGTCGGGAAGTAGTCCACATGCCGTAGCATCGTACCGACGTCCCGCCCGGCCTCGAGTCTGCCCGGCCAGCGCCAGAACACCGGCACGCGTGCGCCGCCCTCGTCCACCGAGCCCTTGCGCCCTTTCATCCCCGCGGCGTGGTCGCCGATCGCGCTGCCGTTGTCCGACATAAAAATCAGCAGCGTGTCGTCGGACAACTCCCACTCGTCGAGCTTGGCCATCAGCAGGCCCATGTTGTCGTCGATGTTCTCGATCATGCCGTAGAACCCGACGCGGTTCTTGTTGTCGGTGTGTTGGCGGTAGTAGGGCTTGTACTTGTCCGGGCAGATGAACGGGCCGTGTGGCGCGTTGGTCGTGATGTACGCGAAGAAGGGCTGGTCGGCGTCCTTCTTCTGTTTAATCCACCCCAGCGCCTGCCGGAAAAACACGTCGGTGCAAAAGCCCTTGGTCTTGACGAACGTATCGTTGTGGCGGATCACCGGATCGAAGTAGCCGTTGCCCGGCGCATCGGCGCACGAGCCGGGGTACTTCTGGCCGATGCCGCCCGCGCCGTGGATGAACACCTCGTCGAACCCGCGCCGGTCGGGTTGGTACGCGTCTTCGTCGCCGAGGTGCCATTTGCCGAAGATGCCGGTGCTGTAGCCGGCCTCGCCGAGCGCTTGGGCGAGGGTGTAGGTCGTCAGCGCCATGCGCTCGCGCTCGAGGATCGTGTGCGTAATGCCGTTCTTAAACGGCGCGCGCCCCGAGAGCAACGCGGCACGCGTCGGCGAGCAGGTCGGGCTGACGTGGAAGTCGGTCAGCCGGGTGGACTGGGCGTAGAGCATGTCGAGGTTGGGCGTGCGCAGGTACGGGTGGCCGTGGCACGCCAGGTCGCCGTAGCCCTGGTCGTCGGTCATGACCAGGACGATGTTGGGCCGTTGACCGGCGAGGGCGTCGGCGGGCTCGGCGTGCGAACAGCCCGAGGCCAGGCAAACCATCAGCGACAGAACGGCGCACCACGAGACGGGTTTGAATCGAGACAAAGCGACCTCGCAATCTTCGGTAATCGAAATAGCAAACCGATTGTACCGACGGTTGCAGGTCGCGTCGCGTATCAGGTTGCGGGCGGGGTTGGCGTGGTGTGGGGGCGCAGGTTTCGGCCGTACTCGCCGGGCTCGAAGAGGTGGGCCTTGTGCATC